>NZ_JBGKAD010000001.1:0-1200000 GCF_041361345.1 Halobaculum sp. MBLA0147 | reverse complement strand
CTGTGCTAATTCCAACGTTTATGCGGCCACGACTGCTGCCGATTGTCGACTTCCTCTCTCCAATTTTCAATATTATGGTTAGTATATTTTTAACTAATTTAGCTATATTATTAGTATATATTATACAGAAAAATAGCAGAGAATCGACATACGAAAAAAGCAAATTTCTCGACGAGCCTGTGGTCCCTAGTGTGCCTGATGACACAGAACAATCTCCTACTGACGACTCAACCGACTGATACAATCTTTTCGCCCCCACAACGCACTTACCCGTCGTGCGTCACCCGAGGGTATGGCGACAGAGTCAGAGACTGGGGGACGGCTCGCGGGGCTTCCGCTCGCGCCGGCGGCCGGCGCCGGACTGGGAGCGTGGCTGGCGACGTACCTGTTCACCTACCTGCTCGCGGCCTCGGAGATCCAGAACTCGATCATCGGCCAGTTCACCGACATCCCGACGTGGAAGGCCGTCGGGTGGATCGTCTTCAACGCACACTTCGTGAACGCGGTGGTCGAGATCCCGCTCGTCGGTGGGACGGCGAACTTCGTCGGCGGCGAGGACGGGTTCACCGCACTCCTGTACGTGCTGCCGCCGGTGCTCCTGCTCGTCGCGGGACTCGCGGTCGGACGCGCCGGGGGTGTCGAGGGCGGGTCGACCGAGTCGGCGGCGCTGGCGGGGGCGGCGGTCGCGGTGGGGTACGGCGCGGCGAGCGCGGTCGGTGTGCTCGTCTTCCCGACGGAGAACGTCTCCGTCGACCCCGTGACGGGGGTCCTGCTCGCGGGCGTCGTCTACCCGCTCGTGTTCGGCGCGATCGGTGCGGTGGCGGCCCACGCGACGGGGTAGTCGATCGGAGAGCACCTCCCCGTACGGCACACCTGTCTCGGTGACACGACCACCACACTCGGTGTCGACGACGCGAGACGACACGGAACGTTCTTGCCAGCCCTCGCCGACACGCCGGGCGTGCCCTCCAGACGCGACGCGCTCGTCGGTGTCGCGGCGGCCACGAGTGTGGCCGTCGCGGGCTGTGGCGGGCTCGGAGTCGGCGGATCGAGCGGCGAGACGACCGGTGACACGACGCCGAGCGACGGTGACACCACGGGTACCGGCGGCGACACCATAGGGAGTGACGGCACCACGGCGTCTACCGACGCTGCACCGGCGGCGGGCTCGCTCACGCTGACGCTCCGCGGGCCCGACACCGAGAGGACACTGTTCGACGAGGGAGACAGTGCCGAGGTCGGAGCGGTACGGGCCCGTCAGACCGGCGGGTACGTCGTCCCACTCACGCTCACGGCGGCGGCCGCGGATCGCGTCTCCGAGCGGTTCCGCGAGGCCGGCGTCGCCGACGACCCGGACGCGTTCGAGGTGGTCGTCGCGGTCGACGGCGAGACCGTCCAGCAGTTCGGGATCGCACCGTCGCTCGCGGACGCGATCGCGACCGGCGAGTACGACGGCGAGTTCGTGCTCAGTCTCGAAGACGAGGCGACGGCCCGCCGCGTCCGTGCGGCGCTGGTCGAGTGATCTCGTCGGGCGGCGGACTCGATGAGTCAGTTCCCGCCAGACGCGCCGCGGTGTGCGTCGGCGTGTTCGTAGACGAACGCGCGGAGTAGCTTCCCGGCCAACGCGGCGGCTTGGCCGTCGTCGCGGTCGTTCACCTCCACCACGTCGAACCCGACACACTCGGGTGCGACGGCACGGACGACACGGTGCATCTCGCGAGGGGCGAGGCCGAACGGCTCCATCGTCCCCGTCCCGGGCGCGTACGCCGGGTCCGCGCCGTCCACGTCGACGGAGAGGTACGCCGATCCGGAGAACGACGGCTCCCACTCGCTCACCTCCGCGGGTGGGACGACCGTCACGTCCGTCGCCTCGGCTCGCTCCCACTCCTCGGGCGACCCGGTGCGTGCTCCGAGGATCACCACCTCGTCGACCGTCGGGTACGACTCGCCGTCGCCACCGCCGTCTGCGGCGTCGTCGTGGGTCTCACCGCCGTCGTCTGCGTCGTCGTCTGCTCCACCGAGCCCGTCGAGGATGCGACGGGTGACACAGGCGTGATTCAGCGGGTTCCCGTCGTACGCCGCGCGGAGGTCGAGGTGCGCGTCGAGGACGACGAAGGTGTCCGGCTCCGTGGCGCGCACGCCGGACCAGGAGACGAGGTGTTCGCCGCCGACCGTCAGCGGCACGGCGTCGTCGAGCACCGCCGCACGGAGCTCTGCGGCGAGGTGGTCGAGGTACGCGGAGGTGTCGTCCCACGGCGCCACGTCGCCGGCGTCGTGGACGCCACACGCGGAGAAGGAGCGACCCGTGTGGTGGTCGTAGTCGTCGAACGTCCGCGCGAACCGTCTGACGCGGTCGGGCCCGAACCGGGTGCCGGGCTGGAACGTCGTCGTCGCGTCCAACGGGGCACCGACGAGGACGTAGTTCGGTCCAGAGCCGTCGGCTCCCGCCTCGTGGTCCGTCGCCCCGTCGGCGTCGGTGTCCTCGGACGAGTGGCGGTCGGTCGCGCGGGCGGCGGTCGCACCGGGGAACGGCATCACCCGACGACCTTGCGCTGGCCCTCGTACTCGAGGAACTCGATGTTCTCGTCGGCCTCGAACGACTGGTCGTCTGGCGCGAGCATCGTGAACGTGTCGTAGGAGTCGAGGTCCATCACCTGCACCTCGTCGGCGTCGACGGAGACGACCTGGCCCTGCTTGCGCTGGATGATCGGGACCCAGATCTTCGCGTCGACCGGCTGGGACAGCGAGCGCTTCTGGTCGTCGAACACGCCCGTCCCCTCGATCCGTGCCTTGGCGCTGCCGTGTTTCCCCGGCTTCGCCGTACTGTAGGCGTCGATCTCGCACGGCGCGTCGTCCATCATCACGTAGCTCCCCTCCTGGAGTTCGCGGACCTCCTTCTGTTCTCGCGGCATTCCTACCCCTCGATTCCCCCGGCGTCAGTATAAACGGTTTGATACCGCGCTCGGCGGAGACGACCGCGACAGGCGGTGTCGGCGGCGCTCCCGGGAAGACCACACCGCGGGGCGAGGATGCGAGAGTCGCACCGACACGCCGACCGGACCGCTTTTCTCTCCCGCTCGCGAAGACGGAGGCGTGTTAGCCGCCGAGTTGCACTGCCACTCCGAGCTGTCCCACGACGGCCGCGACCCAGTGGAACTGCTGGTCGAGCAGGCGGCCGGCGTCGGGTTGGACGTGCTCGCGGTGACGGACCACGACGAGATCGCGGCCAGCCGCGAGGCGGCGACGCTGGCGGCAGACTACGGCCTCGTCGGTATCGTCGGGATGGAGGTGACGAGTGCGGCGGGCCACGTCCTCGGACTCGGCATCGACGAGTCGATCCCGGCGGGCCTGTCCTTCGACGAGACGATCGACCGTATCCACGACGCGGGTGGTATCGCCGTCGTCCCACACCCCTTCCAGAAGTCGCGTCACGGCGTCGCCCCACACGTCTCCGAGGAGCAACTGGCGCGGGCCGACGCGATCGAGGTGTTCAACTCGCGCCTGCTGACCGGGCGGGGCAACCGGCGTGCGGAGTCGTTCGCCGTCGGTCGTGGCCTCCCGACCGTCGCCGGGAGCGACGCACACGTCTCGGAGATGGTCGGGCAGGCGGTCACGCAGATCGGGACGGACGAGCGCACCGCCGAGGCGGTGTTGCGGGCGATCCGCGAGGGCCGGACCAGCGTCGTCGGCCGGCGCACCCCGTGGCTCGTCTCCTTCCGTCAGGCCGCCGGCGGCGCGAAACGACGCGTCCGACGACGGCTCGCCCAACTGTTGTGACCGACGACACCGACGCTTCTGGCGACACGACACTCGACGGCACCGACGAGGCTGTCGTCCGAACGACACTCGACGGGGCCGACGAGGCGGTCGTCCGGACGGCACTCGCCGACGGCGACCCGTTGCCGGGGACGACCGGCTTCGCCGGGCTGGTGTGTGGCGTCCGCGATCCGCCCGCGCCGTTCGACACGGCAGACGGGGCGCGTGGCGAGGACACGGCCGCGAGTGTCGACCTCCTGGTTCGCGACTGTCTCGGACGGCGACCGCTGTACGTCGACCGGGAGCGACCGCGTCGGTGGGCGTTCGAGCCGACGACGCTCGCGGACCCGGAACTGCTCCCGGCAGGCCACGCACTCCGGCTCGGCGACCCGGTCGACGAGGCGGAACACGTCTGGTCGTTGCCAGATCCGGAACCACTTCCGGTCGAGGAGGCGCTCGACCGCGTCGAGACCGCGGTGCTGTCGCGGACCCGCGCCGTCGCGGCGTCGACTGCACCCGGTCCGAAGACGGCAGGCTCCGAACCGGTGACGGTAGCCTCCGAGCCGGAGACGGTAGCCGCCGACGGCGTGGAGACGGCGGTGGCGTTCTCCGGCGGGGTCGACTCGGCGGTCGTCGCGGCCGGGCTCCCCGAGGCACCGCTGTACGTCGCGGGCTTCGAGGGGTGTCACGACGTGGCCGCGGCACGCGAGGCGGCGGCGGCCGTCGGTCGCGAGGGCGACCTCCGGATCGTCGAGATCGACCACGAGGACCTCCGCCGTGCCGTGCGGGCGGTGACGGCGGCGACGGGGCGCACGAACCCGATGGACGTGAGCATCGCCGTCCCGTTGTTCCTCGTCGCGGAACGTGCCGCCGCCGACGGCTACGACCGTCTGGCCGTCGGGCAGGGAGCGGACGAGCTGTTCGGCGGCTACGCGAAACTCGTCGAGCCGGCGTCCGACGACCGCGTCGACGCGACGACCGTCCGCGGGGCACGCCGGGAGGTGGTGGAGTCGCTGGCCGAGCAACTCCCACGAGACGTGTGTACGCTGCGGGCCGCCGGCGTCGAACCGGTCGCGCCACTGTTACACGACGACGTCGTCGCCGCCGCGCTCCGGCTCCCTGGTGAGGCCATCGCCACCCCGGACGAGCGGAAGGTGGCGCTCCGCCGGGCGGCCGACGGCTTCGTCCCGCCCGCGGTTCGGACGGCCGACAAGAAGGCGGTCCAGTACGGCACCTACGTCTCGCGCGAACTCGACCGGCTCGCCCGACGCGCCGGGTTCAAACGCCGGATGGACGACCACGTCGGCCGCTACGTCCGCGCGCTGGCGGCCGGCGTCGACGACCCGTCGCCCGAAGAGTGGTGACGATCCGAGGGCCGACGTGCAGTGACGCTTCAAGGGTGGGGACCGTCGTCGACTCTCGTCCGTGTTCCACCGCCCTTCGCGGTTCGGGAGTGGCTCTCTTCTCGGCCGGTCACCTCACTAGAGGAACCCACCGAAGCGTTGATGACGAGCGGTGACAGAGGGTGACACGAGATGTCGTCGTCGACGATTCCGGTCGAGGAACTCCAGCGTCGGGCCGACGAGGCGTTCCCAGTGTCGCCCGGGACCAACGAGGAGACCGCGCTGCGGCACCTCGCGACGAACGCCGATACGGCGTATCGACCGCGGGCGCTCGCAGACGAGACGGAGGTCGCCCCGAACAGCGTCGGGAAGACACTCGACAGGCTGTACCGGAAGGGGTTGCTCGACCGCCACGACGGCTACTACTTCGTCGTCCAGGAACGTGTCGACGAGATCAGAGGTGTGCTCGGTGATCTCCACAACGCCGAGATGGCTGCCGCCGACGCGTCGGCGACTCCCCCCGACACGGACGGTGACGACCCGATCGCCACCGCCGACGAGGTCGACGAACTCGTCGACGAGGTCGCGTCGACGGACTCCGAACGGAGCGAGACACGGTGACCGAACGGTACGGGCGCGGTGCCGTCGTCTCCGTCAGTGTAGGTGTCATCTGACCGGAGCAACCCTTTTGCCACACGGCGACGGAGTACGACATACGTTCACATGGGGTTGTACGACCGGATTCTCGTCCCGACGGACGGCTCCGAGGGCGTCGAGCGGGCCGTCCAGCACGCGGTGGACCTCGCGGTCGAACACGGCGCGACGCTGCACACGGTGTACGTCGTCAACGCCGGGGCGTACGCGGGGTTGCCGACGGAGGCCGCGCTGGAGGGTGTCGACGACATGCTCCGGGCGGACGCCGAGGACGCCGTCGCGGCGGTCGCGTCCATCGCGGACGACTACGACGTGCCCTGTGAGACGGCGATCCGCGACGGCTCGCCCAGCGAGCGGATCGTCCGCTACGCGGAGACGAACGACTGCGACCTGATCGTCACCGCGACGCACGGCCGCGGCGGGATCGACCGCCTGCTGTTGGGGTCGACCGCCGAGAAGGTGCTCCGGTCGGCCGACGTGCCGGTGTTGACCGTCCGCGTCGACGACTGACCCGCGTCGACGACTGACTCGTGTCGCCCACTGACTCGCGTCGCCCACTGACTCGCGTCGCCAGCCGGAAGCGTCGGCGACCGACCCTCGGTCGTCGCTCTCGGATCGACCACTCAGTTCCCGATCGGACGGAGGTGTTCACAGTCCCCGGCCGTGACGACCACCTCATCGCCGTCGTCGGTCCGGACGACGAGCGAGCCGGGGAACCGTACGTCGACCGCCTCGCCGACGACCGTCCCGCCGGGCGTCTCGACCCGGACGCGCCGGTCGAGCGTGTCCGCGTACTCGCGCCACGCGGGGAGGACCGCGTCGGGGTCCCCGCGCAGTTCGTCGAAGCGGTCGAGCACCGTCTGGAGGAGTCGCCGCCGGTCCACGTCCGCCCCACGCTCGGCCCGGAGACTCGTCGCGTCCGCCTCCGCGGGGAGCGCAGCCGGGTCCACGTTGGCGTTGAGCCCGATCCCGATCACCAGCCAGCGGTCGCCGGACTGGGCCGTGTCGTCGTCTCGACTGCTCTCGTCCGTCCCCGACCCGTCCGTCTGCCCGGACTCCGTCAGGACGCCACACAGCTTCGCGCCGCCGCGGTCGCCGTCCGTGCCGACGAGCACGTCGTTGGGCCACTTGATCCGGGCGCGGACGCCGGCCTCGCGGCAGGCCTCCGTGATCGCCACCGCCGTCGCCAGCGTGTACAGCGGCGTCGCCGCCGGCTCGGCGTCGGGCCACACCAACAGCGACACCCACACGCCGCCGGCCGGCGAGGACCACTCGCGGCCCTCGCGCCCCCGCGGTGCGGTCTGTTCGTCCGCGACGACGACCGTCTCCGGCGCCCCCTCGGCCGCGAGTGTCTTCGCCCGGTCGTTGCTCGACCCCAGCGTCTCGTGGTACTCGACGGCGAAGTCCGCGTCCAACCCGGCGCGGATCCCGTCGGCGTCGTACTCGTACCCGTCGTCCGTCGCCTCGTCGGCCGTCGGTTCCCCGTCCGTCGCCTCGTCGGCCGTCGGTTCCCCCTCCGCCGACTCTTCGTCCCCCGTCGTCTCGGCCTCGTCTGTCACGTCCCCGCGTCGGGTCCCGGTCACAAAGAGTGTCCCGACGCGACGGCCGTCCGTCGCCACCGCACCGCGAGAGTCGGAACGACTATTCGCCTCACGACCCCACCGAGAGGTATGAGCGACACACTGCAGCCACGCGCCGTGGCGGAGTTGGGGCCGGACGAGCGACGGGCCTTCTTCGGTCGCGACGCGGGCGTCGACGCCGTCCGGGGCGACGTCCGCGAGATCCTCGACCGCGTCCGCGAGGAGGGTGACGTGGCACTCCGCGAGTTCTCCGAGGAGTTCGACGACGTGACCGTCGCCAACCTCGACGTGACCGACGAGGCGGAACGAGCCGTCGAGGAGGTGCCCGAGGAGACGCTGACCGCCATTCGCGAGGCGGCCGCGAACGTCCGGGCGTTCCACGAACGACAGGTACCCGACGACTGGACAGAGACGTTCGCCGACGGCCGCGAACTCGGGCGCCGGTTCCGGCCGCTCGACCGCGTCGGCGTCTACGTCCCCGGTGGCGCCGCCGCCTACCCCTCCTCGGCGCTGATGGGCGTGATCCCGGCGAAGGTGGCCGGTGTCGAACACGTCGCCGTCGTCACGCCACCGGCCGACGAGCTCGACCCCGTCACGCTGGCGGCGATCCACGAGGCGGGTGCCGACGCCGTCTACTCCGTCGGCGGTGCCCAGGCGGTCGGCGCGCTGGCGTACGGCACGGAGACCGTCGACGCCGTCCGGAAGATCGTCGGGCCCGGGAACCGCTGGGTGACGGCCGCGAAGGCGGAGGTCCGCGGCACCGTCGAGATCGACTTCCTCGCCGGTCCCTCCGAGGTGTTGATCGTCGCCGACGACACCGCCGACCCTGGCCACGTCGCCAGCGACCTGCTGGCGCAGGCGGAACACGACCCGAACGCCTCCGTCGTCGCCGTGACGGACGACGAGGCGGTCGCGACGGCGATCGCAGAGGCGGTCGCGGACCGCGTCGCCGACCGCGAGCGGACGGAGACGATCCGGGAGGCGCTCGGCAACGACGCCAGCGGCGTCCTGTACGCCCGCTCGATGCCGGAGGCGGTGCTGTTCGCGGAGGAGTACGCCGCCGAACACCTCTCGATCCAGACCGCTGACCCGGAGGCGATCCTGGACCGGATCGACAACGTCGGCAGCGCCTTCCTCGGGCCGTACAGCCCCGTCGCGGCGGGCGACTACGCCGCCGGGACGAACCACGTCCTCCCGACGAACGGCGGCGCGAAGACGTTCGGCGGGCTCTCCGTCGACACGTTCCTGCGGTCGTCGACCGTCCAGCGACTCTCGCGGGACGCACTTGACGACCTCTCGGAAACGATCACGACGCTCGCCGACGCCGAGGGGCTGGAGGCACACGCCGCGAGCGTCCGCGAACGCCTCGACGAAGAGTGACCGCCGCGAGCGTTCACGACCGCTCGGACGAGGAGTGACCGCCGCGAGCGTTCACGACCGCTCGGACGAAGAGTGACCGCCGCGAGCGTTCACGACCGCTCGGACGAAGAGTGACCGCCGCGAGCGTTCACGACCGCTCGGACGAAGAGTGACCACCGGGCTGTCGACACTCGGGGTGCCGGTCGCGGACGGCGGGGGGAGCGTTTTTGTCGCCGTCACACGCAGTGTGGGGCGTGACACGGCGATCGCGCGTGCGGCAGTGGCGCGGGGGCGGCCCGTACTCGCTGGGGCTCCACCGACACGACCAGGTGAACCGTGCGTTCGGCGGCGGGCTCCCGCGCGGGAGTCTCGTCCTCCTGACCGGAGAGACGGGTGCGGGCAAGAGCGCGTTCGCCGGGCGGTTCGCACACGGGCTCTGCTCGGAGTCACACCCCGTCACCCTGCTGTCGACGGACCGCCCCGTCCGGCGGTTCCTCTCGCAGATGCGGGCGCTGGGGTACGAGGTCGGTCGCCACCTCGCCGCCTCGCAGCTCTTGTACCTCCACGGCGACGTGGCCGGGACGGAGGGGACGCCGGCTCGGGAGTTGCTCGCGCGACTGGCGGCGAGCGAGCGGATGTGGGCCGCCGACGTGGTGTTGCTGGACTCCTTCGACGACGTGTTGCGGTACGACGCCGGGTTCGACCGCCTCCGATCGGCCACCGACCGACGACGGGCCGCCCGTCGCGTCGTGTCGTTCCTCTCGTCGATCACGGACAACGGCCGGACGGTCGTGGTCACACTCGACCCGACGGGGCTGCCGGAGCCGGTCGTCGACCCGTTCCGGCGCCTCGCCGACTGTGTGCTCGAACTCGCCCGCCAGCCGACCGAGCGGACGGCCGAGCGCTGGATCGACGTGCGCCGCTTCGCCGGCACGACGGCACCCGTCGACGACCGCATCCGCTTCCGCATCCGCCCCGGCGCCGGCATCGTGATCGACGACCGGGTCGTCGTCAGACTGTGATCGTCACCGCGTGCGGTGACCCACACCGTGCCCCGCCGTGCTCGACACCACTCGCGTCTGCTCGTCGCCGTGGACGCAACCGGAACCGGTTACGGCGCGGCGTCAGGACTAAGCGGGCGACGGTCGAAGGGCGGGTATGAGCACGGACGCGAGCGACGGCGGCACCGGCGTCGACGAGCCGGTCGTGGTGACACCGGCGGCGGCCGAGCAGGCGCTGTCGTTGATGGAGTCGGAGGGGATGGACGTCGACGAGGGTGGGCTGCGGCTGTACGTCCAGCAGGGTGGCTGTGCGGGCCTCTCCTACGGGATGCGCTTCGACACGGCGCCGGAGGACGACGACCGCGTGACGGAACACCACGGGCTGCGAGTGTTCGTGGACCCGGCGTCGCTGGAGTACGTCGGCGGCTCGACGCTCGACTACGAGGACGGACTCCAGGCGGCCGGGTTCCACGTCGAGAACCCGAACGTCGTCAGCGAGTGCGGCTGCGGCGAGAGCTTCCGGACCTGATCGCAGCCGTCGTTCGTCGAGACTCGTGGCACCGTCGTGTTCTCGTCGGAACTGACCCCGTCTCCTCGGAACGGTGCGGCTTTTTGTCCTCGCGGTGCGTACTGCGAGTGTGAACCTGGAACTGCTCGGCACGGAGGCGGGAGAGCTGTTCGTCGACCGCGCCGCCGGGGAGCGCGGGTCGAAGGCGCCGTTCTTCCACGCCTACGAGGACGACGGCGGCCAACGCCGCTGGGGGTACGTCTGTGGCAACTGCGACGGCACCGCCAACGCCGTCGACACGATGGGGCGCATCGAGTGTAACACCTGCGGCAACCTGAAGAAACCCGACGGCTGGGACGACGCCCACGAGTAGAGACGATTGCACACCGGTCTCGACAGAAGGCTTACGAGCCGTCCCGACCCACTCGAAACCGTGTCTCCGGCGGTGACCGACTCCGACCTCCTCGCGACAGTCGTCGGACTCTGTCGTCCCCGTCCGTCGGTGGTGGCCGCCTTCGGAGTGCTACTGGGACTGGTCGTCGCTCACTACCTCCAGTTCGTCCTCGGGCGACCGCTCCCCGGTCTCGATCCGCTGTTGTCGCTCGTCAACGCGCCGGTCGATCTACTCGCGCGGACGGTCGGTTACGGGGTCGTCCCGGACGCGCTCGGACTGCTCGTCGTCCTCGCGTACTACTACCTGCTGGCGGTCGGGCTGGGGTGGGTCGGTCGGCGTGCCGTGACGTTCCTCGGGTGAGAACCCGCCCTCCTCGGCGACCACGAGGGGCTCCGGGCGACGACCTCGTCGGCGACTGCGGCACGATCCGGGCGACGCCGTGCCACCGCTCCCGACGACGAACCGACGGGCTCAGGCGTGCCCACACGAAGGCGGTGACACCCACCACATGGTCACGCTCCTCCACCACTCGGACGTCGAGAACGTCTACGACGACCACGACCGCGCGGCGCGACTCGCCGGATTGCTGGCGGCTCGCGCAGGTGACGACGCGCTCGTCGTCGGCACCGGCGACGACACCGCGCCGGGTGTGCTCCCGCTCGTCACGGGGGGTCGACAGGCGATCCCGTTCTTCGAGGCGGCCGGGACGGCGCTGGAGACGTTCGGCAACCACGACTTCGACTTCGGCGTCGAGGCGACCCGCGAGTTGGTCGCGGACGCTCCCCCGACGTGGGTGACGGTGAACGTCCGCGACGAACGTGGGGAGCCGTTCGCGGTCCACGACGGCGTCGAACCGTGGGTGGTCCGCACCGTCGGCGACGAGCGCGTCGGCTTCTTCGGCGTCACCGATCCCGCGACGGACTCGCTGAACCCCGAGGCAGCAGAGCTGTCCTTCGACGACCCGCTCCCGGCCGCTCGCGAGGCGGTCGCGGACCTCCGAGCAGCCGGTGTCGACCACGTCGTCGCCCTCTCGCACCTCGGACAGGGTGACGACGACCTCGCCCGACTCGACGGCGTGGACGCGGTGTTGGGCGGTCACGTCCACAGTCGTCGCGTCGACCACGTCGACGGGACGCTCGTGACGCGCCCCGGCGTCAACGGCACCTGCGTGGTCGCCGTGGAGTTGACGGCTGACGGCGCGACCGGCGACCTGCTCCACGTCGACGAGGTCGTCGCCGCGGAGTCCGTCGAGCCCGCCGCGTCGGTGGCGACGGCGTTGGCCGACCGCGTGAGCGAGGCCGGTCTCGACCGGACGGTCGCGCACGTCGACGACCGGATCGAGCGGACGGAGACGACGGCCCACGGCGGTGAGTCGCGGATCGGGAACCTCGTCGCGGACGCCTACCGCGCGGCGGCGGACGTGGACGTGGGGCTCCAGAACGCCGGCGGGCTCCGACTCGGCGAGCCGCTGACCGGCGACGTGACGCTAGCAGACTGTATCGGCGTGCTCCCGTTCGAGGAGCCGGTCGTCGTCTGTGAACTCACCGGCGCGGAACTGCGCGATGTGGCCCGACAGATGTCGGCGTCCGTCGTCGACTTCGGCGACCCGGAGTGGTGGCACGGTCACGTCTCCGGGCTCGAACTGCTGTTCGACCGCGAGACGGAGACCGTCCGCGAGTTGCGCGTCGGCGGCGAGCCGGTCGTCGACGACCGCCTGTACACGGTCGCGACCCCGGAGTACGTCCTCCACTCCGACCACGAGTTCCCGGCGATCGGCGAGCGCCACCGCGCGGGCGAGCACGGCGTCCAACACGAGGTGCTCGCCGACTACCTCCGCGACAACCCGGTCCCGCCCGTGGAGGGACGCGTCCGGTTCGTCGGCGAGGAGTGAGTACCAGTCCAGTCCGGTCCACTCCGTCGTCCGTCACCGGAACCGGCGAGTGCCGCCGTCGTTCCCGGAACCCGAAGGGGTTTAGGCGCGTGTGACCACCTCTCGTGCAATGTCACTACGAGTCGGCGTGCTCGGCGCGACCGGTGCGGTCGGACAGCGGTTCGTCCAGTTGATCGAACGGACGCCACGCTTCGAGATCGAGACGGTGACCGCCAGTCCAGCGAGCGCGGGCCAGCGGTACGAGGCGGCCGCCAAGTGGCGCCTCGGCACGGCGATCCCCGAGGAGGTGGCCGAGTTGACCGTCCGCGAGACGGACCCCGAGGCGCTGCCGGACGATCTGGACCTCCTGTTCTCGTCGCTCCCCTCCGACGTGGCCGCCGAGGTCGAGCCGGCGCTGTGCGAGGCGGGGTACGTCGTCTCCTCGAACTCCTCGAACGAACGCCTCGCCGAGGACGTGCCGCTGACCATCCCGGAGGTGAACCCGGACCACCTCGGGCTGATCGAGCGCCAGCGCGACGAGCGCGGCTGGGACGGCGCACTCGTCAAGAACCCGAACTGTTCGACGATCACGATGGTGCCGACGCTGGCGGCGCTGACGGAGTTCGGGATCGAGTCCGTCCAGGTGTCGACGCTGCAGGCCGTCTCCGGCGCGGGCTACTCCGGCGTCACCTCGATGGAGATCATCGACAACGCCATCCCGCACATCGGCGGCGAGGAGGCGAAGATGGAGACGGAGAGTCGGAAGCTGCTCGGCGAGTTCGACGGCGCGAGCGTCTCGCGGCTCGACGCCGACGTGACCGCCTCCTGTAACCGCATCCCGACCGTCGACGGCCACCTGGAGAACGTCTTCGCGGAACTCGAGGCAGACCCGACGGCCGCCGAGGTCCGCGAGGCGATGCGTGCCGTCGAGAGCGCGCCGCTGCCGTCCTCGCCCGACCAGTTGATCCACGTGTTCGGCGAGGACGCACCCGAACGCCCCCAGCCGCGGATGGACCGCGACCGCGGGGACGGGATGGCCGTCGTCGCCGGCGGCGTGACGGCGACGGACGCCGGGGTGAAGTACAACTGTCTCGCACACAACACGATCCGCGGCGCGGCGGGTGCCTCGCTGCTCAACGGGGAGCTGTTGGCCGACGAGGGCTGGATCTGAGCGGCGGCGCGACCAGTCGCCGCCGGGGTCGCGACGCCGAACCAGTGACCGAGCCGTCGTCCCCGAGGTCGTGATGCCGGACCGGTAGACGACCAGTCGCCGTCGGGGTCGCGACGCCGAACCGGCGGCGGGAACCGTCGTCTGCGGCGTCGAGACGCCCGAACGGGGCGCGATCCGATCCACCACGCTTTTGCCGACGCCCGGCGACCCCACGACATGGATCGGTTACAGCAGTCGCTCCTCGACGCCCCGATCATCGAGAAGGACGGCTACAACTACTTCGTCCACCCGATCAGCGACGGGGTGCCGATGCTCGAACCCGAACTGCTGCGGGAGATCGTCATCAAGATCATCCGCAAGGCGCAGATCGAGGACGTCGACAAGATCGTCACGCCGGCGGCGATGGGGATCCACATCTCCACGGCGGTGTCGCTGATGACCGACATCCCGCTGGTCGTGATCCGCAAGCGGCAGTACGGTCTCGACGGCGAGGTGTCGCTGACGCAGGTGACCGGCTACTCCGAGGGGGAGATGTACATCAACGACGTGGAGGCCGGCGACCGCGTGCTCGTGTTGGACGACGTGCTCTCGACCGGCGGGACGATGAAGGGGATCCTCACGGCGCTGGACGACATCGGCGCGGAGGTCCAGGACGTGGTCGCGGTGATCAAGAAGGCCGGCGAGAACGAACTCGACGACACGGACTTCGACGTGAAGACGCTGATCAACGTCGCCGTCGTCGACGGCGAGGTCGAGATCGTCGACCCGACCGGCGACGACTGACCGGCGGCGCGAGCCGACGCTTCTCACCTCTGTCGCCGGGTGGTCGGCGACTCGACTCGCGACGACGTTCTTCCCGGTACTCGACCTCACCCGATCGAGACTCGCTCAGCACTCGGTACGCGACACGCCCCCGACTCGTCGATACAATCAATACGAGTCGATACGTCGTGTTCGGTGTGCCCATCAGTAGTGATCGGTTCGACTCGTTGTCGGACGACGACGAGGAGCCGACGCCGGGGACGAACGCGGCGACCATCCTCGCGTTCCTCCGCGAGCACTCGGACGAGGCGTTCACACAGAGCGAGATCGCGGCGGCGACGGACGTGACGACGGGCTCGGTCGGGCCGACGCTCGTCCGCCTCCGCGAGCGAGGCCGCGTCGACCACCGCGGCGTCTACTGGCGAGCGAGCGACCACGACCGGAGTCTCGCGGCCGCCACCGGGCACGCGAGCGAGACCGCTGCGGCGGGCGACGACGAGTCGCCGGCGTTCGAGCGCTGGCGACGCCACGCAGTCGACCCACGGGAGCACCGTGACGAGTGAGCGATTCGCGTCGGGTGACGTGTTCTGGGCGCCGAACCCGTACGGCAACGGTGGCGGACCACGACCCTGGCTGGTCGTGACGGCCGACGGGGTACCGTACGCCGGGGAGGAGTACGTCTGTCTGGCGCTGACGACGAGTGACCTCCCCGACAACGTCCGTGTCGACGACGGTGACTGGGTGCTCGGACGTGTTCCGGACGTGACCTCCTACTGTTCGCCCTGGGTGATCGCGACGGTCAAACACGACGCGGTCGCGGAGCCACAGGGAGCGTTGACGGCGTCGTTCACGAGCGAGGTGGCCGAACGTGCCGCGGCGTACCTCGAAGCAGACGTGGCTCCGTAGGTCGGACCCACTCGATCCGCCGACTACGCCTCGCGGAGGCGTTCGACGGCACTCCCGACGCGGAGGAGTCGCTCCTCGCCGAACGCCGGGCCGATCAGCTGGAACCCGACCGGGAGCCCCTCGGCGCGGCCGGCGGGGACGGAGATGGCCGGGAGGTTCGCGAGGTTCACCGGGACGGTGTTGGCGTCCATCAGGTACAACTGCAGCGGGTCGTCGAGACTCTCGCCGCGCTCCGGCGGGAGGACCGGCATCGTCGGCGTCGCCAACACGTCCGCCTCGGCGAGCGCCTCGTCGAAGTCCCGCTTCACCCACGCTCGGGCGTCCTGGGCCTTCTCGTAGTACTCGTCGTGGTAGCCGGCCGACAGCGCGAACGTCCCCAGCAGGACGCGCCGCTTCACCTCGGGGCCGAACCCGGCCTCGCGAGCGCCGGCGAACTGCTCGTTCCAGTTCCCGTCTGCCTCGCCCGCCTCGCCGTAGCGGACACCGTCGAAGCGCGCGAGGTTCGAGGACGCCTCCGACATGGCGATCACGTAGTACGCCTGCACGGCGTGTTCGACGGACGGCAGCGACACGTCCACCGTCTCGGCGCCCTGCTCGCGCAGCGTCTCGAGCGTCGCCGCGAACCGCTCGCGGACCGGCTCGGCGGCTCCCTCGACGAGTTCCGTCGGGACGCCGACGGTGAGTCCCTCCGCGGCCGCCGTCGCGGCGTCGGCGTCGTCGACGACGGCGTCCGCGTACGTCGTCTCCGTCGCCGGGTGTGTCTCGGGGCCGGCGTCCGCGGCTCCGTACCGCGTCGTCGCGTCGCGCTCGTCCGGCCCGGCGACGACGTCGAGGAGGCGTGCGGTGTCCGCGACGGTCGCGCCGAGCGGACCGATCTGCTCCAGCGAGTTGGCGTAGGCGACGAGTCCGTACCGGGAGACGAGCCCGTAGGTGGGCTTGAGGCCGACGACGCCACAGAACGCCGCCGGGTTCCGGACACTGCCGCCGGTGTCGGAGCCGAGCGCCACGTCCGCCTCGCCGGCGGCGACCGCGGCCGCCGAGCCACCGGAGGAGCCACCCGGAACGTGGTCGGGGTCGACCGGGTTCGCCGTCGGCCCGAACGCGGAGGTCTCCGTCGTCCCACCCATCCCGAACTCGTCCATGTTCGTCTTGCCGACGATGGTCGCGCCCGCCTCTCGGAGGCGTTCGACGACCGTCGCGTCGAACGGCGGCTCGTAGTCCGCCAGCGTCGCCGAACCACAGGTCGTCCGGACACCCTCCGTCGAGATGTTGTCCTTCACCGCGACCGTGAGATCCGACAGCGGCCCGTCGTCGGCGCCGGCGAGCTCCGTCTCCGTCACGAAGGCGTCGACCGTGTCGCTCATGAGACGCGTGGCCCCACGAAGTACCCGTCCTCGGACTCCGGTGCGTTCGACAGTGCCGCCTCCTGCGAGAGGCTCTCGCGGACCTCGTCGGCCCGCATGACGT
This sequence comes from Halobaculum sp. MBLA0147, assembly GCF_041361345.1. Classification (NCBI taxonomy): domain Archaea; kingdom Methanobacteriati; phylum Methanobacteriota; class Halobacteria; order Halobacteriales; family Haloferacaceae; genus Halonovum; species Halonovum rutilum. The sequence goes on along the minus strand of NZ_JBGKAD010000001.1, from coordinate 1,183,229 downwards.
TGACCAGCTCCGGCTCGGCGTCCTGCTCGGGCACTTCGTCGAGCGCGTCGAAGTACTCGAGGATGTCCCCGAACTGGTCGGTGAACGTCGCGACCTCCTCGTCGTTGAGGGCGACACGCGCCAACTCGGCGACGTGTCGCACGTCGTCCGGTGCGACCGTCGACGGTGCCGACGCCGCGTCGGCAGCCTCACTACCGCCGTCCGCGGCGGGGTCGTCTCCGGCCGCGTCGGCGTCGTCCGGCGTCTCGCTCATACTACGTGGGTCACTCGGACCGAGAGTAAGGGTTTCGATACCCCCGACAGCCCGCTCGCCACGGAAACACTGGGTCGGCCGCCGCCTCGTCGGGGTCGGTCGCCACCTCGTCCCGAGGCCAGTCACCCACTCGTCGAGGTGAGTCGACACTCTCCGAGGCGACCCGTCTCGTGTTCTCCGACGTTCTCACGAGTGAGAATCGAACCGCCAGCCCACTCGCGAGCGAACGTCGTCGTGACCAGCCGAGAACCACCAGAGGGCGACGGGAAGCGACCGAGGGTTCAAGTAGTCCCGAAACGCTCAAATGTTCACCAGATACGGCCCGACGCAGTACGGCAGTTATCGATAGAAGTCTTCGGGGAAATTTGGGTCAGGTTTATGTGTCTGTCGCACCTGTACAGTTCTACGGTGAAGGGGGAGAGAGTCGGCACTCTCCCTACGGCACCACACAGCCAATTATGAGTGAGAACGTCCGCAACTACACTAGCGAACGAGCCAGGACCCGCGAGACCGAGACGGAGACGGAGGAGACGGAGAGCGCCGACGAGTCGGTACAGTGTCCCGAGTGTGGTGGGAACCTGGTGAACGACTCCGAGCGGGGCGAGACCCTCTGTCGCGACTGTGGGCTCGTCGTCGAGGAGGACGAGATCGACCGTGGGCCGGAGTGGCGCGCGTTCGACGCCAAAGAGAAAGACGAGAAGTCCCGCGTCGGCGCCCCGACGACCAACATGATGCACGACAAGGGGCTGTCGACCAACATCGGGTGGCAGGACAAAGACGCCTACGGGAAACAGCTCTCCAGTCGCCAGCGCGAGAAGATGCAGCGGCTCCGCACGTGGAACGAGCGGTTCCGCACCCGCGACTCCAAGGAGCGCAACCTCAAGCAGGCGCTCGGGGAGATCGACCGGATGGCCTCCGCGCTGGGCCTGCCGGAGAACGTCCGCGAGACCGCGAGCGTGATCTACCGGCGTGCACTCGACGAAGACCTGCTGCCGGGGCGGTCGATCGAGGGTGTGTCCACGTCGTCGCTGTACGCGGCGGCACGGCAGGCGGGGACGCCACGTTCGCTCGACGAGATCGCGAACGTCTCCCGCGTCGAGAAAGACGAGATCGCTCGGACGTACCGGTACATCGTCCGGGAGCTCAACCTCGAGATCCAGCCGGCGGACCCGGAGAGCTACGTGCCGCGGTTCGCGTCGGATCTGGAGCTCTCGGAGGAGTCCGAGCGGCGCGCACGGCAGTTGCTCTCGACGGCGAAAGAACAGGGTGTCCACTCCGGGAAGTCCCCGGTCGGGTTGGCGGCCGCGGCGGTGTACGCCGCGTCGCTGTTGACCAACGAGAAGGTCACCCAGAGCGAGGTGAGCGAGGTCGCGAACATCTCCGAGGTCACGATCCGCAACCGCTACCACGAGTTGCTGGAGGCCGAGGAGAAGGTCCAGATGCCCTGACCGAGGCGGCACGCGCCGCCGTCTCCCGTCCACGTGCCGCCGTCGCCCGTGGGCGAGTCGGGTGACGCACTGGGGGCGTCACCTCGGTGCCGGTCCGTGGTCGGTCCCCGCGGTGCCGACGGAACCCGCGACCGTCACCCACTCGACACGACACCGACGAGCGGCGGCGCCGGGTCCCACGGTGGATACAGCCGAGACCACACCGAAACCTCGAAGCGAGGCAGTCCCCAGACCCGAGTGTGGAGACGACACGCCACCACACGGCGACCGTCTACGTGGTCAGTGACGGGGCAGTCGCGTTGCACGAACACCCGAAGTTGGGGATCAGGATTCCGCCCGGTGGCCACCTGGATCGGGACGAACTCCCCCACGAGTGTGGCCTCCGGGAGGTCCGCGAGGAGACGGGGTTGGAGCCGACGCTGGTCGACGACACGGAGCCGGTGCCGGCGCCGGCGGGAGAGACGCTGCCGTCGCCGCGGCACACGATGTTGTACGACATCGACGTTCGCGAGGACGGGTCGGTGGCACACCAGCACGTCGACCACGTGTTCTTCGCGGCCGCCGAGACCCGGGAGATCGACCCCGCGGCGGGCGAGGCGCCGGCGAGCGTCTGGGACTGGTACACGGCCGCCGAGCTACGTGACAATGAGATCGACGCGGACACCGTCCAGATCGGGGTCGAAGCGATCGAGACGGTCGCGGCGGCGACGGAGTGAGAGACCGAACAGACGGGCCGGTCGGGGAGCGTGCCTGGAAAGGTGGTGTCGCGTCGTACGACGCCACAGAACACTTCCGATGCGGAGACGGTGCGGAGGCGGTGCGGTCGCGGTGCGGAGGCGGTGCGGCGAGCGTGATCCGGCCGCGAGTGCGCCGACGATGCACTACGTCACCGGACAGACCGACCACCACGACGGCCTGTCGACGGACTGGCCGGTGCTCGTCTCTGCCGGCGTCGCGTACACCGACCCCGGTAACGGGTTCTCGATCCACGTCCCGGGCACGGACGACCTGATCGTGGACTCGGGCGGGTATCGGGCGGCTCGTCGGCGTCGATGTCGACGTCCACCGGCACGACCCAGAGCAGTGGCGGCGAGGGACTCGGAGAGATCGGGACACAGACGATGGCGATCGGCGGCCTCGCGTTGCTGGCCGTCGTCGTGGCGGTGGCGTCGTGAGCGTCTTCGACGGCCTCGCGGCGGCCGCGGACCACGCGGCTGGTTCCGTCGACGAAGCGGTCGCTCGGGCGACGGACGACGAACCGGGCGGTGGTCTCGTCGACGGCGCTGCGGGCGTTGCGGACCACGCGGCCGGGTCCGTCGACGAGGCAGTTGGACGGAGCTTCGACGACGAGGCTGGCGGCGGTGTCTTCGACGGGATCGACAGCGTGGCGGACCACGCCGCGGGGTCGATCGACGAGTCGGTGGCGCGGCAGTTCGACGACGAGAAGGGCGGCGGGTTCGCGGACATGGCGGGCAACGTCTCCGAGCCGGTCGCGGACGTCGCCGGTGACGCCTACTCCGACGCCGCCGCGGTGGCGGACGACATGGCGGGTCCCTGGGACGAGTTGCTGGGCGGCTCGAGCGCGTACCTCGTGGCGGCCGTGGTCGCCGGGGTCCTACTGCTGTACGCGCAGTCGGACAGCGACATCTCGGCGGGTGTGGTCTGATGGCTCCCGTCCCTCCTGGGGTACTCGGCGCGATCGCCGGGTTCCTCGGTGCGCTGGTGACCATCGCGATCCCGGTCGCGAAGGCGCTGCTCGACACGCGCCGTGACGCCCACAAGGCGGTCCGACTCCTGACGGGTGAGGAAGAGGTAGAAGGTGACGGCGTGATCCCGCGCCTCCGACGGGTCGAGCGACGAACAGAGGAGCACAGGACGGCGCTAGCGGACTCTCGTTTAGATATCCCCCAGCACTCCGAGACGGACGTAGCACCGGAAACAGCGCCGGAGTAGTCGGCGACACCCCTGGTCGCTGACGACACAGGAGTCGAAGCTCGGTCTCCGGGCATCGAGACCGGTGCGACGACTGTCGGCAGGTGGCACGCTGTCGTACCCTACGTCGGTAAGACCGCCCCAGTGAATCAGTCGTCGACGCTCGCCTCCTGGTCGCCGCTCGCCTCGATCACGCCGCACCCCTGAACCCCTCGACACTACTCACTACTGTCGTACGGATTTACAGCCGAATTTAGACGGGTCACTCCACCCGGATCATCAAAATCATCGTCGAAAGAGAACACGTACCTCGTCTCTGTTCGCTCTGCCAACCCTACCAACATCCCGTCCGCCAGCCCCAAGTCGGCGTGCTTACGGAACAGCAATTTCCCCCGCTCGAAGTCACCTCGCGCAGGGTACACGATCTCGAATCCACCGCTCTCCTGAAGTCGATCCAGCACGTCCTCCGCGTCCTCTGGTGACTTCCGTTCCAGCGTGAAATCCAACAATTCCTTCAGCATCGGCGTCGGGACGACTCCCCTCGGTAGTTTCCCCCTGTCGAACCCCCGCAGTAGCTCTAACCCCCTCTCGTGGTTATCGTCCTTCTCGAACGTACCCGCAATCAGAACCGACGTGTCTACCAACGCCTGCTGCATTCGTCACTCCACACCAGCAGTGTGCTTCGCCTCGACCCCGTCCACCGGCTCCTCCGTCTCGAATGGCTCGAAGTCGTCGAACGCTCCGAACCGCTCTCTAATCACCTCCACCGACAGATTTCCGCCCTCGTCTACTGTCCACCTCAGTTTGTCACCCGCTTCGATCTCCGCCTCCTCCCGCACCGCCGCCGGGATCGCCACTGAACCGCTGTCGTTCACCTTCGTCTCACTGACTTCTTGCATACACCTCAGTTCTTCACCGACAGTGAAGAAATTTGCGTCCGAATTTACTCCCAGCGCGAGCGCGAACACGGGGTCCTCCTGGTCGCCGCGCGCCTCGACGACGATCGTCGTCGACGGCCGCGCGCACCAGAACGAAGCTGACGAGCCGATCGGCACCAGTCGACCCCACCCCCGCGCCGCGGAGGGGCAGGATACGAGAATCACGAACCCGTGACCGTCCAGAATCTGAATCAGAGCCGTTCTCGCGATTCTTCCGTGTAGCACTACTGAATCGAGAGAACGGCTCCCGCCTGCTGTTGCTACAGCGAACAAACTTACAGCGGCCTGCGGTGCGGTGGTTAGTGGTGGGTTAGCCTGGTGTCCCGGCTGGGATGGGGGGGTATCACGGGGCCTCCGTGGTCAGCCCGTCACCGGGTCGTGATTCCCGGCGTCGACGGCGTTCAACTCGTTCACGATGCTGGCGTCGACGTTCGCGTTCCCGAACTTCTGGCACCGGTCCGCGAGTTCGGCGTTGACGACGATCTTCGTCTCGTGGCCGCGTCCCTTCTTCTCCGTCACCTCGATCCGATCCTTACCGAACTTCGACAGCGCCCGTCTCACCCTCCCGACGGTGGTCGAGTTCGCCCGCTCACCCGTGGCGGTCGTCGCGATCTCGTCGAACCGAGACGCCAACCACCGTGACAGGTCGGACGAGTTGATGTGTCGGTCGCCGTTCGGCAGTTTCTCAGACCGGTTCCAGAGTTCCTCGGCGAACTTCACCGCACGATACACGTCGACCTTCCGCGTCGCCTGTCGCTGGATCGTGTCGGGACAGGCACAGAGTTCTTCGAGCGGCGTCTCGGGTTCCAGACCGAGCTTCGTCTCTCCCTGATCTTCGAGTTCACCAGACTCGACGGCATCCATCACCGTCTGGACTCTCTCGTCCAGATCGGCGACGACATCCTTCGACGCACTCGCGTGGATCGCTCCGAAGAGGTCCCACTCGTGGTCACCCTCCGGAGCGACGACGCTGATCCCGCTGGGGTCCGGAGCGTCGTCCCAGCCAACGCGGGGCCGAGACTCGATCTCGGCAACAGTCGACCGCAGTTCAGCGTTGTCTCGTTGGAGTTGGTCGACGCGACCGCGCAGTTCCTCGTTCTCCTCGCGCAGCCGCTCGTTCTCCGCCTCGAGTTCGTCGAGACGGTCGGCGAGAGCGTCTAGGCGCGCCTCCACGTCGTCCGTCATGGGCGGCACCTCCCCGTCTCCAGCGCCGGACACCGCTGCTCGTCGTCCTCGATGACCCCACCGCAGAACTCGCAGATGAGCGGTAGCTCCTCCGCGTCGGGGTCACGCGGGTGGCTGCTCACGCAGACCACCTCCCAGAAACGGCGCTACGGCTCCCCAAAGCTTTTAATTCGAATGGGGTCGGAGGGATTTGAACCCCCGATCGACTGATATCTCCGGGACGCCTCGGTTCTCCAGAGGGTCGTCATCGCGGGCGTTGATCAGACGACCGCTCGGTATACCAGTCTGGATCTCGTCACCGGGCGCGTGCCTCTGGAGTCAGTCGCCCTACCGGACTGGGCCACGACCCCACACTCTGAGTCCACGACAGAATCGCGTAAAGGGGTTACGATTCACCCCACGCCCCGCCCGACGGCGTCACGCCTCGCGCTCGCTCCAGTCGCAGTCCTGACACTTGTAGCCGGTGACGAACGCGGTCACGTCGGGCATGTAGCCGACGGAGAGCACGTCGCCGCCGCAGTCGGGACAGTCGCGGTCGGCGTCCTCGATGTCCTCGGCGTCCATCACGGACTCCCCTTCCACCAGCTCCGCCAGCCGTTCGGGCGTCACCATCCGCCCCTGCACCACGCGGTTGCTCATACCGCGACGACGGCCGTCCGAGAGGTAAACCCCCCGGTCGCGCGACGACGCGGGAGACGACGCTGGACACACGAGGAACGATCCAGACCTCCCCCACCGAACTACTCCGACTCGAAACCCGACGGTCGACGCCAGAACGGCCACTACCCGGCATCCGTCACAGCAACGGCACTCGTCACAGCCACGGCGCCCGCTCGTCCACCGGATCCGCGGACTCCGTGGACTCCGGGTCTGCGTCCGACTCCGCGCCGGACTCCGTCTCCTCATCCGACTCCGGCTCCACGTCCGCATCGGTCCGGCGCTCGCTGTCGGCCGACGATCCGTTCGCAGCCGGCCGCGCAACCCCGTCGGCGTCCGTCCGCTCGCTCGCCTCGCTCTCGGCGTCGACGGGGTCGATGGCCGCCTCGGTGCCCCAACTCTCGCGGGCCGAGACGACGCCACGCGCGCCGACGTCGTGCCCCTCGCCGTCCGCGACGACGGTCGCGTCCTCGTCGACGGTCGGCACGGGCGTGCGGTCCGGGTCGCTCTCGGCACCGGCCACGCCGTCCGGGAGCGTGTCCGGGTCGTCGTCCAGGTACTCGTAGGGGTCCGTCCGACCGCTCTCCGTCGTCCCCTCGTCGACCGCCGTCTCGTCGCCGTCGGCGCCCGCGTCGTCCGAGCCGTCGGAGTCGTCGTCGGACCCGTCCGCGGCGTCGACCACTCCGTCCCCGCTGGGGTCGTACGAGAACACCATCGTGACGAGCAGGACACCCAGCGCGACCGGGTGCTCGGAGCCGACGATCCCCAACTCGAGGATCGACAACCCGAGCACACCCAAGGCGACCGCCGAGCCGAACCGGAAGCGGTCGATGTCGACCCGCCCGCGGAGCTTCGGTCCGGTGAGCGCCACGCCCAACGCGAAGGCGACGCCGACACCCGCGGCGGCCGCCGCGCGTACCATCAACCCCGGGTCCAACTCGACGACCAACTGGAACCCGGCCGGCGAGACACTCGCCAACAGCCCCAATCCGATGATCGCGGCGGGACGTGGCAGCAGTTCGCCGACCTCCGCGCTGGCCGTCTTCGCGGCGACCGCCAGGATCACCAGCGCGGCGAACCGCTTGAACCGCGGCATGTCGATCAGACTCCGGATGGTCTCGGCCATCGCCGCCTCCACGGCGGCGACCGGGAGCAACACGGCCGCCAACACCAGAATCGAGGCGACCTGCTCGCGGCGCGAGCCGTCCATCTCCGCGAGGATGACCGCCATCGTCGCCGAGCCGCCGAAGATCAACAGCCCGGTCTCGACGATCCGCAGCGGGCCCTGTTCCAACGTGCCGGCCAACACGAGTGCCGGGAAGATGCCGTCGACGAGCGGGAGGGCCATCACCGTCGCCAACAGCTTCGTCGGGCCGCCGACCAACTGTTCGAGTCGGTAGGCGACCGGGTGACGTGAGGTGCTCATCGACTAGCGATACCGGTGGGCCTCACCGGTGGCCGAACGGTGGTGGGGTGACGGTGACGACTCGTCGTGACCGGCTACGAGTGTCATCCGATTCCCGCATTTCGGCCGTCCGAACGGTCGCCACGCTTCGAATCCCGTCGCGAGTGTCGGCGCCGCCTCGCCGGCGGTCCACTCCTCGTCGACGGTGCTCGAACGCGTAGCGATCTCGGACTGCATACACGAACAGTACCGGAGTGGAATCATAAGCGTTGTGTGAGAAGTGCCCGCACGCACCGAGCAGTCGACGGCGTTTATTATAAAGGCGAGTTACGATCTCTCGGATTTCCGGAGCGAGTAGTGTAGTATCGTCGGCTCGGCCGCCGTCTCGGTGTCGGCTGGACGAGTCGTTTGACATCCTCCCACCCCTGAAGAGGTGAGCTTCCGCTCGCTACGTGTCAGTCCACCGATAGCCACGTCCTCCGGCCAGCGCCGACGGTCGACACGAGCGTGACACGGCTTCTCGAGGCGAGTCGACCACACAACGTTTTTCACCGATCCATTCGGACCGACGACATGGAGAGAGACGCTCCTTCGGACGCTCAGTTCACCGAGAAGCTGCGGGTACCCGAGGCGCTGACCTTCGACGACGTGTTACTCCGCCCGGCGGAGAGCCGCGTCGAACCGGACGAGGCCGACGTGTCGACACGTGTGTCGAAGAACGTCGAGTTGACCGTTCCGGTGCTGTCGGCGGCGATGGACACGGTCACCGAGAGCGAGTTGGCGATCGAGATGGCTCGACGCGGAGGACTCGGTGTCCTCCACCGCAACATGACCGTCGAGCAGGTGGTCGCGGAGGTCGAGCGGGTCAAGCGAGCCGACGAACTCGTGATCCGTCGCGAGAACGTCGTCACCGCGAGTCCGGACCAGACCGTCCGAGAGGTCGACGGGATGATGGAGGACGAGGAGGTGTCGGGTGCGCCGGTCGTCGACGACGAGGACCGCGTGCTCGGGATCATCTCCGGCACGGACATCCGGCCGTACCTCGAGGTCGGCGAGTCGGACGCCGTCCGCGAGGCGATGACCGACGAGGTCATCACCGCGCCCGAGGACGTGACACCCCGCGACGCGCTGGAGCTGATGTACGACCACAAGATCGAGCGTGTCCCGGTCGTCGACGACGAGGATCACCTCGTCGGGCTGGTGACGATGCAGGGTGTGCTCCAGCGACGGGAACACACCGACGCCGCACGCGACGAGTCCGGCTCGTTGCGCGTCGGGGTCGCCGTCGGCCCGTTCGAGGAGGAACGCGCCGTCGCGGCCGACGAGGCCGGCGCCGACGTGTTGTTCATCGACTGCGCGCACGCCCACAACCTGAACGTGTTGGACGCCGCGGAGGCGATCACCGCGGAGGTCGACGCGGACGTGGTCGTCGGGAACGTCGGCACCCGCGAGGCGGCGGAGGCCTGTGTCGACTTCGCGGACGGGATCAAGGTCGGGATCGGTCCGGGGTCGATCTGTACCACGCGCGTCGTCTCCGGTGCCGGGATGCCACAGATCACGGCCGTCGCGGAGGTCGCGGAGGTCGCCGAGTCACACGACGTGCCGGTGATCGCCGACGGCGGGATCAGGTACTCCGGCGACGCGATCAAGGCCGTCGCCGCCGGCGCACACGCAGTGATGCTCGGCTCGTACTTCGCCGGCACGGAGGAGGCACCCGGTCGCGTCATCACGATGAACGGCAAGCGGTACAAACAGTACCGCGGGATGGGGTCGGTCGGCGCGATGAGCGAGGGCGGCGGCGACCGCTACCTCAAAGACGAGGAGGAGGGCGAGGAGTTCGTCCCCGAGGGTGTCGAGGCGGCGACACCGTACAAGGGCCCGCTCGCCTCCGAACTCCACCAGTTGGTCGGCGGGATGCGCTCGGGGATGGGCTACGTCGGCGCCGAGACGCTCGAGGAGGTCCGGCAGACGGCGGAGTTCGTCCGCGTCTCGCAGGCCGGCCAGACCGAGGGGCACCCGCACGACGTGACGATCACCGACGAGGCACCGAACTACTCGCCCAACGAGTGAGCGGTCGCACTGCCGGTAGAGTAACCTGACTGCGAGCGGTCTCCACCGGTCGACGGAGAGGCTCAGAGGATCACACCCGTCGCACAGACACTCGCGAGGTAGGTCACCGTCGCCACGGCGGTGGTCCGTCCGACGCGAACTGCGACACCGTACCCGTCGAGACCCGTCTCCAGTGCCGTCGCCAGCGTCGGGAGCACGACCGCGAGGGCGAGCAGGTACCCGCCGACGGCCGTCCCGAGCAGCGGCACCGGCAGCACCCCGCCGTCGCCGGCCAGCGCCGCCGTCGCGGTCGAGCCGTCGAGACGACCGGCGAGCGCGACGGTCGCACCACCGACGAGTGGACCGAACACGGCGGCGGTGTTCGAGAGCGTCGTCGTCACCGACGACACCTCGCGTCGCGCTCGCCGTTCGTGGTCGCGGAGCGTCTCCAGCCGCTGGGCCTCGCCGAGCAAGACGGCACCGGCGGGACGCCCGGCGGTCACCGCGGCAGCGAGCAACGCCGCGACAGCTCGACCGTGGTTCGTCGGCAGGCGGACGAACGGACCCCGGTCTCCGAGGAACGCACGCTCGATTCCGACACCGAGTGTCCGCTGGCGCCTCCCGGCGGCGGTGAACGCCGTGCCGACGGGGCCGGACAGCGTCTCGCCCACGTCGGCGACCGCAGTCTCGACCGTCTCCCCTGCGGCGACCCGTCGTCCCACCAGCGCGAGCGCGTCGGGCAGTCCGCGTTCCAGTGCGAGCACCCGCTGTCGGAGTACGACGGCGGGCCGTGCGACGAGCGTCAGCGTCACCCCGCTACCGACCCCGACTGCGGCGACACCCGCAGCCCACGGGTCGAGGAGCCACCATCCGGCGAGGGCTGCGACGACGGCGGCCGCGACTCCGGCGACGACGGCGACTCGCGTCTGGTCGGACACCGCCTCGTGATCGAGCGAGACGGCAGGGGGCGGGAACGCGACCGGTCGCGCGAGCACCACCCGCGCTCCGGCGACCGCCACACACAGCGGCAACAGCAGGTCGTAGACGACGACGAACGTGACCGGACCGACTGGGACACCGGCGACGGCCGCCGCGGGGACCGCACCGACGAGTGCGAGTGGGAGCAGCACGCCGAGCGCGTACAACGCGGTGAGCGGGCCACGCACGTCGTCGGCGAACGTCGCGGCGCGCGACTCGACCGCGTCGCCGACCGTCACGACGGCTCTGTCGAGCGTCCGGTCTCTGTCCGACTCGGGTGCCGCGACACCGGCGACGAGGAGCGAGGCGGCTCTGTCGAGCGCCGGGAACCACTCGCGCCACGCGTCCGCCCACGCCGTCAGCCCCGCAGTGTGCCGCCCACGGGCCGCGTCGACGTGTCGTGCGAGCGAGTCGGCGAGTGGGCCGTGACCGGCCTCCGCACCGAACCGCGCCGCGGACTCCGGCGTCGGAGAGAGTCGGCCGCCGAGTGCGACGAGCCCGACGACCGTCGTCACGGCACCGAGTGCACGTGTCCGCCGGAACGTCGCACGCCACACGGGGAGCCTGTGGACGACGTGGGTGACACCGAGTCCGGCCGCCAGCGGCAGCGTGCCGACGGCGACGAGCGGGACGGAGACTGGCGGCGAGTCCACCGACGCGAGTGTGGCGAGCGCTATCGTCCCGAACAGCCACGCCACCACCCCGCAGGTGTACCCCGCCGCGACCACGCGCGTTGCCCGGTGGTCCGGGTCGTCGGGCGACGCCAACAGTCGAACCGCGGCCGTCAGTTCCGACCCGACGGCGACGGGCCACGGCCACCACCGCGCGAGTGTCGCGAGCAGCGGGGTCGGAGACGGGAGCGGAGACCGGCGGAAGCGAGCGAGGAGACGACGGCACACCTCACGGAGCAGCCGGAGACACGGCGAGACCCGAGGGAGCGGTGGGTCGCTCACGCGTCGTCCCCTTCCGTGCCGAACTCGTCCGGTCGGGTCGAGTCGCCGGCGCCCCCGTCCGACCAGGTCGGGTCGTCGGCGCGTCCGCCCGGTCGAGTCGCGTCCGGTCGAGTCGCGTCCGTGGCGCGAAGGGTCGCGGTCTCTCCGCGCCCGAGATCGGCCAGTCGCCGCGCACACTCCGCGCGAGCGGCGAGTTCGTCGAGTGTGTCGCCGTAGGAGTCCTCGGGGTGCGTCAGGGTCGCCAGGAGGCGACTGTCGCCACGCCGGACGCGTCCCGTCGCGCCGTCCCGGTCGAACAGGGTGGCGAAGGTGACCGAATCACCCTCCTCCACGGGCCGAACTTCGGCGAGTTCGACGAGGCGGTGATCCGCACCGAGCGCGCAGACGAAGTCGGTCGCGCCGAAGGCAGACGCGGCGACACCCAAGTCGGAGACGACCCGCTCGTACACACTCGCGGCGTCGCTCCCGTGGATCGTCCCGAGCACCGTCTCCGCGGCGGCACCGACGCGCATCGCCTCGTACAGCGCCTGCGCCTCTCGTCCCCGAACTTCGCCCACGACGAGTGCCCCCTCGCCCAGCCGGAGTGCGGTCCTGACGGCCGCAGTCGGCGAGGCCGCCGCGTCGTCGTCCGTCCCGACCGCGAGTCGTTGTACGTCTCGGCCGGCCGCCCGCAGCGCGGCGAGTGGGAGTTCGGCGGTGTCCTCCACCGCGAGCGTCCGTACGTCCGGCGAGAGTTCCCACAGGAGCGCCCCCAGGGCCGTTGTCTTCCCGGCACCGCGCGGGCCAGCGACGAGCCCCGCCGCCCCGCGGTCGACTGCCAACGAGAGGAGTGCGGCCGCTCGCGGCGGGAGGGTGTCGGCCGCGACGAGTCGCGCGAGCGTCCACCGCGACCCGTCACCGCTCGTCGCACCACCCGCCGACCCGCGACTCGTCGTCCGACTCCCAGCTCGCCCGGTCGCGTCGTCGCCACGTGCCGCCGTCCGCAGCGCGAACCCAGGGCCGTCACTGAGCGGATCGGTGACGGCGGCGACCCGGACGCCGTCGACCGTCGCGTCTGCGGTCGGACTGGCTCGCGAGAGTCCGCGCCCACTCTCGGCACGGACCCGCGAGGCGAGGGTCCGCGCGTCCGACTCCGTCAGCCAGACGTTCGTGATCGCACGGTCGCCGTCCACGCGGACCGACACCGGCGTCTCTACGACCGGCGCCGACACGAGACAGTCCGTCACACCTGGTGTCGCGACGAGGTCGCCGAGGAACCCCAACCCGCGAGTGTGTCTGTCGAGCACGTCGGCCAACCGGTCGAGCGGGGGGTCCACGGCGACGGCGGCGGACGCGACCGTGTCGCCGCTACCGACACCGCCGTCGGTGGCGACACCCTCGGACTCGGCGACGGTTCGGACGGCCCGCTCGGCGGCACGACCCCCGCCGTCGACCACGCCACGTGCGAGCCTGTCGTGTGCCGCCGCGAGCAGTCGACGTGCACCGTTCGTGAGTCCGACACAGAACGGCGTCAGGTGGAGGCGCTCGGTGTCGGCGTCGTTCTGGACCCGACGGACGACCGCACCGGTGTCGAGTTCGTGGCGGTCGGCGACCGTGTCGACCGGTTGTGGTGGTGCACGGACGCGACCGAGCGCACAGGTCGGTCCCTCGGCCGGCGGCGGGAGAGCGGCCGTCCACCCGACACCGCCCCCGTCGTCGCCCTCGTCTCCGGTTTGTCTGTCGTCGAGGAGGGCGCCGACGACGGGTCCGAGCCCCGTCTCTCCGAGGAGTCGTCCGACCGGACCGGTGCGTCCGGTCGCCGCGCGTGCCGCGTCGACGGGGTCCCGACGGACACGGGCGGCGAGTCGGTCGTCGTACCCCTGGACTCGCGCGTGAAAGCGCCCCGCGGCGAGCAGCAGCGTCAGTCCGTCGCCCGCGTACGTCTCGATCCACCCGTCGGACCGACACGCGACGGTCGTCACCTCACGGTCGGCGAGTGCGGCGACGACCGTCGCCCGACACCCGGTCGCCCGCCAGAGGCAACCACGGGGCGCTCGTGTCGCGGGTCGAGTCCCGTCCGGATCTGCGGTGGCCGGAGGTGACGACCCTCGACAGTCGCTCGCGTCGACGACGAGTGTCGGGTCGTCGTCGCCCTCCCCCGACTCGACCGTCGTCGTACAGTCACAGTGGCTCTGGGGGGCGTCTCCACTCCGGTCCGAACGTCGTCTACTCGACGCCTCGGTCCGTCGCCGCAGTTCGTCTCTCAGGTCGTCGACCGACGGGACACCCCACTCGCTGTCGTCGAACACACCGTGGGTGGTTCCGTCTCCGTACTTGAACTTCGGCGTCGCTCTCCCCCATCGACTCCGTTCTCGCTCCCCGCTCTGCGCGCTGCTCGTCCGTCACCCCGGACGTGGCCGCCGGAAGCTCGTCCGACGACGACGGTCGGTCGCCCGGCGACTCTGTGGAGCCCGACCGCGAGGGTCGTGTCCACGGCGGTGTCTCCCGAGGCGTCGTTCTCGAGGCCGAGACCGCCGCGCTCCGGGTCGCGCTCCGATCCAGTCGGTCCGGTCGCTCCGATCCTCCCGCTCGCTCCGGTCACGAGTGCGACCGGCCAGTCGATCGCGACGCTCGTGGTGTGGCGTCGCCCGCCGACGCTCCCGACGAACTGGAGCCGCTTGGGGCCGTGACACCGGAGTCGCAGGTGGTGGACCGGCGCGGCCGTCGGCCCGGGTGACGGGAGTCGGACCTCGACGAGTCGTCGTGCGCCAGGGGTCGCGAGCGGGACCGGCGGCGCGGTCGCGGTCAACTCGTCGCTCGCCGACGCGAGCGCCGTCGCGCCGCGGTCGAGTGCCCCCGTAGTCCGCTGGACGGTCGCCCGCTCGACCGCCGGCGCGGCGAGTGCGAGCAACCCGACGGCCAGCGCGACGGCGACGACGAGACGGATCACGACTGTTCGCGGAGTCGACGGACGTGGGAGGAGTCGTCCCCGTCGGCGTGGTCGTCGTCCGCGAGGGACCCGTCGGCCTCGGACGCCGCGTCGGTGTCGGGAGGTGGGCTCGTCTCGTCTGCCGACGTGTCTGTCTCTGCGAGAGCGGCCTCCGCCGTCGCGAGTGCGGCGTCGGCGCGCCGCTCGACCGTCCGGTCGACCGCTCGGACGCCGCCGACGTACCCGCGGAGCGCGCGGGTGGCCGCCGTCACCTCTGTCAGCGAGTCGCGCAACTCGACCACCGAGTCGCTCAACTCGTCGACCCGCGCCGACAGCGCGTCGACACGCCGTTCCAACGCTGCCGCGTCTGGCTCCGCCTCCGTCGTCGTGCTCGTCGTACTCGTCGTGCTGGTCACGTTCGCCGCACTCACCGCGTGGTCGGTGTGGTCGGTGTCGTCGGTGTGATCGGTGTGGTCCGGCACGGAGACAGTGGGCCCGTCATCACGTATGAACCGTCGGACTCGCTCGGAGCGGACCGCCTCGGAGTCGACACGGCGGTGTTTAGGGTGGATCCAGGGTCGTGTGAACGCACCGTGTGAGTGGGAAAATACAAGCCACCCGAACCCGCAGTGGGTGGTATGAAGACGGTCCTCATCGGTGTCGGTCAGGCCGGAGGGAAGGTGACCTCCGCGTTGGTCGAGTTCGACCGCGAGATGGGTTTCGACGCCATCCGCGGCGCCCTGGCCGTGAACACCGCACAGGCAGACCTCGAGCCCCTCCCACTGGACACCGTCCTCGTCGGACAGGATCGTGTGAACGGACACGGCGTCGGCGGCGACAACGAACTCGGTGCCGAGGTGATGGAGGCCGACGCCGGCGAGGTGATGGCGGCACTCGACGGCCGGATCACCGCAGAGGCGGAGGCGATCTTCGTCGTCGCCGGCCTCGGCGGCGGGACCGGCTCCGGCGGTGCCCCCGTCCTCGCGAAGGAACTGAGCCGCGTGTACGACGTGCCAGTGTACGGACTCGGCATCCTCCCCGGGAGTGGCGAGGGGTCGATGTACCAGGTCAACGCCGGGCGCTCGCTGAAGACGCTCGTCCGCGAGGCCGACGCGACGCTGTTGATCGACAACGACGCCTGGCACTCCAGCGGGGAGAGCGTCGAGGAGGGGTTCCAGTCGATCAACGACGCGATCGCACAGCGGGTCGGCCTGTTGATGGCCTCCGGCGAGGCCGTCGAGGGCGTCGGCGAGTCCGTCGTCGACACCAGCGAGATCATCAACACGCTGCGAGCGGGCGGGATCGCGTCGCTCGGCTACGCCAGCGCGCAGGCCGCCGCCGACGCCGACGACAACGTCAACGTCGTCACGAGCGTCACCCGCAACGCGCTCATGACGGGTGCGTCGCTGCCCGGCGCGCGCGCCGCCGAGACCGGGTTGGTCGTGCTCGCGGGGCAGCCGGAGAACATCTCTCGGAAGGGTGTCGAGCGCGCCCGGTCGTGGGTGGAAGACGAGACCGGGAGCATGCGCGTTCGCGGCGGCGACTTCCCGCTCGACTCCGAGCGAATCGCCGCGTTGGTGTTGCTCGGCGGCGTCGAACGCTCCCAACGGGTCGAGGAGTTCATGGAGCGGGCTCGCGAGGCACAGGAACGAGACGACGAACCCGACGAGGACCCGGCCGAGCGGTTCCAGACCGAGGAGTTGGACGACCTGATCTGACCGCTCGCCCGGCCGAGTGGGCCGCTCCGTGTCACAGCCGGGCAAAGCGTTTATCTCTCCGTCACGCGTCGGATTAGCTCGCGAGGGTACGGGTATGATCGACACGACACTGGACATGGAGCAGTACGACTGTCCGTTCATCGACACGACGGCGGACCACGAGGTCGCCTTCTCCGCCGTCCAGTGGGACTTCGACACCGCGACGGAGTCGTTGGAGACGCGGATGGTCGTCGAGGGGGAGGGACGCGAGGCGTTGGCGTCGGGGCTCGCCTCGCTGCGCGACCACGACAACATGGGAGAGTACGAACTCCTGCGGAAGACCGGTGGGGTGGCTCAGATCCGGACCGTGATCGAACAGACGGCGGCGATGGAGACGATCCGCGACGGCGGCGGCTACATCACCGGGCCGTTCTACGTCGAGGACGGCAGCGAACTGTGGCACGTCGGGTTCGACGACCGCGCGGACGAGGACGGGACCCTCTCCCGGCTGGACCGGCACAACGAGTTCGACGTGGTCGACCGCGAGGAGCCGGAGCTCCCGGAGCTCCAGGAGTTCGTCCAGAACGCCGGGGCGGCGATGACGCTCGTCGAGGGGTGTCGGGACCTCTCGACGGTCGAACGCGAGACACTGGAGACGGCCGCCAGCGAGGGGTACTTCGAGAGCCCGCGTTCGGCGACGCTGGGGACGCTCGCCGACGAGTTCGACGTGTCCAAGCCGGCCGTCTCGAAGAACCTCCGGCGCGGACAGCGGAAGATGCTCGAACGAGTCGTCGACGCCCTGGACGAACTCGACGGCTCGGGGCCGTGACGCGGTGCTCACTCGCTCGACGCGAGACGAACCCCTCCACCCGACTCAGCGGAACAGCGCGGTGGCGGAGCCGTCGTGGTCGAGGTACGAGCCGTTCTCCAACGCGTAGTAGTCGTCGTAGCCGGACCAGCCGCTCGCGTCGTCGAACACACCCTCGACGTGCTCTTCGGCGTCCTCGTGGGAGACCGCGTCGTGAGGGACGGCGTCGTCGACGTGTGCCGAACAGGAGGTGTGGCCGCCGAACTCCCAGAACTTGGCGTGTTTCCGTCCGAGGAAGCCGAACGTACCGGTGGCGGCGGAGTCGTCTTGGGTCCGGAACGCCTCGCGGCTGCTGTCGTAGCCGTACCGGTCGTACTGGATCACGTACCCGGTGTAGCCGTTCGACGTGAGCGTCCCGACCACGTCCGCCATCGGCTCGTCGCTGATCACGTTCATCGGCGCGGTCCGCTCGAACAACCCGTCGATCTGCTCGTACTCGTACACGCCGAACGCGTAGTCTGACTCCCGGGCCAGCCCGTCGCTCGCTGCGGTCACGTCGATCGCCGTCTCTCGCCGAGGCGACTCGCCGTCCGGGACGACGACTCCTCCGGCAGAGGGGTCGTCGGGTACGACTGCGGGCGCGGTGTCGCGACTCGCCGCGTCGCGACGGAACGCCTCGCGCCACTCGCCCGGCTTCGCGATCGGTGCCGACCAGTCGTCGTTGCGGGTGAGTGTCCGCCGTTCCGGGAGGTCGTCCGCCTCCGGCTCCGGGCGGTCGAAGGTGATCCGTCGCTGGATCGTCCCGCGGTCGATCCCGTAGCGGCGCTTCAGTGCGGGTGCCGACTTCACCAGCTTCACGTCGACGTGGTCTCGCCGGACCTTCGTCTGCTGTGCCTGTCGTCCCTCTACGCGGAACCGCTCGTGCGGGTGAGGCGGTCGCTCGCCGTCGTTCCCACGGCTCCCGACGACGCTCGCCCGGCTCGCGAGTGCCGTCTGGCTCGCGACGCCCGCCGTCGCGACGAGTCCCGCCGTGGTCGCCAGTACGTCCCGTCGGGTCCGCTGCCGTCCGTCTCGTCGCGACTCGCCCGCCCGCCCGCGCTCCGCTCGGCTCCGCTCGCGGTCGTCGTCCGTTCGACTCGGCTCGCCACCGCTCGTCGGCTCGGTCGTGTCGTCCGTCATGCCAGCGACGGACTGCACGGTGACGAGTGTAATAAGTCTGTGTACGAGTTGTGTGAACGTTCGGTAGTGGAACGTACCCGTCCGGAGCGGTTCGTGGCGGTGCCGGAGGCGGCGAACGGGACCGGCGGAGAGGTGGTGGTAGTGGTGGTCGTGGGGAACCGTTTTGCCCGGGCGCCGCGGTACGGTGTGGTATGGCTCGGTCGACACTGCGCGACGTGGTGGAACGACGGCGAGTCAACGCCGCGCTCGCGTGGGTGGTGGTCGCGTTCCTCGGTGGTGCGGCGGTCGTCACGACACTGCGCGGGGACCTGGTCTCGGGTGGGTTCGTCGCCCTCGTCGCGGCGCTGGCTGCCGTCCCGCCCGTCGCGACGCGGCACCCGCTGGCGATGCTCCCGTGGGAGGTGCTCGCGCTGGCGGCGCTGCCGGTGGTCGGGCGGACACTCGTCGCCGGAGAGAGGCTGTTCGGACTCCCGCTGTCCGGACGGGTGACGACGTTCTTCGCCGTCGCCGCCGTCGCACTCGTCGTCGCGGTGGAACTGGACGTGTTCACACCCGTCCGCATGAACGAACCGTTCGCGGTGTTCTTCGTCGTGTTGACTACGACTGCCGCCGCCGGCCTGTGGGCGTTGGCGCGGTGGCTCTCGGACACCCTGCTGGGAACGCGACTCCTGTTGGACGGCCGGCCGGAGCACGCCGTCGAGACGGCGCTGATGTGGGACTTCGTCGCCGCGACGTTCGTCGGGCTCCTCGCCGGCGTCGCGTTCGAGGTGTACTTCCGCCGCCGCGCGGGTGGCTCCGAGCGCCTCCCCCCGGAGGTGGTGGAGTCGTGAGTCGTCTCCCGTCCTCTCGCCAACGGGTGGAGGTGGTGGAGTCGTGAGTCGTCTCCCGTTCTCCCGCCCACGAGTGGAGGTGGTGGCGTGAGAGTTCGCGACCGCCTCGGGGTCTCGCCACGTCGCCAGCGGCAGCTGTCCCGGGCGATGCAGTTGGCGCTGGTGGGAATCGTGTTCATCGGGCTCGACCGGCGGAGTCTCGGGATCGTCGTCAACGCCGGCGTCGCGCTGGCGGTGACGTACGTCCCGGCGATCCTCGAACGCGACTACGAGGTGCCGATGGACGCCGGGTTGACGCTGTGGATCACCGCCGCCGTCTTCCTCCACGCCTTCGGCGTCGTCGGCATCCCCGGTACCGAGGGGAGTTTCTACCGCGACCTCTGGTGGTGGGACCACCTCACCCACGCGCTGTCGTCGTCCGTCGTCGCCGGCGTCGGCTACACCGTCGTCCGCGGGATCGACGAACACACGGAGTCGATCTCCCTCCCGCCGCGGTTCACGTTCGTCTTCGTCGTCGTCTTCGTCGCCGCCTTCGGCGTCTTCTGGGAGGTGATCGAGTTCGCGCTCGGTGGCCTCTCCTCGCTCACCGGCTCCGGACAGGTGTTGACGCAGTACGGCCTCGGCGACACGATGCTCGACCTGCTGTTCGACCTGGTCGGCGGCGTCGCCGTCGGCCTGTACGGGACGGCCCACCTCACGGACCTCTCCGGCGAGGTGGCGGCGCGGTTGGATCGCTACCGCAGCGGGTCGTAGCCGGCGCGGGGCGACACCCACTTGTCGGCGGGCGTTCTGTGTGAGTGTGTGACCGAGGAGGGTTCCGAGTCCGACGGGGGTGTGGCCGGCGGGGACGCTGGGGGTAGTGACGTGTGTGCGCGTGTCGGCGAGGAGAGTGCGGCGGCGCGCGAGGACCACGGGCGGCCCTGTCCGCAGTGTGGCGCGACGTTGGTCCACCGCCACTGCGAGTACGTCTGTCCGAACCACGGCGTGATCATGGACTGTTCGGACACGTTCTACTAGATTACGGGAAGCCTCGGGGCTTCCTGAGAGACAGTCTCGTCCAGTGGCTCACCCGTATCTGAACACTACCCCGCGCGCCACCCGAGGAGTGAAGACGGTCGCTGTCGAACGGCGACCATGATCGACGAGACGGTCGCGGAGATTCGCGAGATGCAGACCCACTCCTCGTCGGTGGTCGCGGTGAAGGCGACGCGGGCGCTGACGGAGCTCGTCGAGCGGGAGTACGCGACCTTAGAGGAGTTCGAGCGGGACCTCGAACACAACACCGGGGTGCTCCGGCGGGCGAACCCCTCGCACGCCTCGCTCCACCGGGCGATGCGGGAGGTGTCCGACAGCGTCGCGGGCGTCGCAGACACGACGGCCGAGGCGAAGGAGCTCCTCGAAGAGACCGTCGAGCGGGTCACCGAGCGGATCGAGGCGGGCAAGCGGGGTGCGGCGGCCGTCGCCGCGGAGACGATCGCCGACGGGGAGACGATCTTCACACACGACTACTCCTCGACCGTGCTGGAGGCGATCGAGACGGCCGTGACGGAGGGGGCACACCTGACGGTGTACGTATCCGAGGCGCGGCCGCGGTACCTCGGACGGAAGACGGCGCGCCACCTCGCGGCGATCGACCCGATCGAAGTCCACCTGACGACGGACGCCGGTGCGGGGTACGTCCTGCCGGAGTGTGATCGTGTGCTCGTCGGGATGGACTGTGTCGTCGGCGGGGACTTCTACAACCGGATCGGGACGTTCCCGGTGGCGACGGCCGCCGACCGGCGGGACGTGCCGGTGGACGTGGTCGGCTCGGGGACGAAGGTGGTCGGCGACGGGTTCCGGTTCGAGAACGAGTTCCGACCCCCGTACGAGGTGATGCGGGAACCCGTCGAGGACGTGACGATCGAGAATCCCGCCTACGAGGCGACGCCGATCGACCTGCTGGACCGCGTGCTCACCGACGAGGGCGTGCGCGTCCCGACCGAGGACGGGTTGAGCGAGCCGACGCCGCTGGCGGAGACGGACGCCGCCGCGGCGGAGCCACCAGGGTCGGACGGATGACGGGCGGCGAGGACGCGGAGAACGCGGAGGGGGTAGACCGTGACGACTCGCCGGCCGCTGCGGACGCCCCCAATCGGGCGAGCGACCTGCTCGCGGACACGAACGTCGCCTTGGGGATCACGGGGAGTATCGCGGCGGTGAAGACGGTCGAGTTGGCCCACGAACTCAGACGCCACGGCGCCGCGGTCCGTGGGGTGACGACGGAGTCGGCGCGTGGCATCCTCCACCCGTGGGCGGTCGAGTTCGCCACCGACCGGCCGGTCGTGACGGAGATCACCGGTGCGGTCGAACACGTCGAGTTGTGTGGGCGCGACGGCTGGGCGGACGTGTTGCTCGTCGCGCCGGCGACGGCCAACACCGTCGGGAAGATCGCCGCCGCGATCGACGACTCGCCGGTGACGACGTGTGCGACGACCGCACTCGGCGCGGGCGTCCCGACGGTGGTCGTGCCGGCGATGCACGAGCCGATGTACGACCACCCCGGCGTGAGCGAGGCGCTTGACACCCTCGGCTCGTGGGGCGTCCGGTTCGTCGACCCGCGGATCGAGGAGGGGAAGGCGAAGATCGCGAGCGAGGCGGACGTGGTGACGGAGACGGCACGCGCCGCCGCGACCGTCGGCGCCGGCGTCGGTGCCACTGTCCCGTCGGCGCGCGGCGACGACGCGACCGAGACGGGTTCTGACACTGGGTCGGGGACGACTGCAGGAGAGACGGCGCCGAGCGAGGCTCCACCGAGCGCCGGACGCGGGCCACTCGCGGGGCGGCACGTCGTCGTCACGGCCGGCGCGACGAGCGAGTCCGTCGACCCGATCCGGGTGTTGACGAACCGCGCCTCCGGCCGGACGGGGCGTGCGGTGGCGCGCGCCTGCTACGCGGCGGGCGCGACGGTGACACTGGTCCACGACGGCCCGGCGGTCCAGTGGGCCGACACCAGACGGGTGGAGTCGGCGGCGGAGATGACGGCGGCGGTACTCGACGCCTGCGACGAGCGAGCCGTCGACGCGCTCGTCTCGGCGGCGGCGATCGCCGACTACACCCCGACGGCGGCCGACGAGAAGATCCGCTCCGGCCAGGCGTCGCTGACACTCGAACTGGCACCGACGCCGAAGCTGATCGACGAGGTCCGCGACCGGCACCCGTCGCTGCCGATCGTCGGCTTCAAAGCCGAGACGGAGGGGGACGACGAGGCGCTGGTCGCACGGGCCCGCGAGACGCTGACGCGCGCCGAGTTGGCGTTCGTCGTCGCCAACGACGCGAGCGTCATGCGGGAGGCGGAGACGCGGACGCTGTTCGTCCGCGACCCGGAGACGCCCGTCGCGGAGTTCGTCGGCACGAAGGGGGCACTCGGCACTCGCGTCGCCGCCGAACTGGCCCGCGAGTTCCGTGGTGACGCCGAGTGACGCCCCGGCCGGACGTGATCGTGGCCGAACGGACCGTTCGCCCGTCGCGACCTCAGTCTCGCGTGCTCACGCCGAGCAGTCGGTAGAGCCCACACCGACAGGTCAACCCGTTCGCGAGCAGCGCGACGGCGGCGACGCCGGCGTAGGACGCGTACCGATCCGGGACGGCGACGGCGTCGACCAGCACGGCGACCGCGAGCAGACCGGCGAGTGCGCCGAGCACGATCCTGATCCGGCTGTCGCGTCGACTCAGGTTCTTCTGCACGGAGGGGAGAAGGGACCGCAGCGACGAGAGGTTGTCGGCCGGCTCAGTCGCCGTCGGCGGGCGGCCCGGACTCCACGTCGTCGTCGCCCGGCCAGGTGACGCCCGGTTCGAACTCGACGCCCATCCGTTCGGCCGCCCGCGAGATCAGGTGACCGCCGGTCGGGGCTGTGACGAAGAGGAAGAACACCGTCACGAGCGCCTTCAGGCCGTTGCCGGCGGGGCCGAAGTACACCCACGCCGCCAGCGCCATCGACGCCGCACCGAGCGTCGTCGCCTTCGAGGTGGCGTGCAGCCGGTTGTAGACGTTCGGCAGTCGCACGAGCCCGACGGTCCCCGAGACGAGGAACAACGCGCCGACGGCGAGCAACACGACGATCAACACCGCCCCGAGGAGACCGGGTGGGGCGGTCTCGACGCCTCCCCCCGCCATCAGCGACCACCTCCGGTGAGTGTGGCGGTTCTCGCCGGTGTCCCCGCCGTGTCCGTGTCTGTGTCCGTGCCCGTGTCCGTGGCTCCGTCCCGACGACTCCCTCGATCGCAGTGTGTGTGTCGTGTCATTCGACGATGTCCCCCTCCGTGACGTACCGCGCCACGGTGACGGTGCTGATGAAGCCGATGATCGCCAAGACGAGCCCCACGTCGAGGAAGTACCCCCGACCGCTCGCCATCGCGTAGACGACGGCGACCGCGACGACGTTCGTCCCGATGGTGTCGAGCGCGACCACGCGATCCGGCGTCGTCGGCCCGACGATCACCCGGTAGCTCGCGACGAGCGTCAACAGCGCCGACAGCGCCAGCGCCGCGGTCAAGAGGAGTTCCAGACTCACCGGCCCCGGCAACGGATCAGCCATCCGTCTCACCTCCGTCGGCCGCGTCGTGTGAGTCGTCCGGCGTGGCGCCGCCGTCCGTGGCCCGACTGTCGGCGGACTCACCGTCCGTCGTGTCGTCCCCGACCGGTCGACCGCCGTCGGTGGCACCCTCGCGTTCGGGGACGGGGTCACCGGGTTTCAGGTCTTCGTCGAAGATCGCCAGCGCGTAGTCCTCCCAGGTCCGGATCGTGTCCAGCAGGTCGGCGGCGTCTTCGAGGTCGATACTGTGGACGTACAGCGTGTTGGTCTCGGCGTCGTAGTCCATCGTGAGTGTCCCCGGCGTGAGCGTGATACTGTTGGCGATGGTGGTGATCGCCGCGTCCGACCGCACCCGCAGCGGCACCGCCACCACGTCCGGCCGGATCGGCAGCGACGGCGACAACACGATCCGCGCCACGGCGAGGTTCGCGACGAGCAGCTCCTTCAGGAACGTCGCCACGTACAGCGCCGCTGCCGGCGCGACTCGCAGCGTCCGCTCGGTGACCTGTTCCCCGTAGAACCGCCGGAGGCCGTACGCGACGGGGAGGCCGACACCGAGGCCGATCAGTCCCTCCTCGACCAGCCGGACCGGCGGCGACACGGGGACGCCGCGGACGAACAGCCACAACACGGCCAGCAGGAGGCCGTTGACGAGCCAGCGACGCATCAGCCGTCACCCCCGTCGGCCGCGGCCGTCTCGTCGGCCGGCACGCCGTCGACACCACCCTCCGGTACGACCGCCTCGACGTAGCCGGTCGTGTCCGTCGCCGCCTCGCCGGCCGCGGCGGCGGCGTCGACGATCACGTCTGCGCCGAGGCCGAGTCCGACCAGCGACACCGCCAGCGTCGCCACCACGACCGTCTCGACGGCCAGCGTCGTCCGACTCGCCGTCGCGACGCTCCCGCCGGCGTCGGCGTCCGCGCCCGCGTGGTCGTCGCCCGCTGCCCCTGCCGCCTCCGCCGTCGCGCCCGCGGACTCGCCGCCGTCCGCGGCGGTGGCCGTCGGCTCTCGCCGCCCGGCCGCCCACCGCTCGGGGACGGCCGTCTCGACGAGCGTCGACGGCTCGCCCCAGAAGACCGCGTTCCAGGCGCGAGTGACGTACGCGATGGTGAACACCGCACCGAGCAGTGTCGCCGCGAGTCCGAGCCACGCGAGTGTCGCCGCCGTCCCGGCACCGACCGCCCCGGCGACGACGGAGACGCGGAACACGAGCAGTTTCCCGAAGAAGCCGATCAGCGGCGGGACGCCGATCAGCGACAGGCCGCCGAGCAGGAACGCCGTCGCGAGCACCGGGGTCCGGCGGGCGAGCCCGCCCAGATCCGCGAACCGCGTGGAGCCGACGGCGTCCGCGAGCGTCCCGGCGACGAGGAACAACAGGCCCTTCGCGACCGCGTGGTTGAACGAGTACACCAACGCCGCCGCGACGCCGAACGCCGCCAGCGTCTCGCCGGGCACCGTCTCCGGCACGGCGGCGGCGGGTGCCAGCGCGGCGACGCCCAGCGGGACGACGACGAACCCGATCTGTGCGACCGAGGAGAACGCCAGCAGTTCCTCGACGCGGTCGCGTCCGACGGCCGCGAGGCCGCCGTACACCGCGGAGGCGGCGCCGGTCGCGAGCAACACCGGCCCGACGTAGTCCAGCGCCGTCCCACCCGCGTACTCGGCGGCGGCGAAGACGGTGAAGAACAGCCGGATCACGGCGTAGACCCCCACCTTCTTCACCGCGCCGGCCAGCACCGCCGTCACCGGTGCGGGGGCGGCGTCGTACGCCGCGGGCACCCAGAAGTGGAACGGGACGATCCCCGCCTTCAGCGCGAACACCGCGAGCAGGAGTGCCGCGAGCCCCAGCGTCGGGGCGACGGCCACGTCGTAGGCGGCCGGCTCCGCGAGTCGCCGCGCCATCGCGGCCATGTTCAGTGTCCCCGTCGTGGCGTACAGCCCACCGATGGCGACGAGCATCACCGCGCTGCCCAGCAGGTTCAACACGACGTAGGTGAGCGCCGCGCGGGTGTGTTTCGGACCGGAGTAGAACGTCACCAGCACGTAACTCGACATCAGCATCACCTCGAACCAGACGAAGAGGTTGAACACGTCGCCGGTGAGGAACGCCCCCGAGACCCCCGCGACCATGAAGTGGTACAGCGGGTGGAAGGAGAGCCGCTGTCCGAACTCGTCGACGTTCACGACGGCGAAGACGAGCGCCGGTAGCGTCACCACACCCGCCAGCCCGAGCAGCGACGCCGACAGTGCGTCCGCGACCAGTGTGATCCCGTACGGCGCCGGCCAGTTCGAGAGGTAGTACGGCAACACGCCGCTGCCGTCGACCACCACGCGCTCGAACAACAGCAGCGTCGCCGCGGTGTAGCCGACGGCGCCGACGAGACTCACCGCTCGCTCGACCCGGAGGTCGAACCGCGCCAGCAACGACGCGATCGCCGTCCCGAGCGCGACCAGCAGCGGGGCGACGACGAGCGGGTCGTTGACGGTCGTCACAGTCCCTCACCTCCCAGGTCGTACACGTCGATGGTGCCGTGTTCCTCGTAGACGCGGTAGGTCAACACCAGCGCCAGCGCGGTGGTGCCGAACCCGATCACGATGGCGGTGAGCACCAGCGCCTGGACGAGCGGGTCCGTCGGCGGCCCCAACTCGCCGCGGAAGTCGCCGATGGGTGCCGGGCCGACGAGTCCCCCCATCGTCACGAGGTAGACGTTCGCGGCCTGCGAGACGATGGCGACGCCCCACACGACCCGGACAACGTCGCGCCGGAGCACGAGGAACGTCCCCAGTGCGAACAGCAGTCCGAGCACGCCCGCGAGCAGCCACTGGGTCATTCCTCACCCACCTCCGCGACGACGGTGAGGATCCCCCCGACGACGACGCCGTACACCCCGAGGTCGAACGCGAGCGCCGAGGCCACCTCCAACTCCCCGTAGATCGGGATGCCGTGGGGGAACGCGACGCCCTGCGTGAGGAACGGCAACCCGAACAGGATCGGCACCGCGCCGCTGCCGGCCGCCAGCGCCAGCCCCCCGGCGAACAGCCACCGGTACCAGCCGGTCGGTCCGTGCGACTCTCCGTCCGTCGGCGAGAGGTCGAACAGCTGTGACTGGAGGAACTCCACCCCGAAGATCACGTACACGAGGATCGCGGCGGTGACGGTCAACACCCCGCCGATGAACCCGCCGCCCGGGCGGTTGTGGCCCTGGAACAACAGCGCCAGTGCCGTGACGATCACGATGGGCACGATCAGCCGGACGACGGTCCGCGCGATGACGGTCGTCCGGAGGTCGAACCCCTGTCCGGAGCGGCCCGACCGGACCGTATCGGCGTCGTCGGCCGTGCCGGCGGGCGTCCCGCCGTCGGGCGCGGCAGTGGGTGTCCCGCCGTCGGGCGCCCCCGCCGGCGCCCGGCCGTCGGCCGCGACTCGTCCGGTGGACGCCTCGTCCGACTCCGTAGCCCGTTCCGATACGCCCGCGGTCGTCCGTGTCGTGTCGTCTGTCGTCACGAAGACTCACCTCGCGTCCGCATCCGGATCAGTGTCAACACGGCCAGTGCGGCCATCGCCACGACGGCGATCTCCCCGAGCGTGTCCGTCGCACGGAGGTCGACCAGGATCACGTTGACGACGTTCGACCCGCCGCCGTAGTTCGTGAAGAACACCCCGTGCTCGCCCGGCGGGAGGTTCGCCCGCTCGACGAGCACGTCCGCCAGCGGGTCGGCCGGCGACGCCGCCGTCGACAGCGCCACCGTGACGAACACGGTGCCGCCGACCAACGCCGCCACCGCGCCGTCCCGCAGCGTCCGCAGCCGCGACGCCTCGCCGTAGAACGCCGGCAGCCGGTCCAACACCAACAGGAAGATCACGAGCACCAGCGTCTCGACGACCAACTGCGTCAACGCCAGGTCCGGCGCGTCCGCCAAGATGTAGAAGATCGCGACCATGAACCCGAGGATCGACAGCGTGAGCACGCCGGCGACGTGCGACGGCGCGCCGGTGACGGCCGCCGCACCGATCACCGCGACGAGCAACACCAACACGACCGCCGGCGTCGTTCCGCCGGGAACGGAGACGGCCGGCAGCGTCGCCGCGGCGAACAGGTAGCCACCGAGCGCCAGCACCGCCGTCCCGGCCATCGCCCACGTCGCGTACGTCCGGACGAGCCCCGTCTGTGCCCACGCGACCACACGCCGGCCGCTCGTCGTCACCCCGTCGACGCCGTTGTCGTACCACCAGTTCGCCCGCACCGGCCCCGAGAGGAGCCGCCGCACGCCGTGGTGGAGCCGGTCGTACTGCGGCCAGAGGACCGCCCCGACGGCGATGGTGATCGCGCTCATAATCACCGCCGGCTTCAGCTTCGTCGGCAGCCCGATGGAGAAGGAGTGTGCCTCCCCCGGCACCGCGCTGGCGTACACGTCGCCGACGAGCACGTCGATCGCCAACTGCGGGTCGACACTGATCACGGCCACCAGGACGGTCAGGACGGCCGGCGGCGCGAGCATCGCGAGTGGCGGCCGGTGGACGTGGCCCAGTCCCTCGGGGCGGTCCCCGAGGAACAGCGAGAGGAACTTCACGGAGTAGAGGAAGGTGAACACGCTCCCGAGCACGGCGACGACGGGGAACACCCACGCCGCGCCGCCGAGTGCGTGGCCCACCTCGTAGGTCGCCTCGAACAGCAACTCCTTCGAGTAGAACCCGTTGAACGGTGGGAGTCCTGCCATCGACAGCGACGCGACCCCGGCCATCACCGCCGTCACGGGGAGGTCGTGGCGCAGCCCACGCAGCCGGTCGATCTGCCGCGTACCGGCCTCGTGGGCGACGATCCCGGCGACGAGGAACAGCGTCGCCTTGAACGTCGCGTGGTTGAGCACGTGGAACGCGCCCGTCTCCGCACCCAGCGCGTTCGCCGCGCCGAACCCGGCCGCGATCAACCCGAGGTGCGAGGCGGTCGAGTACGCCAACAGCTCCTTGATGTCCGTCGCCGCCACCGCGAGCACGGCCGCGACGGTCATCGTCAGCAGTCCCAGCGAGAGGACGACCACCGACCACTCCGGGAGCAGCGCGGCCGTCTCGGCGGCGGTGGTCTCGGCCGCCTCGAACGCCGCGGTGCCGGTGCCCCCCTCGCCGAGGAAGAACGGCCGGAACCGCCCGAGGAGGTAGACGCCGGCCTTCACCATCGTCGCGGAGTGGAGGAACGCCGACACCGGCGTCGGCGCCTCCATCGCGTTCGGCAGCCAGACGTGGAACGGCACCTGCGCGGACTTCGTCGCCGCGCCGACCCCCACGAGCACCAACGCGGGGACGAGCAGCCCCGCCGCCCGCAGCGTCGCGGTCGTCTCCGCCGCCGTGGCGACCAGCGACCCCTCGCCCGCGATCAGCGTCGTCCCACCGGCCCACCCGAGCAGGAGGAACCCGGCGAGCATGAACAGCCCGCCGGCGACGGTGATCAGCATCGACTTCCGGGCCGCGTACTGGGAGTCGTCGGCGCTCGTGTAGTGGCCGATCAACAGGAACGACGAGAGACTCGTCAACTCCCAGAAGGTGAACAGCGCGAACAGGTCGCCCGCGAGCGCGACGCCCAGCATCGACCCCATGAACGCCAGCATCGTCGCGTAGTACTTCGCCTGCCCCGGCTCCCCGTGCATGTACCCCCCGGAGTACACCAACACGAGGACGCCGACCCCGGAGGCGAGGAAGGCGATCAACAACGCCAGCCCGTCGACGTACAGCGCCAGCGAGATCCCCAACGAGGGCACCCACTCGACCGCGTACCGGGTGCCGCCGTCGAGTCCCACACCGGCGGTGTACAGCCGCCCGACGAGCGCCAGACAGATCGCCGCCACGCCGGCCGCGTAGTAGGCGGTGCGCTCGCCCAGCAGTCTGTACACTGCCGGGGCCAGCGCCGCCCCCACGAACGGCAGGAAGACGACGGCCAGGACGATCTCTATCACACCCGGAGAGTGGTCCCGACGCAGACTTGAGTGTTGTCAAGCGCACCGACCTTTTTCACTCCTCGGGGTGGCCGGCGCCCTGCGCCGGCCACCCCGAGGAAAAAAGCTCGATCAAAAAGGGCCGCGAGCGCGCCGCTGGCGCGCTCGCGGTGGGTGTGCTGGCGGTGACCGCCCAGCACCGCGACCGCCTCCGCAACCGCCCCGCACCACACTGCACCGCCCCGCGACCGCCCAACACCACACCGCACCCCCCGCGACCGCTCCGCACCACACTGCACCGCCCCGCGACCGCCCAACACCACACCGCACCCCCCGCGACCGCTCCGCACCACACTGCACCGCCCCGCGACCGCCCAACACCACACCGCACCCCCCGCGACCGCTCCGCACCACACTGCACCGCCCCGCGACCGCGTCCGCACTGCATCCACCACGAGCACCTCCGCCACCGCACCGCTCCGCAGACGGATCAACTCTCGGCGGCGCGCGTCGCGGCGAGCACGTCCTCGTACGGCGGCTCCTGTCCAGGGTGGTCGGCGGCCCACGCGTACGTCACGGTTCCGCTCCCGTCGATCACGAACACGGACCGACGCGCCACGTCGTGGATCGCCAGATCCTCGAAGTCCGCCGTGACGCCGTACGCCTCCACGGCCGTGCGGTCGTGGTCGCCCACCAACGGGAACGACAACCCCTCCGCCTCCGCGAACGCACGCAACGCCCACGGGAGGTCGGTGCTGACACCCACGACCGTCCCGCCCGCGTCCGCGAACCGGTCCGCGTCGTCTTGAATCGCGCCGACCTCGTCGGTACACGTCCCCGAGAACGCCGCCGGGAAGAACGCCAGCACCACCGGTGCGTCCTCGAGTCGGTCCGACAGCGTCAGTGTCTCTAGTTCGCCCCCCGCCGTCGCCACGGACGCCGTGAAGTCCGGCGCGTCCTCACCCGCCTGGATCATACACTCGGCAGGGTCGTGAACCGCTAAAGTCTGCCGCTCTCGACGACACTGCACCACACCGCTCCGACACCGGACACCGCCGTCGGGCCGCCCGTACACGAGTCCAGACGACGGTACCGATCACTCGTCCGATCTGGACCGGCGCCCGGACTCCGAGTCTTCACTCCGGTCGCTCGCGGCCGTCCCGGAGCCGTCCGTCGCCGGCTCGGGGTCGCTCCCGTCGACGGGCGGCCGCCGCCGTGTCTCCTCGCCGTGGTGGGTCCCGTCGGCACCGTCTCGTCTCGGGTCGCCGTCTCCGCCCGTCTCGCCGTCTCGCCTCGTGTCACCCTCGCGGACACCCTCCTCCGCGACGGAGACGGACGCCTCGGCGCGGTCGCGCACGGCGAGCCCGCCGGTCTCCGGCCGCCCGGAGAGTTCCCGCTGCGGGAACGGGATCTTCACGTCCGCGGCCGCGAAGTGGTTCCGGATCGCCTGGACCACCGACGCCGTCGCCAACGCGCGGGTCCGGGCACTCGGGTTCTTGATCCAGAAGCGACACTCCAACACGACCGCCGAGTCGCCGAACGCCTTCGGCAACACCTGCGGGGTCGGCACCGACTCCACCTTGTCGGCGGTGCCGATGGCCGTCAGCGCCGTCTCGCGTGCCAGATCCAGGTCCGTCCCGTAGTCGACACCCACGTCCACGGAGAGTCGCAGCCGGTTCTGTTCGGTGTGGTTCGCGACCGTCGCGTTGCTCACCTGGTCGTTGGGCAACACGACGGTGTCACCCCACGCCGTCCGCAGCCGGGTGTTCATGATCGTGATGTCCGTCACCACGCCCTCCGTGTCGTCGATCTCGACCCAGTCGCCCAACTCGAACGGCCGCGAGAACATGATGACGAACCCGGCGATCAGCGACGACAGCGTCTGTTGGGCGGCGATCCCGACGACGATCCCGAGGAACCCGGCCCCGACGAGCAGGCCGTCCAGCGAGAAGTCCCAGACGGACAGCGTCGTCAACCCGACCGCGATCAGCAGCGAGACGCGCACCACCTGGAAGGCGATCCCCTGCTGGTGGCGGTTGATCAGCGTCGACGCCTCCGCGAACTCCTCCATCTTCGCCTCTAGGAGGTCCGCGGCGACGAGTGCCGCCGCGAACAGCACGACGGTGACGACCACCCGGCCGACGGTCGGCGCGGCGCTCCCGAACAGCGTCGCCAGATCGCTCGCCACGCCCGCGAACCCCCAGATCAACAGCGTCGACACCAGCGCGCTCACCCCGAGCACGACCTGGAGCGTCCGGAGTGCCAGCGACTCCGCGAGGACGTAGTCGTACGCCGCCTGCTCCTCGTCCGAGAACTCCCGGCCGAACCCGACGCGGGCGACGACCCGCCCGAGCAGCCGGAGCCCGCGCGGCAACACGACCAGGCCGCCGCCGACGGCGACGAGTAGCACCGCCAGCGTGGCGAGTACCCGCGACTCCGTACTCGCCAGCCCGCCGAAGAGGTCGCGTGCGACCGCCAACAGTTCCGCACCCACTCGCGCCAAGAGCCCGCCGGTCT
The DNA here is from genome assembly GCF_041361345.1 of Halobaculum sp. MBLA0147. Classification (NCBI taxonomy): domain Archaea; kingdom Methanobacteriati; phylum Methanobacteriota; class Halobacteria; order Halobacteriales; family Haloferacaceae; genus Halonovum; species Halonovum rutilum. Next base: position 1,150,990 of record NZ_JBGKAD010000001.1, on the reverse strand, counting down.
CGGGACCGACGCCGCTCGGTCCGCCACCCGTCGCTCCTCCGCCGCCCGCTCCGCCACCCGTCGCTCCCGACCCCGTCGGCGTGGGCGTCGGACTCTCCTGCGTCACACGTCCACTCGGTCGCCGTCACGTATAAACTCGGCTGCCGTAGCGCTGCGAGTGCTCGCACCGAGCCTCCGACGAACCGCGCGCAGACCACCGGGTGAACTCACAGCCGGCGACTGACGTACGGACCGTCCTGGTAGTAGCCCAGCTTCTCGCGGTAGTACTCGCGGACGCCGATCCCGGAGATAACCGACAGCTTCTCGAAGCCGGCGTCGCGGGCCCGCTCCTCGGCGGCCTCCAACAGTCGCCGGCCGTAGCCGCGGTGTTGCCAGTCACCCTCCTCGTCGCCGAACGTCGCCGGCGAGCCGTAGACGTGGAGCTCCCGCACGAGGGCGGCGTCGCGCAGTTCCCGCCTGACCGGGTCTGTCTCGATCCGGTCCGTCCCCGGTGCCGCGTGCGAGTACGACGGGAACCGCAGCCGGCAGAACCCGACCAGCAGGTCTCGTTCGGTGTCCTCGAACGAGAGGAACTGTTCGAGTCCGCCGCCGGACTCGTACTCCAGCACCTGCAGTTCCACGTCGTCGGGGTCCGGCGTCGCGTCGTTGTGGCCCACCTCGCGTGCCCGGATGTCCGAGAGCGTGTACCCCTTGTCCGCGGCGCGCTGGGCGGCCAACTGCCGGAGGTTCGACTTCCAGACGCCCGCGTCGATGAAGTCCGCCGGGATGTCGCGTTGGACGCGCTGGAGCCGACAGTACTTGGGGATACGGTCCATCACGTCCGCCAGCAGGTCCGCCGCCTGCTCGTTGTCCAGCGGGTCGAAGTCGTCGCGGCGCCACTGGTCGTACACGCGCGTCCCGCGGACGACGAGCGTCGGGTAGATCTTCAGGTAGTCCGGCCGCCAGTCCGGGTTCTCGAACAGGCGTCGGAAGTCCTCCCGCACCATCTGTTCGGTCATCCCGGGCTGGCCCGGCATCATGTGGAAGCCGACTTTGAACGCCGCGTCGCGCAGCCGCCGGTTGGCGTCCCGCGAGGCACCGACGCCGTGGCCGCGGTGCATCTCGCGGTTGATCCGCTCGTAGGTGGTCTGGACACCGACCTCCACCTTCGTCCCGCCGAGACGCAACATCCGGTCGATCTGCTCGGGGTCACACCAGTCTGGCTTCGTCTCGAAGGTGATCCCGACACAGCGCACGTCGCCCGTCTCGTTGCGCCGCTTCACGTCTTCGAGGTACTCGAAGTCGTACTCGTCGGGAGCCTGCGCGAACGACTCCCCCTCGGCGGGCGCCGGGTCCGAGTCCGTGTCGTACTCGTTCATCGCCTGCAGCGCCCGCTTGACGAACCACTCCTGGTAGTCGTGACTCCGGGCGGTCATCGTCCCGCCCATCAGGATCAGCTCCACCTTGTCCACCGGGTGGCCGATGTGGCGCAGTTGTTCGAGCCGCAGCGTCACCTGTCCGTACGGGTCGTAGTCGTTCTGTTTGCCGCGGGCCGCCGCCGGCTCGTGGCCCGTGTAGCTCTGTGCGCTGGAGAACTCCGAGGCGGGGCCGCCGGGACAGTAGAGACACTTCCCGTGGGGACACATGTGCGGGGAGGTCATGATCGCCACCGGCGAGACGCCGGAGGCGGTCCGGACGGGTTTGCGCTGGACGACCTCCTTCACGTCCTCGCGGCGGTCGTCGGGCGCCCGCTGGAGGATGTCCGTGTTCTTGGGCACCTTCGGGGAGGAGTAGTCGGAACACACCGACAGCTTGGCGGACTCCAAGTTCTCGCGGTCCACCTCCCCGTCGAGGATCCGGTCGACGAGCTCCTCGCAGACGCGTCGGAACGCCGCCGACTCCTCGGGCTCCCCGTCGCTCGCGGCCTCACTCATCACTCTCCGGTCGGCACGAGACGCGAATAAGCGTGTCGGAGCGGGCGACTCGCGGAGACGTGACGTGGCAGGGGTGTAACCCACGGAGACGTGCCGCGGCAGGGGGTGACTCGTGGCGACGCGACCCGGCAGCGAGCCGCCACCACCCGTCCACGAGCGACCCCACCGACACCGGTGAGACGGTGCCACAACGTTCAAACCCGCCTCTCTCCACTCTGGAGGCGTGAACCTCGCCCGACTCCGACGGCCGCTGATCGCGGGCGTGTTGAGTCTGCTCGTGGCCGGTGCCGGCCACCTCTACCTGCGACGCTACCGCCGTGCGGCCGGCTGGCTGCTCCTGACGGTCGCGACGAGCGCCCTGTTGGTCTCGCCCGAGGCCGCCCGCGGACTCCTCGATGGGGGGACCGTCGACGTGATCGAACTCGCGCCGGTGTACCTCGTCACGCTGGCGGGCGCACTCGACGCCGCCCGCACCGCGGACCGCGGCCAGCGGACCCTCTCCGTCTCCGCCGACGGCGAGTTGTTGACCTGTCCGGCCTGTGGCAACGACCTCGACCCCTCGCTCGACTTCTGTCACTGGTGTACGACGGACCTCGACCAGTTCACCGTCGTCCACCCGAACGAGCGCCCGCCCGACCGGGACGCTCCCGAGGAGTGAGCCGGACGCCGGGAACGAACGGCAGGAGGCAGGCTGTCAGTCTGCGGACTCCTCGACTACGGACAGCGTGTCGTCGACCGCAACCGTGCCGTCGCCGTCCGGCGACGGGAGTTCGACGAGCCACCCGTCCTCGCTGCGTCGCAGTCCGGTCGGGAGCCACCGCGTGGCCGCGAACCGCTCCCAACCGCCGGCCGGGAGCCGCTCGGCTAGGAGCCGCCGTACCGTCTGGTCGTCCGCCGCGGCGACGACCGGCGGTCCGAACCGCCACCGGTCACACGACTCGCAGGTCGTCACCGCCACCACCGGGACGACGCGGCCGCACGCCGCGCACGGCTCGGTGGGTCGCGGCTCGTAGTCCCACGTCTCCGGCGCCGGGTCGTGCGCCGCACACACCTGTAACTCCGTCCGGACGCGGCCACAACACTCCGGACACGTGCCGCCACCGCTCATCGCCGCCCGGTGTTCGAAGCGCCGCACTGCCACCGCCAGCAGCGCCGCCGCGTCGCGCGCCTCGACGGCCGACGGCGGCACGTCCATCGCCGCGTGGAGTCCGCCGGCGCCTCCGTCGCCGAACACCCCCGAGCAGTTCTCGCAGGTGACGACGAGGTGTTGGTCGTCGTACGCCACCCGCAACGGCCCCCCACACAGTCGACACGTCGTCTCGATCGGTCGTGGCTCGAACTCGGCACCGCCGGTGAGCGTCCCACGGTGGAGGAGTCGTGCGACCGCCCGTCCGGCCTCCCTGAGTTCGTAGCCCTCGTCGGTCCGCTCGACGAACCGCCCGACCAACTGTTCGAGGTGGTAGTTGAACCGTCCGCTGTCCTCGGCGCCCACGGCTCGTTGGAGGTCGGAGTACGACACCGCCGTCTCTCGGCCCCGCTCCGCCCGGACCACTGTGTACAGCTCCCGCAGGATCGACACCCGCGTCTCGTCGCTCAACGCACCGAACGCCGCCGCCTGCGCCGCCGTCTCCCCCGACACGCAGCACAGTTCGCCACTCGATCGTATAAATTCCTCGAATGTGGCAGATGAATCACACTGGGTGGGTGCGTCCAGCCCCGACGGTACCGCGACGGACGACCCAGAACCGGGGCGTCAGGCGCGCTTCTGGATCTCCTCGCGGAGCACGTCGCTCACGAGGTCGCCGTCGGCCTTCCCGCGGAGTGCGCCCATCGCCTCGCCCATCAGTCCGGAGAAGGCACCCATCCCCTCCTCGGCGACCTGCGCCTCGTTGCGCTCGACGACCTCGACGACCGCCTCGCGCACCTCGGCCTCGCCGACGCCGGAGAGTCCGGCCTCCTCGACCGCCTCCTCGGGCGAGAGCGAGGGCTGCTCGGCGAGGACGGTCAACACCTGTTCGACCCCCTCGCTGGCGAGGTCGTCGGCCGCGACCAACTCCAGCGTGCCACGGAGCGCCTCGTCGGAGAGGTCCGCGACCGGCACGTCGTCGCGGCGCAGTTCCGTCAGCGTCGACTCCAGCGTCGTCGCGGCCAGCGTCGGGTCGACGCCGTCGGCGACGACGGACTCGAACAGCGGCCACCGCCGGCCGAACGCCACCTGCTCGGCGAGGCCCTCGTCGAGACCGTACTCGTCGGCGTACCGCGCCGCCTTCTCGTCGAGCAGTTCCGGGACGGACACGTCCTCGGTGTCCGGCTCGACGGGTGGCACGTCCGTCTCCGGGTAGAGACGCGCCGCACCCGGGAGCGGACGGAGGTACTGGGTCGTCCCGTCGTCGTTCGCGCCGCGCGTCTCCTCGGGGACACCCTCGATGGCGGCTTCGGCGCGCTCGCTGACCGCCTCGATCGCGTTGCGTGCGACGCTCGGCTCGTCGGCGACGAGTACGACGGCGTCGTCCGCGTCGGCGTCGACGGCTTCGCGCAGCGCCGCGACCTCCGACTCGGTGACGCCGTAGGCGGGCAACTCGTCGGTGTGGAACACGCCGCCGGCGCCGTTCCGCTTGGCGTGGTCCGACAGCTCCGTCCCGAGTCGCCGGTCCGGCTGGAGTTCCCGGCCGACGAGCCCGTCGAAGCCGGCGAGTCGCACCGCCCGCACCTCGCCGTCGTCCGCGAGCGCACCGCCGATCACGCCCGAGTCGGTGTCCGCGAACACGTCGCTCACCTCGACCGGCTCGCCGACGCTCGCGTCCCGCTCCGCGAGTTCCGCGGCGATCTCGACGAGTGCCTCCTGCCGGTCGACCTCGCCCGCGACGATCTCGTCGATCTGGTCGAGCGCCTGGACACCCTTGATCTCGACGCGAGCACCCTCCTCGATGGAGACGTTCACGTCCTGGCGGATCGTGCCGAGCCCGCGCCGCACGGAGCCGGTCGAGCGCAGGAGAGTGCCGATCCGCTCGGCGGCCTCGCGGGCCTGTGCCGGACTCCGGATGTCCGGGCCGGTGCCGATCTCGACCAGTGGGATCCCCAGCCGGTCCAGCGAGTAGACGACGCCGTCCTCGGTCTCCTCGACCTTCTTGGCGGACTCCTCTTCGAGCATCAGGTCCTCGATCGAGACGGGTCCCTCGCTGGTCTCGATCTCGCCGCCGCGGGCGACGAGCATCGACCGCTGGAAGCCGGAGGTGTTCGAGCCGTCGATGACGATCTTGCGCATCACCTGGATCTCGTCGACGACGGCGGCGTCGAGCAACGCCGCGATCTGGACGGCCACGTCGAGCGCCTCCTCGTCGACGCGGCTCGGCGGCTCGTCGTCCTCCTCGACGAGACAGGTGGTGTCGTACGCGAGGTACTCGAACTCGCGGTCGACGCGCGACTCCTCGAGGGCGGCCTCGTCGATCTCGCCCAACTCCGAGCGCGTCGGGTGGAGGTAGCGGGTGAACCGCCGGTCGGCCTCCTCGGGGTCGCGCAACTCCGTCGGCGACTCGCAGAACAGCTTCGTCGCCGTGTCGAGTTGCTGGTGGATCTCCAGCCCGGCGACGAGGCCCAGGTCGTCGTAGCGGTCGGTCATCGGTCCGTGACTGCGAGTGCCGCCGTCGAAAAGCTTGCGCGTCGTCTGCCCGACGCCACTCGGACGAGGCTGCGCAGTCGGGTGAGACTACCACTCGGGTAGCCTCCATCCGTCGCCTGGCGGCTGCGCCGTACCTCACACGCTTCGCACGCCCCTCTCCCGTCCGAGCACACTCTGACGAGTGTCTCACGCGCTCGTCTACTCATAGGTACCACAGCGCGGAAACCCACCCCTTCAGGGGTGGGAGGAAGCGCGTTCGCTTGGCTACACTACTGCCGTTGTCGGTGGCAGGCTGACTCCCCCACTGGACTATATTAATGGTTTTAAGTATGAGTCTTGTCATGATGAATATGGGGGTCCGCCGCACGGTCCCGGTTAAACTCGACGTGACCGACGAACAGGCGGACCTGCTTCACGAGACGATTGACGAGTTCCTGTGGGCCGCCAACTACGTCGTAGACGCCGCATGGGAGGGCGAGTGGGTCGAAACCCGCTCGTCGGTCCTCCACGACATAACCTACGACGAGGTACGCGAGCAGACCCGACTCCACAGCAATCACGTCCAATCGGCTCGTGACCGTGCTGTCGGTGCACTTGATAGTGTGGTCGCCAAGTGGTCGAAGGGCGAATATGCCTCGTTGCCGACGTTCACCACACCGTTTTGCGAATACAACCAGCGCAACGCCACGTTCCACGACGACCACGCTTCGCTGTCCACCGTCGATGGGCGCGTCACCGCCGAGTACGTCTTGCCCGGCGAAACCCGTGACACGCCCCACTCGGAGTACCTGCACTCCGAGGAGTGGGAAACGACCGGCGCGACACTCCACTACCGTCGTGGCGACTTCTACCTTCACGTCCGAACAAAGGCGGACGTGGGCGACCCAGAACCAGTCGAGAACGGAACGGTTCTCGGCGTGGACCTCGGGGTCGAGAACATCGCCGTCACTTCGACCGGCGTGTTCTGGTCTGCCGACGAATTGAACCACTGGCGGACGGAGTACGTCGAGCGCCGCAAATCCCTCCAAGAGTGCGGGTCGCGGTGGGCACACGAGAGCGTCCAAGCGGTCGGACGCAAGGAGACGGGCCGCTTCGAGCAGTATCTTCACCGCGTGGCGAACGAACTCGTCGTGGAAGCCGTCGAGAACGGCTGTACGGTGATAGCCTTCGAGGACTTGACAGACATCCGCGACCGGATGCCCAACACCCGGCGATTCCACGAGTGGGCGTTCCGTCGCCTGTACGAGTACGTCTCGTACAAGGCTAAAGAGCGCGGTATCCGAGTCGAGCAGGTGAACCCGAAGAACACGTCGCGACGGTGTTCGTCGTGTGGATTCACCCACGAGAACAACCGCCCGGTACGGGACACGTTTTGCTGTCAGTCCTGCGGGTACGAGAACCACGCGGACTACAACGCGGCCAAGAATATCGGCTATCGACTCCTTCGCAACCAAACCGGGGGCGAAGGAGGCGCACCCGTAGGTGTGCGCTTGAACACCGGGATGCTGAACGCGAACGGGGTCAAACCCCTGCCGGATTCGGCCAGAGCGGGAGTCCATGGTGAAAGCCCACGGCTTTAGCCGTGGGTTAACTTACCCACTCACACCTCGCGGTCGCTGCGACCGGCGACACGGCTTTCCAGTGTGACGGCGTACCACGCTCCGTGCAGACGAACTGCGAGGGGTGTGCCGGCTGCTGTGTCGACTGGCGACCGCTCGGTGGCGCGCCGGACCACGAGCGTCGGGGCCGGTACCGGGCGCTCGACGACACGTACAACCTCGTGCCACTGACGAGCGACGAGGTGCGAGCGTTCCTCGCGGCCGGTCTCGTCGACGCTCTCGCGCCGCGGTTGTTCGTCGTCGGGAGTGACGAGAGCGACGACTCCGACACGGACACCTCCGACGGCGACACACCGACAGTCCCGACCGTCGAGGTCGACGACTACCGCCTCCCGGCGGCGGACGGGCGACCGCTGTTCGCCGTCGGACTCCGGACGGTACCCAAGCCGGTCGCGCCGTTCGACACGCCGACACGGTGGCTGGAGACGTGTGTGTTCCTCGACCCGGAGACGCTCCAGTGCCGGATCCACGACACCGCGGAGTACCCGCGGACGTGTCGGACGTACCCCGGTCACAACCTCGCCCTCGAGACGGAGACGGAGTGTGGACGCGTCGAACGCGCCCACGGGACGCCCGGCGAGCGACTCGTCGACGGCGAGCCACCCGCCGAGCGGCCCCCGTCGCCGTTCGGCCCGCAGGCGCTCGGCGGGACGGTGTTCGCCCACCCGGAACCGGACGCCCTCGCCGGCACCGTCGCCCGCGTCGCGAACGAGGAGCCGACGCCCGCCGACTGCGCGACGTTCGTGGGTGTCGCGGCCGCCTCCACACCGGGGTCGCTGGCGGTCGACGAGTCGCGCCGCGAACGGGCGACCGAACGGATCCGCGAGACTGCCGATGAGTCGTGGGCCGCCGCGGCGGCGGCCGACTGGGAACGGGCGGCCGACCGGGACCGAGCGGTCGACGGCGACGGCCGTGGACACCTCGCGACCGATCCGCCGGACCCGAGTGTGGTCGAGGAGGCGCGTGGCGCGCCGTCGACCCCGGGCTGGGACGCCGTGGAGTGACCTGGCGGTGGTCGCAGCAGACAGCACGGAGCGGTCGAGACGAACAGAGTGGCGCCGAGACCGGTGGTCGAGCGCGGATCGGGTTCGATTCCGGTGCCGATCAGGTCCCGTGTTGCCACGAGCCCATGTACTCGCGCTGTTCGTCGGTGAGCTCGTCGTAGGCGACGCCCTCGGCGGTCAGTTTCACGTCGGCGACCTCGCGGTCCAGTTCGTCGGGGACCTCGTGGACGCCGGCGTCGTAGTCGTCGGCGTTCGCGACGAGTTCGCGGACACAGACGGCCTGCACGCCGAAGCTCTGGTCCATCACCTCGACCGGGTGGCCCTGCCCGAGCGGCGCGGCGAGGTTGACCAGCCGCCCCTCCGCCAGCAGGTTCAGCCGGCGGCCGTCCGGCATCTCGAACGCCTCGACACCCTCGCGTGCCTCGTACCGGTCCACGGCGAGGTCGTCGAGGTGCTCGACGTTCACCTCCACGTCGAAGTGGCCCGCGTTGGCGAGCAGGACGCCGTCGTCCATCACCTCGAAGTGCTCGCGGGTGATCACGTCGCGGTTGCCGGTCGTCGTGACGAACACGTCGCCGATCTCGGCGGCCTCCGCTATCGGGAGCACGTCGTACCCCTCCATGTGCGCCTCCAGCGCCTTCCGGGGGTCGACCTCGCAGACGATCACGTCGGCGTTCTGCCCCGCGGCCTTCTTCGCGACGCCGCGGCCACAGTCGCCGAAGCCGGCGACGACGACGTTCTTCGCGGCCAACGAGAGGTTCGTCGTCTGGACGATGGTCGACAGCGCGGACTCGCCCGTCCCGTGAACGTTGTCGAACAGCCGCTTCATCGGCGTGTCGTTGACCGCGAAGACGGGGTAGTCGAGTTCTCCGTCCGCGTCCATCGCTCGCAGGCGGTGGACGCCCGTCGTCGTCTCCTCGCACCCGCCGACGATGGTGTCGATCAGATCCGGGTAGTCCTCGTGGATCGCCGCGACCATGTCCATCCCGTCGTCGACGGTGACGGTCGGCTCGTGGTCGATGACGGCCTCGATGGCAGCGTAGTAGTCATCGTCACCCACGCCACGGACCGCGTAGGAGGTGATCGACTCGCGGGCGTTCAACGCGGCGCTCACGTCGTCGTGGGTCGACAGCGGGTTACAGCCGGTGATCGCGACCTCCGCGCCGCCGTCCGCCAGCAGCGTGACGAGGTTCGCCGTCGTCGCCTCGACGTGCATCGCCATCCCGATCGTCTCGCCCTCGAACGGCCGGTCCTCGCGGAACTGCTCGCGGAGTTCGGCGAGGATCGGCATGTGTTGGCGCGCCCACTCGATCTTCCGGTCGCCCGACGCGACGGCCGTCTCCGGGTCGTCGACGTGGTGGTCGACCGGCGCGTACGTCTGTGTACTCATCGACTCTCGGTACGACCGGGCGCCTCTTGAACGCGCCGGAGTCGCTCTCCCGGTCGCGTGTCGCCTCCGACCGCCACCGACCGGTCTCCGGTGTGATCCGTCGCGGCCGAACCGGTCCGTTTCACCGAACGGACGTGTGACCTTTTCTCACAACTACCCTCTAGAGTATCGAATCTGATACTCGGTGAACAGTATTATGATTCATCGACGTTTCACCACCCGGTATCATGGGGACTGTTGACACGGGGCAGAAGATGCGGGCGCTGGTGTTGGCGACGATGGTCGTGTTGTCGGTCGCCGTCCAGCCCGTCGGTGGACAGGTGATCGCGGGTGGAGCTGCGGCGGCGAACACGGCGGGCAACGCACCTGCCGTCGCCGGGAACGACGCGACACTGGACGTGGCGACCGACTCCACGCTTCAGGTCGCGTACAACGTCGGGAACCGACCGGCGGGCGACTACACGGTGGGGCTACGCGGAGACAGTGGCGTCGGTCCGCTCGACCAGACGACGCCGTCCGACGGTCAACAGGGGACGGTGAACCTCACCGTCCCGGCTGGGGTGTCGACGAACTTCACCGCCACGGTGTTGTTGAACCGGAACGGTTCGGTTGAGGCCACCGACAGTTTCGCCGTGACGGTGACGAACGTCTCGACCGCACCACCGCCGGCTTCGATCTCGGCGACGGGCGAGGGGTACGACCCGGCGACGCCGACCGGTGTCGCGGCGAGTTACGACGCGGGCGAGCGTGACCCGACGACACTGACAGTGGAGGTCGCGAACGTGACCGGCGGAAACGACACCGTCGTCGCGACGAACACCACGTTGACCGACACGACCGTTCCCGTGACCGCCGTCGTCCCCAGCGGCGCGTTGGCAGGAGACGTGACACTCGCGTTCCGACTGTTGAACGGGTCGAACGGGGTGATCGCGTCGACGACCGCGTCGTACACCGCCGCGACGGCCCCCGGTCCGGCGGACGTCTCACTGTCCGACACGACGTACAACTCGAGTACGCCGACGCTCGTCTCGGCGTTCTACGACGGGGGCAGTCGAACGCCGTCGGACCTGACGGTCGAGTTGGTGAACGCGACGAGCGGGAACGGCACCGTCGTCGCGGCCAACACCACGCTGATCGCCACCGCAGCGTCGGTCGAGTTCACGCTCCCGGTGGGTGCGGTAGTCGGTGACACCACCGTTGCGGTGCGCCTGCGGAACGGGACCGACGACGTGATCGCCACCGACACCGCGAGCTTCGGTGACACGGCCGCTGGCGGTGGTGAGACCGCACCGCCACCCGCCGTCTTCGGTCCGGAGACGACACAGGAGTACGTGGACACCGAGCCGTTGACGCTCGGACTCGGCTACTCGACGGGTGGGCGCGACCCGGCCAACTACGTCTTCCGGGTGGTCAACGCGACGAACGGGAACGGCACGGTCGTGGCACGGAACGCCTCGCTGGCCGGAACCGGCGGGTCGGTGACGTTCGAGATCCCTGTCGGGTCGTTGTCCGGTAACGTGACGCTCGACGCCGAGCTCGTCAACGGGACCGTCGTCGCACGGAACTCCACCACGTTCCTCGCCAGCAGCGGCGGTGGTGGCGGCGAGACCGGACCACAGCCCGCCGTCTTCGGTCCGGAGACGACCGAGACGTACGCCGACGACCGGCCGCTGGGGCTGGGGCTGGCGTACACGACCGGAGGCGACGATCCGGCGAACTACGAACTCCGCGTGATCAACGCGACGAACGGGAACGGCACCGTCGTGGCTCGGAACACCTCGTTAGCCGGAACCGACGGGTCGGTAACGTTCGAGATTCCCGCTGGGCTGCTGTCGGGTGACGTGGAGCTCGCCGCCGAACTCGTCGACGAGACCGTCGGCGCCGACGGGACCGTCGTCGCGCGGAACACGACCACGTTCCGTGCCGACGTGACTCCTCCGACCGCCGACGTGGCGGTGAACGTCACCGAGCCGACGGTCGGCGAGACGGTCCAACTCGACGCGGTGAACGTCAGCGACGACACCGGCGTCACGGAGTACTTCTGGAGCGTCACCAGACGCGGGCAGGAGGGCCCCGTGGCGGAGGGACGCGGGCCCTCGATCCAGTTCACGCCGCAGACTCCAGACGAGTACACCGTGGTCCTCGGTCTGCGAGACGAAGGCGGTCGATTCGTCGACACCACGACCGAGTTCCGCGTAACCGGCGCGACGCTGGACGTCCGCCACCCGGACGAACTCGGGACGATCGGGAGCGGCGTCGATCCACAGCGACTCTCGAACGATCTGACGCTGCTCGCGACGAAGCCGATCACGTTCGACCGGGGCGACCGGTACGTGATCGACGTGGACCGAGAGAGCCAGGACGCGGTCTCGCTGGTCGCGACCGAGACCGTCTCCGTCGAGGCGTTCTCGCGGTTCGCGCTGGAGCTGCACGACCCCGAGGGTGAGCCGATCCAACCGCTGCTCACGACCTTCCGAGACGGACAGCGCGTCGAAGTGCCGCTGTCCGTCGTCTCGGGCTCGATCCCGAACGAGTCACAGGCCGTCACTGGCCCGGGCGTCTCGAACTACTCCGTGACGCTGCGCAACGCCAGCACGGACGCGACGGTCGCGAGCACGACCGGGACCCCGATGGTGTTCGACTACGCGGGCGAGTTGAACGCGACTGTCGACGGCGACACGGTGACGTTCTCGATCCCGCGGAGTTCGCTCGGCGACGCCGCGACCGCCCGCCTCGACCTGTTCACCGGCGAACCGTTCGAGAGCGAGGCGGTGCTCGACGGCGAGCCCCTGCGGTACGACGCGGCGACGGACACCTACCGGACGACGGTCGCGCGTGCGACCCTGAGCGAGAACGCGTACGGCTACCGCGTGTCGTTCGCGACGCCCGGCGACGGACAGTTCGACGTGTCCAGCAGCTTCGCCGGCCCGGTCGCGCTCCAGGACGTCCGGATCGACGGCAGCCTGACCGCCGCAGACGGCTCCCCCGTCGACGGGTTCGTCGCGAGGTCGATCGGTGGTGGCTTCGAGGTCACCTCGGTTCGGAACGGCCAGTTCGGCTTCACGACGCCGCCGGGGGAGCCGATCGCAGTGACGTACTACCAGGGTAACGCGAGTGGTGGCGTCGACTTCGGTCCGGTCCGTGACGGCGTGCCGGACATCTACGCCGTCGGAGCCGGACTGTACGCGCCGGAGACGAACCGGACGCTGGACGAGCAGTTCCCCGCCCCGTCCGTGCTCGACGTGACCGTCGTCGACGAGGACGGCGATCCGGTCTCCGTCGCGAACGCCCGAGTGCGGATCACTCACGAGGCCGGTCCGCTCGGGCCACCCGTCGAGGGCGGTGGCTGGACGATCCAGGGGCCACTCCTCGAAGACGGCCAACTCGTCTCGGCCGACGGGGCGACCGGCTGGGAGTTGGCCGGCAACGTGAGTGTCACCGTCGAGCCACGCGAGGGGACACGGTTCACGAACCAGACGCTGCGGCGCGCGGTGACGATGGACGAGAACCGGAGTCTCCGGTTCGAACTCGACGAGGAGGACGAGCCGCCGACCGCACGGCTGGCGACGAACCGCTCGAACCCGCTGGCCGGGCAGGCGGTTCGCTTCGACGCGAGCACCTCGACGGACGACGACCGGATCGCGACCGGCGCGATCACGGTCACGACCCCGGACGGCGAGACGATCCGGTTCCAGCGGTCGAACGTGACGTTCACCCCGAGTCAGTCGGGCGAGTACACGGTGACGCTGTCCGTCACCGATCGCGCCGGCAACACGAACAGCACGCAGACGACCGTCGACGTGCGACAGCCGGCCGACGTGCGGTACGACTTCACGCTCCCGAGCGTGGTCGCGGGTGAACTCGCACCCGACGAGCCGCTGGTGGTCGCGGCGACGGTGACGAACGACGGCGACGTGGCGGCCGAGCGGACGGTCGCGCTGCGCGTCGACGGCGCCGTGGTCGCGGAGCGGACGGTGTCGGTCGGTGCCGACACGACGGAGACCGTCTTGTTCAACCGGTCGCTGAGCGCGGGCGCCCACAACGTCACGGTGAACGAGCGGCCGCCACGCGAGGTCACGGTGCTCCAGCCGGCGACGTTCGCGGTGAACGTCACCGCCGGACCGACGACGGTGTTCACCGGCGAGCCGGTGACGGTGACGGCGCGGGTGACGAACACCGGCGGCGCGTCTGGGACGACGACGGTGCCGTTCGTGGTCGACGGCGAGCAGATCGAACGGACGGTCTCCGTCCCCGGCGGCGAGACGCGGACGGTCTCGGTGACGACCCGGTTCGACAGCGCCGACCCGTCGACGAAGCTCGTCCGTGCCGGGAGCGACCGGCCGACCGCGATCACGGTGCGGGCCCCGACGAATCCGAACGCGACGCTCTCCGTCCGCTCGCCCCGCACCGGGACGGCCACGGACGCCAGCGTGTCGCTGGCGTACAACGTGACGAACGTCGACACCGGGATCGCCAGTGCAATCGTGTCGGTCGACGGCGGGCCGCCCCGGACGATCGCTCTCGCGAACGGGACGACGACCGTCGACCTCTCCGGGCTGGACGACGGCGAGCACACCCTCGCCGTGTCGCTGGTCGACAACTTCGGGAGCCGGGTCGCGACCGTCGAGCGGACGGTCGTCCTCGACACCGAGGCGCCGGACGTGACGCTGGAGTCCACGAGTGCGGTCGTCGGGCCGGACGACGAGGTCACGCTGAACGCCACTACCTCCGACACCGCGTACGCGAACGCGACCGCGCGGCTGTACGCCGGCACGGACACGAGCGGCACGCCGGTCGAGACGACGGACCTCACCGATCGGCTCGCGGACGGTACGGCGACCGTCCCGGTCGACGCGGTCGCCGGGAACACCGAGTTGGACGGAACGTACACGCTCGAAGTGGTCGCCAACGACTCGCTGGGACGGAGTAGTACGGCGACCAGCGAGGTCGAGATCGACACGACGGCGCCGTCGGTGACGGTCTCCTCGGTGACCGGCGGGACCACGAGCGACGGGACGACGTACCTGAACGGCTCGGACACGCTGTCGGTGACCGGCTCCGTCTCCGACGGCGGTGCCGCGTCCGTCGGGAGCGTCGAGGTCGTCCTCGTCGCGCAGAACCAGGCGTTCGCGGAGACGGTCACCGTCGACGCGAGCGGCGGGAGCTTCGACGCGGACGTCGACGTGGGGTCGCTGTCGCTCCCGCGGGGTGCCTACGACGTGAACGTCACCGCGAGCGACACGGTGGGCAACGCCGCAGAGGTCGACAGCGGCGACGACTTCACGTTCGACGACGCGGCACCCAGCGCCGGCGTGTCGGTGATCGCCACCGGCGCGAACCAGGTGCGTCTGGTCGTCACCAGCAACGAGACGATCTCCGGGAAGCCGAACGTGACGCTCGGTGAGCCCGACGGATCGACGCAGAGAGTCCAAGTCACCGACGGGAACGCCGACGGCCGGTACGACGCCACTACCACGACCGACGGCACGGACGGCACCTACACCGGGACGGTGACGGTGCAGGACCCGGCCGGGAACGCGGACACGGTCAGCTCCACGACGAACATCAGCACCGTCGCACAGTTCGGCGCGGACGGTAACGTCACCATCGAGACCGGCGGCGGGACGTTCGTCGAGTTGAACCCCGACGCGGACACGGCCTCCGGCACGTCGCTGGCGTCGCTGACCAGCAGTGACACGCCGCTGGCCGCCCTGACGGAGAACGTCTCTGGCGACCAGTTCATCGAGGGCGAGTTCGGCGGGGACCTCTCCAACGAGAACCTCACGAGCGCGACCATCGGGATTCCGACGGACCAGATCGGACTGCTGGACACGGTGCCGGCCGACCAGCTCCAGATCCGGCGGTACAACGAGACGACGAACACCTGGAACCAGCGCGGGACGACGCGCGTGGTCCAGAACTTCGACCCGGACGGTCCCGGCGGCGTCTCGGCGGGTGAGTACCTCCTCGTCACGGTGACGAAGTTCTCGACGTACGGGGCCGTCCAGCCGGACACGGAGGCACCGACGGTCGACGCCACCAGCTACACCGCGGACACGACCGCGGTGAGCACGGGGACGTTCCCGTACGACACGACCGAGGTCACTACCACCGTCAGCTACTCCGACGACGTGTCTGGCGTCGACGCGAGTGCCGTGGTCGTGAAGGTGAACGGCAACGACGTGGACACGCTGTCGAACGCGTCGGCGTCGATCACCGACGACCAGGCGGCCGTGACGGTGACGGGCGTCACGGGCGCGGGGACGACGGACGTGACCGTCACGGTGGTCGACGAGACGGGCAAGTCGACGACGGTCACGCGGTCGTTCACCGTCGAGACGGACGACACCGCGCCGACCGTCTCGTCGACGGACCTCCCGGCGACGGGGCAGGCGCCCGACACGCGCCGCGTGCCCGTCACCGTCGACTACACCGACCCGCTGTCCGGCGTCGACACCGCGACGGTGTCGGTGACGGTCGCCGGGACGACGCTGGACGCGGCCAACGTCACCGTCGACGACACCGGCGTCTCGTTCACGGTCGGTGACACGAAGAACGGGCTGCTCTCGCCGGGCGACAGCCGGAACGTCGAGGTGACGGTGCGCGACGCCGCCGGCAACGAGCGGACGAAGACCGTCGGCACGGTCTCGGTCGCGACCGACGAGTCCGGCCCGACGGTCGACGACACGACCTACACGGCGGACACGAGCCCGGTGAGTGGGACGACGTACCCGGCCGAGACGAGTCGTGCGTCGGTCGAGTTGTCGATCTCCGACGACTTCAACGGCGTCGACTCCGCCGCGATCACCGTGCGGTTCGGGCCCGCGGGCGGATCGCTCACGGACGTGACGAGCTCGTCGCTGGTGACGAGTTCGACCGTGAACTACACGGCGACGAGTCTCACGCCGGGGACGACCTACGAGCTGGAGGCCACGCTGGTCGACGGCGAGGGGAACACCCGGACCGTCTCGCGGACGGTGACGGTCCAGCCGGACACGACCGCGCCGCGGGCGACGAGTGTCTCCGTGACGAACGTCGCGGGGACGACCCAGCCGCCGTTCGACAACGACGTCGACGGTGTCTCGGCGCAACTCTCCCTGACGGACAACCTCGACGCGGTCGACCCGTCGGCGATCACGGTGCGGTTCGGTCCTCAGGGCAATCTGGCCGACGTGACGAGCGCAGCGACGGTGACCGCCGACCAGATCACCTACACGGAGACGAGTCTCCAGAACGACACGCGGTACGTGTTGGAGGCGACGCTGGTCGACACGGCCGGTAACAGCCGGACGGTCAGTCGGACGTTCGACGTCGGCTCGGTCTCGTTCGGCGGTGGTGGTGGTGGTGATCCGATCCAGCCGCCCACCGCCGCCTTCGCGACGGCCGAGACCGTCACCGCGGGGGAGACAGTGACGCTCGACGCCGGGAACTCCTCGGACAACGCCGGGATCGAGACGTACGAGTGGGACTTCGACGGCGACGGGACGTTCGAGCGGACGACGACCGTTCCGACTACCTCGTACACCTTCACCGAGACGGGGACCGTCACTGTCACCCTCCGAGTGGTCGACGGTGTCGACCTCGCGGACACCGTCTCGCGCGAGGTCCGGGTCACCGCCGGTAGCGGAGGCAGTGGGGGTGCACCGACGGGGGAGACGACGACACCGACCCCGACGGGAGAGACGCCGAGCCCGAGCGGTGAGGGGCCGACGGAGACCGCGACGCCAGCACCGTCCACGCCGGACGAGACGGGTGAGACGCCGACCTCGACGCCGGACGAGTCGGCGGACTCGGACGCGTCGACGACGCCGACCACGGCGACGGACACCGCCACGTCCACGGTGTCACCGCCGACGACCGCCGGGACTGGGACCGCGACGACCGCACCCGCGGAGACGACGGCCGCACGGGGCCCCGGCTTCGGATCACTCGTCGCCGTCGTCGCGCTGCTCGCCGCGGCACTGCTCGCACTGCGACGCGAGTGACGGCGCCGAATCTCCCGGCGAGCGCTCACTCCTCGTCTGGAGGGCGACGGACTACCCGGTGAGCGCTCACCCGCCACCCGGCCGGTCGACACGCCACACCGCACCACGGCGCGGCCGAAACGACACCGTTTTGAGTGTCACACCAGTACCTGTCAGTGCACGCTCCGGTAGTGTAGTCCGGCCAATCATATTGCCCTCTCGAGGCAATGACCTGGGTTCGAATCCCGGCCGGAGCATCCTCTCGTCCTCACACGACCAGCCGCGACCGACTCCCCGTCACGCTGTACTGGGTACGGTCCACTCTCGGGGGTACCAGCGGCTCCCGACGCCTCACTCCACACAGTACGACACGTCGCAGTCACGGTCTCCACAACACCACACGTCCCGGTGTCGCTCCTCACAGCGCTACACTCCCAAGTGCCACTCCGAGCTCGCCACACCCCCAAGTGCCACTCCGAGCTCGCCACGGTCGTCGGATCGCTGACACGCGGCACCCACGTCCGCCAGTCTCGCGAGACCGCCGCCGGAGCACACGATACGACGCTCCCTCGACAGCGACCACGAGTACGACGAGAGACCTACCACTCGTACGATACGAATCTGCGAGGAAGTCCCCGCTTCACCGTCTCCGCTCGTGTCGTCTCGGTTAGATCTTCTCACCGGCCTCGATCCGACAGTTTCTGACAGACCGAGTGAACTGTGTTGTCGAGCGATCTCCACCCGAACCCACGATACACGACGGCGACGCCTTTTAGTAGTCACCCCTCGCATACAGTTCGCATGTCACAGGACGACAATCACACGCGTAGTACACGGCGACGGATTCTCGCGGCGATGGGGAGCGGGACCGTCGTCGGCCTCGCCGGCTGTTCGACCGGTGGGGACGGCACGGAGACGGACGGCGACGGCGGTGGCGGCGACGACGGCACACCGACGCCCACGTCGGAGGACATCGATCCGGACAACGTGGAGACGGGCGAGTTCGTCGCCTCCGCGGGGGCGAACCCCGGTACGTTCGACCCGACGGTGATCACGGACGCCACGTCGAACTCCACCATCGGCGCGTTCTCGTACGACCGGCTGGTCGCGCCGCTGTTCGACCTCTCGGAGTTCCGCGGGGAACTGGCCACGGACTGGAGCGTCGACGGCTCGACGTACACCTTCCAACTGCGTGAGGGTGTCACCTTCCACACCGGGAAGGAGATGACCGCGGAGGACGTGGCCTTCTCGATCGAACGGACCCGTGGGACGGCCAACGGCTCCGACGTAGCGTGGATCGAGTCGACGAACGTCCTCGGCGACTACGAGATCGAACTCCAGGCACCGGAGCCACACGCTCCGTACCTCACGAACCTCTCGGCGGTGCCCATCCTCCCGAGTGACGTGGACGGCGTCTCGACGAGTCCGGGCGAAGACGACTTCACGTTCACCGAGGAGTCGATCGGGACGGGGCCGTTCGTACTCGACGAGTTCTCCGCGGAGGACCGGGTCGTCTTCACGCCGTACGAGGACTACTGGTACGACGGCGACGACTACCCGTCGACGGCGCCGTGGGACCAGGTGACGATCCGCGTGATCACCGAGCAGGTGACCCAGGAGGAGGCGATGGCCTCCGGCGAACTGGACATGATCGACAACGCGGCGCCGTTCGAACTCCAGCAGTGGGAGGGCCAGACGGGGACGGTCGTCGCCGACAGCGCCGTCGGGTTCGACTTCCTCTCGTACCCGGTGCAGGTGTCGCCGTACAGCAACAACAAGTTCCGGCGCGGCCTGACGAAGCTCATCCCGCGGGCGGAGATCATCGACGCGATCTTCGGTGGGCGTGCCACCGGGTTGGCCGGTCCGATCAGCCCCGGACTGGGTGCGTACTTCGACGCCGAGCGCGAGCAGGAGTTGATCGAGGAGTACGTCGCCGAGAACCAGGAGGAGGCCGTCTCGCTCATCGAGGAGGCACTGGACGAGGAGGGGATCGAGCCGCCCTTCGAGATGTCGCTGATCACGAACGTCAACCGGACCCGCGAGCGCTGGATGGAGGTCATCCAGCAGTCGTTCGACGACACGGACGTGTTGTCGGCGGAGTTGGACGTCCGCTCGTTCGACGACCTCGTCCCGTTCCTGCTCGACCCCGAGGGGGCCGCACAGTCCTCGGACGTGGTCGGGATCGGGTGGACCGGCGGCTCGGACCCCAACGGCCACGTCGAGGGGCTGCTCGCCTCCGACAACCACGTGCCGGACGGGTTCAATTGGAACCTCTACGAGAGCGAGGAGATGGACCAGTTGATCTCCGAGGGCCAGACGACCGTCGGCGTCGAGGACCGGCGACCCATCTACGACGACATCCAAGAGTTGGTCGCCGACGACCTGCCGCAGGCGAACATGTGGACCGCCCAGAAGATCGACGTGGTCAACGCCGACGCAGTCAACGACGTGACCAACTGGCAGCCGCACCCGAACTCCAGCAACCGCTACGACACGCTGTACAGCCCGCACCTCGACCAGGTGACGTACCCGCCGCAGTGATCGCGTCGCGACGGTGACCGCGTGACGGCCACACCGCACGCACTGGCGACCCGCGACGGCCACACGCACTGGCGACCCGCGGCAACCTGCCGACCACTGCGCCGCGGCCCCCGGCGGTCCGTGTCGCACGGCCCGCCGACTCGCGGCGACGCGTCCACACTCGGCCGCTCTTTGCGGTTCGCGGGTGATCCGAGCGTGACACTCGCTCTCGACGTGCCTACGGCCGTCCGAACACACGACAGACACACCGACAACATACATACCGTGTCACACACTACCGACACCTACGCACGATGAGTCTGCAACGGTTCGTCGTGAAACGCGTGCTGATCACGATCCCCCTGCTGTTGGGGATCACGATGATCACCTTCGGGATGGTCCACATCATCCCGGGTGACCCCATCGACTTCATCACGCTGTTCACGGACCTCGATCCAGAGACGAAGGCGGAGATCCGCGCACAGTACGGGCTCGACGACCCGGTGTGGCTCCAGTACGTCAACTGGGTCGTCGACGCCGCGCAGTTCGACTTCGGGAAGTCGATCATCACGCGCCGCCCCGTCAGCGCCGAGATCCTCGACCGGCTGCCGTACACGCTGGTGATGGGGATCATGGCGTTCGCCGTCGCGATCGTCACCGCCCTCCCGGCGGGGATCGCGGCCGCCTACTACCGCAACACGCTGGTCGACCAGTTCTCGCGGGTGTTCGCGCTGGTCGGGATCGCCCTGCCGAACTTCTGGCTGGGGCTGATCCTCATCCTCGTGTTCGGCAACTGGCTGGACCTGTTCTCGATCCTCCCGCCGACGGAGAAGGGACTGTTCAGCCCGGCGATGCTCACCTACACGATCCTCCCGGCACTCGCCATCGGCACGGGTTCGACCGCACTCCTGATGCGGCTGATGCGGTCGTCGATGGTCGAAGAGATGGACAAAGACTACGTCCGGACCGCTCGCGCGAAGGGGTTGCCCGAGCGGACGGTCGTCACGAAACACGTCCTGCGGAACTCGCTGATCTCCGTCGTCACCGTGGCGGCGATCCAGATCGCGTTCATCATCAGCGGCTCCGTCGTGGTGGAGATCGTGTTCGCCTACCCCGGGCTCGGCCGGCTGCTCGTCAGCCGCGTCGGGAACCGTGACTTCCCGGTGATCCAGGCGGTGGTGTTGATGATCGGGGTGGCGGTGATCTTCGCCAACCTGCTCGCGGACGTGTTGTACGCCTACCTCGACCCACGGATCAGGTACTGACAATGTCGACAGAACGCAGACGATCGACCGAACGCGGACGTATCACCGTCGAGGGGTTCGACGTGGACAGCGTGTTGAACCGCGACGACCTCTCCTCGTGGACGCCGTCGTTCCGCGAGGAGGCCGGCAAGGGCCGGCTCTACTACGCGTGGCGACGGTTCAAACGCAACCGACTGGCGCTGGTCGGCGCGGCGATCATCGGGGTGATGGTGTTCACCGCGATCTTCGCCCGCCCGATCAGTCTCCCCTCGGAGTTCCCGGTGTTGGCCGGCCAGACGATCCAGCCGTTCTCGCTGGCACCGGCCGACCCGGCCGAACAGGACATCCTCACCGGCCACTCCCCGCCGTCGCTCGACAGCTTCGGCAACGACGAACCGATCGGGATGCACCTACTCGGGACCGACTGGGCCGGCCGCGACATCCTCTCGCGGATCATGTTCGGCGGCCGGTGGAGTCTCTCCTTGGGCTTCATCGCCGTCACCGTCGCCTTACTTGTCGGCGTCCCGCTGGGTGCCATCGCGGGCTACTACGGCGGCTACGTCGACAGCGCGATCATGCGGCTCGTCGACATGCTGTACGCGTTCCCGTTCATCGTCCTGGCGATCGCGGTGATCGCGATCCTCGGGCGTGGGTACTGGGAACTCGTCTTCGCGCTCGTCGCCGTCGGGTGGCTCTCGTACGCCCGGATCATCCGCGGGGAGGTGTTGAGCGTGAAACAGAACGAGTACGTCACCGCCGCCCGCGCGCTGGGTGCGCGGGACCGCTCCGTGATCGTCCGGCACATCCTCCCGAACGCGATGGCGCCGGTGATCGTCCAGGCGACGCTGTCCGTCGGGACGACCGTCCTGACGGCCGCCGCCCTGGGGTTCATCGGACTCGGCCTGTCGCCGGCGACCGCCGAGTGGGGCGTGATGTTGAACGTCGAACAGGACTCCATCGCCCGCGGGCGGTGGTGGGCCGGGGTGTTCCCCGGACTCGCCATCTTCCTGTTCGTGATGGCGATCAACCTCGTGGGCGACGGCATCCGCGACGCCTTCGACCCACACGGTGACCAGACCGGTTCCGGAGGGTTCCGCTAGATGGCGATGCTCGAAGTGGAGGACCTGAACGTCAGGTTCTACACGGAAGACGGCGTCGTCAAGGCGACCAACGACCTCTCGTACCAGATCGAGGCCGGCGAGCGGTTCGGCGTCGTCGGCGAGAGTGGGGCGGGCAAGTCCGTCACCAGTCTCGCAGTGATGCGACTGATCGACGACCCCGGCGTGATCGAGAGCGGCTCGATCCGGTTCAAGGGCCAGGACCTCCTGGAGTTGGACCGCGAGGAGATGCGCGAGATCCGCGGCAACGAGATCTCGATGATCTTCCAGGACGCCGAGACCGCCCTGAACCCCGCCTACACCGTCGGCGAACAGATCGCGGAGGCGATCCGCCTCCACCTGGACTACGACGAGGATGCGGCACGCGACCGGACCATCGAGTTGCTCGAACAGGTCGGTATCCCCGACCCGGTCGAGCGGTACTCCGACTACCCCCACCAGTTCTCCGGCGGGATGCAACAGCGCGCCGTCGTGGCGATGGCGCTGTCGTGTGACCCGGACCTGATCATCGCCGACGAGCCGACGACGGCACTGGACGTGACCATCGAGGCACAGATCCTCGACTTGCTGGAGCGGATCACCGAGGAGTTCGACACCGCGATCCAGCTCATCACCCACGACCTCGGCGTCGTGGCGGAGTTCTGTGACCGCGTGATGGTGATGTACGCCGGACACCCCGTGGAGATGGCCCCAGTCGAGGACGTGTACTACGACCCACAACACCCCTACACCGTCGGGTTGATGAGTTCGATCCCGCGGATCGGCGACGACCGAGACCGGCTCCAGACGATCCCCGGGCGGATGCCGGATCTGATCGAGATGCCCTCGGGGTGTAACTTCCACCCGCGGTGTCCGTACGCCGAGGAGGCGTGTACTCGCCGCGAGCCGGAACTGGTGAACGTCGAGACGGGCGAAGTCGCGAACGCGGCCGATCACGCGGAGCGGTCGGCGGCGTGTCTCGCCCACACGGGCGAACTCCGCGGGGAACTCGACTACACCGTCACCGTCGACGACGGCGCGACGGCCACCGACGGCGGGACGACGGACGGCTCCGTCTCCGGAGACGGAGGTGGTGACGCGTGAGCGACGCCGACGGCGCCACCGGCGCCGGGACGGAGACACCCACAGAGGGTGGTCGCCGTCCGGGTGAGGAGCCGCTGCTCCGCGTCGAGAACCTCCAGAAGTACTACGAGTCCGAGAGCGGGTTCTTCGACCGCCTGCTCGGCCGCCAGCAGTACGTGAAGGCGGTCGACGGCGTCTCCTTCGAGATCTACGAGGGGGAGACGCTGGGGCTCGTCGGGGAGTCCGGCTGTGGGAAGAGTACCGTCGGGCGGACGGTGCTGCAGTTGGACGAGCCGACCGGCGGGTCGGTGTACTACCGCGGCCGCGAGATCACCGGACTGCCGGAGGACGAACTGCGCGACCTCCGCAAGGAGATGCAGGTCGTCTTCCAGAACCCACAGTCGAGTCTCAATCCGCGCCTGACGATCAACGACATCATCGGCGAGGCGCTGGACATCCACGGGCTCGCCGAGGGGACCACCCGCGACGAGCGGATCAAGGAACTGCTCGAACGGGTCGGGCTCTCGGCGAGTCACGCCAACCGCTACCCCAACGAGTTCTCCGGCGGGCAACTCCAGCGGATCGGCATCGCCCGCGCACTCGCCGTCGACCCGGACTTCATCGTCTGTGACGAGCCGGTGTCGGCACTGGACGTGTCCGTCCAGGCACAGATCCTCAACTTGTTGGAGGACCTCCAGGAGGACCTGGGGCTGTCGTACCTGTTCATCGCACACGACCTCTCGGTCGTCGAGCACATCTCCGACCGCATCGCGGTGATGTACCTCGGCGAACTGGCCGAGCTGGGCACCCCAGAGGAGCTGTTCACTCCGCCACAGCACCCGTACACGGAGGCGTTGCTGTCGGCGATTCCGGAGCCAGACCCCGGGTGGGACGCCGACCGGATCATCCTGGAGGGGAGTGTCCCCTCGCCCATCGACCCGCCGTCGGGGTGTAAGTTCCACACTCGGTGTCCGCGGGTGATCCCGCCCGCGGACTTCGAGTTGGAGCAGTCGGAGTGGCGGGCGGTGTTGGACCTGGTGACGCGGATCGAGGCGGCCGACGTGGACGTGTCGACGGCGGAGACGCTCGTCGAGAACGGGGACGCGCCGGACCTACCGACCGCCATCCGCCAGGAGTACGACGTGCCGGAGACGCTGTCGGACCCGGACGCCGACCGGGCGTTGGCCGACGCCGTCGGGGCGGTCGTCGCCGACGACGGCGACCCGACGGAGACGGGTGTCGGCGAGACGTTCGCCAGCCCGTGTACGACCGCCGAGCCGGAACTCCGAGAGACGGCGGCCGGACACGCCGCCTGTCACCTCTTCGATCCGGAGTACGCCGACCCGTCGCCCACCGCCGCACCGCGGCAGGTCGCGAACGGGGACGTGGAGGGACAACGCACCAGCGGCGACGACTGAGCGGTCGCTCCGCTGTCGCGTCTCCGTCGCTCCACTCTCACCCACTCGGTCGACTCTCCCGCTCTACCCCGTCATCGGAGGGGTCACCCGCGTCCCTACCCCGGTCATCGGAAGAGTCAACCACGCGCCGCGCCCACGTAACACACAGTCGATGCGCCGAATCTACGAGTCGGACGCGCTCTCGCGAGACGACGACGACCCGTTCTCGCCGGCCGAAGACGACGCCCGGCGCGAGCCACGCGCGGCCCGCACGCTCCCGGTCGAACGGATCACCCGCGCGCTGACGACGCACTCGCTGCGGTGTCGCGCACTCGGTGTCGCGGTCCACACACCGGAGGGACCGTTCGCCGTCGGCGACCGCGTGCCGTTCGCGGTCGAGTTCACCAACCCACTCCCGGTGCCGCTGTCGGTCCAGACGGTCTCGCCGCTGCGGTGGACGTGGGCGATCGACGGTCACCGCGAGGCGGTCCACCACCCGGAGGAGCCGCCGGAGGAGCCGCACCGGTTCGTCTTCGACCGCGGCGAACGCAAACGCTTCTCGCGTGGTTGGGACGGTCAGTTCCGTGTCTCCGAGGCCGAGTGGGAGCCGGCGACGGCCGGCGAGTACACCCTCTCGGTCGCGGTCAACGTCGCCGACCCAGACGCCGTCGGGCTCGCCGCCGAGACGACGGTCTCGCTGGAGTGAGTGTCGACGCCGCCTCGGCGGGGACCACGTACCGCCGGTAGCCCGGTCAGTTCGACTCCTCTCCGTCCTCGGGGTGGAGCCGTTCGGTCGCCAGCCGCGCCACACGTTCGAGTGCCGCGACGAGTTCGTCGTCGCTCGCGAGGGCGTACCGCAGCGGCTCGTCGTCGCCACGTCCAGTCGAGTCGTCGGTCCCCTCCACCGGCGTCGTGTCGAACAGTTCGAAGTCGGCGAGCGGGTCGAGTGCCTCGTAGACGGCGCTCTCCGTGACACCGGCGGCGTCGGCGACCGCCGCAGGTGTCAACGGCTCGTCGGCGTACGAGAGCGTCACGAGCACACGCGCACGGACTCGGTTGGCGAACAACTGCGACAACCCGTTCTGGTCGACGAGGTGGGTGGCCTCCTGGGGAGCGACCTCCGTGTCGTTCACACACACCCGGGGACGCGCGGCCACCTCACCCTTTCGGCTCTCGGCAGGGTCGTGTTCAGACCAGAAACGACCGTGTAGATGAGAGGAGTCGGGAAGCCCAGATCCGTCGCCGGGCGGCCACGCCGTCGCCACGCGGCCACGCCGTCGCCGCGCGGCCGGTAGCGGGAACTTCGCTCCACAGAACCGGCTGCCGGCGAGACCGCCGGTCTCGCTCGGCCTCCGATCGAGGCGCGGCGGAGCCGCACCTCACGTGTTCTGCTCGCTCCGCCTCCGTCAGAGCACGCTCTGACGAGGCCGCACTCACTCCGTTCGCGAGGCCCCGCGCGGCTCACGGGTCGCTTCACCCCCCGTTCGCAGTCGAGACGCACGTCTCACTCGCGTGTCTCTCGCGTGTCTCTCGCGCGTCACTCGGAACTGTCGACGTATCCGAACACGGTCGTCCGTCCTGCGACGCCACCTGCTCCACTCGACGGCACTCACTCGCCGGGAGTCACTCGTCGGCCGGCGCGACGACGGCGTAGCAGTTGCCGCTGGACACCCGCGTGGAGACGACCGCCAGGTCGCTCGCGCGCAGGTCCGCACGGAACTCGTCGGGATCGTAGACGTGGTAGAACCGCGGGACGGTCTCGCCGCCCGGCAGCGTCCAGTCGATCTCGGTGTCGAACCCGTCCGTCCGGTCGAAGCGGTCGTGGGCCGTGCTCCACGCGCTCACCAGCGCCCGGCCGCCCGGCGCGAGCACCCGTGCCACCTCCGAGAGCGACGCGACCCGCGCGGCTCGCGTCGGGAGGTGGTGGAGCGTGGCGACGTAGACGACGAGCGCGACGCGGTCGGACGCGAGCGGGAGTGCCCCGGCGTCGCCTACGACGGTCGTGAGACTGTCCGCGTACCCCCGTTCGGCGGCGCGCTCGCGTGCGGTCACCAGCAGCGCGCGACTCGCGTCGACGCCGACCACGCGGTCCGTCGCCCCGGCCAACAGTTCCGCGTGGCGGCCGTTGCCACAGCCGAGGTCCAGCCCGACGGCGGCCCCAGAGTGTCCGACCGCGGTGTCTCCGCGTCCGACCGCCGGTGCGGGGTCGTCGCCACCTGCCCCGTGTGTCTCCACGAAGTCGACGACCTCCGGCCAGGGGTGTGCCCGCGTCTCCGCGAAGTGCTCCGCGATCTCGTCGTACGTGGCAGCGACACCCGCGACGCTCGCCGACGCACCCGTCTCGCCGGACTCGGCTGCGGTGTCGTTCTCCCGTTCCGTCTCGTCGGTCTCGGTGCCGCCACCGACCTCCGTCGTCTCGCCGGTCTCGCCGCGCTCGCGTGTGTCCGTCTCGGCCGCCGTCTCTGCATCGTCCTCGGTGTCGGTCACGGTCTCAGGCACCCACCAGTGTGAACGCGACGTAGGTGACGAACAACATCAACGTGACGTGTTTGACGCCGTCGCGAACGTTGCCCTCGCCGAGTTGTCCGGCGACGACACCGGAGGCGATCCCCTGGATCGCGGAGGCGTGGAAGAACAACACCACGTACTGGTCGGTGTTGACGTTCTGAATCCCGCCGAGCGCGCCCGCGCCGCCACCGACACCGGGGACACTCCCGCCCAGCGAGCCACCCAACTCCGCGCCCTCGATCGCCGGGAGGAACGACGTGGTCAGTGCGGCGACGATCCCGAGGAAGACGAAGAAGGAGACGTAGATGACGACGAGGTACGTCAACATCACCTGCCGGCGCTCTCTCCGGAG
The DNA here is from genome assembly GCF_041361345.1 of Halobaculum sp. MBLA0147. NCBI lineage: Archaea > Methanobacteriati > Methanobacteriota > Halobacteria > Halobacteriales > Haloferacaceae > Halonovum > Halonovum rutilum. The sequence continues at coordinate 1,123,280 of NZ_JBGKAD010000001.1, read as the reverse complement.
TTGTTGTGTCGACCGCGCCTCGTCGGCGGCGATCTCCAGGACGGGTGCCACGTCCCCGCTGGCGGCGACGGCGTTCGTCGTCAGGGCGACCGCCCGCGTCACCAGCACGGAGTCGACGCGGTCCTTCAACCGGTGGAGCGCGGTGACGAGATCGGCACCCCACTGCATGTCGCGCCACGTCCGCTCGAGTTCGGGTGTGAGCGCACCCACGTCGTCGTCTGCCAACGTCTCCACGCTCTCGACGACGGACATCCCGGCGTCGTTGACGCTGGCCATCCGGTCGAGGAAGTCGGGGACCGCCTTCTCGACGCCGCGTGTCCGCCGCTTCTCGTACTCGTAGGCGACCGCGTACGCCGCGAGGACGAACACGGTCCCCTCCACGATCGGACTGTCGAGTGTCCGGATCGCCGGGAACACCTCTAGCGGGAGCGTCCCGGCGCGTACCACGATCCACACGAGCGCGACCGGGAGGGTGACGTACGCGGTCACGCCCGGGTTGTCGCGGACGAGTCGACTCGGCTCTCTGAGCTTCTCCAGGTACGTCGACAGTGTGTCGTACGCCGCCAGCCGCTCCCGGCTCGTCTGCCACGGGTCCGCCGCCGACGCGTGTCCGCCGCCGTCGCCGTATCTCTCGTCTCCGCCACCGAGCCCGCCGCCGTCGCCGTCACCGCTGACGTCGGTGTCGCCACCGAGCCCACCACCGCCGAGTCTTCCGTCGCCACCACCGCCGAGTCCTCCGTCGCCGCCACTGCCGAGTCCTCCGTCGCCGCCACTGCCGAGTCCTCCGTCGCCGCCACTGCCACCGAGTCCGTCGTCACCGTCCACCGTTCCTCCGTCCGTCGTCGCGGCGGCGCCGTCGGGCGTCGAACGACCGTCGCCACTCGTCCCAGCAGCTCCGTCACCACCACCCGTTCCGCCGGTTCCGCCACCGCCGCCACCTCCCCCGCCAATTTCTCCACCGGTGTCGCCACCCTCGTCGCCCGTGTCGACGGCGACGGCGCCGACGAGCGCGTCGCCGTCCGTCTCGGACTCGTCGAGGGTGCCGGCGACCAGCGCCTTCCGTGGGTCCGTGAACCCGCCGGCGTCCGTCGTCCCGTCGGCGTTCCCCTGCGAGATGGAGTCGACGTAGACGACGAACGCGAACGTCGCCAGTGGGATCGCCATGTACACCATCAGTCGGAGGAGTCCGATCGTGTTCGAACTCAACACGAGTCCGATCACGACGAGGATCGTGATGAGGAACAACGGGCCGGCGACGAGGACGGTGACGTACGCCTCCGCCATCGTCGAGAGGATCTCGAGGTACTGCTCCTGTTGTGACTCCGCCTCGTCCTGGAAGCGGTGGTACTGGTTCCGGAGGAACTCCGAGAGGTTCCGCCCGCTGCCCAACACCGACGAGAGGTTGCCGGCGAACTCCGCCATGTTGTCGGCCGGCGTACGGTTCGAGAGCCGATCCATCGCCGTCAGCGGGTCGGCACCCAGCGTCTCCATCTCGCGGACCGCCACGCCCAACTCCCGTGCAGCCTCCCCGTACACGTCCTCGTTCTCCGCCAGCGTCGTCATCACCTTCGGGAACGACATCCCGGACCGCGAGAGCGCGTAGACGAACGCCACCGTCCGCGGCAGCGTCGCCTCGATCCGTCCGGCGCGGGCGTACGCACGCTGGTCCATCACGATCCACCGACCGTAGTAGGCACCCAGTCCGAGCCCGGCACCGAACGTCCCCGAGGAGAGCAACAACAGCGGGAACAGCTCGAGGACCCCGAGCGACGACACGTCCGTCAGCGCCGCGAGGAAGGACAGTTGCGGCGGGAGCGCAGACGCCACCGTGTCGCTGCCGAGTTGGAGCGCCGCCAGGACGCCGGCGATGACGTACACGCCGAGGATACTCCCGGCCAACCCCGCGAGCGTCGAGAACAACAGGGTACGAGCCGCGAACGAGCGGTGGGTGTCGCCGACGTGTGCCGCCCGCATCCGCCGCTGTTGGTTCACCTTCTGTTCGCTCTCCTCGGCGACGTACTGCCCGAAGAACGTCACGGCCACGCGCGTGACCGCCAGGTCGATCCTGTCGTCGACCGCGACGAGCGCGATGGGGGCCAACAGTCCGAGCGCGAGCACCAGCGGGAGGAACCAGACGACCGAGACCACGGTCACTCCAGCCCGAGGTCCTCACTCGGCTCGTAGCGGGTGTGGTCGTCGTCCGTTCCCCCGTCCGTCTCCGGGTCGTCCCCGTCGATCGTGTCGCCATCCGACCCGGTTCCGTCGGCACCCGCGCCGCCGTCCGACTCGGTTCCGCCCACGCTCGGGTCGTCGTCCGATCTCCTGCCGTCCGTGTCCCCACTCGGCTCCGTGTCGAAGTCGGCGGGGCCGTCACCGAGTCCGTCGCCGTCGTCGCCCGTCGCTCCGTCGTCACCGTCGGCCGTCGTCTCCTCGTCGCCCCCTCCGCCAGTTCCCAGGTCGTCGTCCTCGCCACCCTCGTCCCCGGCGTTGCCGTCGGCGAACCCGCCGTCGCCGTCACCACCGTCGTCTTCGCCGCCCCCACCGGTGCTCTCGCCCCCGAGTCCACCGCCGTCGTCGCCCACGTCCTCGTCCGCGAGTGCGTCCAGCAGCCGGTCCTCCTCGACGCGTCTCATCGTCTCCTCGGGATCTGCGTAGTACTCGTTGACCAGCGCCGTGAACTTCCGGTAGTCGGTGACCCCCTCGTCTTGGAGGTAGGTGAGGAACTCCTCGCGGTCGTCCATCTCCGAGAGCAGCTCCGAGCGACTCCAGCCGCGCTCCTCTTGGATCTCGTCGAGCAGCGAGGAGTCGTTGCGCTGGAACTCGTCGGAGTCCGGGAGCCACTTGAACGAGGAGGCGTAGTTGAGCTCCTCCGTCCGCTGGTCGATCCCGCCGATCTCGCCGATGGTCTTCGCTCGCCGGACGCGCTCGCCCTCGAACCGGGTGAGCGTCTGGATCGACAGCATGTCGAGACTCTGGACCATCGCCCGCGGGACGTTGATGGGCTCGTTCTCCAGCCGGTTGATGACGGTTTCGATGGAGTCGGCGTGCATCGTCGAGAACGTCGTGTGACCCGTGTTCATCGCCTGGAACAGCGTGACGGCCTCGTTGCCACGCACCTCCCCGACGATGATGTACTCCGGCCGGTGACGCAGCGCCGACCGCAGGAGGTCGTACATGTCGATGTCCGACCCCTCGCCGCTCTGCTCGCGCGTGACCGACGAGAGCCAGTTGTCGTGGTACAGCGACAGCTCGCGGGTGTCCTCGATGGTGAGCACCTTCGAGCGCGGCGGGATGAACATCGACACCGCGTTCATCGAGGTTGTCTTCCCCGAGGCGGTCCCCCCGGCGAAGATGAGACTCTTGTTGTGCTCGATACACAGCCAGAAGTACGCCATCTGCTCGACGGAGAACGTCCCGTAGTTCATCAGGTCGATCGGCGTGAACGGCTCGTCGGCGTACTTCCGGATCGTGAACGCGGACCCGCGTGGCGTCACCTCCTTCCCGAGCGTCAACTCCACGCGGGCGCCGTTCGGCAGCGTCGTCCCGACGATGGGCTCCCCGACGGAGACGTGGTTCCCCGACCGCTGTGCGAGCCGCGTGACGTAGTTGTCCAACTCCTCTTGAGCGAACACGACGTTGGTCTCGATGTCCGTGTAGCGGTCGTGGTAGACGAAGATCGGCAGGTCGTAGCCGTCACAGGAGATGTCCTCGATGTGGCCGTCGTAGAACAACGGGTCCACCTTCCCGTACCGGCGGAAGTCGCGCGCGAGGTAGTACAACAGCGAGTGGAAGCTGTTCATGTCCAACTCCGCGCCGTACTGTTCGAGCAGCCGCGCGAGTTCCGCCTCCAACGTCTCCTCGCCGGCGCGGCCGACACCCTCTCGGAACAACAGTGGGTCGCGGATGTCCTCGACGACGCGGGCGAGCAGTTCCCGCTCGAAGGCGTCGAGGTCCGGCTCGACGACGTGGTAGTAGTGTTCGGCGGCCTCCGGGTCGTGGGTGATCACGACGTACGCGTACGGCGCGTTCACCCAGTAGCGTTCGACCTCCGTCTGGCCCTCCGGTAGGTCGAAGGTGGCGAGGACGCCGTCCGACGGGCGGAGTGGCCGCGCGTTCACGTCGGAGCCACGCAGCATCTCGACGGTGCGGACGATCCGCTCGCGCAGCGACAACTCCTCGGCGTCGGCTCCCGGCCCGTGGTCCAACACCTCCGCGATGTCCCCCGCCATACTGGTCTGTCGACTACTCTGGTACGCGAAGCCTTAAATCCGAGCCGTCGACGAGGCCGTTGCGGGCCGTCGACGGGGCCGTCGCAGCCCGTCGGCAGGCGGTGGCTGCGGGTCACTCCGGCGGGCGACTCGTTCCCCGTCAGACGATCCGATCGCCGTCGGCGACGACCACGGCGGCGTCCTCGTACGTCGTCGGATCCTCGCGTGGGTTCTCCGGGACGACGACGAGGTCGGCGGCGTACCCCGCCTCCACGAGACCCACGTCCTCGAGCCCGAGTAGGTCGGCGGCGTTCACCGTCGCCGCCTCCAGTACCGCCTCCGGCTCCATCCCGTACTCCAGCATGTACCCCAACTCCGCGGGGATCTGGTCGGCGTAGTTGAACGGGGTGCCGGCGTCGGTCCCCATCGCGATCGGCACCCCCGCCGCGACGGCGTGCTCGAACGAGGAGGCGAACTCCTCGGCGGCGTCTTCGGCCTTCGCCATCGCCTCCGCGGGGATGCCGGCGTCGGGATTGTCGACGATCCCCCGCAGTGCGCTGGCGGTGGGCACCCAGTAGGTGCCGTTCTCGGCCATGATCTCGGCGGCCTCGCGGTCCATGTAGGTGCCGTGTTCGACGCTGGTGATCCCGGCCTCGCTGGCGTTGACGATCCCGGCCTTCCCGTGGGCGTGTGCCGCGGTCGGGACACCCTTCGCGGCGGCGGTGTCGACGAGCACCTCGAGTTCCTCGCGGGTGAGTTCGACGGCACCCGTGTCGGCACCGGCGGTGAGGACGCCGCCGGTCGCCATGCACTTCACAACGTCCGCGCCGAGCTTCAGCTGTTCGCGGACGGCGGTGCGGATCTCGGCGGCGCCGTCGGCCTCGCGCCCGAACCAGTGGCCGTGGCCGCCGGTCATCGTGATGGCTCGCCCACAGGCGCGGACGCGCGGGCCAACGATCCGATCCTCCGCGACGGCGTCGCGGACGTGGACGGCCAACCCGTTCGCGGAGCCGAGGTCCCGGACGGTGGTGACGCCGCGCTCGACCACGCTGCGTGCGTTCCCGGCGGCCGTCAGCGCGAGTGACTCCGTGGCTTCGCCGTGGACCGACTCGGTGTCGGCGCGGCCGTCCATCTGGATGTGGACGTGGCTGTCGATCAGCCCCGGCGCGACGTAGTCGTCGCTCGCGTCGATCTCGGTGAGGTCGTCCGCGGCGGCGACGGCGTCGCTCACGTCGCCGACCGCCGTGATCTCCCCGTTCGTCGTGTCGACCGCCACGTCGGCCGCGACGGTGCCGTCGGCGTCGGCGACGGTGCCGTCACGGAGTACGAGTGTACTCATGTGCCACCACTTCCCACCAGGGTCGGGTAAAGCTACGGGCACCGGTGGTGTGGGAACGGGAGCCGGGGCGCCCCCTGCGAGCGGCGAACACGAGGAGTTAACTCCGTGGTGTCACGACGGACGCGTATGGCCGACTACGAGCGAATCCTCCTGCCGGTCGCCGGGGACGGCGACGTGGAGACGGTGGTCGATCACGCACACACACTCGCGGCGGCGTTGGACGCGGAACTGGTGGCGCTCCACGTCGTGGACCCGGATGCAGACGAGACGGAGACGGCGCCCGCCGGCGAGGCGGGGACGGTCGAGAACCCGCGGTCGCCGGAGGCGGTGTTCGAGGCGGTCGCCGACCGGATCGGCGACGTGTCGTTGGAGCGTGCGACCGTCGAGGGAGAGCCGGGTGACGTGATCGTCGAGCAGGTCGAGGCGCGAGACTGTGACTTCGTCGTCATGGGGACCCACCGGCGGCAGGGGTTGGACCGCCTCGTGACGGGGAGCGTTGCGGACCACGTCGGGAAGGCCGCGGCGGTGCCGGTGACGACGGTCGTCGTCGACTGACCCCGTGAGCGAGTTCGAGTGTGTCGACGTGACGAGACAGTATCGGGTGCGAGAGCGGAGCGGTGGCGGCGTGGGGCGGTGTGGTGCGGTGCTGTAGCGGTGGGGGAGTGGGGCGGGTGGTGCTGTGACGGTGCGATAGCGGAGCGGGCGGTGCGGTGCTGTGGCGGTGCGGTGGCGGAGCGGTGCGGCGGCGATGCGGTCGCGGAGCGGTGCGGTCGCGGCACCGCAATCCACCGCGAGCGCGCCGAACGGCGCGCTCGCGGCCCTTTTTGATCGAGCTTTTTTCCTCGGGTGGCGCGCGCCGCGCGCCACCCGAGGAGTGAAAAAGGTCGGTTCTAGAGCCGCTCCTCGACCTGTCGCCGCGTCGCCGCCGCAGTCCCGGAGTTGTCGATCCGGGCGTGGGCCAACTCCAGCGGTTCGAACTGCTCGCGGATCGAGCGGTGGACCGCGAAGTCGGCGTCGCTGGCGTCGTCCTCGCGGTCGGCGAGGCGGCGGCGGACCACCGGTTCCTCGCAGGCGACGCGGACGAGGCGAGCCGGGGTGTCTGTCGTCTCGGCGACGCCGGCCGCACGACGGCGGGTGTCGCGGGTCCGGAACGTACCGTCGAGGACGACCGACTCCTCGCGAGCCAGCCGCGACCGGGCGCGCTCCAAGAGTTCCGTGTAGACGCGCGTGGTCTCCTCGTCGCTGTAGGTGGGCGCCGGGAAGAGATCCTTCCGGACCACGTCCGTCCGGAGGAGCGTGGCGTCGAGTCGCTCCGCGGCCGTCTCGGCGACCGTCGTCTTCCCGACGCCCGGCGGGCCGCAGACGACGACCAGCGAGGCCGTCGTCGCCGCGGCCGACGTGACACTCGTGAGTGAGTCGTCGACCAGCGTCGCGGTCGGGGCGTCGCCCGACAGTGCCGATCCGCCGTCGAGGACCGGTGTCACACTCGCGTCGCCCGTGTCGCTCGCGTCCGGTCCGTCGGTCACGCTCGCCACCCCCGGGTCGAACTGGCCCCACGCCCCCACCGTGCACTCTCAGTCATAGACACTCGTCCGTCTCGACCCGGTGGCATTTCAACCGTGTGGTCCGCCCCAGTGTCCCGCTGTCGGAGACGCAACCGGTAGCTCCGTGGCGCGGTACCACGGCGCTCCGGTCGTCTGTCCGCAGCGAGCCGTTTCCGCGTCTCGACGCCGGTGTGTGCCGGCCGTCACTCGACGGACAGCGAGCCACCCGTGTCGCTCGCGCCGTCGGTGGTGTCCCACTCCAACTCGAACTCGATACTCCGTTCGGAGCCCTCGTTCTCGACTTTCACCTCGAAGGTCGGCTGCTCGGGGACGTCGATCTCGACCGACTCTCCGCCGGCCGACAGCGTGACGCGACCGTCCGCCTCGAGTCTGTCCGCGACGGTCCGGAGCGTCTCCGCCACCGTCGCACGGTCCTCTCGCCGCTCGGATTCGAACACGACTTCCTCGACCATAGGCGTGTGTACGTGCTCCACACATATAAATGCACCTGTGAAATCGGCCAAAAATTCTTCCGGCGGGCGTGGTAACGACGTGGACGATGTCGGACGCCGAGGCTCGCGACCCGATCCGTGTGTTACACGTCGACGACGACGCCGGGTTCCGTCGGCTCGTCGCGGACAGCCTCCAGCGGTTCGTGGACGGCGTCGTCGTGGAGTCGGTCGACTGTCCGGCGGCGGTGTTGGACCGCCTCGACCGACAGGCTGCGGCCGAACGGGCGCGGACCGACGCGACGGCCGTCGACACGTCCGTGGGTGCGACGCCCGACGACGACGAGACGAGTGTCGCCGGCGAGACGGAGACGCGAGGGCCGACGGAGGCGTACGGGACGACGGAGACGGGGGGTGAGACGGAGACGGACGGGACGAGGGAGACGGAGGGCGAGACGGACGGCGGTCACGGCGAGATCGACTGTCTGCTCAGCGACTACGAGATGCCGTCGACGGACGGGTTGCAGTTCCTCGCGGCCGTGCGTCGCCGCCGCCCGTGGCTCCCCTTCCTGTTGTACACGAGTCGTGGCGACCCCGAGCTCGTCTCGGACGCGCTGGCCGCGGGTGTGAACGACCACGTCCAGAAGTCGACGGGGGAGGCTCACTACGTGAAGCTCGGCAACCGGATTCGACGGGAGGTGGAGCGGCACCGAGCGCGCGAGGCCGCGGCGGAGCGACTGGCGGCGCTGGAAGCCGCACGCGAGGGGATCTGTGTCCTCGACGCCGACGGGCGGGTGAAGTACGCCAACGACGCGTACCTCGAGTTGTACGGCTACGAGCGGTCGGAGTTGCTCGGCCGGCGGTGGGAGACGCTGCGCCCCGAGTCGGAGGTCGAACTGATCGCCCGCGACGTGCTCCCGTTCGTCGAGGAACACGGCGAGTGGGGCGGCGAGACGGTCGGCCGCCGCGCCGACGGCGAGACGTTCCAGGAGTCGACCGAGATCTCGGCACTCCCCGACGGCGAACTCGTCGTCACCGCGCGGCCGTTCGAACGACGTGGTGACGAGGAGTGAGTTCGCTGCGCTCACGGGAGCGTGGTCACGGCCACCCGTCGGATACCTACCACTACAGAACTGGACTGCGGGAGAAGTGGGCCGGCACGAATTTGAATGCAGACGAGACGGTCACGGACCGCTCGCTGCGCTCGCGGTCCGCGCTGCGACTCGTCGCCTCCCGTTCGCTGCGCTCACGGGAGCGTGGGTACGGCCACCCGTCGGACACCAGCCACTACAGAACCGAACTGCGGGAGAAGTGGGCCGGCACGAATTTGAATCGTGGTTACGGCCACCCGAAGGCCGAAGGATACCAAGCTACCCCACCGGCCCGCACTCGGAGGTACCGGAGGCTGATTCTTAACCCCTTCGAAACCACCGGCCCGCACGCCGACACCGCCGCCCGACTCAGTACGAGCGGTAGCCGTCCGTGTCGAGCCAGTTGTGGGCGACGGCGACGCTGTGGTCCGCGTGGATCGCTCGCGGCCCCAACCGGAGCCGGTGGGCCGCGCGGTCGCGGATCGCCGTCGACTCCGCGGCGGTGAAGTCGCGGTGGTCCGAGAGCACGAACACCGGGTCCGTCGGCGGGGACACGTCCACCGCGGGCTCGCCGTCCTCGTGGAGCTGGACGACCGTCCCGTCCAGACCGTCCAGCGTCTCCGCGAGTCCCATCCGGTACACCTCGACGCCGGGACTCACGTCCGCGGGCTGGTGGCCGATGGCCGACTCGCGCTGCTCCAGCGCGTCCCGGACCCGCGCGGCCGTCGACCGCTCGTCGGGGTTCAGGTTCCGGGCGTCCGCGCCGTCGAACCGGACCGTCACCGCGTCGTCGACGACGAGGTGGACGCGTGCGTCCGAGCGAATCCCGTGGGAGGTGAACAACCCGGCGCCGACACACCGACACAGGAGGTCGAGACGACCGCCGCTGCCCGGGAGGTCGTCCAGCGAGAGGTCGCCGTCGGCCGGCACCTCGTGAGCACAGAGTACGAACTGTCGCACACCGGAGCGTCGTGGCCGCGTGGCTTGTATCCGTGGGTTCGGGAGCCTGCGGCCGTCTGGCCGCCGTCCCCCGACGAGGCGTCGTCCGCTTCGAAATCCTTTTCCGGGTATCGGGCGGTAGTTCTGGTAACTGAACCATGGATATCGACATCGTCGACGAGGACGAGAATCCGATGTTGCACCGCACGGACGTGGAGTTCGAGGTCGTCCACGAGGACGCCACCCCGGAGCGACTCCAGGTGCGTGACTCGCTGGCCGCCACGCTGGACAAGGCCGCCGAGGAGGTCGTCGTCCACGAACTCGACACGAAGTTCGGGATGCGCAAGACCGTCGGCTACGCGAAGGTGTACGACTCCGCGGACCACGCGACGGAGATCGAGCAGGACCACATGCTCGAACGCAACAGCATCGGCGCCGACGACGCGGACGCCGAAGAGGCGTAACGCCCCGGTCGGATGCGCGTTCTCGGGATCGAGGGGACCGCCTGGATGGCCAGTGCCGCAGTGTACGACACAGCCAGCGACGAGTCCGTCGAGTTCCACGACCGCTACGAACCCGACAGCGGCGGGATCCACCCACGGGAGGCAGCCGAACACATGGGCTCGGCGGTCCCCGATGTCGTCGAGCGGGCACTGACACACGCCCGCGAGACGGCACCGGCGGAGGAGCACGCAGACGCCGACTCGTCGGCAGCCGACGACGATCCGCCGGTCGACGCCGTCGCGTTCTCTCGCGGTCCCGGACTGGGGCCGTGTCTCCGGATCGTCGGGACCGCGGCCCGGGCACTCGCCGGCCGACTCGACGTACCGCTAGTGGGCGTCAACCACATGGTCGCACACCTGGAGATCGGGCGCCACCGCTCGGGGTTCGACTCGCCGGTGTGTCTGAACGCCTCCGGCGCGAACGCGCACCTGTTGGGGTACCGTGCCGGTCGCTACCGGGTCCTCGGCGAGACGACCGACACCGGAGTCGGCAACAGTCTGGACAAGTTCACCCGCCACGTCGGGTGGAGCCACCCCGGCGGGCCGAAAGTCGAGCGCCACGCCGCAGACGGCAGCTACCACGACCTCCCGTACGTCGTGAAGGGGATGGACTTCTCCTTCTCGGGGATCGTCTCCGCGGCGAAGGACGCCGTCGACGACGGTGTCCCGGTCGAGAACGTCTGTCACGGGCTCCAAGAGCACGTCTTCGGGATGTTGACCGAGGTGAGCGAGCGGGCGCTGTCGTTGACCGGTGCGGACGAACTCGTGTTGGGCGGTGGCGTCGGTCAGAACGCGCGCCTCCGGGAGATGCTCGCGGAGATGTGCGAGCAGCGCGGCGCCGACTTCTACGCCCCAGAGCCGCGGTTCCTCCGCGACAACGCGAACATGATCGCCGTCTTGGGTGCGAAGATGGCCGCGGCGGGCCAGACGGTGCCCGTGGCGGAGTCGGCGGTCGACCCGGACTTCCGACCGGACCAGGTCCCGGTCGGGTGGCGCGACGACGCGGAGACGGTCACCAGAGTCGGCGGGCTCGCGGCGGCGACGGAGAGTGGAGCGAACGACGGCACCACGAACTCGGGTGAGACCCGCAGCGAGTCCGACGCCTTCGCCGGTGCGGAGGCGGCCGTCCGGCTCGACGGTGACACCGTGGTCAAGCGGCGCGTGCCGAAGACGTACCGGCACGAGACGCTCGACGAGCGGCTCCGGGCGGAGCGGACGGTGAGCGAGGCGCGATTGCTCGCGGCCGCACGCCGGCAGGGCGTCCCGACGCCGCTGGTGCGGGACGTGGACACGGCGACGGCGACGCTGGAGCTCTCCCGGGTCGGGGAGTACGACCTCGCGCGGGCGCTGGCGGACGAGGACGCCGACGGCGAGGCGGCGACGGAGCCACGGGCCGTCGCGTCACACGACGCCGCCGAGATCGAGTCGCTGGTCGCGGCGGTGGGCGGCCACCTCGCGCGGCTCCACGCGGCCGGGATCGTCCACGGGGACCCGACGACGCGCAACGTCCGGGTGGCTCCCGAAGGAGTCGTCGATCCGGCCCCCGACGAGACGCCACGAACGTTCCTGATCGACTTCGGGCTCGGCCACTACACGGACCACGTCGAGGACCTCGCCGTCGACCTCCACGTGTTCGAGCGGTCGCTGCGTGGGACGGTCACCGACGCCGAGCGACTCGTCGACGTCGTCGAACGCCGCTACGAGCGCGTCGCCGAGACGACGGAGACGACCCGCGAGGTCGCCGGCGACCACTCGGTGCTGGAGCGACTGCGCGAGGTCGAGGGCCGCGGGCGGTACCAGTGAGCGACTGGGAGCCGACCGGTCGGAGACGACGACCGCCGGGCGGTGCTCGACGCCAGCACCCCGTCACAACATCCGTCGGAACTCGCCCAGCGGCGGGAACGAGAGGCGGTCGTCCGTCTCGGGGTCCCAGACGACCGGGCGCAGCGGGTTCGCGGCGGTGACGAACGGGGACTGGAAGTCGTCGCCGGACATCCCCCCGACGGTCACGCCGGCCGGGAGGCGGTTGAACGCCGGGAGCACGAGCGCGGGCGTCCCGCGGACGGCGTCGGGCACGTAGAGGTAACACGGACGCCGCCGCCCGCCCTGGATCTCCACGGTCGGGTGGTCGTGACCGATCACGTACAGCCCAGCGCGATCCGCCTCGTCCGCGGGCGGCGCCTCGTGGCCGTGGCGGACGACCACCGGTCCGGAGGCGCTCGCCGGGAGGTACGACGACTCGTCGGTCGAACGAGGGGCTCCGCCGTCGGCGTCGTCTTCATCCTCGCCCGCCTCGTCCAGTTCGATCTCGTAGGCGTCGTGGATCGTGCCGTCCCAGACGCTCGCCAACTGGGTGTCGTGGTTCCCGCGGACGAGCACCGGTCGCGCGCCGGCGTCGTGACAGACGGCGACGAGATCCGACAGCGAGCGGTCGACACGGTCCGAGACGCGGGCGAACTGGTGGAGCACGTCGCCGGCGACGACGACCCTGCTCGGCGCGAACGCCTCGACGAGTGCCGACAGCCGCTCGGCTAGGTCCGAGGCCTCGCCCAACGGGAACTCCACGTCCGACCCCTCCCCGCGACCGACGTGGAGATCTGCGAGGACGAGCGCGTCGCCCCGTTCGAGGTACACTGCCCGGTCTCTGAAGACCACGTCGCGCACGCTCCCCCGTCGGCACGGCACGGGCTTGTGGCTGTCGGGCGCTCGGTGCCGGGACTGCGGCGGTACGAGGGTGGCACACACCTGTCGACTTCCGGACTCGCCCGTCGTCGCGCACGACCGCAGGCAGCTACTTACCGCGGGCGGCGGAATCGGGTGGTATGCACGTCGCAGTGATCGGCGCGTACGGCAGCGCCGGGGTCGCGGTCGCAGAGGGGCTGGTCGACTACGTCGGGGACGGCGAGCCGCTGGACAGGCTCACGATGGTCGACGACGGCGAGCCCGGCGGTGGACTGTGTATCCTCCGCGGCTGTATGCCCTCGAAGGAGGTGCTCTCGGCGGCCGAGGCGCGGTACAAGACGCGCCACGACGACCGTCTCGCGGGCGAACCACCGCAGATCGACCTCGACCGCGTCGTCGAGCGGAAGGACGAACACACGTCGTCGTTCGCCGCCCACCGCCGCGCGGCGACGGAACGGCTCGCCGACCACGACGGCGTCGTGTTCCGCCACGACACCGCGCGGTTCGTCGGGCCACACGAGTTGGAGCTGATCGACGCGGGCGAGCGGCTGTCGCCCGACTACGTCGTCGTCGCGACCGGCTCGACGGTGAACGTCCCGGACGTACCGGGGATCGAGGAGGTGGGGTACGCGACGAGCGCGGACGTGCTCGACGCGACGACGTTGCCGGACTCCGGGGTGGTGATGGGGTTCGGCTACGTCGGGATCGAGATGGCACCGTACCTCGCGGAGGCGGGCGTCGACCTCACCGTGATCGAACACGACGCGCGACCGTTGGACGACGCCCCGGCGGCGTTCGGCGACGAACTCTTAGACCTCTACCGCGAGTCGTTCGGGATCGAGGTGCTCACGGAGACGCACGAGCGCCGCCTCGAACCGACCGCAGACGGCGGGGTCCGTCTCCACACCGACCGCGACGACGACCACGCGACCGTCGAAGCCGACCAGTTGTTCCTGTTCACCGGGCGACGACCGAACCTCGACGGGCTCGGTCTCGACGCGACGCCGCTGGAGCCGGGTCCCGGGTGGGTCGACGCGACGATGCGGGCGACGGACGACGAGACCGGGCGGACCTACGTCGTCGGCGACGCGAACGGGCGCGAGCCGATCCTCCACGTCGCCAAGGAACAGGGGTACCTCGCGGCTGACAACGTCCTCGCGGATCTGGCGGGCGAGTCACTCGCCGCGTACGACCCGACGACCCACCACGTGATGTTCTCGGGCGCGGGCGTCTACCCGTACGCACGGGTCGGTCACAGTGCCGACTCGGCGGCTGCTGCGGGGTACGAGACCGTCACGGTCCGCAGAGAGGCGGCCGACGACGGCGTGTTCCTGACGAAGGCGGCGCCGTACGGGCTCGCGGAGTTGACCGTCGACGCGACGGACGGGACGGTGTTGGGCTACCAGGGCCTCCACTACCACGCCGACGCGATGGCGAAGACGATGCAGGTACTCGTCGAGGACGGCACGGACGTACGGACCGTCCCGGACAGGGCGTACCACCCGACGACGCCGGAGATTCTCGACGGGTTGGTCCGCGCCGCGAGCGACGAGGTGGGTGACGCGTAGCGGGTAGCGACGGGAGTGTCGCGGCGTCGTCCGCTACTCCTCGGTCGTGTCGCGGCGTCGTTCGTTACTCCTCGGTCGTGTCGCCTTCCAGCAGGGCCTCGCGCTGGTCGATCAGCATCACGACACCCAACCCGACGAGGAGGAGCGCGTAGGTGCCGGCGACGGTGAGCGCGTCGAACTTGGTCTCGTACACCTCCGTGCGGAAGACGATCACCTTCCGGATGATGGCGATCAGCCCGGTGAAGATGACGAGTCGCAGGATACGCCGCGGCGACTGTCCACGGACGTACGCGACGACGGTCTGGTACACCTCGGCGATGATGAACAGCAACAGTCCCCGGTCGACGAACGTGACGACGACGATGGGGTCGCTGATCTCGCCGGTACGAATCGACTCGATGATCAGCACGACGAGGTCGAACAACCCGATCCCGAACAGGAGCGCGAACACGACCGCCCCGGCGGTCTCGACGACGTGCATCAGGAAGTCGCTCGCGTTCACCACCGGGTCCAGGTCCGGCCACCGATCCGCCTCGGACTCGGGGTGCTCCGCATCCGGGAGTGGCCCCGCCGACTCCGCGTCGTCTGCCATACCGACTCCTGTCGCCGCTCGCACTTCGGTGTGGCGGCTCCCGTCGTCCGCCGGGAGGATCGCGCAGACCGCCCCACCCGACCCCGAGGGCGGCGAGGTTCGACCCGGGACCCACCCTGGATCCTCCGCCTACCGCAGCGACACGTCGATGCTCTTCGTCCGCGTGAACTCCTTCACCGTCTCGAAGGCGGTCTCGCGGCCGATCCCGGACTGTTCGTAGCCGCCGAACGGCATCCCGGCCGGGAAGTCCTGGTACTGGTTCACCCAGACGGTCCCCACTTCGAGGTCACCCGCGGTGGTGTACGCCTGCGCGGCGTCCTCCGTCACGACGCCGGCCGCCAGTCCGTAGTCCACGTCGTTCGCCAACGTCATCATCTCGTCGTAGTCGTCCCAGGTGAACGCCGTCAGCACCGGGCCGAAGATCTCCTCTTGGACCGGCGCGGCGTCGTGGTCCAACCCGGTGATCACGGTCGGCTCGACGAACGCCTCCGAGAGCGCGTCGTCCGGTCGCCCGCCGCCGACGAGCACCTCGCCACCCGCCTCGCGGGCCTGCTCGACGTACTCCAGCGTGCGTTCGGCTTGCGCGACGGACACCTTCGGCCCCATCCGCGTGTCGCGGGCGAGCGGGTCGCCGATCTCGAGGGTCTCGGCGGTCTCGACCAGCCGGTCGAACAGCTCGTCGGCGATCGACTCGTGAGCGAACAGCCGCGAGCCGGCCGTACACGTCTCGCCGGTGTTGTAGAAGATCGCCAGCGTCGCCGCGTGGACCGCCGTGTCGAGGTCGGCGTCCTCGTGGACGACGAGCGGTCCCTTCCCGCCCAGTTCCAGGGTCACGTCCGCGACGCGGTCGGCGGCGGCCTTCATCACCTGCTTGCCGACGACCGTCGAGCCGGTGAACGACACCTTCCGCACGTCCTCGTGTTCCGTCAGCGGTGCGCCCGTCTCCTCGCCGAAGCCGGTGACGACGTTGAGCGTGCCGTCGGGCAGCACGTCGTCGATCACGTTGGCGAGCTTCAGCGCCGTCAGCGGCGTCTGTTCGGCCGGCTTGAGGACGACACTGTTGCCGGCCGCCAGCGCCGGCGCGACCTTCCAGGAGGTGATGAGCAGCGGGAAGTTCCACGGGACGATGGCGCCGACGACGCCGTACGGCTCGTGGACCGTCGAGACGTGGCGCGGACCGTCCTCCGGGAGCGCGGTCCCCTCGTTCAGTCGCGTCGCGGCCGCGAAGTACCGGAAGTGGTCGATCACGGCGTCGATGTCACCGTACGCCTCTCGTGTCGGCTTCCCGTTGTCGAGCGCCTCCAGTTTGAGGAACTCCGTCTTGTGGTCCTCGATCCGGTCGGCGATCTCGTGGAGGAGCTGCTGGCGGTCCGTCGCGCCGGTCGCACCCCACTCACCCTCGAAGGCGGCCTCGGCGGCCGCGACGGCGTCGTCGACGTCCGCCGCCGTGCCGGCCGGCACCGTCGCCAGCGACTCGCCGGTGGTCGGGTCCGTCGTCTCGAACGTGCCACCCTCGACGGCGTCGCGGAACTCGCCGTCCACGTAGATCCCGATCTCCTCGGGGAGGACCTCCGCCGCCGTCTCCGCGTGTGTGTCTGTGATCTCGTCGGACATCGTCCGCCGGTTCGACGGCAGGGTGCAAAAGTCCGACGAGTGTATTCCGAAACGGTGTAGCCTCGCGCCGTGACGGCGTACCCAACCGTTCGGTCTTCGTCGGTCGCTCCCGCGTCGTCACCAGGTGACCGCGAACGCGGCCCGCTCGTCGGCCCGTGTGTCGGCGTCCTCCAGGGAGACGACGGGCGACTCGGAGAGCGTCTTCACCGCGCCCTCGAACAACCCCTCGACGTTCTCGACCGGGTACGGGACACCCGCCGGGACACTGACCCTGACGCGGTCCTCGGCGACCATCTCGAAGTCGTAACTCCCGGCGAACTCCCCACTCGGACTGCGGTGGGCCTGCCGGTCGATCTCGGCGAGGAAGGCCAGCCCCTCTCGGACGGTCTCGGCGTTACCCTCCCACGGAACCCGCTTGGCCTGCTCCTCGCCGGCCTGTCTGAGCGTCTCCTCGCCGACCTCCGCCCGGACTTCGCGCACCGCACTCGCGTACGTGGCGGCGTCGTGCCACGTCTCCGGCCCGACCTCCTCGACGACGAGCCCGTTCTGGCGGAAGATCTTGCGCGTCTTCCGCTCGAACACGGACGAGACGTGACCGGTGCTCTCGACGAACGCGAGGACGTACCGTCCCAGGAACTCCGTGCCGTCTTCCATGCTCTCGTGTACGGCTCCGTACTACTTATATCTACGTGAAAAATCGACCATCATTTTCTCCTCTATCGGTGTTCAGATTAGACCGGGAGCGGGATCACTCCTCGCTGGTCTCGTCGTCGACCCCCTCGTCGCCGGCGACGGTTCCCCCGCCGGCGGTGAGAGGGTCGCCGCCGACACCTTCGGCGACGGCGACGAGTCGCGTCCACGTGTTGATGCCGGCCCGCAGCGCCGTCGGATCGGCCGCCTCGACCGTGACGACGACGGTGTCCCCGTCGCGGGTGACACGAGCGGCCGACCGGTCGTCGTCGATGCGGCCGACCTCGACGGCGAGGGCGTCGGCGACGAGCCGTGCGCGCCGCTCCTCGTGGTACGGGAACGACAGCGTCGTCGTGTGTCGGTGGTCGGACACGAGTGTCGAGTCCGACGTGACCGTCGAGTCGCGACGGGTCGGTCGCGTCGCGAGTCGCGTCGCCGTGTGGACGGGTCCGCCGGCGTGCCGCAGCGGCGAGTCGACCGCGTCAGACGACGTCGACTTCCTTCACGTCGGGGGCGCGCTCCTTCAGCAGGACGCGGTGCCCGCAGTAGGGACACCGGACGCCGCCGTACTCGTCGAGCTGTACGTCGCGCTTACACCGGGAACACTTGTAGCTCATCGGGACGTAGTATGGGTGGGCGGTAGTTGAGTACCCGTGCCGATCACTCGTCGTCGTCCTCGGACTCCAGCGCCGCGCGGATCGAGCGCGTGACGCCGCGTCCACCCGGCGTCTGCGGGCTGTAGGCTCCGCCGGTGAACTTCTCGCCCGTCTCCTCGTTGACCCAGATGCCGGTACCGACTCGCTTCACGGAGTCGCCGTCGACCGTCGCCGACTCCATCCCCGCCTCGATCTCGGAGACGCGCTTGCGGGCGACTCGCCCGTACCGCGCGCCGAACCGACCGGAACTCCCGGTGGATCGCGCCTTGTCTTCGGCCATAGTACCACTCGGTTCGCCACTCGACGGTAAAAACACTGCGAGTCGTCGCGAGGTGGTGTTCCGGCCTCCCACACCGCACCGAAGCGTCTCGACCGATGCCGCGAAACTACCGCGTATGTCGCGTGTCGAGTCCGGAGGCGCAGGCGAGGAGGGTGTCTGCGAGATTCGGCTCGTGGAGAACGACGACGCCAACCGGTCGTGACCCGGCGACGGCGCGAGGAAAACGTTATACCGACGAGTACCACGTGTACGGGTATGAGCGTCGAGTTGCCGTTCGCGCCGGTCGACGAAGTGATCCGGCGCAACGCCGGGGACCTCCGGGTGAGCGCCGACGCGGCCGAGGAACTGGCCCGCCGGATCCAGTCGCGCGGTGCCGAACTGGCCGTCGACGCGGCGGCCGTCGCCGACGAGGACGGCCGCAAGACCCTGATGGCGTCTGACTTCGGCGTCGAGCAGGTCGTCGACCGTGCGGACCTGTCGCTGCCGGTGGCCCCGGTCGATCGGATCGCGCGGCTCGACATCGACGACGGCTACCGGGTCTCGATGGACGCGCGGATCGCGCTGGCGGACGTGCTCGAGGACTACGCCGACAACGTGGCCCGCGCGGCGGCGATCCTCGCACGCCACGCCGACCGCCGGACCGTACAGGCCGAGGACATCGAGACGTACTTCGAGTTGTTCGAGTGAGATGCGGTTCGGCTACAGCGAGGACTGTCTCGGGCACGACACGGGTCGGCGACACCCGGAGACGGCCGACCGACTCCGTGCGGTCCGCGAGGGACTGAAACGGAGTCACGGGGTCGCCTACGTCGACGCCGACCCCGCCACGCGGGAGGCGATCACGGCCGTCCACGACGCGGACTACGTCGACGAAGTCGCCGCCTTCTGCGAGTCGGGTGGCGGCAACTGGGACCCCGACACCGTCGCCAGCGACGGCACGTGGGCGGCCGCACGCAAGTCGGCGGGGTTGGCGGAGTGGGCCGCCCGTGAGGCACTCGACGGCGAGATCGGCCGCGAGACGCCGTTCGCGCTGGGGCGGCCGCCGGGCCACCACGCCGTCGGCGACGACGCGATGGGGTTCTGTTTCGTCAACAACGCCGCCGTCGCCGCACGTGCCGTCCTCGACGACGCGGCGGTCGCCGTCGAGCGTGTCGCGATCGTCGACTGGGACGTCCACCACGGCAACGGCACGCAGGACATCTTCTACGACGACCCGGACGTGTTCTACGCGTCCGTCCACGAGGACGGGATCTACCCCGGGAGCGGTGGGCTCTCGGAGACCGGCGAGGGTGCGGGCGCGGGGACGACACTGAACGTCCCGCTGGCGGCCGGCGCGGGCGACGACGACTACCTCCACGTGCTCGAAGAGGCGATCGTCCCGGCACTGGTCGCGTACGACCCCGATCTGCTGTTGGTGAGTGCGGGGTTCGACGCACACCGCCACGACCCGATCTCGCGGATGCGTCTCTCGACGGAGGGGTACGCACTGGCGACGGACCGCCTCCGGAGTGCCGCCGAGACGGCCGACGCCGGGCTCGGGTTCGTGTTGGAGGGCGGCTACGACCTCGACACGCTGTCGGAGGGTGTCGAGATCGTCCACGAGACGTTCGACGGCCGGCCGCCGGTGGAGCCGGACGAGACGGAACCGGACGCCGCGACCCGGGAGTCGGTGGCGGAGATCCGCGAGCGGTTCGATCTGGCGTAGTCGGCGGGGACTGGGCTCCCCCACCAGAGCCGTCTCCCGCCCAGTCTCACGCAGTCGGAACCGCGTGGTCGCTCGCGAGCAGCTGGAGGACGGCGATCACGGTTCGGCCGTCGCGCACGTCGCCGTCGCGGACCGCCGCTCGCAGGTCGTCGAAGTCGGCCGTCGTCACGCGGATACTCTCGTCGTCGTCGAGCCGCTGGGTACCGCTCGGCTCGCAGCCGCGCGCCAGGAAGTGGTGGTGGACGGAGTCGGCGACCCCGTTCGACGGTTCGACGCTCGTCAGGTGGGCGAGGTTCCCCGCCTCGTACCCCGTCTCCTCCCCGAGTTCCCGGCGGGCCGCTCGCTCGGGCGACTCGAACGCCGCGTCGAGGTCGAACCACGGCGCCTCGTCGCCCCCGTCGGCGCGTTCGAGCGTCCCCGCAGGCACGCCGCGGTTCACGCGCCCGACGGCCTGTCGCCACTCCTCGATCAGGACGACCTCGCCGCTCGACGTGAACGGGAGGATCACCGCCGCGGGCGGCTCGTCGACGTAGTGGTAGTCCGTCTCGGTGCCGTCCGGGAGCGTCACGTCGTCGCGGCGCACGCCGAACCCGGGGTTGGCGTACTCGATCTCCGTCTCGCGGGTCGTCCACGCCACCGCGTCCTCGGAGGTGGAGTCGTCTGTCACGACCAGTCGTCCGTGTGCCGACGACAAAAACCCGTGTCGTCCGTCTCGTCTCTGGTCCGTCGACCGCCGTCTGGCGAGGGACGCGGTCGCTCCGTCGTCCGCGCCGGTCGAGGAAACTCGTCACTCCCCGGACCGCCGCCGGTCGAGGAGGCCCGTCACTCCCCGGACCGCCGCCGGTCGAGGAGGCCGCCACCGATCAACAGCAGTCCGAGCGTCACGCCGGCGACCTCGGCCCCCTGGAGCCACAGCGGGAGCCACGGGAGTCCGGCACGGAGGAGACTCGCCGCGGGACTGAACACCGGCAGCGACGTGTCGGGTTCGCCGACGACGACCGGTCCGTCCGTCCCCGTCGCGGCAGGTGGCTCGGCGGTGCCGTCGCCGTCGGCCGTCGCCGTCTCGTCACCACCGGTCGGGGGCTGGTCGGTCGCGTACAGCGGCGCACCGACGGGCTCGCCGTACGGCAGCCGGTCGGCCTCGTAGACGATCCCGTTGCCCGTCGAGTACGACGAGACGACCTCCCCCGACTGGGTCACCTCGACGACACGGCGGCCGCGGGAGTCGGCGACGAGCGTGTTGCCGTTCGGGAGGCGGTCGGCGTCGCGCGGCCACTCGAACGACCGGCCGTTCGCGCCGGTCAACACCCACACCGGCACCCAGCGGTCCCCACGGCGGTGGAGTTCGACCGCACGGTCGTTGTCCGAGTCGGCGACCAACACCGCGCCGTCGCCGAGCCACTGCGGGTTGTGTTGCTCCTGGAACACGGAGGGATCGCCACACCGCACGTCGCCGTCCCCGTCGGCGTCGTACAGTCGCGGCCCCTCGGTACAGGAGGCGTCGTCACCGCCGCGGTCGCGGTTGATCACTTCGACCACCTCGGCGTCGTCGCCGCGCCGCTGGAGCACCAACAGTTGGTTCGCGTTCCGCACCGACAGCAGGAACCGCCCGTCACCGATCCGATCCACGTCGTTCACGTGCAGCCAGTCGCGTCTGGTCGGGTCCGGCGGCGCCTCGTAGAACGAGCTGGCGTTCCACTGCCAGACGACCTCCCCGTCTTCGACGATCAACAGCCGTTCCCGGTCCATGTCCGTCACCGCGAACCGGCCGCCCGGCAGCGGTTCCACGTCGTGGATCTCGCTGTTCGTGTCCGTCCGCACCGGGATCGAGAACCGTTCGAGCACCTCGGGACTCCCCGCCGCGCCGTCCGTGTCGACGACGACGAACCCGGTCCGGGCACACGGCGCCGGGTACGGGCCACAGTCGTCGACGCCGTGTGACATCCACGCCGCGACGGCACGTCCGTCGGGGAGCGGCGACACGTCGAAGTAGGTGTCTTCCTCGGTCAGTGCCCACTGGCGAGCGCCGTCGACGACGAGTTCCGCGTAGCCGCGCTCCGTGTAGCTCCCGCTCCCCTGAACGCCGATCAGCGTCCCGCGTCGCGTCGGGGCGGCGCCGTCGGTGGGTGTCGCCGTCCCGCTCCTCGTCCCGCTCCGCGTCTCGTCGACCGTCCCGACCGGTGTCGACGTCGGCGACGGCGTCCCGGCTGCCGGGTCGGTGCCGTCGACCGCGCTCCCGGTGCCCGGAGCCAGTGCCGCGCCGAGCAGTAGCGTCGCGACCACCACCACCACGCCACCACCCGCCACGAGGGAGCCGCGTCTCATCGTCACGAGTCAACCCGGTACCAGATATAAGCTTTCGGAAGCGAGCGCACTCTCGGCGACGGAGACGGCAGCGACGAGAGCGCCGGACGAGCACACGCCCTGGGGCGCCGACGACGGCGACGACGGACGCCCACTCAGTCCTCGTCGGCCGTGTCGCCGTGGGACGGTCGGTCCTCCGCGTTGCCGCCGTCTCCCTGCCCAGCGGTGTCCGTCGACTCCGACGCGAACGGGGTCACGTCCGGACCGTCGAACACGTCCTCCGCCCCCTCGTCGGCGAAGCCGGCCTCTGCCGCCCGCGTGTCGTCGCCGGTCGACTCGGGTTCCGCCTCTCCGGCGCCGTCGTCACCGAACGCGTCGCCGTCGTCCGTCTCGAACGTCGCCTCCTCGGCGAACTCCCCCTCCTCGACGAATTCCCCCTCTTCGACGAATTCCCCCTCTTCGACGAATTCCCCCTCTTCGACGAACTCTCCCTCGGCGTCGAACGCGGCGTCGTCGCCGAACGCGACCGCCTCGTCGAACTCGGAGGGATCCGTGGTGTCGGCGTCTGCGGACTCGCCAGCGGGCTCGGGGTCGACGGCGTCGGTTGGCGTGTCGGGGTCGACGGCGTCGTCGGTTGGCGTGTCGGGGTCGACGGCGTCGTCGGTTGGCGTGTCGGAGTCGACGGCGTCGTCGGTTGGCGTGTCGGAGTCGACGGGGGTCGTCGCGGCCTCGGCAGGCTCGGCAGCGTCGTGCTCTGCGTCACCGGACCCACTCGTCGGCGCACCGCGGGCGTACTCCCCGTTGTCGTCTCCATGCGTCCGTCCGGCGGACGTGTCCGGTCCCGTTCCGCCGGGAGCGTCGGCGACGCCCCGACCGTTCGAGACGGCCGCGGCGCCACGCGGGACCTCTCCGGAGTCGTCTCCCGGCGGGCCGAGCGTCGCCCCCGGGGACAGCTCCGACCGGAGCGTGTCGAGTGCGGTGCCGGCGTGGCCGCGGACCGCGTCCGTCTCCGTGTCGTCTTCGAGGCGCGCGAGCAGTGGCTCCATCGCGTGTCGGGCCGCCTCCGGGTCGGCCTCGGCCAACCGCGACAACGCGAAGGCGGCGTTGGCACGGACGACCGCCGCGTCGGCGGTCACCGACTCCGCCAGTGTCTCGACCGTCTCGGCGACGCGGTCGGGTGCCGTCTCTGCGAGTCGTCCCAGCGCCAGCGTCGCGTTGGCACGCACGTCCGGGCGGTCGTGTGTCGCCGCCGTCGCGAGGTCCGGCACGGCCGGCGCGACGGCCGCCGGCCGCCGGTCGGCGAGATCCGACAGCGCCGCGGCGGCGTGGACTGCGACTGCCCCGTGGTCGGAGAGTCGGTCCCGGAGGTCCGTGACGAGCGTCTCGTCGTCCGGGACGCTCTCGGGTGCCGTCGCCGCGGCCCGCGCGAGCAGGAACGCCGCGTCGCGTCGCACCACGGCCGTGTCGGCGACCAGTGCGGTCCGGATCGCGTCGAGGTCGGGGACCGGCGGCACGCCGGTGTCCGCCTCGACGAGTCGTGCGAGTGCCCGACTCGCTCGTCGCCGGACGGTGGCGTCGTCGTCCGTCACCGCCGAGGCGAGTCGCGTCGCGAGCGTCTCGGGGTCGATCGTCTCCGCGGTTGCGTCGTCTCCGACACCGTCGTCGGCACTCGTGGTGTCACCTCCCGTCGACCCCTCCGCCGTCACCGCCTCCGGGCCGGCGGCCAGTTCCTCCGCGACGACACTCGGATCGGCGTCGGCGACGGCGGCGACGGCGAGCGTCGCGAGGCGGCGCAGTGCGTCGTCGGCGGCCGCGAGTGCGTCGACGAGTGCCGGGAGCGCACGCTGTGCCGTGACGGGGTCCGTCTCGCCGACCCGGGCGAGTGCGTACGCCGCGTGGTGACGAACGGCGAGGTGATCGTCGTCGGCGACCCGGTCGGCGAGGTGGCCGGCGAGTGCGCCGACCGCCGCCGCGTCCGCGTCGGCCGCGTCCGCCACCGCGGCGGCCGTCGCCGTCCGGACCGCGCCGTCCACGTCGGTCAGCCCGGCCGCGAGGTCAGGGGCGACACTCGCGACGGCCGAGGGGTCGTGGTCGGCACGCGCCTGGAGCGCCTCGGCGGCCGCAGTTCGGTCGCTCGCGGCGGACGCCGACAGCCCCGTCGCCAGCGCGTCGGCCGGCCGGTCGTCTGTCATCACCCCGACGTGTGTGTGCCAGAGAGAAGAATCCACGGGGTCGTCCGACACACGTCGTCCGCGTGGGTGTCGGACGTGCCGCTGCGGTCCGTGTCGCGGCCGCACCTCTCGTGTGTCTCTTCCCCGTCGCTACCGGCTCTGCGGGGCCGCTCACGGTCGATCAGGTCGTCACCATCCACGTCGTGCCGGAGGAGTACCCCCACTTCTCGACGTCTACGTCGAAGTCGCCGTCGCGGATCGCCGTCATGTTCGCCCCGACCTCCTTCGCGGTGAGGTCGAGTTCCTCGGCGATCAGCCGCGACTTGAAGTACGTCTGCTCCGCGGCGTGCTCTCTGAGGTGCGCCAGGATCCGCCGCTGCTTCTGTGTCAACTCACCCGTCCCCGTCTGCGCCGCGGTGGTGCTCATACCAGTCACCACGACACACACCCTAAAGGCCGATTTGGTACGACCGGTTAACACGTCGCGTTCCGGTGTGTCGTCCCGTCTACCCCCCGATCCGTAGTTCGACCACCCCTCGCCGTGGCTCGTTCGCGACCGATCTCGGTACGATCCTCGAACGACGACGGGGGTCCACCCGACGGATCGACCACGACGCTCGACGTCACCCGCTACGGGAGTCGCTGTCGGAAAGTACTTACTCGGCGGCGGGCCACCCACAGACGATGACGACGGGTGTCGAGGTGAGTGTCGTGCTCCCCGCCTACAACGAGGCGGACACCATCGAGCGGACCGTCGAGGTCACCCTCGACACACTCGCCTCCTTCCTGCCGGCCGACACGTTCGAGGTGATCGTCGCCGAGGACGGCTGCGAGGACCGGACGCCGGAGATCGCCGACCGGCTCGCGGCCGACGACGATCGCGTCCGCCACCTCCACAGCGACGAGCGACTCGGTCGCGGCGGCGCACTGGAGTTCGCCTTCGACGGCGCGGCCGGGGACACACTCGTCTACTTCGACACGGACCTGGCGACGGACATGCGCCACCTCGAGGAGTTGGTCGAGCGCGTCCGGTCGGGCGAGGCTGACGTGGCGACCGGCTCGCGGTGGATGCCCGGCGACGAGGCGGACCGCCCGCCGAAGCGTGGCGTCCCGAGCCGCGTGTACAACGGACTCGTCCGCGGCGTGTTGCGGTCGGACCTCCGCGACCACCAGTGTGGCTTCAAGGCCGTCTCTCGCACGGCGTTCGAACGGCTTCGCGACGACGTTGCGGACGACCACTGGTTCTGGGACACGGAACTGCTCGTCCGCGCCCAACGGGCGGGGCTGACGGTCGTGGAGTTCCCGGTCGAGTGGGAGCCGAAGGGCGACTCGAAGGTCGACCTCGTCCGAGACGTGTTCGGGATGGGAAGTCAGATCGTCCGGCTGTGGTGGGAGGTGGCCGTCGCGCCACGGATCACGCCCGGCGTGACGCTCGCGGCCGGGCTCCTGATCACCGTCCTCGCGCTCGGGCTGATGACGGTGTACATCCCCGTCGGCGAGGTGTTGGCGGCGTTCGGCGAGGCGGCGACGCTGCCGGTCGCGGCCGCGGCGGTCGTGTACGCGCTGTCGTGGCCGCTGCGCGGGGCGCGGTACCGCGACATCCTCCGCGAGTTGGGGTACGAGGAGACGCTCGGCTTCCTCACTGGCGCGGTGTTCGTCAGCCAGACCGGCAACCTCGTCTTCCCGGCGCGGGCGGGCGACGCCGTCCGGGCGTACGTCGTGAAGACCCGCCGCGGCATCCCGTACCCGACCGGCGGGGCGTCGTTGGCCGCCGAGCGCGTCTTCGACCTGTTGACGATCACCGCGATGGCCGGCGTCGTCTTGGCCGGGCTGTTGGTGGGCGGCGGCACGGCGGAGTTGGCGACGGCGATCTCGGGCAACGTCGGTGGCGGCGTGCTCACCCCCACGGCGGTCCAACGAGCGGTGCAGGTGGCGGCCGCGGTCGGCGTCGCTGCCGTCGGGGTTCTGTTGGCGACCGTCGCGACGGCACGCTCCGACCGGAACCTCGTCCGCGCCGTCGTCGACCGGCTCTCCTCGGACTCGTACGCCGCCTACGTCGCGGGTGTCGTCGAGGAGTTCGTCGGCGGCGTCCAGACGGTCGCGGGTGACGGGCGGTCGGCGCTGCGGATCGGCGCGTCGAGTCTCGTGATCTGGACGTTGGACGTGGTGACGGCGTTGCTCGTGCTGGTCGCGTTCCCCGGCGTGCAGTTGACGCCGACGACACTGTTGACGGTGGGGTTCTTCGCCGTCTCCGTCGGGAACCTCGCGAAGGTGCTGCCGTTGTCGCCGGGCGGGATCGGGCTGTACGAGGCGGCGTTCACGGCCTTCGCCGTCGGGCTCGGCGGCGTGCCGGCCGCGACGGCGTTCGCGGCCGCGGTGTTGGACCACGCGGTCAAGAACCTCGTCACGGTCGTCGGCGGCGTCGGCTCGATGCTGTCGCTCAACGTCTCCCTGACGACGGCGGTCTCGGAGGCCGAGGCGGTCGAGGAGGAACTCGACGGCGACTCGTCGACGCCGACGGACGACTGACCACGGACCCACTGGCTCCGACCCGCGATCGCGTGGCCGACCGACCGGGTCCGACCGACGACCGACTGCCGAGACGCCTCTCGACCCCGATGGTCTCCCCCGTCACCCGCTACGCCTCGACGATCACGGCACCGACCATCCCGGCGGTCTCGTGTGGGATACAGAAGTAGTCGTGTCGTCCCGGCGTCTCGAAGGTGTGTTCGAACGTCTCACCGTTGGTGATGACGCCGCGGTTGTCGTCCCACGCCTCGCGGGCGGTCGCGGTGTCGTCGAACCCACCGGTCGCGAAGTACGCCGCCCCGTCGGGCTGGCTGTCGCCGTACGCGGTGACGGAGTGTGCTCGCGTCGAGGTGTTCTTCCACACCACCGTGTCGCCGACCGCGACGGTCACCTCCCGAGGACGGTACGCCTGTGCGGTCATCCCTACGTCGTAGTCGTCCGCCAGCGGCTCGAATCCGGCACACCCGGCCGACCCGACCGTGGCCGCGGTGCCGACGGCGGCGAGGAAGCGGCGTCGTCGCATAGTCCGTGGTAGGCCGCCGACCGGTAAATGGAGCGCGGTGTCGCTCGCGGCCCTCCGGTCGTCGTGGACGGCGTGGGAGACGACCCGCGACGGCCGTGGAGATAGAAAGGGGTTTACCACCGCTGGCCGACTTCGCCGGTATGTCGTCGCGCCCGCGGTTCCTCCGCCGGCTCGGGCTCGCGGACGCCGTCACGGTCGCGAACGCGGCGCTGGGGCTCGTCACGGCGGTCGTCGTCTGGTTCGACACCGGACTCGCGGCGCGGTTGCTGTTGGTGGCCGCGGTCGCGGACGGCCTCGACGGCGTCGTCGCCCGTCACGTCGGTGGGACCACGGTCGGGCCGTACCTCGACTCGTTGGCGGACGTGGCGTCGTTCGGGATCGCACCCGCCCTGCTCGCGGTCGTCGTCGCACTCCCGGAGCCGCCCGCGAGTCGGCCGCTCTGGAGCGGCACCGTGATCGCGGTCGCGGCGGTGTACGTCGCCTTCGCGGTGGTGCGACTCGGCGTCTACACCGTCGAGGACGAGGACAGCGTGGTGACTCACGGCGTGCAGACGACGCTGGCGGGGACGGTCCTCGCCGCGACGGTGCTCGCCGGGTTGGCGACACCGGTCGTCGTCGTCGCGCTCGCGGCGGTGTTGGCACCCGCGATGGTCACGCCCGTCGCGTACCCGGATCTCCACGCGCAGGACGCGCTCGTGATGGGTGTCGTCCAGGCCGTCGCGGTGCTGACGACCGGTCGCCTCGGGGAGACGTTCGCCTTCGCGCTGTTGTTCCTCGCCGTCGGCTACGCGGTGTTGGGGCCGCGGTTCTACTGGCGCGACACCGGCGAGACGGACGGAGACGCCGAGCGAGCGGTCGACGCGGAGGACGGCGAGGACGGGAACGCGGAGCGATCGGTCGCGTCGGAGAGCGGCGAGCCGACAGAGTGTGTCGATCCCGCCGACGCTCGGTGAGGGAACTCCACGCAGACGCCAGACGAGAGAACTCCGCCGGTCCGAGCAGCTCGCACGACCGGCCGTGTTTTTACCGCTGGGAGCCCTTCGACACACACGATGACAGACGAGCAGTACGAGGTGGCGGTCGTCGGCGGGGGACCGGCCGGGCTGACGGCGGCACTGTACACGACGCGGTTGGGACACGACACGGTCGTGGTGAACCGTGGCGGCGGCCGCGCGGCGATGATGACCGACACGCACAACGTGATCGGCGTCACCGAGGAGACCAGCGGGGTCGAGTTCCTCCAGACCGCACGCGAACAGGTCCAGAGTTACGGCGCCGAGTACCGCCAGGGGTTCGTCTCCCGGGTCGAGCAGACGGGTGCGGACGCAGACGACGACGCGCCGCGGTTCCACGTGACGGCCGACGAGGACACGCTCGGTGCCGACCACGTCGTCCTGGCGACGGGGTTCTCCGACGAGCGACCCGACCCGCCGCTCCCGCGGACCGGGCGTGGACTCCACTGGTGTCTCCACTGTGACGCGTACATGTTCGTCGACGAGCCGGTGTGGGTGATGGGGACCGGCGAGGCCGCCGCACACGTCGCGATGATCATGCTGAACTTCACCGACGACGTGGACCTGCTGACGCGGGGCGACGAGCCGACCTGGAGCGACGAGACGGACGCACAACTGCGCAACCACCCGGTCGAGATCGTCCACGCGGACGTGACTGGGATGGAGAAGGACGACGACGGCTGGCTGCGTGCCTTCGAGTTCGCGGACGGCACCCGCCGCGAGTACCGCGGCGGGTTCCCGATGTACGGCTCCGACTACAACGCCGACCTCGCAGACCAGCTCGGTGTCGAGCGCAACGACGACGGCACCATCGCCGTCGACGACCACGGGGAGACGAGTGTCGACGGGGTCCGTGCCGTCGGGGACATCGTGCCGGGTCACAACCAGATCCCCGTCGCGATGGGCCAGGGTGCGAAGGCCGGGATCGGTATCCACTACGAGGCTCGCGAGTTCCCGCGCTCGACCGAAGAGATCGAGTCGGAGGGGGCGGTCACCGAGGCGGACGTACCGGCCATCTCCGCGGACCTGCTGGCGACTGCCGTCGCACACGAGGGCCACGCCGGTGGGCCCCGGACCGCGGAGGACGAGGCCACGGGCGAGGGTGAGGCACCCGCGGACGACTGACCGACGCGGACGGCTCGCTCCGCCTCTCGAACCCACTGCCGCCTCGTGGCCCTCTCTACGCCTCGTGGCCCTCTCTACGCCTCGTGGCGACTCACTGTGGGTCTAGTACGTCGGCGAGCGCGTCGCCGACGAGGTTGAACGACAGCACGGTACAGACGAGCAGGACTGCCGGAACTCCGCCGACCCACCACGCGACGGGGAACCCGGTGCTGAAGAAGCCCTGGTAGACCAGTTGCCCAAGCGACACGACGGACGGGTCGCCCAGCGTGGTGGGCGTGCCGCCGGTGACCGGGATCCGGACGAACGACACCGACGCCTCCAGGATCACGAACAGTGGCACCTGCAGCGTCACGGTCGTCACCAGCGAGGAGCCGACGTTCGGGAGCAGGTGTCGTCGCACCGTCTGCCAGCGATCGAGGCCGCCGACCGTGGCCGCGTGGACGAACAGTTCGTCGCTCCGCTCGCGGATCTCGTTTCTGACCAGCCGTGCGACACCACCCCAGCTCACCAACCCCAAGACGACGGTCAACAGGACGAGCCGCCCGTCGACGACGACCCAGAACAGCGTGAAGTAGACGAGGATGGCCGGGAACGTCTGGAGCACCTCGCTGACCCACATCAGCGTACTCTCGACGCGTCCGCCGACGGTCGCCGCGACCACGCCGACGACGATGCCCGTCGGGACGATCAACGCGGCGGCACCCAACACGACGGTGACCGTGCTGCGGATTCCGAACACGACCAGCGGGACGAGGTCCTTCCCCGTTCGAGCGGTCGTTCCGAGGAGGAACTCGAGTGTCCCCCGACACCGGCCGTCGACGACGACACCGGCACACTGCGGTACCTTCCGCACGTCGATCGACCCCCACACGGGCGGCTGCGCGTTGACGAGGACGTTGAGTTCGGGGTCGGTGAAGTACAGCGGCCCGACCAGTCCGACGGCGAAGAACGCCACCAGGTACACGAGTCCGGCGACCGCGAGCCGGTGGCGTCGGAACGAGGACCACTGTTCCCGAACGCGTTGCGTGTCGCCGACGAGTGCGAGCCCGACGGACACGAGCACCGCGGCGGCACCGATCAACAGCCAGTCGAGTGCGGTCGGCCCCGACGCGGGCGGCCCGTCGGCCGTCAGGTAGTCGACGGCGAACGCCGCCGCGACGACGAGCGGGAGCAGCACGGCGACGACCGTCCGACGACTCCCGCCGTCCGTCGTCGTCGGGTCGAGGCTACTCCAGTCGACGGCGTCGAACCGTCGCTCCTCCGTGGAGGGCGAGTCTGACATGTGGCCGCGACCTGTCTGCGAAAGGACTAATGTGTTGTGCTCACACTCCGGAGTGGTCACCGAATGACGCCACCGAACCCTCCGTCCGTCTCCGGAACGACGAGACGAACCGTCGTGGTGCCGAACAGCCCTCGTGCCGCCGCTCGCGTGTGTCACCAGACCGACACGCAGCGGGGACCGACCGAGGGGACGCCACGCTGGGAGGCGACGCGACGCGCGACCGGAGGGGGTCCGCGTGCGGCCTGAGGCGCTCGTCCGGCGGCTCGTTCGCGGGCTGGCGACACTCCCGGTGGTCTTCACCGCCGTGTTCCTGTCGCTGTCGTTCGTGTCGAACCCGAACACGAGCCGCACCTTCTCGTACGCACCCCGTCACCCCACGGTCGTGGTCTCCAGGCTGCCGCGGTTCGCGGCCAGAGAGGCCTCGCTGCCGGCGCTGTACGGGCGGTGGGCGGGGCGACTCCTCCAGTTCGACTTCGGACGGATGCCCGGCGAGGCGGCGGCGTCGGTCTCCGGCGTCGTCGTCGACTCGCTGGGGTTCACGGCGGTGTACTTCCTCCCGGCGGTCGTGATCGCCCTGTTGGCCGGGACGGCGGTGCAGTTGTACGCCGTCGCGACGGAGACGCGTCTCGACTGGTGGACACGACTCGTCGCGGTCGTCGCGGTGAGTGTCCCGGTGTTCCTCCTCGCGTACTTCGCTCGGACGACGCTGTTGGTCGCGGTCGCGGAGCCGTTGGACTTGAACTTCCTCGCGTTCCGGTTCGAGGTGGCTCGGGGGCCGTTGGCACCGGAGAACCTCCGGATGATGGTGTTCCCGTTCGTCGCGACGACGGTGTACCTGACCGCGATCCAGATGCGGTACGCGGGCTCGGAGCTGAACGAGCACGCCGAGCGACCGTTCGTGAAGGTCGCCCGCGCGAAGGGTGCCGGCCCGCTGCGGGTCGGGTGGCACATCCTCCCGCACACCGTCGTCCACCTCGCGACGGCGTTCTTCACCGACATGCTCGGGATGGTGTTGGTCGGGATCTACGTCGTCGAGTGGCTGACGCTCGTGCCCGGCTTCGGCGCGTTGACCATCGACGCCGTCGGCGCGCGCGTGCCGGGGTTGGTGTTCGCGGTCGTGTTGCTCCCGGTGACGCTCGCCGTCGGCGTGAACCTCGTGCAGGACCTCTACTACGCGCTGATCGACCCGCGCGTGGACGACGACGGGAGTGGTGTGGGGGAGTGAGCGGCGGCGTCGGGGAGTGATCGGCGGGAGCAAAACGCCGGGCCCGCACCGTGACTCCAAAGGGTAACGTCTTAATGCTCCCCGCCGGTAGCGCAGAGTGCGCGCCGGTGGTCTAGTGGTATGACAATGGCCTTCCAAGCCATCGACGCGGGTTCAATTCCCGCCCGGCGCAGTTCTCGCTTCGGCCGTCCGGGAGTCTCGCACACGGTGTGACGCGGACGGAGACCCCGACGGAGGTACGACGACGCCCTCGGACGAGCAGTCTCCACGACTCTCTATTCGGCGGCCTGTTCTTCCACGTACAGGCCGTCACTCCTGACCTCCACGCTGTAACCTTCTTCAGCGAGTCTGCCCGCCGTGATCATCGTATCAACGATGTGCTGCCCTCTCGCTGATTCTGGATTCTCGTAGAAATCTCTCGTTTCTTCTAGTACTAACTCACTGAATTCAATATTTTCTAGTATTTCTGACCTGTTCGAGGCTATGCTACCGAGGAGTCCATTTGCTGCTTTCCAGTTCTTGTCCTTGTGGTCGTATTCGGCCGGGTGGTCGAATGCGCTTCCTAGTTCTGTGTTGTCGTCTGGGTAGTCGCTGTTTTCCCATTCTGTTAGCTGTTGGTCCCAGTATGGGTCTGTCTCTCCAAGAAGCACTCTCTGCTGTGCTGTTTCGTCGCTCTCGTCCGTGACTCGATTGAATACTTGGTAGACTCCGTGTCCGCCGCCGTCGTCCTGATCCACTGCTAGCGCGTAGATTATGTTGTCTATGTCGTCAACTGTTTCGCGGGTGGGGTACAGCGGTGATTGGTAGGTGTCGCCGAACTCTTCGTTCTCTGTTTCTGGGTCTGCGTCGTGTTTGTCGTTGATTCGGCGGACTTCTGCTGCTTGGAGGGCGGCTGCCTTCATCTCGTTGTTGGTTGAGGAGTATCCTCCCAGGTTTGTCACTGCAAACATTGACCAGAGAGAAGGTTGTTCTATTGAGTCGGTGTTTGGTACGTCTATTACGCCGTTTAGGAGTCGTTCTTGTATGTCGTCTGTGGTTTTGAGGTGTTCCTGGTCGACGGGGTCTTCGAGATTACTGTAGTAGTTTTTATTCTCAGCTTCTTCGACTATCTGTTGTCTCCATTCGGGGTCGTCGTAGTTGAGGGCGAACTCTTTGATCGGTTCGGGTTGGCGGACTCGTTCGATCTTGGCGAAGTGGCGGTCTAGGGTGGCTTCGTGGAGGTCGAGTTCGATGGCTACGTCGCCGTCGAACTCGTCGAAGACGGACCGGTCCGCGTACGAGGCGTCGGCGTCCGCGGGCTTCAGGTCTACGTAGCCTTCCGCGGGCTCCGGCGTCGCCGTCTCGGTCGGGGAGTCGGTCTCCGTCGGCGACGGGCTGTCCGTCGGGGTGTCGGTCGGTGTCGCGCTCGATCCGCCGCCGTCCTCGTCCGACGACTCCGACACTCCGAAACAGCCGGCGAGGCCACCGGCGAGCGCGAGCACGACCGCTCTCCGTCCCCACCCGCGTGTGTCCGTCGATTCGACCGCGGTCCGAACCCGATCCATCGGTGTCCGCAACGACCCCGTTCGACAAAAACGTCGGGCCTCCGGATCGGTGTCCGGTGCAGATCTCGACCTCGAACTACTCTACGGCGGCGTCTGCGTTCCGACCGGCGACCACGCCGGATTCGACCCGACGGGTCTCCGACCCGCCGGTACGCGGTGTCCGCGAACTCGTCCAGTGTGACCCCCACCGAGTCTACTCCGACGAATCGGGGTCCGAACCCGACCGGCTCGTATCTGCTGCGTTCACCCGCGTCGACTCCCCGCCCCACTCACCTCGCCGCTTCTCTCTCACGTACTCGCCCAGCTCCTCGGCTACCTCGCGCCGCTCCTCGTCGGTCACGCCGTCCGCCAGCAGGATACCGTGCGTCGACGCCGGCGTCGCCTTCTCGACCGTCACCGCGCCACCGTCCACCGACCACCGAACGCGATCACCCGGCTCGACTCCGAGCCGCTCCCGAATCCCTCTCGGAATCGTCGTCCGCCCGTCCGTCGAGACGCGCGTGATCTCGCTCTCCGTGTCGCTCACGCTTGTGATCTACTCGTGTCGATAGGTGACTCTTTCCCCGTCCGATGCACTGCACGACTACCACGCTCGACACAAACCACCACTCCCGCCCGACACACCACCACTCCGACGCGAGACGACAGCAACTGTCGACGTTCCGACCTACCCGAACGACCCACCCGCGTCAGTCTCCGGGGTCGACGGCCAACTCGCCCTCGCGGTCTTCGGCCCGCGTCGCGACGGTGAACACCACCCAGAACACGCCGGAGGCGAAGACGATGAACGCCGCCGCCGTGTAGAACGCCACCTGGACGGAGACGACGTCCTTGATCAGCCCGATCCCGACCGGTCCCGCAACCTGCCCTACCTTCCACGAGATGGAGCGGAGACTCATACTCGAGGCGACGGAGTCGTACTTCTCGCCCTCCTCGACGAACAGTGCCATACTCGCGGGCAGCCGGATGCTGTCGGCGACGCCGAGCACGCCGTAGGCGGCGAAGAGTGCGAAGAACGCGCCACCCAACTCCTGGACGCCGCCGAACGCCCGGACGCGGAACGGCGTCATCGTCCCCTCGAAGTAGAACGACAGCGGGATCAACGCGGTGCCGACGCCGTACAACAGCGCCCCGACGACGACGAAGTACTGCTTCTTGCCGACGCGGTCCGAGAGGTCGCCGACGTACCCCTGGGTGAGCGACTTGGTGAGTTTCCCACCCGCGAGGATCCACCCGATGACGAGGGCGTTGATGCCGAACTCCGTCCGCGCGAGGATCGGGAGGAAGATGATCACCGCCATCTTCCCGACGGAGAAGGCGACGCGGAAGAGCACGAGCGCCTTCACCATCGGGAGCGACAGGAGTGCCCGCAGCGTCTCGCGGCCGCTGCCGGCGTCGGCCTCCACGCCGCCGCCGGGGTCGTCGCGCAGGAACGCGAACACGAGCAGGAACGCCGCGATGGTGATGGCGGTCAACACGACGTAGGTGAACGTGAAGTCGTAGGTGTACAGCAGGTAGCCGCCGACCGCGTCCCCGGCCAACGAGGAGAACGCCGCCACCTGGTTGTACGAGCCGAGCCACCGCCCGTTCTCGTCGTCCGGCGAGATGGTGCCGATCACCGTCGAGCCGGTGATCCAGAGGATGCTCGCGCCGACACCCTGCACCATCCGGATCAGGATGACGTGGACGGACGACTCCACGAGCATGAACCCGAAGAAGACGAGCACGTTCAACGCCAGCCCGCCGAGCAGCCAGCGCTTGGCGTTCCCCTTGTCCACCTGCCGGCCCAGCGGGAGGACGATCAACAGCTGCACGACGGCGAAGCCGGTGCCGAACAGCCCCTCGACGAACCCCGTCGTGCCGAACTGGTCGGCGTACAGCGCCAGCGCGATCAGGATCGTCGAGTACGCCTGACTCCTGGCGAACGCCGTCCCCGCGAGGGCGGCGAACTCTCTGTCCCGCAACAGTGCGATGGAGTTACCGAACCGAGCCACCGTTACGTATCGAAACACCCCGGTGGCGTTTAAACTCGATTATCGCGGAAGGGTGCGAGACGGACACCCACACCGACACGCCAGAGTCGGCTACTCACTGCGTTCGCCTCGAGTCCGTCGTTCCGAGCCGTACGACGGCGAACTACAACTCGATCCGTTCGACCAAGGCGTCGTCTTCGGTCTTGTTGATCGCGACGATCCGCACGTCGTCTTCGATCCCGGAGTTGCGGAGCTTCGCCTTCAGCAGGTTGTCTACCTGGTAGACGCCGACGGCGCCGGCCATCTCGATCTCGACGAGCACGGCCCGACCGTTCCCCTCTTGGAGGGAGACGCGTTTGATCGCCTGCGAGGACAGCGTGTCGATCCCGCGCGACCCCTTCTTGTACGGCATCCGCGAGCGACCGCGCTCCATGTCGAGGGCGTCCGCGACGCGGATCACGCCCGCCTCCGTCGTCAGCGGGTCCTCCTCGGTGTGGTGACAGAGGATCGCGTGCAACACCTCCCCCTTCATCCGGACGACACCCTCCGTGTCGTAGAACTCCGGGAGGAGCCGATCGAGCAGGTCCGCCGCGAGCGGGATGGAGTAGTAGGCGTGTTCGTCGCGGTGGACGACGTGGCCCACGTCGTGCAGTGTCGCCGCGAGGGCGACGATCACCGGCTCGTCGGCCTCCTCGAGCCCCTGTTCGCTGGCACCGTTGAACGCCACGCCGCCGCGTTTCAGCAGGTCGTACAGCGTCAGCGCGCGGTTGCGGACGATCTCGATGTGTTTGGCGCCGTGGTCGTTGTACCCCTTGCGGGTGACGGCGTTGACGTTCTGCGCCCGGAGGTACGTCTGGATCTCCGGGTCGTCCCGGATCACCGGCAGCACCTCGTTGAGCTTGTGGTCCGGGTAGGCGTGCTCCGCGTCGGGATCGTACGGCTCGCGGACGTGGTCGGTACTCACGTTCGCAGGTGACGGCCGCCGGTGAAGAACTCTCGGGTGGGTCCGAGGCCGGGGTGTCCGACGCCAGCCGGAGGCGCTCGCCGCGTGTCCGACACCACCTCACCGCAGATCCGACTCCACCCTTTCGTGCGTCGGGTATCTCCCACCGCCGTCGCCGGGGTACTTTTGTACTGCGCCGGTGTTGCGGTGGCTATGGTCGGGAGTACGACGCTGCGGGCGGCTGGCGCCGACGCGACGGCGTGGGGGCTCGCACAGACGAACCCACTCGCACAGTTCCAGGGGATCACTCGGGAGGAGGTCGTCGACACCGTGATCGGCTACGTGGCGACGGTGGCGACGTTCGTCTTGGCCTTCCTCGTCGTCTACCTGCTGGGGTCGCGTGTCGTCGCCCCACTGGTCAGACGCGTCCTGTCGAGTCGTGGCTTCGACGAGACGGTCGAGAGTCTCGGAGAGAGCATCGTCAACGCCGCGGTCGTCTTCGCCGCCGTCGCGGTGGCGTTCACCGTCTCCGGGTTCGGGGCGTTCCTGACGGCGTTCGCCACCTTCGGGTCCGCGCTGGCGCTGGCGGTCGGGTTCGCGGCACAGGACCTCATCGGCAACTTCGTCGCGGGGATCTTCATCCTCAAGGACAAGCCGTTCGAGGTCGGCGACTGGATCGAGTGGTCCGACGGCGAGGGGATCGTCCGCGACATCGACCTCCGCGTGACGCGAGTCCAGACGTTCGACAACGAGCAGATCACCGTCCCGAACAGCGACCTCGCGACGGACGCCATCGTCAACCCCGTCGCGTACCGCACGCTCCGCGGGAAGTTCACATTCGGCATCGGCTACGACGACGACATCGCCCACGCCCGCGAGTGCATCCTGGAGGAGGCACGCGGCGTCGACGACATCCTCGACGACCCCGGCCCGTCGATCCGGGTGACGGAACTGGGCGACTCCGCGGTCGGCCTCCAGGCCCGCTACTGGATCGAAGACCCGACGCGGGGCGACTACGTCGGCGCGCGCTCGGAGCTCGTCGCCGCGGTGAAAGAACGGTTCGACGCCGAGGGGATCGACATGCCGTACGTCCACCGCCAACTCACCGGCGACGTGACCGTCGTCGACGGGCCGGCGGAGGAACCCGCCCGCCCCGACGGCGGCGAGTGACTGCGGGCGACGACCGGCGACCGGTCTCGGTGGCCGGGCACCGTCGTCACTCTCGGGCCCGCCGTCACCCCGAGCCACACCCTCGCCGGCGGTTCGTGAGTCGTGTCGAGAGAAACTCACAAAACACATTAAGCCCGCAACCGCACGGAGACGTAGTGATCCAGGGCACGTCACTCCGGGGAGTGATCGACGGGGCCTACGAGCGGCTCCTCCGGCGGGAGATCGACGGCGTCCCCGAACACGTCGCGATCATCCAGGACGGGAACAGACGCTACGCCCGGTCGCAGGGTGGCGACGCGCCCGACGGGCACCGGGCCGGCGCGGAGACGACCGAGCAGGTGCTCGACTGGTGTGCCGACCTCGGCGTCGAGGAGCTGACCCTGTACGCCTTCTCGACGGAGAACTTCGAGCGCCCGGACGAGGAACTGGAACCGCTGTTCGACCTGATGGAGCGGAAGCTCCGCGAGTTCGCGGACGCCGACCGCGTCCACGACCAGGGTGTCCAGATCCGCGTGCTGGGGGACGTGGCGATGCTCCCGGACCACGTCCGCGAGGCGGTGCGGTACGCACAGCGTCGGACCAGCGGCTACGACTCGTTCACGCTCAACATCGCGCTGGCGTACGGCGGTCGCAACGAACTGCTGTCCGCGGTGCGGGCGGTCGCCAGCGACGTGGCGGCGGGCGAGCTGGCGCCGGCGGCCGTCGACGCCGACGAGGTGGAGTCGCGACTGTACGACAGCCCGGTACGAGACGTGGACCTGATCGTCCGGACCGGCGGGGACGAGCGAACCTCGAACTTCCTCCCGTGGCACGCCAACGGCAACGAGGCGGCGGTGTACTTCTGTACCCCCTACTGGCCGGAGTTCTCGAAGGTAGACCTACTGCGTGCCGTCCGCACGTACGAGGCCCGCGAGGAGTCGTGGCGTCGCGCCCGGACCCGCCGCGCCGCCGCGCTCGTCCGGGCCGTCGCCGAGGCGGAGTTCGCCGAGACACGCGCGGTCGTCCGCCGACTCCGGGATCGGCTCCCGCGGACGGACTCGGAGGCGCTCGCCGACGTCGAGGAGAGTCTCGAGACTGGCGACCCGGCGGACTGAGCGCTCGGCAGGGTACCCGAGACTCCTGGTGGGGTCCGCCGCTCGTCTCTCACTCCGCCGGGTGCGACCGCTCCGTGCCGTCGGTCTCGGCCCGCTCGTCGCGAAGTCTGGTCAGTACTTCGGTGGCGTTCTCGACGGCGTTCTCGCGGTCGGCGGGGTACGCCTCCACCTTCGCACGGAGGGTGAGCCCCTCGCCGAGGCGGACGCGACCGCCGAAGGCTGCCTGTTTGTCGAGACGGAGGAACAGCGCACAGTTGTCGTCCACGCGGTCGTCCAACTCCCGCACCACGCGGTCGATCTCGTCGAGGGTCGCCAACTCCGAGAGGACGTGGCGCACGTCGTCGGCGTTCTCGACGCGCGCCGACAGCGTCGCGATCCGGTCGCCGTTGTGCCCCTCGACGGTGTCTGTGTCGACCGGGAACTCCTCCGGGAGGAAGGTCCGCAGGGCGTCCTCGACGCGACGGTCGTCCTCTGTCGCGTACGAGAACGCACGGAGGTCGACGTAGTGGAAGGGTACACGAGCCATACCGACCGGTACGTGGCTGGGGGACAAAAGGGTTCGAATCGGGTGCCGACGGGGAGCGTCGCGGGGGCGCCTCGTCGCGGGGTGGACGCTACCCGCTCGGCGCCGCCCCGGTCGGAGTCACTCCTCGTCGCCGGCGGCTTCGACGAGCTCGAGTTGGTCGGCGGGGACACCCTGTTCCTGTCCCTCCTCGAAGTTGACCGTGTAGGTCGCGTCGCCGAACATCGTCTCCATCACCTGTGTGACGACGCCGACTTGGCCGTCGAAGTCACTGTGGTCGTCCGTCAACTCGACACGGTCGTCTTCGTTGAACTCCGTCATACGCCGCGATTCGGCGCGCCACTACAAAAGAACCCTGAAAGCCCGCAGTCGCCGTCGAGACGCGTCCCCCACCGCACCTCGGCCGTCGTGCGGTGGTCGTGTCGTCACCGCGAGCCGACGACGGGTTCCGTGCGCTTTTTGTCCTGGCCACGGGTAGCGAGTCGCATGTCGACGACCCTTGGGGTCGTGGTCCCCGCCTTCCGTCCAGACCCCGAGCGGCTCCGTGCGTACCTCCGGTCCGTCCGCCAGACCGTCGATCCGGACGTCGTCCGCGTGGAGTTGGACGCCCCCGACCCCGGCGGGACGGACCTCGCCGTGCCCGAGTGGGTCGACTGCTCGGTCGTCCGCCGTCGTCGTGGCAAGGGTGGCGCGATCACGGACGGGTTCGAGGCGCTCTCGACGGACGTGTTGGCGTTCGCCGACGCCGACGGGGCGACACCCGCGAGTTCGCTCGCGGACGTGGTCGCACCCGTCTCGGACGGGCGAGCGGACCTCGCCGTCGGGTCGCGTCGTCACCCCGACGCGACCGTCGAGTCTCACCAGACGTTCGCACGGCGGTTCCTCGGCGACGGGTTCGCGTGGATCGCTCGCCGACTGCTCGCCGCGCCGTTGTACGACTACCAGTGTGGCGCGAAGGCGATCGCCGCGAGTGCGTGGCGTGACGTGGCACCACACCTCTACGAGCCGGGGTTCGCCTGGGACATCGAACTCGTCGCCGTCACGGCGGCGCTAGAGTACCGCGTCCACGAGGTGCCGGTCGTCTGGGAGGATCAGCCCGGCTCGACGGTCTCGCCGGTCTCCGACACCCTCGACATGGCTCGCGGGCTGTTCGTCGCCCGCCACCGTGCGCGACTGTTGCGTGACGACCGGCTCCACCGACTGTTGTCGACCGACGACGAGACGGCGCTCGTCGACCGCGACCGGACGGACGACGACCGCGTCCCGGAGGACACCGGAGGGGTCGGCGGTGAGTGACGAGCAGCGCACGCTCGACGCACTGGCCTCGACGACTCGGATCGGACAGTTCGTCTCCGTCGGCGTGGTCGGCGCGACGCTGGAACAGGTGATCGTCGCGCTGTTGACGACCCTCGCCGGCGTCGGCCCGCTCGCGGCGAAGGCGGTCGGCGCGGAGGCGTCGATCTCGACGATGTTCCTCCTCAACGACAACTGGACGTTCGACGGGCACGGCGCGGACGACGACTCGCTCCCGCGCCGCTGGCTCCGCTCGCACACCGTCCGCCTCGGTGGGCTCGCGGTGTCGTTCGCTGCACTCCACGCGTTGACCGCTTGGACCGACGTGCGACTCCTCGTGTTCGGGCTCGACTTCTGGCCGACGGTCGCCAACGGGATCGGCATCGGCCTCGGGATGGTGCTCAACTACGTCGCCGAGAGTCTGTTCACCTGGCGCGTCGCGGCCTGAACGTGAGCGCACCTCGTGTCGGGAGTGGTCGTACCTTCTGCCGTGCGAGACGTGACCGGTGCCGGTGACGACGACCGCCGGCGCCGCGCGTCCCACCGGACGTGACGGGACAGTGTGGCGGCGACGCGGTATGTGAACGTGTGACCGTCGGACGGCGTGGGGACAGAACGCAACGCTTACATGTTGCGCCCGGTTGCGTTCTGGTAGCGGGATGGGATAGCCAGGAGATTCCGCCGGGCTCATAACCCGGAGATCGGTAGTTCAAATCTACCTCCCGCTACTCTCCTGCCGACACGACACCGACCAGCCGTGAGTGGTCGCTCGTCGACACCGTTCTCGCTTCGTACACTCCAACCGACAGTCCTCCGCCCCCATTCCTAGTGGTGATTGGAACCACTCTACCGTCGACCGAGACACCGGATCACGTGGTCGGTCCCGTTCACTCGCGTCGCCGAGACAACAGGGCGGCGACGGCGACGGCGACGACGGCGACGACGAAGCCGAACCCGGCGGTGCCGACGGTCGAGACGCTCGTGCCGGTCGGCGTGGGGGTCGCGGTGGCACTCGCGGCGGTCACGCGTCCGGCGACCGCGAGGAGGTCGGCGGCGACGAGACTGTGCACGCCACAGTGTCTACCAGCGGAGACTAAGTAGTTTGTCCGTCGTGGCGACCGACGGGAGTCGACTCGGTCGCCACCGATCGGGAGGTCGACTGGTCCCTCGCGGGGCGGAGGTCTCTCACTCCTCGCCGAGTGCGTCGACGTGTTCGACGGTCACCGTCTCGTCGTCCGGGAGTCGGTCCAGACAGTCGAAACAGCAGAACACCTCCGCGCCGTCGGCCAACTCCAGTGTGAGTCCACCCGTCGCGTCCGCCTCCAGCGTCCAGAGGTTCGCGACACCGCCGGCTACCGACACGTCGTCGCCACAGCCGTCGCACTCGCGTGACGCCACACTCACCCGTACGTCGGCCTCGGTGGTGTGTGTTCCGGCCGGCACCGAGACACCGTTCGGGCGACGGTGAATCGTCGGCTCGGACTGGCACCCGAGAAACCCGATCCGTCGCCGGGGACTGCGCCGTCGCGGCGCGGTGCTGCCGCGCGGCGGGTAGCGGGAGCGTCGCTCCCGCTCACCCCGGCCGGTAACGAGCCCTCCGGCCTCGCCACATCGTATCGAAGCGCGGCGCAGCTGCGCCTCGCCCACTGCGCTCGCTCCTCCTCCGTCGGGACCTCCCTCTGACGAGGTCTCACTCACTCCGTTCGCGAGCCCCTCGCGCGTCTCTCACGCGTCTCTCGCGCGCCACCCGCAACAGCCAACTCGTCCGCACACTCCCTCGCCGAGTCGGCGGACGGTTCCACCTGTGACCCGTGCACGAGACGGAGACCGATCGTCAGACGTTCACGTCGTCGAGTTTCTCGTTGACGGCCGTCTCCCCGAGCGCCGAGAGCCCGGCGTCGTCGCCGGCCGTCTTCACCAGTCCCTTCTCCTCAAGTGTCGTCAACACGTCGCCCACGCCGTCCGGGTCCACGTCCACCAACATCCCCGGGTCGACGCCGTCGCCGACGGTGTACAGCGCGACGAGCGCCTCCTTCTCCTCCTCGGAGAGCTCCAGCGCCTCGATCCGTCGCTCGCGCCGCCGGTACTCGTGGGTGAGACGCCGCTTGAGCAGCCGGTAGGTCCGCTCCGTCGCGGCGCTGATCTCCGTCGTGATCGGCGTCTCGTCGATGTCGTCGGCGTAGTGGGCCACCTTCACCGCGTCGCGCATCCCGTCGCCGACGGTCTGGCGACCGCGCTCGACGTGGACCAGACTCGTCGGCTCGACCGTCGCCAACGGCTCGTCGGCGACGGTGAGTTCCCGATCCGGGAGCCCGGCGACGCGCTCGACCGGCGAGAGATCCTCCTCCTCGCTCTCGTCGTCGTCCGTCCCGAGTTTCGCGAGCAGTTCGCGGTCCACGTCGGCGTCGGCGTCCACCTCGGGCAACTCCGGCTCGTCGTCCTCGGCGGGACGGATCTCGTGGAACGCGATCCGC
Source organism: Halobaculum sp. MBLA0147 (assembly GCF_041361345.1). Classification (NCBI taxonomy): domain Archaea; kingdom Methanobacteriati; phylum Methanobacteriota; class Halobacteria; order Halobacteriales; family Haloferacaceae; genus Halonovum; species Halonovum rutilum. The sequence goes on along the minus strand of NZ_JBGKAD010000001.1, from coordinate 1,080,234 downwards.
CGCCCCTCGACCGAGACCTCGCAGGGGCGTGGGAGTGCGGTCGTCACGCGCCCACCCTCCTTCGCCGGGTGCGTGACGGTTGCGCGCGTCCCGTCGAGGAGTGTGGCGAACACCTCCGTCGCGGCGTCGATCTGTTTCCGTCCGGGGAACTCCCCGACGGCCAGTCGTCTGTCGCCGTCTCGCTCGTAGGCGACGCCGACCGTGTCGTCGAACACGTCCTCGAAGCCGTCGGGGACGTAGTCGACGGCTACGTCCACCACCGCCGAGAGTGGGATCGTCGTCGCGTCACCCTCCCGACCGACGAACAACAGTTCCTCGGCACCCAACACGACGTGCCCGTCCGTCGGTTGGCCGCCGTCGACGCCGTCGACCACGAACCGCGTCGACTCCTCGGCTCGAACCGGCCCCGTCACACGTTCTCGCGGGTCGAGCGACGCCGAACCACCTGTGCCGACGGTCACCTCGTCGCCCGAGTCGGTCCCGTCGTCGTCACCCGTCGTCTCTCCGGATCTCCCCGCCTCGTCCGCGTCGGTGCTCGTCGTCTCCGTGTCCGCACCCGCCGTCCCTGCCCCCGTCCCCGAGGTCTCGGGCCCGGTCGGGTCGGGGTGCACCCCGCTCGTACGGTCTCCCCCGGGCGCCGGCCCACCTCCACTCGTCGGCGTTCTCGTCTGTGCGGGTGTGTCGCCTCCGGCCGAGGTGTTCGGTCGAGTCGACCCGTCCGTACTGGCCGAAGTGTTCGGTCGAGCCGATCCGTCCGTACTGGCCGAGGTGTTCGGTCGAGCCGATCCGTCGGTCTCGGTCGCCGCCGACCCGGCCGAGTTCCGTCGTCGTTCGACCGCCCCGCCGTCGGAGACGGACTCCGGCAGACTCCCGCTCCGACCGACACCCGGCGGGGTGCCCGCGGCCGTCGCGTCCCCGCGCCGCTCCCGTTCGCGGTCCGCCACCCAGCCGGGTAGCGTCGACAGCGTCGCGGTCCCGTCGACACCGACCCTGACTCCCTCCGCGCCAGGATCGAGGTACGACGGCACGTCGTGGCGCGCCCGGTCGTAGTCGCTGTCCGCGCCCGGCTCCCGCGGTCGGGGGTTCGAGACCGGACGCGGCGCCGCGTCGTCGTCGGCTCGGGTCGCGCGGGCGGCGGCGTCGACCGTCCGCGGATCGAACGGCTCGTTCGCGAACGGCGTCGGATCGACGACCAGCGGCCACTCGCTCGCAGACAGTCCACCACTGGACACGCTCGCCGCCGCGTCCGTGCCCTCGACGGCCGCCGCGAGTCGCGTCGCCGCGCCGTCGCCGTACCGCCGGACCACCCGCTCCGCGACGGCCCGCTCGACCCCCAGCAGCGCCGCCAGGTCCTCGGCCGACACGCCGGCCGCCGCGAAGACGCGTGCGGCCGTCGCACGGAGTCGGTCTGGACCGACGCCGTCGGGGTCGAGTGCCGGCGCTGCCTCCGCCGCCGCGGCCAGCAACACGCGCCGCGAGTGGTCGTCTCCCCCGGCGGACCACGCCGGAGCCGCCTCGTCCTCGCGCCGACGGTCGACGTGAGCCGTGACCGCCGCACTCAGTCGCCGCGACCACCCGAACGACACGGTCCGGCCACCGTGTGGTGACTGCCAACACGTCTCGTACAGTGTCGCCAGCGCCGACTGCTCGCGTCCCTCGGCGCGACGCCGCGCGGTCCGACAGCAGGCCGCACACGCACACGGTTCCGACTCGGGGACGCGGAGCAACCCCCGGTCCCAGTCGACCCACCCGTCGTGGAGGTGTGCCTGCTCGTCGAGGGAGAGCCCGAGCCGACCGCCCAACAACACCGTACAACAGGCGTCGACACGGTCGTCGGAGTCCGACAGTGACACCGCCCCGCGGTACAGCGCGTACGCCGCCGCCGGGGACAGCGGCTCGGTTGCGCCCTCGAAACTCATACTGAATGTCGTGTGGTCGCACGGATATTAACGGCTGTGGTCGAATCTTCCGTCGTGTCGTCGCGGCGGCTCCTCGGTGTGTCGTCGCGGCGGCTCCTCGGTGTGTCGTCGCGGCGGCTCCTCGGTGTGTCGTCGCGGCGGCTCCTCGGTGTGTCGTCGCGGCGGCTCCTCGGTGTGTCGTCGCGGTCCGTGGCGACTCGCCACCGTCACTCTCCGTCGACGCGGACCCACTCGCCGCGCTCGTCGGCGCGTTCGACGGCGTCCAGCAGCCGTTGGACGGCGACCCCGTCGGCGACGGACGGGGCGAACGACTCCTCGGCGGCGACCGCCGAGAGGAACTCGTAGTTCTCGTGGACGAACGCGTGTTCCCAGCCCAGCACGTGGCCCGGCGGCCACCAGTGGTCGACGTACGGGTCCGACTCGTCGGTGACGAGCACCGTCTCGTACCCCCGCGCCTCGCCGGTCTGCACCCGTAACTCGTTGAGTCGTTCCAGCGAGAACTCTAAGCTCCCCGCCGTGCCGTGGATCGCGACGGTGTGGTCGTTGTGGTGCCCCTCCGCGACACGGGACGCCTCCAGCGTCCCCATCGCGCCGTTCGCGAACGCCACCTGCGCGGAGTATGCGTCGTCGACCGTCACCGGCCGGGTCTCCGGGTCTCCCTCCTCGACGGGGCGCTCCTCGGTGAACGTCCGGAGGTGTCCCGAGACGCGCTCGATGGGGCCCGTCCGGTCGCCGACGAGGAACCGCACGAGGTCGAACGTGTGGGCACCCAGGTCGCCCAGCGCGCCAGACCCCGCCCGTTCGGCGTCCGTCCGCCACGTCCACGGCGCCGTCGGGTCCGAGAGCCAGTCTTGGAGGTACCGGCCACGGACCTGTCTGATCTCTCCCAACTCGCCGGCCGCGATCAGTCGCCGTGCGTACTGTGTCGCCGGGAGGAACCGGTAGTTGAACGCCACCCCCGCGACCGCGTCGCTGTCCCCCGCCGCGCCTCGGACGCGCCGAGCGCCCTCCAGTGTCGGCGCCAACGGCTTCTCACACAGTACGTGGGTGTCGGCCTCGAGTGCCGCGACCGTCGGCTCGACGTGGAGGTGGTTCGGCCCGAGGTTGTAGAACACGTCCACCGTCTCGACCACCTCTCGCCAGTCCGTCGCCGTCCGTTCGAAGCCGAGGCGGTCGGCGGCCGCCGCGAGTGCCTCCTCGTCGCGCCCGACGAGCACCGACAGCTCCGTCTCCGGTGCCGACGGGAAGAACGTCGGCAGCCGCTGGAGGGCGTTCGCGTGTGCCTCGCCCATGAACCGGTACCCCAACGCACCGATCCGCAGTGGCTCGTCCGTCATCGTCTCACTCCGTCCAGAACGTCTCGCCCGGCTGCGTCTCGAACGTGACCCGCTGGAGGAACGCGACCGCCTTCTCCAACCCCTCTCGCGAGGAGGTGAGTGCGTCCTCGTGTTCGATCGAGAGCGCGCCGTCGTACCCCGCCAGCCGCAGCGCGCTCACCACGTCGCGCCAGTGCCCCTCGTCGTGGCCGTAGCCGACCGTCCGGAACAGCCACGACCGCTCGCTCGCCGCGCCGTAGTCCGTCGTGTCGAGCACCCCCTTCTCGCGGGCCACCTCGTCGACGACCTGCGTGTCCTTCGCGTGGACGTGGTGGATCGCGTCCGCCTCGCCCAACAGTCGGATCGCCGCGACCACGTCGATCCCCTGCCAGTAGAGGTGACTCGGGTCGAGATTCGCGCCGATCCGCTCGTTCGTCACCTCGCGCAGCTCCACGAGCCCGTGTGGCTCGTACACCAGCATGTTCGGGTGCATCTCGATCGCCACGTCTACGCCGTGTGCCGCGGCGTGGTCGGCCAGGTCCGTCCAGTACGCCTCCGCGACGGACCACTGGTACTCGAGTGCCTCGGCGTGTTCCGGGGGCCACGGCGCGGTGATCCAGTTCGGGACCGTGTCCTCGGGGCCGCCTGCCGGCAGCCCGGAGAAACACGTCACCGTCCCCACGCCGAGGTCGCCCGCGAGTTCGATCGCCTCCCGGAGGTGCCGGTCGGCCCGTGCGGCCCGCTCCTCGTCCGGGTGCAGCGGGTTGTCGTGTGTCGCGAGCGCGCTCACCGAGAGGTCGTGTGCGGCGAGATCGTCGCGCAACTCCTCGCGGGCCGCCGGCTCGGCCAGCAGTCGCTCGCGATCCGCGTGCGCCTCCCCGGGGTGTCCGCCGACACCCAACTCCACCGTGTCGACGCCGAGTCCACCGAGGTACTCGAACGCCTCGCGGCGCGACGACTCTCCCAACGGCACCGTGAGTACTCCGACATCCATACCTCGCCGTACGCGTCCCGTCGGGTATAGTTGGGGGCCCGGCGTGTGGCGGTACTCGACCCACACGCGCTACGACACACCACACACGACACACGATCCACGACACACCACACACGACACACGATCCACGACACACCACACACGACATACGATCCGCGACACACCACACACGACATACGATCCGCGACACACCACACACGACATACGATCCACGACACACCACACACGACATACGATCCACGACACACCACACACGACACACGATCCACGACGCACCACACACGACACACGATCCACGACGCACCACACACGCCACACGATCCACGACGCACCACACACGCCACACGATCCACGACGCACCACACACGCCACACGTCGGCGTCGCCACTGGCGAGGAGGCGCCGAGAGAAACCAGCGGTCGAAGGCAGTGGCGTCTAGATGTCCGCTTCGAAGTCGTCCAGCGCGTACGTCGGCTCCGCCCCGCGGCGGTCCAGCGTCTCGTTGGCGAGCAGCCAGTAGACGACCGAGAGGGCGCGACGCCCCTTGTTGTTCGTCGGCACGACCAGGTCGACGTTCGAGACCTGGTTGTTGGAGTCACACATCGCGATCACGGGGATCCCGACGGTGATGGCCTCCTTGACGGCCTGCGCGTCGCCGATCGGGTCCGTGACGACCACCACGTCCGGCTCGATGTAGCCGTCGTACTCCGGGTTCGTCAGCGTCCCCGGGATGAACCGCCCGGTGCGTGCGCGGGCGCCGATGGCGTCCGCGAACTTCTCGGCCGGGAACCGACCGTACTGCCGCGAGGAGGTGACCAACACCTGCTCGGGGTCGTACCCCGCCAGGAAGTTCGCCGCCGTCCGGATGCGGCCGTCCGTCTGGCTCACGTCCAGCACGTACAGCCCGTCGTCGCGGACGCGGTGGATGAACCGCTCCATGTCCTGCGTCTTCTGCTGGGTCCCGATGTGAACCCCCGCCGAGAGGTAGTCCTCGACCGGGATCAGCAGGTCCGCCTCGTCGTCGGGCATCACGTTCTCGTCGAAGCGCGGGCCCGCCTCTTCCTCTTCGTCGCCGTCGCCCTCGGCGGCCGCCTCGCCGGCACCCGCCGCGTCGACCGGCTCCGCGGCGCCGGCGTCGCTCGCCTCGCTCGTCTCCGGCGTCTCGTCGGTCGTCTCCGCCGGCTCCGTCGCCGGCTCGCTCTGTTCGGCCTCCGTCTCCGTCCCCTCGGCGGCCGCCTCGGGGTCGGCCTCGTCTGTCGTGTTCTCGCTGTTGCTCATACGGCGTCCTCCGCGATTCGAACCAGTTCGTTCAGCTTGGCAGTTCGCTCGCCGCCGACCGTCCCCGTCTTCACGAACGGGGCGTCGGTCGCCACGGCGAGGTGTGCGATGGTGGTGTCCTCCGTCTCGCCCGAGCGGTGTGACACGACCGCGTCCATCCCGGCACGGTGGGCGCGCTCGACGGCGTCGAACGCGTCCGTCAACGTACCGATCTGGTTGGGCTTGATCAGGATGCTGTTGCCGGCACCCGTCTCGATCCCGCGGTCGAGCCGCTCGACGTTGGTCACGAACAGGTCGTCACCACACACCAGCGTCCGGTCGCCGACGCGGTCGGTCAACTCGGCGAACCCGTCGAAGTCCGTCTCGTCCAACGGGTCCTCGACGTACGCCAGGTCGTACTCGTCGACGAGCCCGGCGATCCAGTCGCGCTGTTCGGCCGGCGTCCGCTCGGTGTCGCCCGCGCGGTACACCTCCGCGTCGGCGTCGTACATCTCCGAGGCCGCCACGTCGAGGCCGAACCGGATCTCGAAGCCGCGCGCCTCGGCGACGCGGTCGACCGCCTCGTCGACGACCTCGAACGCCTCGGCGTCGTCGATCGGCGGCGCCCACGCCCCCTCGTCGCCCTTCGCGGCGGCGATCCCGCGCTCGTCCAACACGTCTGCGACGGCCGCGTGGACCTCCGCGTTCGCGAAGACTGCCTCCGCGACCGACGGCGCGCCGACCGGCGCGGCCAGGAACTCCTGGATCGCGGTCGCCTCTGCGGCGTGTTCCCCGCCGCCGACGACGTTGCCCAACGGCGTCGGGAACGTCGTCTGTGCCCCGCGGAACGAGCCACCGAGGTGCTGAAACAGCGGCAACCCGACCGTGTCCGCGCCGGCCTTCGCCGCCGCCATCGAGATCGCGACCGCCGCGTTGGCGCCGAGCTCCGAGAAGTCGTCCGTCCCGTCGGCGGCGTGGAGTGCGGCGTCGACCTCCCGCTGGTTGCCCGCGTGGACCGCCCCGACGAGTCGGGGGACGGCGTGCTCGCGAGCCGCGGCGATGGCCTCACTCGGCGGTCGCTCGACGGCCTCGAACTCGCCCGTCGACGCCCCGGAGGGCGCCGCCGCGCGACCGAAGCCGCCCGCCTCGGTCAACACGTCCGCCTCGACCGTCGGGTTCCCCCGCGAGTCGAGCACGCGACGCAACGAGACCGCCTCGACGAGCGTCACCTACCGGCCCTCCCGGCGCACCGTGAACGGTAACACGCCGGCGTCGTACTCCTCGGCCGCGATGAGGATCGGTTCGCTCTGCTCGGTCTCGACGAGCACCGGCGCACCGTACGCCACCTGCAGCGCTCGCGCCCCGAGGATCCGGGCCTTCTCGTACCGGTTGTACCGCTGTGTGGAGTTGCCGCTCATTGGTAGGGACTCACCACGTCGACCAGGTCGGTGTGACTCACCATCATGCGCCGACAGCAGTGCCGGTCGACGCCGAGTTCGTCCAGCACCGCGCCGGGGTCCTCGTCACCCTCGCGGGCGCGCTCCTTGAACTCCTCCCAGTCGTCACCGATGACGGTACCACACGTGAAACACCGGACTGGGATCATCATGGGTGGATCACCTCAGCGGTACGACTTCTGGTAGCGGGCCCGCGCACCGGGGCCGCCCCACTTCTTCGGTTCGGACTGGCGGTCGTCGTTCACCAGCAGCGAGCGGTCGAAGCTCATGAACGCGTCCCGCAGTTCGGCGTCCCCGAGGTGTTGGACGAGCCCACGGGCGACGGCCGTCCGCACCGCGTCGGCCTGCCCCGAGAACCCGCCGCCCTCGACGGACACCGAGATGTCGACCTCGTCGCGGAGGTCGTCTTCGAGGATGCGGAACGGCTCCAGCATCTTCAGTCGTGCCTGTTCCGGCTCGACGAGCTCCACCGGCGTGGAGTCGATACGAACGCGGCCCTCGCCGTCCCGCACCGTGGCACGGGCGACGGCCGTCTTCTTCTTCCCGGACGTGTTCGTTACCATGTGACGTTCGCTCCAAGGTCCTCGGACACCGCACCGAGGGTGGTGAAGTTGATGTTCGACAAGCGATCCAGCGAGGTGCCCTCCAGCACCTCCGCCTCGAAGTCGTCGTCGTCCGCGTACGGGTTGCCCACGTACACGCGGACCGACGAGAACGCCTCGCGGCCACGCGGCTTCTTGTGGGGCAACATCCCGCGGATCGAGCGCTTGAAGATGCCGTCCGGACGCCGCGGGTACGCCGGCCCGCGGTCCGAGCCGACGTCCCGCCGCTTCCGGAACGTCTCCAGCGTCGACTCCTCGTTGCCGGTGACGACGGCGCGCTCGGCGTTGACCACCGCGACGGTCTCGCCGTCGAGTGCACGCTGTGCCACCTTCGAGGCGACGCGCCCGAGGATACAGTCGCGGGCGTCGACGACGACGTCCGCGTCGAGTTCTGCGACGCTCATCGGATCACCCGCACGTTCGAGCCCTCTGGGTTGTTCGACAACGCTTCCTCCAGTCGGATCGCGTCACCGACCTGGTCGATCTTCGTCTCGGCGGTGCCGGAGAAGTTCACCGCCGCGACGGTGACCTCCTTCGTGAGCACGCCGGAGCCGAGCACCTTGCCCGGGACGATCACCGTCTCGTCGGCGTCCTCGTCTGCGTACCGCTCGATGCGACCGAGGTTCACCTCTGCGTGGGTGCGGCGCGGCTTCTCGAGTCTGTCCGCCACGTCGCGCCACACACCGGCGTCGGTCTCGCGTGCGACCGACTTCAGCTCGGCGACGAGATCCTGTAGTCGTGGATTGGTCTTGCTGCTACTCATAGTGACCTCCTGTGTGTCGTGAGACGCCGGTCGCGACACGGGCGTCGTGGACACGCGTGTCCACGATCGACCCGTCTACGACCGCCCGTTCCAGGTGAACGGTCTCAGGGAGATTTCGCTGTGTCTCGTAGTTCGTCGGTAGAACGGAGTGCAGGGAGCAGGACTCGAACCGTCGGGAGACGCGAGGCGACTCCCGGGGCTCGAATCCGTCCGCTGCACTCACGGCTCTCCCGTGTGGTCGAGCCGAGAAGTGCAGGGAGCAGGATTTGAACCTGCGGATCCCTATGGAACGGCGCCCTGAACGCCGCGCCGTTGGCCAAACTTGGCTATCCCTGCGTGCACTCCGTCGTTGCGCGGCTCCCCGTAAACCAGTTTCGATCGGACACGACCGACCGACGGACCGGTGGCCCGTCGTCGGGCGTGCGCCGTGGTGTGTGGTGGAGCCGTACATCGGTCTCAGACTGCGACTGCGTCTGCCAGTTCGTCCGCGCGGTCCTGCAGGGACTCGACCGCACGCACCAACAGTTCCTCTGCGGACAACGAGCCGTCCGACTCGACGTTGAAGACGAACGCCCCCGGCACGTCCTCGACGCGGACCTCCTTCCCCGGGTACCGGTTCGTGAGGTCGTTGTCGAACTCGTCCGTGTGGAGCACCTCGCCGTCCTCCGTCTCGATCACGCCCCGGAGGATCTGCGGCTCCGGCTCGTCGAACTCCTCGCGGTCGCCGACGACCTCCACCCGCTGGAGGTGTCGGTAGCCGACCCCGACGCCACCCTGGTGTTTGGCGTGGTCCTTGCCGGTGTCGAGCACCGCGTCGGCCTCGAACTCCAGCCGTTGCCCCTCCTTCAGCTCGATGATGGGGATGTCCTCGTCGGCCGGCTGGACGCGGTCGTCCGCCGTCTCGAGGTCGCCGGAGTACGCCGTCCCCGGCCCCTCCTTCTCCAAGGCGAGGGTGACGGTGTCGCCGACCTCGTAGTCCGCCAACGGGGTGGTCAACGGCACCAACCCGAGCCGGAGGCCGACCATCTCGTCGAACATCACCGAGGAGTTCTCCACGAACCGCACCGTGTCGACGGAGAACGTCGGCACGTCGGCGATCATGGCTCTCCTGACCCCGTTGGCCGTCGCGGGCGTGAGCCCACGGATCAGCACACGGGCGGAGCGATCCTCGCGCGTGACGAACGACACGTCGAACTCGTCTGTCATGTCAGAGACGGTTCTTCTTGGGTGCGCGCGTCCCGTCGTGCGGGATCGGAGTCACGTCCTCGATACGACCGATCTCCAGCCCCGCGCGGGCCAGCGCCCGGATCGTCGGCTGGGCGCCCGGCCCCGGCGACTTCTGTGCGTTGCCGCCGGGTCCGCGCACGCGGACGTGGACGCCCTCGATGCCCTCGGCCTGAGCCTCCTCGGCCACCTTCTCGGCCATCTGCATCGCGGCGTACGGGGACGCCTCGTCGCGGTTCTGCTTCACGACGGAGCCGCCCGAGGACTTCACGATGGTCTCCGCGCCGGTCACGTCCGTGATCGTGATCAGCGTGTTGTTGAACGATGCGAACACGTGGGCGACGCCCCACTTGTCTTGTGCCTGTGACTCGCTCATCTATTGTCCCTCCGCTCGTTCGGGGTGTAGCTCGTCCGCGAGCGGACTCGTCTCGTCGAAGCTCACGGCGTCCTCCTCGTGGACCTCGACCTGGTAGCCGGGTCGCGTGACCCGTGCGCCGTCGACGGTGACGTGCCCGTGGACGATGAACTGTCGCGCCTGCTCGGTCGTGTTCGCCAACCCCTGGCGGTACGCGACCGTCTGGAGTCGCCGTTCGAGCACGTCGGTCACGTCCAACGACAGGACCGCCGACAGGTCGTCGGTCTCGTCGAGGATCCCGACGCGCTGGAGACTCTCGACGAACTCCGCGCCCGCGGTCTCGGCGGCCGCCAGGTCACCCTGCGCGTCGCCGATCAGCCGTCGCGCCTCGCGCCGGTAGTTCCGCAGTTCCGACTGTGCGCGCCACAGCTCCTCTTTGTTCTTGAGACCGTACCGCCCGAGGAGTTCCGACTCCTCGGCGATCCGCTCCTCCTGGTACGGGTGGTTCGGCGTCTCGTACCGCTTGGTGGACTCGCCGGTCGTCATTCCTCGTCACCTGCCTCTTCGGCCTGCTCTTCGCGGATCTCCTCGACGTTGACGCCGATGGTGCCCTCCGTCCGGCCGGTGGACTTGGTTCGCTGTCCACGGACCTTCTGGCCGCGCTTGTGGCGGACACCGCGGTAGGAGTCGATCATCTTCATGCGGTTGATGTCGTGGCGACGCGCCTCCTCGAGGTCGGACCCCACCTCGTGGCTGGTCTCGCCGGAGTAGAACTCCTTCTGGCGGTTGACCATCCACTCCGGTGCGTGGTCTGCGAGGTTCTCGACGACGTCGACGACGCCCTCGATCTCCTCGTCGTCGAGGCGACCGAACGTGGCCGTCCGGTCGACCTCGGCGGTCTCGACGATGAGGCGGGCCGCACGCTGGCCGATACCCTTCATCTCGGTGAGACTACGCTCGACTGTCTTCGTCCCGTCCAGGTCGGTCTGGCCGATCCGGACGAAGTACTGGAGGTCCTCGTCGTCCTCCTGCTCGTCTGGCGTGTCTCGGTGGTCTTCTGCACTCATGTCTTGTGGTCTAGACAGCGTTGCGGCGGGGATTCGAACCCCGGAGGCTTACGCCACTGAGTTAGCAACCCAGCGCCTTGGGCCAGGCTAGGCTACCGCAACTCGGCTGTCGTATCGTCGCCCGTCTCCGGACTCGGGGTCTGCACCCCTACAGGTCTGCGTTCGGACGCACGCCTGTCCACCACTTAAGCGTCACGGACACGCCACCGGATCGTCACGGAGTCACACGCCGTCGGCGCGGACCGCGAGTCCCGTGCCGTCGGCGGATCTCGGCCCCCGACGTGTCGGCACGGCGTCGGTCCCTCGTCTCACTCCGTCGCCGAGCCGACCCCCTTCGCCTCACTCCGTCGCCGAGCCGGCCGGTCGGCTCACTCCGGGCCGGGGAGTTCGACGAGGACGGTGGTCCCGTCGTCGGTGTCGGGGAAGTGCAAGCTGCCGTCCGACCGGTCGACGACCCAGCGGACGAGCCACAGTCCGGCGCCGCTGCCGTGTTCGAGGTCCGTCTCGCGGTCGCGCTCGATGGGTTCGACCTCGTGGTCCGGGATGCCCGGTCCGTCGTCGCGCACCTGCAGTCGAACGCGGTCGCCACTCCGGGTCGCGGACACCTCGACCCGCGGTACCCCGTCGTCGTGTTCGATTCCGTTCTCGACGAGACACCGCACTGCGAGCGGGAAGTCACTGTGTGCCCGGACGGTCACGCCGTCGGGGACGTCCGTCACGAGCGTCGCGTCCGGGTGACTCTCGTCGAGTCCCTCCGTCACCGTCCGCACCGTCTCGGCCACCTCGAACGTCCGGATTCGGTCGGCGTGGTCGACGACACGCTTGATCTCCCGGACGCGCTCGCTCGTCGCAGCCAGCCGCTCGGCGGTCCGCTCGACGGTGTCCAACAGGTCGGCCCGCCGCTCGGGGTCGGCCTCGCGCGCCTCCGCGGCCGCCCCGCCGATCACGTTCAGGTCGTTGCGGAGGTTGTGGCGCAACACGCGCGACTGCACCTCCTTCAACAGGTCCAGCTCCGCCTGTCGCCGTCGGAGCTGCTCGCGCGCCTCGATCCGGTCGTACGCCTCCCCGACGCTGGCGGCGAGCAGTTCGGCCAACTCCATGTCCTGCTCGTCGAACATCCCGACCCTGTCGTCGACGGCGGCGAACACGCCCGCGTCGCCGACCGGCACCACCAGTCCCGACCGGAACGACTCGTGGGCGGGGTTGGCGACCGGGTGGTCGTGGGCGTCGTCGACGACGAACGACTCGCCCGTCTCGACGACGTGGCCCGCGACGCCCTCGTCGGTCGCGAACATCTCGTCGCCCGTGTCCAGTGGCGTCTCCTCGGAGGCGGCCTCTACCCGGAACACGCCGTCGTCCTCGCGCGCGAGCAGACACCAGTCGAACTCGAGGATGTCGCTGGCGGCCTCGACGGCAGCCCACAACAACGTCCCGCGGTCGGTCACCGACTCTAGCGACGTGGCGACCCGGTGGAGTCGCTCGATCTTCCGCTTCGACTCCCGCAGGTCCCGCTTCGACCGGATGCGCGCCACCGCCTCCCGGATGTGGACGGCCAACAGTTCCGCCAGTTCGACGTCCGTCTCGTCGTAGTAGGCGGGCTCGGTGGAGATCGCCTGCAACACGCCGATGTCGCCCAGCGGCACCGACACGCCCGACGCGAAGGAGTCGTCGGACGGCTCGGACACCTCGTCGTCGGCCGCATCCTCGATGAGGAACGACTCCTGGGTCTGGTACGTCTCGCCGAGTGCGCCCTTGTCGTCGGGGTACGTCTCCAGCGTCACCGACGTGTCGTTCTGTGCGACGGGGCGCAACTCCCCGTCGTCGGCGACGAACACCCCACACACGTCGAAGCCGAGCACGTCTTCGCCGGTGTCGACCGCCGTCTGGTACACCTCCTCGGTCGTCGTGGCGTTCGCGATCTCCGAGGCGGCCAAGTGAAGCGCCTCCAACTTGGCCGCCTGCTCCGCGCCGATGCTCACGTGCGAACCGTACCGCCACCTGGGGATAATAGTTTCTCACGTGAATACGTCCGTAGACTAGTAGAACCAAACTCGATCGGCGAGCGAACTCCGGTCCGGACCCGTGTGTCCGCGTGTCCGTGATCGGTCGCTCGAGAGTCGTGTCGTGTCCCGTGGGTGATCGTGTCGGGAGTCGCGTCGTGTCCTGTGGGTGATCGTGTCGGGAGTCGCGTCGTGGCTCGTGGCAGTCGTGTCGGGATTCCTCTCGCGTCCCGTGGAGGGTCGTGTCGGGAGTCGCCTCACGTCCCGTGGGTGATCGTCTCAGAAGTCGACGCCGTGTTCCTCGTAGTCGGTGTCGAGGACGACCATCGTCTGCGAGCGGTCGAACCCGTCCATGTCGGCGATCTGTTCGAACATGAGGTCCCGGAGTCCGTCGGTGTCCTCCGCGTACACGCGCATCATCACGTCCCACTCTCCGGTGGTGAGGTGGATCTCCCTGACGCCCGGTACGTCGCGGAGCCGCGCCAGCGACTCGTCCTCGTGGCCCTGCTCGACCCGGAGGCCGACCAGCGCGGAGACGCCGTACCCCACCGCGTCCGGGTCGACGGCGGCGTGGTAGCCGTCGATCACGCCCGTCTCCTCCATCTGCGAGACGCGCTCGTGGACCGTCGCGCTCGACATGTCGATCTCGCGCGCGATCTCCGAGAACGGCGTCCGCGCGTCTCGCTGGAGGATCCGGAGGATCTCCCGATCCGTCTCGTCCAGTTCCATGCGTGACCCTGCCACGCGTGTCCACTTCCCGATTTCGGACGGCGATCCCGGGCGGTGTGGACACCTCGACCCCGGAGCCGATCGCCCTACAGTTCCGCGTCGATCTCGCGAGCCGCGGCGAGCACCTCGTCGTGGAGGTGGCCGTTCGAGGCGACCAGTCCTCGGTCGCCGACGCGCCACCGCTCCCCGTCGAGGTTCGTCACGCGCCCGCCGGCAGTCCGCACGAGGTGGACTCCGCCGACCGTGTCCCACGGGTTACACTCGACGTTCGTGACCACACCCTCCAGCGAGCCGGCGGCGAGCCTCCCCAGCGCCGCCTGCGCACACCCCGGTCGCCGGAGGTCCGCGAACCGCGAGACGATCCCCTCGCAGGCCCGGGCGTACTCCGCGCGCCGCTCCGGCGGCCACCACACCGTCGGCACCACACAGCCCAGTCCGGGCTCCGTCACGTCGCTGACCGTCACCGGCGTCCCGTCGCGGTACACCGCCTCGCCGTCCGTGACGTACGTGTCGCCCGCCGCCGGGAGGACGTTCGCGGCGGCGACGGGCTCGCCGTCGACGACCGCCGCCACGGCGGTAGCGAACGTCCGGAGTCCTCTGACGAAGTTGTTCGTCCCGTCGACGGGGTCGACCACCCACGCCGGTCCCTCGTCGGGCACGTCCTTCCGGAGGTCTCCCTCCTCCCCGACGAGTTCGTCGTCGGGGTACGCGTCCGCGACCGTCTCGACGACGGCCGCCTGTGCCTCCCGGTCGGCGACCGTCACCACGTCCGTGTCGCCGCCCTTCGTCTCGACGGCCACGTCCGAGCGGAAGTGCTCGGCCGCCACCGACGCCCCCGCTCGTGCGGCCTGCAACGCCGTCTGCGCTCGTGCCGTCGTCAGCTCGGCCGCCACGTCCGACCCACTCGTCTCGGTCATGGCCCGGTCGTAGACGAGTCACCGGTGGAAAGTCCGTCGTTTCACCGCCTCGAGCCGTGCGGCGACCGCCGAGCACAACACCCAAGCCCGCCGGCCGCATCACGACGAGCGATGCAGGTCGACACGGTCGTCCTCGACGTGGACGGGGTGTTGGTGGACGTGGCGGACTCCTACCGCCGCGCCGTCGTCGAGTCGGTCGCACGGGTGTACGACGCCGACCCACCGCGGGCGGCGATCCAACCGCTGAAGGACGCCGGCGGGTTCAACAACGACTGGCTCGTCACCGACGCGCTCGCACTCTACGTGTTGGCGCGCCGCGAGGGGTACGACGCCGACCCCGAGGCGTACGCCGCCGCGATCGCGGACGCCGGCGGCGGGCGCGAGGGGGCGCGGTCGGTCCTCGCGGCGGCGCTGGGCGACGTCGCCGACACCGTCGAGCGGGCGTGGGACCCCGACCGGCTCCGCGACACCTTCCAGGCGCTGTACCTCGGCGCGGACCTGTACCGCGACCTCGAAGGGGGCGAGCCGCCGGTGGAGACGACGGGGTACGTCCACGACGAGCCGGTGCTCGTCGACCCGGAGACGGTCGCGACCCTGACGGACCGCTACCCGGTGTGTGTCCTCACCGGTCGCCCGTCGGCGGAGGCCGACATCGCGCTCGACCGCGTCGGGCTCGACGTGCCGGCCGAGCGACGGTTCACGATGGACGACTGGACGGCGGGGAAACCGGACCCGAGCGCGCTCACGACGCTGGCCGAGCGCACCGACGCCGAGCGGGTCGCGTTCGCGGGCGACACGCTGGACGACGTACGGACGGCGACGAACGCCGACGCCGTCGACGACGAACGAGTCTACTACGGCGTCGGCGTCCTGACCGGCGGGTTGACCGGCGAGTCCGGGCGTGCGGCGTTCACCGAGACCGGCGCGAGTCTCGTGGTCGAGGACGTGAACGAGTTGCCTGAGCTGTTGGCGTAGGCGGTCGAACGAGACGAGTCACCCCGTCGTGTCGCCGTCGTCTCCGTCTCGGCCTGGACTCTCGTCGTCTCCACTCCCGTCCTCGTCTCCGCCTCTCGTCTCCTCGCCTCGGAAGCCGTGGTACGGACAGACGTACTCCTCGCGGACGAGTTGCTCGTCCACGACGGTGAGTCCGAGTTCGTCGAGTTCGGTCGCGATCCGGTTGAGGTCGTCGTGTGACTCCCCGATGGCGTTGACGTAGACGTTGCGCTCCCCCGTCATCACCTCTCTGACGGCGGTCACACCCTCGATCCGACGAGCAC
Organism: Halobaculum sp. MBLA0147; assembly: GCF_041361345.1. Taxonomy (NCBI): domain Archaea; kingdom Methanobacteriati; phylum Methanobacteriota; class Halobacteria; order Halobacteriales; family Haloferacaceae; genus Halonovum; species Halonovum rutilum. The sequence goes on along the minus strand of NZ_JBGKAD010000001.1, from coordinate 1,064,358 downwards.
GGCTCGCGAGGTCGTCGCGATCCGGCACCGTCGCGGTACAGACGATCTTCGTGTACAGTGGGTAGCCAGCGCGTTCGTAGTCCACGTCGACGTGGTACCCGCGGACGATCCCGCTGTCCTCGAGTTCGTTGAGTCGCGTCCGGATCGTGCTCGGCGACAACCCGAGCGCCTCGCCGATCTCCCGCGAGGACGTCCGTCTGGCGTCCCGCTGGAGGTGGTACAGGATCTGCTCGTCGACGGAGTCCAACTCGCCGTCTCTCATCTCCCTCTGGTAGGCCACGCGACGGGTATAGGTCTGTCTCCCGCGCGACGCCCCGTCTCGTCGACTCGTCCTCGGAACCTGTGTCGTGGCTCCGTCGACAGCCGTGCGTCCAGTGGCGCGCCTCTGCCGACCCCGGCGCGCCCAGTGATGTGGTTCTCCCGACGCCGACGCACCCAGTGACGTGGTTCTCCCGACGCCGACGCACCCAGTGACGTGGTTCTCCCGACGCCAGCGCGCCGGTACCGCGAGTGGTCCCCGACCGGCGACCGTACCGCGTCGCCGCGTCCGACGACAGGCGTCGTTCACCGTCGACCGTACCGTCGATCACGAAACCGGATTGAGAGCCGACTCTCGTGACGGATCGTCTTCAAAACCGCGTCGTTTATGCTGTTCCGTCTGGTAAGGTCGGGTGACTCTCGCCACGCGGGGTGGCGACGGACGGTGACAACCGTGACACGAACTCACACGAGCGGAGACGAGTCGACCGCCTCGGCTGCGGGAGCCACTCACGTCGTGGTGGGTGGGGGACGCGTCGGTGCGGGTATCGCCGAGCGACTGCGTGCGGCGGGGTACGCCGCGACCGCCGTCGACGATCGACCACTGGACCGGGAGCGAGCGCAGACGGCACTTCCAGAGTCGGAGCCTACGTCACGCTTCGGGGGAGACTCCGCCGGAGACGGTCTCTCTCGGGACGGTGCCACACCACGCGACGAGGACGCTCGACGGACCGGCGACACGCCGGGAGCCGTCGCCCGGCCCGACGACGGTCCGGCTCTCGGACCGATCGCCCCGGGAGACGGCGCGTCGACGGACCCGTTGGACACTCCCGGTGTCGACGGCGCCTCGACGCTGATCCTGGCGACGCCCTCGGACCGGCGGAACTTCATGTTGGCACAGTTGGCGCGTGCCCGGTTCGAGACGCCACGGACGGTCGTCCTCGTCCACGACGACCGGCGGTGTGAGCCGCTCGCGGAGGCCGGCCACGAACCGCTGTGTGTGACCGGGACGCTCGCCGACAGGCTCGTGGGGGACCTGTGAAGGACCTCGAACGGGACCTCGGACTCCCGTCCGTCCTCGCGATCAGCATCGGCGCGATGGTCGGGAGTGGCATCTTCATCCTCCCGGCACTGGCGCTGGAACTCGCCGGTCCGATGGTGATCCTCGCGTACGCGCTGGCGGGCCTGTTGGTGCTCCCGGCGGCGCTCTCGAAGTCGGAGATGGCGACCGCCATGCCGGAGGCCGGCGGCACGTACGTCTACATCGAACGCGGGATGGGGCCACTGCTGGGGACCGTCGCCGGCGTCGGCACGTGGTTCTCGCTGTCGTTCAAGGGCGCACTCGCGCTCGTCGGCGGTGTCCCGTACCTCCTGTTGTTGTTCGACCTGCCGCTCCAGCCCGTCGCACTCGGACTCGCGGCCGTGTTGATCCTCGTCAACCTCGTCGGCGCGGAACAGACCGGCCGCCTCCAACTGGCCGTCGTCACGGTGATGCTCGCGGCGCTCGGCTGGTTCGCCGCCGGGAGCGCCCCGAGCGTCGCCCAGGGGAACTACGCCGGCTTCTTCGACTCGGGTGTCGGCGGGCTCGTCGCCGCGACGGGGCTCGTCTTCGTGTCGTACGCCGGCGTGACGAAGGTGGCGAGCGTGGCCGAGGAGGTCGAGGACCCCGACCGGAACATCCCGCTCGGGATCCTCGGCTCGCTGGCGTTCACGACGCTGCTGTACGTCGGGATCGTCGCCGTGCTGGTGGGTGTGACCGACCCCGGCAGCGTCGCGGGCTCCGCGACGCCCGTGGCCGTCGCCGCCGAGGCGACGCTCGGGACGGCGGGCGTAGTCGCGGTGATCGTCGCGGCCGTGCTCGCGCTCGTCTCGACGGCCAACGCGGGCGTGTTGTCCGCGTCGCGGTACCCGTTCGCGATGAGCCGCGACCGACTCGTGCCGGCGTCGTTGTCCGCGGTCGGCGACCGCTTCGGGACGCCGACGGCCTCGATCACGCTCACCGGGGCGGTGTTGCTCGTGTTGATCGCGTTCGTGCCGATCCTCGAGATCGCGAAACTCGCCAGCGCGTTCCAGATCCTCGTCTTCGCGCTGGTGAACCTGGCCGTGATCGCCTTCCGCGAGGGCCGGAGTGACTACGACCCGTCGTTCACCGCCCCGCTGTACCCGTGGGTACAGCTCTTCGGTGTCGTCGCGAGTCTGCTGTTGTTGACACAGATGGGGACGGTGGCGTTGATCGGTGCCGTCGTCATCGTCGTCGGGAGCGTCGCTTGGTACGTCGTCTACGCGCGTCCGCGGATCGACCGCCCGAGTGTGACGCTCGGTGCAGCCCCCCGCGGTGACGCGTCGGAGCCGACGGTGCCGGTCGACGGCGTCGACACAGCCGTCGACGGAGACACGCGCCGCGACGTGCTCGTCGCCGTGACGAAGCCACTCGGCGACCTCCGCGAGCGATCGTTGATCGAACTCGCGGCGGATCTCGTCGGCCCCGACGGCCGCGTCTCCGTCGTCCGGTTCCAGGAGGTGCCCGACCAGGTCCCGCTCACCGAGGCGGTGACGGTGCAGTCGTCGGCGGACCGTGCCTTCGAGCGGCGTGTGGAGACACTCGCCGAGACACTCGGCGTCGACGTGGTCGCCGACGAGGTGGTGAGCCACGACACGAAACACGCCGTCGTCAACGTCGCCGAGTCGCGCGGTGTCGACACGATCGTGACGGAACACGAACCGCTGCGGCTCCGGTCGCGACTGTTCGGCGACCCGGTGGACTGGATCGTCCGCCACGCACCCTGTGACGTGTTGCTCGTCGACAACCTCGGCTACGAGTCGCCCGAGAGCGTCGTCGTGAGTGGGTGGAGTGTCCCCTACCACCCGCTCGTCGTCGAGGTCGGGACGACACTCGTGGAGGCCGACGACGGCGTGCTCTCCCTGTGGGCGCCCGGTGCCGCCGCGACCGCCGACGGAGACGACTCCGCGGACGCACTCGCGGCGTACGCAGAGACACTCGCCGCCGAGTTGCCGGTCCGCGTCCAGTCGTCCTCCGTGCTCACCGACGGCGGCCTCCCGGCCGACCCCGACGTCGTCGTCCGAGAGCGCCGCGACCGACGACTCCGTGGCCTCCGCACCCGCGGCGAGCCCCCGACTCGGGCGTTCGGCTGCACGACCGTCACGGTCTACCCGCACTCGCCACGCGGAGAGGGACTCGTCGCCCGACTGCGTGCGTTCCTCGGTTGAGGTTCCGCCCGGCCTGGCGGTCCGTGTCGGATCGCGTCGGACCGCCGCGATCCGAACTGGTCGACTACCACTGCGGCGGGGGACTGGCAACCCCGTCCGGTCACGCAACCCTTACCCGGGTCTCGGCCTCACGAGACACTATGCGAATCGCACTACTCGGCGGCACCGGCGACGTGGGTGAGGGGCTCGCGGTCAGGTGGGGACGCGACACGGACCACGAACTGCTGGTCGGGTCGCGGGACCCGGAGCGAGCACGCGAGGCGGCGACGGCGTACGCCGAGACGGTCGCGGCCGACACCGGTGGCGACCCGGACGACCTGGCGATCAAGGGGTTCACCAACGAGATGGCTGCGGATCGGGCCGAGATCGTCGTCTTGGCCGTCCCGCCGTACCACGTCGCCGACACCGTCGAGACGGTCGCGGACGGGTTGGACGCCGACGACGTGGTGGTCACACCCGCAGCGGGGATGCAACGGGACGAGGACGGCTTCTCGTACCACCCGCCGGGAACCGGGAGCGTCGCCGCACTCGTCCGCGAGGAGACGCCCGACGCCGTCCCGGTCGTCGGCGCGTTCCACAACCTCGCCGCCGGGCGGCTGGCGGCGCTGGACGCCCCGTTGGGGATCGACACGCTGGTGTTCGGCGACGCCGACGACGCCGTCTCGCGGATCGTCCGCCTCGCCGAGGAGATCGACGGCCTCCGCGCGCTGCGTGCCGGCGGGCTCGGCAACGCGCCCGAGGTGGAGTCGCTGACCCCGCTGTTGATCAACGTCGCCCGGGAGAACGACGACCTCCACGACCTCGGCGTGCGGTTCGACTGACGGCGAGGCGTCGAGTTCGGTGGGAGATCACGGCGTGCGCGTCGCCAGACGACCACGACGGATCGGCCGCCGACCACGACGGATCGGTCGAACTTCCGCACACCTTTTACCGTGGCCGCCGACGCTGCGCGTATGAGCGACGACCACCGCGTGCTGTTGTTGGGACCGCCGGGTGCAGGCAAGGGGACACAGGGCGACCGGATCGCCGACCGCTACGACCTCGACGTGATCACCACGGGTGACGCGTTGCGGAACAACAAGGAGATGGACATCTCCGAGTTGGGGTTGGAGTACGACACGCCGGGGGCGTACATGGACGCGGGCGAACTCGTCCCGGACGCCGTCGTCAACGAGATCGTCGTCACCGCGCTCGCGGACGCCGACGGCTTCGTCCTCGACGGCTACCCGCGCAACCTCGACCAGGCGGAGTACCTCTCCGAACAGACGGAGTTGGACTACGTCGTCTTCCTCGACGTGCCCGAAGCCGAACTCGTCGACCGCCTCACCGGCCGGCGGGTGTGTGACGACTGTGGCGCGACGTTCCACGTCGACTTCGACCCGCCCGCGGAGCAGGGTGTCTGTGACGACTGTGGCGGCGAGTTGGTCCAACGCGAGGACGACACGGAGGAGACCGTCCGCGAACGACTCCGCGTGTACGCCGAGGAGACGGAGCCGGTCGTCGAGCACTACCGCGAACTCGGCTCGCTCGTCGAGGTGTCCGGCGAGGGGACGCCCGACGACGTGTTCGACCGCTTCGTCGACGTGATCGAGAACTGATCGCGGCCGCGGGCGACCGTCCCTGGACGGCTTCCTACGAGACGACTCTTCTTCGACCGGACCGACTCGTGTCGGAGCTACGCGTCCGGCTCGCCGTCGCCGGTGTCGTCGGTCTCGTGGCGCTGCTCCGTGCCACCCGTGTCACCCGCGGTCGTCTCACCGTCGGCACCCGACGCGGTGTCGGAACCCGCCGCGCCGTCGGCACCCGCCGCGCCGTCGGCACCCGTCGCGCCGTCGTCGGCAGTTCTGGCGCCGTCGTCGGCACCCACTGCGTCGTCGTCGAAGCCGAGATCTGCCGGATCGTCGGCACCACTCTCCGTCGCCGCCTCGACCAGGTCTGCCGGGTCGTCCGACGACTCCGACTCGGTTCGCGTCTCGTCGTCGGCTGGAAGGGACTCGGCTCTCTCACCACCACCGGCCGCCGTCGGTTCGTCCGCGGCCGCGTCGTCGCCTCCCGCCTCCGTGTCGCCGTCCTCCCCCCTCGCCTCTGCACCCGCACCGGTCTCCCTGCGCGGCTCGTCGCCCGTCGCCTCCGCGTCGTCCACGTCGGAGTCGGATTCAGACTCCACGTCTCTTGGCTCCGACTCCACGTCTCCTGGCTCCGACTCTCGTGTCTGTTCGTCGGCGGTCTCCGGTCCGGTCGCGTCCGCCTCACCCGCCTCCGTTCCACTCGCACTCTCGTCGGCGGGCTCCACGTCGCTCGTCTCCGCGTCCCCGATAGCGGACTCGGCGGCCGCCGCCAGCCGCTCGCGGACGACCGGCCGCTCGACGGTGCCGGAGTCGGTCCGCGGGAGGTCGTCGGTGAAGCGGATCGTCCGCGGGATCTTGAATCCGGCGAGCCGTTCGCGACAGAACTCCTCGACGTCTGCCGCGGTCGTCGACTCGTCGCCGCGGACGACGAGCGCTGCGACGCGCTCGCCCCACTCGTCGTCCGGGACACCCACCACCGCCGCGTCGACGACCGACGGGTGGTCCCGCAGTGTCGTCACCACCTCGCCCGGGTCGACGTTCTCGCCGCCGGTCAGGATCCGGTCGTCCTTCCGGTTGAGCACGTAGAGGTAGCCGTCCTCGTCGCGGTACCCCACGTCGCCCGTCCGGAGCCCGTGTTCGCCCATCGCCTCGTCGGTCGCCGCCTCGTCGCCGTAGTACCCGGACGTGATCGTCGGCCCGTCGACGACCAGCTCCCCGACCTCGCCCGCCGGCAGTGCGGTGCCGTCGTCGTCGCGGACGGTCACCTCCGTCCACACCAGCGGTCGCCCGACGGTGCCGAGGTGGTCGAACGCCTCCGACGGCGTCGCGACGGTGATCCCCGAGGCCGCCTCCGTCATCCCGTAGGTGGGGTGGACCGGGACGGAGTAGTCGCGACAGCGTTCGAGCAGTTCCTCCGGTGCCGGCGCGCCGCCGAGCAACACCACGCGCAGCGAGTCCGACAGCGTCCCGCGTGCGTCCAGCATCCGCTTGAGCATCGTCGGGACCAGCGACACCCCCGTCACGTCGTACTGCCGGATGTCGTCGGCCGCCCCGCCGGGATCGAACTCCGTCCGGAGGACGACGCTCGTCCCCGCCAACACCGCCCGGTACAGCGGCATCAGTCCCCCGGTGTGGTGTGGCGACAGCGTGAGCAGGTACCGGTCCCCGGGGTCGATCCCGAGTCGGAAGCCCAGCGCCACGGCGGACCGCCGGACGTTCCCGGCCGACAGCGTGACGAGCTTCGGCCGCCCCGTCGAGCCGGACGTGAACAGGTACACCAGCGGGTCCGACGGCGTCCAGTCGTGGCGGTCGACCGCCACCGGCTCGACCGACTTCAGGTGGGCGACGCGCTCGCACTCCGGTTCGTCGAGCGAGAACACCGGCACCTCGACGACCGGCCCGTCGTCGCCGTCGGCCTCCGCCTCGTCGATCTCGACGGTCTCCTCCGTCCCGCCGTCCGTCTCCGAGGACTCGTCGGGGTCGTCGGCGTCGTCGGACTCGTCGGTCTCGTCGCCACCACTCCCGTCGCTCGCTGCGTCGTCTTCCGTCTCGGAGGAGTGGTCACCCCCGGAGTCGTCTGGTTCGTCTGACGCCTCGTGGGTGTCGTCGTCACCGGCGATCAGTTCGTCGCCGTCGGCGGTGACGGCGACTGCCTGGCGTTCCGTCTCGGCGCCGACGAGGACCGCGGTCGGGTCGGCGCGGTCGAGTCGCGGGCCGAGTTCCGCCGCCGTCAGCCGGTCGGAGACGGGGACGAGTCGCACCCCGAGTCGCATCGCGGCGTGAACCAGTGTCACGTACTCCACGCGCGTGTCGAGGTAGACGGCGAGGTGGTCACCCGCCTCCAGTCCCAGCGCCGCGAGACTCCCGGCCATCGCCTCCGCGGCTTCGTCCAGTTCCTCGTAGCTCCACGTGCGGCCCGATCCCGCCGCGACGAGTGCCTCCGCGTCCGGCGTCGACGCGGTCCGGTGGGCCAGCCAGTCGCGCATACTCGCCGCTCCGGCCCGGGACGACGTAGTGGTTCCGGGTCGCGACGGTCACCCGCCGTCTCAGTGTTCGACGAACTCCACCAACACGCCGCCGGTCGAGCCCGGGTGGAGGAACGCCACGTCGTGGCCCCACGCGCCCGGTCGTGGCTCCTCGTCGACCAGTTCCAGGCCCAGCGCCTCGGCACCCGCCAGTGCCGCCGCGGCGTCGTCGGTCGCCACCGCGACGTGGTGGAGTCCCGGCCCCTCGCGCTCGAGGAACCCGGCGACGGCCCCCTCCTCTGTCTGCGGTTCGAGCAGTTCGAGGTACGGCCCGTCGCCGTCGCCCACGTCTAGGAAGACGACGTGGAGGCCGTCGAACGCCTCCTCGTGGGCGATCTCGGTGTCGAACAGGTCCGCGAACAGTGCCGCGAGGTCGGCGGCGTCGTCCGTCGCGACGCCGACGTGATCGAGGTGCATCGGGCGTCCGGTTCGCCCCGCGACAGTAAATACCCGCCGTACGGAGTGCGGTGAACACTCCACCGGTAGACGCCAGGTTCACCGACCGGCGGGCGCGCGCGGTTCTCGCTCTCGTGCGCGAACCGAGCGCGCGAGGGTCTCGCGAACGGAGTGAGTGAGACCTCGTCAGAGCTTGCTCTGGCGTAGGACGAGCGAGCGGAGCGAGCGAGTCGGCTGGGGAGGCGTGTGGGCGGTACGGGTGCGGACGACCGAACGACCGAGCCGACCGGTCGAGACTACGCCCGTCCGGGCTGGTACTCCCCGAACTCGTCGCGGAACACGTCGCAGATCTCGCCGACCGTCGCGTACGCCTTCACCGCGTCGACGATGTACGGCATCACGTTCGCGTCCCCGCGGGCGGCGTCCCGCAGCGCCGCCAGCGCGGCGTCCGTCGCCTCCTGGTCGCGCGTCTCGCGCAACTCTTGGACCCGGTCGATCTGGTTCTGTTCCTCCTCCTCGCTCACGTCCTCCAAGTCCATCTCCGTCTCGTCGTCCTCCACCTCGAACTCGTTGACGCCGACGATGATCCGGTCGCCGCGCTCGATCTCCTGTTGGCGGTCGAACGCCACGTCCTGGATCTCGCGTTGGACGTACTGACTCTCGACGGCCTCCAACATCCCACCGCGCTCGTCCACGTCCGCGATGATCTCGCGTGCCTCCCGCTCGACCTCGTCCGTCAGCGACTCGACGTAGTAGCTCCCTGCCAGCGGGTCGATGGTGTCGGCCGCGCCGGACTCGTGGGCGAGGATCTGCTGGGTGCGCAGCGCGGTCCGGACCGACTCCTCCGTCGGCAGCGACAGCGCCTCGTCTTTCCCGTTCGTGTGGAGACTCTGGGTGCCGCCCAACACCGCCGCCAGCGCCTGGTAGCCGACGCGGACGACGTTGTTCTCGATCTGTTGGGCCGTCAGCGTCGAGCCGGCGGTCTGGGTGTGGAACTTGAGCTGCTTGCTCGCGGGGTCGTCCGGGTCGAACCGCTCCTCGACGATCTTCGCCCACAGCCGTCGCGCGGCGCGGAACTTCGCCACCTCCTCGAAGATGTTGTTGTGCGCCGCGAAGAAGAAGGAGAGCTGTGGCGCGAAGCTGTCCACGTCCAACCCGGCGTCGACGGCGGCCTGTACGTACTCGATCCCGTTGCCCAGCGTGAACGCGATCTCCTGGGCGGCGGTCGCGCCCGCCTCCCGGATGTGGTACCCCGAGATGGAGATCGTGTTGAAGTTCGGCGTCTCCTCGGCACAGAACTCGAAGATGTCCGTGATGAGCCGCATCGACGGCTCGGGCGGGTAGATGTAGAGGTTCCGCGCGATGTACTCCTTCATGATGTCGTTTTGAATCGTCCCGCGGAGTTGCTCGCGGTCGACACCTTGTCGATCGCCGACGGCCACGTACATCGCCAACAGCACCGACGCGGGTGCGTTGATCGTCATCGAGGTGGACACCTCGTCCAGCGGGATGCCGTCGAACACCCGCTCGAAGTCCGCCAGCGAGTCGATGGCGACGCCGCTCTTGCCGACCTCCCCCTGTGCCATCGCGGCGTCGGAGTCGTACCCCATCTGTGTCGGCAGGTCGAACGCCATCGACAGCCCCGAGGAGCCGTTGTCGATCAGGTAGTTGAACCGCTCGTTCGTCTCCGCGGCCGTCCCCATCCCGGCGTACTGCCGCATCGTCCACAGGCGCCCGCGGTGCATCGTCGAGTACACCCCGCGCGTGTACGGCTCCTCGCCCGGGAACCCCAGATCCTCGTCGTAGTCCAACTCCGCCACGTCCGCGGGTGTGTACAGCCGCTTCACCTCTTGGCCACCCGTGTCGGTGGTGAACGTCTCCTCGCGCTCGCCGAACCGGTCGAGTGTCGGGCCGAGCGTCTCCGCCTCCCACTCGTCTTTCTCCTCGCGGATCTGCTCGAGGTCGTCCGGATCGTACATACGTAGTGGGTCGTGGCTCTGGGTCTTCAACCGTTCGCTACGACCTTTTTCACTCCTCGGGGTGGCGCGCTGCGCGCGCCACCCGAGGAAAAAAGCTCGATCAAAAAGGGCCGCGAGCGCGCCGGACGGCGCGCTCGCGGTGGGTGTGCTGGTGCCGCAACCGCACCGCTCCGCCACCGCATCCGCACCGCGCCACTCTGTTCTGCTTCCCCACCACCCCACACCACCCGCACCATCCCACACCACCCCACACCACCCCACACCGCCCCGCCGACACACTACTTTTCTCTGCGTGGCACTACCCACGCCCCGTGGAGTACGGCTTCGAACTCGCGCTGTGTGCCCACCTCGAACGCGACCCCTCCCGCGAGTGGGTGCTCGGCCGCCAACTCGGCGCCGCCGTCGCCGACCCCGGCCGCCGCGTGATCGACGTGGTCGGCCTCGCTCCCGGCCCCGCGTTCGACGACCGCGCCGAGATCGGCACCGACGCCATCCCTCCTGCCGTGATCGAGAGCGACCTCGGCGTCGGCCGCGCGCGCCGCCCCGAGGCCGTCCTCGACACACACCCCGACCGCCGCGACGACGTGGTCGACGCCGCCGTCGACGCCGGCTTCCTCGAACGCGAGTGGCGCGACGGCACCGAACTCGTCCGCCAACCCACCCGCTACCCCGACGACTGGTTCGACACCCTCGTCGGGGTCGAGAACAAGCCCGACCTTGACCGCCCGGGCGACCTCGCGGACCAACTCCGCCGCGACGCCAGCCTCGGGCTCTTCGACCGCGTCGTCCTCGCCACCGCCAGCCACGTCACCCGCGCGCACCTCAACCGCATCCCGGACCCCGTCGGCGTCTGGCGCTTCGACCCCGAGGCGGGGACCCGCGAGGTGGTCCGGGACCCGGAGCCACTCTCGCCCGCCGACGCCGGCCTCGAGGTCGGCGAGCGACGCGCCGCCGCGACCGACGTGCGCGTCGTCTCCGCCGCCGCGAAACGCCGCCGTCGCCGCCGGATCGCCGAACGCGTCTACGGCGGCGGCTGGCGACCGACGACGTACCCCGCCTGCGCCCGGTGTGTCCCGGACGACGACGGCCTCCCGTACTGCGAGGCGTTCGAGCGCGTCGTCGACCCCGGCCACGACTGCGGGGCGGACTGTCCGCGCCACGACCCCGCCGACCCGCCCGCGGTCGACGTGGCGCGGCTCCGAGCCGAGCGCACCCCGTGGGTCCGCGACCCCGACGGCGTCGCCCGTCGGCAGGCTGGCCTCGACCGCTTCGGGTGAGCAGACGAACGCTTAACTCCGCCACCCGCGTCGGTAGGGCCGTGCCAGAACGGACCGTCGAACTCACCGGGCACGTCATCGACTCGGGGACGATGCAACGCGCCTTCGGTGTGGTGATGGACATGGGCGGGGAGTTCCACGTCGAACAGTTCGACGTGGGCTCGCGGAAAGACGAGACCTCCTACTGCCGGATGACCGTCGCCGCCGACACCGCCGCCGAGTTGGAGTCGATCCTCCACGAACTCCACCAGAACGGCGCGACCGTCGCGGACCCGGTCGACGCCGCGGTGGAACACGCACCCGCCGACCGCGTCGTCCCGAAGGACTTCTACTCCACCACGAACCACCGGACTGAGGTCCGCTACGACGGGGCGTGGATCGCGGTGGAGGGCACCGAGATGGACTGTGCCGTGGTCGTCGACCCGGACGCCGAGGGCGGCCCGCGGGCGTACACGGAACCGCTCTCGGGCGTCGAGGCCGGCGACCTCGTGGTCGTCGGCGAGGCCGGCGTGCGCGTCCACCCGCCGGAGCGCCCGCGCGACGCCGAGGGCCCGTTCGGGTTCATGCAGGGTGGGGTCTCCAGCGAGCGCCCCTCGGAGTCGCTGGTGCGGGAGATCGCCGAGGTGATCGTCGAGACGCAGGCCGACGGCGGGAACGTCCTCGTCGTCCCCGGGCCGGCGGTGATCCACGCCGGTGGCCGCGACGCGCTGGCGGAGTTGGTGCGAGCGGGCTACGTCGACGCGCTCTCGGCGGGCAACGGGTTCGCGGTCCACGACCTCGAACGGGACCTCTACGGTACCTCGCTCGGGCTCGACGTGGAGACACTCGACCACCCGCGCAAGGGGCACAAACACCACATCTACACCATCGGGTCGATCATCCGCGCGGGGTCGATCCCCGCCGCGGTCGAGGACGGACTGATCGACTCCGGGGTGATGTACGAGTGTGTGACGGGCGACGTGCCGTACGTCCTGGCGGGCTCGATTCGCGACGACGGGCCGCTGCCGGACACGATCACGGACACCGTCGCCGCGCAGGGCGCGATCCGCGAGCAGGCGCAGGACGCCGACGTGGTGTTGCTGCTCGCGACCCTGCTCCACTCCGTCGCGGTCGGCAACTGTCTCCCCTCGGACACGCCGACGATCTGCGTCGACATCGACCCCGCGACGGTCACCCAACTCGTCGACCGTGGCTCGGCGCAGGCCACCGGGATGGTCACCGACGTGGGGATGTTCCTCCCACGACTCGTCGAGGCCGTCGAGGCGGTGGAGCCGGGTGACGACACCGACGGGAGCGGAGACGACACCGGTGGGTGACGACGCGGGCGACCGCCGGACGGCAACCTTTTGTTCGTGGCAGGTGCCACCACGGGACGTGAAAGTACTCCTGGGGATCGGTGGCAGCGCGGACTCGCTGACCGCGTTGGACGCGACCGTCGAGCGCGCGCTGGCCGCCGGTGACGAGCTCACGGTGGCGGTCGTCGAGAACCCGCAGTCGGACCGCTCGACGGACGAGATCGTCGATCGGGTCCGCGCGACGCTGACGGACGTGCCGCTGGAGGCGGAGGTGCGCCGCGTCGAGGGTGACGCGGGGAGTCGTCTCGTGGAGATCGCGGAGGCAGAGGGGTTCGACCAGATCGCACTCGGCGGCGGCGAGACCAGCCCGATGGGGAAGATCAACCTCGGCTCCATCGCGCAGTTCGTCCTCCTGAACGCGCCGGTGTCGGTGAAGTTGGTACGGTGACGATGACGGATCGTCTCTACCCGGACGAGTCTGCCGGCCCGTACGACCCGCCGCCGGTGACGACGACGGACGACGAGGGTCGCACGATCGAGTTGCGGGCCTTCGACGGCGGCGACGACGAGCGCGAGGCGCTGGTCGCGATGTACGAGGACTTCGACGCCGCCGACCGCGCACAGGGGATCCCGCCGGGCGGCGAGCACCGCATCCGCGAGTGGCTCGACTCGATCCTCACCGACGACTGTTACAACGTCCTCGCGTGGGACGGCGACGAGGTGGCGGGCCACGCGACGCTCGTGCCCGACGAGGACGCCTACGAACTCGCGATCTTCGTCAACCAGCCGTACCAGGGGGTCGGGGTCGGCACCGTCCTCATAGAGACGCTGTTGGGGCACGGCGCCGCCGCCGGTGTCGAGCGGGTCTGGCTCTCCGTCGAGCGGTGGAACCGCGCTGCCGTCGGCCTCTACAAGAAGGTCGGCTTCGAGACCAGCGACGCCGAGTCCTTCGAGTTGGAGATGGCGGCGCGGCTCGCGCCACCGGAGTGAGACCCACACGATCCGCGCGGCTCGCGCCACCGGAGTGAGACCCACACGATCCGCGCGGCTCGCGCCACCGGAGTGAGACCCACACGATCCGCGCGGCTCGCGCCACCGGAGTGAGACCCACACGATCCGCGCGGCTCGCGCCACCGGAGTGAGACCCACACGATCCGTGCAGCACACGCGGCTCGGGCGACCCACACGATCCGCGCGGCCCACGCGGCTCGTGCGACACACGAGCCCTCCCCGAACACCGGGTAGCGTCGTCGAACCGGTCGTCTGACGGCGTCGACGACTCGTGGATCCAGGTCCGTCCGCCGTACCGCGTGATTTACCTACACCCGTCCGTACTGTGAAGACGAGAGGGATGGAGTCCACCGAGCAGTCGGCGACGGTGTTGGTCGTCGACGACGAGACCGACCTGACCGCGCTGTACGCGACGTGGTTGGAGTCGGAGTACGAGGTCGTGACGGCCACGAGCGGCGAGGAGGCACTCGAACGGGTGGACGGCGACGTCGACGTGGCGCTGTTGGACCGACGGATGCCGGATCTGTCGGGCGACGAGGTGCTCGCGGAGATCCGTCGCCGGAGCGTCGGCGCGCAGGTGGCGATGTTGACCGCCGTCGAACCCGACACGGACATCGCCGAGATGCAGTTCGACGACTACGTCACCAAGCCGGTCGAACGCGAGGAGGTGCACGCGGTCGTCGAGGTGCTGTTGGAGCGGCGCACCTACGACCGCAAGAGTCGCGAGTTCTTCGCGCTCGCCTCGAAGAAGGCCGCCTTGGAGTCGGCCAACGAACACGACTCCGAGGAGTACGAGGCCCTCGTCGAGCGGATGGCGGAGATCCGCCGCGAGATGGACCGTACACTCGACACGCTCACCGCCGAGGAGGCGTTCGCACAACTCGACAGCGACGGCGAGTTCGACTTCGAGGACGAGTTCTGACCGGCAGACTTCCGATCGGCGGACGTCCGAGCGACCAGCCGACGAGACGCGTCTCAGACGGAGAGGACGGGCTGACTCGCGTACAGGAGGACGTACTCGGCGGCCTTCTCCAGCACCTCGCCGGGTTCCCCGGCGACGGGTTCGCGGGGGACGACGAGAAAGTCGGCGTCGATCTCCTCGGCGGTGTCGAGGATGGCGCTGCCCGGGTGTGTCGTCTTCCGGCGGGTCGAGAAGCCGTAGGCGATGGCGGTCGAGACGGGTACGTCCGCGGCGGCACACTGCTCGCGGACCGTGTCGGTGAACGCCTCCGTCTCCTCGGCGACGGCCTCGTGGTCGACGGCTCCGGTCTCGATGGCACGGACGACCTCCTCGCCGAGGACGTACACCGCGTGGAGGGCGGCGTCGTACCGCCGGGCCACCGCCACCGCGTACTCGACCGCCTCCAGCGACTCCTCGCTCCCGTCGACCGGGACCAGCACGCGATCCACCGCCAACGCGTCGTCCATACTCGTGGGTGTGTGGGCCTCGTCAAAGACCTTCCCCTCCCCGGTGGAGCGGCCCGCGGACGATCTAGCCGATCCGGACGGTCCAGACGCCCCGAGCGGTTCGACCCACGTGGTACCGCTCGTCGCCCCGCGCCCGACGACCCGGCGCGTTTTTCACGGGTGCCGGCGAAGTCCGTCGTGTGATCGACACCATCGTCATCGCCACCGACGGCTCCGCCAGTGTGAGTCGTGCCGTCGGCGCGGCGTTGGATCTGGCCGAGCGGTTCGACGCGTCGGTCCACGCGCTGTACGTCGTCGACGCCAGCGAGGTGGACTCCTCGCCCGCGGCCGTCCGCGACCAGATGCGCAACGCGCTCCAGGAGCGGGGCGGCGAGGCCATCGTCGAGGTGCAGCGTCGTGCGGCCGATCTCGACTGTGACGTGACCGGCGTCGTCCGCGAGGGGCGCCCCGCGACGGAGATCTCCGACTACGCCCGCGAGATCGGTGCCGACGCCGTCGCGGTCGGCACGCGCGGGCGCCACGGCGAGAACCGCTTCCTGATCGGGAGTGTCGCCGAGCGCGTCGTCCGCTCGTGTCCAGTCCCCGTGTTGACCGTCCGCCAGTTGACCGAGGCCGACGGGGTGGACCCGGACGCCGAGGGGTCTAGCGCCGCGACGGTCTGAGACGGACCAGCGGTGGCGGTGGTACCGCCACGCCGAACCGAGTCGGAACCGGTCGCGCCGTCACCCGACTCGACCCGCTCTGGGTTCGACCCCACGCTGCCCCGTCTCGCTGCCCGTGCCCTCTCGACACTTTTTCCACCGAGCCGCGAGACGGGCCGCGCATGTCAGAGGATCGGTTTGCGTCGCTGTCGGCGTTCGCCGAGACCATCGACCACACGGTGCTGGGACCGGAGACGACACTGGCCGACGTGCACGTCTGTCTGGACGAGGCGGCCGAGTACGGACTCAACGCCTGTGTGCCGCCGTGTTACGTCGCCGAGGCGGCCGAGTACGCCCCCGAGGTGACGCTCGCGACGGTGATCGGGTTCCCCCACGGTCAACACGCCACGGCAGCGAAGGTCGCCGAGGCGGAACGTGCCCACGCCGACGGTGCCGACGAGCTGGATCTGGTGCTCAACGTCGGTCGCCTCCTGGCGGGAGAGACGGAAGGCGTCTGTGTCGACGTCGCGGACGTGGTGGACGCGACCCCGCTGCCGGTGAAGGTGATCGTCGAGACGGCACTCCTCTCGGAGGAGCAGAAACACACCGCCGGCGAGCTGGCCGTCGAGGCGGGTGCCGACTACCTGAAGACCTCGACGGGGTTCGCGGACGGCGGCGCGACGGTGCCGGACGTGGAACTGTTGAGCGAGTACCTCCCGGTGAAGGCCTCCGGCGGGGTCGGCTCCTACGAGGAGGCACGGGCGATGTTGGACGCCGGTGCCACCCGGATCGGTGCCTCCTCGGGCGTCGAGATCGTCCGCGGGCACCCCGACGCGGAGTCGTGACGGCGGCCGAAGAGGGGACGCGTACGACCGACGGACGGCCGTCGCACCGTGGGGCCACGCCGCCGCTCGTCACCAGTGAGTGGGCCGCGCCCCGGACCACACCGTTTTAGCCGCCGAGCGGCCAAGGCTCGCACGTGACGACAGCCCCCGCACAGCTCGACGTGACCATCGTGGACGGCTACGTGGACGAGCCGGCCCACTTCGGCGTGCCGCCGTACGTCTCGACGTACCCCCGGTACACGGCGGGTGCGCTCGTCGACGCCGGGGTCCCTCGCGAGCAGATCACCTACCACACGATCGACGAACTCCGCGAGACGCCCCGCAAGCGCGGGGACGTGGCCGACGCGGACCTGCTGATCTACGTCGGCGGGATGACCGTCCCCGGGAAGTACGTCGGCGGCACTCCCGCGGAACCGGACGAGGTGAAGGAACTCGCGTGGACCGCCGACGGCACGACACTCCTGGGCGGCCCGGTCCGGTTCGGCGTCGGCGACGAGAACGCCGGCGCACAGGACATGGAGCGCGACGACCTGGACTACGACTTCGTCTCGATGGGCGACGTGGAGGCGGCCGCCTACGACCTGGTCCACAACGGGCTGGAGGGGTACACCGACCGGATCCGGACGTACGACGAGGTGGCCCGGTGGTCGAACACCGGGGCGTTCGTCGTCGAACAACACCCGAACCACCCGGAGTACCTGATCGCGGAGTTGGAGACCTCTCGCGGGTGTGCCTACCGGTGTTCGTTCTGTACGGAACCGATGTACGGCGACCCGGACTTCCGGACCGCGCCGGACGTGGTCGCGGAGGTGGACGCGCTGTCGGACCACGGCGTCCGCGACTTCCGGATCGGTCGCCAGGCGGACATCCTCGCGTTCGGCGGCGACGGGGAGGCACCGAACCCCGAGGCGCTCCACGACCTCTACGCCGGTATTCGCGAGGTGGCGCCCGACCTGCGGACGCTCCACCTCGACAACATGAACCCCGTCACCATCGTGGAGTACCCGGAGGCGTCCCGCGAGGCGATCCGGACCATCGCCGCGTACAACACCCCCGGTGACACGGCGGCGTTCGGCTTGGAGAGTGCCGACCCGGTCGTGCAAGACCAGAACGAACTGCTCGTCACCGCCGAGGAGTGTCTGGAGGCGGTCCGCGTCGTCAACGAGGCCGGCGGCTGGCGTCCCGGCGAGCAGCCGGCGGCGGCACCCAGCTACGGCGCCGACGCGCCGCGGCGACTCCCGAAGCTGCTGCCGGGGATCAACCTGCTCCACGGACTGATGGGCGAACGCGAGGAGACGTTCGAGCACAACCGACGGTTCCTGCAGGACGTGTTGGACGAGGGGCTACTCGTGCGCCGCGTGAACATCCGGCAGGTGATGGCGTTCGAGGGGACGGACATGGCGGAGGCGGGGGCAGACATCGCCCGCGACCACAAGCGGCAGTTCAAAGAGTACAAACGGGAGGTGCGGGAGACGTTCGACCGCCCGATGCTCGAACGGGTCGCCCCGCCGGGGACGGTCCTCCCTGGTGTCCACACGGAGTACCACGATGACGGGACGACGTTCGGCCGCCAGCCCGGCACGTACGCGCTGTTGGTCGGCATCCCGGGCGAGCGGCCGCTGGGCGAGACGCTGGACGTGGCCGTCGTCGACTGGGGGTACCGGTCGATCACGGCCGTCCCGTACCCGCTGGACGTGAACGCGGCGTCGATGGACGAGTTGACGGCGATCCCGGGGATCACGCGCGCCGCGGCGGGTGACCTGGTCGTCGGACGGCCGTACGAGCGCGTCGCGGACGCGGCGAGCGTCGTCGACGCCGACGTGCCGCTCTCGCGGTTCCTCACCGCCGACCCGGCGGGCGCGACCGTGCCGGGCCACGGCGAGACGCGCGGGTCGGCGGACTGAAGCCGACTGCGCCACTCGGTCGAGGCGAGCAGATGTACGTCGACACCTTCTCGTTGGACGTGTCCACCCGTGCCCCGACGGGCCAGACGAACGCGTACCTCGTGAGCGGCGAGCCGGTGGTGGGCGACACGGACGCCGGACCACGGTCGGACGACACGGATCACGAACCGCCGTCCGACGACGCGGACGCCGAGTCGGGGACGGCGGAGAGAGCGGACACCGATCCCGAGACGGAGACGCTGTTGATCGACCCCGCCGCTCGCTCGGAGACGCTGGACACGGTCGTCCACGAGAAGGGACTCGATCACGTCGCCGTCACGCACACGCACCCGGATCACGTCGACGCCGTCGCACACTACGCGACGACGACGGACGCGACGGTCTGGGCGCGCCGCTGGCGGACGGACCGGTTCCGCGAGGCGACGGGCGTCGACCCGGACCGTACCTTCCTCGACGGCGACGCCGTCGGCCCGGCACGAGTCTCCGACACGCCCGGGCACGCGCCGGACCACGTCGCCTTCGAGACGGCTCGGGGTGTGGTGTGTGGGGATCTCGCGGTCGCCACCGGCAGCGTCGCCGTCGCGGCGCCGGAGGGTGACGTACGTGCGTACCTCGCGTCGCTGCGCCGCCTGCTCGCACGGGACCCACCACGACTCTACCCCGGACACGGCCCGGTGATCGACGACCCGCGGGGGACCTGCGAGCGGCTGCTCGCACACCGGCGCGACCGCGAGCGGGCGGTCCGCGAGGCGGTCGCCGGCGGCGCGCGCGACCTCGAGAGTGTCGTCGACGACGCCTACGAGACGGACGTGTCCGGCGTGCGAGACCTCGCACGGGCGACGGTGGTCGCGCACCTCGAGAAACTGGCCGCCGAGGGTCACCTGCGTTGGGACCCGACGACGGAGCGGGTGTCGCCCGTGACGTGATCGTGGAGGCGGTCGGAGGGCGGTACGCTGGCGGCGGGGACTACCGGAGGTCGCGGAGGTCGACGAAACTGCCGTCGTTGGCGGTGATCCAGTGGGTGAGGAGGTCGTCGTCGTCGGCCGCGGCCGGGAACACCGTCCGGCGATCTGGCTCCTCGTCGTACGTGACGAGTTCGGAGTGGAGGGCTCCGTCGCCGTCGGCCGCGTCGGCGGTGTGGTCGGACCGAGTAGTCCCCGTGACGGGATCGGTGTCCGCTGCCATACGAAGCAGTTCGTCGGTATGGTACTTAATCCTCGCTAAGTCGCGTCGTGGGCCGTCGGGAGTCGAGAGAGCCTGGGTGTGTCGTCCGTAGCCGTACGGAGAGACGGGCCCGTCTCCCGACGCGTGTCGTGGACGCCCCGAGAGTCTTTTCGGCGTCCCGACCCCAGCGAACCCGTGGAGTCGTTGGAGACGGAGCTGGAACGAGCACGCGCGCTGGACGTGGACAGCCTCGCCGCCTCGATCCGCGAGATCGGCTTCGAGTGTACGCGCTGTGGCGCCTGTTGTAAGGCGGAGGCGGACGACCCCCACACGGCGACGGTGTTCCCCGACGAAGTCCGGCAGGTCCAGCGTGCCGCGGCGGGACTCGACGACGCCGATGCCGACGACGCCGACGACACCGACTCGGACGACCGCGCGGACGGCGCTGCCGGCGGTAGTGGCGGTGCCGGCGACTCGTCCGCGACCGACCCCGAGGCGGAGTACGACTGGCGTGACGTGGCGCGGCCGATGCCGTACGGGATTCGCGAGGGGCCGGACGGGCCGACCGGGGAGACGTTCGAGTGGGCACTGGCGACGGACGACTGCGGGGACTGCACGTTCTACGAGGAGGCCGCGGACGGCACCGGCGCGTGTTCCGTCCACGAGGATCGCCCGCTCGTCTGCCAGACGTACCCGTTCAGCGTCGCGCTCGGCGGGACCAGCCAACCGATGGGGGAGGCGGTCGACGAGGACGGCGTGGTCCGCGCCCACGAGTGCGAGGGGCTCGGCCGCGACATCGACCGCGAGGCGGCCCGCGAGTTGGCGGCGGCGCTGAAGGAGCGTGCCGTCCGCGAACTCGAGGAGGCCATCGCCGTCCGGGACTCCTACGAGCCGACGGACGCCGACGGGGTCGTCGTCCACGACTCCGAGGGGGCTAAACGCCCGGACGGCCGCCCGTTGGGCCCCGACGCCGACTGAGCCACCACACCACTCCGGCGCTGTCTGTGCTACCGCCCCCGACACTCTCGTCGCTCCCGGCGTCGGAAACCGAACCGATGAAATCCCGGGAGCGACGACACTGGTGCGATGCAGACGGGTGTCGCCGACCACCGACCACAGTCGTTCGACCGGGTGCTGTCGTCGATGTGTACCGAGCCACACCCCGCGGCACGGGCGGCTGCGGAACGCTTCCTCGCCACGAACCCCGGCGACCCGGCGACCTACCAGACCGTCGCGCGTCTTGAGGCCGCCGTCGTCGCGGACCTCGCACGGCTCGCGGACCACCCGGTGGTCGGACCGAACGACCCCACGGTGGCCGGCGACGCGGGCGTGGCGGTGCCGACGGACGACCTCGGCGCGGGACCGTCGACCGACGACGCGAGCGTGGCGGTCTCGACGGACGACGGTCCGACGGAGCCGACCTACGGCTACGTCACCAGTGGTGGGACGGAGGCGAACGTCCAGGCGATCCGCGCCGCACGCAACCGGGCGGACACCCGCGACCCGAACGTCGTCGTCCCCTCGTCGGGCCACTTCAGCTTCACCAAGGCCGCCGAACTGCTCGGCGTCGAACTCCGCGAGGCCCCGACACATCCCGTCGACAGTGATCCGACGAAGGCCGGCCGTGTCGACGTCGACGCCGTGCGGGCGGCGGTGGACGACGACACCGTCGCGGTGGTCGGCGTCGCGGGCTCGACCGCGTACGGGCGCGTGGACCCGATCCCGGAGTTGGGTGAGATCGCCAACGAGGCCGGGGTCCACCTCCACGTCGACGCGGCGTGGGGTGGGTTCCACCTGCCGTTCACGGACCACGCGTGGTCGTTCGCGGACGCGCCGGTGGACTCGCTGACGATCGACCCACACAAACTCGGTCGCGCGGCGGTGCCGGCCGGCGGGCTGCTCGTACGCGAGCCGGCGACGCTGGACGCACTCGCCGTCGACACGCCGTACCTGGAGACCCACGCGCAGGCGACACTCACCGGGACGCGGTCGGGCGCCGGCGTCGCCTCCGCCGCGGCCGCACTCGACGCCCTGTGGCCGACGGGCTACCGGGCGGACTACGACCGCGCCGTCGAGTTGGCCACGTGGCTGAGTGAGCAACTCCGCGACCGTGGGTTCGCGGTCCGGCCGCGCGACATGCCGATCGTCGCCGTCGCGCTCCCGGAAGGACTCGTCGACGACCTCCGAGCCGCCGGCTGGCGACTGTCGCCGACCGCGGCCGGCGAGGCGCGTGTCGTGCTGATGCCCCACGTCGACCGCGAGTCGCTGTCGGCGTTCCTCGCGGATCTGGATCGGTCGCGGTGACGCTCGGTCCGAGACACGCCGTCGATGTTCGAACCTGTGCCCGGTGTCTCGTGTCGTCCACCGTGCCCCGGTTCGCGGGACGGTGACGCCGCCGCCGTCTCACCAGCCACTGGATCGGACATCCTCGAGGAACAACTCGTGGAGTTGCCCGTGTCGCTCGGTGATCACCTCCGTCCCCAGCGACGCGAGCGGTCCCCGTTCGACCGCGCCCGCGACGAGCGCGAGGTGGACGGGGTCGGCGTCTGTCGCGACAGTTCCACGTTCGGGGTCGGCTCCGTCCCACACTGTCCGGTCGAGAGGATCGTCGGGGTCGTCCGCGGCCGTGACGAGACGCGTCGCCACCCGACGGGGGACCGTCACCGTCGCCGTCGGGAGTCGGAAGGGGACGACGCCGATCAGGTCGGCTGTCGTGACTGTTCCGGCGAGTCGTCCTCGAACCGCCAGCGCGGGGACCACGGCGAGGTCGGCGTCCGTCTGCCGACGCAACGCGACACAGACTCGTCGTCTGACCGCGGGACTGTCGTGTGAGGCCGAGACGGCCGCCACCGTCGCGTCCAGTCCGAGCCGAGACCGTTCGCGATCGTACCACTCGGTGACACTCGTGTGCGGTGTGACGTCGTCGAGGTCGTGGACGTGGACGGTCGGCCCCCCGAGGTCGATCGCGAGTGCCGCTCGTCCGTGGCCCGCGGTGCGCGCGACCGTCGTCCCCGCCGTCTCGAACACCTCGTGCCTGTGGTCGTGCCCCCCGAGGATCAGGTCGACCTCACACTGACGGGCGATGGTCTCGTCCGTCCCGCCACAGTGAGAGACGACGACCGAGTGGTCCACTCCTCTGTCTTCGAGACTGTCGACGGCGTCGTGGACGTGCGGGACGGGGTCGGTGGCGGACAGCGCCGGATCGACACTCGAGTCGCCAGCCGTGTTCGCGGCGACGAGTCGTGCCATACGCGCCACCGCCGGGTGTGTGACGCCGACGATCCCGACTCGGTCTCCAGCCCGCTCGAACACGGCCGTCTCGTCGAACGCGTCCGTGCCCGAGAGGTTCGCGGCGAGCCACTGCCCGGCAGTCGCCGACTGAACCACCTCGAGGTGAGCGTCACCGGCGTCGAGGTCGTGGTTCCCCGGCACGTGAACGTCCGGTTCGACCGCGTCGAAGAGCGGAAGCGCCGGATCGACGGGGTGATCGATCACCTCCGACTCCGCCGAGTCGGGAGCGAGTCGGCCGCTCGGTCCCGATTCGATCGTCGGTTCACCTCCGGGATCGTCGCTCGCCAGTGAGAGTGCTCCCAGCGCCGTCGAGTCGCCACCGTCGAGGACGATCGGGTCGTCCCCGCCAGTGAGGAACTGCGCCACACGCCCGATCCGCTCCGGGTCGTCGTAGGCGCGTTCGAGGTCGTTGACGTACCTGATTTGTGGTGAGTCGCTGGACACGGTTGGACGGGCTCGAACGGGAGTGTAAATACCCCCGTCGTGTCTCTGTGAGCGATTCACTGCAGTGGTGTCTCGGTGAGCGGGCACTCCGACAGTGTTCCTGCGAGCGAACCCCGCGAGCGTGTGTCTCTCCAATCGTCCACGACACCCGGCGGTCTCCGGCGAGACACTGTCTGTCGTCCGTTGGCTACGGTGTCCTCGTCGGAGACGACACGAACCGTCGGAGTTTACTACACGTGGCACCCCCTGTCGACCAGTGACAGCGTTCCCCGCCGCGGACCCCGCGTCCCTCTCCAGCGTCGTCGCAGCCGTCGCGAGTACGCCGCTCGCCGGGGCGGCGCCGGCCGTGAGCCTCGCCGACTTCGCGTGGCTCGAACGCGTCGTCGAGGAGGCGACCGGCTGGCCGGGACTGGTGATCGTCTTCGTCTACTCGTTTCTGATCGCGTTCGCGCTGCCGGGCGTCAGCGAGGTCGTCCTCTTGGCGCCGCTCGACTTGGGACTAGGTTTCTGGGGACGGATGGCCGTGTTGACGTTCGTCTCCGGGCTCGGGAAGGCCGCCGGGTCCGTGTTCGCGTTCCACATCGGCCAGGAGGCGAAGGAGGCGGGTCCGATTGTCCGGTTCCTGCGGCGCTCGCGGTTCGACGTGATCGAGTGGTCGGAACGCCGCACGGTCGAGATCGCCCGTCGGTACGGCTACGCCGGGCTCGCGGCGGCGCTGTGTGTCCCCGGGTTCCCGGACACGCTCTCGATCTACGCGTTCGCCGTCTTGGAGGAGGACTACGCGAAGTTCGCGGCCGCGACGTTCGTCGGGAGCGTCGGCCGACTCGTCGTCACGCTCGCGCTCGCACAAGTTGGCTTCATTGCACTGACCGGGGTCTGAGCCCGTCGCGGGACTGGCCGATGTCCGAGATGTTCTCCGACCAGTTCACTGCTTGCCGTCGACGAGTTCGTGTTCGACCCGGTAGCCACCCGAGACACGCGACACGTCGGCGACCGTGTACAGCCGGATGCGCCGCTCGCGGCTGGACACCACGTCGAAGTCGTAGTGTTCGGCCTCGTACTCCGTGGCCTCCCGCTCGGCGACGTACTCGCGGTGGTCCGCGAGCCGTCTGTCGACCCGTTCCTGAGCCCACGAGCGGACGCCGTCGACGCGGTCGTCGAACTGCGTCGGGAGTCCCGGTTCGACTTCGACGCCGACGGAGTCGCGTGCGGCCGCCATCGCCGCCAGCGTCGTCGTCCCGGTTCCCCAGAACGGGTCCAACACCGTGTCACCGTAGACGGAGTACATCGAGATCAGTCGGTAGGGCAACTCCACCGGGAACGCGGCTAACCGCTCTCTGGGTGTCGCCTCGTCGGCGGCCTGCGAGGCGGCGTCCAACCCGTCCCACAGGTCCGAGAACCAGCGGTTCCGCTCCTCGTGGAAGTACGACGCCTCGTACCGGTCCGGGTCGCTCGCGGGGAACGACCGTCGCCGTCCGTTCCGGAACACGAGCACGTGTTCGTGTTCCAGCGTGACGTACGCGTTCGGTGGGAGCGTCCCCGACCCCATGAACTTCGCGGGTGCGTTCGTCGGTTTCCGCCACAACACGCCCGGGAGTTGGCGGAACCCGGCGGCGCGCATCCGCTCCGCGACGCGGGCGTGGTTCGGGTACAGCCGGAACTCGCCGGCGACGGTCCGCGTGGCGTCCCCGACGTTGACACACGCGATTCCGCCGTCGACGAGCACCCGCTGGAGTTCCGCCCACGCCTCGTCGAGCAGGCCGTGCATCAGGTCGAACGCACGCGGCCCCTCGCCCGCCTGCAACGCCTCCGCGATGCGCGGGTCTTGGGCCGCGAACAGGTCGTCCCACTGTTCGATCATCGGGTACGGCGGCGAGGTGACGACCAACTCGACGCTGTCGTCCGGCAACGGGAGCCGTCTGGCGTCCCCGAGACACACTCGGTGGGTGGTCGTCGGGGCCGCGTCGTCGGTTCGCATCGACCTAGGCGCTAGCCCGACCCGGGATATACCCGTCGTTTTCCCAACGCAAACATCGATGGACCTTCTGGCAGTACCGGTTCGAATTGCCTAGACTGGCCCGAACCGACCGGTGTCTTCGATCAACCTATTTGTACCAGTGCGAACACCGTTCGTCTCGGATGGACAGAGAGGATCGTTCTCTCCGGGAGGGTGTGTCGAGTCCCACCCGTCGTGACATCCTGCGGTCGACTGCCGTCGGGGCCGTCACACCTGTCGTGGCCGCTGCGGGCTGTGTGTCGTCGAGTGCCCCGACTCTGGGTCGTGAACTGGATCGACGGCGGAGCGACGGGCGTCCGGACGCTCCCTCTCGCGTTCTCGCGAGTGATCCCGGCGAGTCGGTCTCGGCGGACGCGGTCGAGACCGTTCGCGAAGCGACGCTGCGGACACACTCGACCAGAGAGCGGGGACTGATCGGCGAGAATCCGGCCGGGGGGAACGACCGACTCCTCGCGTACGGCCTTCGCCTCGAGGGAGGCGCTCCAGTCGAGTACCGGTACACGATCGACTCGGACGCACCCTCCGGTGCCGTCGAGACCGCCAGAGAGCGGGCGAGGGATCGGCTCCGCCGGTTCGAACGAGGTGCGGTGTCGACGGGACTCGTCGCAGAATCTCCGTGGAAGACCCTCGGGACGATCTTCCACACGGCGGCGGCCTGGGAGGCCGACGAGGTGGTCGGAGAAGTCGAACACAACTACCACGGGACCGAAGTCCCGGCCGCTGCGGGCACGGGCGACGGGACGACGGCGTTCGCTCTCGCGGCCGAGGTGGTCCTGCGACCCGGTCGAGGTGGTCCCTTCGCCGGCAGGTTCGGGAACCACGAGGCGTCTATCCGGCAAGACTGGGCACGGAGCGATCACGAGTACAGAGAACTGACCTGCAGTCCCGTCGGCGACGACACCACGACCTACGACACGGACCTCGCCGTCACCGTCTCGACGGACGGTGGGCGCGTGGGGATCTCCGTCGACGGTGGACGGGTTCGACAGCACGACGAGAGCGGGGCGTACCCGGTCGACTCGACGGTACACCACCGCTGGGGGTTCCCGGGTCTGTGGGCGTGTGACGGGGTCCGGTGTCGCCCGGTCGTGGTCGGGAACGTCGGCAGAGTCGAGACCGAGCCGCCGACCGCCGACGCCGTCGCGTTCTGTCCGGCGGAGCTGCGAGCCGCGTTCTCGAACCCCGACGGACGGGTGGCGGTGGTGCACACGTCCCTCTCGCCGACGCTGTCCGACCTCGACAGCTACGACTAGTCTGTCGGGCGTTCGACACGACGCTCGCGGTCTCGCCCCTCCGAAGGCCACTCTGTGCAGCGACGAGCCCGTTCACGCCGATTCGATATACCGTGACCAGGTTTACGACGGCCCGTCCGACGGCTCAGGCGTCTTCGAACGCCGTCGTCGGCGTCGGGTCGGTCCACGCGACCAACCGCTCGGGTGCGACGGGGAACACCGTCTCCGGCGTGCCCGCGGCGGCCCAGACGGTCTCGTGATCGCGCAGTGACTCGTCGAGGTACACCGGCAGGTCGCGGTCGTGACACACCGGCGGGACGCCGCCGATACTCCACCCGGTCGCCGCCTGCACCGTGTCCGGGTCGGCCAACGAGACGGACTCCGCGCCGAGTTCGTGTACCAGTGCGTCCGTGTCGACGCGGTGGTGGCCGGCGGTGAGGACCACGACGACCGCCCGTCCGTCCTCGTCCGTCGAGTCGGTCGGGTTCGGGTGGGTACCCGACGCTCCGTCCGTGTCTCCGTCCCCGTCGTCGCCACCCGCCAAGTCGACGGTCAACACGACGCTCTTGACGATCTGGCTCGGCTCGCAGCCGACGGCAGCGGCGGCGTCGGCGGCGGTCTTCGTCCCCTCGGGGAACGTCTCGACGGCCGGCTCCACCCCGTGAGCCGCCCGGAGCCGCTCGACGAACTCGCGTGTGGTCTCGTGCACGAGTCGCGCCACGCGGCGGACGGTACTGAGTCCACCGGCCACGCGACCCGACACCGGCGGGTTTTAGACGCGCTCGGCCGATCACACGGACACATGAGTCACGAGGCGTTCCCGACGGAGTCGCCCGCGGTGGTGACCTGCGGGCTGCCGTACGCGAACGGCCCCCAGCACATCGGTCACCTCCGCACGTACGTCGGCGGCGACGTGTACAGCCGCGCACTGGAGTCGCTCGGACAGCAGACGGCGTTCGTCTGCGGCTCCGACATGCACGGTGCGCCCATCGCCGTCGGCGCCCAACAGGAGGGTGTCGACCCGGAGGCGTTCGCGACACAGTACCACGAGGAGTTCGCCGAGACGTTCCCGCAGTTCGGCGTCGAGTTCGACAACTACGGGCGCACCGACGACGCGACCAACCACGAGACGACGCGAGCGTTCGTCCGCGAGATGGAGAAACGTGGCTTCGTCTACGAGACGGAGATTCCCGTCGCGTACGACCCCGAGGCCGACCAGTCGCTCCCGGACCGGTTCGTCGAGGGCACCTGTCCGTACTGTGGCGAGCGAGCCCGGGGTGACGAGTGCGACGAAGGGTGTGGTCGCCACCTCGAACCCGGCGAGGTCGAGGATCCGGTGTCGACGATCACCGGGAACCCGGCCGAGTACCGCGAGCAGTCACACCGCTACTTCCGCGTGACGGAGTTCCAGGAGTACCTCTCGGCGTTCCTCGACCGGCTGGAGGGGACGGACAACGCACAGAACCAGCCGCGCGAGTGGGTCGAGGGGGAACTCCGCGACTGGTGTATCACCCGCGACATGGACTGGGGCGTCGACTACCCCGTCGAGGACGGCGAGACCGACGACCTCGTCTTGTACGTCTGGGTCGACGCACCGATCGAGTACGTCTCCTCGACGCGACAGTACACCGATCGGGTCGGTGCCGAGACGTTCGACTGGGCCGAGGCGTGGGGGGCTCCCGACGACGGGTCGCTCACGGGTGGCGCCGACGCCGCCGCGACCACGGACGACGCCGACCCGGCAGCCGGCGACACCAGCGCGCCTGCCGACGACACCGACCCGACCGCAGCGATCGACGTGCCCAACGAGGGCGGCGAGGTGGTCCACGTGATCGGCCGCGACATCATCCAACACCACACGGTGTTCTGGCCGGCGATGTTGCGCGCCGTGGGGTACACGGAGCCGCGCGCGGTGATGGCCAGCGGGTTCATGACCCTCGGCGGGAAGGGGTTCTCGACCTCGCGCGACCGGGCAGTGTGGGCCAGCGAGTACCTCGAGGAGGGGTTCCACCCGGACCTGTTGCGCTACTACCTCGCGACGAACGGCGCGTTCCAGCGCGACGTGGACTTCTCGTGGGAGAAGTTCCGCGAGCGCGTGAACACGGAGTTGGTGGGGACGGTCGGGAACTTCCTCTACCGCTCGCTGTTGTTCGCCCACCGGAACTTCGAGACGGCCCCGGAGGTCGAGCCGTCCGCGGAGGTCCGCGAGGCGATCGAGACCGCGATCGACGAGTTCGAGACCGGCGTGAACGACTACAGTATCCGCGCCGTCGGGGAGGCGACGACGGACCTCGCGCGGTTCGGCAACGAGTACATCCAGCGCGAGGAGCCGTGGAACCTCGTCGACGACGACGAGACGCGCGCCCGACAGGTGATCGGCGACTGTGTCCAGATCGCGAAGGCCATCGCCGTCCTCTTCGAGCCGGTGTGTCCGGACAAGAGCGAGACCCTGTGGAGCCAACTTGGCGAGGCGGGGTCGGTCCACGACGTCGAGACCGACGCCGCCCTGGAGCCACCGGCCGGCGACCTCGCGGAGCCGACGGAACTGTTCGAGAAGATCGAGGCCGAGCGCGTCGAGGAACTCAACCGGAAGCTGGAGGACCGCGTCGCCGCGGCGACGGCCGACGACGATGTAGACGAAGCGGCGTCCGGGGAGACGGACGAGACCGAAACTGACGACGCCACGGCGGCCGAAGGTGACGGCGTGACGGAGTTCGAACCCATCGCGGACGACCGGATCGGTTTCGAGGAGTTCCAAGAGCTGGACCTGCGGGTCGGCGAGATCGAGGTCGCCGAGCCGGTCGCGGACGCGGACGACCTGATGCGACTGGAGGTCGACATCGGTGTCGAGACCCGCCAGATCGTCGCCGGCATTCAGGGGCTCCACGACGCCGACGCCTTGCCCGGGACGCGGGTCGTCGTCGCGAACTTGGAGCCCGCCGAGCTGTTCGGCCTGGAGTCGAACGGGATGGTGTTGGCGGCCGGCGAGCAGGCCGACCTGCTGACCACCCACGCAGACGCCGAACCGGGGACGAAGATCCGCTGAGCGGCCGACGCACCTCCCAGTTCTTCTCTCCTCGTGAGTTCTGGCGTCGCTCGTCGCCAGCGGCCGCTCCACCGTTCGCCCACGCTCTCGTCGACCCCCCGACGGCGACGGGTCCGGCCCGCCGGATAAACCGCGACGAGCGATATCGAACGCACTGTCCACACGATAGGGCTTTGCACCGGCGGAGAGTGCGTTTCAGGAGCCAGTGGCGTGATAGAACCTCTCAACAGCCGCTCTACAACGCGATTCGTCCGCCGCGAATATTCACAACTAGATTATATCTGGTAACAAAGTGGAGAACAGTATGGCAGTCGCTACTGAATCGGGCGAACACGGTAGAAAGAACGTCTTAACCGACGCCCGTGGACCGGCGCAAGAACGACACGACTGTCGCAGCGGGAACGACTGGGCCATCGGACTCGACGCCCTCCTGCTTCCGCAGGATTACGTCGACAAGTCGCCAGACTGAGTACAGAAGCGAGGCGAACGAGAAGTACCAGAACCGAAGTTCGTGCGACGGACTGGTCGTCGGCGTCAGGAACTTCTTCAAGGCCCGGTAGCCGGATTCGATCCGCCAGCGTTTCGAGTACAGCCGCGTGACACGGTTGATCGCCGCTTCGTCCTCGTTTGGAAGACTCAGATTAGTCTTCCACAGGTAGTACGTCGCCGTCTCCTCGTCGCCCTCTTCGCCGTCGTCGTCCATCATGTCGTCGAGCGCGTCCCACATCGCCCGCTCTTTCTGGTTCTCCTCGACGCCGAGGTCCACGTCCAGTGTGTCGTCCAGCTGTAGCCAGAGGTCAGACTGCTCGGTGCGGTCCTCGTCGGCCTCCGAGCTGTTGGAGATCGTCGTCTGAATCTCATCCGACTCGGCGCGCTGGTAGAGAACTTCGCGGTCGGGGCCGGCGAGACTTGGCTCGCTGTCGCGGAACATGTCGACGTTGCCCCGGTCCAACCGCTCAATCCGGCTCTGCTCGCCGACGCGAGAGCCGGGCGTGAGGTACCGGAGACCCTGAGTCTCACAGACACCACGCACACCGCGCGTATCGAACTCGCGGTCCATCAGCACGACCGTCGGCGCGACAATCTCGGTCGCGGAGTTGAGTAGATCAGCCACGATCTCGTCGCGGGACTCGCCGAGTCTCACTGGCCGCGCGTCCAGAACCACGGGCGCGTCATCGGTGACGATCTGGACGGTCGCGTAGTGGTGGGCGTACTCGCCGCTCGGCGTCTTCGTGCCGAGGATCGTCTCCTCGCGGCCCGTGCGGTCGCCCCAGAACCGTGGTCCGGTCGTCGTGTCGATAGCGACCGGCACCTCGCGGTCCAAGTAGCCTTCCGACTGGGCTTCGAGGACGATGTTCCGGGCGGCGTCGCGGAGTTGCTCGCGCTGCTCTTCGATGCTGATCGACGAAAGTTGATCGCGGAAGTTATCGCCCAGCGGCGTCATCTGGCTGCTCTCGGAGAGGTACCGCCGCGCTCCGGCGTTGGCGTGGGCGTCGGACTGGAGACCGAGGTACGCCGCAAGACTCCAAAACGCCGACTCGTCGATAGCAGTGTTCTCGGCTCTATCGAGTGACAGTGCTGGATAGACCTCGCGCCGGGCGGCGTCAGTGACGCGGTCGGCTTCGGCGAGGACCGGCGACTGACTGCCGAGCCGGCCGTCGCGGTCGTCTGTGGGTTCTCGCGTCGGTTGGGTCGGTCCGGGTGCGTCAAGGCCGTTCTCGCGGCACTCGGTGGCGATCTGGTGTGCCGCCTCGCGGACGGCGTCGTACAGCTCGCCGTCGAACCGCTTCGTGCGAATCCGCCAGATCGTCGTCGACGACGGAACGGTGTCGAATCCGAGCTGGCCGAGCAGGACCGGATCGCGCTGGAGCCGACGGCGGAGGTCGTGGTTGCCGTCGATGCCGAGGGCGTGACCGAGCAATAGGACGTGAACAGCCGGTTCTGTGTCGTAGCCCACGTAGTGGGCGTGGTCGTCGAGTGTCGTCACACAGTCCGGCAGCGGGAGATCGGCGACAAGAGCAGCGGCCGAGTCAGCCGTCGGCGCGGCCTGTTCGGCGCGCGCGCAGAGGGCCGAGGCCACGGTTTCGGCGGCCTCGCGGCTGGATGCCGCCGGTGTGCCTGTCTCGACCCGTGGGTCCACGACCATTCCGGCCCATACATGTATGCCTGCGTGATCACTGATAAGCGTACGTCCGTGTAGAGTGAAAGTATAATCGCAGACAGCAACAGGTTTGACATGAAACTCGGAGGACAGGGGAACACACCGTGACTTGTCCTACCCGGCTATGGTCGGCGTACTTGATTTTAGGGACCCCGTGGAATCAGGCGTGTACTTCGATAGCAGGTACAGATTTAACAGGCGGTGGGCCTGTGAAGATGACATATGCGCTGGTGGGCGTCAGGTTTGACTTCTGAGAGTGGGTCTGGGGAATCTGACGAATCGAGAGTTGCGAGTACGTCACGGCGGCGGGTTCTGGCGGGGGTTGCCACAGTTGTGAGCGGGTGTGGTGCCAATCAACCGGAGCCAACTCCCTCACCAACCGAGTCACCAACACAAACAGAATCCACACCAACACCCACAGAAACACCTACAGACACAAAACAACCCACAGAAACACCTACAGAGACAGAAACGGAGACACCGGAACCACTACCACCAGAAATGCAGCCACTGCAAAACCCCGTGGAAAACCCGGAAAAAAGCCACGACCCCGCAACAGAAGCATACTACGCCAAAGCACAACTAACACAAAGCTACTGGGAACAACTCAAATCCGACCACGAGTATGGCACCACTGAAGAAGTGCTGGTCGGCGGCCCGGCAGACGTGACACTTGAAGAACTGCCGGAACAAGTACAATCAGAAACAGAAAAAGACTTCACAGACTTCTTCTACCAAGACATACTCACCGAACAAGAAATACAAAACATAGACACCGTTCGCGACCTAGAACAAACAGTCTGGGACGGAATGCACAGACTAACGCAGGACGCGGGAGGCATGTTTAACAATCACAGGACGCGGTTGATGAAAGAAGTAATCCAGCAATCAGCCAGATATACCGATGTCGACGGAATGGTTGAGAACTTGGGAGCGTTGAACAATCCTGAAAGAGACAACACCGAGGCAACCGGGCCTCTCCTTCTTTCGTCGATGAACCTGCCTAGCAGGGATGCCTACCATACACTGTTCTGCGAGTTGGATGGTGAAGATCCGGACATAATGATAGGTGACCACGTAGTGACTGGAGGAACTGAGCCCCACTTTAAGAGGTATCCTAGTGACAGAATCTCAAACGACTATACTAATAGATGGACCTCAGCAGACGTAGGAACTGTAGCAGGACTTTTTCCAGAAAAATTTGATCCGAGCGAGGATGCCGCCCAGCTACGTCAAAGCGAGTTTGCGACTGGTATTTTGTATGGTTCGGGTATGGGATTGGAGAACGGAAATGGTGTGCTGTATTTGAATGATGAGGAGGTTGGTGAGAAGGATGATTTGGAGGGCGCAGATGAGCTTCGAGGCGCGTTCTTGATCCAGCCAGATGATCCCAGAAGCGCTGTGATGTACGACAGCTTCCTTGACAACCATTCAGGCGGATGGGTGACCTCAACCGAAGACATACAGCAAGGCTATGATTTTCCGGGTAACTATTCGCGGAAAGCAGCATCGGTTATCACCGGAATAAACGAGAGAGTTCACCAAGACTACCAGAACGGCAATCTTGAAGACAGGGACGGAGGCAGAGGACTCGATTACACATTCTCAGTAAACGAAAACGGACTACAATCAGTAACACAAACCAATCTCACAAAGGAGGACTTTGAAGAATTAGCTGTGGAGGATGGAGAACCTCACCCATAGCTGATGAGTTTTCAGTTCAATCCTCCGGTTGAAACCGGATCAGTCGCTCGTCTTATATTATCCTTGCTGTTGAATTCTAGTTGAGTTATGAAGTGTTGGAATGGTTGTATTTTGGAGTTGTCTGAGTCTGCTGCTGTTTCAGCTGACGCGTAGCCTTGGTTCTGCGCCGAAATATCTCTGGCCTCGTCAAAGGTCATACCGGTGTCGCCGTTGCTGAGATCGATCTTCCCTGCGTTACTGCTGTCAATCCTCACCTTTCTGCTCGGGTAGACAAGGAGCAGCATCTCGCTAATCACGGCGGTGGCGTAGGACTCTGCCTATCAAATCGACATAGCGACCGATTTCTGGACTCAAATTGACTTGTCTATGCGCCCAAACACGCTTGTATTTCCTGAAAAGCCAATCTATAGTCTCATCTCCTGCACTGTCACTCGCTACGACCCGACCGCCGACACCACCACCCGACGGGGAGTTTATCAGCGGTCGCCGCCAACCGGGACGCATGAAGAGTGTCCGGCGGGGACTCCGAGACGGGGACTTGGAGAAGGACAACTACGAGCGGTTGCAGTGTGGCACCTGCGGAGCGGACCTCTCGACGGAGGACGACCCGGACGAGGTGTACACCGTCCGGGTCTGTCCGGAGTGTGGCGACGAGTACAAGGAACTCGGCTGACCGGGAGGTCACCACGGCGTTCGTCGTTCGACACCGCCGTCAGCGACGCGTTCACTCGAACACGTCGTCGAACTGACTCGCGCCCATCGGGTCGAACGTGCCGGCGGCGACGTTCTCGCGGAGGTGCGCCACGTCGTGAACCCCGACCAGCGCCGCAGTGACGGCCGGCGCGGAGCGCGCGAAGTTGATCGCCCGCTGGACGGGGGTGTCACCCTCCAGTTCTGCGGCGACGGCCGGCGGAATCGCCTCCTCGTCGGCCAACTCCCCCTGCCCGACGCTGGCGCTGGTGAACACGGACAGCCCCTCGCGGTGGGCGAACTCCAGCGCGGAGACGCGCTCGTCGCCGTGGGTGTGACTCCGGACGGTGAACGCGTCCGCCATCCGGACGTTGAACGGGAGTTGCACCGCCGCGAACCCGTGGTCGTCGACGCCGACCGTGTCCGCCGCCCGCTCGGCACGCGCGCGAATCTCGCCCAAGTCGAGGTGGGCGTCGTGATCTCGCGGGACGCGGAGTGCGTCCCACGTCGCCACGCCGTACCGACCCAGGTCACCCGCCGCACGCCGCCGTTCGAGGAGTTCGAACGCCGCTTCGAGCCGGTCGTACACCGCCGCCCGGTCCCGAACTGCGAGCTGCGTCTCCGGGTTGTGGACGTAGTAGCAGTCGACGGTGTCGAGATCGAGCCGGTCGAGTGAGCGGTCGAGCATCGCGTCGAGGAAGTCGGGCGCGATCGCGTGACTCCCGCGGGCGAGGTCCTCGCCCGCGAGCAGTCCGGTGTCGAGGAACCGCTCGCGGACGTACCCGGCGGGGTCGTCGGGCCGCTCGCCGTCGAACGGGACGAACCCGCCCTTCGTCGCGACGACGACCGCCTCTCTCGGGGTGTCGCTGGCCTCGAGTGCGTCGCCGACGACGCGCTCACTGCGACCCGCGCGGTAGTTCACGGCGGTGTCGATCAGGTTCACGCCGGCGTCGAGCGCCGTCGTCAGCACCTCTCGGTAGGCGTCGTCGACGGCGGCCGTCGGCGCCCCGAGGTAGGTCCCGACGCCGAGACTGGAGACCACACCGGGGCCGAACCGCCGGAAGTACGTGCGGCCGAAGCTGTCGCCGAACCGGTCGCGGTACCGCCAGGTCCCGTCTGCGGTCGCCATCGCCCACGGCTAGTCGCCGTCCGCTGGTAAACCGTGCGTTCGCCGCGACGGCCAGCCCGTCGTCGCTCCGCTACCTCGTCGTGCCGATCCGCGGCACTCGCCGTGTCGCGACCCGGTGTTACGGACGCGGACCGCCACGGACGGCTCCGTCAGGGACTTACGCGCCGGTCGCGAACCGCTCGCCGTGACAGACGAGACGAGTGCGGGCGAGCCGATCTGGGTGTCGCTGTTCTCCGGCGGGAAGGACTCCTCGTGGGCGCTGTACCGCGCCCTGGAGTCGGACCTGCCGGTCGGGCGACTTCTCACCGTCCACCCGGGCGAGGACTCGTACATGTACCACGTCCCCGAGACGGGGCTGGCGACGCTGGCGGCCGAGAGTGTCGGGATCGAACTCGTCGAGGTGGACCCGGACGACTTCGCGGCCGAGTCGACCGTCGACGCGGGCGCACAGGGGGACCGCGAACTCGAACCGATGGAGGCGGCGCTCGAACGCCTCGCCGCCGAACGGCCGCTCGCGGGGGTCACCGCCGGCGCCGTCGAGAGCGAGTTCCAGACGAGCCGGATCGAGGGGATGTGTGACCGCCTCGGGATCGAGTTGTTCGCGCCGCTGTGGCAGGAGGACCCGGTGGCGTTGGCCGAGGCGATGCTGGACGCCGGCTTCGAGATCACGATCCTCCAGGTCGCCGCCGCCGGGCTCGACGAGTCGTGGCTCGGGCGGACGCTCGATCACGAGGCGCTGGCCGAACTGATCGAACTGCGCGAGCAGTACGGCGTCCACCCGCTCGGCGAAGGTGGAGAGTTCGAGACGTTCGTCACCGACGGGCCACACATGGACCGCGAGATCGAGTTGACGTACGAGACGGAGTGGGACGGCACTCGCGGGCGGATCGTCGTCACGGACGCGAAACTGGCGTGAGGAGGTGGGTCGACCGATGTCACCCCGTGCACTCGCCGGCGTGAGACGCGCGGCGGTCAGTTCCCGACGAGGCGGGAGTGTTGGCCGAGCAGCGTCTCGCGGAGGTCCAGATCCTCGACGGTCGCCGCCTCGTCGACGACGGACCGTTCGAGTGTGCTGTCTGCGATCCGTGCGTCGTCGAAGACGACCGTGTTCGACAGACTCGCGTCGACGACCTCGGCACCGCTCATCACGTGGACGTTCTCGCCCAACTCGCTGTCCTCGACGGTCGCGTCGTCGGCGACGAGTGTGTCGCCGTCGAGGGCGTGCGCGACCGCGTCGAGGTAGGCGTCCGCCGTCCCGATGTCGTACCACGCGCCGTCGAAGGTGAACGCGTTCACCGACTGCCGGCTCTGGAGCCACTGGACGAACCACCCGGGCTCGTCCGGGTTGTTGTCGTTCGAGAGGTACGTGTCGAACGACGGCAGCGTATCTCTCGGGAACGCGTAACACGCGATGGAGACGAGGGTGCTGTTCGGGTCGTCCGGCTTCTCCTGGAAGTCGACGACCTCGGTTCCGTCGAGTTCCACGAGGCCGTAGCTCTTGGCACGCTCTCTGGACCCGACGTCGTAGGCGGCCAGCGTCGGTGTCCCGGCATCGACGAAGAAGTCGACGAACTCGGCCACGTCGAACGACAACAGGTTGTCGCCGGCGATCACGAGCAGGTCGTCGTCGACGTCCTCGCGGTCGATCAACTGTGCCAGCGCGCCGACGACGCCGAACTTCTCGGACTCCGCGGTGGTGTCCTCGACGGACACCTGCGGCTTCTCGAACGCGGAGTCGGCGAGGTACGCCTCGAACTCGTCGGCGAACCGCTCGTTCGTGCTCACGTACACCTCGTCGATCCGGTCGTCGGCCTCGAGGTCCGCGAACACCCCGTCGATCACCGTCTCCTCTCCCAACGGGAGGAACATCTTGGGACGGTGTCGCGTGATCGGCCACATCCGTGTCGCGTACCCGCCGGCGAGAACGACTGCCTCCATACCCGGCACGACACCGTGACCCGACAAGACGTTTGTGCATTCTCGATTCGTCACTCCCCACCGGCGTCCACTCGCGGTCGGTGTCGGTCCGCGACGGCGGGCTCTCACGTCGCCGGCTCAGGCGGCGCTGGCGACCTCGTAGGCCACGGCGCTGTCGCGGAGGCGGTCCGCGTGCGACGAGAGTTCGCGGCTCTCGGCGAGCAAGAGGACGTCGAGTCCCTTCGTCGCCGCCTCCTCGACGGCCGCGACGGTGCCGAACCGCACGTCGGGGTCGAGCCCCGCCGCGCGTGCCGCCGCGAGCGCCTCCGTCCCCGCGGTCGCGATCACGTCGGCGTCGGCGGCCAACGCCGCGACGCGCTCCGTGTCGACCACACTGCTCCCGCCCGCTCGCACGGAGGGGACCTCCACACCCGTCACCGTCCCGAGTTCGTAGTCCAACACGCCCTGGAACTCCGTGACGCCCACGTCGCTGCCGGCCGCCGCGTCCGTGAGCGCGACCGCGGTCGCGCCGTCCGTCTCGTCGCCGTCGTCTCCCTCGCTGCCGCCATCCGTGTCGTTGGCGCCACCACCTCTCTCACCGCCCGACTCGTCGCCCCCGTCGTCGTCCGACTCGCTACCACCCAGCGGTCGCGCGGTCAACACGCCGTCCTCCATCGAGAGGCGGACGCGGTCACCTTCGGCGACCGGGGCGGCGGCGAGTGCGGCGTCGACCTCCACGTCGCCGATCACCTCCTCGGAGACGTGCGAGACGTACTCGTCCAACGCGTCCGTCTCGGAGATCAGCCAGTCGACACCCTCCTTCGTCACCTCGTAGCGCCCGCGTGCCTCGCGGTCGACGTACCCCTCCTCGACGAGGTCGCCGAGGTGTTCCGACACGGCCTGCGCGGTGACGCCGATCTCGTCGGCGATCTCCCGCTGGCTCACGGCCGGCTGCCGCTGGGCGATCTCGACGAGGATCCGGTAGCGGGTCGCGTCCCGCTTGTTCCGCAACACCGCGGCGCTGCCGCCGTCGTCGCTCATACCCGACTGTCCGTGCCCACACCTGAAGTAGGTTCGTCTCGCCGTCGCCGTCTCTCGGCGAGCCACTGCCGAGCCACCACCGAGCCACCGTCGAGCTACCACCGGGCCACCGCCGAGCTACCACCGGGCCACCCCAGAACCACCACCGGGCCACCGTCGACAACGCGGGCGGGGTTGTCTTCCCGACGCTTTAGGTCGGTGTAGAGTAGAGGAGCGGTATGGACACACCCAGACTCGACGCACTGGACGTGCCGGACCTCGACGGTTCGACTGCGTTCGTCACCGGCACAACCCGCGGCATCGGGAAGGAGATCGCGCTCGCGCTCGCGGAGGCGGGCGCGAACGTCGTCTCGACCGGTAAGACCGTCGACGACTCCGACTCGGACCTGTCGGGTACTATCGGGAAGACGGCCGAGGCGTGCCGCGAGTTGGGGGTCGAGTCGGAGGCGATCCAACTCGACGTCCGGGACGCCGACGCCGTCGAGGCGGCGGCCGAGGCCGCCATCGAGCGGTTCGGCGAGGTGGACATCGTGATCAACAACGCCAGCGCGATCCAGTTGGCGAACGTCGCGGACCTCCCCGCCAAGCGGTTCGACCTGTTGAACGAGGTGAACGTCCGCGGGACGTACCTCGTCTCGCGGGCGTTCCTGCCGCACCTCCGCGAGCGGGAGGAGGCGTGGTTGTTGACGAACGCGCCGCCGGTGACGACGGACCGCGCGCCGGGCAAGGCCGCCTACGGCTGGTCGAAACTCGGGATGAGTTTCGTCACCCTCTCGCTCGCTGGTGAACTCGCCGGCGAGAGCGTCGGCTGCAACACCTTCTGGCCGGTGACGGCCATCGACACGCGGGCGACGCGATACTTCGGACTCGGGACGGAAGACGACTGGCGTCACCCGCGGATCGTCGCCGACACGGTCCTGGAGATCCTCTCGCGCGACCCGGACGAGTTCACCGGCGAGGCGGTGTACGACGAGGAACTCCTCCGCGAGGCCGGCGTCGAGTCGTTCGCCCCGTACAACCTCACCGAGGGCGACCCGGCACCCACCTCCGCGCAGATGTTCGAGGCCGACTACTCGCGCGAGGAGTAGGGCGTCACCACCACACGCCGTGGGCCGTCGTCACACCCCGTCGGAGCGTTTTTGCCCCGGTGTCCCGCCTCGACGAGTGTGACAGTGGACGACGAGGAGGTGACACTGGACGCCGAGCAGCGGGGCTCGCTGGGTACCGACGAGCGGACGGCGCTGCGGCGGTGGCTCGCGGCGACGCTCCGGGCGCCGGTCGACTCGCTGTCGGTGCTCGCGGACGGGCTCAACCTCGTCGTCGCCGTCTCGACCACCTCGGAGGCGGACGCGTACGTCGTCCGCCGGCCGAACGAACTCCGGGAGACGGCGCTGTTCGTCGACACCGCGACGGAGTACGCCGTGTTGGAGCGACTCGTGGAGACACCCGTCCCGGTCCCGGAGCCGGTCGCACACTGTACGGACCCGTCGGTCCTCGGTGCGCCGTTCGTCGTGACCGAGTACCGCGACGGTGCGGTCGTCCCACTCGGCTCGCGGCTCCCGGAGCGCTACCGGACGCCCGCCGCCCGCGAGCAGCTGACGTGGGAGACCGTCGACACGCTCGCGCGGCTCCACGACGTTCCGGTCGCACAGTTCCGCGACGTGTGCGAGCACCACACGCCTCGCGAACAGGTCGCGGCGGACGTGCGACGCGTCGAGCGCGTCGCCGACGCCGTCGCGGCCGACTTCGCCGACCTGCTCGCCGTCGGCGACTGGCTCCGCGAGCACGCGCCCACTGACGGGCCCACGCGACTCGTCCACGGGGACTTCCGCCCCGGGAACCTGCTGTACGCAGACGACCCAGACCACGCGGCCGCGAACGCGCCGAACGGCGAGACGGCAGACGTACCGACCCGCGCTGCCACCGGCACGCGGGGTGACGAGGTCGCGACGGCGACGACTGCCACGGACGGTCCGCTCCCGCGCGTCGCGGCAGTGCTCGACTGGGAGACACCGATGCTCGGCGACCCGCGCGTTGAGATCGGCTACCTCCTGTTGCGGTGGCGCGACGCGGGCGACGTGACGCCGTCCCTCGACGGGTTCGCCGAGCGGTACGGCGAGGCGACCGTCGCCGACCTCCGCGAGGACAACGCCGTCGGGATGGCCCCGTTCACGAGCGAACCCGGCACCCCGTCCCGGCGCGCGGTGCTCGACCGCTACGAGCGTGCGACCGGAATCGTCGTCGACGACCCCGAGTACTTCCTCGCACACGCGGCGTTCACGCTCGCGGCGGTGTGTGCGGACCTCCACCGCCGCAGCGTCGCCGCCGGCGCCGACAGCGACCACCACGCCCACGCCGACTACCTCCGTGCCGTCGCCGAGACCGTGATCGACGGGCGGTTCGAGATCTGAGTGTCTCTCTCGTGTCGTGGTTGAGGTAACATCCGTCGTCGACCGATTCAGATCGCGCCGCTGGCCGACTCAGATCGCGCCGCTGGCCGGCTCAGACCGCGCCGCCGGCGTCGGCTCCCTCGACCAGTCGTTCGAGGTGTTCCGGGGGCACCGCGCCGCGAGCGGCGTGGCCGTCGTAGACGAACGTCGGGATGCCGCTGATCCCCAGCTCCGTCGCGTCGTCGAACCGGTTGGCCAACTCCTCGGCGAGGCGCTCGTCGGCCATCGCACTGCGGACCTCGTCGCCGCCGACGCCGACACTCTCCGCGATCTCCGCGACCACGTCCGGGTCCGCGATGTCGTCGCCGTCGCGCCAGTAGGCGTCCATCACCGCATCGTAGAAGTCGTGAAACTGTTCCTCGTCGTACGTCTGCCGGACGTACAGCGCCGCCTGCTGGGTGTCCCACGAGTCTACCTCGGGGAGATCGTCGAAGTCGCGCATCTCCACGTCGTACGTCTCGCGGAGGCGCGCGACGTTCTCGCGCACCTGCTCGAAGTAGTCGTCGTCCTTCCCGTCGTCGACGTCCTCTCGGAGGTCGCCGTCCGGGCCGCGTTTGTACCCGCGCAGGTCGAACAGTCGCCACTCGACCGTCGGCGGGTCCGCGGCGTCCGCGAGGTACTCCCGCAAGGCGGCACGACCGAGGTAACAGAACGGACAGACGAAGTCCGAGTACACCGCGAGTGTGTCGTCGTCTGGTGTCACGCTCGCCCGTTCGGCTCCGCGGCGGTTAAGCGGCGGCGTTCCGTGCGAGCCGGCGACACTCGCGCGGACGGAGTGGAAGGCCGGTTTCGCCACAGACGACGTGTTCTCGTTTCGCTCCCGACGACGTGGCTCTGGTTTCCCCAGACGGCGTGTGCGTCGACTCGATCCGATTCGTACTTGTTCCCGCCGACCGTACGACCGTACGTCCGAGTATGCTCTCCCGACGGACGCGGCGTCGCGTGACCCGCACCGCGCTCGCACTCGTCGTCGTCCTCCAGACGGCCGTCGCGGCGGCGAGCGCACACGCGGGTCACGGCGCCCTCCACACGACCGCCGGTGTGGTCAGTGTCGCCACACTGGGACTCGCCGGCCTCGCCGTCTGTCTCGGTGTCGCGCGACTGTACACGACCGACGCCCTCTCCGTCCGCGGTGCGGGGGTCGGTGTCTCGCTCGGCGGACTCCTGCTCGTCTCTGCCGCACTGCTCGTCTGGCCCGTGATCTGAGCCGTCCCGTCCCGTTCTCGTCCCATCCCGTCCCGTTCCGTTCTCGTCCCATCCCGTCCCGTTCCGTTCTCGTCCCATCCCGTCCCGTTCCGTTCTCGTCCCATCCCGTCCCGTTCCGTTCTCGTCCCATCCCGTCCCGTTCCGTTCTCGTCCCATCCCGTCCCGTTCCGTTCTCGTCCCGTCCCGTCGGCCGACACACCACTCCCGAGTCACTCCCCGTCCGGACGCGGGAGTGCCCGCTTCGCCCGCGGCGGCACGAGGAAGTAGCCACGGTGGCGGACGAAGACGTACTCCAAGATCCCGTTGTTCACGCGCTGGCGCACCGCCGGGGTCGCGTCCGTCACGTCGACACCGTTCATCGCCCGCCTGACGGCCTCGAACTCCCGCACGTCGCGCTGGAGTGACGGGAAGTGGAGGCTCGCCACGTCGTCGTCCGTCGACTCGAAGTGCCGCCGGAGCAGCAGGACGTTCCCGTCCGCGTCGCGGTTCGCCCGTGCCGCCTTCTGTGCGTGGCCGATCCGGCCGTGTTCGCGCGCCACCTCGGGGAGGTTCTCGAGGAACGCGTCGATCCCGCTGTCGTCGCCGAGGGTCTCGCCGACCCCCTCGACGAGCCCCTGCTCGGCGTGTTGCGGGGAGAACAACTCCGTCACGCGCTCGTCGTAGCTCTGCTCCTCGTACCAGTCCGCGAGTCGCTGGCGCCAGTTCGACACCACCTTCGTCGTCCCGCCCGCGAACGGCCCCGCCGCGAGTGTGACGAACGACTCGCTCGCCTGGTTCCGCCGGAAGCCGGCGACGAACCCCATGAACAGCGGCGACGCCTCCGGGATCGGGTTGTCGGCCGGCACGCCCTCCAGCCCCGCGCCCCGCTCGCGTGGGAGGCCCGCGCCGACGAACCCAGTCCGGCGGTCCGCGACCGTCACGGCGTCCGTCAGCGACGGGACCGCGACGCCGTTGGCCGTCTCCCGCTCCCCACGGAGCGCCGCGTCGGCGGCCAACACCGCGTCCGGCCGGTCAGACGCGAGGTGGACCAACAGGTCCTGCTCGTCGAACTCGGGCGTCTCGAAGTCCGCGAGCGGTTCCGGTCGTGGCAACTCGACCCCGGCGAGGGGCGTCTCGTAGCGGTCGAAGTACGCCGGCGAGTAGGCGACGGAGTGGAGCAACCCCTCGTGACTCCAGGCGTACGCCTCGTCGAGTGCGTCGAGTGCGGCCGCGACCGTCTCCCGCGCCGCCTCAGTGGGCGGTCCGTCGTCCGGGAGGTCACAGTAGAGGAGCACCTGGTGGCGAGGCAGCAGCGTGTTGCCGGCGTCGTCGGTCCGGGTGTAGTCGTTCCAGGCGTGTTGCCGGTCCGGGTGGGCGTCGGGCCCGTCGCCGGTCGGGATCGGCGGCGGCGTCGCGGTGTCGTCGCCCGCCAACCGCCCGACGCAGGCGGACAGCGCCGCGGTGCCGCCCGCCGCGACGGCGGCCTTCAGGAACTCGCGCCGCGGGAGCGAGTCGTCCAAGTCGGTCATCGTCCGCCGTACGAGTCCCGCGCGAAAGCGCGTTGTGGTCGTGTCCGGGTTCGATCTTCGGTGGGAGTTCGCAGGTCGGGTCCGACCACGGACGCGGCGCACCCGGGTGGCGGCTCGCCGTCGGACACTCGTCGCCGCTTTTTCCACGCCGGCTCGGTAACTGGCGGGCGATGGCCGACCTGAGTACGGCAGCGATCGTGGTTCGACTCGTCGCCGGACTGCTGTTGATCCTCGCGAACGGGTTCTTCGTCGCGATCGAGTTCGCGTTGACTCGTGCGCGACAGTTCTCCGAGCAGGAGTTCCTCGACGGCGACGGGCGACTGGAACGGGCCTGGGAGATGACACAGGATCTGGAGTTGTACCTGACGACGTGTCAGGTCGGGATCACCGCCTCCAGTATCGCGGTCGGGATCGTCGCCGAGCCGGCGCTGGCGGCGCTGTTCGAGCCGCTGTTCGGCGGCACCGCGCTGGCGTCGGTCGGCGCCGGCGCCTTCATCGCGTACTTCATCATCAACCTGATCCACCTGACACACGGCGAGCAGACGCCGACGTACCTCGGCGTCGAGCGCTCGCGGTTCGTCTGTCGGTACGGCGCCGCGCCGCTGTACTGGTTCTACGTGATCATCTCGCCGATCATCAAACTCGGCGACTGGGTCGCGAAGCTGACGCTGCGGCTGTTCGGGATCGAGATGACCGGCGCGTGGCTGGAGACGGAGGAGGACGCCATCGAGTCGCGCGCCCAACTCCGCACGCGACTGAGTTCGCTGTTGGAACAGGGCGAACTCTCCGAGGAGCGTCACGACGAGGTGTTGCGGGCGCTGGAGGCCGGCACCACCGAGGTGCGCGAGGAGATGGTCCCCGAGAGCGAGGTGACGTACCTCTCGACGACGGCGTCCGTCGCGGAGAACCTCCGCCGGATCACGGAGACGCCACACACCCGCTACCCGCTGATCGGCGAGAGTCCCGACGACTTCGTCGGGATCGTCTACGTCCCGAGCGTCGTCGACCGCACGGACGAACTGAAGGCGGGCGAGGTGACGTTCGCGGACCTCGCCGCCCCGCCGATGACGATCTCCGCGGACACCTCCGTCAGTGACGCCTTCGACCGGTTCCAGGCGGAACACCAGGAACTCGCACTCGTCGTGAGCGAGGGAGCGGTCGTCGGGCTGTTGACCGCGACGGACACCTTGGAGAGCGTGATGGGCGATCTCGAGGACCCGCTGGACGACGACCGTCCGGACCCGGCCGACCGCGGCGTGCCCTCCTGAGCGGCGCCGGTTGGACCCGACCGACGCGACCTCGAACGGTCTGCGAGTCGACCGCTCTCTCACCGGACCGCGTCGGCGACCGCGCGGAAGACGGCGAGCACACGCTTCACCTCGGCGCCGTCCTCGACGAACACGAGCGTCTGTGGCGGTCGTGTCGCCTTCGGGCGGACGCGCAACGCGGCGGACTCGGCGGCGGCCGCGGCGGCGTCGGGTGCCACTCTGACGGCGACGTGGGCCCGCTCCGGGTGGACGTGCACCGTCGCGACGACGCGGTCGTCCGTCTCGTCTTCCGTCGACTCCGACGCG
This sequence comes from Halobaculum sp. MBLA0147, assembly GCF_041361345.1. Taxonomy (NCBI): domain Archaea; kingdom Methanobacteriati; phylum Methanobacteriota; class Halobacteria; order Halobacteriales; family Haloferacaceae; genus Halonovum; species Halonovum rutilum. Next base: position 1,019,429 of record NZ_JBGKAD010000001.1, on the reverse strand, counting down.
TCGTCGCCGCTCTCCCCAGCACCCCCGTCACTCGTGTCTGCACGCTCGTCACTCGCGTCCGTACTTCCGTCACTCGCGTCTGTACTTCCGTCACTCGCGTCTGTACCTCCGGTCCCGTCCTCGTCGTCGTCGCTTCCGGGGATCCCGCCGGTGTCGAGGGCGCTCTCCTCGGTCTCGTCGGGGTCGAAGGCGACGCGGTAGGCGACGGCGCCGTCCGGCGTCGGCTCCACGTCGCGGTCGGCGTCGACCACGCGGAACCCCGGGTGTGTCGCGCCGCCCGACAGCTCCGAGGCGAGTAGTTGTGCGATCCGCACCCCGTCGTCGAGTCGCTCTCGGACCATCAGCGACGACCTCCGAGGTCGGACACCACTCCCCGTTCACCACTCCGGAGCACGTCCTCCCCGTCCCCGTGTCGGGTCACTCCTCTCCCTCCAGGAGATCGGCACGGGCCGCGGCGGCGGCGTCGTCCACCTCGACGCCGCGTTCGCGGGCGACCAACACGGCTGCGGCTTCGAGACTCACGCCGACGGTCGACTGGCGCTCGTTGGCGGCGGCGACGGCCTCGCGCTTCTCCGTGCCGTCGTCGACGAGGCGGTCGATCACGCGCTCGAAGGTCGACTGTTCGGTCAACACGTCCGCACCCGGTTCGAAGTCCTCGGGCACCGAGACGGCCGACGGCTCGAACTCCGCGACGAGTTCCCCGTCGTCGTGTGCGAGCAGTCCGCGCCCCTCTGCGATGTCGACGAGCCGCTTCGCCTGGTCCGGCGAGAACCAGTCGCGGTCCAACGACAGCGCCACCACGAACTCACCCTCGCCGAGGCGACGCGTCCCGGCACTGCGGAACGGGACGGCGACGGCGGTCTTCAGACTCACGTCGCCTCGTCCGACCGGCTCCGGCAAAAGCACACCCTTTCGATCCGGACGCAACGAGCGAGGGTGCCACCGGAGTCGTTCGGACTCACTCGCCCCCGTGCCACTCGACCGTGCGCCCCCGCGACGGTGCGCGGGAGGTTCGTGATAAAAGTTCCCACCGTCGAACCCCGGTGCCGCAGCGAATCGCAAGACGGCAGCGACCCGGGCTCGCCGCTCCGACGAGGTGATCCAGTAACGTTTAACCGGCAGAGGGTGGTAGTGTCTGGTAACATGGCGAGCGACAAGATTCTCGGAATCGACCTCGGGACGACGAACTCCGCGTTCGCGGTGATGGAGGGAGACGACCCCGAGATCATCGTGAACGGCGAGGGAGACAGGACGACGCCGTCGGTCGTGGCGTTCGACGACGACGAGCGACTGGTCGGGAAGCCGGCCAAGAACCAGGCCGTCCAGAACCCGGACCGCACGATCCAGTCGATCAAGCGGCACATGGGAGACGACGACTACACCGTCTCCGTCGACGGCGAGGAGTACTCCCCCGAGCAGATCTCGGCGATGATCCTCCAGAAGATCAAACGCGACGCCGAGGAGTACCTCGGCGAGGAGGTCGAACGCGCCGTGATCACGGTGCCGGCGTACTTCTCCGACCGTCAGCGACAGGCGACGAAGGACGCCGGCGAGATCGCCGGCTTCGAGGTCGAGCGGATCGTCAACGAGCCGACGGCCGCCGCGATGGCGTACGGACTCGACGACGAGTCCGACCAGACGGTGCTCGTGTACGACCTCGGTGGCGGCACCTTCGACGTGTCCATCCTCGACCTGGGTGGGGGTGTCTACGAGGTCGTCGCGACGAACGGGGACAACGACCTCGGCGGCGACGACTGGGACGAGGCGATCATCGACTACCTCGCCGACGAGTTCGAGGCCGAACACGGGATCGACCTCCGCGAGGACCGGCAGGCGCTCCAGCGGCTCAACGACGCCGCCGAGGAGGCGAAGATCGAACTCTCCTCGCGCAAGGAGACGACGGTGAACCTCCCGTTCATCGCGACGACGGACGACGGGGCGCTCAACCTCGAACAGTCGATCACTCGCGCGAAGTTCGAGGCGCTCACCGAGGACCTGATCGAGCGGACGGTCGGCCCGACGGAGCAGGCGCTGGAGGACGCCGGCTACACGAAGTCCGACATCGACGAGGCGATCCTCGTCGGCGGGTCGACGCGGATGCCGCAGGTGAAAGACCAGGTGGAAGAGTTGCTCGGGACGCCGCCACAGTCGAACGTCAACCCGGACGAGGCGGTCGCGCTGGGTGCGGCGATCCAGGGCGGCGTGCTCTCGGGTGACGTGGACGACCTCGTCCTGCTGGACGTGACGCCGCTGTCGCTCGGGATCGAGGTGAAGGGTGGGCTGTTCGAGCGGCTGATCGAGAAGAACACGACGATCCCGACGGAGGAGTCGAAGATCTTCACCACCGCGGCGGACAACCAGCAGTCCGTCCAGGTGCGCGTGTTCCAGGGTGAGCGGGAGATCGCCGAGGAGAACGAACTGCTCGGTGCGTTCCAGCTCAGCGGCATCCCGCCGGCACCCGCGGGCACCCCGCAGATCGAGGTGACGTTCGACATCGACGAGAACGGGATCGTCAACGTCTCCGCCGAGGACCAGGGCTCGGGCAACGCGGAGGACATCACCATCGAGGGTGGTGTCGGCCTCTCCGACGAGGAGATCGAACAGATGCAAGAGGAGGCCGAGGCCCACGAGGAGGAGGACCAGCGCCGCCGCGAACGGATCGAGGCTCGCAACGAGGCCGAGGGCGCGGTCCAGCGCGCCGAGAAGCTGCTCGAAGAGAACGAAGAGGAGATCGACGAGGACCTGGAGTCGGACATCCGCGAGGAGATCGACGCCGTCGAGGACCTGTTGGAGTCCGACGACGAGGTCGACCCCGAGGAGTTGGAGGACGCCACCGAGGACCTCTCGGCGGCGCTCCAGGAGATCGGCAAGCAGATGTACCAGCAGCAGGCGCAGGCCGGTGCCGGCGGTGCGGGTGCCGGTGCGGCCGGCGGTGCCGCGGGCGCCGGACCCGGCGGTGCTGCGGGTGCGGGCCCGGGCGGCGCGGCCGGTGCCGGTGGCGACGACGACGAGTTCGTCGACGCCGACTTCGAAGACGTCGACGACGACGAAGACTCGTAGAGTCCGAGGAGTCGTCGACTCGCTGGACGAGCGGAGCGAGTCCAGCGTAGTCCGAGATTGCGAGCGACGCGAGCAATCTCGGGTAGGGAGGCGAAGCCGACCGTGTTCGAGAGAGCGAACGGAGTGAGTTTTCTCGATTTGACGACGACGACGAGGAGTAGTCGATCCCGTCCACTGGTCGGGGACGACCGACTCCCCGACGCGTGAGACGGACGAAAAACGATTTACGCGGAGCCGCGGAACGGGCTGGTATGGCAGACAAGCCGCAGTCCGGTGAACTCTTCGGGATCCCGTACAACTTCGAGCGCCCGAGCCTCGGGCGGATGCTCTCCTCGTACTGGCAGCCCGGCGAGGGGATGCTGGTCGAGAAGCCGTTCGGCGTCGGCTACACGCTGAACTTGGCGAACTGGCGCTCGTGGATCGTCGTCCTGGTCGTCGGCGGTCTGCTGTACCAGGAACAGGGCGGCGGCGACGAGACGGCCGACGAGGACGAAGACCCGGCGGAGATCGTCGTCGACGACGAGGAGTGACGGCCGACACGTCACCCAGTCGGTGACACACCCACCGCGACACCGTTCTCCCTCGAGACACGCCCTCCAGCCGCTCGTTCGGCGGGTGCCCCCGTGATCTCACTCCCGTTGTGATCGGTCTCATCGTCCGAAAATACGAAGACGGAGCGTGTCAGTTTTCGCCGGTACGACAGGTATATCCGGCCACACCGGATTACATCGTCCGGTGACACGATCGACCGCACTGCGACGGCGGCTCACGCTCACATCACCATCACACCCCGACGGAGGGGATCATCATGGAAGACACGTCCAAGTACCTCATCCACGCACGCATCACCGCGGACGGCGTCGTCGAACGGTCAGACGTCGTCGGCGCGGTGTTCGGACAGACGGAAGGACTCCTCGGCGACGAGCTGGACCTCCGGGGCCTCCAGCAGTCGTCGAAGATCGGCCGCATCGACGTCGAGATCGACAGCGAACACGGCCAGTCGTTCGGCACCATCACCATCACCTCGAGTCTCGACAAGGTCGAGACGGCGATCCTGGCGGCCTCGCTGGAGGCGATCACGCGCGTCGGGCCGTGTGAGGCCCGCGTCGAGGTCGCCGACATCGAGGACATGCGGGCCGCCAAGCGCCGCGAGGTCGTCGAACGCGCCAAGGAACTGCTGGCGGAGTCGTTCGACGACGGGATCATGGACTCCGCGAAGATTCTCGAAGAGGTCCGCGAGGCCCAGACGGTCGCGGCCGTCGACGAGTACGCCGGCTACCCGGCGGGGCCGCGGGTGGCCGACTCCGACGCCGTGATCGTCGTCGAGGGCCGTGCGGACGTGTCGACGCTGTTGGACTACGGGATCAAGAACGCGATCGCCGTCGAGGGGACGAACGTCCCCAGCGAAGTGGCGGAGTTGACTCGCGACCGGACGGTGACGGCGTTCCTGGACGGCGACCGTGGCGGCGACCTGATCCTCCGCGAGTTGTCACAGGTCGGCGAGTTGGACTACGTCGCCTTCGGCCCGGAGGGACAGTCAGTCGAGGATCTGTCTCGCGAGGCCGTGATGGACGCTCTCCGCGAGAAGGTGCCGTTCGAGACGATCGACGGGACGGCGGAGACGGCCGCCACCGACGGGAGCGTCCACCCGGCGCCGGGACAGTCGAGCGACGGCCCGGACCCGGCGGCACCCTCGCCGCCGACCGAGGCGGCCGAGGTGGACACGGACGACGGCGAGACGCCCGAGGAGGCAGGGAGCGACTCGCCGACGCCGGCCGCCCCGCAGCGCGCCGACGGAGTCGACGCGGACGGCAACCGGACGACGGGGTCGGTCCGTGCGCGCGAGGACACGGCGTCGGGGACCGTCGGTGGCGTCGGCGGCGAGGCGGGCGAGTCGGTGACGGTCGATCCCGCGGCGGTCGTCGACGAGATCGCCGGCGCGACGGAGCGAGACACGACCGACGAGGAGACCCCCGACCGCGAGACGAGCCCAGGCCCGGGCGACACACACGAGGACGACTCGGAGCGCGTCGCCGCGGAGACCGACGCGTCGGTGAGTGGTACCGACGCCGCGACCGAGTCGGCGTCGGTCGACGGGAGGGGAGCCGACACCGAGGGGTTCACCGACACGGAACCGGACGAGGGAGGCAAGACGGACGCCGCCGTGACACCCGCAGACGCCGAGGTCGACACGGATCCCGAACCGGACGCAGACACCGAACCGGATGCCGCGCCGGACACAGAGCTCGAACCGGAGTCGGACACCGGTCCGGAGACGAATTCGGAGTCGGAACCGGACGCGGAGTCGGAGGCGGACGCCGAACCGGACGCAGACACCGAACCGGATGCCGAGCCGGAGGCGGAGGCCGACTCGGACGGAGACAGGGCGACGGCAGCCGACGAGCCGACAGGTGACGAGTCGACAGACGACGAGCCGGCCACGCTGCGTGGGCACGTCGGCGAGGTCGTGACCGGCGGGACGAACCGTGCGCGACTGCTCGACGAGTCGTTCGGCGTGGTCGCGGACGTGCCCGCGGGCGAGGCGTTCGACCTGTTGGCCGACGGCGAGACGGAGGGGGTCGCCCTCGTGATCGACGGCCGACTCGACCAGCGGTTGCTCGACGTGGCCGCACAACGCGGGATCTCACAGATCGTCGCCGCCTCCAGCGGGGAGTTCGTGAAGCGGCCGGCGTCCGTTCGCGTCGTCACGGCCGACCGACTCGCGTCCGCCTGACGCGGGTACGGCCCGACCACCACTGCTCGCGACGACGAGCGGTCTCGCGACGACGAGAGTAGCAACCGTTTTGCGCGCGGCCCGGTACACGTTCGGTATGTTGTACGACACGCTGGCGGACGCGGAGGCCCCGACGCCGGCGGAGTTCCGCGCGGCGTACGCGGCGGAGTTGGCGGCCGTCGTCGACGAGCACGGGGTCGAGACCGTCGCCGAGGCGGCCGACCTCGAGGTGTCCGTCGTCGCGGGCTTCGCCGACGGCGACCTCGGGGAGACGACGCTGGCGGAGGCCGCGGCGGTGTTGTCGCTGTCGGGTCCCGACGCAGAGACGGTCGCCGCCGAAGTGCGCGACCACCTCCTGATGGGGATGTCGACGGCGATCCTGGACGTGGACACCGTCGCGGCCGAGATCGATGCCGATCTGGGCGGGAAGGCCGTCCGCCAGGCGCTGGAGGGACAGATCCGCCTCACGCTCGCCGAACTGGCGGAGATCCAGTCGCTGATCCGCACTCGGAGCCGATGAGAGTCTGTATCGTCGGCTGTGGCTACGTCGGGCTGGCACTCGCCGAACAGCTGATCGCGGACGGCCACGAGGTGGCCGGCGTCCGCCGCGACGCGGACGCCGTGCGCGAGGCCGTGCCGGACGCCGAAGCCGTCGCGGCGGACGTGACCGACCCGGAGAGCCTGACGGCGCTGCCGGACGCGGACGCGGTCGTCTTCGCGGCCAGCAGCGGCGGCCGTGGCGCGACGGCCGCCCGCGCGGTGTTCGTCGAGGGGCTCTGGAACGTGATCCGCGAGTACGGCGAGCGCACCGACCCGCCGGATCGGCTCGTCTACACCTCCAGCACCGGGGTGTACGGTGACCACGACGGCGACTGGGTGGACGAGTCCACACCGCTGGACCCACAGACGGAGAAGACGGAGGTGTTGGTCGAGGCGGAACGGATCGCGGTCGAGACGGCCGCGGAGTACGGGATCGACGGCACCGTCGCCCGGTTCGCGGGACTGTACGGGCCCGACCGCTACCGGACGGCACGGTACGTCGAGGGCCCGGTCACGGAGGGCTACCTGAACATGGTCCACCGCGACGACGCCGCCGGCGCCGTCCGGTTCCTCCTGACCGATCGCTCGCTCGACCCGGACCCGGCCGTGGCGAGTGCCGACGACGCAGACGAGGCGACGGCGTCCGGTGAGGCGGACGACGCGGAGGCTCCCAGTGACGGAGACGAGCCACTGGAGACGCCGGCAGACTACGCCCGCGGGGAGGTGGTGCTCGTCGTCGACGACGAGCCCGTCGAGAAGTGGGCGTTCGCCGACTGGCTCGCCGACGAGTGTGGCGTCGCCCGGCCCGAGAAACGGACGACGGCGGACCGACTCGCGGCCGGCGACCTCTCGGCGGCCGCCGAACGACGGATCCAGACGAGCAAGCGGTGTGACAACGCCTACCTCCGCGAGTCGGGGTACGCGTTCCGCTACCCGACGTACCGAGAGGGGTACCGAGACGCGATCGCCGCCTACCGGGAGCGCACGGAGTGACCGGAATCCCGACTCTGGTCTCCTCCCTCGGGTCCCCCGTTGGCCCCGTCGGACGACACGCGAACACCCGCTCCCGTCCCGCTTCCATCGGCGAGTTCCTTCCACCGACGGCGTCGACCCGATCGAAGTGACGACGTTCGTCGAATATCGGGCCGATCACGCTGCCGTCACGCGGTTGAACGGTGGTGTACTTTCTTATGTCCCGATCCACTCGTTGGGGGCGTATGTTCCCGCCACAGGTGCAGCGCCGGCTGCCGGAGTGGCTACAGGGGTCGGTGTCGGACCCCGTGCTGCTCGCCGCCGGACTGGGGGCCCTGTTGGTCGTGGTCCTCCTCGTCGTCCTCGCGCTCCGTATCAGGCGTGCGCCGGGCGAACGCCTCCAGTCGGTGCTGGCCGACTACGACGAAGTCGCCGTGTTACTCCACCCCGACCCCGACGCGGACGCGATGGCCGCGGGCGTCGGCGTCGCCCACGCGGCCGAGTGGGTCGACACGGAGGCGACGATCCAGTACTCGGGGCAGGTACGACGACAGGAGAATCGAGCGTTCAGGACAGTTCTCGACGTCGAGTTGGAGTGTATCGACCACGTGACCGACATCTCCGCGGAGGCGGTGGTCCTCGTCGACCACAACGAACCGCGTGGGTTCGAGGGGTCGGACGGCATTCTCCCGGCGGCGATCGTCGACCACCACCCTGGTGACGGCTCCGCCGAGCAGTTCACCGACGTGCGGACGGACTACGGCGCCTGTGCGAGCATCGTCGCGGAGTACTTGGACGAGTTGGGTGCGACGCCGGTGCCACCGGACCGTCACGACAGCGAGGTGTCGGACCCGGCGCTGCCGACGTGGGTCGCGACGGGGATGTTGTACGGGGTGCTCTCGGACACCGACGACCTCACGCGTGGCGCCTCCGACGCCGACTTCGACGCGGCGCGGTACCTCTCGCCCGGGGTCGACGAGGACCTGCTCGGTCGCATCGCGGACCCGGACGTGTCGACGGAGACGCTGGAGGTGAAGGCGCGCGCCATCGCCGGGCGGGAGGTGCGCGGCTCCTTCGCCGTCAGCGACGTGGGGTCGGTGTCGAACACGGACGCGATCCCGCAGGCGGCCGACGAACTCGTCGGCTTGGAGGGTGTCACGGCGGTCGTCGTCGTCGGGGACAAAGATGGCACGCTCCACTTCTCCGGGCGGTCCCGCGACGACCGCGTCCACATGGGGCGGGCGCTCGACGCAGCCGTCGGCGACCTCCCGAACGCCTCTGCGGGGGGCCACGCCCGGATGGGCGGTGGGCGTGTCCCGCCGGCGGTGCAGGCGGACGGCACTCGCGAGGTGACCGCGCCGCGCGGCGAGACGCTGGAGTCGCGGCTCTTCGACGCGATGGACGGTGAACTCCAGTGAGGGCGGCGAGTTACAGTGAGGGCGGCGAGTTACAGTGAGGGCGGCGAGTTACAGTGAGGGCGGCGAGATCCGATCGAAACGCCGAACTACGGTGCGGCTGCGACGGGTCTGGGCCCGCCGCGACTACTCCTCGTCCCAGCGCACGTCGTCGTAGGTGGTGTGTTGGTCGCTGTCGAAGCGCTCGGCGAACTCCTCGCGCAGCGACGCCTTCTCGCCGCGTCCGATCCCGGCGATCTCGTCGGCCTTCGACACGGCGACCGGGGGGCCGGCGCGGTCGGCGACCTCGCCGACCAACTGACGTGTCAGCGCCTCTCGGGTCGACGGATCACGCGTGACGGCGTACGGCGCCTCGATCTTGAACAGTACGTCCGTCCGCGGGTCGTACAACAGCGCGAACGTCACCTCGTACGCCTCGCGGTCGAGTCGTCGCTCGACGCCGAGCGCCTCGCCGGTCGTCGACATCGGCTCGTCCGGGCCGCCTCGCGACCGGAACCACGAGGTGAACGTCAACGCGTCCGTACGTCGCTCGCCGTCCTCGTCGGTCCGTTCCAGCAGTCGCGTGAACAGCGCAGTGTCGTCGGGCCACGGCGTCTCGACGCCCTGTTTCGAGAGCGTCCGCGTGACGTAGCCGGACGTGGGGTTCTTGACGAACCCACACAGCGGCACGTCGCGTTCGACCAACCGCTCGACGAGCCGGACGTAGTTGCGGACCGCCTCGCGCACCTCCTCGCGGTGGGCCATCGCGCGCCGCTCCTCGTCGCGGACGCCCCAGTTGAGCAGTCGCTTGGGGTACAGCGGCCCGTCGAGGACGAGCAACTCTTCGACGGCGTCGGCGTGGGTCAGGGCGTGGTGTGACTCCGCCAGCGACAGTGCGAGTTCGTGGACGGTCTCGTCGGCGAACCGCCGCGACTCCGGGACGCGCAACACGCGGCGTTCACTGTGACCGTCGTCGTAGCGACTCCACCCACCCGCGACGGCCGGCGCGAACGTCGCGTCCGTCGTGTGGACGGTCACGAGGACGGTGCGGTCGCGGTGGAGCTCCAACTCGGAGGGATCGGCCGCCATCGCCGCCTGCGCCACGTCCAACACGAGGCCGTTCTTGAACGCCGTGGGGTTCATCGTCCCCGAGTCGACGCCGTGGGTCGTGTCGAACGGGCGCTCGGCGAGGACGGCGTCCTCCAGCGGCGCGACCCGCAACTCCTGGCCGTCGCCCAGCGGCGCGACCACCTCTCTCCCCTCGTCGTACAGCGGGTCGAGGAAGTCGGTCCACACCCGCTCGGCGAGGTCCGCGTGGTCGCGGTCGTCGACGCCGTCCGCGATCGCCGACGCGAGGTGCGCGACGGTGTCGACGTGGATACGGTCGAGTGTCACGTCCCTGCGTGGGGTGGCGGCGCGAATGAGGGTTGTGGTGACGGCGGTCGGCCCGGAGACCGTACGGCCACGGCCACCTCACGCGGCGGTCGAGTCGAACTGCGCGAACGCGACGGACGCGACGAGGTAGACGGCGAGTGCGAAGACGACGCCGCTCCCGACGCCGAGCAACAGGTTCGGCTCGTCGGTCGCGAATCCCACGGCGAGCACGACGATCCCACCCGCGTCGAGTCCGAACCCGAGGAACCGGACACCCGGGTCGCCGGGCGCGTCGGCGATCAGTTCGACCAGCGACGGCTGGTCGTCACCTCCCTCGGCGCTCGCCGAGAGGCGTACGAACCACGGGAGAAACAGGTAGCCGCCGACGCCCGTCAGCAGTCCCGCCGCGACGCCGTAGACGAGACTGTCCAGTGCGGCCCACCCGACACCACCGAAGGCGATCGGGAACCCGACCGCAACCGCGACACCCAACAGTCGGTACACTCGCTCGTCGCCAGCCGTGTCTCGTTCCGATTCCAGTGACACGTCGTCGTGTGTCGTGACGGGCGGGCAAGAGCGGTCGGGATCCGTCTCACGCGGAGAGAGAGTCCGGAGTTGGATCGTGACCACCCTGACACGCGCCCGTCGCAGTCGCAGCCGTTTACACCGGCCGTCCCGTACGCACGGCCGATGAGCGTCAGGACCGCGGACCCCCAAGACGTGGTGTTGCGGGTGATCCGCTCGTTGTTCGTCCTCGTGGCGGCGTGGACGGCCGCCTTCGCCGTGGTCGCGCCGGTCGACGGGCTGGCGACGATCCTCGGCGTCGCGCCCGACACGGCGGTGTACGAGGTGACGCGGACGGTCGCACAGTTCGTCGGGTTCGCACTCGCGTGTGTCGCCTTCCTCTACTACGCCGAGGAGCGGGACCTCGTCTCCGTCCGTCGGCCGTCGCGTCGCGAGGCGGGGCTGATCGTCGGCGGCCTCGTCGGACTCCTCGCCGTCCAGTTCGCCCTCCTGTTCGGACTCCAGGCGCTGGGGATCGGGACGGGCCAGAACCGCGCGATCACCGCCGCCGGCCGCACGCCGGTGTACTTCCTGTTGATGATCCCCGTCTCGCTGCTCGTCGTCGGGCCGGCGGAGGAGCTCCTCTTCCGCGGGGTCGTGCAGGGCCACGTCCGCGACGCCGTCGGCGCGCCGGGCGGCATCGCCTTCGCGTCGCTGCTGTTCGGCGCGATCCACCTGCCCGGTGTCATGGGCGGGCTGCCCGCGCAGGTCGCCTACGTCGGTGTCGCGACGGTGCTCGGCGCGATCCTCGGGGTGTTGTACGAACGGACGGACAACGTCGTCGTCCCGTCACTCACCCACGGCGGCTACAACGCCGTGCTGTTCGGCATCCAGTACGCGACGGTGATCGGCGTGCTCGGCTGAGGGGGCGACGGGCGTCGGTCTCTTCGAGAGAGAGCAGACGGCGCGTCGACTCGGCCGAGGTCCGACGACTCGTCGACGCGGCCGCACGCACTCAAGCAGGGTTCTTCCGGTTGAGGTCGCTGCCACAGATCGGACAGCGGTCGCGGTCGTCGTCGAACTCGCGGCCACAGCCGACACACTGGAACAGCCAGTCGCGGCGTTCGTCGATCCCGTCGCGGGCGATCACCTGCACGTCGACGCCGAGCCGTTCGGCGACGTTCTGCATCGCGTAGTCGTCGGTCACGAGCGTCGCGTCGAGTTCGAAGGCAGTCGCGACGAGCCGGCGGTCTGTCGCCGACAGCTCCCCGTCGTCGCCGGTCTCGCCCGCGGCGCGGGTGACCCGCTCCACGGCGCCCTCGTCGGGGACGTGGATGTGCATCCCCGACCCCTCCATCGCGTCGAAGCGGAAGGCGTGTTCTCCCTCCAACTCCTCGTGGACGGCGGGGATCGACGCCGTGCGGTCGTCGGTGGTGTACTCGTGGATGAACGCGGACGTGTCGAGTACCTGCATCGCGCTCACACCGGCTCGATCTGGATGTAGTCTTCCACCCGCTGGACGCGTCGCACCGGCACCTTCACGTGACCGTCGCCGTCCGCCTCGAACGGGAGTCCCTCGACCGTCTGTGCCTCACTCGGTGTCACCAACAGGTCGGAGAGACGACCCGTCTTCAGGTCCATCGTGATGTTGTAGAGGACTCCGAGCTCCGTCCCACCCATGATGATCCCCTTCCCAGAGAGATCTTCGGCGAGGATGTCTACCATACTACGGCGGTTCGTGGCGAACGTCATAAACGCCACGCCCAGCGTCGGACGCGTGGAGGACACGAGAGGTGTGAGTGTCGTTCATCGATATGACGCTGCAAGAGGTAGAAACGAGTTAATCAGGCGGTTGCGGTATCACCACGGACGGCATTGAGCATCTCCGCTACTTCACCCTCCGCGTGCCGAAGTTCCAAATTACGTCGTTCGGACTGATGGAGCAGTTCGTCGGCAACTGATCGACTGACGAACTCGACACCGGTGAGATCGAGTGCATCGGCACCGTTGGCGGCCGCGTCCTCGGCGATCTCTCTTGCGTACCGCCGGGTCGAGACACTGTCATCGTCGACGCTGACCACCTCAGTCATGCGTACAACTCTGTCGTGACCGGTAAAGGGCTTTGGGGGCGCGAGACCGAAACCTTTATCCGACGTAGTCGATATAATTAAACGACTTGTCTGGTCGTTTCGGTCGAGCGACGAACACTGTTCCCGGCCACTCTGTTGGAAGCTGGAACGCCTCAGATGACTCATCGCCACGTTTGTGTACTGCTGTGTCCCCCGATGCAAACAGAATCTCTCCTTCCAGTCCATCACATACCATCTCTGTCGTCGTCCGTATTCCGTACCCACGGTCGACACCGTCGGACTTCGTCGAGACTCCATTCAGTGCCATCCGCAGCGCTTCTTCGTCGGTGTCCACACTCTCACCACTCTCCTCGTAGCTGCCGAGAATCCCGATGCCGGCGTCTGCAACACAGATCTCTACGAATGGCTTGTGTGGGTAATTCTGTACGAGGAGAGCGCCGTTCGCGCAGCGCGAGTGCTGATCAACGTTGTCGATCAACTCATTCACGGGATATCTGATTGCGGAGATTCCTCCTTCGATGCTATCGGCGAGTGCCAATTGGAGCAGTTCCACTATTTTCGACTCGACACGCTCGACCGACGCAGGCCCAGATTGTGTGTTCAGTCGACAGAGTGGGAGGTCGTTTTCGTGTGACTCTGTCGGATCGTTGGACCCCATGGGGAAGTTAATCTGTGAGAGGTACCTTTCCTTATCTTCGGGGAGACGGAGACTCTCGCCGTCGAGTCGATCATCTCGTTGACAGACCACGGAAGTCGGCGTCAGGAAGGCGGGTGTGAACCACTCTGCGTCGGAGAGATCCACCTCAACATCGTTTGCGGTACTCCGGTCCAACCGACTCAAAATATCACATGTTGAACGGAACTGTCTTTCTAGACTATCGTTGACTGGTACCACATCTGGCTGAAGGGTTTCCATATTCAATTCTATCTGTCGCGCTTCACTTATAGCTAAGTGTGGCGGTACGCGAGTGCGGTGAGAATGTGGTAGAGTCGAAGCGCTTACGAAGATACCCCGACGAGAACAGACAACGACCGTTCTACGGAGTGATCTCGCAGTATGTCAGACGCACACGACGACTCCGCCGACGTGACTCGCCCCAGCGCCGACGGACTCAGGACACCGATCGTCGCCGTCCTGGGCCACGTCGACCACGGGAAGACCAGTCTCCTCGACCGCATCCGCGGCTCGGCCGTCAGCGAGGGTGAGTCCGGCGCCATCACCCAACACATCGGCGCGACCGCGGTGCCGCTGGAGACCATCTCCGGGATCGCCGGGGAGTTGGTCGACCCAGACGACTTCGACCTCCCCGGCCTCCTGTTCATCGACACGCCAGGGCACCACTCGTTCACGACGCTGCGCTCGCGCGGCGGCGCGCTGGCGGACATCGCCGTGCTCGTGATCGACGTGAACGACGGGTTCCAGCCGCAGACGGAGGAGGCCGTCGAGATCCTCAAGCGGACGGGGACGCCGTTCGTCGTCGCCGCGAACAAGGTCGACACCGTCCCCGGCTGGAACCCACAGCCCGAGACGCCGATCCAGGCGTCGATGGACGCCCAGTCCGACCGGGCGCGGTCCGACTTGGAGGAGAAGGTGTACGAACTGATCGGGGACCTCTCGGACGCCGGCTTCTCGGCTGACTTCTACTGGCGGGTCCAGAACTTCCAGCGCAACATCGGGGTCGTCCCCGTCTCCGCGGAGACGGGCGAGGGTGTCGCGGACCTGCTGACGGTGATGATGGGGCTGTCCCAGCGGTACATGAAAGAGGAGATGGAGATCGACGTGACTGGTCCCGGCGCGGGGACGGTGCTGGAGGTCAAAGACGAACGCGGGTTCGGCGCGACGCTGGACGTGGTGTTGTACGACGGCACCGTCCGCGAGGGTGACACCATCGTCGTCGGCGGCGAGGAGGGGGCCATCGTCACGGAGGTGCGCGCGCTGTTGCGGCCGCGACCGCTCGCGGAGATCCGCACGGAGAAGGAGTTCGAACAGGTGCCGGAGTTGGCGGCGGCCGCGGGGATCAAGATCGCCGCGCCGGACTTGGACCGCGCGATGGCCGGCGCGCCGGTCCGCGTCGCCCGCGAGGAGAACGTCGACGAGGTGATCGCGGAGGTCGAACAGGAGATCGCCCAGATCGAGGTGGAGACGGCCGACGAGGGGGTCGTCGTGAAGGCAGACACCCTCGGCAGTCTGGAGGCGATCGCCTCGGCGCTCCAGGAGGCGGAGATCCCGATCCTGCGCGCGGAGGTCGGCGACGTGGCGCCCCGCGACGTGGCGATCGCGGAGACGGCTCACGAGGAGACCAACGAGGTGATCCTCGGGTTCAACGTGGACGTGTTGGCCGACGCCGAGGACGAACTCGAGGAGTCGTCCGTCCAGTTGTTCTCTCACGACGTGATCTACCAGCTCGTCGAGGACTACGAGGAGTACGTCGCGGAGATCGAACGCGCCCAACAGGAGACGGTGTTGGACAAGATCGTCCGGCCGGCGCGGTTCCGCATCCTCCAGGACCACACCTTCCGACAGAACGACCCGGCCGTGGTCGGCGTCGAGATCGTCTCCGGGACGGTTCAGAACAACCGCAACGTGGTGAAGTTCGACGGAGACGACCCCGAGCGCGTCGGGGAACTCTCCGGCATCCAAGAGCAGGGCGACGACGTGGAGGAGGCGCGTGCGGGCAACCGCGTCTCCGTCGCCATCGACGGCCCGACGGTCGGGCGCGGCATCGAGGAGGGTGACGAGTTGTGGATCGAACTGCCGGAGAAACACGCCAAGATCCTCGAACAGGAGTTGACCGAGGAGATCACCGCCGACGAACGCGAGGCGCTGAAGGCGTACGTGGAGAAACAGCGGAGCGGTGACCCCTTCTGGGGGAAGTAGGCCGATCACAAGATACTTAGAAATCCCAGTTTACGGCGATACTACATGGTCTCCCGCGAAAACACGGTAATCCTCTTGTTTGCGACTGTCGGACTAATACTAACGTACGGAGGGCGTGTCGTGACGAACCTGAGCGACACCGTTCTGATTGGAGTACTGATTTTCGTTGGTATCCTAGCACCGCAACTACTGAACAACTACCTGGATAACAGGGACTCGGACTGACCCAGACCGTTATGTTGGTTTTTGACCACTCTAGCGATCACTTCTGAGTGAAGTGACGAGACAGAATCTACTTCTGACGAGCCGACCGACACACACTCGTGCTCTCTCGCTCGAACGCGGTCATCCTCTCGTTCGCGACGCTCGGGATGGTGGTGTGGTTCCTCGGTGGTGCTCTGACGAACCTGAGCGACGCCGTCCTGATCGGGGTCCTGATCCTCGTCGGCGTCGTCGCGCCACAGCTCCTCAACGAGTACCTGGACGACAGAGACGCCGACTGACGGGACACCGCGGAGGCGCCCAGCGGCCCCTCGGAACCGGGACACCCCGCCCACTCGGACAGCTACTTGTACCTCTGTCACCTCCGTGACACCGTGTCGGGGGGCACGGGCGCGTGGCGACTCCTGGTGACGGCAGCGACGGCGCTGGCGGTCGCGCCGTTCGCGGTCGTCGTCGCCACCGCGGAGTGGGAGTTCGGACGCGAGCGCCACCTCTCGGGACGCGGGTGGCGACTGCTGTTGTGTGGCGCACTCGTCGGGCTCCCCGTGACGGTCGCGACGACACACGTCGCGTGGGGACCACTGCTCGGCAGAGTCGCTGCGTACCTCCTCGCCGCGGGCGGTGCGATCGCGACGGCCGTCGGCGCGGCGCGGGCGGCGACGCTGTGGTGCGTCGCGGGTGACACGCCCTCCGGAGCGGCCACGCCCGTCGAGACACTCGACGGGCAGACTGGCGTCCGCGCGCCGTTCAGTGACCGCCGGTGTCTCTGCTGCCGGTGGCGCGTGGAACCCGCCGCGACGGACCCGCCGGGCGCAGGCGCGGAGACGGACGCGGGTACGGACTCGGGCGTGGACACGGACACGAGGCCAGCCGCAGACGCAGACCCGGACGCGGACACCCTCGCGGCCGCGGACGGCCCCGTCCGTGGCCCGGCGGTCGCGGCCGGCACCGTCGGCGATCGCGTCTCGGTCGACGGGGAGCGCGTCGACCTGGCCGGCGCGCGACTGTACGGCGGCGAGCCACGCGTCGTCCCCGAGGCGGAGTGGCCGGAGCTGTCGCGCTCCCTGCGGGGCTACCTCGCCGGATTCGACCCGACCCACCTCGACGACACGGTCGCCGCCGACGACGAGGTCGACGAGCCGCTGTGTGCCGTCGAGTGGCGTGTGGAGACCGGCGACGACGTGACGGTCGTCGACCCGGCGGAGCCCGCCGTCTACCTCGGTGATCGAGCCGGTGCCGCGGCACGGCTCCGACGGGCTCTCCGCCGCCGACTCCTCCCCGGCCTCGTCGCCGGCAGTGTGGGACTCGCGGCGTGGTCGCTCACGGTCTCTCTCCCGGCGTGAGTCGACGCCCCGACCCCGGACGGCCGTGAATCGAGGACCCCCTCGGCTGCGGGCGTGTAAGTTACGGAGAACTTCGAGAAGCTGTCTGTGAGTGTTCTCGGGAACCACATGTATCCTTCACACGTTCTTCCCGCGAAACAGGGAGAAACGTATTAGTGGAACGGGCCGCTACTCGGAACTGGGTGTGGGAGAATGGCGACA
Source organism: Halobaculum sp. MBLA0147 (assembly GCF_041361345.1). Classification (NCBI taxonomy): domain Archaea; kingdom Methanobacteriati; phylum Methanobacteriota; class Halobacteria; order Halobacteriales; family Haloferacaceae; genus Halonovum; species Halonovum rutilum. The sequence continues at coordinate 1,002,117 of NZ_JBGKAD010000001.1, read as the reverse complement.
CGAAATCGACCGAGCGACGGCACTGGACAGCGCGTCGACCAGTCGTTCGAGCGGTACGACCTGTTGTTGGCCGTCGTGCCGCTCCCGATGGCCGTCGGGGCCGCCGTCGGCACCGCCGGATCGGTGTCCCCCGTCGGCGGCCTCGGCCTCGGGTCGTTCCTCTCGCTGTTGGTGGTCCTGTACGGACTGTTCGTCGACAGTCCGAGCGCCTGACACACGGACACACGGACACACAACTCCCACGAGTCGGGCCCTCCCGCGTCCCCGACGGATCGTGTTTCTCCGGCGAGTGTTCAAGTGGGGTGACGCGACCAGACACCCCGTGTTCGACACACTCGCCGACGCGTGGTACGTCTGGATCGGGCTGACAGCGGTCGCCGCCGTCGCGTTCGGCGTCGGTGCGGGACTGCCGACCGAACCCCCGCCGGACGCCGCGGCGGCCGTAGCGACCGTCGACGGTGTCGTCGGCCACTCGCCGCCGGCACGGGGCACACACGACACCGTCGCGACCGCAGTCCGAGCCGACGCCGACCACCTCCGGCTCCGGAACGGTGTCGCGACGACCACTGCACGGCTCGCATTCGGCCCGGTGCTCGCAGTCGGCGACGGTCCGTTGCGACGGGTCGCGCTCGGCGACCCGCTCCGGGCCGTCTTCGACACCCGAGCGGGGTTCCGCGACGCGGTCCGGACCGCGCGCGAGACGGGGAGCCGGTGGCGTCGCGGCTCGCGGTTGGTCGTCCGGCACGTCGCGTGGGGAGGTGACGGTGTCGCGCTCCTCGCGGTCCGGTGACCGACCCACCGACGCGGTCGACAGCGCGGCGACGGACGCCGGTCGCCGGGCACAGAGTTCGCCGACAGTCGGGCTCGTCGCCGCGTTCGCCGTCGTGGCCGGGGTTAGTCTCTACGCCACCGCGCTGGTCGGCGTCGAGACCGACGACTCGACCCGCGAACGGCGACTGGCGACGACGACACTCGACCGCGCCCACGCGGCGGTCACCAGCGGTGGCGTCGCGGTGCCGGCACGGCTCCGACGCGTCGCCGGCGTGGCACCGGCAGACCACGACCTCCGTGTGCGACTCCGTGCGGCGGGCCGGACGTGGACTCACGGTCCGGAACCGCCGCCGGAGACGACGACGGCCAGTCGACGGGTGGGTGTGTCGCTCGGTCCCGGTCGTATCAGACCGGGCGAACTCACGGTCGAGGTGTGGTCGTGACGAGCGCACTGCTCGACGTGGCGGTGTGTCTGCTGCTCGTGAGTGCTGCGGTCGTCACCGTCGGCGTCGCCCGTGACGCCGCAGCGCCCTCGGAGCACCCGTCGGCTGGTCACGCCGCACCGGTCGTCGACCACCGAGCGAACCTCCCAGGTGGCACGCTCTCAGTCTTAACGACGGCGACGGTGACAGTCTCACACCCGTTCGCCGGGAGCGGCAGTCGGGGGTCGACCGACCGCGCCGGCCAGAGCCGCACGCGGAGAGACGACCGTCCGGTGAATTCGGACGACGACGGCACGATCCACGACGAGGGGCGTGTCGTCCGCGAGGGGACACCAGCACGCCTGCTCGCGAGGGCGGCGATCAGGGCGGCACGGGTGGACGGCCGGCGACTGTTCCCCGCCGGTGGTGTCGTGGTCCGACGCGTCCGTGCGGCCGTCTCGCCACTCCTCGGTGCGTTTACGCAGGTCACCGCGACCTGGCGTCCGTACCACGGGAGTCACGTCGAGGGGAGCGTGACGGTCGGCAGCACACCTCCGGCAGACGCTGCCGTCCGCGCCGCCAGTACCACCGTCCCGGTTCCGGGCGTGGGTTCCACACCCGGTAGCGCCCGCTCGCCCCCCGAGTCGCCGGACGCACCAGACGCGGCACACTCGCCGGGTCGGTCCACGTCGAACGCGGCGGCTCGTGTCGCACGTCGTCTCGTCCGACGCTTCGTCTCCCCGACAGTCGTGACCCGAGCGGTCGCCACCGGCAGTCCGGTTGCGGACACCGTCGCACGGCGGTACTCCCGGCTCGCGGACGTGTACGGCGCGACAGTGGACTCGAACCGGACGAGTGGACGCGACCCGACCGACCCCTCGACCGCCAGCCGTCGACTCGCCGACGTCCGCGCGGCGAACGCCGACCTCGCGTCCCACGTCGCGACACGCGTCCGTGCAGACCTCCGCCGACGCGCTGTCTCCGTGACGGCCCCCAGACGCCGCACACTCGACCGCGTCCGACTCACCGTCAGGTGGTGGTCCGAGTGAGCTTCGTCACCGACAGGCGGGGACGAGTCCCGTTCGCACTCGTCGGGGTCGTCGTGTTGCTCGGTGCCGTGGCGTACGCCGGCGCACTCGTCGACGGAGGCACGGGGACGGCCGACCACGCCGTCGACACGGCACTCGACCGTGCGACGACGACGGCGCGAACGAGCGTCTCCGTCGCCGCGGATCGGGCGGTTCGCCGTGGCGCACGGAGGCCGCTCGCGACGACGGCGAACACCACCGCCGGTGCCGCGGTGAACGACTCGCGCCCGTTCGCGAGCGGGCTCGAACTCCGGATCGGCCTGGCGGTGGCTCGCTCGCTCGGCCGGACGAGGGTCGGTGGTGTCACGGTCGAGAGCACCCTGCCGCCGTTGGACGACGACCCGTCGGCTGCGGCTGCCGTCCGACGCGTCGACGTGCGACCGACGGCCGACGAGACCGGCGTCGTCGTCACGGTCCACGGGGTGACCCACACAGCGCGGCGGGTTGACGGAGGCAGGCCGAGTGTGGTCGAACAGACGGACGAGTCGCCGTCTCCGTCGGGCCGAGACGCCGACTCTGGACGGCAACGAGACACCAGTCACGTGCTCGCGACGCGGACCACGACGCTCACCGTCGTCGTCGACCGCCCGGCGTTCGCCGTCCACCGACGCGTCCAGCGGTACGACCGCCGACTGTCGCGTGGACCGACAGAGGGTGTCGGACTCGGCCGTCAGCTCACGGGAGCGGTGACTGCGCTCGCTGCGGCGCGTGGACTCGCACAGTACGGCGGCGCTGGCGTCGAGAACGTCGTCGGGACGCGGCACGTCTCGCTCGCGACGAACGGCGGCGCACTCAGACTACAACGGGCGACCTTCGGGCGCGCCGACCCGGACGGGCGGAGCGCGCTCCGCCGTGCGAGCGTCCGCACCGGACTCACGGATCTCCTCACCGGGGCACGAACCGGAACCACCCGCGGCTCGTGGGCACACCGAGTCCTCGGGGCGGGGACTCGTGCGGCCGGCAGCGTCCCCGTCCTCGCGTCGGGGCGACGCGACACGCGCCGTCGGCGTGTGGCGGTGAACGCAACCGCCGAAGACGCATACCTCGAGACACTCGCCGAACTCGGCACACTGCGCCGGCAGGCGTACACTGCGACCGTCATACGTCGTGTCCGCGTCCGCGACAGTGACCGCGCCTCGCACCCGACGACGGACCCCGGTCCGAACTGGACACCCGTCGCGAGCGAGACGACGACGGACACGACGATCCGCGGCCGGGAGACGCACGACAGTCCAGACTCGCGACGGTTCCTCGCAGCCACTCGCGTCGTCGCCGTCCGGCACGAACGGACACGCCGGTGGGTCGACGGTAACGAGAGTCGACACACACACGCCACGTGGACGGACCGCCACACGGTCCGGATCGGGGCTCGCGGACGCTACGACCCGTCGCTCCCGGGTCCGGACAGACGCGTCCGGCAACCGTTCGCGCCGTCCGACACACTCGACGGCGGGAACCTCGCCGGGGTCCCGGCAGCCGCGGGGGTCCCACCGAGCGAGGCCCGTCTCGACGACCTCGCCGGACGCGCCGTCCGGACCGGCGGGTGGCGAGATCGGAAGTCAGTCGCCGGCTCGTCTCCGCCGGCACTCCGAGCGTGGCTGCTCGCCGACCTGATCGACCTCCGGGAGCGCCTCCGTGCGGTCGACGTGTCGGTCCGCCACGCCGCGATCGCAGACGGAACGGCGACGCCCGCCGCACGGCTGGCGGCCGAACTCCGGCAGCGACGCGAGGCGTTCGTCGACCCTCCGGCGACGTACGACGGGGTCGCCGACAGACTCCGCGTCGCCGCACGGGCACGGCTCGTGGCCGCGGTGATCGCGAGGCTCGAAGCGCGTGCCGACCGCCGTGCAGACCGCGACCGGCCACTGGCGGACGCCTTCGAGGACGGCGTCGCCGGGGGTGCCGACGAGCTCCGTGCGGCGAGCGACGCCGCGGCCGACGCGGTCGCTCCACGGCCGAGTGCGATCGGGCAGGGTCCCGGCGGCCGGATCGTCCTCGTGCCGGACGCCGATCCGGCGTACCTCACGACGACACCCGTCGACGGGACACTCACGCGGTCCGTGCCGGTCGCCGAGGACGTGACACCGCTGGCGACGCGCAACGTGAACGCGTTCACCGTCCCGTTCGACGACGCCGGCGACGTGCTCTCGGGGTGGCTCCCCGGTGGCACCTCGCGGCGCGTGGGACTCGCTACTGCCGGTCGTGCACTCGCCGCGGCGAACGACACGCTGGCGAGTGATCGACTCCGACCGACGAACGAGACACCGACGAGCGGGCGACTCCGGGCGGTGAACGAGACACCGGCGAGTGACCGACTCCGATCGACGAACGGGACACCGACGAGCGGGCGACTCCGGGCGGTGAACGAGACGAGGGGACGAGCGGGTTCAGACTCGCGCCGGAAACTCAGAGGTCGACGGGACGACCTCGCGACGGCGGTCGGCGACCGACTGCGTACCGTCGACGGACGACTCGCCGGGGCCCTCGCCGAGATACTGTCCGATCGGATCGACCGACGGAGCGCACGCCGTCTCGTCGCGACGGCGGCGGGGAAGTACGACGGAGCGGGCACACGAGCCGTCGCCGTCGCGAACGGGAGCTTCGCGACGGTCGTGAGCCGTGTCGCGACCCGGCGCCTCCGACTGTCGGCGGTCGAACGCGACACCGTCACCGTCCGACTCCGTGCCGCGGGCCGGCGGACGCTCGCGGAGGGCGCGACCCGCGTCCCGGCTGCGTCGGTGAACGCGACGGTGGGCGCACGCCGCCAGGCGGTCGAGGCGGCTGCCAAACGGCTCGCGACGGACGGCTCGGAGGCAGCACTCCAGCGGGCCCGCGAGCGACTCGCTCGCGACGCCTTCGACGGCGTCCTCGCCGGTGTGCCGGTCGCACCCGTCCCGGGGTACTGGTACGCGACGGCGAACGTCTGGGCGATCCAGGTCCGTGGCGAGTACGCACAGTTCGCCGTGACGGCGCGCCGCGGGGGAGAGAACGGGAGCGCCGCACTCCGGTACGTCCGAGAAGACGCGGTGGTCCGGTTCGACACTGACGGGGACGGCGTCCGCGAGCGCGTCGGCCGGAGCCGTGCAGTGTCGTTCCAGACCCGCGCGGTCGCGTTCGCCGTCGTCCCACCGGGGCGCAGCGGCGTCGGCGACGTGGACGGCAACGCCGACGAACGCTCGTCGGCGTGGGCGTGTCCGGGTGGGACGGCCTGTGACGAGAACGAGTCGGCGTCGCTCCGCGTGTCCACGACTGCCGAGGACGAACTCACACCACCCGCCGTCAGTCGTCGTCGCGCGCGACGAGCAGCGACTCGCCGGTCATCGCCGCCGGGGGATCGAGGTCGAGCAGCGACAGCAGCGTCGGCGCCACGTCCGGGAGACTCCCGCCGGACCGGACGCGCCGCCCACCGTCGTCACCGGCTGGCGTGAGCGAGACGAACGGGACCGGATTGAACGTGTGTGCGGTGTGTGGCTCCTCGGCGGTGCCCATGTCGTCGGCGTTCCCGTGGTCGGCGGTCACGAGCGCGTGCCCACCCGCGTCGGCGACGGCCGTCAGCAGCCGGTCCAACTGCTCGTCGACCGCCTCGACGGCTGCGACCGCCGCCTCGAAGTCGCCGGTGTGGCCCACCATGTCCGGGTTCGCGTAGTTGAGCACCAACACGTCCGGATCGTCGCTCGCGAGCAGGTCGACGGCCGTGTCGGTCACTTCGGGCGCACTCATCTCGGGCGTCGTCTCGTAGGTCGGCACGTCCGGCGACTGGACGATCCGGCGCCGTTCGCCCTCGAAGGCGACCTCGCGACCCCCGTTGAGGAAGTAGGTGACGTGGGCGTACTTCTCCGACTCCGCGATCCGGAGCTGTGTGAGTCCGGCGTCTGCGAGCACCTCCCCGAGCGTCCCCGTCGGCTCCTCAGGCGGGAACGCCACCGGCAGGTCGAACGTCTCGTCGTACTCCGTCATCGTCACCACCTCGACCGCGGGGGGCTGCCGGTCGATCCCGGCGTCGTGCCAGTCGGCGGGCTCGATTCCGGCGAGCAGCCGGGTCAACTGTCGGGCGCGGTCTGCACGGAAGTTGACGAACACGACCGCGTCCCCGTCTTCGATGCCGGCACGTACCGGCGTCGACTCGGCGTCACCGTCCGCACTCCCGGCGCCGGTCACGAGCGTCGGCTCGACGAACTCGTCGGTGTCGCCGCGGTCGTACGACGCTGCGACGGCGTCGACGGCCGAGGCAGCCTCGTGGGGGGCCTCCCGGTCGACGACCGCGTCGTACGCCGCCGCGGTCCGCTCCCAGTTCTCGTCGCGGTCCATCGCGTAGTACCGGCCGACGACCGTCGCGACGTGGCCGGTGCCGTGCTCGTCCGCAACCGCCTCCAGTTCTGCGAGGAACTCGCGACCGGCCGTCGGGTCCGTGTCTCGCCCGTCGGTGAACGCGTGTGTGACGGCCGTGACGCCGTGGTCGGCGGCCGTCTCGATCAGTGCGTGGAGGTGCGACTGGGCGGCGTGAACCCCGCCGTCGCTGACGAGCCCCAACAGGTGGAGGCGGCCGTCGTCGGCGACGTGGGCCAGTGTGTCCGCGATGGCCGGGACCTCGTCGAACCCACCCTCGGCGATGGTGTCCTCGATCCGGGTGTACGCCTGCTTCACCACGCGGCCGGCCCCGAGGTTCTGGTGACCGACCTCGCTGTTGCCCATCTGTCCCTCGGGGAGCCCCACCGCTCGGCCGTGTGTGGTGAGGGTGCCGAACGCTCCCGCCTCGCGAATCCGGTCGAACGTGGGTGTCTCCGCCGTCCGGACCGCGTCGCGTCTATCGTGGTCCCCGAGTGCCCACCCGTCGAGGACGATCAACGCCGCGCGCATGTCCGGCGGGTCGCGACCCGAGGGTTTCGCTCTGTCGGTCGCGTCGGGTGGTGCCACTCGGTGTCGCCCGAAGACTTACCACCGCGAGTGGCGGAGACGGAGGGAGACGATGGGGACAGAGGACGGAGAGAGTGGAGACACGGGGGGTGCCGACGCGGAACGGTCGACGGACGAACCCGCGAGTGGCGACTCGCAGCGCGACCGACTCCCGACACTCACGCGCCGCCGGGCACTCGCCGGTGGGGCCGCACTCGGTGCCGGTGTGCTCGGGGCCGGTGCACTCCTCGACGGCGGTGAGCGACCGGACACGACGGGCGTCGACGACGACACCGCGACGACGCTGGCGGCACAGTTCGCACCGGACCTCCACTTCGGGGCTGCGGAGCGGTGGTTCCCGACGGACCCTCGCCGGTACACGAGCGAGCGCGACGGCCGGACGGTCGTCGACGGGTTCGACGCACTCGCGGGGTACAGCGCCGACAGGGGAGCGAGTGACGGCCCACCTGCGCCGACGGTGTTCCACGACGTGGTTCGCTACGAGGGGACGGACCTCGTCGTCGTCCAGTACTGGTTGTACAGCGCCTTCGACCAGTTCACCACGAACTTCCACTGGCACGACTGGGAGCTGTTGCAGGTGTTCGTCGACGCGGCGACCGAGGACCCGGTGTTGTACGTCGCCAGCGCCCACTCGCGGCGGGTGCCGAACAACGAGTACATCGACCCGGCGACCGACCGGCCGAGCGTGATCGCGGAGGTGGGCAGCCACTCGTCGGCACTCGGCGTCAACGAGACGCGCGACACCTTCGAACGGTTCGCGGTCCAGACGGAGACGGCCGACGTGACGAACCGCCTCCTCGACCGGATTGGCGTCCCACTCGCGTACGGGTTGCCACGCGACGAGGGGTTCCGACTCCCGTTCGCAGTCCCCGAGTTGGACGGGACGCCCCTGTTCGAACACCCGGAACTCCCGGACGTGGACCGCGAGGACTTCGTCCCGGCGTCGGTGACGCTGCGCGACGGCGAGGTGCCGGACGACCTCCCGGCCAGAGAGCCAGGTCCGGTGTTGGTCCACGAGGACCGAACGGGCGCCGGAGCCAGCGACACCGGAGACGCGGACGCGGGGGACACTGACGGAGAGACGGCCACCGGCGACGCAGACGCGACGTACACGCTGACACCGATCGAGGCGGTCACGGAGATCGACGCGTTCACCGGCCCGCAGTTGCGCTTCGAGTACCCGATCCCGACGTTCGCGGAGGACGCGGCCGCGAGCCACCTCACGTCGGTCGGCGTGCCGTGGGAGCAGCCGCGGTTCGACGACCCCATCGCGGACGTGACGGAGGACGCTCACCGCGCGGAACTCGCGGCGCGGTTCGACGTGGGCGAGCCGGGCCCACTCGCGACCGGCGGCGCCGTCGTCACTCGCCTCCGCGAGGCGACGCCGACGGCGGACGCGCCGGGGAACAACGGCGTCGAGACGCGCGAGCCGCGGGTGGAGGTGCGGGCGCTGTTGGAGTCCGAGTCGACGGAACTCTCCTCGTTCCGCGGCGTCCTCGCGGCCGTCGGCGTCGAGTCGGGCGAACACAGGCTCACCGTCGACGCGCCGGGTGCCGCGCCGTACAGTAGTCGGTTCCGGCACGTTCCCGACGGGGCCGATACGGCGGGAACGGAGACGACCCCGACGGACGGGACGGAGGCGACACCGCGCAACACGGCGACGACCGGCGGCGAACGACGGACGACGACCGGGGTGGCGGACGGGGGGAGTCCGTCTGCCACGCCGACGAGCGAGACGATCCCCGACGCGCGAGTCACCGCCGTCGGGACGGACGGCGAGACGGTCGTGACGCCGTCGGACGCGGCGGTGAAGTTCCGTGCTGCCACGAGCGCGGACGGACCAGACGTTCGGCGTGTGTCGATCACGGACGACTTCGGCGGCCGCGTGTACGACGCCCTGCCGGACGAGGACGGTCGCGCCGCGGTGTACGTCCACAGCGCGGGCGCCTACACGGCGAGTGTCGAGGACACCGAGGGGCGCGTCGGTGCCTACCGCGTCAATCCGGCGGCCGACCAGGCGACCGCGACCGTCCCCGCAGTCGAGACCGGCGTGACGTCGTTGACGACGTTCCTCGAGACGTTCCTCCGGGAGACGCGCGCACAGGTCGCGGCCGTCAGAGACGGGGAGTCCGTCGACGCGGCGGTCCCGGCGGACGCCCGCGACCCCGCCGCGCGCGGGAAGGGACGTGGTGGCGGCGCGTCCGCGACCGAGACCGAGCCAGGAACGGACTCACCGACCGCGACCACCTCCGGGAGACGGACCGAGACTGCCACAGAGACACCGACCGAGACCGCATCCGAGACCCAGACTACGGTCCCGACCGAGACGACCACCGCGACCGAGGCGGACGACGACCGCGGACGCGGTCCTCGGACGGCGACGGACACCGGTGGCGGGCGCGGTCCGCGGGACGACGGCGACGACGCCACGACACCGACCGACACCGCGACGCCGACTGCCACTCCGACACGGACGCCGTACGACACTCCGACGGCGACGCCGACGGACGACGACACGAACGGCGACGGCTCCGGGAGTGCGAGCGGTTCGGACGGCGACGCGTGGCACGCTGCGACGGACGGGTCGACGAGCCCACCGGACCCGATCGACCAGGTGCTGCGACGGCTCGACAACGCCATCGCGGCCGCACGGAACGCCCTCGACGCCATCGGCGACGGGAACCGACGTGCGGCGGCGAACCGCCTCGGCGCACTCCGGAACCAACTCCGAGCGATCCGGCGCACGCTGGACACCGGTCGCGAACTGCCGGCGGCCGCGGAGGCGCTGCTCGCCAGCCGGCTCGACGAACTCGACCGCCGGCTCGAACAGGCGGTCGCGGAGTTGTCGGAGAACTAGTCGACGACTCGTCCCGGAGTCCGTCGTAGTCGGGGCGTCGAGAGAGAACGAGGTGGGCGGCGACGATCACCCGTGACGCCGCCGTCGCGGCTCCTCGTCAGATGTAGCCGAGCGTGTCCTCGATCCGTCCGAGCTCCGGCCCCGTGGTGTCCTCGCCGGCGACGTAGTCGGCCTCGTTGGCGATCACCCCGGAGCCGACGAGCGGCGCGCCGTAGTTGACCGTCCCGAGGTCGGCGTACACGTCGAGGTGCTCCTCGATCGCCGTCAACTGTTCTTCGGTCGCCTGTGGGTGACAGATTACGCCGTCCTCCGTCGCGACGGCGGCCGTCCCGACGGTCTGGACGTCCGCGAGTCGACCGTCCGTGACCGGCACGTCGAGGGTGTCCTCGACGACCGACACCGCCTCGTCGGTCAACTCTGGGTGGACGACCGCCCCGGTGTCGTTGGCCAAGACGACGTTGCCGGCGGCGTTGAGCCGCCCCGGAATCCGCGCGACCGCGCCGTCTGTCGCGTCGGCGATCAGATCGATCTCCTCGTCGGTCGCCTGATCGGAGACGACGACGCCGGTCTCGTTGGCGACCGTCAGCGAGCCGACCGTCCCGGAGCCGCCGACGGTCGTCTCGACTGCGGTCACCGACAGCTCCTCGGCGATGGCAGTCGTCACGTCGTCGTCGACTGCGGGGTCGATCAACAGCACGTCGTCGGTCGCGCGGGCGTACACACCCACGTACGACGATCCAGTGAACGAAGTTCGTAACACGCCTGAGTCAGGCCGGTTCCGCCTCGACGACGACCTCGCCGTCCTCGTCGAACCGTGCCGCACGGACCCGGATCGAACTCGGCGGCTTGTTGCGTCCCTGCGCCCAGACGGCCTCGTTGAGCGCCGGGTCGAGACGCACGTCGTCCTCCTCGACGGAGAAGTGCTTGCTCAGGTGGCCGCGGATCAGCGACATCGCACGGTCCGCCATCTCCTGGGTCGGTGCCTGCTTCGCGTCGCGCAGCGGGACGGTGACGACCCGCTCCTCGAAGTCACTCGCGCTCATCGGTCACTCGTCCGTGTCGCTGCGCCGCCAGTGGCGTCGCTTCGGGTTGCGCGTCGTCCCCATGTCCGTCTTCATCATGACCCACGCGGGCACCCGGCTGTTCTGCTTCTCCAGTTTGCCCAGCCGCTTCTTCTTCGCCTTCGACTTACCACTCATTGTGAGCCGAGGCTTCGCCAGCGGGACATTTATTCTTGTCCATCCGACGTGCCGCCTCGCTCGCCGAGGCACACGCGACACCTCCTACACCCGCCGACCCGGTCGGAAGAATGAGAAGACACTTCTCGGGGACGACCGCAGTCGTGGTCGTGTCAGACAACGACGTGCTACTGCTGGGAGCCGTCGTCGCACTTCTCGTCGGTGGGCCGGTGGCGGGCGTCGTCGCCGCCGCGCCGGCCGCTGGGACGGGCGCGGCGACGGGTGGTGTCGCGGCCGACGCCGAGGGGGTCCGAGCCGTCGCGAGCGTGGGCTCGGGGGTCGACGCCGCGGGGCCGAGACGCGGTGCGAGCGTGGACGGGGACACGACGACGAACGTGGACACGACCACGAACGTGGACACGACCGCGAACGGCGACCAGTGTGTCGGCCACACGTCGACACGTGCGAACGGCGTGACGGTCGTCAGCGTCCAGGGGGCCCGGTTCGGTGCCGACGGCGGGAAGACCGCCGCACGACTCGTCGCGTTCGGGCCCGAGGGACGCGTGCTGTGGGTCAAACGCAGCGCGTCGGACCCCGGCGTCGTCTGGTCGTACGACGTGGACCCGCTGGGCAACGGCAACCTCTTCGTCACCGCGACGCGGCGTGGAACGACGCTGTTGTACGAGTTGAACACGACGACCGGCGAGACGGTGTGGACCGAGGAGCTGCCGTACACGGACACCCACGACGCCGATCCGCTGAACGAGACGCACGTCGTGATCGCTCACATGCGCAACTACGACGCGGCCAACGAGACGAACGACGACCGTGTGGTCGTCTACGACCGCGTGGACGACGAGGTCGAGTGGACGTGGCGGTTCGCACCCCGTTTCGACCGGTCCGTCGGCGGGGAGTACACCGACGACTGGACCCACCTCAACGACGTGGACCGCGTCGGCGACAGCGTCCTGTTGTCGCCGCGCAACTTCGACCAGGTGTTGTTGGTGAACCGCTCGACCGGCGAGATCGACCTCCGACTCGGGAGCGACGAGAACCACGACGTACTCCACGCACAGCACAACCCCGACTACCTGGAGAGTCGCTCCGGCGACCCGACGTTCCTCGTCGCCGACTCCGAGAACGAGCGGATCGTCGAGTACGAACACGACGACGGCGAGTGGACACGCACGTGGACGCTGGGCTCCGGCGAGTCGTTCTCGTGGCCCCGGGACGCGGACCGGCTGAAGAACGGCCACACGCTGATCGGGGACTCGCGGAACAACCGCGTCGTCGAGGTGACGCCCCGCGGCGAGGTCGTCTGGGAGGTGTACGCCCCGTGGCTGGTGTACGACGTCGAGCGCGTCCCGGTCGGTGGGTTCCCGTCGGACGCCTACGCCGACCTCGGCGGCTCGCGCGGCCCGACGATGGCCGACATCGGCGGCACCGGCGACTTCGCGCTGCGTGGCCCGGGTGCCGACCCGCCCAGCACCGCCGAGTTGGAGGCGTGTGACGCGGCGCTGTCGAACCACACCGGCGGCTTCGGCGACGTGTCACTCGGGAGTCCCAGCGACGCGGACGACGGTGACGACGGCGAGGGTACCGGCGCCGACGACGGCAGTGACGACACCGGCACCGACGACCCGGGCGCCGGTGGGACGAGCGACGACGAGGGGCCGCGAGAGACGGTGGCGACGGCCGTCCCGACGACCGACACGGGCGTGCTCGCGCCCGGATTCGACCTCGTCGCCGTCGCGGTCGCGGCGGTCGCGGCTGTGATCGCGGCGACCGTCGCTCGTCGACGCGACTGAGTGTCCCCAGCGCGACGCCAGTCGCCGTCGGGTGTCGACCCGAGTGACGCTCGGAGCGACTCCGACCGCTCTCCTACAGGTCGTACGTCTCGCCGTCGACTGCGAGCGGCTCCTCGAACGCCTCCTCGACGGGGTAGAAGTGCGCGACGTGGACGAGCCGTGTCCGGTCGGCGTCCAACTCCGAGGCGAGCGCGAGTGCGCCCTCCCGGGTCATGTGTTTCGTCCCGAAGGTGTACGGTGTCCCGTCGGACCCGTGGTGTGTACCGCCCAGCGGGTGGTACTCGCACAGCGACGCCGGGACGATGGCGTCGGCCAACAGCAGGTCCGGTTCCGCCAGCCGCTCCCGCGACGCCTCGGGGACGTCGTAGCTGGTGTCGCCCGTCAACGACAGCTTCGCGCCGGTCTCGGGGTCCTCGACGACGACGCCGTAACAGACGAGCGGCGGGTGGTCGACCGGGACCAGGGTCACGTCGAGCCCGCAGATCCGAGTCGTCTCCAGCGGTGTGGCGTCCCGGACGGTCACGCGGTCGAGGTAGTCGTACTTCGAGCGGACCGTGTCGGCGACGGACGACCCGGTCTCGGGGTCCGTCTCGTCGGCGGCGTACACCGGGAGGTTGTCGACGAGCCGGTAGAAGTTCCCGACGCCGTCGAGGTGGTCGAAGTGGACGTGCGTGACGACCGCCGCGTCCGGGAGCGCCACGTCGTTGTCGAGGAACTGCCGGCGGAAGTCCGGCGAACAGTCGAGCAGCAGCGACTCGCCGGTGCGCTCGTTGGCGACGTGGACGGAGAACCGCGAGCGTTCGACGCCGCGCTCGCGAGCGGCCACGCAGGTGTCACAGTCACACCCGACGGTGGGCGTCCCCGTCGTGTCGCCCGTCCCGAGGAGTGTGACACGCATGGCTCACTCGTCCGCGCCGTCCGCGGCCCCCGATCCCGTCTCGTCGTCACTCTCGCCGCCTGTGTCCTCTCTCTCACTGCCGCCGTCCGCCTCCTCGGCGGCGCGCTCGGCGACGCGTTCGAAGGCCGCCAGTAGCACACGCTTGGCGGCCGCACCCTCCGTGCTCCAGTGGTGAGCGTAGTCGAGCATATCGTCGTAGATGTCCGGCATACACCCCGCGGCCTGCGGGTGGCCGCCGCCGTTCACCAGCCGTGCCACCTCGTGGGCGCGCTCGAAACCGCCCTCCGTCCCACGGATGGAGACGCTGCCGGCCGGCTTGACGATCACGGAGGCGTCGGCACCGCGCTCGCGGAGCGTCTCCGCAACCTCGTTCTGTGAACAGCGGCCGTAGGTGACGGCGACGGTCCACTCGCCGACCTCGTGGGTACTCGCGCGGTCGACGGCCGTCTCGATCAGTGCGGTCTTCTCCTCGCGGCGACTCGCGAGGTACTCGCGGGCACTCGCGGGGAGGTCGACGCCGTACGCGCCGATCACGGCCGCGTACTCGTCGGGACTCGTCCACACCGCGTAGTCCGCGAGGTCGTCGCTGCGCTCGTCGGCCTTCAGCCAGAGGTCGTGGTCGCGGGTGACGGCCGCCAGCGTCTCGAACCGCTCGGAGAAGTCGTACCCCAGCGAGCGCAGCGTCACGTCCGCGGAACACTCCTCGTCGCTCTCGCCGACGACCAACTCGATCCCGTACTCACGGACGCCCGCCGCCGTCGTCTCGGGCCACTGGTGGTGGTCGAACCACCGCACCTCGCCGGCACGCTCGACGACCGTCCCCAGCGCCGGTTCGATCTCCTCCAACTCGTCCGGACAGATGTCACAGACGAACACGTCCGTCCCGGGGTCGAGGTACTCGGCGGTGCGTTCCAGTTGGTCCGCGAACGTGCGCGGACTCGCCGGCAACAGCGCGACCGGGGAGTCCGACACCAGACCGTCACCGTCCTTGGTGACCGCGACGTTCGTGGTGTCGGCGACCACCTCGTCGAGCGGCAGGTCCTCCACCGACTCGTCGTCCGCGACCCGTGCCGCGCGGCGGCGTTCGAACGGCTCCGGGTCCACAGCGGCCCCGAGTGCCTCCCGGATCAGGGCCACGCAGGCGAGTCCGTCCGCGTCGGAGTCCGTGATCACGACGGTGTCGGCGCCGTCGAGTGCCTCGCGGGCCCGCTCCTCGGCGCGGTCCTCGTCCAGCGAGTCTGGGTAGAAGAATCCCTCGCCCGGGAGGCGGGACTTCCGGTCGAGCGGCAGCGTCGCGTCGTCGATGAGGGCGTCGTCCATACCTCCCCGTGGCTCCCGGGCGTCAAAACGGCGGCGTTCCGGTGGTGTCGCTCTGGCGACCACTCTCCGCGAGGCTACACCCGCTCCGCCACGCTTTTGCGGGAACCACGCGGAGTCGGGGACGTGGCAGGGAGACGCGCGTACCTCGGGACGGTGGCCGCCGGCGTGACCGCCGGGCTTGCCGGGTGTGGGCGGAGTCTCCGCTCCAACCGCGTCCCCGGTGGCGTCAGGTTCGTCAACGGGCGTGCGACGGCCGTCTCGGTCGTCGTCCGCGCCCTCCTCCAGGGGGAGGGCGGCGAGGGTGGTCCCACGCCGACGCCGCTGGGCGACACCGCGACCGTCGAGGGCCGGTTCACCATCCCCGCGCAGTCGACGCGCGTCAACGGCTCGTTCTTCCCGAACCCGGGGACGTACGCCGTCGAGGCCCGCGTCGACGGCAGTGTCGCGACCGGGCGGATCACGCTGTACCGCACGCTCGGCGGTGGGTTGGGCGCAGACACCGTGACCGTCCGCACACCGGCGAGCGGCGGTGTCTCGGTGTCCGTCTCCGACGTGGACTGAGCCGCGAGATCGTCGTCGGCTGCCGACGGTCGTCGGTGGCGTCGTCGCCGGCTGCTCACGACACTCGGCGAGTCCGTCAGCGACCGAGTTCCTGGTGGGCGCTCGACAGGTTCCGCGAGCCGAGCGCCGACAGCAGCGACAGTTCCCCCGCCAGCGCCGCGACTGCCGTCGCCTCCGCGAGTCCGTCCGCGTTCGCTCCCGGCGGGTCGCCGCCACCACGGACCCCGAGCACGTCCAGCCCCTCCGCCTGCGTGGGGAGTTTCGTCCCGCCGCCGACGGTGCCGACCTCCAACGAGGCGATGGTGAGCGAGACGTAGAGGTCGCCGTCGACCACCTCGGCGGTGGTGATCGCGTTCGACCCCTCGACCACCTGCGCGGCGTCCTGCCCGGTCGCCAGGAACACCGCCGCGACGGTGTTCGCGACGTGGGCGTTGAAGCCGAGACTGCCGGCCTTCGCGCTCCCCACGTGGTTCTTGCGCGTGTTGATCTCCGCGACCGCCTCGGGTGTCGTGTCCAACACCTCCGTCACGACCTCGCGCGGGATCGTCGCGTCCGCCGCCACGGTGCGACCGCGGCCCTGGATCGCGTTGATCGCCGCCGGCTTCTTGTCCGCACAGAGGTTCCCCGACAGCGCGACCAACTCGGCGTCCGTCTCCGTCTCGATCACGTCACAGGCGGCCTCCGTCGCCACCGTGACCATGTTCATCCCCATCGCGTCCTTCGTGTCGTATGTGAACCGCAGGTAGACGTTGTTGCCGACGACGTGAGGCGTGATCCCGACCAGTTCTCCGTGGTTCGTCGTCGCCTCCGCCGCCTCACGGAGCCGCGACTCCGCGTCGCGAACCCAGGCGACGAGCGCCTCCGCCTCTGCGACGCCGTCGACGCGGAAGACGGGCGCGCGTGTCATCCCCGACTCGGTGACGCGTGCCGTCGCGCCGCCGGCTCGGTCCAGCGTCGCACAGCCGCGGTTCACGGACGCGAGCAGCGCCCCCTCCGTCGTCGCCATCGGAACGTACCGCTCGCCGGAGATCGCCTCCCCGTCGATCTGGACGGGGCCGACGACGCCCGCCGGGATCTGGACCGCGCCGGTCATGTTCTCGACGTTGCTGTCCGCCTCGCTCGCCGGGAAGGCGTACTCCCCGGTGGTCGCGAGCGCCGTCTCGGGGTCGTCGAACGCCGAGCCCTCGTGGCTCCCGACGAGTCGTCGCCGCGCCGCGGTCGCCGTGTCCGCGTCGGCGTGGTCTTCGAGTTCGTACAGTCGCAACTCGCCGTCCCGGACTCGCTGGGCCAACTCGACGGCCGTCGGCTCGTCCGCACTCCTGTCGCTCATACCGCCGTCTTCGGTGCCCGCCACCTAATCGTTCCCGTTCGCGGTGCGAGTGACTCCCCGCAGTCGGCGACCGGTGTCGACGGCTGGACCGGACGACCGGTGTCGGCGGGCGGACCGGAGGGGAGGTGTCGACGGACGGACTGGACGACGGGTGTCGACAGTCGGGGGAGACTGCCCGGTCCGTGGCGTTCAAGACCGGCCCACCCGGGCGTCTACACGTGCAACCGTACCTCGACACCGTCGAGCGTGTCCTCGCCGGCGGCACGCACAAGCCGAACCGGACCGGCGTCGACACGATCTCGGCGTTCTCCGAGACGTACGAGGTGGATCTGGCGGCGGGGTTCCCGCTCGTGACGACGAAGGACCTCTCCGGGTTCCGGTGGAACTCGCTGATCCACGAGTTCCTCTGGTACCTCTCGGGCGAGGAACACGTCCGCACGCTGCGTGAGGAGACGAGCATCTGGGACGCGTGGGCCGACGAGGAGGGCCGTCTCGACACGGCCTACGGGCGCTTCTGGCGCCGCTACCCCGTGCCGGACGAGTCGCAGGCCCTCGACGGGGAGACGTGGCCCGACGACGCCCACCGCTGGGTCACCGTCGAGGAGACCGACGACGGCGACGAACGACGCACCTTCGACCAGCTCCAGTACGTGCTCGACACGCTGCGAGAGTCCCCGCAGTCGCGTCGGATCGTCGTCAACGCCTGGCACCCCGCGAACGCGACCGTCTCCACGCTCCCGCCGTGTCACTACACGTTCGTGTTCAACGTCCAGGGTGACCGCCTGAACCTCCACCTCACGCAGCGCTCGGGCGACATGGCGCTGGGCGTCCCGTTCAACGTCGCCGCCTACTCGCTGTTGCTCACCGCCGTCGCCCAGCGGACCGGCTTCGAGCCGGGGACGTTCGCACACACGGTCGTCGACAGCCACGTCTACTGCGGGACGGGCGAACGCGGCTCGTGGTACGCCGCCGAACTCGACCGCCTGCAGGAGCGCGTCGCGGCGGTCGACGACCGGTCGGAGTTCCGCGCGGTGGCCGACTGGGTGGAGACGACCGCGCCGCCGGAGCCGGACGGCGACGAACGCGCCGACCACGTGCCCGGGCTGCTCCGCCAGTTGGCCCGCGAACCGCGCGAGCGGCCCGAGATCGAGGTGGCGGACGTGCCCCTCGACGAGTTGACCGCCGACGACGTGACGCTCCACGGGTACGACCCCGCGCCGGGGATCGAGTTCGCGGTGGCCGAGTGACGATGAGCGACGCTCCGGAGCCGAACCGCGACGAGGGGACAGAGTCGCTCCCACGACCGGACGCGGAGGTCGTCGCCATCGTCGCGGTGGCGGCCAACGGTGTGATCGGACGCGACGGAGAGATGCCGTGGCACCTGCCGGAGGACATGGCGCACTTCGAGCGGACGACCACCGGGCACCCGGTGGTGGTGGGCCGCCGGACCTACGAGTCGATCGCCGCGGGGCTCGGCGGGCCGCTCCCGGACCGGACGAACGTCGTCCTCTCACGCGGGGATCCGGACGTGGCGGCGTCGGTCCGCGTCGTCGACTCGCTGCCGGCGGCGTTCGCAGTCGCCGAGCGTGCGATCGAGACGGAGCCGGACCGCACCGGTCCGATCTTCGTCGCCGGCGGCGCGACGGTGTACGAGCAGTCGCTCCCGATCGTCGACCGGCTCGTCAGGACGGAACTCGAAGACAGCTACGCGGGCGACACCGAGTTCCCCGCGTGGAACCGCGACGCGTGGCGCGAGACGAGTCGGGCGTCGTACGACGCCTTCGACGTGGTCGAGTACGTGCGCGACGACGAGGGGTGAAGTCGGGAGACGGGTCGACTACCGGCAACACGCGCCCACCCGTCCACCGACGACGGAACTAAGCGTCGCTTTAGGGAGGCTTTTTCCCGCCAGACCCCCTACCGGAGTTCGATGAGCCACCACACGACGACTCGGACCGGAGGTGCGCGATGAGGGGGAACGACCAGCAGGCGTACGACCGCGGGACCTCGCTGTTCTCGCCGGACGGCCGGATCTACCAGGTCGAGTACGCTCGCGAGGCCGTCTCGCGTGGCGCGCCGTCCGTCGGCGTCCGCACGCAGGACGGGATCGCGCTCGCGGCGCGAGCGCAGGCCTCCTCGCCGCTGATGGTCGACGAGAGCATCGAGAAGCTCCACAAGCTCGACGACCACCTCGGCACGACGAACGCCGGCCACGTCGCCGACGCGCGTCAGTTGATCGACTTCGCCCGCCGGATGGCCCAGGGTGACCGACTGCGCTACGGCGAGCCGGTCGGCGTCGAGACGCTGGCGAAGTACGTCACCGACCACATCCAGGAGAACACCCAGCGCGGCGGCACGCGGCCGTACGGCGCCGCACTCCTGATCGGCGGCATCGACGACGGCACGCCGCGCCTGTTCGGCGCCGACCCCTCCGGGACGCCCCGCGAGTGGAAGGCGACCGCCATCGGCGGCGACCGCGGCGACATCCAGGAGTTCCTCGAGGACAACTGGAGCGAGGAGTTGAGCCTCGAAGACGGTCTCACGCTGGCGATCGAGGCGCTCGCGCAGGCGACCGACGACGACGAGCCAGTCACCGCGAGCGGGCTCTCGGCCGCGACCGTGAGCGTCGCAGAGGGGTACACCGCGTTG
The DNA here is from genome assembly GCF_041361345.1 of Halobaculum sp. MBLA0147. Lineage (NCBI taxonomy): Archaea > Methanobacteriati > Methanobacteriota > Halobacteria > Halobacteriales > Haloferacaceae > Halonovum > Halonovum rutilum. The sequence continues at coordinate 982,321 of NZ_JBGKAD010000001.1, read as the reverse complement.
ACCGAAGACGAGATCGCGACGCGGATCGAGGGCCTGGAGTTGGGCGCCGACGACGCCGACGACGAGTAACCGACCACTCTCTCGCCGTCTCTCTCCGACAGATCGGGTCACCAGAGCGACCGCCGTGCCCGCCGTCGATCGGGACCCGTCTCGGACACCGGGCCGTCGAGCCGCGACGCTCGGCGTTCGAGACCGACTTCGCGAAAGCGTGTAGAGAGGGGGCCGCTACGACGGTTCAGTACGAGCGAACCTTCGGCTCGTACTCCTTGTTCTCGCCCTCGAGGACGACCGGTCGGTACCACAGCTCCGGCTCGCCGTCGTTCCACGACAGCATCGTGTGCTTGAGCCAGCTGTCGTCCTTCCGCTCCTGGTGCTCCTTGCGCCAGTGGGCGCCACGGAACTCGTCGCGAGCCAGCGCGCCCAGCGTGATCGCCTCCGCGAGGTCGATGATGTTGCGCGTCTCGATGGTGTGGATCAGGTCCGTGTTGAACGTCCGCGAGGGGTCCGAGACCTTCACGTCGCGGTAGCGCTCGCGGGCCGCACGGATCTCCGCCAGCGCCTGTTCGAGGCCACTCTCCTCGCGGAAGACGTTGACGTACTCCGTCATCGTCTCCTGGATCTCGTCGCGCACCGCCGAATGACCGATCCCCTCCTCGCGGTTCAACAGCTTCTCGACGCGGCCGCGCTGGCGTTCGACGGCCTGCTGGACCACGTCGTCGGGTGCCGCGCCGGCGGTCCCGGCGGCGACCCCGCCGTCCGCGACGGCGTCACCCGCGGGCTGCACGTCGCCGATCTCGACGCCCGGCTCCAACTCGCCGACCTCGTAGTCGCCGCGCTGGCCCGTCTCGATCTCCGCCTCGCCCATCTCCTTGCCGGCGGCGTGGTACCCCGCCATCTTCCCGAAGACGATCAACTCCGGCAGGGCGTTGCCGCCGAGTCGGTTCGAGCCGTGGACGGACGCACACGCACACTCGCCGGCCGCGTACAGCCCACTCACACACGTCTCGCCGTGCTCGTTCGTCTCGATGCCGCCCATCGCGTAGTGTTGCCCGGGCTTGACCGGCATCGGCTCCTCCAACGGATCGACGCCCTCGAAGTCCTTCGAGAGGTGGACGATGTTCTCCAGGCGGTCGACGATCCGGTCTTCCCCGAGGTGACGCATGTCGAGGTGGACGTACTCGTCGTCGATTCCGCGGCCCTCGTTGACCTCCGTCAACTCCGCCCGCGAAACCACGTCGCGAGACGCCAACTCGCCGTCGTTGTTGGCGTAGCCGTGTTCGAACATGAACCGCTCGCCGTCCTCGTTGTAGAGGATCCCACCCTCGCCGCGGACCCCCTCCGTGATGAGCACGCCCGTCGACGGGAGCGTCGTCGGGTGGAACTGGATGAACTCCATGTCCTCGATGGGGACGCCGGCGCGGTACGCCATCGCCACGCCGTCGCCGGTGTTCGCGACCGCGTTCGTCGTGTGGTCGTACACCTGTCCGAGCCCGCCGGTCGCGAGGATCACGCCGTCGTTCGCCTGGAACCCGGAGATCTCGCCCGTCTGGATGTCGTAACCGACGACGCCGTGACACTCGCGGTCCTCCGGTCGCTCCTCGTCGGTGACCGCCAGGTCCATCACGTACCACTCGTCGTACACCTCGATCCCGCGCTTGACGAGCTGCTCGTACATCGTGTGGAGCAACTGGTGGCCGGTCTCTGCACCGGCGTACGTCGTCCGCGGGAACGAGAGGCCGCCGAACGGTCGCTGGGAGACGCGTCCGTCGTCGTCGCGGGAGAACGCCATCCCCCAGTGCTCCAGCTGGATGACCTCTTCGGGGCTCTCCTGGGTGAGTGTCTCGATGGCGGGGGCGTCGCCGAGGTAGTCCGACCCCTTCATCGTGTCGTACGCGTGGTCCTCCCACGAGTCGGCGTCGCGCAGGGCGGCGTTGATCCCGCCCTCCGCCGCGCCGGTGTGTGACCGGACCGGGTGGAGCTTCGAGACGATAGCCACGTCCGCGCCCTCCTCCTGGGCGGCGATGGCCGCGCGGAGTCCCGCGCCACCCGCACCGACCACGATCACGTCGTGTTCGTACATAGAGTTGGTTCTACGTCGGGTAGGAACTGCTGGTACTTGAGGGTCACTCTCTCACCAGTCCGTCGGAGTATCGACTCGAGATCCGTCCCGAATCCGACTCACACTCTGTCGGTGTCGATGGTGAGACTCGGGTCCCCGGTCTCGTCTCGCTCGACCGTGATCGCCCGCTCGGTCGCGGTCTGGACAATCTCTCCGAGTGAGACTGTCTGTGACCGACACTGTTGCAACTGTTCGATCGAGAACCCGAAGCCTACTCGACTAGTTACGAAAGGGATAAACAGAAGAGGTTGATTTTTCAGTCTGTGTCTCGGTTCGAGCAGCCTCTGTGGGTCCGGGTCTTGCTCGGCTGTTACGTCTCCGACCAGTCCGAGTATCACCCTGCGGAACTCGACCTGCTCGTCGGCGAGTACGCTGAGGGGAACGGCGGTCCGACGACCAAAGAAGTCCACGACGCCTTCGAGTACTTGTTGAGAGAGGGCCTCGTCGCCGAGACGGCCCCTGGCGAGTACGAACTCACGTCGCGAGGCTTTCGAACTGCGCGAGAGTATCACACGACCCGAGAGCGGGTCGCCACTCGCGACAGCCGACCCAGCAACCGTGATTCCCTCGCCGTCGCGGGGTTCTACGTCTCCGTCGGCATACTGCTCATCGGCCTGTTCGGTCTGTTCGTCGACGTCGCCAGTCGGCTCGGGGTCTCACTCGTCGCGTACCTGTTCCTCGCTGGTGCCGGGTTCGTGGTCGTTCTGACCCTGATCTTCGCGGTGTTGGCAGAACTGGCACCCGACGGAGAGATCACGTCGCGTCTGCGGGGTGTCGGTTCGACGGCGGACGAGACGGACGGACACCGGTCGACTCGAACCCGTGAGCGCGTTGCGGAACGACCACCAGCGGGCGATTCACGAACGATCTCGCCGAGTTCGAGCGAGGAGGACTGCGTTGAGAACGAGCACGGCGACGCTCACGAACAGCAGGACTCTAAACTGGACGAGTTCGAGCGAGAGTCCGGTGACGGATAACAGACTCGGCGCGTACACGTCAAGGATGATGACGGCCAGCATCAGTACGGTTCCGCCAGTGACCACGTCTCTGACGTTCGCGATGCGCCGTTCACTCGCCGCCATACTCGCACGTGACTGCCGATCACAGAAAATGATTCCGACTCCCTCGGAGTGCATCGGAACGAGAGAACTCGCAGTCGGCCGCGCGTCCGGTGAAGCCGTTCGATACGACGCCCACTACCGCCTACTCACCAGAACTTCAGGTTGTTCTTCACCGCCTCCCGCTTCAGCTCCTGGATGTGTTCGGTCAGCGGGATGTCCTTCGGACACACCTCGGTACAGGAGAACTGGGTCTGACAGCGCCAGACGCCGTTCTCCTGTTCGATGATGTTCAGGCGGTGTTGCTGCATGTCCTCGCCTTCCCGTTCGTCCATCGCGAACCGGTAGGCCTTGTTGATCGCGGCGGGCCCGAGGTACTCGTTGTTGCCGGCGGCGATGTTACACGAAGACATACACGCGCCACACCAGATACACCGCGTGGACATCTTGATCTTCTCGCGGTTCTCGCGGGTCTGGCGCTGTTCCTCCAACTCGCCGTCCGGCGTCTCGTCGGTCTGGAAGTACGGCTCGACGGCCTCCATCTGGTCGTAGAAGTGACTCATGTCCACGACCAGGTCCTTGCGCACCTCCGCGTGCGGCAGCGGCTCGACGCGGACCGGGTCCGCCAACTCGGACAGCTGCGTCTTACAGCCGAGTCGCTGTTTGCCGTTGACGAACAGCGCGTCGGAGCCACAGATCGCCTGCCGACAGGAGTGTCGGAAGGTGAGCGAGGCGTCGTAGGTATCGCGGGCGTAGATCAGGGCGTCGAGGACTGTCATCCCCTTCTCGAAGGGAACGTGGAAGTCGTCGAACCGCGGCTCCATCTTCCCCTCCACCTCGGGATCGTAGCGGAACACCTTCAGGTGGACCGTCTCCTCGTCCTCGAGGGACTCCTCGGCGGCCTCCTTCTGTGCCCGGTCCTCGCGGGCGGCGTCGCGGCGGGCCCGCGCTCTGTCGCCCGGCGTCTCTTCGGTCTCGGTCTCGGTCTCCGTCTGCGTCTGTGAGTCTGGAACTTGCGTGCTCATGTGTCGTCAGATCAGCGAGATTCCGGCCCACTCGTTCGCGGTGCGGACTCCTTGGACGATCAACACCGCGCTGGCGGCGATCAGCGTCCACTTCACCGCCTGCCGGCGGCGGCCGGAGAGCCCCTGGTTGATCAGCGCGTTGTACACCCCGTTGACCCCGTGGAACGTCGCCGTCAGCAGGAACAGCACCATCAGCGAGTAGTAGGTCCAGGTGCTCATCCGGGCGCTGGAGGCGGCGAAGGTGACCTCGGCGGCGTGGTTGACGAAGTGGAGGAGGAAGAAGTGGAACGCCAACACCACGACGAGGAACGCCGCCGTGATGCGCTGCCAGAGCCACCGGCGGCCGCCGCGCTCGAACGAGGAGTAGCGCTCGCTCACGCTAGAACACCCCCGCGAGGAACGTCGGGACGGAGGCGACGACGATCGCGCCGGTGAGTCCCAACGAGGCGTAGAAGGCCTTGTCCTGTGACTCCAGTCCGATGCCGAGGTCGGTGACGAGCAGCCGGAGGCCGTTGAGGATGTGGAACACGGCCACCGCCAGCAGTCCGATCTCGAGCAGCCGGACGAAGAGCAGTCCCTCCAGGGTCCGGATCGTGGTGGTGTACGCCTCCGGACTCTGGAGTGCAGTGCTGAGAACGGCGATGTGGGTGAAGAGGTAGCCCACGAGCACCCAGCCCGTGAACTTGTGGAACACCCAGGCCCACATCCCCGCGGAGAACTCGCGCCACCGCCCGAAGTCCTCCACGAGTCCCCGTTCGTACGACTGACTCATGGTAACCTGGACTCGGGTTCCTCCGGGCTTAGTAGTTTCGCGTGCGGTCGACACGGCGGTCACACGCAGGGTCGACACACCCGCCACGCTCGGGGATCACCCGTCGCGCGCCGGAACGTTGACACCACGGGGCGTGAACGTTCGGGTGTGCAATCGGACGAGACGGCGGTTCGAGTCGGGATCGTCGGCCTGGGTGGGATCGCGCAGTTCCACGCCGAGCGACTCGTCGAGACGGACGCGACGCTCGCGGTCGGAATGGACGTCGACGAGGCGGCACGTGACTCCTTCGCCGAGGCGTTCGGCGTCGAGACGGTCGGGGACGCCGCCGCGTTGTACGACCGCGTGGACGCGGTGCTCGTGACGACGCCGAACCGCTTCCACGAGGAGTACGCCGTCGGCGCGCTGGAGGCCGGCTGTGACGTGCTCGTCGAGAAGCCGCTGGCACACACGCTCGACAGTGCCGAACGGATCGCGGAGGCCGCTGCCGAGGCACCCGGCTTCCTCACGGTCGGCTTCCACACGCGGTTCGCCCCGCCGGTCGAGGTGCTCCAACACCGGATCGACGACGGCGACCTCGGCGAGGTGCGCCACGTCGAGGCGAACTACCTCCGGCGGCGCGGGGTGCCGGGCCGCGGGACGTGGTTCACCGAGGCGGCGGTCGCCGGCGGCGGCGCGGTGATCGACCTGGGTGTCCACGCCGTCGACCTCGCCCTGTCGCTGCACGGGTTCCCCGAGGTGGTCGAGGTGTCGGCCGTGACCCGCTCGGAGTTCGGGGGGCGCGACGACTACGCCTACCTCCACATGTGGGGCGAGGACGGCGCCGACGAGTTCGACGTGGAGGACTCGGCGTCGGCGTTCGTCCGGCTCGCGGACGGCCGGACGATCTCGTTGGAGACGGCGTGGGCGAGCAACCGGGAGCCGGACCAGACGTTCCACGTCCGCGGGACGGACGGCGGCGCGCGCTTCGACAAAGCGGCCGGCGAGTTGACGCTGTACGACGCGAGCACGGCGGGTGGCCACCACCTCGCGGACACGACGGTGGAGACGCGCGACGACGACCCGCACCGCGCCGAACAGGAGGCGTTCCTCGCGGCGGTGCGGGCCGGCGAGCCGCCCGAGCGCAACACCGTCGAGCAGGCGCTGACGGTCCAGCGCGTCGTGGACGCGATCTACCGCTCCGCCGAGCGCGGCGAGGCGGTGTCGCTGCGGGAGTGAGTCGGCTGGATCGCGTCGCACTGATCGAGACGGGGCCCGGTGACCCGAACGCCCGCCCCGATCAGGCCTCGAAGTCGTCCTCGAACCGGAAGGTGCCGTCGCGTTGGACGACCTCGCCGTCGACCTCGATCCGGGAGTCCTCGCTCATGTCGACGATCATGTCGACGTGGATCGCGGACTCGTTGCGTTCCACGTCCGACTCTTCGGGCACGTTGTCCTCGTAGGCACGCCCCAGCGCGAGGTGGACGGTGTCGCCCATCTTCTCGTCGAACAGCATGTTGTAGGTGAACCGGTCGATGTCGCGGTTCATCCCGATCCCCAACTCGCCGAGTCGGCTCGCACCCTCGTCGGCCTCCAGGGTCGCTGCGAGTGCGTCCTCGTTTTGGCCGGCCGCGAAGTCGACGACCTCGCCGTCCTCGAAGGTGAGCCGCGCGTCGGTCACCTCGCGGCCACGGGTGATCACCGGCTTGTCGAACAGGACCGTCCCCTCGACGGAGTCGGGGACGGGGGCGGTGAACACCTCGCCGCCGGGGAGATTGTGCTCGGCGTAGTCGTTGATCGTGACGGTGCCGTCGACGGACATCGTCAGGTCCGTCTCGGAGCCGGAGACGATCCGCACCTCCTCGGCCGGGTCGAGGATCTCGACCATCTGTTCCTGGAGGGCGCGCTGTTCGTCCCAGTCTCTCGTGACGGCGTCGTAGACGAACTCCTCGTAGGCCGGCGTGGACATCTCCGCCTTCTGTGCGGTGCCGGGGTGTGGGTACTGCGTCCCGACCCACCGCGTGTCGAGGACCGCCTCCTGAACGGGTTTCCGGAGCTTCTGGAGCGCCACCTGCTGTTCGGGTGGCACGTCCGCGGACTCGTGTTGGTTCGCCGACCCACGGATCCCGATCACCACGTCCGCCGCCTCCATCAGCGCGGCCGTGTGGTCCGGGAGTACCAACTCCTCGGGGTCGGCCGCGAGTGCGAACGCTCGTCGCGCACGCCCCGGCTGGTTCAACACGACGGGGTTGGCGTTCCGCTCGCCCAGTTCCTCGTGGAGCGCGACGACGAGGTCCTCCGTCCCCGCCCCGGCCTGGATCACGACGTCGTCACCCGGCTGGACGTCGGTGGAGTGGTCGACGATCACTGCGGCGTGCTCGCGAACGCGCTCGTCCATGGCCCCCGAGTCGGTCGGCCCAGTCATCAAGCTTGCCGATTCGATCCGTCCCGAAAACTACCGCCGGAGTCCGCGTGGGTCGACGACGGTGCCCGGGAGGCGATGTGGTCCCTGCACGGCAGTGTTCAGATACACTGACGGTTGCGGGTGGCGCGCGAGGAACGCGCGAGGGAGGAGCGAGCGAAGCGAGCGACGAGGCTGGGGAGGGTGAGGCGCTGTGCGGAGCGGATTCGGGCGGGACTGGAAGGGGCGAGGGGATCGCGTTCAGTTCTGTCGTCTCGGCGACCCCTATCGCGCCGGACGGTGCCGAGAGGCGCGATATGTCGCCGAGCGACCGCGATCCCCTCGGGGCTTCCTGAGTGGTAGTCTCGTCAGACGACTCAACCGTATCTGAACACTACCCTCCACACTACCCGAACGCGCCGAGACTCGACTGGAGTTCGCGGTCCGGGTCGTCCTCGTGGAGTTCGTAGCCGACGAGGTCCCGGAGGTCGACGGCGTACGCCGTCCCGGCGTTCTCGACGACGACGACGCGTCCCTGGCCGCCGCGGACGGTGCCGCTGACGAGCGTCTCCGCGACGGGCTGGCCGGACAGCGAGAGCCCGTAGTCGAACGTGTACGTCTCCAGTGGGTCGAACTCCGCCAGCGTCGACTCCCACGCCGCCTCGTCGACGGCTCGGCCGAGCCCGGCGACCTTCGTCGGCACGCGCACGCGGTCCGTCAACTCCGTCGCCAGTCCGGCCTCGATCTCCCGGGCGATCCGGCCGTTCTCGACCGTCCGGAGGTGGGCGGCGCGGTCGGCCCCCTGTTCGCGGAGGCGTGTCTCCAGCCGCCACAGTTTGGTCACGCCGACTTTGAACACGTCCGGTGCGAACGCCGCGAGGTACACCGCGTGGTCGTCGTAACAGTCCATCTCGTCTTTGAGACAGTCGCCGGTACACCGCGCACACACCCACGTCGAGGTGTGGTGATCACAGTACGGTGCCTCCGGCGCGGAACACGAGCGGTGTCCGTCCTCGGTGACGACACCCGCACACTGCCGTTCGCCGAGCGACCACGACAGCTCTCGGCCCGGCTCGAACGGCTCGAAGTCGACGCCGTCCGACGAGGCGACGTACACCCCCGCCCCGCCGTCGGCCGTCTCGTACCCCACGACCTGCACGGACCACGCTACGACACCCACCAGCAAAGACGTGTCTATCCGCCTCCCGGTCGGTGTCGGCGACGAGCGCTCGTGCCTCGGACAACGCTCGAAAACGAATGTATTCTATCTTCAGTCGGCAAAGGTACTCTCAAATTTGGACAAATGTTAATACCTGGCCGGTCGGCGTGACAGGTGGGATGACACACCAACGGTCACTGTCCCGACGGAACGCACTGGCGACGATCGGCGCGGCGGCCGGCACGGCCGCGGTCTCCGGACTGGCCTCCGCCGACGGCGAGGGGAAGGTAGAGGTCAACGTCGGCTTCGAGAACGGGAAGGGGAAGCGAGCCGCGAAGCGGCGGGCCGACGAGGTCGTCCGCGAGTTCGACTTCGACGTGATGACGATGCGGATGCCCGAACAGGCCACGGACGGGTTGGAGAACAACCCGAACGTCCGCTACGTCGAGGAGAACGGGACGATGCACAAGCTCGCACAGGACACCCCGTACGGGATCGGCCAGACCGACGCGACGACGGCGATCGCCAGCGGCTTCACCGGCGCCGGCGCCGACGTGGCCGTCATCGACACGGGGATCGACGCCGACCACCCGGACCTCCAGGGTAACCTCGGGAAGGGTGCCTACGCGGTCCAGTGTTCGTACAACTGCGACTACGGCTGGGGCGACGACGAGGGTCACGGTACTCACTGTGCCGGGACGGTCGGAGCCATCGACAACGATCGCGGCGTCGTCGGCGTCGCGCCGGGTGCGACGCTCCACTCGGTGAAGGTCCTGGGGTCGAACGGCGGCGGCTCCTACTCCGACATCGCGGCCGGGATCGAGTACACCGCCAACCAGGGCTGGGACGTGGGGTCGCTGTCGCTGGGCGGCGGCTACTCCAGCGCGGTCGCGGACGCCTGCCGGTACGCCTACGACAACGGGGTCCTGCTCGTCGCCGCGGCGGGCAACTCCGGTCCCTGTACGGACTGTGTCGGCTACCCGGCGGCACTGTCGGAGTGTGTCGCCGTCTCCGCGGTCGACGACGGCGAGAACCTCGCGAACTTCTCCTCGACCGGGCCCGAAGTCGAGCTCGCCGCGCCCGGTGTCGGTGTGGAGTCGACGAAGCTCGGCGGCGGGACGGAGTTCCTCTCGGGCACCTCGATGGCGTGTCCGCACGTCTCCGGCGTCGGCGCACTGCTGATGGCCGAGGGGTACACGAACACGGAGGCTCGCCAGCGACTGCGGAACACGGCCGACGATCTCGGACTCGGGAGCAACGAGCAGGGTTCCGGCGCCGTCGACGCCGACGGCGCACTCGGGATCTGAACGCGGTCTGTCGAGTGACCCGGTGACGGACCTGGAGATCCGGTGATCGACGGCAGGGTTCGACAGCCTGCCACGACGGGTCGCGCGTCGGCGTGACTGGGGTTCAGAACCCGACCGCGTTCCCGTCCTTCCGCGGTTCCGTCGCACCCGAGAGGGTGCCGTCCTCGTTGCGGACGATCTGGGCGCCGCCGAACAGCGCCGGCGGGAGCGTCTGGACCTCGTGGCCCTTCCGCACCAGCTTCCCGGCCGTGTGGCCGTCGAAGTGGGGTTCGACCGCCAGCGAGCCGTCCTCGCGGTAGCGCCAGCGCGGCCGGTCTAAGGCGGCCTGCAACGGGAGGTCGTAGTCGACGACGTTCGAGATCACCTGGAGGTGCCCCTGCGGCTGCATGTACCCACCCATCACGCCGAACGCGGCCCAGTCGTCGCGGGCGCCGTCCTCGGGCGCGAAGTCCGCCAGCGCCGGGATGAGTGTGTGGAACGGTCGCTTGCCCGGCGCCAGCGCGTTCGGGTGGTCGGGGTCCAGCGAGAACGACGACCCGCGGTTCTGGAGCGCGATCCCGGTGTCACCCGCGACCAACCCGGAGCCGAAGCCGGCGAACCGGGAGTTGATGTACGCGACGACGTTCCCCTCGTCGTCGGCGGTACACAGCAGGACGGTGTCCGCGTCCTCGGCGTTGGCGTCCTCGACGCCGAAACTCACGTCGTGGTTCGCCGTCTCGCCGATCAACTCGGCGCGCTTCGCGGCCCAGTCTTTCGACGCCAGCGGCGGGTGGTCCTCGAACTCGGGGTCGGTGATGTAGTGGTGGCCGTCCTCGAAGGCGACCTTCATCGCCTCCGCGAAGTAGTGGACGCGTTCGGGAGAGTCCAGCGGGTGGTCGCCGGCGGCGATCTCCTCGGCGACGTTGAGCGCCTCCAGCGCGATCAGCCCCTGGTTGTTCGGCGGGAGTTCGTACACCTCCGTTCCGTTGTACGTCGTCGACACCGGCTCGGGGAACTCCGGTTCGAACTCCGCGAGGTCGTCCACGGTCATGAACCCGCCGTGGTCCTGCACCTCGGCGGCGATCTGCTCGGCGATCTCTCCCTCGTACACCACGTCCGCGCCCCGCTCGGCGATCTTCCGCATCGACTCGCCGAGCTTCGGCAGCGTGACGGTCTGGCCCACGTCCGGCGCCTCGCCGTCGAAGAGGTACGCCTCGCGGGCGTTCTCGTCGTCGAACAGCTCCTCGGCGTGGCTCCACGCGCCGGCGATCAGCTCCGAGGCGGGGTACCCCTCGGTCGCGTACCGGATCGCGGGCTGGAGCAGTTCCGACAGCGACTTCTCGCCGAACCGCTCGGCGGTGACCTCCCACCCACGGGCGGTGCCGGGCACCGTCACGGTGTGTGCGCCCGTGTCGGGCATCTCCGCCTCGCTCGGGTCGTCCACGTCGCCGTCCGGATCGTCGGCGATGGCCTGTCGGACGTTGTCGATGGTGGCGTCGGCGGGAGCGTGTCCACACGAGCGCATCGCGCCGACCTCGCCGTCGGCAGTGCGGTACAGCGCGAACACGTCGCCGCCCAGTCCGGTCGAGGTCGGTTCGACGACGTTCAACGCCGCGGCGGTGGCGACGGCCGCGTCGAAGGCGTTGCCGCCGTCCTCCATCGTCGAGAGGCCGGCTTGGGCCGCGAGCGGCTGGCTCGTGGCGACGACGCCCCGCTGTCCGTAGACGGTCGACCGACGCGACTCGAATCTGTCGGGGTCCGGGTCCATACCGGTCGGTGGCGGGTCGGAGACAAAAGGTCACGGCAGTCGGCTGCGTGTTCCGGGTTCGGCAGTGAGTCCGTGGAGCTACTCAACGGGGTGATGATTCACACTTATACGACAGCCTCGAATCTCTAGAAAATGCGAGAATAATTCGAAATTTCGTTAAAAGACAAACACAGAAATAATATAAAAATCTATCAGTAACGCGTGTACGACACTGTACCATGGGGGGAGGGGTACCGAAGCACCCACTCGCGTGCAGAGAGCCGAACCGGACGGTGAGCCAGCGACGCCACCGTAGCTCGGGTGTGGTGCGGTAGAAACATGTCCTGGCTACGACGACACACTGAATTACTCGTCCTCTGTCTGGCAGTGTGGAATCTGCTGTGGCGGCCACTCGTCGATACGACGACCAGGTTGGTTCTTGACCCAGCAGTGCTGAAGACGCTCTCGGTCTTCGTCCCGCAGGTGTTCGGCCCCGTGAGAGGATTTCTACTCCTAGTGGGCGTCGTCGCACTGTCACGACTGTGGCAGTTGAGAGACCCCGAGCGGGAGCCCATCTCTTGGTCCGTACTCGTGATCGTCACGACCAGTACCCTCTACTCCGCTACTATGATATACATCTGGGTGGATCAAGGCGGGTTCATATTCGCAATCTACGGTGGACTTGAGACCGTGACCAACTGGTTGTTCCTCCTCCCAGTTGAGCTATACTGGATTTCGATACCGATCAATCAGTCAGTGACCGAACTCGTGGAACTGATCGCAGATCTACTGAAACCGTTACAACCCAGTGTCGTCGTTCCCCAGCGGTGGCCATCGTATCTGCTCGTCGCCTACGTCGGATCTACCAGAATTTCTGGCCGCTCTAAGTGGCCTCTGACAGAACCACGCACAGTTCGCCTGTCCGTCTGGCTCACGAGTGCTACTGCCGTTCTCGTGTACGGATTGTTGATATCTTCGTACTTTTTCACAACAAATCCTATCGAAGATTCTACTTTCATCTTGTGGTCGGTCGTGAACGTGGTTGCCGCTGCATCGGTAGTGTCTATCCTACGGTCGTCCGTCGGTGGTGTCGACTGGCCTCCGGTGTCGACGATGCTCGTCGTCTGGATCTCTCTCGGGGTTCTGATCGCCGTCGTCGACGCGCTGTACCCACTCCCCGAGGTCCTCCTCATCGTCGGGGTAGCCGTCAGCGTCCTAGAGCGTGCCACGAACGTGAAGTGGGCGACGAAACTCAAGCGGAGGGCACTTGACCTCGAGAATCAGATCGTCACTACGTTATCACTGGCTTGGTCCGAGCCGTCAAGGCTGTTCAGCTTCGCGTTAGTTCTGGAAGGGCTCAGGTCTATCGGATGGATCGTGTGGCTGCTGTTTGCATCGGAACCGGTACTCTCGGGCGAACGGAGTGTCGCAGTGACAGTACTCGCCCTCACGGTCTCCGTTCCGATCCTCTCAGCAGCAGCGTACGTCGGTCTGTTTTGGTTTTCCGAAGTCGAACGACTCAAGAGAACGTGGTCTCGTGGTGACCGGCGCCCACGCGGAACACCACGTCCCCCGGACCTACTGATCACACCGACGATCACACTCGTGGGGGTGCTCACGGTGGCAGTCGGTGTCCTCACTGGCGGGGTCCTCGCCGCCGTTCTCGGGTTCGGCGCGATGATCGTCGGTTCCAGCGGAATGTTACTCGTCATCCGTGAGAGGAACCGGACCGTTCAACTCCCGTCGATCGTCTCCCGTCATTCGACGCTCTTCGCATTTCTCGTCTACTTCACTGGCCTCTCTGCGGCCAGTCTGCCCTCTAACGGTGTCGTGGGAAACCGGTTCGCAATCCGACTCGTGAACTTCGTTCCGCTGTACGCGTACCCAGTCGTCCGCGAGAGCGGGATCGGCCCACTCCGACCGACCGTCGCTGGGACACTTCTCGTCGGAGCCGCGATTGCCGGAACGGCGTTCCTGACCACCTCTCTCGGACACGTTGCAGGGAACCCGATCGGTGTCGGAGCACTCCTGTTGGCGGTCTCTCTCGTGTGGTCTGACGTGCGCGATCGGTGGACGGAGCACCACTAGCCGTGCTACCGCACACTCACTCGGTCTGCGTACGATCTTCCCCGTACGGCCACCGCCCGCCCTGCTTCAGCTCCTGTACGTACCCCTCGTCGATTCGGTCGCGCATCTCCGCGCGGCTCCGGTGGGTCGGCTCGACGACCCCGTTCGCCAGCCGCAGGACACCCTCCGCGACCTGGATCGCGACGGCACGGAAGTCGCGTGAGTCCAACTTGTCGAGCGTGTCCGCGTGCGTGTGCCCCCACCCGCGTCCGGACGACTCCGAGGTCGTCGACACCATCGCCGCCGGGACACCCTCCTGGACGAACGCCCACTGGTCGCCGTGGGGGGCGATGGTGTCACCCGTCGACAGCGGCGCGTCGAGATCGTCGGTGACACCCGCGAACAGCTCCCCGAGTGCCTCGAAGCCGTTGGTGCCGACGCGGAGACTCCGGGAGGAACAGGCTCCGTCGAGGTTGATGACGCCGCGGATCGCGTCGAGGTCGCTCGTCTCCGCGGTGTGGTAGGCACCCCACAGGCCGATCTCCTCGGCGCCGAAGGTGACCAGTCGCACCCGCGTGTCGAGGTCGACGGCGTCGTGTGCGAGCAGTCGCCCGACCTCGGCGACGAGTGCCGACCCGGCGCCGTTGTCGTTAGCGCCGTCGGCGATATCGTGAGCGTCGACGTGAGCAGTGACGAGCACCTCCTCGGCCGTCTCGGGGCCGACCTCGGCGACGACGTTGCGCGACTGCGTCGGCTCGTTGCGACAGTCGACGGCGACGGTCGCCTCGGCACCGCGCTCGGCGTAGCGCGCGAGGCGCGTGCCGACCTCCTTCGAGACGCCGACGGCCGGGATCGGGCCGGGTCGCTGGTGGTAGCCCACCTCGCCGGTCGGTGGGACGGCGCCGTCGACGTGGTTGCGGAAGACGAACGCCGCCGCCCCGTGGTCGGCCGCCGAGACGTACTTCTCCATCCGGTGGATCCAGCGGTCCGACTCCTCGGGCGTTCGCGAGGAGGCGAGCGCGATCGCCCCGTCCAACGCGTCGGCGTGCGCCGCGAAGTCGTCGTACGTGCCGGCACCCACGTCGACGACCCGTCCGGTCGCCTCGCCGGCCGGCGACCCCGGGAGTGCGAGCACGTCCTGTTGGCCCTCGTGGTGACGCTCGTGTGGCTCGTGGACCGAGAGACTGGAACTGCCGCGCCACCAGCCGGGCACGTCGAACGACTCGATACGCGGGTCCGACAGCCCGGCCTCGGCGAAGGCGTCGCGGACCACCTCGGCACCGCGGCGTTCGCCCGTCTGCCCGGCCATCCGACTCCCCACGTCGACGAGTGCGGTCAGCGTCTCCCAGCCGAACGAACTCGTGTAGGCGTCCCCCACGACCTCTTCGGGGAGGTGGAGGGGTGCGTCTGTCTCGAACACGCCCGGAGGGTGTGCCGACAGGTACGAGAGTGTTCGCCTCGCGGCGACGGATCGTCCGGTCACCCGAACAACGGACTGTGGTCGCCGTCGGCGAGGTGGAGTTGCGGGTACATCTCGTAGTGGTCGTACCGGCGGGCGTCTTGGAAGCGCCCCATCCCGACGACGCGGTACGGTTCCGGTGGGACGACACCCATCGTGACGAACCGGTCGCGCACCTGACACCGGAGGTGGTGATCGAGGTACTCACGGAACTCACTCGTCGTGTCTGGTGCGTACGGTAACAGTGAGAACCGCGCTTGCGCTTGGTGGGTGAACGGCGTGTCGGCTTCGTCGACCTCGTGTCTGCCGCGGCGGTTCGGGTAGCCGACGTGGAGCCCGGAGACGCCCGTGATGGTTAACTCGGCGAACCGGTGGAAGAACCGGTGGAACTGAGAGAGGGACCTACGCGACGTAGCCGGGAATGTCGGCGTCGGGGTCGACGTAGTCGGGGTAGAGGTCGACGATGCGGTAGTTTTGAGCGTCGTGGTGGGTGCCGTGGCCGAGCACGCGGTAGGCGGCGGGTGGTTCGATCCCGCGACTGACGTAGGCGTCGCGGAGTTGACACAAGAGGTGTCGTGACAGTAGCGCGTCGAACTGTTCGAGTGACTCGACACTGCTGGGTGGCATCTCCAGACGCGTATCGGGGTCTGGATCGAGCCCGTCGTCGCCGACGGTCCGTGTCTCGTTGGTCGCCTCGTAGTAGCGGTAGTACACCTGCGAGGTACTCTCGATGCCGAAGTCTGGGAGGTCCAACTCTAGATCGTCGGCGTCGGCTTCCTCGGTGAACGTGTCGGCGATTCCGTCAAATGCGCCGTCGAGGAAGTCCCGTAGCGAGAACTCGCTGGCGATGTCGGCGGTGAGACGACCGATCTCCTCGGCGAACTGTTCGGCGGTTCCACGGATCTCGTCGAGACCGGCCGCCAACTGGACGTGCTGGTGGTAGAGAACGAAGTCGTCGCCGGCGACGTGCCGGGAGATGGACACCGGCCGTGCGACCTCCTCGCGGAAGTGGCTCGCCTGTTGCCGGTAGAACTGTCCGAAGTCGGCCTCGATCTCGCCGAGCGAGCGGTTCTGGAGGGTACACAGCGTCGCCGCGATTCGATCCGGATTACGGTACGCGGTCAGCGTGTCGTAGTCCGTCTCTCGATAGACGTAGTACTTCGCGTACTTGCGGGCCTGCGCGACGTGTTGGTTCCCGTCCCCTGCTCGACTATCTGGGTCATCGGCGTATCCATCCTGGCTGTGGTACAGGATTTCACCGTCGAACGTCATCTCGATCCCGTGTTCGACCCCTTCGTTGTCCGTTACGTACAGCCCAATCCCGTCTTCGTTCTCGCCTTCGATTGTAGCGTCCATGGCTCGTCAGACAATGTTGATTCCGCCTTCGTCGTCTGTCTCGTGTGAGTCGAGTTCTTCCCGTTGGTCGGCACTGTCGCGGTACTGTTTGAGTTCTTGGATGAGTCGGTCGACGTTCGCGCCGCCGGTGACGGCGGCGGAGGCGAGTCCGGCGGCACCCGCGCCGACGGCGAGTGTGACGAGCGGGAGCCAAGCAGGTGCGCTGGTCGTCGCCGCAGCGGCACCACTCACACCGAGGGCGTTCATCGCCACAGTTTCGCCGACGGAGGTGCTGCTCCCCTTGATCACCTCCGTGACTGCGGCCTTCAACCCGTCTTCGGTCATCGCCTCGGTGAAGCCGCGGTCGGCCGACTCCAACGCCGAGAGCCGTCGCTCGTGCTCGGCGAGCCGTGCTTCGATGGCACTCACGTCGGCGTCGTCGGACTGACGGAACTGTTCGAGCAGTTCCACGTCTGGCATCCGTTGGAGGTGAATCGCGGAATCAGAGAGTTTCTGAATCCCGAGTTTCCCGCCACTCATCACGCGCCGTGCGGTCTCCTCGGCCTCACGTTCTAGTTCCGGGTCGGGATCGATCTCCAGTTGTATACCCTCCTGCGGCAGCATCGAGAGGTCACCGCCGGTCTGCTGGCGGACGTGCGCCAACTCGTGCGCTAAGACGTGCTGGCCTTCTGCGGACTCGGGGTCGTACTCGCCGGCGCCGAACGCGACGTGGTTACCGACGGTGAACGCGCGGGCGTTGATCTGGTCGGCGGCTTCGGCTGCCTTCGGTCCCGTGTGAATCCGTACGTCGCCTAACGAGTCACCCATCCGTTCTTCGACGGCGCGCTGGATCGACGAGTCCAACGACCGGCCGGGCGAGGAGATCACTTCACGAACTGTGTCGGGGACATCGGTCTTGCCGTCGGGACTCTCGCGCACTCGCCGAGCGACACGACCGGTGTTCTCGTCTAACGAGTCCTTGTTGAACTCTTCGATGTCGTAGGGAATCTCGGAGTCACGGCGTTCTCTGAAGCGTTGGATCTTCGACTGGTCACCCATCGCGTCGATGGGAATCCCCTCGTCGGCCCATCGGAGTACCTGCCCGCCGTAGGCTTTCTCCAGTCGCTGAAGCTCCTTGTACTCTTTCGCGCTGGAGACCTCACACCCGTAGTACGCTTCGACTTCCTCCTTCGTGGCCGGCCCGGCAGTGTTCGGACCGACTGCCGAGTCCGACGGCCAGCGTTGGACATCATCACCATCCGCGTCACTCGACTGTTCGCCGTCCGTCTCGGGTGTACGACCCCGGGACCGCCGCGAGCGTCGACCCATCTGTCGTGTCTGAATCTTGTCTGACACCGCTTAATGCCTCTCCCATCATGTGAAGGCTAGCCACCTACAGGCAAAGAGGAAGCACGACCGAACTGACTGACGTATCAGAGGCACCGGCTATACACAGGTAATCCCAACGCAACCACAGCTATTAACAACCGGCGAGCACAACGCCGAGACACGACACTGCGAGGTCGTCACTGCAGCAAAAGTGGCAGGGTGGTGGGACACCCTACCTCCGCAGTGTCGTGCGCCACGCACGACAATGTGTTCGAACGATTCTCCGTCTGAAAAGGATGACGGGACGACAGCGGTACAGCCACTACTCGACAGCTACGACACCCACCTAGAGACACTGCGCCTGCTCCCGCTCCCGCAGTACCGCACCAGAGAACTCCACGGCGCGACAGAGGAGATCCGCGACAGACTCGCGGCCAGCGGCTTCGTTCCCCCGACGCAACTCCAGCACCTCCTGTGCGTCGTCGCGGAGGCGATCGACGACGTACGCGCCGCCGCGATGGGCGAACCCGACCGCCTTCCCGAAGCGCCACGCTACCCGGTCGGCACACCGCGTGACGAGTACGCGATGACACCCGACGAGCGCGAGACGGTACTCGACGGCCTCACCACGCTCCAGTTCACGCTCGTCGAGACGCCCACCCTCCCCGACGGGTGGTCCAAGCGACTTGCCGACCACGACGCCGACGCGGTGCCGTCGTAGTCGAACAACCTACACAGACACCTCACTCGCGGCTCCCCCGACTCCTTTCCCGACACGATCTCTCTCCCGAGCGCCGTCACCACCGCGACGACCGCGGCCCACACCGAGACGCACCCTACGACGGCCGCGACCCACCCGCGACCACCACCTCGACCACAGTATAAAAAGCCACTGTGTGACCAGTCAACACACCGCGACGGTGGCGCCGTACGGCGGCTCCGCGAGCCGCGAGAGCAAGGTTTATATAGAACCGAAACCACACTTTCAGACGACACATGTCTGGATCACAAGGCGCGCAGCGACGCCGTGGCGGCGCACAGCCGTTGTTCATCATGTCGGAGGACGCAGAGCGGACCTCCGGCGAGGACGCACAGTCGGCCAACATCGAGGCGGGGAAGGCGGTCGCGGAGTCCGTACGGACGACGCTCGGCCCCCGCGGGATGGACAAGATGCTCGTCTCCGACTCCGGGGACGTCGTCATCACGAACGACGGTGCGACGATCCTCGAGGAGATGGACATCGACCACCCGGCCGCGGAGATGCTCGTCGAGGTCGCCGAGTCCCAGGCGGAAGACGTCGGCGACGGCACGACGACCGCGGTGACACTCGCGGGCGAACTGCTCTCGGAGTTCGAGCGACTCCTCGAAGACGACATCCACCCGACGACGGTCGTCCAGGGGTACAAGGCGGCCGAGCGCGCCGCGCTGGAGGCCGTCGACGAGGCGGTCGTCGAGGGCGAGATCGACGACGAGACGCTGACGGAGATCGTCACCACGTCGATGACCGGCAAGGGCACCGGCGGGGTGACGCCGGAGACGCTGGCCGGCGACATCGTCACCGCCGTCCGTCGCGTCGAGACGGACGCCGGCGTCGACCGGAACGCGATCTCGATCACCACCCAGCCCGGCAGTTCCGCCGGTGACACGGAGCTCATCGAGGGGATCGTCGCCGAAGAGTCGCCGGTCCGCGAGGACCTGGCGGCGACCCACGAGGACGTGCAGGTGGGCGTGCTCGACGCCGACCTCGACCAGCGCGACCTCGAGGCCGACGCCGAGTGGCAGGTCTCCTCGCGCGACCAGCTCGACCAGGCGCTGGCCGCCGAGGAACAGCACCTCCAGGAGTACGCCGAGGCCGTCCTC
This sequence comes from Halobaculum sp. MBLA0147, assembly GCF_041361345.1. Classification (NCBI taxonomy): domain Archaea; kingdom Methanobacteriati; phylum Methanobacteriota; class Halobacteria; order Halobacteriales; family Haloferacaceae; genus Halonovum; species Halonovum rutilum. The sequence goes on along the minus strand of NZ_JBGKAD010000001.1, from coordinate 962,728 downwards.
GAGACGGACACGGACGTGCTGTTCGTCACGGGTGACGTGAACGATCAGGTCGCGGGCACGCTGGCCCGCGAGGGTGTCGTCGTGTTCGACTCCGTCGACTCCGACACCGCCGCCTCCGTCGCGAAGGCGACGGGTGCGGGCCAGATCGGCGACGTGGAGGACCTCGAAGACGACGACCTCGGGTTCGCCGAGTCCGTCCGGCTGGAGACGTTCGACGACGACTTGGTGTTCGTCGAGGGTGGCGGCGACACCGAGACGGTGACGCTGTTCGTCCGCGGCGGCACGGGGCACGTCACCGACGAGTTGGAGCGTGCCGTCCGCGACGGCGTCGACGCCGCGACGCAGGCGGCCGACACGGGCGAGGTCGTGCCCGGTGCCGGTGCGACGGAGCTGGCCGTCGCCGCGGCGCTGCGCGAGGAGGCCGCCTCCGTCGAGGGCCGCGAGCAACTCGCCGTCGAGGCGTTCGCCGACGCGCTGGACGTGATCCCGCGCACCCTGGCGCAGAACGCCGGGCAGGACCCGATCGACGCGCTCGTCGACCTGCGGGCCGCCAACGAGGAGGGCCGCGCCGGGCTCGTCCAGACGGGCGAGGACACGGACATCGTCGACCCCGTCGCCGAGGGTGTCGTCGACCCCGCCTCGGTCAAGCGCGAGGCGATCTCGTCGGCGACCGAGGCCGCGACGATGCTGGCCCGGATCGACGACGTGATCTCCGCCGAGTGACGCCGCTCACGGACACATAACGCACTCGCGTCGACCTGGCGCGAATCGCGCGCTCGGACCCGGACCGACGCGACCCGGATCACGCGCACTCCCGTTCTCACGTTTCTCTCGACGAACTGCCGGCTCCCGACCGGTCAGCGGATGTCCTGCCGACCCGTGACCACTCAGCCGAGGAACTGCCGTTCGCGAGCGGCGCGGACGACCGCACTCTCGACGGCGTCGCCGTCCTCGCGGTCGAGCGCGTCGATCACCGCGTCCGTCGCCTCGCGGTGCGTCTCGTTCCGGTCGGCGGACACCAACTCCAGGGCCGCCTCCACCTCCGACTCGGGCACGTCGACGACCTCCAGTGACCGCGGGTTGTAGTACGCCAGCGCGGCCTGCAACACGTCGAAGAACCGCGGGAACGCGTCCTCGAGGAACGCCACGTCGTCGTCGGTCAACCCGGACAACCCCATGATCGACGGCGGGAAGCCGACACTGTACAGCGTGGCGGTGTAGGTGATCGCTCGCGGGAGCGTGTCCCCCTCCACGTCGCGGGAGTAGCCGAACAACCCGACGTGGAGCTTCCGGGCGCGACGGTCGGGGACGAACTCGGCGACGCGGTTCACGAGCGGCGCCACCCGCGACACCTGTTCGGAGTAGGCGGCGGCGACGCGGTCGACGACCGCCAGCGCTCGCTCGCGGTCGATGGCGTGTGGCTCGCCGCGCTCCGCGTCTCGGAGCGTCGCGACCCCCTCCCGGACCGTCTCCAGCGGGTAGTCGTACTTGAATGCCGACTGTGCCGTGTACGTCTCGACGGAGGGGAACGCCGCGACCACGTCGCCCGCCGTCTCGGGCGTGAGGTGCCCCCGGAACGGGGCGGAGCCGGCCCCGAGGATCGGGTAGATCGTCGTGTCGAGCTCTCGTTCGAGGTCTGCGAGCCGGGCGAGTGCGACGCGGTTGATCAGGTCCGCCGACAGCGACCCGTAGTTGAGCGCCGGGTCCGAGCGGGCGAGGAACACGCGCTGTTCGTCCACGTCGCGCCCCGCGAGGTACGAGCGGACGATCTCGTCGGCCCGCAGCATCGACTCGCGGTCCTCGATCAGCGGGATGACGGCGATCCGTTCCGGGCGGAACTCGCCGACCCAGTCGGCGACGGTCCGGTCGCCGACGACGTGGTCCGCCTGGCCGACGACCAAGTCGGTGTAGTAGTCGTGGACGGCGTCGAGTTGGCCGGCGTCGGTGACCATCGGGACGATCACCTCGTGGATCGGGGCGACCGTCTCGTGGTCGTGTTCCCCGTAGAACGTCGCCGCGGCGTCGTACGATCGCGGGATCGACTCCAGGATCTCCAACAACACCTTCGCCTCGGACTCCTCGACGTCCGGGTTCGGGCCGCGGATCGTCAGCCGTCGGTCCGCGCCCAACGGCGCCGCGAGGAAACTGTCGCCGTACCGCGAGAGCAGCTTCTTCACCGCGTACTCGTCGCCCTCCTTCCCCTCGAAGTCCCACATCTGCTCGTCACAGCCCAGGTGGGTGTACGCGTAGTACGCCTCCTGGATCTCGTCGTCGTCGGCCACGACCTCCCCGTCCGCGAAGAACGGCGGAACTGCGTTGTCCGGGTGCTGTGTGCTCATCACGCGTGGTGGTCCGTCCATGCGACACGTACACACACGGGAGCGACATAAGTTCACTCACCGTTGCGCGCGGACGAGAACGACCCTTCGAGGTGAGAGACCGACGGCGAGCCGCGTCTCGCCGTCGGTCACTCGACGCCGGTGTCTCCGGGACCCGCTCCGCCGTCGGCGGCGGTCGGTGTCTGGCCGCCCGACTCGGGCGCCGTCGGCTCTCCGTCGACGTCGACCGCGTACTCGTCGGCGACGGCAGCCAGCGACCCAGACGTGTCGGTCAGGTTCGCGACCGCCTCCGTCGCGTCGGCGACCTGCTCGCGCTGTCGTTCGAGCGAGGCCGAGAGGTCGGCGGTGGCGTCGGCCGTGTCTCCAGTTCGGTCGCCGACCGCGTCGATCATCCCGGCGACCTCCTCCGTCGAGGTGGCCTGATCGTCGGTGGCGTGGTCGATCGCCTGGACGCTGGCGTTCAACTCCTCCGTCCGATCGACGATCTCGCCGACGTTCTCCGCGGCGGCGGCGACCGTCTCGCGCTGCTCGCTCACGCGCTCCCCGACTGCACGGATCCCGTCGGCCGTCGTCTGTGTGGACGCCTCCACACCGGCGATGATCTCGCCGATCTCCTCGGTCGCCGCCTCCGTCTCCTCTGCGAGGTTCTTCACCTCCTCGGCGACGACGGCGAACCCCTCGCCCGCCTCGCCCGCGCGAGCAGCCTCGATCGAGGCGTTCAACGCGAGCGTGTTCGTCTCGGCGGCGATGTCCTCGATCAACGTCACCACCTCGCCCACGCGGTCGATGTCGTCGCGGAGACTCTCGACGTCTGCGACCGCCGCGTCCGTCTGCTCGTCGACCGTCGCCATCCCTTCGATCGCGTCCTCGGCCAGTTCCAGCCCCTCGCGTCCGCGAGCGAGCACCGCCGACGACTCCTCGGCGATCTCGCTGGCCGACGCGGAGATCTCCTCGACGGTCGCAGAGAGGTTCGACATCTCTCCGGCGACCTCGCTCACGGCCTCGTCCTGCTCGTCGGTCGTGTCGGCGATGTCGACCGCCGAGGCGGTCGCGTCGGCGGCGTCGTCGTCGATCTCGCCGAGTAGCTCGGAGAGCCGCCGACTCGCCGTGTCCACGTCGGCCGCCAGCGATCCGACGGCGTGGAACGACTGCTCGATCTCCTCGAGGAGCCGGTTGAACTCGGCCGTGATCTCCGTCGTCGCGTCCGTCTCCGTCGTCGACGAGACACGACACGTGAGGTCGCCGTCGGCCACGGCACCGACGACGCGGGCGAGTTCCTCCGCCTGTCGTTCGAGGTCCGTGGCGAGTTGCTCGGCTTCGCGGCGGTTCCGTTCGCTCTCTGCGATGGACGACTCGAGGTCCGCTCGCATCGTCGCCATCGCCTCGCCGATCTCTCCGGGGACCTCCTCGTCCAACACCGGGTCGTCGAACCGCTGGGCCGCGATGGCGTCGGCCTGTGCGGCGACCGTCTCCAAGTAGTCGTGTGTGTCCGCCACGGCGGACTCCAACCTCCCGACCTCGTCTGCACGCTCCGAGTCGGCGACGGCGACGGAGAGGTCACCCTCGGACAACGCGGCGACGCGGTCCTCCAGCCGCTGGATCGTCCCGACCGGCCCCCGTCGGATCACGACGGCGAGTGCCAGGAACCCGAGGAGTGCGGCCCCGACGATCACCGTCGTCCCCTCACGAACCGTCGTGACCAACGCGAACGCGTTCCGTCTGGGTGCCTCCTTGACCACCACCCACCCGATCCCCTGTCCGACGTCCGCGTAGCCGACGACCGACTCGTCGGTCAACGCGGAGCCGTTCACGTCCGTCCCGCTCTCGGCGTCGAGCAGCCGCGCGCCGACGGTCGTGTTGGCCGCGTCACCGCGGTACGAGGTGAGGACGTTCGAGGTGTTGTCGTCGAGCAACACGAGCCCGGTCGCGTCGCCGAGGACCATCGTGTCCGTCCCGTCGATGACGGCCTGGAACTGCTCTGCCTGCACGTCGGTCCGGTACTCGACCACGACGACGTTCTCGCCGTCGAGTGTCGGCGAGGCGACTGCGACCGTCGGCCGTCCCTCGTCGCTGTACGTCCAGGAGACCAGTGTCTCGTCGACGGTCTCGAAGTTGAACCCGACACTGGGGGGCCAGGCACTGTTGAGGTCCCGTAGCTGTCGCCCCTCCATCGACTCGCTGGTACTGACGAGGATCGTCTCGTTACGCCCCGCCGAGTCGACACTCGGACGACGTTCGACCAGGTGGATCGCGGTCGTCGACGTCGGGAGTCTGTCGACCGCTCCCCCGAACACGTCGCGGACCGCGGCCGCCTCCCCGTCGTTGACCACGCGGTGATTCGACAGCGACCGCGTCGACTTCCGCTGTGCCGAGAGCCACCGGTCGACCGCCTCCGCGGTGATCTCGGCCTGCGACTCTACCCTGTCGCGTTGCGCCGTCTGTACCCTGTCCGTGACGTTGTCGAGTGTCACGACACCGACCGCCCCGACGATCACCGCGATCCCGAGTGCGACTGCCAACAGTCGAACCGTGTAACTCCCCGTCACCGCCGAACGGACACCACCGCTCACGTGCATCTCCCCCGCATCGAGACGGAAACAGTAGTAAACAGGTTTAAGATTGACCTTCGAGTTATCGGGCGAAGTAACGGACTCGACGGTGCAAAACACAACACACGGTCAGCTGGACGGTGTAGTAATGCACAATATTCGGACACGGCAACGAGTCCGAGCAGTCGTACGGATCGACCGATCTGTCGGCCCGTCCGCTACTGCTCGTTGCGGCACCGGGTGGGGCGGGGACCTTCGACGGAACGTGCGACTCGTCGGATCTGTTCGTCGGTCAGATCACGAGTCCGTCGTCGGCCGAAGATGGACACCGTCTTCGAGAGACTGCTCGGGGACCCGCCGCGTCGACGCGCCAGACGTGCGACCCCTCAGGCCAGGTCGACGACGATCTCGCCGTCCTCCTTCCGGAAGACGATCCGGTCGCCGATCTCCGGCCCGTCCTCGTCACCCAGTTCCTCGCGAACCGCCTTGATGAGGCTGATACGCCAGCGCCGTGCCACCTTCGTCGTGCCGAGGATCTCGGCTTCGTCGTCCGTCATGCGTCGGTGAGTGAGGGCCCACCGATATATGCACTTTTAGCTATTTGCTTCTCGCCGGAAGGTTCCGGTAGGAACCCGTCGAAAATACGACGGATGCACGACTCTCTGGTGAGGTGGCTCTCGGTCGTGACACGCACGTGGGGTGACAGGTGGTCGACGCTCGCTCGCCGCGTCGCGACCGGCCGCGACGGTCGCCGGGGGCCGGTCAGCGTGCGAGTTCCGCGAACAGCCCGCGGGGGTCACCCGCCAGGTCCGTGCTCGAACACGCCGGACAGGCGACGTCCAGCGACCAGTCGGTCGGCCGTCGTGTGCCGTTCGGTGGCGCGGCCCGCTCGTCTCCGTCGGCGCTCCGACCGCGTGGCCGGTCCCGCGTCGGGAGTTCGGTCGCGAGGTCGACGAGCAGTACGACGGAGTCGGCGTGACCGCAGTTACGACAGTACAGGCTCATGGTTCAGTGTGCCAGCGGGTCGTTTCGTCGGCTGGCACGCAGTGGTGGTCCCGGCTCCCTACTTGAACGCTCGTGTCGACTCGGCGACGGGTCCGGTCTGGTGGCACACTCCGACACCGGACTCGCCTCGCCGTCGTCGGGAACCGGCCAAAGTTTATCCGACGGCCGGCAGACAGTTCGGGGTATGGAGGAGGCGTTCGTCAGACTGGTGTGTCCCGAGTGTGGGAAAGACTGGGAGGAGAACCCGACGGACCTCGACGAACACCGGAGTCAGTTCTCCTGTCCGAACTGTCACGCGACCCGTCGGCTCGCGGAGTTCATGCGGACGGAACGGGACCTGGAGACGCTCAAACAGTTCCAGTGAGCCGCCCGGTGGCGGGTCACCGAACGGCGAACCGGTAGGCGGTACGGCGCGAGGCGACGACACGAGAGCCACTGCGGGCGGTGGGACGACCCGCCGTCGACGCCCTCACGACTGCGTGCTCGACAGCGCACCGCAGGCGTCACACCGCAGCATCTCGGCGCCCTTCTGTGTGACCAACTTGGTGTCCGGGAGTCCACACTCCGGACAGATGACGAACCCCTCCGTGTAGGCGTCCAGGGCGTCGCCGACGCGACGCTGTTTGAACCCGCCGGTGAGTCGTGCGCGGCCACTCTCGTCGATGTGTGCGGCCGTCCCCAGCTCGTTCTGGAGGAACTTCAGGACGGCCTCCTCGTCGCGCGAGAGGGTGTCGACGATCGACTGGTAGTTCTCCACGACGGTCACGTTCCCCTCCTGGCGCACGTCCGGATCGGGGACCTCGAACCGCGAACCACTCTCCTCGATGTCGGGCGTCTCCTCGACTGCCCGGTCGAGCATGTCGTCGTAATCCATACCGACACGTCGCGACGCCGCGGGTAAAACGTTCGCGGAGTCGGTCCGGCGGCGCTCGGGGACTCGGATCGCTCGAACCGGGGTCCCAACTGCCGGTGGGACGACGGGGAGCGAGAGTGGACGCTAGACCGAATCCAGGCGGACGAAGTGAAACGGGAGAACTACGTGCCAGCGGGCCTTGATGTCCGACGAATGGTCGACACCGACGAGCCGATCACCGAGGTGGACGAGGAGCTGCTGGACGAGTCGGCGGACGACGCGGACGACACGCTGCCGGACGAGGTGGTGCTGTTCGCGGTGACCGGGTTGATGGCCGTCGCGACCGCCGGGGTCTTCCTCGTCGGGTCCATCCCGAACGGGTCGGCCGTGATGCCGATCACCATCGGGATCGGGACGCTCGGACTCGGGGTCCGCGCCCGGCTCCGCGAGTCGTGATCGGCTCGCGGCCGCCACCACCGATCCCGTCGACTCTCCGACCGACTCCACGAGGCCGCTCAGTCCGCGGCTGGCTCGCCCGGTCCTCGCGCGCCGCTCTCGGCGGCGTAGGTCCGCGTCACGTCGACGAGTTCCTTCCGGTAGGCCGACTCCGAGGGTTCGTCCGCGAGCGTCGAGAACTTCCGCCGGAAGTGTCCCAGGTCGACGCCCGGCGCACCGTCTGCGAGCGCCCCCGCGAGGTCGAAGATCCGGTGGTCGTCGGCGACGAGGTCGTGACGGTCGATCACCGCGAGCGCGAAGGCGGCGTTGACGACGGAGATGTCCGGGTCCGACACCGTGTCCGTCACCTCCGCGTCCGGGTACCACTCCTCGTCGCGTCGCTCGGCGAGGGCGGTCGCCAACTGCGACTCGAAGAACGTCACCAGCTTCTCCGCGGGGGCGACGGAGAGGGTGATGTCGTCGGCGTAGATGTCCTTCATGTGGTTGGCGATCTGGTAACAGTGGGTCACCTTCCGGCGCTCGACGGACTGCCCCGCCAGCGCGAGGAACAGCGCCTCGTCCGTCGACTGGGTGTGTGACGGGTGGTCGTTCTCGTACCGGACCATGTGCGCGAGTTCGTGTAACGCCAACTCGCGTGCCATCACGCTGGTCGCGGCCGCACGCGACATCTGCAACACGTGTCTGTCGTCGTAGTGAGCCGCCAGCGTCCGCTCGTCCGGGTCCTCCCGCACCTGGACCTCCACCGGTCGGTCGAGGTCCCACTCCGTCTCCAACAACGACGCCGCCCCGAGGAACGGCTCCGGGGAGACGGCTCCGTCTACTCGGATGTCCATGCGTACAGTTCACAAGGGCTCGTCCGGTTTCACTCTTGGGTCGCCGGCGACCGACGGACGGGGTCGGCTGTGGTCGACGGGCGGTGTCGGCCGTTCTGGGCGGCGGGGTCGGCCGGCCAGAGACGGTGTCGATCGCTCCGGGAGACGACGCAGTGGCGTGACAACGGGGCACACGCGAAGTCGCGGTAGGCCGTGCGAGGCGGCCACAGACGACCGCTTTCGACACCGGAAAGCACTACCCTTTTGACGGGGCGCCCAGTACCGAACCCCAATGGGTCGACGAAAGAAGATCGTACAGGAGTGCGAGACGCTGATGGACGAGCCGGAGCAGATCCGGAACATCGCCATCGCGGCACACGTGGATCACGGGAAGACGACACTGACAGACAACCTCCTCGCTGGGGCCGGGATGATCGCCGACGAGGGCGAGGCCACCAAGCTGATGATGGACACCGAGGAGGACGAACAGGAGCGTGGGATCACCATCGACGCGGCGAACGTGTCGATGACCCACGAGTACGAGGGTGAGAACAACCTCATCAACCTCATCGACACGCCGGGCCACGTCGACTTCGGCGGCGACGTGACGCGGGCGATGCGTGCCGTCGACGGTGCCCTAGTGGTCGTCGACGCCGTCGAGGGCGCGATGCCCCAGACGGAGACGGTGCTGCGACAGGCACTGCGCGAGGGTGTGAAGCCGGCGCTGTTCATCAACAAGGTCGACCGCCTCATCAACGAGCTCCAGGAGGGGCCCGAGGAGATGCAGCGGCGCCTCCAGGACGTCATCGCCGACGTGAACGAGCTCATCCGCGGGATGACCGAAGACGAGGACTACGACTGGACGGTCTCCGTCGAGGACGGGACGGTCGCGTTCGGCTCCGCGCTGTACAAGTGGGGCGTCTCGTTGCCCTCGATGGAGCGGACCGGGATCTCCTTCGGCGAGGTCATGGAACTGGAGCGCAACGACGAGCGGCTGGAACTCCACGAGCAGACGCCGCTGTCGGACGTGGTGCTGGACATGGTCGTCGAGCACTTCCCGGACCCGCTGGACGCCCAGCCCCGTCGTATCCCGCGGATCTGGCGCGGCGACGACACGCTCGACGTGGCAGAGAGCATGCGACAGGTCGACCGCGACGGCGACACGGTCCTGATGGTGACGGACATCGAGATGGACCCGCACGCCGGCGAGGTCGCGATCGGACGCGTGTTCTCCGGCAGTCTCGAGATGGGTGACGAGATGTACGTCTCGGGGACGGCCGGCAAGAGCCGGCTCCAGTCCGTCGGGATCTACATGGGTGGCGAACGCGAGGAACTCGACCGGGGTGTCCCGGCCGGGAACATCGCCGCCGTGACGGGCCTGGGCGACGCCATCGCGGGGTCGACGGTCTCCGACGTGGAGATGACGCCGTTCGAGTCGATCGAGCACATCTCCGAGCCGGTGATCACGAAGTCCGTCGAGGCGACGAACATGGACGACCTGCCGAAGCTCATCGAGACGCTCCAGCAGGTCGCCAAGGAGGACCCGACGATTCAAATCGAGATCAACGAGGACACCGGCGAACACCTGATCTCCGGGCAGGGTGAGCTCCACCTCGAGGTCATCACCCAGCGGATCCAGAAGAACCAGGGGATCCCGGTCAACACGGGCGAACCGATCGTCGTGTTCCGCGAGTCGCCGCAGGGTGAAAGCGAGGAGGTCGAGGGGATCTCGCCGAACCGTCACAACCGCTTCTACATCTCCATCGAGCAGCTCGGCGACGACGTCGTCGACACGATCGCGATGGGCGAGGCGACGATGGACATGCCGGAACTGGAACGCCGCGAGGCGCTCCAGGAGGCCGGGATGGACAAGGAGACCTCCCAGAACGTCGAGCACATCCACGGCAACAACGTGTTCGTCGACGACACGAAGGGGATCCAGCACCTCAACGAGACGATGGAACTCGTCATCGAGGGGCTGGAGGAGGCGCTCGACGACGGGCCGCTGGCCGCCGAGCCGGTCCAGGGGTCGCTGATCCGTCTCCACGACGCCCGGCTCCACGAGGACACGATCCACCGTGGTCCGGCGCAGGTGATCCCGGCCGTCCGCGAGGCCGTCCACCGTGCGCTGATCGACGCCGAGGTCATGCTGTTGGAGCCGATCCAGGACGTGCGGATCGACGTCGCCAACGAGTACATGGGCGACGCCTCCGGCGAGATCCAGGGTCGGCGTGGTCGCGTCGACGACATGTACCAGGAGGGTGACCTGATGGTGATCGAGGGGATCGCCCCGGTCGAGGAGATGATCGGGTTCTCCTCGGACATCCGCTCCGCGACGGAGGGGCGTGCCTCCTGGAACACGGAGAACGCCGGCTTCCGCGTGATGTCCGACACGCTCCAGCGCGACCAGATCATGGACATCCGCGAGCGCAAGGGGATGAAGTTGGAACTCCCCGAGAGTATCGACTACTTCTGAACGGCGACCCTCTTCGGTGCCGTTCGGTTCGGGTAGATTTTTGACACGTCGGGCAGGATCACCACCAGATGGCGAACCCGGGAACCCTCCCGATCACGCTGGTGACGATTCTGCTGTTAGTCGCCCCTGGCTACCTCGCGATTCGGCTCTTCCTCCGTGTCGCCGAGCGGAACGACACCCTGGACCGGACCGCGAAGATCGTGTGGAGTTCAGCGGCGAGCCTGGGATCGTTGTTCGTGTTGTACGTCTTCTCGCCAGTTCACTTCGGCTGGATGGCGGGAGTAGGAGAGACGTTGACGGATGGACTCGGTGTCGTCACCGGATCTGAACTGCTCGGTGTCTCACTGTCGACGGGCGTGTTGCTGTACCTCGGACACCTGTCCGTGTTGGCTCTCCTAGCCGCTCTGTTGGGTGTGGCGGACCGAAGACGGGGCGGTGACGACAGGGACAGGCGTGAACCGTGGCGGTACGCCTTCGACGAAGCGGGTGACGGCTGGATCGAGGTGTTTCTCGAGAACGGCCCTCATATCAGAGGCGATTCGATCCCTCTGCCTGGGACTCCTCACAGAAGGACCTGTACCTGAAGAACCCGAGGAGTCTGTCCGACGAAGATCCAGTCCCGCTCGGACAGAGTATGCTCGTCAAGTCCGAGTGGATCACCGGAGTCGTGTTCAGCGAAGACGACCCTAACCGGCCACAGATGGAACTGTCCGACGTGTCGGCAGACGATTTCCCGGAACTAGTACAAGCGCTCGAAGCGATCGACGCACTCGACGAGAGCTTGACCGAAGTGGACGACGGTCCACACTCGGAGGCACAAGACGACAGTGAGGGTTCTGAGGAGTCCAGAGACGCGCCTCGTGACGAGAACGAGGACAGGTGACGACGTTCACACGGTCTCTGCGAGATCGAGTCGACTCTCAGACGTGTAGTGTGGGTACGACTGATACACGTGTTGCAGGAGTCTATCGAGTGAACTGTCTCCCCACTCCGCTTTCACCCTCTCTGCAGACTCGAGCGTACTCTCCACGTCTTCGTCTCGGTCGTGAAGCAGTCGCTTCACAACTCTGACGCCCTTGTCGGTGAGAGAGTAAATGAGCATCTCGTTACCTCCCGGGACTCGCTTCTCACGTTCCTTGAGGAGCCCTCTCTGTTTCAGCGCCTCCACTGCCCCCGCGAGACTCGGGGAGAACGGTCCGTACTTGTCCGGTTCGAACTCGTGGAGATCCTCCGCGCCGTACTCCTCTTGTGCGAGGAAGGCGAGTTTCTGGAGTCTCGTCGCCCCACGAATCTCTCTCCGACCGTCGGCGTACAACAACGCGAGCGGGAGTAGTACGTCCGTCATCTGGTCACTCCACCCCGTCCGTCACGAACGAAACCGGGTCGGCTCCGAAGGTAAACCCTGTGGCTCGTGACACCCGCCGGGCAATCGTTTCCAGGGGTGGAAGACTTACCAGTGTGGAACACGCCCGGTGGAACATGCGCCAGTGTGGCACCCACCGACGGCGCGACGTGCGCGAACCGAACCGGACCGTCGAGTCGCGGACACTCGGGATCCGGGGATCGGGAGCGTGCGGTATCGGTGGGGGCGACACACTCGCTCCACGGCGGACACGGCGGGCGACGAGCGTCGTCGCGGCCGCGAGTGATCCGTGGAGGGAGTCGTATGCAGCCTGAGGACCGCCCGGAGCCCGAGAGCGTGGAGTCGATCTTGGACTCGCTGGCGTCGCTCACCCACGGCGAGGCCGTTCCGGCGGAGACGGACGACGCGCTAGACGCCGACGAGGCCGGATCGGACGCCGACGACGCCAGACGTGACACGACCGAGTCGGCGGCGACCGGCGAGCCAGCCGCGACCACCACGCCGCCCGCGCCGGACGTACAGACGGACGGCGGCGCGACGGAGTCGCGGGTCCACACCGTCGAACTCGAACTCCCCGACGAACCGGGACAGTTGTTGGCGGCGCTCCAACCCGTTGCCCGTCACGGCGGCAACCTGTTGTCCGTCGTCCACGAGCGTGGCGAGCGGACGCCGCGGGGGCGGATCCCGGTGTCGATCGATCTGGAGTGTCCGCCGCCGCAGTTCGACGCGATCTGTGACGGGCTCCGCGAGGCTGGCCTCACCGTCGTCAGCGCGGACGCGGAGGACTACGCCGACGAGGTGGTGGTCGTGCTCGTCGGGCACCTCGTCGACACCGGCCTCTCGGACACGCTCCGGGACCTCCGGGACCGCGCCGAGGTGACGGTGGCGAACGTGTCGCTGTCGGCGCCTGACGCCGACGCCCGCGAGGAGCCGTCGGCGGCACGTGTCCACCTCCGGACGCGGGAGGGGCGCGTGGAGCGTGCTCTGACGGCCGTCCGCGAGGTAGCCGACCGGAAGGGGCTCGACGTGATCGAGCCGCTGGGGGGTGTCTGACGTGCGCCTCGCAGTGCTCGGTGCCGGTGCGGTCGGCGGCAGCGTGGCCGAACTGGCCGCGGAGTACGGCCACGAGGTGGTCGCACTCGCGGACTCGTCGTCCGCGGTCGTCGCCGACCCGGCGTCCGCGACCGAGACGGGGACGGGCGTCGACACCACGGCGGCGCTGACGCGGAAGGCCGACGGGAGCGATCTCGGCCCGGCGGCGCCCGAGGACGCGCTGGCGGCCAACTACGACGTGCTCGTGGAGGCGACGCCGACGACGCTGGGCGACGCACAACCCGGGTTCGACCACGTCGCGACGGCACTGGACCGCGACCGGCACGTCGTGTTGGCGAACAAAGGTCCGGTCGCCGAGCGGTACGCGGAGGTCCGCGCTCGCGAAGCCGACTCCGCGGGCGAGGTGCTGTTCGAGGCGACCGTCGGCGGCGCGATCCCGATCCTCTCGACGGTCGCCGACCTGGGTGCGGACCGTGTCGACGCCGTCCGGGGCGTGTTGAACGGGACGGCGAACTTCGTCCTCTCGCGGATGGCCGCGGAGGGACTCGACTACGACCACGTACTCGCCGAGGCGCAGGACCTCGGCGTCGCCGAGGCCGACCCCTCCTTCGACGTGGAGGGGACGGACGCGGCACTGAAGTGTGTGATCCTCGCGAACCGCCTGGCGGAGGCCGACGCCGAGGGTGTCGACGACCTCGCCGAGCAGACGACGAGTCTCGACGAGGCGACCGTCGAGGGGATCGCGGGACTGCCGGGGAACGCCCTGGAACTGGCGGCCGAGGACGGCCAGACGGTCCGCCTGATCGGCGAGGCGACTCGTGACGCGGTCCGTGTCGGGCCGCGACTCGTCCCAGAACACGGCACGCTCGCCGTCTCGGGGACCCGCAACATCGTCGAGGTGGAGACCGACCACGCCGGTCGGCTGGCGATCTCCGGTCGTGGCGCCGGCGGCGACGCGACGGCGTCGGCCGTCCTCTCGGACGTGGGACGACTGCCGGAGCCGTCCCGGTAGTCGTCGGCGGCGTCGGTGAGTGGGTGTTCAGCGCGGGCAGGCGCCGTGTGGCGCCGACACACGGCAGCCGAACACACACGAAACCGCAAGACGGCGGACGGACGGCCTGTGTACCGTATCGAAATGGTTTTACCCGAATCGGCCGAAGGGGACTCTACAGAGCGCATTCGCGCGTGATCCACAAATGAGCGACAAACCACACCAGAACCTGGCCATCATCGGCCACGTCGACCACGGGAAGTCGACGCTCGTGGGTCGGCTCCTCTTCGAGACCGGGAGCGTCCCCGAGCACGTCATCGAGCAGCACCGCGAGGAAGCAGAGGAGAAGGGCAAGGGCGGCTTCGAGTTCGCCTACGTGATGGACAACCTCGCCGAGGAGCGCGAGCGCGGGGTCACCATCGACATCGCCCACCAGGAGTTCGACACCGACGAGTACTACTTCACCATCGTCGACTGTCCGGGCCACCGTGACTTCGTGAAGAACATGATCACGGGTGCCTCGCAGGCAGACAACGCGGTACTCGTCGTCGCGGCCGACGACGGTGTCGCCCCGCAGACACGCGAGCACGTGTTCCTCGCGCGGACGCTGGGCATCGGCGAACTCATCATCGGCGTCAACAAGATGGACCTCGTCGACTACGGCGAGACGGAGTTCAACACGGTCAAGTCCGAGGTCCAGGAGCTGTTGAAGCAGGTCCAGTTCGACACGGACGCGACGACGTTCATCCCGATCTCGGCGTTCGAGGGCGACAACGTCGCCGAGCAGTCGGACGAGCTGTCGTGGTTCGACGGGCCGACCCTGCTGGAGGCGCTGAACGACCTGCCGGAGTCGGAGCCGCCGACGGACGCGCCGCTGCGACTCCCGATCCAGGACGTGTACACGATCTCCGGGATCGGTACCGTGCCGGTCGGGCGTCTGGAGACGGGCGAGATGACGCCGGGCGACGACGTGTCGTTCCAGCCGTCGGACGTCGGTGGCGAGGTCAAGACGATCGAGATGCACCACGAGGAGGTCGACTACGCGGGCCCCGGCGACAACGTCGGGTTCAACGTCCGTGGCGTCGGCAAGGACGACATCCGGCGTGGTGACGTCTGTGGGCCGGCCGACGACCCGCCGTCGGTCGCCGAGACGTTCCAGGCTCGTGTCGTCGTGATGCAGCACCCGTCGGTGATCACCGAGGGGTACACGCCGGTCTTCCACGCCCACACGGCGCAGGTCGCGTGTACCATCGAGTCGCTCGACCAGAAGATCGACCCCGCCAGTGGCGAGATCGAAGAGGAGAATCCGGACTTCATCAAGTCCGGCGACGCCGCGGTCGTCACCGTGCGTCCCCAGAAGCCCCTCTCGATCGAGTCGTCCAGCGAGATTCCCGAACTGGGTAGCTTCGCCGTGCGCGACATGGGCCAGACCATCGCGGCCGGTCAGGTCGTCAGCGTCGACGAGCGATAGATGCCCGGACAACAGGCTCGCGTCAGGCTCGTCGGCACGTCGCCGACGGACCTCGACGAGATCTGTGGTGACGTGCGAGAGATCGCCGAGAAGACGGGTGTCGAGCTGTCGGGACCGATCCCGCTGCCGACGAAGACCCTGGAGATCCCGGCCCGGAAGTCCCCGGACGGCGAGGGGACGGCCACCTGGGAGCACTGGGAGATGCGGGTCCACAAGCGGCTGATCGACATCGACGCCGACGAACGCGCGCTGCGGCAGCTGATGCGGATTCAGGTGCCCAACGACGTGAACATCGAGATCGTCCTCGAGGACTGAGTCGACCCGGCGCGCGGACGCGCCGTTCTCTCCGTTTATCGACGGTCGCCAGCGGCGCCCGTGTCGTCGCTCGCTCGCCGCATCTCCGGCGAGTCACTGGACGAGAGGCGGCGTCACCGTGGGGAGAACTCACGGACGGCGGTCCGAAACGGAATCCTCAAGTGTGCCTCGGCCGTCCTCACGTGTGCGGGCTCGTAGATCAGGGGTAGATCGTCTCCTTCGCAAGGAGAAGGCCCCGGGTTCAAATCCCGGCGAGTCCACTACGAACCCTCCTTTGCAGTAGGGACTGACAGCGTACCTTTCACTGTCCGCTTTTATCGGTTATCGATAACTAGTGTCGATCAGTAGGTCGTGATCTCGACTCCGTCGATCGTCTCGAAGTCGGTGACGTTCCCCGTCAGTACCGGTTCGTCGAGTTGAATCGCCGTCGCGCCGATCACGGCGTCACCGAAGTCGAGTCCGGTTCGACCCGCGACGGTCCCGGCGCGACGAGCGATCAACTGATCCATCTCCACGACCGGGTGGCCACGGAGCGCATTCTCGACCTCGCGGGCTTCGTCCTCGTCGCCCGTCGCGCCGTAGCCGACGAACAACTCAACGATGGTCATCGTCGGAATCTTCAGCGCCTTCGCTCCGCCGACTAGTTCCTCCCCCGCCTCGAACGCCTCGCGGTTACCGCCGAGGAGGTCGAGCACGTAGGACGTGTCGACGATCACTCGTCGCCCCGTTCTCGGAGTTCCACGACACGCTCCCGGTTGGCCGTCTCCGCCTCCTCGATCGCCTCCCGGAGGTCCTCGGTTCCCTGCTCGCCACGTTCTCCGTACAGATCCAGCACACTGTCACCACCCAGGAGCCGCTCGACAGCCTCCGAGAACGACTCGTCGTCACGCTTCTCGGCCGCCAGTCGCTCGTACACGTCGTCGTCCAGCCGGATCGTCTTCGATTCCGTCGCCACGTGTCTACTGAACGCGTCACCCTACAAGAACGCTCGGCTGGACAGCGACCGAGCCACCGGGTGAGAGCCCGACCGCACGACCCGACTCACTCCCTCGAGCTTCGAACCTCCGACGTTCAAGTACCCTCGCTATCGAACCCGATAACCTGTCAGACTTCTTCAGAAAGCTACAGGTGTGAAGCGTCACCACGGGTCGACACCACCGCGCACGGGTGGGCGTCGCACGACGGGGGAGTTGCGTCCGCCGGGGGAACACCCGTCGCGGTGGTGGGAGACACCGTGGTCGACACCGACACCGACGCGACGTGGCTGCGCTACGGGGAGGCCGCGGAGCCGCTGGACGAGCCGGGACGGACGTTCGGGGTGCTCGACGACGGGGAGTCGTTGACGTACGGCACCTTCCCGACCGGGTTCGTCGGCCGGCCGGACGTGGACCTCCACGAGCAGGACGCGGGGCGGATTCTCGTCGGGGAGGTGGACGAGGACCTCTACCGGCGGTTCGGGGCGGCGTTCTCGGAACTCGATCCGGGCGACCTCGCGGCGGACGTGGCGAACACGACGCTGTTCACCCGCGACGAGGCGGCGGTGGTGATCCTGTGTGGGTGGTTCGACCTCCCGCGCGACCGGGCCGCGACCGCGCTGTCGTACACCGAGACCGAGGTGACGGACCTCGTCCGCTCCGCGCGACACCGTCGGCGGCGCGCGAGGGCGACCGCCGAGATCACCTTCGGGGTGGGGACGACGACGGACGAGGAGACCACAGAGGAGTGAGCTTCGTGGGTCCGTCCGCGACCGCATACCGGGTCGTTAAGAGCCACGCCCCCGGAGTACTCACCGAGATGAACCGGAGCGACGTGTGGGAGTCGAACGCGGGCGCGACCAGACCGACACATGCCGACTGACTGGACGGAGAAGTACCGCCCGTCGTCGCTGTCGGAACTCCGCGGGAACGACTCGGCGGTCGACGACGTGCGCGAGTGGGCTCAGACGTGGGACGACCACGGCGAGGCGGCCGTGTTGCACGGTTCGCCCGGCATCGGGAAGACCTCGGCGGCCCACGCGCTGGCGGCGGACATGGGGTGGGAGACGGTGGAGTTGAACGCCTCCGACCAGCGGACGGCCGACGACATCGAGCGGTACGCCGGCCGCGCGGCCGACAACGCCACGCTCGGCGGCGCCAGCGGGAGCGACGACTCCGGCGGGCGACAGCTCGTGATCGTCGACGAGGCGGACAACGTCCACGGCAACTACGACCGCGGTGGGTCCCGCGCCATCACCGACCTGGTGAAGACGGCGCGCCAGCCCGTGGTGTTGATCGCCAACGACTACTACGAGATGTCGCGCGGGCTCAGGAACAACACCCGCGAGATCGAGTTCCGCGACGTGTCCAAGCGGTCGATCGTCCCCGTGTTGCGGGACCTCTGTCGCAAGGAGGGGATCGAGTACGAGAGCGATGCGCTCGACCGGATCGCCGAACAGAACGACGGGGACCTCCGCGGTGCGGTCAACGACCTCCAGGCGGTCGCGGAGACGGCCGACCACCTCACGGTAGCGGACGTGGTGACCAGCGACCGCGACAAGACGGTGGACCTGTTCCCGTTCCTCGACACGGTGTTGAAGGAGGGCGAGGACCCCGCGGAGGTGTTGCGCACCTCCTACGACGTCGACGAGACGCCGGACGACCTCGCCGGCTGGATCGAGGAGAACCTCCCGAAGGTGTACGAGGGGGCGGAACTCGCACGGGCCTACGATCACCTCGCGAACGCGGACCGCTGGCTCGGGATCGTCCGTGCCACGCAGGACTACTCCTACTGGCGGTACGCGGGCGACAACGCCACCGCCGGTGTCGCCGCCGCACGCGACGGGACGAAAGGCGGGTGGACGCGGTGGAACCGCCCGACGTTCTACCACGGGAGTTCGAACACGGCCGACTACGTCGTCCGGCAGATCGCGCGCCACGAGGGGACGAGCATGGCGACCGCACGGCGAGAGGTGCTGCCGTTCCTGGCGGCGCTCACCCACCACTGCAAGCCGCGCGAACCGACGGTGCAGATGGCCGCCGCCTACGACTTCGAGGAGGAACACGTCTCCTTCGTCACGGGCTCTGGCGAGACGACGAACAAGGTCCAGTCCATCGTCGAAGACGCCGCCGAACGCCGGTCGGAACTCGTCGAGGAGCACGCGGGCGGCGCCTTCGCGGGCCAGGCGGACGCGTCCGCCGTCGACGACGGGACGGGCGACGACGCCACGGGTGGCGACGAGACGAGCGGCGACGCGACTGGTGACGACGACGGCTCGATGTCGCTGGCCGAACTCGGTGGCGGCGACGACTCCGAGACGGCGAGTACCGAGACGGGTGAGGACCGCGGGACTGGTGGCTCGGACGCGGAGGCGGGCGAGGGAGACGCCGCCGACGACGCCGAAGAGGACGAGGATCAGTCGGGCCTGACGGACTTCGTGTAGTCACCCGCTCGCGTAGCCGGTGACCTCCTCGGCGTCGAGCGCCCAGAGGTCGACACGCCCGCGCGGGTCGGCCCCGCGGAACAGACTCGGGTACCAGCCGTTGTCCTCGATGGCGTCCGTGGCGTCGTCCCACTCCGTCTCGTCGTCCACCCGTCGCAGTGGCCCGCGGACGACGACACTGTGCCAGTCGTCGCGGCCGTCGGTCTCGTACAGCGTCAGCGTCGCGCGCTCGGTCTCCGCGGCGAACTCCGCCTTCCTGCTCGGCTCGTGGTAGCCGACGAAGACGAAGTAACACCGCTGGCCGTCGTAGCCGAACGAGACGGGGACGGCGTACGACTCCCCCTGGCGTGCCAGCGACAACACACCCGTCCCGTGCTCGCGCAACGCGGCGTCCACGGCCGCGTCGTCCATCTCGTTGGAGACCAGTGCGTCCACGTCCGCTGGAGTGTCGGACATGTGGTGTGTGTACGCTCGCCAGTGTGAAGTAACCACCTCGTGCCCGGAGCCGTCGTCTACCGCCACCCGACCACCTAACGGGCTCGGTCACGTGACGGCGAGTATGCGCGCAGCCGTCCTCCGCGAGTACGGGGAGCCACTGGAGATCACCGAGGTGGACGCACCGGAGCCGGCACCACACGGGGCGGTCGTCGCCGTCGAGGCGTGTGGCATCTGCCGGTCGGACTGGCACGCCTGGCAGGGCCACGGCGAGTGGGCCGACGATCAGGTGCCGACGGACTACGTGCTCGGCCACGAGCCGGCGGGCGAGGTGGTCGCGGTCGGCGACCGGGTGACGGACGTGACCGTCGGGGACCGCGTCGCGGTGCCGTTCGACTTGGGGTGTGGCGGCTGTCTGGAGTGTACGAACGGCCACGGCAACACCTGTCTCGACGGCACCGCACTGGGGTTCGAACGCGACGCACCGGGTGCGTTCGCCGAGGCGGTCCACGTCCCGCACGCCGACTACAACGCACTCCCGTTGCCGGAGGGTGTCGCCGCGCGCGACGTGGCGGCACTCGGCTGTCGGTTCACGACGGCGTACCACGCACTCGCACACCGCGCCGACGTGGCGCCCGGCGACTGGGTGGCGGTCCACGGCTGTGGTGGCGTCGGCCTCTCGGCGGTCCACGTCGCGGACGCCCTCGGAGCGCGACCAATCGCGGTCGACGTCGACGAGGCCGCGCTCGACCGCGCACGGGAGGCGGGTGCGGCGGAGACGGTCGACGCGACGGCGACGGACCCACCCGAGGCCATCCGTTCGCTCGCGGCCGACCGCGGCGGCGAGGGTGCACACGTCTCCGTCGACGCGCTCGGGCGTGCCGAGACGTGTCGGAACTCCGTGGCGTGTCTCCGCCAGCGCGGGACACACGTCCAGGTCGGGCTGACGACGGACGCCGAGCGTGGCGAGGTGTCGCTGCCCGTCGACGCGGTGACGCGGTGGGAGATCGAGTTCCTCGGCTCGCGCGGGATGCCACAGACGCGGTACGACGAACTGCTCGGGCTGCTCGACGCCGGGCAGATCGACCCGGGGTCGCTCGTCGGTCGGACGGTGTCGCTCGACGAGGTCCCCGACCGCCTCGCGGCGATGTCCGAGTACGAGACGGACGGCGTGGAGGTGTTGACGTTCGAGTGACACCCGCCCACGCCAGTCGGCGCCCAGCGAGGTGACGACGTGACCGAACGTGACACGGAGTCCAGGCACGACGGCGAGACGGATCGGGTTCGGGAGATGGTCCAGAACTACGAGGCGCTCGCGACGACCGACACGCGGGCGACGGCGCTCGCCTGTCTCGCGGCCGGAATCGACGCTGCTCGGCCGGAGCGAGCGATCCGAACGGCACTCTCCGTCGAGGGAGCGAACCTCCGCGTGTCCGGTCTCGTCGCGGGAGCGGGTGCGGCGGGACGCGACGACGACTCTGCGGTCACCCTCGACCTCGCGGCGTACGATCACCTCCTCGTCGTCGGCGGCGGGAAGGCTGCCGCGGGGCTCGTCCGTGGTCTCGACGCGGTGCTGACCGGCGCCGACCACGAGATCGACGGCGGCACGGTGCTCGTCCCGCCGTCGGCCGCCGGTGCCGTGGGGTCCGTCTCGTTGCGAGCGGGTGGTCACCCGACGCCGACCGCCGCGGGCGTAGCGGGGACACGCGAGGCGCTCGCGACACTCGACGCGGCCGACGACCGGACGCTCGTGTTCGCGCCGATCACCGGTGGTGGGAGTGCGCTGCTGGCCGCGCCACGCGAAGGACTCTCGTTGACCGCAGTCAAGTCGGTGACGGAGCAGTTGCTCGCCGCTGGCGCACCGATAGCCGACGTGAACACTGTCCGGACGCAACTCTCGGCGGTGAAAGGTGGCCGTCTCGCCGCCCGCGCGGCACCGGCGACCGTCCTGGGGCTGGTCGTCAGCGACGTGGTGGGCGACGACCCGGCGGTGATCGCCAGCGGGCCGACGGTACCGACCGACACGACGCCCGCGGACGCGCTCGCCGTCCTCGACCGCCACGCGGTGGACGCACCGGCGGTACGACGGTTCCTCTCCGAGCGGAGTGAGTCAGACGCGGACACCCACACCGACACCGGCGACGGCGCGGCTTCGTCCCACGACGCATCCCCGGGCGAGTCGGTCCCGACGACGACCGCGACGGTCGTGATCGCGGACGCCGGGCGCGCGCTCGCCGGTGCACGCGAGGCCGCACGACGCCGCGGCTACGACGCTCGGGTACTCGGCCGCCGCGTCACGGGCGAGGCACGGGTCGCGGGTCGGAGAGCGGGCGCACTCGCCGCGACGGTCGCAGACCGTGCCTCGGCGCCGGTCGTGTTACTCGCCGGCGGCGAGACGACCGTGACGGTGACCGGCGACGGCACTGGCGGCCCGAACTGCGAGTACGCACTCGCGGCGGCCGCCGAACTCGCCCGCCGCGACACGGACGACCGGTTCGCGGATCGCGTCGCGGTCGCCGCCGTCGACACGGACGGCCGCGACGGGTCGACGGACGCCGCCGGTGCCGTCGTCGACGCGACGACCGTCGACACGGGGATCGCCGAGCGAGCACTCGCGCGCAACGACTCGCTCCCGGTACTGGAGCGCACGAACGCCGCCATCGCCACCGGTCCGACCGGGACGAACGTCAACGACCTCCGCGTGATCGTCGTCGAGTGACGTCGTGACGCGCCCCGGCGCGTCTGCACGCGGCTCTGGTCGCAGACGGGACAGTGCCGTTGTTTCCCGGACGACTGTGCCGCCGCTCCTCGGCCGACACGTCGAGAGAAATGCCACAGGCCGCAGCCGAGTGCCGACCGCGACGGCGAGTCCGTTACTCGTCGTCCTCGTCGTCGGCCTCGTCTTCGGCCGCCTGCTCCGCGCGCTCGGTCAGTTCGACCGACCCGCCAGCCTGCTCGATCTCGGCGCGCGCGCTCGCCGTGAACGCGTCCGCCGTGACGTGCAGTTCCTGGCGTGCGTGCCCGTTGCCGAGCACCTTCACCACGTCGACCTCGTGGCCGTCCTCGGCCACGTCGCGTGCGTCGAGGTGGTAGGCGCCGTCCGTCTCCTCGGCGAGCCCGTCGGCCGCCAGCAGGGCGGCGTCCTCGTCGAGTTCCTGGACGGTCACCTCGACCACCGTGTCCTGGGTCTTCTCCGGCGGCGTGAAGCCGTGCTTCCCCAGCGGTGGGTGGTTGTGGTACTCGTGTTTGTCGCGACCGGCGGCACCGCGTCCA
This sequence comes from Halobaculum sp. MBLA0147, assembly GCF_041361345.1. NCBI lineage: Archaea > Methanobacteriati > Methanobacteriota > Halobacteria > Halobacteriales > Haloferacaceae > Halonovum > Halonovum rutilum. The sequence goes on along the minus strand of NZ_JBGKAD010000001.1, from coordinate 939,919 downwards.
CCGCGGTGGCCGGCGCCGCGGTTGTGCTTGTGCGAGCCGCCGCCGTGCGTGCGCGTCCCGCGCTGGCGCTTCTTCTTGTTCGTCATTATCGCATCGCCTCCAGGAGCGCGTCGATCTCCTCGGTCGTGTGGCGACCGAGTTCGCCGCCGTCCGTGGCGGGTCGCTTCACGCCGTCGTGGCCGCCACGCGGCGCGTGGAGCCGCAGGACCGGCGCGAGCGCCGTCTCCTGCAGCGTCGTCTCCTCGTCGACGAGTGCCGCGGCGAGCGCGTCCACGTCGTCGTAGTCCGTCTCCGCGGCGACCCACTCGTCGTCGACGTCTGCGTCACCCTCGGCGGGCTCGCCGCGCCGACGCAGCAGGGTCGCCACCGTCTCGACGGACGGCTCGCCGAAGGCCACGTAGTCGTTGACCTTCGTGATCATCCCCTCGTAGGTGTCACGCTCGGGGACGAACGTCGCGTGGTTGACCGCGTGGAGGTTGAGCATCGACAGGGTGTCGGCGATGTCCTCGGACATGTCGACCTCCCCGCGGAGTTGGACGACCGCCTGCATCACTCACTCACCCCCTCTCGGGCCTCGCGCTGGACGCGTCGCGCGCGGTCCGGCGTGCGAGCCTGGGAGGCGTTCGTCAGTGCGTTGAACGTCGCCTTCGCGAGGTTCACCGTCGTCCGCGTGTTCCCGTTCGAGGAAGTCCACGCGTCTTCGATGCCGGCCAGCGAGAGGATGTTGCGGACCGTCTCCGCGCCCGCGAGGCCGAGCCCCTGCGGGGCCGGCTTGATCTCCACCTCGACGGAGCCGGCCTTCCCCTCGGCCGTCCGGGTGAGCGAGTTGCGCCCACCGGCGGAGTCCTCCCAGGAGCCGGAGCCGCGGTCCACCGAGATGACGTGGAGCTTCGCCACGTCGATCGCCTTCTCGATGGCACCGCCGACCTGGTCGTCCCGGGCCTCGGCGTAGCCGAGGTAGCCGTCGCGGTTGCCGACCGCCACGGCGACGCGGAACTTCACACGTCGCCCGGAGTCGGTCATCCGCTGGACCATGTTGATGTCCAAGACCTCGTCGTCCATGTTCGGCAGCAGCTGGTCGACGATCTGCGGCTCCTTCAGCGGGAGCCCGGTCGCCAGCGCCTCGTCCATGGAGGTCACGTCGCCCGCCTGTACCTGTCGGCCGAGCCGCGTGCGCGGCGTCCAGCCGTCGTCGTTGGCGCTCATGTTACTCGAACTCCTCCGTCAGTGTCTCCCGGAGCTCGTCGAAGTGCTCCGGCAGTTCCGTGGCGTCGAACGCCCCACTGTACAGGTCGCCGTCGACCTGCTCGGCGTACTCGGCGATGTGCTCGCCGCGGTTGCGCGGCCACTCCGCGAGTACGTCCTCGTTGTGGGGGATCTCCAGCCCCGCGTCGATCGCTCCTTCCTGTACCGCGAACGCCTTGTTGCCCGGGGTCGCCGTGTTGAGTCCGATGTCCAACACGGCCGCCTCGAGCCCGGCGTCGACGGCCCGCAGTCCGGCGAGGTACCCCGTCAGGTACGCGCTCGGCAGGTTCCCGGTGGGAGCCTCCCAGCCGTACTCCGCGAGGTCCTCGCTGGACGCGGCTGCGTGTGTCTCGTCGCCGTCCGGACCGGGGGTGACCAGCTGCGCCCTGACGTGCTTGTTCGAGACCCGCGCGACCAGGCGCGGCTTCCCGGATTTCAGCAGGCGCAACCTCTGGTGGTAGTCGGTCCGGACCTCGCGCCGACGCCGCATCGGCACGTTGTATCGTGGTCCAGTTGCCATTGTCAGTCGTCCTCCAGTGTCACGTCGTAGTTCGCCTCGACGTACGACTCCAGGCGGCGAACGTCCTCGAACTCGCCACCCGACGCCTTGTCGTACAGTTCCCGGTACTGCGACCGGTCGAGGGGGCCGTCGTCGCGCAGTTCTCGCAGGCGCCGTCGTTGTGCGCGGATCCGCTGGACCCAGTCGTCCTTCTCGTTCTGTCGCCCACCGGCCTTCCCCTTCCGGGTGCCGGCGCCGGTGCGGTGCCCGTACGAGCGGGTCTCCGCTCGGTCGCGGGCACGGCCACGGGAGTTGTTCTGGGTGTCCGCCGCGCGGATGTTCCCCTGCTCGATCTGCTCGCGGATGTCCTCGCGGGTGATCGCGTCCGCGAGCTCCGACTGTGCCTCCGGGTCCAGCCAGACGCGGTCCTCGCCGACGTCCAACTCGTCTGCGGCGAGTCGCTTCTGTGCGCTCAGATCAGTCATCGCTCACCTCCACTTCCTCGTAGGTCGGGTTGAGCACGCGGATCGCTCGCTCCTCGCACTCGTCTTCGATCAGTTCGCGCTTGCGACCGCCGACCGTCGACGCGATCCGGACGGCCTCCGTGTCGGGGTCGACCCCCTCGAGGTCGTCCGTGTTGTGGACGTACACCTCCTCGAAGCCGCTCGGGTGGAGATCGCGCGACGCCGTCGGCGACCGGAACCCGGCCTCGACGGTGTCGCCTTTGCCCTTGATGCCGATCCGCTGTTTCGACAGCGTCCCACGGGGACGCCGCCACGAGGTCGACACGCGCTTCTTCTTGTGGTGGTCCTGCCGGTTGAACTGCGGCGTGTTCTCGCGGTGCTTCTGTGCGAGTGCACGCGCCGTCTCGTCGTCCAACTCCGGCGTCTTGTCGGCGTGCCCGCGGGCGCGGAGTTCCGTCTCCACGTCCTCGGTCTCCTCGTCCGTCTCGACGTCCTCGTCGGTGTCGTCTTCGATCTCGGCCTCGGTCTCCTCGTCGACCTCGAGCCCACCGACGTCCGCCTTGATGCGGGCGGCCAGTGCGTTGCCGACGCCGTCGACCTCCGCCAACTCCGACTGGGCGGCGGCCTTCACGTCCTCGACGGTCTCGTAGCCGGCCTCGCGGAGCGCGTCCGCCTTCGACGAGCCGACACCGGAGATGTCCTCCAGCGTCTCGATCTCGTCGCTCATCTAGGCACCACCTCGCGGCTTCTGGGTGATGTAGACGCCGTCTTGGAACACCCGCTGGTCTTTGTCCGTGACGCGGGTGAGCTGTTCGATGTTCGCGGCCGTCTGGCCGACGTCCTCCTTGGACGGACCCGTGAGGGTGATCTCCTCGCCGTCGATCTCGACGGTCGTGTCGCCCAGCACGTCCGCGGTGCGGGGTGCGCGCTCGCCGAGGAAGTTCTCGATGACGACCTCCTCGCCGTCCGCGTCCACGTCCATCGGGAAGTGTGCGTAGAAGACCTCCATCTCGTAGGTCCAGCCCTCGGTCACGCCGTGGAACATGTTCTCCACGTGACTCTGGAACGTGCCGACGGTCGCCTCCGTCTGTCGGTCGGCGTCGTCCGGTCGCTCGATCACGACCGCGCCGTCCGCGACGCTGACGGACACGTCGGGGTACCAGAGCTGTCGCGTGACGGAGCCCTCGGGCCCCTCGACGGTCAGGTCGAGGTGGTCGACCTCGGCCGTCACGTCCTCCGGAATGTCGATTGTCGTTCGTGTCATGTCTGTGTCTCAGTAGACGTACGCGAGTATCTGGCCACCGACGCCCGCCTCGCGGGCCTCGTAGTGGCTCATGACGCCTTGTGACGTGGTGACGATGAGCGCGCCGTAGTCTCGAGCCGGGAGGTACCGCTTCTCCCACTTCTCGAAGTCGTCTGCGCCCACCGAGTACCGCGGTTTCACCACGCCGCACTCGTTGATCGCGCCCTTCAGTTCGACCTCGAACTTCCCGGCCTTGCCGTCCTCGACGTACTCGAAGCCGTCGACGTAGCCGCGGTCGTACAGCACCTCCAGGACGGAGCCGATGGTGTTCGAGGCGGGCTCTGCCGTGTACGCTAGGTTACCGACGCCCTCGGCGTTGTCGAGGCCTGCCAGCGCGTCGGCGAGTGGATCGTTGCCTGCCATTGTTATCGGTACTTGCGGAAGCCCATCGAGCGAGCCACCTCGCGGAAGCACTGTCGGCAGAGGTTGATGTCGTACTTCCCGACCAACCCCTGCTTGCGGTCACACCGCCGGCACGCGACGTTGTCGTCGGTGCGCTTGGTGGCCTGCTCGCCCGTCGGCGTCTCCGTCAGGTCGTCTGTCTCTGTCTCGCTGTCGCTCATCCGTCGACCTCCACGTCGAACTCCTGTTCGAGGTACGCCACCGCGTCGTCGACGTTCATCCGGTGGTTGTTCGGGATCGACCGGGTCTCCTTGTCGCGCTGCGACACCCGGTAGCCCGGGCGCGTCAGCGTGACCGTCACGTCCAGCCCGTAGATCCCGATCGTCGGGTCGTACTCCTGGCTCGGGAACTCCGTGTGTTCCTCGACCCCGAAGCTGACGTTGCCGACGTCGTCGAACTGCGAGCGCGAGAGGTTTGCCAGCGGCAGCGCCGTCTCCAGGAACGACGTGGCGTCGTCCCCGCGCAGCGTCACCTTCGCGCCGATCGGGTCACCCTCGCGGATGTCGAACTCCCCGATCGACCGTTCCGCCTGCGTCCGGACGGACTGCTGGCCGGTGACGTCCTCGAGGATCTCCTCGGCGTCCGCGAGTTCGCGGCCGCCGCGGCCGACGCCCATGTGGACGACGACCTTCTCCACGCTCGGCTCCCGCATCGGGTGGAAGCCGGCGTCGTCTGCCTCGCTCATTCGCCGTCACCTCCGTCGGTGAAGTTCTCGTCGATCACGACGACGTACTCTTCGACCGTCTCGAAGCCGTCCTCGTCTTGGGCGACGGCGACGCCGTTGTCGCCGGAGCCGGGCGTGACGCGGATCTCCTCGATCTCGCCGATCTCGCCGGCGTGTGCGCCGTCGACGGCCGTCACCAGCGCACCCTCCTCGTACGGGAAGTGCGCGACGATCTCCTTCGTCTCGTTGTCGATCACCAGCGAGTCGTTCCCGCCGTACCCGCCGTCGGTCACCAGCGTGGTGCCGTCGTGGAGCGTGTACTGGAACTCGCCGTCGCCGACCTGCCGCTTGCCGACGACCTTCCCGAGTCGGGAGGCCGCGGCGTCCGCGTCGATGGGGGTCAGCGACAGCCGCCCACCCTCCGACGGGAACACGCGGTAGTACTCGTCTCGCTCGGTGAACGCCAGGATGTCGAACATCCCGACCGGGCGGTCCTCGGAGACGTTGGCGTCCCCGTTGACCAGCACCGACCCGCCGTCCAGCGCGTAACGCGCCTCCTTCCGGGAGTCGACGTACCCCAACACGTCCCGCAGGACGATCAGCAGGGGCACACCGCTCTCGCCGTGCGGTCCGGCGTCGGCCTTCACCGTGAACGTCTCTTCCTTCCGTTCGACCGGCCACGAGTCGGGGGCCGAGAGTCGCTTCTGGTGTTTCGTCATCTTACGCAGCCTCCTCGTCGGACTCCAGACGCGCCTCGCGGCGGTCGTCCTCCAAGTCGAGCTCCGTGACGCGGAGGTTCGACGCGTCCAGGGGACGCGGCGTCTCCTCGCCGTCGGCGCTCTCGACGGTCACGTCCTCGACGGTGACCGTCGTCGCTCGGAGGTCGACGTCGAGCACCTCGCCCTCCTCGCCGGCGAAGTCCCCGCGCATCACCTCGACGGTGTCGCCCGCGTTGACGCGGACGTTGCGCTGGCCGTACTCCTCGCGGAGTTCCTCGGACAGCGTCGCGCGGACCTGTCGCTGGCGCTCGTGGAGGGGCGCCTCGCGCGTCTGGGTCCGTTGTTTGTGTGGTTGCTCTGTCATACGATCTGTGTCGCGGTGCTCGCGATACTCCCGAAGCGTTCGGCGACCTCGCGTGCGATGGGCCCCTTGATTTCGGTCCCACGCGGCTCTTCCACGTCGTCGATGACGACCGCGGCGTTGTCCGCGAACTTCACGCGAGTCCCGTCTGGGCGACGGATCGGTTTCCGCTGCCGGACGATCACCGCCTCCAGCACCTGGCGGCGCATCTCCGGGGTCCCCTTGGTGACCGAGACGGTCACCTTGTCGCCCACGCCCGCTTTGGGGTGTCTGTTCTTGGTGCCGCCGTACCCCGAGACACTGATGACCTTCAGCTCACGCGCACCGGTGTTGTCGGCACACGTGATCAGCGAGCCCTTCTCGAGCCCCTGCGTCACGTCGGCCTTCAGCGCTTGCATCAGTCCTCACCTCCGACCGTCTCGACGACGACGTGTGACTTCGTCTTCGAGAGGGGTCGTGTCTCGGCGATCCGCACCTCGTCACCCTCCTCGACGTCGAGGCAGGGTGGGTGGTGTGCGGACACGCGGCTCCGTCGCTTCATGTAGCGGTCGTACTTCGGGACGTACACGTCGTACTCCCGCTCGACCACTACGGTCTTCGTCATGTCTGTGGAGGCGACCGTCCCCTCCAGCGTCTGTCCGCGGACACTCAGCGTGCCGTGGAACGGACAGTTCTGGTCCGAACACGTCGTCTCCGGGTCTGTTACGTTCAGTCCGATTGCCATATCGAATCACCTGCACGTTCCGTGCGGAAGGCGGGTCGTGAGAGCAGTCGTTCCCCATCCACCGTAACGTAGACCACGTCCTCGCCGCCGCCGGACTGCCCGGCTGGCCGGGTCGCCCCCGTGCCGGGAGTTTCCCACGGCAGTTCGAACGTGGACCCCGACCCCTCGCGGTGGTCGGCGGCTTCATCTGTGGCACCGCTCGCCGGCGGGACGTGCGCCCAACCGACCGCGGTCTTCGACGGGTCCGCCGGGAGCGCGAACTCGAACGTCGCGTCGCCCTTCGGCACCCGGCGGTCGACGACCGACCCGGTCACACCGACCCCGGACGCCCCCTGCGTCGGACACGCGCCGTCCGACGCGGTCGCAGAGTCCGTCGCGGCCGCTCGTCGGGTGTCCGCGCCGCCGTGCCGCCCGGCACGACCGCTCGGCCCGCGGACGAGCAGCGTCCGCTCGGACTCGCTCGCGACACGGCCCACGATCCCGACGGCGTCGGGGTTGGGCGCGGCGGCCACCCTGACCGGGAGGCCGACGAGTTCGTGTCGCGTGAGCGTCTCGGGTGTCGGTGTCATCGGTCTACTCGTCGTCGTCCAAGTCGCCTTCCTCGCGCTGGATCGTCTTGATCCGCGCGATCGTCGTCTTCAACTCGCCGTACCGCCCCGGGTTCTCCGGGGCACCACCCGCCGCCTGCACTGCCTTCGCGTTGAGCAGTTCCGTCTCGAGTTCCTCGAGCTCGGACTGTCGCTCGGCGGGCGTCATGTCGCGGATCTCGGCCGTGTGAAGGATCGCCATCTGTCACTCCTCCGTGTCTTCGTCCTCGTCGGCGGCGTCTTCCATCTCGCCGACCAGGTCCGCGGCTTCGCTCTCGATCTCCTCGTCGAGATCGTCCAGTTCCTCGCCGATCTCCTCCTCGCCGCCGGGGACTTCGACGTCCTCCTCTTCCCCGGGGAGGTCCTCGGTCTCCGCCTCGACGACCTCCTCGACGATCTCCTCGTCGATGGCGTCGTCGGCGTCGGTCGCCGCGGCGTCGTCCGCCTCGTCGACCACGTCCGGCACCTCGTCGGGCTCCTCTTCGAGGAGGGACTCGACGCCCTCCTCCTCGATCTGCTGTTCGACCTCGGGGGCCTCGACGTCCTCGGCCACCTCGAAGTCGTCGGGCAGCTCCGCGTTCGGCGGGATGATCTTCACCGTCACGCCGATGGTACCCAACTGCATCACGGCGACGCCCTGGCCCTCGTCGACCACGTCGTCGGCGGGTTCGCCGTTGTGCTTGATGTAGCCCCGGTTGAACTTCTCGACGCGCGAGCGGGCGCCCGTGACCTTCCCCGACAGGACGATCTCGGCACCCAACGCGCCCGACTCCATGATGCGGTCGATGGTGGTGTGGCCCGCCCGCCGGAAGTACCAGCCACGCTCCAGGGCGTTGGCCAGCTTGTCGGCGACGACGCGTGCGTTGAGGTCCGGCTCCTCGACCTCCTGGACGTCGACCTGCGGGTCCTCCATGTCGAACCGCTCTTCGAGTTCGGTGGTGATCTTCCGGATGTTCTTCCCACCCTTCCCGATCACCATGCCGGGCTTCTCCGCCTTGAGCACGATCTGTGTGCCCATCGGCGTCTTCGCCACGTCCATCCCACCGTAGCCAGCCCGACCGAGTTCGTCCTCGAAGAACTCGTCGATCTGGGTACGCTGGAGGCCGTCCTCGATGAACGCCTGTTCGTCCGCCATCAGTCGTCGACCTCCTCGATGATCATCTCGACGTCTACCTCCGGTGTGTTGTGCGGGCTCGCGCGGCCCATCGCTCGCGGCTGTTGACTGGTCTGTTCACCGACCTTGTGCGGCGCCGTGTGGGCGATCACCATCTCCTCGGCGTCGAACCCCTGCCGGTCGGCGTTGTTGGCCACGTTCTCCAGCAGCTTCAGGAAGTCCTCGGCGGCCTGCTGCGGGTACCGCCCCGCGTCCCAGCCGTCGATGTCCGAGCGGTGTCCGACGCCGGAGTTGTGCTGTTTGAACGGCACGGACCGCTCCTCGGCGATCACCGCCTCGAGGTACTCCTCGGCGTCGGCGACCGTCTCGCCTTTGATCGCGCTGGCGATGGCCTTGCTGTGCTTCAGGCTGATGTTGCGGTCCCGCAACATCCCCTTCGCGGAGGTGTCCGGGTCCGCCTCGACGCTGTAGTTGATTCCCATTGTCACTTGAGGGGGACGAACTTCGAGGACCGGGTCGCCCCGATGCCGGCCTGGCCGTGCTCGACGGACGTGCGGGTCAACTGGAACTCGCCGAGGTAGTGCCCGATCATCTCCGGCTCCACCTCGACGCGTTCGAACGACTGCCCGGTGTAGACGGCGAACGTCAACCCGACGAACTCCGGGACGATCGGCATGTCCCGCAGGTGCGTCCGGATCGGATCGTTGGCCGTCTCCTCTGCGCCCGCCTCGCGGGCGCGTTCGAGCAGCTTCCGCTGTTCCGTGTCCAGTCCTCGGTCGATAGTTCGCCGCGCGCGTGCGGGGAGCAGTTCCGACACCTCGTCGAGATCCATCTCCTGCAACTCGTCCAACGTGTGACCGCGGTAGGTGAACTCACCCTCGCGGCCGGTTCGGTACTCACTCGAGCTCATCTAGGAGTCCCTCCCAGTTCCGGTTCGTTTCGACGCGATGTCTCCCACCTTCCGTCCCGGCGGGGCGTCCCGCGAGATGGACTTGGGCTTGCCGGGGTGCTGGCGGCCACCGCCACCGAACGGGTGGTCGATGGCGTTCATCGCGACCCCACGGACACGCGGGTACTTCGTCCCACGCGCCTTCATCTTGTGGTGCTTGTTGCCGGCCTTCACGAACGGCTTCTCCGTCCGCCCGCCGCCCGCGACCACGCCGATCGTGGCCCGGCAGTCCGGGTTCAGCCGCTTGACCTCGTCGCTGGGCAGCTGGACGACGGTCACGTCGCGGTCGTGGGTCAGCAGTGTCGCGGCGACACCCGACGCACGCGCGAACTTGCCGCCGTCGCCCGGCTTGCTCTCGACGTTACACACCGGGACGCCCTCCGGGATCTCCGCCAGCGGGAGCGTGTTGCCCGGCTCGATCTCGGCCGAGACGCCGATCTGGATCTCCTCGCCGACCGTCACGCCCTCCGGAGCGAGCACGAGGCGGCGGTCGCCGTCCTCGAACTCCACGTCCGCCAGCGGGGCGGAGCGTGCCGGGTCGTGCTCGATGTCGACGATCTCGCCGGAGACCGTCTCGTCGTCCTCGGTCGTCTTGTGCTGTTTGTCCGACTTGTAGCGGTGCGACGGCGCTCGGAACGTCGAGCCACCGCGCCCGCGTCGTTGTCCCTGAATTCGTGCGCCCATTCTCAGAACACCCCGATCCTGGAGGCGACGTCCTGTGCGTCGTCGTCCTCCGAGAGCCGTACTGTGGCCTTCTTCTGGCCACGCGGCGTCACCTGTGTGTTCACGCTCTCGACGCTCACGTCGAACTGCGACTCGACGGCGTCGCGGACCTCGGGTTTGCTCGCGTCCGTGGCGACCACGAACTGGAGCTTGTTCGCGAAGTCCATCTCGTCCATCGCCTTCTCCGTGACGAGTGGGTGTTTGATCGTCATCTGTCGGTCACCTCCTCGAGTGCGGCCTCCGTGAACACCGTCAGCCGCCCCGGGTGCGTCCCCGGTGCGAGTTCCTCGGCGTTCACCTCTGCCGCGGTCGTCACGTCGACACCCGCGAGGTTGCGGGCCGCACGCGACGGCTCCTCGCTGGTCACGAACAGGATCGACGAGGGCTCGCGGTACTTCCGGCCACGGGTCGACCCCTGTCCGGCCTTGATCTGGCGCCCCTCGTCGGCGCGCTCGACGTCCGCGTGGACGCCCAGCGCCTCCAACAGGTCGACGACCTCGCGCGTCTTCTCCAACTCCTCGAACTCGTCGGTGACGACGAGCGGGAGTTCGAGGTCGTCGTCGAACTCGTGGCCGCGCTCGGCCACCAACTCGGCGTCCGTCGTCGCGGCCAGCGCCGAGCGGACGGCGAGTTTCCGTTCCTTGTCGTTGATCTGCTTGCCCTGGTCCTTCTCGGCCTTCGGCGGGTGGGCCTTGCGCCCGGAGACGGTCTGTGGGACGCGGCGTCCCTGTCCGTTCTCGCGGGGCACGTGGGCCATCCCGCGGCCCGACCCTTGCGACTCCGCCGGCGTCCGCATGCCGGCGAACTCGTCTGCGCCGTACGCCTGTTTCCGGTTTGCCTGCGCGGCGAGGACCGCCTGCCGGATCAGGTCCGGCCGGTACTGAGTGTCGAACACGTCCGGGAGTTCGACGTCCCCGGTCTCCTCGCCGTCGAGGTCGTACACTGTCGCTGTCATCCTTGGTTAGACTCCGTGGACACGTACCGTACCTCGGGGTCGAGGCGCGGCTGGTCGTTCGGTCTGACCGCCGGGCGGAAGCGGAGGAGCCGCTTCTCGGGGCCCGGCAGCGACCCCTTGATCAGCGCGTACTGCCCGTCGACCTCGCCGTAGTTGACGAAGCCGCCGTCGACGGACGCGTCGTCGCCGTCGCCGAAGTCGAGCAGGCGCTTGTTCAACTCCGTCCGCTGGTGGTAGCCGGTCTGCCCCTGCTGGGGGACCGTCGAGCGGACGCGGGAGGGGTTCCACGGCCCGAGGTTGCCGATCCGTCGGCGCCACCCCTGACGGGCGTGCTTCCCCTTTCGCTTTTGGACGCCCCAGCGCTTGACGGGGCCCTGGGTACCCTTCCCCTTCGTGATGCCGGCCGCGTCCAGGTACTCCCCGGCGCGGAACACGTCACCGAACTCGTGAGAACCGCCGTCCTCGACGAGATCCAGCGCGTAGTCGACGCGGTCGGCGACGCTCTCGCCGCCGACGCGCGTCTCCATCACGTCCGGCTCCTTCTTGGGGACGTTCTGCAGCGTCGCGGGTTGGGTGTGTGTGATCAGCCGCAGGTCGTCGACCGCCCCGTCGTCGACGAGCGACCGCAGCTCGTCGGCGTCGGCGTCGAAGGTGTCCTCCGACGGGAGGTCCAGCGTCCGGTCGAGCTCCTCGTGGAACTCTCCCGTCCAGACCTCGGTGAGCGGTTTCTTCCCGTACGACGTCTCCTCGTAGGCTCGGACGGCGACGGCGCGCATCTCCGGGACCTCCACGACGGTGACGGGTACGGACTCCTCCATCCCCTGTCGGGGGGAGTCGTCCTCGTCGTTCACCATCACGACGTGGGTCATCCCGGCCTTGTAGCCGGCGAAGCCCTGCACGCCCGCGGCCCCGTCGTCGTCGGGCCACGAGCGCAGACGTGGGACCTCGCTGGCCGAGCGGGTGCGCGGGCCGAAGCCCATCGAGCCCTTGCGTGGTCTGCTTGGTTGTGGCATGGGTGTGTTGTGTGGCGTTCGTTCACGGCGACAGCGAGAGTGCGCCCAACGAGGCGAACATCGCCTCCTCGGTGCGCACGACCTCGCTGCCCTGGTTCGGAACCGTGTTCAGCCAGCGGTCGAACCGCGTGTCCGCGGGGTCGACCGGTGCGTCCTCGGGGTACCCGAGGATCGTCGGCAGCCCTCGTTCCGGCGCGCCGAACGCGACCGCGACGCGGTCCGCGTCGCGGCAGCGGCGCGTCACCGTCTCCAACACGGGCACGGAGAGGTCGTCTCCGTGTCGGGAGGTGGCGACGGCGACGTCGGCGGCGGCGAGTTCCTCCGACAGCTCGCGCCGGCACACGTCGAGACCACGGCGGTCGTCGACGAGTTTGGCGCGAACCGGCTCTCTCGAAGAGACCCTGACGGTGACGCGCTCCCCCTCCGCGAGCGCCCTGTCGGGCGGGACACGCAGGGAGATCGGGTGTTGCAGTCCGCAATTGACCCGAACGCGGCCTTCAGGTCCGACCTCGGTCACGATTCCGTCTCGTGTCTCCGACCCCTCCGGGCCGGAGTCGTGCGGGAGCAGCGGTGGGAGCACGCCCACGTGTTCGAGTTCGTCGCGACGGTCCCACACGTCCCGTCGCAGGTACGGTGGGGTCGCGGCGTACGCGAGCACGGTGTGGACGAACTCTTCGCCCCTGCTCGTCTCGCCTTCCCGGTCTGGGAAGACGACCAACCGGTCCGCCCGGAAGACCGTCGCCGCACGGGCGACGTAGCCGAGTTTCCGTGTGGCCTCGCGGCCGTCCTCGGCCTCCCGGACGAGCGACGACGGCACGAGCACGTCGAGTCTCGCACCGTTCATTGTCGCTTCACCGGACTGTGTAGACACGTGCCGGCTCGCACCCTAAAAACACTCCGGATCGAACTCGGTCGCGTGCGGCCGTGTCACACCGACTCGCGGCCGAATCGCGTGAGTCAGTGTCACGGGGTGTTTCGGTGGGTGTCGTGGTCGTGTGGAGGTGGTCGCGCGGAGGTGGTCGCGCGGGGGTGGTCGCGCGGAGGTGGTCGTGTGGGTTGGTGGTTCTGTGGGTAGCGCGTCTGGGCGACTACGGGGCTCCAGTGGGTCCGATCGGCCGTATCTCCGCCCCGCACGGCACCTCCCCCTTCCAGCCGTCTCGCTCACTCCGTTCGCGAGACCCTCGCGCGGCTCGCGGGTCACTTCGTTCCCCGCTCGCGGCTCCGAGGCTCTCACTCCGTTCGAGCCTCCAACTCGCGGGTCACTTCGTTCCCCGCTCGCAGTCGAGGCGCTCGTCTCACTCGCGCCGCTCGCGCGCCGCCGACCCTGCCGTCGCGACGAGCACACCTCCGCCGTCCACACACTGTCCCGTGGTACCACCTAAACACTAAGGCTGCGGGAGCGAATCGGGTGGGTATGACCACGAGAGCGGGCGACGTGCCGGCGTTGGCCGCGCGGGTCGAGGAGATCCTCGCCGTCGACCCGGCGACGTTCCAGGACCGCGCCGAGATCGACGCCGAGACGGTGAAGACGGAACTGCGCGACGGCACCTTCGACAATCACCAGTCGATCGTCGGGCTGGAGTACGAGTTCTACGCCGTCTCGCAGGGGCGCTGGAACGCCGGGGACGAGACGGAGGGGATGGGTCGCGGCGAGTTGGCTCGCGTCCCGCGCCGCCTGCTCGACCTCATCGGCTTCGAGAAGGAACTCGGCCTCCACAACGCGGAGATGACGACCAGTCCACAGCCGTTCAACCCCGACGGACTCCGGGCACAGTCCGCCGAGGTCCGGAGTCGCCTCCGGGCGGCGCTGGAGACCACCAGCCAGGAGGGGATGCGACTCGTCTCGGACGCGATGTGGACCACCCCGCCCGCGGGCGAGAGCGCGCGATCGTACCTGTCGGGTGCCGTAGAGTCGGAGGGCGTCCTGATCGGGACGAACATGTCCGACTCGCCGCGGTACCACGCGATGGGCAACGGTCCGGCGGCGGGCGACGAGTTCCGGATCGACGCCCCGTTCGTCGACTTCGCGTGTCGGACGGCGATGCCGGTGGCGCTGACGACCTCCATCCAACCGCACTACCAGGTGCCGACGGCGAGTGACCTGCCGCGGTACCACGACTACGCAATCAGACTCGCCGGCCCGCTGCTGGCGCTCGGGGTGAACAGTCCGTTCTTCCCGCCGGAGCTGTACGCCGACGACGCCGATCCGGACGCGATCCTCGCCGAGGGCCACGACGAGAACCGCGTCGCGACGTTCGAGTGTCTGAACGTCACCGGCGCGCCGAAGGTGTGTCTCCCGCAGGACCTCCACACCGTCGAGGAGGCGGTCGACCGCGTCGCGGCCGACGACGTGATCGTCCCGATGCCGGAGGACGCGATCGTCGCCGGCGACCGGTTCGACGACACGTTCGCGACGCTGCGCCGGAAACACGGCACCTACTGGCGGTGGGTACGTCCCGTCTTCGGTGGGGACTCGCGGTCGGCCGCCAACGCCCGTCTGGAGTTCCGACCGATTCCGGGCCAGCCGACCGTGCGCGACTCCGTGGCGTTCGTGGCGGCGTTCGCCGGGCTGATGGAGTGTCTTCCGCAGCGACGCCACCCGTCGCGGCGACTCGACTGGGGGACGGCCCACGACAACTTCCGCGCCGCGGCGGCCGAGGGCCTCGATGCGGACCTGCAGTGGGTGACCAACGACGGCGTGGAGACGACCGACATCGAGCGGGTCTTCGAGGACATCTTCGCCCACGCGGAGGCGGGGCTGGTCGGCGCGGGCTGTTCGGAACGGGAGGCGGAGGGGTACCTCGCCCCGCTACGCCACCGCGTCGAGACGGGCACCACCCCGGCGAGTTGGAAACGCGACCGAGCACGGGAACACCGCGCCGACGGGATGGCGTTCCCCGACGCCGTCCGTCGCGCGCAACGCGACTACCTCACTCGCCAACGGGAGACGCTGTTGGACGGCGCGTTCGCAGACTGGTGAGCCGTCCCCGGACGTGCGAGAGGGTGAGGGAACCGCCGTCTGTCGCCCCGCCACCGAAACCAGTATCTCCGCGCCGCCCCACCCGACGGACGGTGACGGACGACACCGACACGGGTGTGACACTGCGAGACGGCGTCGAGATCGCACTCTCGGACGGCACGCGCGTCGTCGCGGACGCAGCGACGCCGGACGGCGACGTGGCCGTCTACAGTCACGCCCACGGCGACCACCTCTACGACGACTCCCCCGGTGAGGCGGTGTGTTCCCCCACGACGGCGGCGCTGGCGGGGGTCAGACGCGACGACCCCGTCGCGGCGGTCTCACACCCCCGCGTCGAGTTGGTCGACGCCGGTCACGTCGCGGGCTCGCGGGCGGTCGTCGTCGAGGACCCGGACGGGACGACGTACTGTTACACGGGCGACGTCTCGACGCGGGATCGCCTCTCCCTCGACGGGTTCGAGCCGCCGGACGCGGACGTGTTGGTCGTCGAGGCGACGTACGGCACGCCGGAGTACGTCTTCCCGCCGCAGGCGGAACTGGAACGACGGATCGTCGACTTCCTCGAAGACACAACCGACCGGCCCGTCCTGTTGTTCGGCTACGCGCTGGGACGCGCACAGGAACTCCAGTTGCTCGCGGAGCGTGCCGGGCGGTCGGTGGTGGTCTCCGAGGCGATCGCGGACCTCTCGGCGGTGATCGCGTCCCACCACGACGTGTCCTTCCCCGGCACGCGGTACGACGACCTCGACGACCTCGGGCCGGGCGACGCCGCCGTGCTCCCCTCGGGTGTCGCGGGGTCCGACTGGGTGGATCGACTGTGCGACCGGACGGACGCGCTGGCGGTGGGGTTCTCCGGGTGGGCGGTCGACGACTCGTTCCTGTACCGCGGCGGCTACGACGAGACGTTCGTCCTCTCGGACCACTGTGACTTCCGGGAGCTGTGCGACGTGGTCGCCGCCGTCGACCCCGAGCGCGTGTACACGACCCACGGGTTCACGGACGAACTCGCCGCGCACCTCACCAGCGAGGGGTACGACGCCCGCTCGCTGGTCGCCGATCAACACACGCTCGCCGACTTCGGGTGACCGTGTCACGGTGCCACGGCGGTCGTGACACGACGACTGCGCTTCACCCGACGACACGAGGGTCGCGCCGACCCAGTCGGCGAGACGGTCCCGCTCACCCCGGTGAGCCGGCAGTTATCGTCGCCGAGATCCGTGCCCCGAACTTTCTTTACCTACCCGAGGATACGTGGAACAGAGGAGACACACAGATGGCGAAGGACACCGTCCGGTACCCCGACGAGGTCGTCGACCAGATCGACGCGCTCGTAGACGACGGGGTGTTCGAGAGCAAGTCGGAGTTCTACCGGTTCTCCGCCGAGTACGTGCTCGCGCTGGTCGACGACGAGTACGACCCGGCGACGTTCGCGTACGGGGAGTTGAAAGACGAACTCGACCTGGGCGACCAGCCGAAGCTGTTGGGTGCCGACGGTGGCCGCGACTTCCTCGACGCCGTCATCACGGTCCGGCAGTACGGACTCCGCAACGACTTCGAGGCCGCGGAGGCGTACATCGACGAGAACTACGACGCGACCGACCGCTCCGGGATGATCCTCGAAGAGCTGTTGCGCGTCTACCGCGACCGGGCCGAGGAAGGTGGCTCGGCCACCGGCGTCTGAGTTCCGCGACGTGTGCCGTCTCGGCCCTGCGTGTCTCGACCGACCAGTCGCGGGTGCAGCGAGACGCGTCGCGGGTGCACGGGGGTTGGCAGAGGATGCGGTGGGATGCGCCGTGGAGAGTCACCCGCGCAGTGCGTCCACCGGGCGGTCGTTGGCGGCGCGCCACGCCGGGTAGACCCCGGCGATCAGGCTCACCAGGATGCCGAACACGGCGGCCCCGCCGAGGTACGTCAGCGCCTCGCCGGTGAACGCCAGCGGGTCGCCGAGGAAGATCGCGTTCGCGGCCACGGAGACGGCGAGTGCGATCGCCATCCCGACCGCCGTGCCGAGCGCGCCGAGCATCGTCGACTCCACGAGGAGGATCCGCAACACGTCCCCGCGCTGGTAGCCGACGGCGCGCAAGACCCCGATCTCCTCGCGGCGCTTGATCACCGCCATCAGCATCGTGTTGGCGATGGCGACGGCCGCGACGACCAGCGAGATCGACGCCAGCGCGATCAGGAACAGGTTGATACTGTTCGCGAGGTTCTCGATGAATCGGACGATCGAGGAGAGTTCGAGGATGAACAGCTCGTCCTTCCGGCCGTTGAACCGCTCGTCGAGGTCGTCCGCGACGGCCTCGGCTCTGTCGGCACTCTCGGTGATCACCTGCACCTGGTCGTACCGCTGCGCCTCCAGTTTCGACAGCGGGAGGAACACCTCGTCGACGCCGAACTGAGACGTAGGGGTGAGGACGGCGGCGACACGGTAGGTGTCGCGCGACTCGATCTCGCCGGCCGGCGTCTCTCTCGTGGTGACGAGAGTGATCCGGTCACCGACGCCGAGCCCGTACTCGCGGGCGAACTCGTCGGAGACCACGGCGCTGTCGCGCCAGTTCGTCGGGAGTTCCCCACGCCCGATGTCGTGTATCACGCGTGGGTCCTCCATGTAGGTGATCCCGACGTCCTCTCGCCTGTCCGCTCGCTTCACGTACTCACCGGAACTCCCGGCCGTGCCGACCACCGCCCGGCTCCCGACCGCCTCCTGAATCTGGAGGACGTCCTCTCGGTCGAGGAACCGCTCGTCGGCGTCGAACCCCGGCGACACGAACACGTTGTTCGCACCCTGCTCTTCGAACAGCGCGAACTGACTCTCCTTGAACGCGACGCTCGCGCCGCCGACCGCGCCGATGGCGACGACGCCGATCACGATCGCCAGCGCCGCCAGCGCGGAGCGGGTCTTCGCTCGCGAGATGTTGCGCTTCGCGATGATCACCGACGGGAACTTGCCCGTCAGCCGGTAGAGGAGACTCACGCCGACACCTCCCCGACGGGGCGGTCGCCGGCGGTTCGTCTCCCGTCGGTTCGTCTCCCGTCGGTTCGTCTCCCGCCGGTTCGTTCGTGTGCGCGACGACGGCAACGCCGACGGTGAGTGTCGTGTGCGATCATCCGAGTGCCTCCACGGGTCGTTTGTTCGCCGCTCGCCACGCGGGGTACAGCCCCCCGACGAGCGCGGTCAGGACGCCGAAGACGGCGCCGACGCCGATGTACGTCAGTCCGGTCGCGGTGAACGCCAGCGGGTCGCCGACGAGCAGTTCGTTGGCGACGGCACCGAACCCGAGTGCCAGCGGGACACCGGCGCCGACGCCCGCGACGCCGAGCAGTCCGGCCTCGGCGACGAGCAGTCGGACGACGGCGAACTTCCCGAAGCCGACGGCGCGCAACACGCCGATCTCACCCTCGCGTTCGATGGCGGACATCAGCATGGTGTTGGCGATGGTCACCGCCGCGACCAACAGCGAGATGCTGCTGATCCCGAGTAGGAACTGGTTGATGAGCGTGAACGCCTGCTCTTGCTGTTCTTTCCGGCTCTCGGTTGTGGTCACGAAGACGCGGTCGCGGCGCTCGTTGAACGCCGACTCGATGTTCGCGACGAGTCCGTCGATCCCCTCGACGCGGACGTTCGCCTGGACGATCACCTGGTCGTAGGTGTCCCGGTCCAGTTCCGCGTTCGGGACGAACACGGCCCTGTCCGCCTGGAGCGGGTCGGCCTGCCCCTGTGGTTCGAGCACGGCCGCGACGCGGTACTCGCCGTCCGCGCCGCCCCCGTCGACACGGAGCGTGTCACCGACCGACACGTCGTTCGAGTCGGCGAACGACGACCCGACGACGACCACGTCGCGCCGGAACGTCTCCGGTAACTCACCCTCGCTGGCGTCGTAGAACGCCGACGGGTCGTCGATTCCCCACGTCCGGGCGAACACGATGGGGTCGCCGTTCGGTCCACGGACCAGGCCGGAGACGCGACGGATCGGGATGAGGGTCCCGCTCCCGGCGGCCTGCCGCATCCGACTCAGTTCACTCTCGTCGAACGTCCGGGTGTCGGGTTCGTCCTCGTAGAAGACCGGCGACACCGTCGCCGTCCCGCCGAACCCCTCGTAGGCGGCCAACTGGTCCTGTTTGAACGCTTCGCCGCCGACGCCGATCCCGCCGATGGCGACGACACCGATCACGATGGCGACGACGGCGAGGACGGACCGCGTCTTCGCCCGCGAGACGTTCCGACGGGCCAACACCAGTGTGGGCACCTGTGCGCTCAACCGACGGAGCAGACTCACCCGGGGTCACCTCCGTCGGTGGACTCGCCGCCGTCCGTGTCGCCCGACGCGTCGGTCTGCACTCCGTCGTCGGGCTCGCCGTCGTGCGCTACCGCCGTCTCGGTGGCCGACTCCGACTCGGCCGACTCGTCTGCGGGCTCGCCGTCGCCGTCCGTGTCCGTCACTGCCGGGGCGTCCGTATCGCCCGTGCCGTCGCCGTCCGTGTCCGTCACCGCCGGGGCGTCCCCGTCGGCCACACCGTCGACGCCCGTCACCGCCGGAGCGTCTCCGTCGGCGTCCGCATCCGTCACGGTCGAGGCGTCCGTGTCACCCACGCCGTCGGTGTCGGCGTCCGTCACGGCCCCGGCGTCTGGGTCGGCGCTGCCGTGACTGGCGTCACCACTCGTCCGCAGTGTCCCGTCGATGAGGTTGACGACGCGGTCGGCGGCCTCCGCGACGTAGTCGTCGTGTGTCACGGTGACGACGGCGACTCCCTCCTCGCGTCTGAGTTCGTCGAACAGGTCGAGGATCTGGTCGCCCGTGTCCCGGTCCAAGTTCCCGGTCGGCTCGTCGGCCAACACCAGGTCGGGGTCGTTGATCAGCGACCGCGCGATGGCGACGCGCTGTTTCTGTCCGCCAGACAGCTCGTCCGGGTAGTGGTCCAGGCGGTCGCCCAAGCCCACTCGCTCCAGCAACTCCGTCGCACGCCGGCGGGTCACCGTCGGCGTCCGGTCGAGCATCCGCGGCATCTCGACGTTCTCGAGGGCGGTCAGCGTCGGGATCAGGTAGAAACTCTGGAAGACGAACCCGATCACCTGCTTGCGCTTGCGGGTGCGTTCGGCGTCGTCGAACCTCGCTACGTCCTCACCGTTCAGCGTCACCTCGCCGCTGGTCGGCACGTCCAACAGGCCGAGCAGGTTCAACAGCGTCGACTTCCCGGAGCCGGAGGGACCGACGACGGCGACGAAGTCTCCGGGGCCGATCCCGAAGTCGATCCCCTTCAGCGCGCGGACGGTCTGGTCGCCGGTCTGGTACTCCTTGACCACGTCCCGCCCGCGGATGATCGCGTCCTCGGGGATCACGGCCTCGACCTCGCGGGCGCTCTTGGCGTCGAACCCGCCGGTCGCCGGTGCGTCGTCGGACACCGTCGTCACCCCCTGATCCGCACGGCGACGATCAGGAGGATCACCACGACGCCCCCGACTGCGATCGGCACGATCGGGAGCCCACCGCCACTGTTGGCGTCGCGACGGGGTCGGGTGTCTACCTGCGTGACCGGCACCTCGGTGGTGTACGATCGCTCCATGCCCTCCACGGTGTAGGTCACTTCGACGGGCACACTGGAGAGGTTCCCGGTCACACCCGTCGAGAGCGTGAACGAGGCGAAGTCACTCGCCTCCACGCTGCCGACGAAGTAGTCGGTGCCGGTCGCCGGGCCGGAGCCCGGGATCGAGACGACGACCGACGACACGTCGTCCGACCCGACGTTACTCGCCGTCGCCGACAGTTCCAGCGTCCCGCCGCGTGCGACGGCGTCGACGCCGGTGAGCGTCACGCGACCGGGGTTCGTCGGCTCGTCGAAGTTCCCCTGGAACGTGCGACTCACCTGCTGACGGCCGTTCTCGTCCGTGTACCGGAGCGTCACCGTCACCGGGTACCGGCCGGCCTCGTCGACGGTCGCGGGGAACGAGAAGCGCGCCGTCTGGCCGGCGGTCATCGTCGCCCGGACACGTTCCGTCGTGTCGAACGTCGCCTGGTCGCTACTGACGGTGACCGAGACCTGTCGGACGTCCTCGTCGAGACCGTTCGCGACGGTGACGTTCACGGGGCGACTCGACCCGGGCAGCGCGGTGGGGACGTTCACCTCCAGTTGCGGGTGTTCGCTCGGCTCGTCGGCCGGCGAGAAGTCCGCGTCGAGCGTGTACTCGACGTCGCGACGCTCGCCGTCCGTGGTGTACCGCACGCGGACGTCGACCGGCAACACGGCGTTCTCCTCGGGGCGCACGGTGTACTCGAACGTCTGCTCGCCGCCGCTGGCGAGCGTCGCGGCGACGCGCCGCGACTCCGAGATGTCGGCGGCGTCACTCGCCGCCACCAACTCGACGTTCGACACCGACGTGTCGAGTCCGTTCGACAGCGTCACGCGCATCGTCCGCGGCTCCCCGGGCGCGGCCGGATCGGTGTCGACGGCCACCTGCGGGTGACCCTGGATCACCTCGACGGTCACCGGCTGGACGATCCGTCTCCGGTCGCCGTCCGTGTCTCGTGCCTCGACGTGGAGGAACACGGTGTGTGTCCCGGACTCGTTGAGCTGTGCGTCGACGGCGAGCTCGCGGGTCGTCCCGGGACGCAACTCGCCGGTGAGGTCCGTCCGCGAGACGAGTTCGTCACCCTTCTCGCGTCCCTCGCGGACCTCCGCTTCGAGGAACTTGTAGGTACTCGAGGAGTCCTCGGTGCTCGAGAGGTTCGCGGTGATCGTGAACTCTTCCTCGGGGACTGGCTGTGACGGCCCGACGGTCGTCGAGACGGAGACGAGTCCGTCGGCCGCCGCGGGGGCCGAGCCCGCCGGAATCGCCGCTGCCAGTAACAGAACGGTCAACACGGGAGCGAGACTGCGTTGCATCTCTCGATCACTACTCCACACCCAGTGTGCATAAACTGGGGACTCTCGATTCACCCGTGGTGACTCGGGGAAAGAGTTAACGTGACCGAGCCGTCAGTCGCCCGGCGCCACCGACCTTTTGAGGTCTGGAGCCGTCACCTCGCCCGTGACTCGGGACCACGGCGGTGACGGGGACGTGGGTACCGACGGTGACCGCTCGACGGGGGACGACCCGGTCGTCCCACCGGCGGCCAGCGGCGACAGCACCCGTCCGGACGAGTCGCCGGCGGTGTGTCCGGTGTGTGGCGACCCCTACGAGTCGCTGTCGGACCACGACGCCGGGCTGATGGTGAACCTCATCGACAACGAGCGGTACCGCCGCGTCTGTTTCCGGCCCGTCTCCGACGGCGACACGCCGCTGGTTCGGTTCTTCCACCACACGCACGACCAGACGTGACCGGCCAGACGAGGTCGGTGACCGGACCGTGACCCGTCTCGGCCGCCCGCTGGACCGAGCGATTGAAGCCCGCATGCCGCGAGACGCCCGACAGTGACTGGACCTCACGACGGGTGGTCGCCGTGAGCCTCGTCGCGACCGCTGCACTCCTCGTCGCCGCGGGACTCGACGCGGCGGTCGGTGAGCCGCCGGCTCGCGTCCACCCGGTCGCGCTGTTCGGGCGTGTGGTCGCGCCGGTCGACAGAGCGTGGGGACACCCGCTTACGGTCGGGGTCGTCGTCGCGGTGGTCGCCCCGCTGATCGCTGCGGGGCTCGCCGGGGGAGTCGTCCTCGCGACCGCGTGGCTCGCGAGTGCGGGTGTCGCCGGCTCGGACGGCGACGCGGTGGTCGTGACCGCGGCTGCGGCGCTCGCCGCTGGTCTGGTGGTGTTCGTGACGACGAGTCTCCGTCTGTTGCTCGCGGAGGCGCGTGCCGTGATCGCGGCGACGACGACGGACCTCGACGCGGCACGGACCAGACTGCGGTCGCTGGCGGGGCGTGACGCGAGCGAGCTCTCGGCGGGTGCAGTTCGGAGTGCCGCCGTCGAGAGCGTCGCGGAGAACCTCGCCGACGGGCTGGTCGCGCCACTGACGGGGTTCGTCCTCGGCGTCGTCGGCTGGACGGTGGTCGGGCCGGCGGTCGCGGGCACGCCCTCCGCCGGTCTCTCGTCGTGGCCGATCACGCCGCAGGGGGTGACCACCGTCTCACCTCCGGTGATCGGTCTCGCGGTGGGTGCGGCGGCGGCGACGTGGGTGAAGGGCGTGAACACGCTCGACTCGATGCTGGGCTACCGGTCGAAACGCGTCGGGACACCCAGCGCCAGACTCGACGACGCGGTGATGTGGCTGCCGGCGCGGCTCGCGACCGTGCTGGTGGCCGTCGCCGCCGGCGCCCCCGGCGCGGTGCGCGCCGCGCGGCGCCACGCCGACACGCCCGACTCGCCGAACTCCGGATGGCCGATGGCGACGCTGGCGGCCGTCCTCGGGGTTCGCCTCCGGAAGCCTGAGACGTACGAACTGCCGTACGGCGACGACCTCCCCTCGCCGGCCGCGGCCCGCCACGGTGTCCGGGTCGCGGCGGTCGCCGGGGTCGCCAGTTACGCCGTGGCGGCGGTGACCCTCCTCGCGACCGTCGCCGCGACGGAGGTGGGCGGGTGATCGACGCGGTTCGCGGTGCGGTCGGGTTCCTCACCCGCGTCCCGGTCGGTCACTCCGAACGCGCGTGGCGGGCCCTCACCCGGTCGCCGTGGGCGTTCCCGGTGGTCGGCTACCCGCTCGGTCTCCTCGTCGCCGTGCCGGTCGCCGCGGCGCCGGCGCTGTCGCTCCCGCCCGTCACCGGCGCGACCGCGGGACTGGCGCTGTTGCTCGCGACGACGGGGATCACGCACCTCGACGGCGTCGCGGACCTCGGCGACGCGGCGGTGGTCCACGGCGACGCCGCCGACCGACTGGCGGTGCTGGAGGACACGACACTCGGCGTCGGCGGCGCGGTCGCAGTCGGCGTGGCGCTGCTCGGGCTCTGGAGCGGGTTCGCCGCGGCGGCGCGTCGCCCGGTCGTCGTCGCGGTCACCCTGGTCGTCGCGGCGGAGGTCGGCGCACGAGCCGCGACGGCGACGACCGTGTGTCTCGGCACCGCCGCCCACGAGGGGCTCGGGTCGCAGTTCGCGGACGCGTCGGGGCCACGCGGGGTGGTCCCCGTCCTCGCGGCGGTGACGCCGCTCTGGCTCCTCCCCCTGGTCGCGACGCTACCCACGGCTGGGGCTCCCGACGGCGGTCTCTCCGGGGTGGTCGGCGTCGCTCCGGCGGGGCTCCTCGCCCTCGTGAGTGGCGTGCTCGCCGGTGCGGCGGTCGCCGTGGTCGTCGGACTCCGACTCGCCGACCGACTCCTCGGCGGGGTGACCGGCGACGTGTTCGGGGCGGTGAACGAACTCGCGCGAGTGCTCGGACTCCACGTGGGGGTGGTGGCGTGGACGCTCTCGTGATGTGTGGCGGGCGTGGGACGCGACTCGACGCGGACCGCGAGAAGCCGCTCGTGCGTGTCGCGGGCGTCCCGATGGTCGACCGGGTCGTCGACGCCGTGTGCGGGAGCGACTGCGACCGGGTCGTCGCCGCCGTCTCGCCACACACCCAGGCGACGGCCGCTCACCTCCGCGAGCGGGAGGCTGTCGCGGTGGTCGAGACGCCCGGCGAGGGGTACGTCTCGGACCTGCTCGCGGCGCTCGACCACGTCGAGACGCCAGCACTCACGGTCGCGGCCGACCTCCCGCTGCTCGGGCCAGACGTGATCGACGACGTGGTCGCGGCCGCCGACGGCTCGACGACGGTCCACGTCCCGGCCGTGTCGAAGGCGCGACTCGGCGTCAGTGTCGACTCGTTGGCCGGGGACTACGACGCCGACGCGGTCGGCGGCAGCGACGGGACGGTCGGCGGTGGCGACGGGCCGGCCGACGAGGACAGAGGGAGCGACGGTGGCGACGGGGCGGCCGGCGACGACGGAGGGAGCGACGGTGGCGACGAGACGGCGACCCCGGTGTCACAGTCCCTACCGCGAACGCGTGTCCCGGCGGACGCGTGGGCACCGACCGGCGTGAACGTCGTCGCGGACGACGAGGACACGGTGCTCCGGCGGTGGGACACCCGACTGGCGGTGAACGTCAACCGGCGACGCGACCTGGCGGTCGCGGCGGAGTTGCTCGCCGCCGAGCGCGCCGACAGCGGGTGAGGTGCGTTCTCGGCACCACTCTTCGAGGTCGCGAGCCGTCGGGGTCGCCCGCTCGTCGGGTCGCGAGCCGTCGGAACCCCTCGCCCGGCCGCGAGCCCCCCGAGCCGACGAGGAAGACCCAAGTCACCCGAGTCACTCGGTGGTGACGAGCATGCACGCAGCGGGGGTGCGGGACGTAGAGCGCGTCCCACACGGCGGGGCGGACGATCCGGAGTTACTCGACTTCTCGGCGAACACGAACCCGGAGACGCCGCCGGGGACCCGCGAGGTGTACACGGAGGCGCTCGACGCGGCTCGTGGCTACCCGGACGACGCCTACCCCGCCTTCCGCGCGGCCGCGGCCGACTTCGTCGACTGTGCGCCCGAACAGGTGGTCCAGACGCCCGGCGGACTCGCCGGCCTCCGGCTCGCGCTCGCCACCCGCGTCGGTCCGGGCGACACCGTGCTCGTCCCGTCGCCGAGCTTCGGCGAGTACGCCCGCGAGGTCCGACTCCAGGGAGCCACGCCGGTGTCGGTGCCACACGAGTCCGTCGTCGACGCCGACCCGACGGACCACGCGGCGGCGATCCTCTGTCGCCCAAACAACCCCACCGGCGACGCACACCGGCCCGGTCGTGTGCGGGAGTTCGCCGCCCGCTGTCGCGCGGCGGAGACGGAACTGCTCGTCGACGAGGCGTTCCTCGGGTTCACCGACCACGCGTCGCTGGCCGGCGAGGAGGGCGTCGTCGTGGCGCGGGCCCTGACGAAACTGTTCGGGCTCCCTGGGCTCAGAGCCGGCTTCCTCGTCGCGACGGACGAGCGGCGCGACGACCTCGCGACGGCGCGGCGCGCCTGGAACCTCTCGACACCCGCGGCACGCGTCGGCACCCACGCGCTCCGGGCCTCGGAGTTCGTCGCCGCCACCCGCGAGCGCGTCCGCAGCGAGCGGGCTCGTCTCGCCGCGGCGCTCGACGAGCCGTTCGACGTGTACCGCCCGGACGCGCCTGGGCTGGAGGCCGTCGCGGCGCCGTTCCTGCTGTGTCGACTCCCCTCGGGCGACGTGGACGGGGTCGTCTCGGGGTTCCGCGAGCGGGGAATTGCCGTCCGCGACGCGCGGAGTTTCCGCGGGTTGGAGCGACACGTCCGTGTCGCCGTCCGCACCCCCGAGGCGAACGACCGACTGATCGAGGCGGCGCGCGCCGTCGCGGCGAGCCCGACCGACCGTGACGAGTGACGAGTCCGACGGGCGTGGTGGCGACGACGCTCGCAGCGCCACGTCGGACGACGACCACACCGGCGTCGTCTCCGTCGCCCGCGACGACGGCGTGCTCCGGATCGGACGACCGGGGACGCGGTGGCTCTCGACCGGCTACGACGGCGGCACGTCCCGCGCAGACGCGGTGTACAACGTGACCGTCCCCGAGGGGTGGTCGGAACGTGATCTACGTGCGTACGCACGCGACCGAGTGCGCGAAGCCCGCGTCGAGACGGCGGCGGATCTCGACGCCGAGGCGGACGGGACGGGAGTGGGCGACACCGAGACGGTCGAAGCGACACCCGTCGACGGCGAGACGCCCGAGACGGGAGCAGGCGACGGCCAGACGGCCGAGACGGGGGCAGGCGACGCCCGGACGCCGGTGCTGTTCACCGGCGTCGCGCAGCGCCACGCGCGAGTCGCCCGGCGTGGCTCCGTCGCCGCCGTCGTCACGGCGGGTGTCTCCAACCCGGCGGCGCTCCCGCAGCCGGACCACGACGCCGCGTCCTCGCGACTGCGAGGAGACGGGGAGACGGACCACGACGAGCTGGTCGGTGGTGGGGAGACGAGAGACCACGACGGGACGGTGAACGTCGTCGTGGTCACGGAGCGGTCGCTGGCGGCGGGGGCGGCGGCGAACCTCGTCGCGGTGGCGGCGGAGGCGAAGGCGGCGACGCTACTCGCGACGGTCGGCGTCCCGGGTACCACCTCCGACGCGGTCGTCGTCGGCTCGGACCCGGACGGCGAGCGGGCGGCGTTCTCCGGGAGCGCGACGCCGGTCGGGGCGGCGACTCGTGCCTGTGTCCGGGACGCACTCCGCGCGAGCCTGGCGAGTCGCTACGCGGACGGCCCCGGCGAGCCACCCGCGTCCGTCGCGGACGCCGCACACGGCGTCGTCACCGACGAGCGAGCGGCCGTCTCGGCAGTCTCGGCGGTCGACACGGAGTGAGCCGTCGTCTCGGCCGGGTCGGCCGTCGGCGACGACGGGTGACCTCGTCCACGGGGTGAGCCACGCCGGGAGGGCGAGTCGGATCGACCGCCCGGGTGTCCGTTCACCCCCCGACCCGGGACAGTTATGTCCGGTGGGCGTGCCCGTCGGGTATGGAGACGGACGACCCTGCCACGGCCGCGGACGCGGTGACCGTCGGCGTCCTCGCGACACACACGAGCAAGGAGTCGAAGGCCATCTGTAACGCGGTCGCCGACCTGGGCCACGAGCCGGTGTGGCTCCGGACCGAGAACACGACCGTCGCGGTCGAGGACGGCACCGTCACGCTCGACCCGGACGTAGACGTGGTGGCGAACCGACTGCTGCTCTCGAACGTCGCGGAACCCGCCGAGGGACTCGGACTGGCGGCGACACTCGCCCGCACGCGGCCGGTGTTGAACGAGCCGTCGGCGGTGCTGACGGCGGTCCACAAGTTCGCGACGGCGGTCGCGCTCGCGGCGGCGGACCTCCCGGTACCCGACGCCTTCCTCGCGCTCGCCCACGACCGGCTCAACGACGAGCGCCACCGCTACGGCGACGAGGCCGTCTACAAGACCGCCATCGGCACCCACGGCGGCGGCACCTGGAAGATCGACGCCGACGACCCGGTGAACCCGACCGTCGGGGACCGACAGGCGTTCCTCCAGGAGCTGCTCGACCGCGACGGCGAGCGCCACAGCGACCTGCGCGTGTACGTCGTCGGCGACGAGGTCGTCGGCGCGATGCGACGGTTCGCACCGGAGGGTGACTGGCGGACGAACGTCGCGTTGGGTGGGGACGTGGCCGACGCCACGGCGGACCTCGACGAGCGCGTCCGCGAGATCGCGCTGCGTGCGACGGAGACGGTCGGTCTCGACTACGCCGGTGTCGACCTCGTCGAGGGGTACGACGGCTGGTCCGTGCTGGAGGTGAACCCGACGGCTGGATTCAAGGGGCTGTTCCAGGCCTGTGGTGTCTCTCCCGCCCCGTACGTCGCCCGCCTCGGGATCGAGCGCGCCGGCGGGACGGTCGACGACGACCGCGTCGCACGTGTCGCGGAGACACTCGACGACTCGCGCCCGGACTGTCTCCCGACGAAGCCTCGACCGACCACTGGGGAGCGCCCCGTCGTCGGGTACATCGAGGACGTGGCGGTCGCCGGGACACAGGGCTCGACGCGGGTGTACGCCAAGTCCGACACCGGCGCGACGCGGTCGTCCATCGACACGTCCCTGGCCGGCGAAATCGGCGCCGGGCCGATCAAGAGCATGACCCGTGTGAAGTCGGGTAGCGTCAAGCAGGGTGCGGCGCGTCCGGTGGTCGACATCGTCGTCGGGATCGGTGGCCAGCGCCACACGGTGACGGCGAGTGTCCAAGACCGCTCGCACATGAGCTACCCGTTGTTGCTGGGACGCGACATCCTCGAACACTACCGGGTCGACGTACAGCGTCGCGCCGACGACGAGGCCGACCCGGACCGCGACGAGGAGTAGTCGACGCAGAGGGTCGTGGTGCCGCCGCGAGGCGGCGGCAGCCACTCGACACGTGAGTCGACCACACGCCGCACTCCGGGCGCAGAAGCCGGGGTTTATGTCTCTCGGTTTCGAGGGTGTGGGTATGGGATTCGGTAGCTACGACGAGTCCGAGCAAGAACGGCAGCAGTCCGACGGTGGCCCGGGCGACGAGGCGACCGTGAACGTCCACGAGAACGACCACGACGGCGACGTGAGCTTCGAGACCGAGGAGTCCACCTCGGACCTGGTCTCGAAGCTCCAAGACATGAAAGACGAAGACGACGAGGACTGACGCACCCGGACGCGTCGAAATCGGGTTCTCTGCCGTCTCGCCGCCGAGCTACCGCTTCTCTCTCACTCTCGCCGCACTCCACCCTCTCGTCTGTGTAGATCAGTCCCCGTTCGGCTCGCCGAACCGGGTCAGCGGGGCGAGTTCGTCCGTGTCGGGGTCGTCGAAGGCGGCGCGGGCGATCACGCGCTTGTGGACCTCGTCGGCGCCGTCGACGAGTCGGAACTGCCGAGCGGCCTGGAAGAAGTCCGCCAGCGGCAGGTCCTTCCCGATCCCGTTGCCGCCGCAGATCTGGACCGCGGTGTCGACGGCGTCTTGGACCGCGTTCGCCGCGAACAGCTTCGCCATCGCGACGCGGTGGCGCGCCTCCTCGCCCGCGGCGATCCGGTCGGCGGCGTCCCGGACCATCGTCCGGACGGCGTGGAGATCCGTGTGGGCCTCTGCCACGTCGAACCGGAGCGACTGCTTCTCGGCGAGCGGGCCGTCGAACGCCCGCCGCTCGCTGGCGTACGCCACGGCCACGTCGAGGGCCCGCTCCGCGAGCCCGGCGTAGCGCATACAGTGCGTGAGTCGTGCCGGACCGAGTCGCTGCTGTGCGTGGTGGAACCCGGCGTTCTCGCGGCCGAGGAGGTTCTCCTCGGGCACGCGGACACCGTCGTAGACGATCTCCGCGTGACTCATCCCCGTCACCGCACCACCCATGTGCGGGATCTCCCGGACGATCTCGACCCCGTCGGTGTCGGCCGGGACGAGGAACAGCGAGCAGCCCTCGTACGGGTGCGCTTCCTCGTCGGTGCGCGCCATCACGATCAGGAGGTCCGCACTCCCGCCGCCGGTGGTCCACCACTTGTGGCCGTCGATCACCCACTCGTCGCCCTCGCGGCGAGCCGTCGTCTGGATCATCTTCGGGTCCGAGCCCGCTCCCTGGAGAGGTTCCGTCATCGAGAACCCGGAGTCGATCTCCCCGTCGACGAGCGGTTGGAGCCACCGCTCCCGCTGGGCGTCCGTCCCGAGCAGCTCCAGGGTGTGGACGTTCCCCTCGTCGGGGGCGTTGACGCGACAGGCGTGCGCGCCGAGCAGCGAGCGGCCGGCGACCTCGAACGCCGGGAGTACGTCGCGGAAGTCCATCCCGAGGCCGCCGTGGGCCTCGCTCACCTGCGGGGCGTACACGTCGTACTCGCGGGCCGCCTCGCGCAACTCGGCCAGCGTCGCGTCGTCGACCGGCCCGTCGCCGAGCACCTCCCGCTCGGTCGGGATCACCACGTCGTCGAGCAGTGCCTGGGTCCTGTCGGCGAGGTCGCGGGCAGTCTCGCCGTCGTCGTACGAGAGGTTCACACCGACACCTGGACCCGCGTCCGTATCAACCCCCGTGGGCACCCCAGTCGGACAACGCGGAGGCCGTTTCCCGAGACTTTTGTCGCCGTGGGGTGTGGTGACGAGCGTGACAGAGGACCACGGTGAGCCCACGGGATCGGGCGACGGCGGTGACTCGGCCGACCCCGAGCGGTCGTACGCGGACCGACTGGTCGACGAGTCTGCGTTGCGTGCGTTCCTCGCCGACGCGCTCGGCGAGCCGACCGGAACGGACGCAGACGCCTCTGGGGAGTCGACGGACGCCGACGCCTCTGGGGAGTCGACGGACGCGGACGCGTTCGCGGTCGAGCGCCACCGCGAGGGCCACTCGAACGAGACGCTGTTCGTCACGTACGGGGACCGCGAGTTGGTGGTTCGGCGGCCGCCGCCGGGCGAGACCGCCGAGACGGCTCACGACGTGTTGCGCGAGTACCGCGTGACGGACGCGCTCGTCGACACGCCGGTGCCGGTGCCGGTGCCGGTCGCCGCCTGCGAGGACCCGGCCGTGATCGGGTCGGACTTCTACGTGATGGAGCGCACTCGCGGGACGGTGATCCGCGACGCGGAGCCGGAGCGGTTCGCGACACCCGCCCACCGCCGTCGACTCGGCGAGGAGACGGTCGACACCCTCGCGGCGATCCACGGCGTCGACCCGGCGGCGGTCGGGCTCGCCGAGTTCGGTCGTCCGGAGGGGTTCACCCGCCGACAGGTGAACCGCTGGGCCGGCCAGTTCCAGTGGGCCTTCGAGACGACGATGGCGGAACGCGAGGTGCCGGAGATCTTCGAGGCGACGGAGTGGCTGACGGACAACGTCCCCGAGGCCCACCCGACGACGCTCGTCCACGGCGACTTCAAACTCGACAACCTGATGTTCGCGCCGGGGACGCCCCCGGAGTTGGTCGGCGTCTTCGACTGGGAGTTGTCGACGTTGGGCGACCCGCGGACGGATCTCGGGTGGCTGTTGTCGTTCTGGCGCGATCCGGACGACCCCGAGCCGGCGGTGCCGGAACTCGGGACGACGTTCACCGAACGCGAGGGGTACCCGACGCGCCGCGAGTTGGTCGCCCGTTGGGAGGACGCGACGGGGTTCACCTACGAACACGACCGCTTCTACCGCGCGCTGGCGGTGTACAAACTCGCCGCGCTGGGCGAGATGTTCTTCCGGCGGCACCTGGAGGGGAACGGCGACGACGAGCTGTACCCGCTGATGCGCGACCGCGTCCCGGCGATGGCCGAGCGGTGTCTCCGGATCGTCGACGGCGACGAGCCGTTGTAGCGAGTCGACGCACGGGCTGCACGACGGGGAGGGGCCTGCACACGGACTGCACGACGGGGAGGAGCCTGCACACGGACTGCACGACGGGGAGGAGCCTGCACACGGACTGCACGACGGGGAGGAGTCGGCACACGGACCGCACAACTGGGTGCAAACGGGCGAAAGCGTGCGCGAACGGGCGGGAGAACCGGGGTCGTTTAGGTGGGTGTGACCCGTCGGTGGAGGTGTGAACCGGAGACAGGTGGCGGTCGGACTGCTCGTCCTCGCCGTCGTCGTCGGCTCCGGCTCGGCGCTGGCCGTGGCCGGCGGGGTGTCGACGCTCGGCGCGGCGGGTGGGACGGCCGTCGAGACCGGCGACTGGGGGGTCGCGAGTCTCGGGGCAGCCGACGACGAGACGGTGACAGGGAACGAGACGAGCGGCGGGAACGAGACGAGCCGGAGTGACACGAACGAGACGGCGACTGCCGGCGAGAACGAGACGACGGCAGGCAACGAGACGGTGGGGGACGACGAGACGACGACTGTCGACGAGAACGAGACGGCCGAGACGGACGGCGAGACCGTCTCGGCCGGGGCGGGGCGACAGCTCTCGACCGTGGTGACGGTGACCGGGGAGTCGGTCCGCGAGAGCGTCTCGAACGCCTCGCTGACGGCGCAGTTCCGCCGCGCCAACGAGACGGAGCGGGCCGAACTGCTGGCGACGCGGCTGACGACGCTCCAGAACCGCAGCGAGGCGGTCGCCGCCGAGTACGAGTCGCTGCGGGCGGCGTACCGCGCCGACACCCTCTCGACCGGGGAGTTCGCCCACCGCGTGGCGCTGCTCCACGCCAGGGCACAGACGGTGACACGGGATCTCGCCCGAGCCGAACGGCTCTCGGCGAACGTCTCGCGGCTCGAACTCGCCGCGGCGGGGTACGACGCGACGGTCGTCGAGCGAGTCCGCGACCGCGTGGCACCCGTCTCGGGGACCGCACCCGGAATGCTCCTCGGGCAGTTCACCGTCGGTGGGAACGCGACGGTGCGTGTCTCGAACGGCAACGGGACGGGACTCTCGGTCGCCGCCGAGCGGGGTCGGAGTCGGGAGTTCGAGCGCGAGCCGGACGAGAACGCCAGTCTGACCGTCTCCGGCGAGACGGCGCTGGCGACCGCACGCGGCGCACTCTCGCCGGCACCTGGCAACTGGACGCTCGCGGGGAGTACGGTCGACACGGAGGACGGCCTCTACGAGTACGCATTCCGGCTGAGCGGGACGAACGAGTCCGGCGAGGCGAGTGTGACCGTCGACGGGTCCAGCGGTGTGGTCGTCGCACTGGAGGAGTCCGTCGGCGACACCGGCCCACCGGCGACGGTACCGGGTCGCGGCCCGCCCGCGGGCCGCGGCGATGGACCGCCCGGCGACCGTGGCCCTGGGCCGCCGGACGATCGCGGCGGTGGGCCACCCGAGGGTCGTGGTGAGGGACCGCCGGCGGACCGCGGTGCGGGGGCGGACGACGACGAGGCCGACGGAGACGACCTCGCGCTGGTCCTCGCCGGTGGGGAGCCGGCGGCCAACGAGACGGTGACGGTGCGGCTCGTCGGCGCGGACGGCCCGGTCGCGAACGCGACGGTGACGGTCGACGGGACCGCCGCGGGGCAGACCGACGCAGACGGCACGGCCGACGTGCGACTCCCGGCGAACGGGACGACGACGATCCGTGCGACGAGCGGGAACGAGACGGCGACGCTCGTCGTCGAGTCGGGTGAGACGGACGACGACGTGGTCGCCGGCCTGAACGCCAGCGGCACGGTCGAGAACGGGACGGTGACGGTGACGGTGACGTACGACGACAATCCGGTCGCGGGTGTCCGAGCCAGTGTCGACGGCCAGCGCGTCGGGACGACCGGTGGCGACGGGCGTGTCTCGTTCGCCGCCGACCCGGGCACCGTGACGGTCGACCTCCGGAAGGGCCAGTTCGAAGCTCGCCTGTCGCTGTCGGTCGACGACGACAGTGTCTCCGTGACCAACGTCTCCGGGTCGTCGGACGAGCGCGACGAGGGCCCGGGTCGCGGCAACGGAAGCGAGAACGGGAACGGGAACGGAGCCGGAAACGGGAACAGTGACGGGAATGACGACGGGAGCGGCGCTGGCAACGGAAGTGAGAACGGAAACGGGAGCGGGAACGGCGACGACGCTGGTAACGGAAACGGGAGCGGGAACGGCGACGACGCTGGTAACGGGAACGGCGACGACGCTGGTAACGGGAACGGAAACGGCGGGAACGGTGCCAGCGAAGGCAACGGAGACGGCTCCGAGAGCGGACCTGGAAACGGAGACGGTTCCGAGAACGGAGACGACGAGAGCGGCGACGATGACGACGACGAGGACACGAACGCTCGCGACTCGCCAGGCGGCGAGCTCGCGATCCGGTGACAGACCCAGTAGACACCGACTACGGCGTCTCTCGACGAGTCTCAGCGGAGTCGTTCGACCAGATCGGCACCCTCGACGTACGGGACGCCGTGGCGGTCGGCGTAGGCCCGTGCGGCCTCCGGCGAGAGCGCCCGGCCGGTCTCGTCGTCGAGCATCTCACAGACGACGACCGCGGGCGGCACCCCGGCGGCGGCGGCGAGTGCGAGCCCCAACTCCGTGTGGCCGGTTCGGTCTGCGAGGCCGTCGGGGGCGCCACGCAAGACGTGGACGTGTCCCGGTGCGCGGAACGCGGCGGCGAAGTCGTCGGCGTCGTACGACCGCCCGGAGCGCACCGCCGAGACGGCACTCGCCAACTCCGAGATCGTGAGTGCGCGGTCCTCGTCGGTGATCCCCGTGAACGTCTCGCGGTGGTTCACCGTCAGCGAGAACGACGAGCGGTCGTCGTACGCGATGTCGTCGTCGCTCGCAGCCGGGTGGTCCAGCGTCGCCGACCGGAACGGCAGCGCCAGCGTCTCGGCCACGTCGTCCGGCACGGCGACACAGACGAGCCCACCGGCGTCGTTGCGGAGGCGACTCACCGCCGCCGCGTCCACCGCACTCGCGGGGTAGATCAGATCGGTCTCCCCCTCGCGGTCCGCGAAGTCGTGGACCAACACCGGGTCGCCGGCGCGGAACGCGGCGACCGCCGCGTCGAGGTGGCTCTGCTGGTGACTCACGCCGTCTCACCTCCGTCCTGGCCGCCGGTGCCGGTCGCGTCGT
The DNA here is from genome assembly GCF_041361345.1 of Halobaculum sp. MBLA0147. Classification (NCBI taxonomy): domain Archaea; kingdom Methanobacteriati; phylum Methanobacteriota; class Halobacteria; order Halobacteriales; family Haloferacaceae; genus Halonovum; species Halonovum rutilum. Next base: position 905,340 of record NZ_JBGKAD010000001.1, on the reverse strand, counting down.
ACGCTCGCCCCGCCTCCACGATGCGGACGGTGACGGTGTCGCCGTCCGCGAGCGCCAACTCGTCGCGGAGCTTCACCGGCGCGATCACCTCCAACTGCCGCTCGTCGTGGTGTGTCCGCTCGGGGACGATCACGTGACACGGGTCCGACACCTCGCCGTCTGCCGTCTCGACGCTCGCCCGGTAGCAGGTCGCCGGGCCGTAGGTGCGTTCCTCGCCCTCCCAGCCGTCGATGGGCACCCCGTCGACGGAGTCGAGCCCCGCCCGCGCGCGGACGCTCTCGTCAGTCAGGTCGACGTTCAGGGTGCCGTGGAACGGCTCGTAGTCCAGTCGCTCGACGAACTGTTCGACGTACCCCGGCAGGGAGATGTAGTGACGTCCCTCGCCCATCCCGCTGGTGACGGCACCCTCCAGCGAGACGCCCGATCCACCCTCGAAGATCCGGCGGTAGTCGGCGTACTCGGCGCGGAGGCGGTGCTCCCCGTCGCCGGTGATCGAGACCCACTGGCCGTCGCTGACGACCTCTCGTTCGACCAAGCCCGCCTCCTCCAGCCGCTGGAGGCGACGCGAGGCGGTCTGACTCGACGCGTCCAGGCGGTCGCCCAGCACCGAACAGGAGACCTTCACCGGCTCGGCGAACCCGCCCTGCAACGCGACCGTCTTCAACGCGGCGACCTCCGCGTCGCCGACGGCCGACGTGGTTGTTGCCATCGTCGACTCTCGGCCCGCCGCGAACTAAAGCGTACCGTTTCCGTTACGCGTCACAGAATCGTGATGGTGCGGCCGGGGAGCCGGTCGGACGGCTCCGTCGCCGTGACGTGTCACGAGTGTGTGGTGGCTCACTCGAAAGGTTGCCGGTCGCGGCGTGTGTCGCGGAAGAGCCGTGGCCCGACCGCGGTGCGACGGATTGAGTACGGCAGGACTACTCGCGGGGCGTATGGACGCAGCCACCGAGACCGAGGCGACGCTCGCGGTGACCGGCGGACGCGTGTTGGACCCGTCGCTGTCGGTCCGACGGACGGACGTCCTCGTCGACCGGACGGCGGGCGAGATTCTCGCGGTCGAGGACGACCTCGCGGGCGAGGCCGACGAGACACTGGACGCGAGCGGCGGGCTGGTGATCCCCGGCCTCGTGAACGCGCACTGTCACATGGCGATGACACTCCTGCGGGGGTACGCCGCCGAGAAGCCGCTGATGCCGTGGCTCACCGAGGAGGTCGGCCCCGTCGAGGCGACGTTCGGTCCCGAGGCGGTGCGTGCGGGGACGGAACTGGCACTCGTCGAACTGATCCAGTCCGGCGTCACCGCCGTCGGTGACATGTACTTCGAGACGGCGTCGATCGTCGAGGCCGTCGAGCAGTCCGGCATCCGTGCGCTGCTCGGCTTCGGCGCGGTGACGGTGACGAAGGACGACGAGGGGGCGCAGGCGGACGTCGACGAGTCGGTGGCGGTCGCGGAGCGGTACGACGGCGCGGCCGACGGTCGTATCCGGACGGCAGTGATGCCCCACTCGCTCACCTCCGTCGAGCCGGGGTACCTCGCCGAACTCGGCGAGCGCGCCGCGGCGGCGGAGCTGCCGCTGCACTTCCACGCCAACGAGACGACCGGCGAGGTCGATCCCGTCGTCGCGGAGCACGGCCAACGACCGCTGGCGTTCGCGGACGACCGCGACCTGCTGCGGGACACGTACGTCGCCCACGGCGTCCACCTCGACGACGCGGAGATCGAACTCGCCGCCGAGCGCGGCGTGGGTGTCGCCCACTGTCCGGCCGCGAACGCCAAACTCGCCTCCGGCATCGCGCCGGTCCAGCGCCTCCGCGACGCGGGGGTCACGGTCGGGATCGGGACGGACGGCCCGGCGTCGAACGACACCCTCGACGTGTTCGACGAGATGCGCGCCGCCGCCAGAGTCGGGAAGTTGGCGGACGGCAACGCGGGCGACGTGACCGCGGAGACTGTGGTAGAGATGGCGACCGCGGGGGGCGCGGACCTGCTCGGGTTCGACGCGGGGCGGATCGAACCCGGTCGCGCCGCCGACCTGGCGGTCGTCGACCTGGACGCACCCCACCTCACGCCGGTCCACGACCCAGTGAAGCTGCTCGTGTACGCCGCCACCGCGAGCGACGTTCGCCACACGGTCGCGGACGGCGAGGTCGTCATGCGCGACCGCGAGGTCTTGGCGTTCGACACGGACGCCGTCGAACGCCGAGCGCGGGAGGCGGCACACGCGGCGGTCGAGCGAGCCGCGGCGGACGAGTGATCTCGACAGCATGACAGACGAGTCCGACGACGAGACTACGACCGACGAGTCTCGCGACGAGACTACGACCGACGAGTCCCGCGACGAGACCTCGTCGTACCCCGACCTCGACCCAGCGTTCGCGGACGCCGTCGCGGAGATCGAGGCACTCGGCGTCCCGCCGTGGCACGAACTCGCCGTCGAGAGCGCCCGCCGCGTCGAAGACGAGCTGTTCTCGACGGACGCACACCTCCCGGTCGCGCAGACGACGGAGTTGGGGTTCGACGGCCCCGACGGGGCGGTTCCGGTGCGGGTGTACCGCCCGGCCGAGACGCCGGCGCCGACGCTGGTCTTCTTCCACGGCGGCGGCTGGTGTCTCGGGACCCTCGACTCCGCGGACGGGATCTGTCGGCGACTCTGCCGGCGACTCGACGCGGTCGTGGTCAGTGTCGACTACCGCCTCGCGCCGGAAAACCCGTTCCCGGCGGCCGTGGAGGACGCCGTCGCGGCCGTCCGCTGGGTCGCCCGGAACGCGGCCGCGCTCGGCGGCGACGGCCACGTGGGTGTCGCCGGGACCAGTGCCGGCGGCAACCTCGCCGCGGCGACCGCACTCGCGGCGGCGGCCGACGACTCGGGAGTGGACGGGATCGACGGCTCGAGAGTGGACGGCGCGGACACCTCGGAGACAGACGGGGCCGACGCCGCGGGAGCGGCCGCGACCGCTCACGGAGTGTCGTCTGCCGTCGCACAGGAGCCACTCGCGCTCGACGTGGACCTCGCGGTGCAGGCGCTCTTCTACCCGATGGTGTCGCCGTGGACGGACACGCCGAGTCACCGCGAGCGGGCGGACGGGCCGTTGCTCACGAGTCGGGACGTGACTGCCTTCTGGGAGACGTATCTCCAGAGTCCCGTCCACCGCGCGAACCCGTACGCGGTCCCGGCGCTCGCGGATGCGGGGTGGCTCGCGGCGACCCCACCCGCGGTCGTCGCCGTCGGCGACCACGATCCGCTCCGGGACGACGCGACGCGGTACGCCGACTGCCTCCGCGAGGCGGGTGTCTCGGTCGACGAGCACGTGTTCGACGGGCTCCCGCACGGGTTCTGCTCGTTCGCGGACGACGCGAGCGACGGGCAGACGGGCGTGCCGGCCGCCGACCGCGCGTTCGACGCGGTGGTCGAGCACGTCACAGCGCAGTTCGCGGCCGTCGACGGCGAGTAGCTGTCTCGGTGTCGTCACTCCTCTGCCAGATTCGCGAACGCCGCCCACGAGGGGTCCTCGGCGGGCGGCTCGACGCGTTCGCCATCGAGGTACACGCCCGATCCGGCGGACACTTCGCCGACTGCCGCGGCCCGTGTGCCGCGATCCGCGAACGCGTCCAGCACGGCGTCGACAGCGTCGGGTGCGACCGCGAGCAGGAGTGTCCCGGAGGTCGTACACGCCCACGGGTCCACGTCGAGTGCGTCCGCGACGGCGAGGGCGGCGGGATCGGTCGGCACCGCCGCGGTGTCCACGTCGAACCGCACGCCGCCGGCGGTCGCCATCTCACACAGCGCACCACGGAGCCCACCCTCCGTCGCGTCGTGCATCGCGGAGATCGGGGTTCCGGCAGCGGCGGCTACCCCGTCCACGGCGTCCACGGCGGCGAGTGCGTCCCGCGTCACGCCGGTCCGGTCGAGACAGGCCCGCGCGTCCGCCAGCGTCGCGTCGTCGAGGGACGCGAACGCGGGTGCGTCGGGGAACAGCGTCGTCAACAACCCGGCGGTCTCGATCCCCGGCCCCTCCGTGACGACGAGCGTGTCTCCGGGACGCGCGGCGTCGGGCCGGATCACGTCGTCGTGGGCACCGAGGCCCAACACCGTCGCCGCGCCGACCCACGGGTACGACGCCTCGGGGTACCGCGCCGTGTGCCCCGTGGCGACGGCGATCCCCAACGCCTCACACTCCGCGCTCACCGCCGTCCACAGCGCCGCGAACTGCTCGTCGGTCACGTCCGTCGGGAGCGCGAAGGAGACACAGAGGTGTGACGGGGCGACGCCGGACACCGCCACGTCCGCGAGCGCGAAGTGCAACGCGAAGCGGCCCGCGCGGGCGAACCCCAACTCCGGCAGAATCGAGACCGGGTCCGTCGCCGTGACGAGCGCCCGTCCGTCCACGTCGAGGACACCGAAGTCGACGCCGTGGGCCGGCCCGAGTCGCACGTCCTCGCGGTCCGCGCCGAGGTGTGGGAAGACGTACTCCTCGAAGAACTCGCCGTCCACCTTGCCGAGTCGTTCGTCGGCCGCAGTGTCGTCACTCACGTCGCCTCACACCCGTTCACTCCACCTGTCTCGGATCGCATCACATCCGTTCACTCCGCGTGTCTCGGCACGCTTCGCACCCGTCACCCAACGTCTCTCGGAGCGCACCACACTCGTCACTCCACGTGTGGCGCGGGCATCAGCGCCTCGAACGGCTGCTCGTCGAGCCACTCGATCAGGTGAACCAACTGCTCGGTCGCGGCCGCGAACAGCTCCGCACCTTTCTCCGGGGTCGCGTCGGTCTGGTCGCCGAACACGCCGTTCTCGGAGTTGTCGATCGACTCGTAGAACGTCCGTGCCCCGAACTGCCGGAGGTTCCCGTCCGCGAGGTCGACCAAACCGCCGTCTCTGGCCTCGTCCAGCCGATCCTCGCGGACCAACTCGCGGGCGACGTGCATGATCATCGCGGTCTCCTTCGGGCCGCCGTGGGGGCCGTTGTGCTCGAACAACTCGTCGACGAGGTCGGGGATCGACTCGTCCCACATCCACTCGATGGCGTAGGCGGTCTCGTCGCGTCGGAGGCGTCGTCCGACCTCGCGGAGGTGTTGGACGTTGCCGCCGTGGGCGTTGACGAACAGCACCCTGTCGATCCCGTGGTAGCCCAGGTTCCGCACGACACTCTCGACGTAGTCGCGGAACACGTCCGGTTCGACCCACATCGTCCCGTGGAACTGCCGGTGGTGTTCCGAGACCGCGATCCGGACCGGTGGCGTCAACACGGCACCGGTTCGCTCGGTCGCCGCCTCCGCGAGCGACTCGGCGATCAGTGCGTCCGTCGCCAGCGGGAGGTGTGGCCCGTGTTGTTCCGTCGAGCCGGTCGGGACGACCGCCAACGACGCGTCGGCCAACGCCTCGCGAAGTTCCGGCCACGTCCGTGTCGCGAGTTCCATACCCACCGCACGACACCCACACCAATCAATTGGGCGGGTCTCGACGAGGCGGGTCCCACCGCCGACTCGTGGTGGCCGCCGCAGACGCGCCACGGCCGTCGCCTCGGCGACTCCCCGTCTCCGAGGGTGCCGGGCCGAACCGTTTTACCACTCGCAGACAACCTTGCGACAACGTACCGTGACAAGAGGGGGGTCACAGGCGGCAACGGCGGCGAGTGCGGGGGACGCGAGCGGTGCCCGGCGGCAACCGACCGACACGGTCCGTCCATCGACGCCCGAGGTGCAGCGATGACGGACGACGGAGACGGAACGAGCGACGGTTCGTCGGGCCGCGACGGCACGGGAGACGACACCGAGACCCGCGACACTACGGGGCACAGCGTCGACTCGGATGTGACGCCGAGTGTCGACTCCGACGGCGGCGTCTCCTCGCAGGTGACTCGCTCGGAGACGGCGGCGTCCACGCCGGACGCGACGACCTGGACACGGCTCGTCCCCGACCGCGTCCGCACGTCCTTCTCCGCACGACTGCTCGTCGCCCTCTCGCTGATCGTGGTCGTGGTCGCGGCGACCGGCGCGGTCGTCCAAGCGGAACTGACGACGACACTCCAGCGAGACGTGGACGAGCGCCTACTCGCCCAGACGCGGGCAGAGGCCGACGAGCTGGGGGAGTTCGTCACCGCCAGACGCACCCAGGTCGAACTCGTCTCCGACGGGGCGATGCTCGCGCCGGACGCACCTACCGCCCGCGGGCAGGTGTTGGAGCGACGGCTGGCGACGCTGCCGCCGCCGGCGACCGAACTCCACCTCGTCCGCGTCCAAGACGGCACCGTCGTCGCGAGCACGGGCGACACGCTGTCGCCCGGGGAGTCGTTCGCGCCGTTCCCGCGGATCGGCACCACATCCTTCGACGGGTTCGACGACAGCTACGTCACCGACCCGTACACGGACCCGCAGGGGCGGACCGTCGTCGCGTTCGTCTCGCCGGTCCGTGCGGCACCGACGACGCTGCTCGTGTTGACCGTCCGCTCGGCGGGGATCGCCGAGAACTTCGCCAGCACCACCCGCGACGGGTTCACGCAGGTCGTCTCCGACGACGGACGCGTGCTGTTCGCGCGCGACGACGAGGCCACACTCCGGCCGTACCAGACGGTCGTCCCGGGCACCGCCCCGGTCGTCGAACGCGGCCGCGACGGCGAGTCCGGTATCGTCGCCGAGGGTGTCAAGGAGCGGTCGCTGTCGCGCGACTACGTCCAGGCGTACTCGCCGGTCGCCGGGACGGACTGGGTCGTCGTCAAACACGCCCCGACGGCGCAGGCGTACGGGCTCGCGACGGCGGTCAGACGCGGTGTGATCGCGCTCACGGCCGTCACGCTCGTCGGCGTGGTGCTCGTCGGCGGCTACCTCGGCCGCGACACCGCGGCGGCCGTCACCACGCTCGCGGAGAAGGCGGCGGCGGTGGAGTCGGGCGCCTACGACGTGGAACTGCGGCGCGATCGCTCCGACGAGATCGGCGACCTCGTCGCCGCCGTCGGCGGGATGCGCGACCGCCTCGTGACGCAGATCCGCGCCGCCGAGACCGCCCGCGAGGAGGCGCGCGCCGCGGAGTCGCAACTCCAGCGACGCAACCGCGCCGTCGAGGAACAGAAGACGATGATCTCCGTGTTGAACCGGTTCCTCCGCCACAACCTCCGCAACCGGATGAACGTCGTCCTCGGACAGGTGCAGTTGCTCTCGCCGGACACGCCGCCGGCAGACCACGAGCGTCGCCGCCGCGAGATCCGCGAGACGGTCGAGCGGCTGCTCGAACAGGCCGACAAGGCCCGCCACGTCGAGTCGTTGGCGAGCGAGGAGACGCCGCTGGGACCGACGCGCGTCGACGACCTCCTCGCGGAGACGGCCGAACGCGTGGCGGACACACACGACGAGGCGGTCGTCGAGACGGACCTGGCGGCGCCGCTCGTCGCCACGGGTCACGACACGCTCGCGGTCGTCTTCGACAACCTGCTGGAGAACGCCGTGATCCACAACGACCGGTCACGCCCGACGGTGACGGTGTCGGCGCACCGCGAGGCCGACGCCGACGGGGAGTGGATCGTCGTCACCGTCGCGGACGACGGCCCGGGCATCCCCGATCACGAGGTCGCGGCGCTGGACGCCGACTACGAGACGGCCGTGACCCACGGCAGTGGGCTGGGGCTGTGGATCTCCGACTGGATCGTCTCCGAACTGGACGGGGAGCTCGCCTTCGAACACCGCGAGCCGACGGGGACTCGCGCCACCGTCCGGCTCCCAGCCGCGCGCGACGAGGAAGGGTAGTCCGCGGACCTCGACCGACCAGACGGCGCTACAACAGCCCCTCGTTCTCCAGGAACTCGCGTGCCACGGTCGCGGGGTCGTCACCGTCGACGACGACGCGGCCGTTGAGTCGTCGGATCGTCTCGACGCCGTCGAACGCCGGTCCCAGTTCCGCGAGCCGCTCGCCCGCTCTCGTGTTCGGCCCGACGACACCCACGTCCGCGACCGGAATCGGGTTGTACGTCGGGAAGAAGTCCCGGTCGTCGGTCAGGACGGCCAGATCCGTCCGGTGGATCTGTGGGTCCGTGTTGAACCCCATCACCACGTCGGCGTCGCCGCGCTCGTACAGCTCGTAGGTGATCCCTAGCGGGACCGCACTGATCTCGTCGTCCAGTGCCGTCAGCGCCGCCTCGTCGAACTCGTAGTGGTCGACCAACCCCGGCCACCCGTCCGGGCGGTCGAGGAAGTCGTTGCCGACCGCCACGTCCACGTCCGTGTTGCCGGCGTTGACGTACGCCGCGAAGTCGCTCAGCGTCTCGACGCCGGTCCGCTCGCGCCAGTCGGCACCCGCGAGCATCACGAACGTGTTGTCGAACGGCGCGCGCGGGAACACTGTGACTCCCTGCTCGGCCGCCTCCTCGACGACCGCGTCGTACAGCGCCGCGGGGTCGTCGGGTGCCGACTCGTGTGTGGGCTCGAACGAGAGGTAGATCGTCCCGGTGTACTCCCAGTAGCAGTCCAGTCTCCCCTCCGTGAGTGCGATCCAGTTCGGCTCGTCGTAGCCGGACGGGATCGCCGTCTGCACCCGGCGGTCCGTCCGCTCCCGGAGCGTGATCGCCGCCATCCGGCCGAGGATGCGATTCTCCGCGAAGTTCTTCGCGCCGACCGTGACACTGTCCGGTGTCACGGCCGGCGCGTCGCCCACTCGCGTCGCGTCGCCCGTCGTCTCGGTACCCGTCTCGTCGGTCGTCGCCCCGCGCCGGTCTGTCCCGCCCACGTCGCGACGGACGCCGGCACAGCCGACCGTCCCCACCGCCGCCACCGTCGCCGCTCCCCCCAGTACCGCACGCCGCGACCAGCGTCGCATGTGGTACCTCTTCACACATGGAGGGCTTAACACTGACGCGTCGCTGGGTGTCTCTGCTCGCGAGCCGCCGACTGGGAGCGGGCGTGCGTCTCGTCACCTCCTGTCTCCAGTCGTCACTACGTCTCGGTCGTGAAGAAGTCGAACACGACTAGTGTCGTCTGTGGGGGAGATATATCAACGACGTTGCCGGTGGGACTACGACGCCGCCGGATTCACGTACGCGCCGGCCCAGTGGCTGGTATGCCACGGAGACGCGCGTTCCTCGCGAGCCTCGGAGCCGGACTCTCGGCGGCGACGACCGGCTGTGCCACCGCGGCCCGCCGCGACGGGTTGATCGACACACCCACCGACGGCGAGGACGGAGAGCCGGCGACGGCGGAGACGGGCGGGGAGACGACGGGCGACGACCGGAACGCCGCCGTCCCGCCGGGTCTCGGCGACGCGGCGGTGGAACTGTACCGCGAGACGATCCCGTCCGTCGTCGGCGTGTTGGTGTACGACCGGGACGGACGCGCGGCCAGCGGCTCCGGCTTCGTCACCGGCCTCGGGCCCGGCGGGCCACACGTCGTCACCAACCAGCACGTCGTCGCGCCGGGCAACCGCTTCCGGATTCGGTTCCAGGGCAACGAGTGGCGCGAGGCGACGCTCGTCGGCACGGACGTGTACTCCGATCTGGCAGTGTTGCGGCCGCGGAACCGCCCGGACTCCGCCGACCCGCTCTCGTTCGCACCGGCGTCTCCGGAGGTTCCCGTCGGAACGGACGTGCTCGCCATCGGGACGCCGTTCGACCTGAGCGGCTCCGCCTCGGCCGGGATCGTCAGCGGCGTCGACCGACTGCTCCCCGCGCCCAACGAGTTCTCGATCCCGGACGCGGTCCAGACGGACGCCGCGCTCAACCCCGGCAACAGCGGCGGGCCGCTGGTCGACGCCACCGGCGAGGTCGTCGCGGTCGTCAACTCCGGCGGCGGCGAGAACATCGGGTTCGGCATCTCGGCGGCGCTGTCGCGGCGCGTCGTCCCCCGACTGATCGCGGACGGGGAGTTCCGGCACTCGTACCTCGGGGTCGGCATCAGACAGGTGACGCCGACCGCCGCCGAGGTGTACGACCTCGACGACGTGGCGGGGTTGATCGTCGTCAGCGTCGTCTCCAGCGGCCCCTCCGACGGGGCGCTGCGGGGCACGACGGGCAGCGAGACGCGTCGGGGCGTCGAGGTGGTGACCGGCGGGGACGTGATCGTCGGCATCGGCGACGCGACCGTCGAGACGCAGGCGGACCTCTCGAACTTCCTCGCCTTAGAGACGAGCCCCGGCGACACGGTGCCGGTCACCGTCGTCCGCGACGACCGGCGGGTGACCGTCGACGTGGAACTCGGCGCTCGGCCGCGCCCACGCGGGTCGGTCTCCGGCCCGCGTTCGGGGTGGTGACCGAGCCGCGTTCGGTGTGGTGATCGCCCCGCGTTCGGTGTGGTGACCGAGCCGCGTTCGGGGTGGTGACTCGCCACTCGCGGTCCGCGGTCTGAACGAGTACCAGACCCGCTCGCCCGCTCACTCCAGTCGGTCGGACACGTCGCGGAGCTGTTCGGTTCGCTCCTCGACGGCCTCCTCGCGCAGCGCCTCCTCCTCGGGGGTCGGACACCGCAGGTCGGGGACACTCGTGGGCCGGCCGCTGCCGTCCAGCGCGACGAAGGTGAAGAAGGAACTCGTCGTCTCCCGCACCTCGCCGGTCTGTGGATTCTCGGCGCGCACGTCCACCTTCACGTCGATGCTCGTCCGCCCGGTGTTGAACACGTACCCCTCGACGACCGCGACCTCGCCGAGATCGATGGGGCTGATGAAGTCCACGTGGTCCATCGAGGCGGTGACACACTGTTTCGAGGAGAACCGCATCGAGGCGATGGCACCACAGATGTCCATCCAGTGGAGCACCGCACCCCCGAGCGCCCGCCCGAGGTTGTTGGTGTCGTTCGGGAGCAACAACTCCGTCATCTCCGTGTACGACTCCGCGAGCGTCACGCCGTCCGATCCCGTCTCTTCGTCGTCGTCGCGACCGACGCCCGCACCGAGTCGACTCCCCGTGTCGTCCATACGAGCGGGTAGCGTTGCCGGCGGAATAAACACGCGGAACCGGCCGTTCGGCGGACGTGTCGTGGCGGCGTCGTCACGACTCGTCGTCGGCACCCTCGCGCTGGTGGAACGCGCGGACGGTCTGGTAGACGCGGAAGGCGGCGAGTGCGCCGACGACTGTCGCGATCGCACCGAGTGTCGTCCCGCCCTGCAACAGCGCGTACAGTGGCCCGAGGATCAACCCCGCACCGGCGACGTTGGTCCACAACACGGCCGTCCAGAAGGCGTTCTTGATCTCGTCGTCCACCTCCGAGGGGTCCGGCAGGTCGTCGGCCGGGTTGCGGACCGTGGGGATCTCCACCTCCGGCACGGACGGGAGGTCCCGCTCCGGGTCGCCGAACTGTTCGCTCGGGTCGTACTCCTCTGGTTCCGGGTACTTCTCGCCCAGCGAGCCGCCGCCGTCGACGGCCGCGTCGTCTCGGTCCGTGGCGTCCCGGTCGGGGGCGTAGTCTGCGCCTCGGCCGGGGGCGTCCACGCCCACGGGGGCGTCGTCGCCGTCTCCGTCGTCGGCGTCCACGCCCTCTCCGTCGTCGGCGTCCACGCCCTGGCCGGCGTCGCCGTCTCGGTCGTCGCCGTCCACGCCACGGTCGGCGTCGTCGCTGTCTCCGTCGCGCGCCGTCCGGCCGCCGTCCCCGTCGCTCACGAGCGGGCGTAGACGGTCGGGTCGGTAAAACTGCGCGGTGTCACGGCGGCGAGCCGCCGGTCACACCAGGTCTGTCACCGTCACCGTCCGCGAGGCCTCGAGCCACGCGAGCGGGTTCTCCGAGTCGAAGAGCACGACCCGTCCGTCGTCCTCGTACATCTCGACGGCCTCGGCCGTCTCCGGTTCCGCGGCGTCACCTGCGGCGTCCCACGAGGAGTCGGTGGGTGGTGTCATATCTCCGGAGTTTGGTAACCGTTCACAGTGTATATGTCTTGCCGTCACGGCCGCACCTGCCGTCCGACCGTCGTCGACCGACAGTCCGCCGCGTGTCGACGGCGCCGGGCGACCCGGGAGGGAGAGGTTTTTCGCCGGGGACGACCCAACGGCGTGTATGGATCAGCAGACGTTCGACGACCTCCCGACGGCCGACGACGGGGACCGGCCGGACGCGGAGGCGGCCGTGGTCGCGGGCGAGGCGTCGACACACGTCAGCGAAGTCGTCGACGCCGGCGACGTGCGCGTCCCCGACCGGACCGACGAGACCCCGGTCGAGCTGATGGTGACCGCGGTCGACTACACCGTCGAGGGCCGTGGCAGCGACCAGTACCCGGTCGTCCACGTCTTCGGCCGTACGCCCGACGACGAGTTGGAACACGTCCGCGTCGTCGGCGTCGAGCCGTACTTCTACGTCCCGACGGCCGACGTGGCCGACCGCGACCTGGTCTCGGAGTACGACGTGGTGCTGGACACCCGCGAGCACCCCGGCGGCGACCCGGACGCCGAGCGGTTCGAGAGCATCCGCGGCGAGCCGGTTACGAAGGTGACCACCCGCACGCCGCGGGACGTGGGCCAGATCCGCGACGACTTCGAGACCACCTACGAGGCGGACATCCTCTTCCCGAACCGCTTCCTCGTCGACCACGACGTGACCGCCGGCCTCCGCGTCGAGCGGCGGCGGATCGACGAGGACGACCCCGACAGTCCGCTGCAGGTCACCGCCGAACACTTGGAAGCTGCCGACGTGGACGCGGACCTCCGGATCAACACCTTCGACATCGAGGTGGACGACCGCAACGGGTTCCCCGAGAACGGCGAGGAGCCCATCGTCTGTCTCACGAGTCACGACTCCTACCGCGACGAGTACGTCCTGTGGCTGTACGACGCGCCCGAGGGCCCCGGTGCGGCCGTCCCCGACGCCGAGTTGGAGGCCGCCTTCGAGGAGTACGAGTTCGTCTCGGACGACACCACACAGGACCCGTCCGTCCGACTCGAACGGTTCGACACGGAGGAGGCGATGCTGGACGCTTTCCTTTCGTATCTGAACGATACTGATCCAGATCTCACCACGGGCTGGAATTTCGAAGATTTCGACGCACCGTACCTCTTCGACCGGATGGAGGAACTCGACCCGCGCAGCGAGTACGACCTCTCGCCGGACCGCGCCTCTCGCGTCGACGAGACGTGGCGCTCCGGCTGGGGTGGGCCGGACGTGAAGGGTCGGGTCGTCTTCGACCTGCTGTACGCCTACCAGCGCAACCAGTTCTCGGAGTTGGACTCCTACCGACTGGACGCAGTCGGGGAGTTGGAGTTGGGCGTCGGGAAGGAGCGGTACACCGGCGACATCGGCGACCTCTGGGAGGAGGACCCGCGGCGACTGTTGGAGTACAACCTCCGGGACGTGGAGCTGTGTGTCGAGATCGACCGCCAGCAGAACCTGATCGACCTGTGGGACGAGACGCGAAAGTTCGTCGGCTGCCAACTGGAGGACGCGCCGACGCCCGGCGACGTGGTGGACATGTACGTCCTCCACCAGGCGTACGGGGAGTTCGTGCTCCCGACGAAGGGGCAACAGGCCGGCGAGGAGTTCGAGGGCGGCGCGGTGTTCGAACCCATCTCCGGAGTCGCCGAGAACGTCTCGGTGCTGGACCTGAAGTCGCTGTACCCGATGTGTATGGTGACGATCAACGCCTCTCCGGAGACCATCGTCGACGACCCCGAGTCGTTCGACGGGGAGACGTACCGCGCTCCCAACGGCACCCGCTTCCGGAAGGAGCCGGACGGGATGATGCGCGAGATGGTCGACGCGCTGCTCACCAAACGTGAGGAGAAGAAGGCACTCCGCGACGAACACGAACCCGGCACCGAAGAGTACGGCAAGTACGACCGCCAGCAGGCGTCGATCAAGGTGATCATGAACTCGCTGTACGGCGTGTCGGGGTGGGAACAGTTCCGCCTGTACGACAAGGACAACGCCGGGGCGATCACCGCGATGGGACGCCGCGTGATCGAGTTCACCGAGGAAGCCGCCGCAGAGATCGGCTACGACGTTACGTACGGAGACACCGACAGCGTAATGTTGTCGCTGTCGGACGTGGAAACTAGCGAGACGACGGTCCCCGACGAGGTGCGGGAGGCGCACCCGGAGATGAGCGAGACGGAGCTGGCGACGACGCAGGCGGCCATCGAGGCCAGCGAGGACATCGAGACGTACATCAACGACCGGTACGACGACTTCGCGGCGGAGGAACTCGACGCCGAAGAACACCGCTTCGAGATCGAGTTCGAGAAACTCTACCGGCGGTTCTTCCAGGCAGGCAAGAAGAAGCGCTACGCCGGCCACATCGTCTGGAAGGAGGGGAAACACGTCGACAGCATCGACATCACGGGGTTCGAGTACACCCGATCCGACATCGCGCCGATCACCAAGCGCGTGCAGAAACGCGTCATCGAGATGATCGTCACCGGCGAGGACCTCGACGACGTCGAGGAGTACCTCCACGAGGAGATCCAGTCGTTCAAGGCCGGCGACGTGGACTTAGAAGAGATCGGGATCCCGGGTGGGATCGGGAAGAAACTGGACAACTACGACACGGACACCGCACAGGTCCGCGGGGCGAAGTACGCCAACCTGCTGTTGGGGACGAACTTCCAGTCCGGGTCCAAGCCCAAGCGGCTCTACCTCGACGGTGTCCACCCGGACTTCTACGACCGCGTCGAGTCGGAGCTCGGACTGGAACCCAACGGCGCGAGCCGCGACGACGCGCTGTACACGGAGTTCAAACGCGACCCGGACGTGATCTGCTACGAGTTCGCCGACGAGATCCCCGAGGAGTTCGACGTCGACTACGACAAGATGCTCGAGAAGACGCTGAAGGGCCCCATCGAGCGGATCACCGAGGCGCTGGGCCTCACCTGGGACGAGATCGAGAGCGGCCAGGAACAGACCGGGCTCGGCGACTGGGGCTGACCGGCGCGGCGACTGGGGGTCGACCGACGCTGCGCTCGGGGATCGACCGACGCTGCGCTCGGGGATCGACCGGCCTCGGCGACTAGGGGTGAGCGACCCGACGGCGCACCCGTCCACGCCCGCCGAGCCGGTCGGCGTTTCGAGAACCACAAAACGTTCTTGGTGTATCACGAACCCGAACAACGGGGATGCGAAACGGTTATGGGTCGAACGACCCACCGTACGAGTACGAGGTACCACTCACACATGGCAACACTGGAACTGTCGAACCTCCACGCAGAGGTAGCCGAGACGGGCGAGTCGATCCTCCGGGGCGTCGACCTGGAAGTCACGAGCGGCGAGATTCACGCGCTGATGGGGCCCAACGGGTCCGGGAAGTCCACGACCGCGAAGGTCATCGCGGGCCACCCGGCCTACGAGGTCACCGAGGGTGACGTGACGCTGCACCTCGAGGAGGCCGACGTCGAGGATATCGACGAGGAGCTGGACGACGAGGACTACGAGTGGGACCTGCTCGAACTCGAGCCCAACGAGCGCGCGGCGCTGGGTATCTTCCTCGCCTTCCAGTACCCCGCCGAGATCGAGGGCGTGACGATGGTGAACTTCCTCCGGCAGGCGCTCAACGCCAAGTTGGAGGAGCGCGAGGAACTGTTCGAGGACGAGGAGGCCGACGAAGCGGAGACGGCCGACGACACCAACGAGGACGCCGCGGGCTACGAGTCCTCCCCGATGGAGGGGCCCGAAGACGACGGCGAGGTCGGTGTCGCCGAGTTCCAGCAGTTGCTTCAAGAGAAGATGGAGCAGTTGGACATGGACGCGAAGTTCGCCGAGCGGTACCTCAACGCCGGCTTCTCGGGCGGCGAGAAGAAGCAGAACGAGGTGCTGCAGGCGGCGGTGCTGGAGCCGTCGATCGCGGTGCTCGACGAGATCGACTCCGGGCTGGACATCGACCGGCTCCAGGACGTCTCGGAGGGGATCGAGAAGCTGCGCGACGAGCAGGGCACCGGGATCCTCCAGATCACGCACTACCAGCGCATCCTCGACTACGTCGACCCCGACTACGTCCACGTGATGCTCGACGGCGAGATCGCCAAGAGCGGCGGGGCGGAGTTGGCCGAGCAGCTGGAAGACGAGGGGTACGACTGGGTGCGCGAGGAAGTGTACGGCACGGCGTAACCGCGAGCGGTGGCAAAGACACAATAGTGTAGCGGTACAAGGTAACACACGACATGAGCTCCGAACAAGACGAACTCAAGCAGACGGACACCGAGGCACGTTTCGACTTCAAGAAGGAGGAGAAGTCTGCCTTCCAGACGGAGAAGGGCCTGACGGAGGAGACGATCAGGCTGATCTCCGAGGACAAGGACGAACCGGACTGGATGCTGGAGCGGCGCCTGCGCGCGCTCCGGCAGTTCCACGAGATGCCGATGCCGACGGACTGGCCGGGTCAGCCGGACCTCTCGGAGGTGGACGTCGACGAGATCGTCCCCTACATCCGACCGGACATCGAGACACGCGGCGGCGCGGAGAACTGGGAGGATCTCCCCGAGGAGATCCAAGACACCTTCGACAAACTGGGGATCCCGGAGGCGGAGAAGAACGCCCTCTCGGGTGTCGGTGCCCAGTACGAGTCGGAGATCGTCTACCAGAACATGCAGGAGCGGTGGGAAGACAAGGGCGTGATCTTCTGTGACATGGACAAGGCCGTCCAGGAGCACGAGGAGATCGTCCGCGAACACTTCATGACCGAGGCGGTGCCGCCCAGCGACAACAAGTTCGCGGCGCTGCACGGTGCGGTGTGGTCCGGTGGGTCGTTCGTCTACGTCCCGGAGGACACCACCGTCGAGATGCCGGTGCAGGCGTACTTCCGGATGAACTCCGAGGGGATGGGCCAGTTCGAGCACACGCTCATCGTCGCCGAGGAGGGGTCGGAGGTCCACTACATCGAGGGCTGTTCCGCACCGAAGTACTCCGCGTTCAACCTCCACGCCGGTGGCGTCGAGGTGTTCGTCGGCGAGGACGCACACGTCCAGTACTCCACGGTGCAGAACTGGTCGAAGAACACGTACAACCTGAACACGAAACGCGCCCTGGTCGAGAAGAACGGCCGGATGGAGTGGATTTCCGGCTCGATGGGGTCGAAGGCGACGATGCTGTACCCCTCCTCGATGCTGAAGGGTCGCGGCGCGTCGGACAACCACATCACCATCGCCTTCGCGGGCGAGGGCCAGAACATCGACACCGGCGCGAAGGTGTACCACAACGCCCCCGAGACGAAGTCGACCATCGAGTCGAAGTCGATCTCGAAGGACGGCGGCCGCACGAACTACCGCGGGCTGGTCCACATCGCGGACGGCGCCGAGAACTCCTCGACGGCCGTCGAGTGTGACGCGTTGATGTTCGACAACGAGTCCACGTCGGACACGATGCCGTACATGGAGATCAACGAGTCGAAGGTCGACGTGGCACACGAGGCGACCGTCGGGAAGATCGGCGACGAGGACGTGTTCTACCTCCAGTCGCGCGGCCTCGACGACGACGACGCCAAGCAGATGATCGTGAGCGGCTTCATCGAGCCGATCACGGAGGAGTTGCCCATCGAGTACGCGGTGGAACTCAACCGCCTCGTGGAGTTGGAGATGGAGGGGAGTCTCGGATAACATGAGCACGCAGGTACCACTCACGATCTCGGCGGAGACGGTCCACGAGATCGCGGACAGTCGCGACGAGCCGGACTGGCTCCGCCAGACACGGCTGGACGCACTGGACGCACTCGACGAACTGGAACTGCCCGACGTGATCGAGACGCCCGGGCGCCGGTGGACGAACCTGGAGGCGCTCGACTACGAGACGCTGGTCGACCCGAGCACCCAGTCCGACGAGACCGAGCGGGTCGCACCCGACGGGGTGTCGGTGTTGGACTTCGAGACGGCACTGGACGAGATCCCCGAGGTCGTCGAGGAGCACTTCGGGTCGGTGACCGATCCGGAGACGAACTACCTGACGGCGCTGTCGACGGCGCTGTTCACCACCGGCACGGTCGTGTACGTCCCGGAAGGTGTCGACGCCGAGGACGTGACGATCCGCGCGGAGATGAACAGCCGCTCGCTGTTCTCCCAGACGTTGGTCGTCACCGAGCGCAACTCGTCGGTGACGATCCTCGAACGGATCGAGAACGGGCCCGAGAGCGACGCAGGGGTCGACGGGGAGCGCTACTTCAGCAACCTCGTCGAGGTCGCGGCCGGTGAGAACTCCTACGTCCAGTACGGGTCGCTGCAGACGCTCGACGAGGACGTGTACAACTTCTCGCTGAAGCGCGGCGAGACGGACACGTACGCGACGATCGACTGGATCGAGGGGAACCTCGGCTCCCGGCTCAGCCGCGCGGACATCGAGACGGAGCTGGAGGGTGACTCCTCGGAGACGCAGATCGTCGGGGCGTTCTTCGGTCACGACGACCAGCACTTCGACCTGAACGCCCGCGTCTGGCACCACGGCGAGCACACGACTGCCGACCTCGTGACGCGGGGTGTGCTCGACGACGAGGCGCGCTCGGTGTACGAGGGCGTCCAGGACGTGGGGCGTGACGCCTGGGACACCAACTCCTACCAGCGGGAGAACACGCTGATGTTGTCGGACGACAGCGAGGCGGACGCGTCGCCGAAGCTGATCATCCACAACCACGACACGGAGGCGTCTCACTCCGCGACGGTGGGCCAGGTGGACGCGGAGGAGCTGTTCTACATGACCTCCCGGTCCATCGACCCGCAGACGGCACGCAACATGCTCGTCGAGGGCTTCTTCGTGCCGGTCCTGGAGGAGGTCGCGGTCGACGAACTCCGCGAGGACCTCGAGGCGGAGATCACGGCGCGACTCCGGTAGGTCGCACCCGCCTGCGGTCGGAGTATTCTCTCTCTCTCAGTACACGACGGCCGTCGAGACGTGCCGAGAGTGACAAGGCTGATACGCCGGCGCGTGGTTCCGCGTGGTGTGCAACGACGCGGACTGTTGGCGCGGTTGGCCGCCCTCGGGGTCGCCGCCCTCGCCGGCTGTGTCGAGGCGGCGGAGCCGACGGGACCGGCGGGCCCGCCGGCCTCGCCGACACCGACTCCAGTTCCGACCTCCGGGATCGTCGTCGACGACTGGGACGTTCGTCCGGGCGACGACGGGAACCTGAAAGTGCCCGTGACGCTGGTCAACGCGGGCGAGCGCCCGGGCAGCCGGCGCGTCGTGATCGAGGTGACGCTCGGCGACGAGGAGACGCTGCGAGACGAGCGGACCGTCGAGTTGGCGAGCGGTGCGTCCACCTCCTTCACCGCGACGTTCGACGTGGCGTTCGACGACTGGGCCGCCGACGGCGGCGTGAACGTGCGGTTGGTCGGCGGGGACGAGTGAGAGAGGAGACGGCCGACGGCCCGTCCCCGCAGTGGCCCACCGCCGTCACCGCCGCCGCTCGGCGACCCGCTCTTCGGCGGTCTCCTCCGTGACGAGTTCGTAGAGGACGGCGTGGGCCGTCTCGCCCGGGCGGAGCAACCGGCCGAGCCGTTGGGTGAACTCGCGTTCGCTCCCGCTGCCGGCGACGACGACACCCACGCTCGCGTCCGGCACGTCGACCCCCTCGTCCAACACGTTCGCGGCGACGACGCGGCTGTACGTTCCCTCGCGGAAGCGGTCGAGCACCTCGCGACGCTCCGGGGCGCCGGTCTCGGCGGTGATCGCCGGGACGAGGAACCGCTCGGAGATCCGGTACACCAAGTCCGTGTGGGCGGTGAAGACGATGGTGCGCTCGCCGCGGTGGCGGTCGAAGATCCGTCCGAGCGCGTCCAGTTTGGCGTCCGCGTTCATCATCACCTCGCGAGCGCGCTGTTTCGCCAGGAGTGCCTCCCGCGCCGCCGGGTCGCGCCCGGACCGCTTCACCAACTCCTGGTAGTCGCTGCCGGACTCGAAGGTGATCCCGGCCGACCGGACGTAGTCGACGAAGGTGCCCTGGGCCTCCTCGTAGGCGCTGCGTTCGGCGTCGGTCAACGCGACCTCGATCCGCCGGAGGTCGTACTCCGCGAGGTACTCGCCCGCGAGGTCGTCGACGGACGCGCGGTAGACGACCGGTCCGAGGAGATCGGCGACGACCTCGTGGGCGCCGTCCGGGCGCTCGAACGTCGCGGTCAACCCGAGTCGTGCCGGGGCGGCGAGCAGTCGTGCCACGTCGCGGTACCCCTCGCCGCCGAGGTGGTGGACCTCGTCGAACACGACGAGCCCGAAGTCACCACCCACGTCGTCGGCCCGCAGGTACGCCGAGTCGTAGGTGCCGACGGTGAGCCGTTCCTGGCGCTGCTCGCCGCCGCCGAACTGGCCGACGGGCACGTCGAAGGCGGTTTCGAGTTCGCGCCGCCACTGCTGGAGGAGGTCGACGGTCGGGACGACGACGAGCGTCGGGGTGTCGGCGGCGGCGATCGCCGCGAGTCCGATCACTGTCTTGCCGCTGCCCGTCGGCAGTTCGACCACACCCCGCCGATCCGCGTCCGTCCAGGCGTCCAGTGCCGCCGACTGGTACGGACGGAGGTCGTAGGGGCTCGTCACGTCGAGTCCGTCCGCGAGCCCCGCGGCCACCTCGTCGACGAGGGTCGTGTCCGTCTCCGTGTCGGCGAGTGCCGACTGGAGCGCCTCGCGGATCGCCGCGTACCGGTGTGCCGGCGCGCGGTAGCCGCCGGCCCGGTCGTCGGGCTCGACACCCGGGAGTGTCGTCGGGTCGAAGGCGCCCGGCGGGACGCCGCGCTCGCCGTCTGCGGAGTCCGGCGACTCGACACGCAGTCGGACACCGCCGTCGGCGAACCACAGACGAACCTGCACGTAGGGAGACACGTGTGCGGGCGAGAAGTCGGTTGCGGAGCGGTCGGGCTCGGAGTCACTTGCGGAGCGGTCGGGTCCAGAGTCGCCCGGGAACAGCCGCCCGACCGCCTCGACTCGGAGCCGAAACACCGAGGGTGCTGGCCGTCCGACACGAGAGCGTGACAGACGAACTCGACGACGCCGTCACGGCGTTCTTGGACGAGGCAGACGCGGTGTACGCCGAGTACGATCAAGGGTACATGGACGCGGACGCGGCACTCTCGCGGCTGGAGAGTGCGATCGACGACCTCCACGAGGCTCACGAGGAGTAGCGGCAGGCCGGGACCGACACTGTGCACTCTCGAGGTGTAGTCTCGCACAGAAACCCGCACCGCGTGGTCGCGCCGCGTCTCTCGAAGAGCGTCCGCCGATCAGGCCTCCTCTCGCTCGGTGCCCTCCGGGTCTACGAGGTCCGCGTCGAGGTCCTCCGGCGGGTACTCGGGGAGCTCGTCGTCGTCGTCGAGCGCCTCGAGTTCCTGCTCCGTGAGCCGAGCCTCGAGTTGTTCCCGCTTCTTGCGTCCCTCGCGTTCGCGGCCGCGCTTCGTGTCAGGCATCGACACCCGTGTGAACGACTCACACCCTAATCAACGTTGCGGCGATCCCGGTGTGACCCGACCGGCAGAGGTACTTAAATCGGTGTCGTGACCCACGACATCCGACAGAACTAGTCCCGCTTGTGAGAGAGACACACACCGCACGTCCGGGCGTCTGCGGGCGGTTCTCACCCGTCGGTCCACTCGACGCGGCCGGAACCGCTAACACCGAAACCCGAGGATTTATATAGAACTACGACCACACTTCGTCTGTATGAGTCAGCGAATGCAGGGTCAGCCCATGGTCATCATGGGAGAGGACTCCCAGCGAGTGAAGGACAAGGACGCCCAGGAGTACAACATCTCCGCCGCGCGCGCGGTCGCCGAGTCGGTCCGCTCGACGCTCGGCCCGAAGGGGATGGACAAGATGCTCGTCGACTCGATGGGTGACGTGACCATCACGAACGACGGCGTCACCATCCTCACCGAGATGGACATCGACAACCCGACGGCCGAGATGATCGTCGAGGTCGCCGAGACCCAGGAGGACGAGGCCGGCGACGGGACGACCACGGCCGTCGCGACGGCGGGTGAACTCCTGAAGAACGCCGAGGACCTCCTCGAACAGGACATCCACCCGTCGGCGGTGATCAAGGGCTTCCACCTCGCCTCCGAGAGGGCGCGCGAGGAGGTCGACGAGATCGCCGAGCCGGTCTCCCCGGACGACGAGGAGACGATCCGGAAGGTCGCCGAGACCTCGATGACCGGCAAGGGCGCGGAACTGGAGAAGGACGTGCTCGCGGATCTGGTCTACCGCGCCGTCGAGGGCGTCACCGTCGAGGCGGACGACGGCTCGCACGTCGTCGACCTCGCCAACGTGAAGATCGAGACGCAGACCGGCCGCGGCGCCGGGGAGTCCGAACTGCTCGCGGGTGGCGTCGTCGACAAGGACCCGACCCACGACGACATGCCCAGCGAGGTCGCGGACGCGCAGATCCTCCTGCTCAACGAGTCCATCGAGGTCGAGGAGACGGACGTGGACACGCAGGTCAACATCGAGTCCCCCGACCAGCTCGAGCAGTTCCTCGACCAGGAGGAACAGCAGCTGCGCGAGAAGGTCGACCAGATCGCGGCGACGGGCGCCAACGTCGTCTTCTGTCAGAAGGGGATCGACGACCTCGCCCAGCACTACCTCGCGAAGGAGGGCATCCTCGCCGTCCGCCGCGTGAAGAAGTCGGACCTGGAGTTCCTCAAGAACATCCTCGACACGACGATCGTCACGGACCTCGACGCCGCGACGGAGGCCGACGTGGCCGCCGGCTCGGTCGCCCGCGACGACGACGACGAGCTGTTCTACGTCGAGTCCGACGCCGAGGAGTCCCACGGCGTGACCCTGCTGCTCCGTGGCTCCACGGACCACGTCGTCGACGAACTGGAACGCGGGCTCCAGGACGCGCTGGACGTGGTCTCGACGACCGTCTCCGACGGCCGCGTGCTGGCCGGTGGCGGTGCCGTCGAGGTCGAACTCGCGCGCCGCCTGCGTGACTACGCCGACAGCGTCGAGGGGCGCGAGCAACTCGCCGTCGAGGCGTTCGCCGACTCGCTGGAACTCGTCCCGCGCGTGCTCGCGGAGAACGCCGGGCTCGACTCCATCGACACGCTGGTCGACCTGCGCGCGGCCCACGAGGACGGCCGCGAGCGTGCCGGGCTGAACGTCTTCACCTCCGAGATCGAGGACACCCTCGACGCGGGTGTCGTCGAGCCGGCCCACTCGAAGGAGCAGGCGCTGTCGTCTGCCGCCGAGGCCGCGAACCTCGTGTTGAAGATCGACGACATCATCGCCGCGGGCGATCTCTCGACCGAGGGCGACGAGGACGAGGGCGCCGGCGGTCCCGGCGGCGGCATGGGCGGCATGGGCGGTATGGGTGGCATGGGCGGCGCGATGTAGATCGCGGCCGGCCACGTTCCACCACACCGCCAGTCGACCCACGCACCGCTCGCCGACCACACGTTCGGTCGCACTTCTCTCGCAACTGCAGTCCGGAGCGACGCGTCTCGCCAGTGAGTCTCGGGTGACGAGTTGCCGGACGCCGCGACTACCGACTCACGCCCGGCTCACGCCCGCGTGGCGGTCGTCGCGTCGACGAAGACGGGGACGGTCCGCGTGTGCTCGGCGTCGTCGAGACGGACCGTCGCCCGGACGGTCTTCGGAGCGACCACGACCAGTTCCGCGAGCGAGACACTCGGCGTCGACGAGAGCTCTCCCCGCCTGTCTCGGACCGTCTGCGCGAGGACACGCACGGCAGTCCCGAAGAACTCGCCACTGACACTCGTCGTGACCCCCTCGACGGGGCCGTCGAGGCGGTCGCGTACGGTCGTCTCCGCGGCGTCGCTGGCCACGCTCGCACACTTCCTGGCCGCGTACTCGCGGAACGACTCCGTCCGGTAGTCGTCGGGTCCGGACGGATCGGTCGACTCGGCCCACCGAACCGTGTCGTTCGACGGGTAGTAGTCGACGGCATCGCCGCCGAGTGTTCGGTCGACGGTGATCGACTCCCCGTCGGCCCGTCGGCCGTCGACGACCGTCGCCGGACGGAGTGCGACGACGCCACCGGTCGCGACCGCGACACCGCCGCCCAGTGTCGCGAGGAGGGTTCGCCGGTTCATCTCGACTCCGAGTGAAACGTTCCTCGGATGTATACTTCGTGGTGGTGAGTGGGTTCGAGGTTCGTGGTGAACCGAGGGGGGCCGTCCCCGGTTCGCGAGTCACCACCCACGACGACACCGACGTGTCAGAGTCGAGAGAGTGTCGTCCGGGTGGTGCGTCTGGGGGGCTGCCCTCGAAGCGACTCGTACCGCCGCGCCGTACTGCACCGGAGCCGCGGCAGGATCAGTCAGTCTGTGCGTCGGCCGTCACGTCGCTCTCGCGTGTCGGTGTGTCCACGGCGGTGAACAGCAGGTCGGCGAGCGCGTCGAGACACGCCTCGCGTTCGGCGACGGTCAGGGTGTACTCCGGCGTCCCGCCCGCCGCTGCCGGTCGCTCGGTGGGGAGTGCGGCGTCGTCTCGCACCACGCGCGCCGAGGCCACGTCCGCGACTGCCTCGGCGACGACTCCGATCAGTGTCAGGATCGCCTCGTTCGACGCCCTCCCCTCGGTGTCGAGCGCATCCTGGATCGTCCCGCACTGCGCTGCGAGCGCGTCCGTTCGGGTGACAGGCAGGGGTGTGTCTCGGACCGTGGCGACGCTGTCGGCGTAGTCTGCACGCAGCGCTGCGGGGGCTGGTCGACTGGGCCGTTCGCTCGTCGTGCCGTCACGCTTTTGTGACGGAGAATCGTTCGAACACATGTCGTGAGCTCCTCACGACACTACGGAGGTGGGGGTGTCCCTAGCACCCTCGCCGTTTTGCGGCGACCCTCACGCAGTGTCGTACTCGTCGGTTGCGTCCAGTTCGTCTTAACGGTGTTGGATGGTTTCAGATAACACGCCGCTCTCTACAATCCGGGTGGCGGAGAGAGGTCGGTGGTACTGGTTGTGCCAGAGTTCGTTCACCTGGTCGGGGATCGTGGAACGGCCGGTGTCGGCCACTCTCCCGCGAAGTGTGCACGCCACAACCCTGCCAGTTCACCGTTCTCGTGTTCCGAGCGGAGTCTTTGTCTGATTCGCGGGAGCACCGTGTCGAGATCGGCATCGACATGTCGGAGCTCGTGGGCGACCAGTGTGACCACGGTCTGTGCCGTCTGGTTAGAGGATTCTGACATCGCGTTGAGGAAGCCTGCGGAATAACGCACAAAGTCGTCTTGGTCGAGTCGCCCGGCATCGAACTCATAGAGTATATTGGAGTACCGTGTATAATGAAGTAGTGCGACGCCAGAGGCGTTTCGTGCGTCCTGTCGGAATCGCAGTGACGGGACTCCATAGTCAACGACCCTGAAGTAGAGATTCAGAAAGGATTGAATCCAGTCTTCAAAATGTTGTAATGGGAGTGAACCTTCGTAGAAAACCGAGACGAAGCTTCGGTACTCCTGACGAATCGCCGTCGCAAGCACGTTGTCACGGTGGAGCACCGCCTCAAACCGCGTGAGCCACGGCCGAACGGAGTCGATGGTGTGTTTGTCTGCCATATGGCGAAGTGCAACTCTGTAGCTTTCCATTGTGAATTTTAATATATTGGTGTTTAATACCTCTGCAGCATCTTGGATGGCCTCATTAATACGTTCAATCCATACGGGGATTGCGTCGTCGTCTGGGCTGTACTCGTCCGCCAAGTTAGTGAGCGCCATCCCGTAGACGTTCTTAAGAAACACCTCAGGATCGAAATCGGTGGCGGCACCGTGGGCGAGGCTGTCAAGCGTGTCGGTCCAATCGGCGATACGGGCGTCGTCTGGATCGTAGTCGTCCGCCAACTGTCTGAGCGCCATCGCGTAGACGTTCTCCAGAAATACCTCAGGATTGAACTCGGTGGCGGCGTCGTGGGCGAGGCTGTCGAGTGTGTCAATCCAATCGGCGACACAGGTGTCATCTGGGCCGTACTCGTCCGCCAGATTCTTTAGCGCCATTGCGTAGACGTTCCCCAGAAACCCCGTTGGATCGAAGTCACCGCTCGCGGCGATCTGTGTCCCGAGATCAGTCACTCTGATGGTTCCTCCCTCAGTTTTAAGGCCATTTGAAAGAAAATAAGAGCACAAGTTTTTTAACATTGTGGATGAATTTATTCCGAACTCTGCGGCGTCCCTCGGTGCACCTCCAACGAGTCGCTCCGCATCGACTGAATCGGCGGCCAACGGCACGCCAGCGAACAGGAGCCGTCGCACCACGAGGAAGTATACGTCGTCTTCGTCCGTACACTCGTCTGCCCACTCGACGAGCGTCTCTGCACGGTCCCGAACAGCCCCCCGCAACTGCTCGTCGTCGGACTCTGTCGCACTCTCGTACACGGTGCTGGTCTGTGCGGCCAGCCGCGCGAACAGACTGTCTGTCCCGTCTCTGGCCTGCTCTAACAGTCGTTCGAACAACCTGTCACGCCGTTCCGTCTGATCGCCGAAGACGAACTTCCGAAACAACACGTCACCGTAGATGTCCGGCGAGAGTGTCCAGGTCAGTTCGTCTGCCGACTCCTCGGGACCGGGACGCAGATCACCGTCTAGCCACGCTCTGATCTCCCCACCGAGGTAGTTCTGCAACGGTGCGGCCTCCGCCCGCGGCTCCGACACCGCTTGTTCAAGTTCTGCGTTGCTGAGTACTTCGAACCCGGCGAGTCGTTCGAGAATACGCCCCGCTGGCCCGTCGAGATCCAGCGTTCCCATCACCTGCTCCCAGATCAACTCGTCTACCGTGTCGATGTCGTCCAGCGGGTGCTCACCCCGCGCCGCGAACTGCGCGGCGATCTTCAGTATCTCCGGGTTCCCACGGGAGAGTTCCGCCGCCCACTCGACGGTCGCTTGAGCCTCCTCGTCGTTCTCGGGCTCGAAACCAGCAGCGTCGAGCGCCAGTGCAGCGAGTCGCCCGAACGGCTCCTCGTGTCTGAACCGCTCGAACTCCACGCGTTCCCTCTGACCGACGAGTGACCCGTACCCGGACTGCCCGGCGAGTTTCGTCGCCTCGCCGAACTCCGTTTCCTTCTCGGACCGCACCTCCAACACGACCTTGTCACACGCTCCCCGCGAGAGGAAGCCGAGCAACTCCCGGAAGGCCTGCTCGCCGCGGAGTCCGTACCGACCGTAGCCGTACTGGAGGTACAGGGCCACGTCTCCGTCGATCTCGTCGAGAGCCGTCTCCACTGCCGTCGCGTTCGACGGCGACAGGTCGGCGGCCCGCACCTCGTACCCCTCTGCGGCCAGCGACTCACAGACCTGGTACGCGACGGTCGTCTTCCCCGTCCCGTGTGGGCCGGCGAGTACCACCATCGGGGCGTCGTCGAGTGCCTCCCGCGCCGCCTCGCGGCGGTCGTCCGGCAGGTCGTCGTCAGTGTCCTGCCGCGGGACGTACGGAATCTGACCGATGGCTCGACGGCCGTCCTCGTCTCCCGCACTCCGCCCGAGGACGTTGGCGTCGTCCTTCTCCAACTGCTCGGCCAGCGACTCCAGCGGCGCGAGGGCGCGACTCGCGCGGTCGTCGACGACACTCGCGACCCGTCTGACGGTGCGGTCGAGCGCCACGAGGCCGTCGTCCTCGTCGTGATCCTCCACGACCGACTCCAGTTCCGCGACGACCGACTCCGACAGTTCCGCCTCGCTCCCCGTCTCCGACTCCAGTGTCGCCCGTGTCACGACTTCCCCGTCGACGATCTCTGGGAGTGTCTCGCCCGCGAACGAGCGCAGTCGCTCGAACGTCCGCGGCGGGAGGTCCAGTGTCTGCTCCGCGGCCGCGACGCGGTTCGCCGGCAGTTGCTCGCCGAACACGGAACTGTACTCGGTGGAGTCTCCGACACTCGCGAACGACAGGTAGGCAGCGAGCCCGACGCCTGCCGTCACTGGCTCCGGTATCTGTGCCGCGACACCGGCGGCGGTCGCCCCACTGCCGACGATCACCTCCTTCGCGTCGCCGTAGAACTGACTCAATCCGGCCTTCCCGCTCGCGTCCCGCAGTCGGTTGACGACGCGGCCGGTCACCCCGTCGCTCGGCTCCGGCGGCTCGGTCGTCTCGACCGCACGCGGAACGAGTGTCGTGTCGTAGGACCGAACGGTGGCACCGAGTGCGCTACAGCGGTACGCGTCGTGTCCGTACCCCTCGTACACGTACCGTGGGTCTACATCCCCGCCGCTCCCGAACGCCGACCGCACCGTCAAGCGGTCGAGTGTGCCGTCCGTTTCCATGGCGACGTTCACCGCCGCCGGCCGGTCGTCTTCGGGGTCGAACCGCACTCGAACCACCTGTGACACCGCGGTCAGGCTGTCGGGAGACAGCGTCCCCTCGCTGAGCAGCCAGTCGAATTCCCGTGGCGTCGCGGCGACGTGGATCGGCACGTCGCCGTTGAGCAGCGCGCGAAACGCCTCGCGCGCCTCCGGATCGGCCGTCTGCCACGCGTCGTAGAAGTCCAGTACCGCAGTCGGCCCCTCTGGCTCCGTCGGGAGCCCCTCCCGCTCGGTCACGTCGTCCGGGAACTGTCCCGCAACCGCTACACCCGGCGCGTGGACGACGAGAGTGGTCGCGTCGCTGTCCAGCGTCTCGGCGACACCCAACGGCGGCGTGTCGGTCCGGTCCACGATTGTTCTGTCGTCGGCTAGTATCGACGGGGCTACTCATAAAGATTCCTCGGGCACACCGAGACGACGCCGTGTCCCAGGGCTCACCGCTCACGACTGTCGTCGGAGTCGTCACTCGGCGATCGGATGCGCGGCGAGAACGGAGATCGAACGACGTTACCGCGCGGCGGCGGCGACGCGTTCCTTCTCTTCCTTCTGGTTGATCGCGTAGGTGTTCACGTCGTCGCGGGCGGCACCGAGCAGCTGCTCGGCGAGCACGCCCGACGCGGAGGTCTCGGTCTTGTAGGAGCCGGACTCGACACCGTCGGCGATGAACTTCAGGGCCTGGTCGACGCGGCGCTGGGGCGCGATGTCGACGGCCTTCGGGACGGAGATGCCACCGTACTTCAGGCGGACGGTCTCCTCGCGCGGGGCGGCGTTCTCGACGGCCTCGACGAGCGTCTGGACCGGGTTCTCCTCGGAGCGCTCGTGGATCTCGTCGAACGCCTCGCGGACGATCCGCGTGGCCTGCTGTTTCTTGCCCGTGTTCTCCTCCGTCTGCATCAGCCGGTTGATCAGCCGCTCGACGATCGACAGCTCCGACTTCCGGAACTGCTTGTCGGCGTGGCGACCCATCGTGTGGGCCACCGGCGTGACGGTGATGTAGTCGCGCGTACTCGGGTCGCTGTACTCGATCTCGGAGACGTCCCACTCGCCGAACAGCAGCGCGTTCTCGGTCGCCTGCTCGCCGCCGGCGGGGGCGTCGGGCTCGGGTTGATCTGCGTCGGACATTGTCAGCGCACCGGCTTCTCGGCGTTCCCGCGGACCAGTTCGATCAGCGACACACCGTTGACCTTCTCGACCTTGTAGTTGACACCACCGAGGTCGCCCATCGCGCGACCCTTCGCGCCGCCGATCCCGGCGATGGTGACCTCGTCGTGCTCGTCGATGAACGAGATCGCGCCGTCACCCGGACAGAACGCGGTGACCTGCTTCCCGTTCTTGATGAGCTGGACCCGGACGCACTTCCGGATCGCGGAGTTGGGCTGTTTCGCCTCGATGCCGACCTTCTCCAGGACGATACCGCGGCCCTGCGGGGCGCCCTCCAGCGGGTCGGACGCCTCGTCGAGCCCGCGCTCGCGTCGCGCGTACTCCGAGTCGGACCACCGCCGCTTCTGGCGGTCCTTCTTCAGCTTCCGCGCGGCGTACTTACCGTTCGTCATAGTGCTCTCAGTTTCAGAACGGAGCCACGTAAGGGTTCCCTTTCCGGACCGAACGAGCGGGTGAGAGCCCTCGAGAGCCACCTCTCGCGCGCTCTCGACGCGTCTCGCGACTCGGTCGACTCGCTCTCAGCGCCGTTCGGCGGCCGAGCGGTGTTCTCTGTCCGTCTCGACGGTCGTCGTTCCGACTCGATCTCCACCGCCTCACGGCGTTCCGCCGAGTGCCGCCGCCGTCTCACAACGCCGTCGGGTCGCGTTGGAGCACCTCACGCAGCAGGGCGGTCGCGTACGCACCCGACGGGAGCGCGAAGGCGAAGACGGGGTCCTCGTCGACGCGTTCGACGGCCAGCTCCGTGCCGACGAGGAGTGCTCGGCGCGTCCCAGCCGAGTCGAACGCGCCGGGGAGCGCGAAGTCCGCGGGCTCGACACCGGCCTCGGCGAGCACCTCGCGTTCGATCTCGCCGGGTTCGCCCTCGGCCAGCTCCGTCTCGTGGCCGACGAGTGGGGTGGTGACGAACGCCCGGCCGCGTTCACAGTGGCGGGTCAACACGTCGACGCGGTCGGCGGTCGCCCGCTGTGTCCGGTCCGGGTCGGGGCGAGCGACCCGCTCGTCGTCGCCGTCGCGGAAACACACCACGTCGCCCTCGACCGGCCGGTGGAGCGGGAGCCCACGGCGGAGTCGCTCGCTCACGATCCGGTTGAACAGGGACGACTGCGCGGCGTTGACGAACAGCCGCTGGAGGTTCTCCGGGACGGCGGCGACGGCGTCCCACCAGCGGCGGTCCGCGGGCGCGACGCGCTCGTGGTCGAGCCACTCGGTGTCGACGGCGGTGTCGGTGTCCGTGCCGGTGTCGGTGTCTCCGGCATCGTCGCCCTCGCCACCTGCGATGGCGTCGCCGGAGTCGTCCGTGCGACTCTCGTCGGCGAGGCGGTGGAGCATCGACCGCTCGAAGCGGAGCCGGTCGGGGTACCACGCGAGCGTGCCGGACCAGTTCGGGTCCTCGCGCGTCGCCTCGCGGTCGACCGCCGCGCGGGCCGCACGCGTCTCGGTCGGCTCCGTCGGTGCCGGGTTCCCGACGTACGTCAGCACTGCGCCGCGTGGGTCGCCAGCCGCCAGCCGGAGTCCGACCTCGTGGGTCACCGGGCGACGAGAACCGAAGCGCTGGTGTCCGAACCAGTTCGGCACTGCGACGGCTCGCCTCGCCGCGTCCGGGGGAACGTTCTCGTCGACACGCGCGTTCGGATCGGTGATCCGCGCCGTCCCCGGTACGGGACTGTCTTCCCTAGCACCGCCACCGTCGCCACTCGACTCGTCGCGCCACCACGTCGCGAGGTCGTCGACGAGTGCCGCGACGGGGTCGTCGGCGTCGCTCTCGGCGGCTCCGGTCCCGTCGGTCTGATCGCTCTTTCCGCCGTCCTCTCCCCTCGGTCCCGTGTCTCGAACCCTGATCTCGAAGGCGTTGCCGGCGAGGTCGCCGAACGTCAGGTCGCGCCCGAGTCGACCCACGACGGTCACCTCGGCGTCGTCGACGCTCGGTAGGTCGGCGGGCGTCGCGTCTCTGATCGAGAACAGTTGGGTGGTCACGGCACGTTTGTCCTTCGTCCCGGCCCACGAGATCCGTTCCCGGCCGATCCCCATCGCGGTCGAGAGCCGTCGCACGAAGTCGTTGGTGTCCCACCCGACCAGCCGAGCACGGACGAGTAGGTGGGGGTAACTCCCCGGATCGGCGTCCGTCGTGACGGGCGAGACGGTCTCGAGTTCGCGGACGCGGAAGTCGCCGTGACGACTCCTGAGTCGCCCGCCGACCCCCGGCGCGTCGACGACGTACCAGTCGATCCCGACCGTCTGCTCGCGCTCGTGAGCCTCGCGCATCGGCCGTCGTTGCGCCCCCGAGTGGAAGTGTGTTGCCCGTCGCCGTCGCCGGGGACGTGTGAGTCGGGACCGAGAGTGTAGCCGCTGTGGCGCGACACACGAGCGTCCGGACGGCGGGAGAACGGGCTACCGCGAAGAGACGGAGCCGTAGCGCGCACGGACGTTCGCAGACAGCCCCGACAGCGCGGCGGCGACAGTGTCGTGATCTACGTCGCCGAGGCGGTCCGACGCGTCCGCGTGTGCCTCCGTCAGTGTCTCGCCGTGGTCGTCGAGACGGTCGGCGACGGTGTCGCCGTCGGTCGGCTCGGTGGGTCCCTCGACTGGGGACCGCACCCGGGGTTCGGTGTCGGCGTGTGCCGCGGTCTCGATACTCGTCTCCGTGGCCGTCTCCAACGCCGCACGCCGTTCGGCGGCCACGAACGCCTCGCGGACCGCCTCGTCGTACTCCGCCAGTGACGCCAGCGTGGCGACGGTCTCCCGCACCGCGGTCTCGTCGACGGGCTTGGTGAGGTACGTGTCGAACGGCAACTCGGCGTCCGTGGCGTCGGGTTCGACCGCGGTGACCATCGCGACCCGCAGGTCGTACCCCCGTGCCCGGAGTCTGTCGAGTGCCTCGTCACCCGAGAGTCGCGGCATCAGTCTGTCCAACAACACCACGTCCACGGCGTCCGAGGCGACCGCCAGCGCCTCCCGCCCGTCGTGTGCCGTCTGCACGTCGTACTCGTCGCGTAACCAGGCCGCGTACGTCTCGGCCATCTCGACCTCGTCTTCGACCACCAGTACCGACGGCCCGTCCGTCATCTCACCGATCGGTCGTGAGGGGTGATAATAAGTACCACGAGCCAATTCTCCGTTTCGATACTTGCTGTCGTTACGAACGGGCACACGAGGCGACTCGGCGAGACGGAGTCGTCTCGAGGGACGGGATCAGTACAGTGGGAGGTCGCCAGTGACGCGATCGACGACGTCGTCGCGACCCGGTCCGACCGCGACGGCCGTCGCGGTGCCGGGGTCGAGTTGCGTCCGGCCGGCGTCGCGGATCACCGCGTGGGGGAGTCCCTCGCGGTCGGCCACGTCCGCGACCTCGAACAACGCGTCCTCGCCGTCGACGCGCACGACGACCTTCTGCTGGCCCGATCCCTTCCACTCGCTGGCCGTCCGGCGGTCCGTGTCCTCGTAGGCCGACAGTGAGGCGTGTGCGACCTGTGCGGCGAGTTTCCCCGCTCCCATCCCGAGGTCGCCGCGGACTGCGATGGTCTGTTTCACGCCCGGGCACACTCCCGGCCGAGTGAAAGCACTGTCGGGGTCGGGTGAGAGACGGGCACCGGCTCGCGTCGAGTCGCAATCCGCAAGCCCGTGGCGCTCGTGATCTCGGGAGTGACCGACGAGAGCGCCGACGGCGTCGAGAGCGGGGAAGGCGTGGAGAACGGGGAGGTCGTGGCGGACGTCGAGAGCGCCGTGGGCGCGACCCGCGTCCTCGGGATCGACTTCAGCGCGGCGGCGCGGTCGTGTGGCGACAACTCCTGGGTGGCGACCTGTCGACGGACGCCGACGGGACTCCGCGTCGACCGGCTCGCGACGCTGTCGGAGACGCTGGGACTGTCCACGAGTGAGCGCGAGCCGACACTAGCGGCGCTCGTCGACGCGCTCGCCGACCCGCCGGAACCGACCGTCGTCGGCCTCGACGTGCCGTTCTCCCTGCCGGCCGAGTTCCTCCAGTCGCCGGAGACCGAGGCCCCTGCACTCGGAGACGACTCCGACGACGCGGGTGGCTCCGACGCCGCCGCCGACACCAGTGGGAACTGGGCGCGGTTCGTCCGCGAGACGCCGGACTCGTGGGGCCGACTCGAGGACGTGACAGACCCGAAGTCGCTGTACGAGCGCGTCCGCGACGTGGCCGAGACGGCGGACCTCCCGCGGTCGCGGGCGACGGACGAGCAGTACGGCGGGCAGGAGCCCGCCGGGTTCCGGATCAGAACACAGACGTTCTACGGGATTTCGGCACTGCTGGCCCCCCTCGTCGAGCGCGAGGCGGTCCGCGTCCCGCCGCTCCACCGGGAGCCAGACGCTCCCGTGACGCTGTTGGAGACGTACCCGGCTGCCGTCTTCGACGCCCTCCCGCGTGGTGTCCGGGAGGGGTACAAGGGCGACGACCGCACGGGCGTGGCGGCGCGCGAGCGCAACCGCGCGGCGCTGGCGGCGGCCGGCGTGGAGCTGGGTAGGACCGACGCGAGTTGTGCGACGGCGACGGACGACGCGTTGGACGCCGTCGCGGCGGCGTTCGCCGCGAGCCGCGACGCGGCGGCGGCCGTCGACGGCTCGTACACCCCACGAGAACGCACGGAGGGCGTCGTCTTCGACGGATACGCGGGCGAGACCGTCGACGACTGACCGAGAGCCGAGACGGCACCACGAGTCGCCGCGGCGTCGCGGCGGAACCCACTTGCCCGTCCGCGACGAACCGACGGTGTGAGTCAGAGTACCGACGAAGAAGTCCCGACGAGCGAGGAGGAGTGGCGCGAGCGACTGTCCGAGGAGGAGTACGAGATCCTCCGGGAACGCGGGACGGAGGCGCGCTTCTCCGGCGAGTACGTCGACCACTACGGCGACGGCGTCTACCGCTGTGCCGGCTGTGGCGAGGTGTTGTTCGAGGGCGAGACGAAGTACGACTCCGGCTGTGGCTGGCCCGCCTTCTACGCCGCCGAGGAGGGGAACGTCGTCCGCACGGAGGACACCCGCCACGGGATGCACCGGATTGAGGTGTCGTGTGCCAACTGCGACGGCCACCTCGGCCACGTATTCCAGGACGGCCCCGCCGAACACGGCGGCGAACGCTTCTGTATCAACTCCGTCGCCATCGACTACGACGACGACGAGTGAGTCGGCTCCCACGCGGCTGCGCAGACTTCTGATACAAGTATCTTGTGCCGACCTGTCGCGCCGCCAGTCCGCTGTGGGTTTATACGGGGTCTCCGGTCGGAGTGGGTAGTGTGACGCGACAGACGCGGTCCACGATCGGCGACGCGGTGGCGGCGTTCTTCGGAGCGCCGTTCCGTGCAGACACGTACAGACGACTCGCGTACCTGCTGGTGGCGTTCCCGCTGGGGCTGGCCGGCTTCGTCGCGGTGACGGTCGGCGGTTCGGTCGGCGCTGGACTCGCGATCACGTGGGTCGGCATCCCGATCCTCGTGGCGACGCTGCTGTTGGCGACCGCACTGGCGGGCGTCCAGGCGCAGTTGAACCGGACGCTGTTGGGTCGCTCCGCGGCGGTGCCGGAGGTGCTCGTCGCAGGCCGTCGCGAGGGTGAGCGGTTCCGCGACACGCTCGCGCGGTTCCTGACGACGCCGACGACGTGGACGAGTGTCCTGCTCGTCGGCGTCACGTTCGTCTTCGGGATCGTCGCGTTCGTCGCGACCGTGACGGCCGGTGCCGTGACGGCGGCCCTCCTGTCGGCGCCGTTCGTCTACGACGATCCGGCCGTCGTCTACCGGTTCGTCGACGTGTCCGTCGACACGCTGCCGGAGGCGCTCGCGGTCTGCGGACTCGGCGTGCTCTCGGTGTTCGTCGCCGTCAACGCGCTCAACCTGTTGGCCGAGGTCGGCGGTCTCGTGACCGAGGCGCTGTTGACGGTCGGCACCGTCGACGACGAGTGACCTCGAGGCGACGGACTGGCTCCCCCTTCCTGCTCTGTCCTCCCTCGTTCCCCCTTCCTGCTCTCTCCTTCCTCGCTTCCCCTTTCTCGCTTTCCTCTCCCTCGTGTTCCTCCTCTCCCGTGTCGTCGGTGCGTGCGGCGGCTCCGGTGTGTGGTGAGACGTTGGGTGTAGCTTCTTCAGTCTCGGCCACGTCTGGTCGGGTATGTCACGGGACGGGCGACAGCGGGAACGCGAACGCGGGTCCGAACGCGACCGGACCGACGCCGACGAGCGCGACGCCGACGGACGATCACGGGGGTCGCGTGGACGGATGCCCGTGTCGGATCGCACCAGTTGGTCCGGACTGGCGAAGCGTGCGTACAACGTCATCGTCTCGGACGCCGGACGGTCGCGCGACGACTCCGGTGGCGCACTGAAACTCGCCGGACTGACGATCGCGGGCGCGTTCCTCGCCGGCCTCCTCCCACTCCCGTTCACCTGGCTCGTCGGCCTCGGCGTCGGCGCGGCCGTCGGCGGGTGGGCCGGCGAGGGGTCGCCACTGCTGGCCGTGGGCAACGGCGCGGTGATCGGCTTCGTCTTCGGACTCGCCTTCGCCCCGGCGCTGTTCGGGCTGGGGTTCCTCCTGACCCTCGTGTTGTCGGTCGTCGGGGCCCTCGTGGCCGGCGCGGGGTACCTCGCCGGCGAGTGAGAGAAAGATACAAATATTTTTATGTGCAGTCTTAAGCCGCGAGCGCTCGGTGTGGGCGTTGAGAGCCCGCTCCGTCGTCCCTGCCACACGGTGAGATCCGTGCCCGAACGAGGTCCGAACGCTTCGACGGTTCGCGGTGTCGGCCCGAGACCGTGACACGGTCTTCGGGGAGACACCGGAGGCAACAGAATCGCGTACCAAACCCCTCGGACAGGTCACGGGTGGAAACGGGGGCGAGAGCGGGAATCCGAAGTTGTGTAGAACAGCTGTACGACCTCTGTTCGGACCTTCAGAACGTGGGTCACAGCCCGTGCATTCAGTGCGCCAACACTAGCAACTCCTCTGCCGTCCGCGTCACGCAGATCGGCCCGTTCGGCGCGGCGTCGAAACTCACGGAGTCGTCCTCGGTGACGAACAGCTTCTCGAACTCGCGACCACAGGCGGGACAGCCGAGCCCCTCGCGGTTCGCCAACTGCATCGAGTCGGCGTCCTGCGTGAGCAGCTTCAGCTTCGCCCGGTAGTCGTGGACGTCGAACCCGTCCGACACGTCGAGCCGTTCCATACCTCGCCGTGTCGGGAGCGCGAGCCGAGTAGGTTTCGGGTCACTCGGGCGTCACCGGACCACTCGGACGGAGCTGCTCGGTGTCGGCACACGAGAACCGAGCAGTGGAGAAGACGGCGTCGTCACGTCGTCACTCGAACATCTTGTCGTCGAACTCGGGGATGTCGAACCCGCCGTCGCCGCCCCAGCCGTCCATCACGCGCGACTGGTACAGCGCCATCGCGACCTGCGGGACGGCTTGGGGTGGCACCGGCGGCGCGGAGTCGAAGGCGCCGGCGGCCCACTCGTTGTACTCGTCGACGACGTCCATCGCGTCCTTGAAGCTGCGGAGCATCAGTTCCTTGTACCGGTCTCGCATCGAACCACGGTTCGAGACACGCGAGTAAGCGTCTTTGGATTGCTCGGACACGACGGCACCTCGCGGCCGCGACGACACGACGCCGCCCGCCGCGACCGGCGCTCCGACGGCCGTCCCGACGACCGGACACCGCCCCGGAAGACGGCGATTCGCGCCGGTACCGGAACTCTCGGCCTCGATAACTGCGCCGAAGGCTTTTGCCCGTGTGAGCCGTACCCGTGAGTGTATGCGGGATGATCGCGACGATCCGTTCGGGGACATCTTCGACGAGATCGAGCGCATGATGAACGGGATGGCCGGCCCGGACGCCGCGCCGGGTGACGCCGGATTCGGCTCCGAGACACACGTCTCGACGTACGAGTCCGACGAGGAGGTCCGCGTCGTGGCGGACCTCCCGGGCGTCGACGAGGACAGCATCGACCTGAAGTGTGACGGCGAAGTGCTGACACTCGCCGCCGACGGCCCGAACCGACAGTACGAGGAGCGCGTGCGGCTCCCCTCGCGCGTCGACGAGCACTCCGCCGAGGCCTCCTTCAACAACGGCGTCCTCCAGGTGACGTTCGAGGCCGTCGACGACTCCGCCAGTATCGACCTCTGAGCCGCCACGGGCGTCGACTACTCTGCGGCGCGTCGGATCTCGACCGCGAGTCGCTCGTCGAACCCGTCGACGTACTTCTCCGCGTCGTCGACCGTCGGCCGGGCGTTCGTCTCCGAGACCACCGCGCGGTCGTCGGTGACGAGTAGGTCCACACCCACGACCGGAATCTCCAGCACCCGGGCGGCGCGTTCGGCGAGCCGTCGCAACGCGGGGTCGAGATCGACACCCTCGGCCACGGCGCCGCGGTGGACGTTGTGTTTCCACTGGCCGTCGGCGAGGTTGTCCGCCGGCAGTTCGCGCCGGACCGCGCCGACGTACGTGCCGCCGACCACCATCACGCGGTAGTCCGTCGCGTCCGGGAGGTACTCCTGGAGGAGGTACGACCGGTCGCCCGTCGCGCGGTAGTCGTGGACCAAGTCGAGGTAGTCCGTGACCCCGGCCACGGAGTCGGGGTCTGTGACCTTCGCGACACCGACGCCGCGCGTCGTCGAGTTCGGCTTCACGACCACCGGCCAGCCGAGCTCGTCGGCGGCGGCGAGCACGTCGCTCTCGTCGGCCGGGTTCGAGACGACCCGCGTCGCCGGGACCGGCACGTCGGCGGCCGCGAGTTCCGCCAGCACGCCCGCCTTGTTGCGCGAGGTGACCACCGCGTCGCGCCCGTTCACCCACGGCACGTCCAACAGCGTGTCGACGACCGCTCCCTCCATCAGTCGCGAGGGGTACACCCAGCCCACGTCCGCGTCCGGCACCTGTTCGGTGATGCTCGACTCCTGTCCCTGCTCGGCGTCACTCGACCCCCCGATCCCCCCGGCGCTCTCGTCGTCGATCTCGAACACTCGCTCGGAGGGCTGGACGTGGACGACGTCGATCCGGTGTGGTGGGAGACGGTCCCGGAGTCGCTCGAACGTCTCTGCGGCCGTCGTGACCGCGAGCGTGAGGCGGTCGTCGGCGTCCGATCCCGCTGGCTCCTCGGTCCCCGGCGCCGGGGGGACATCGTCGGCGGCCACCGGCGACTCCTCGGTCACGGCTCCGGGAGCGTGATCTCCTCGCCGTCGGCGAAGACGGTCGGCTCGGTGACGATCCCGTCGAGGTGGATCGGTGCCTCCGTCTCCCCGCCGATGGAGGCGTTGTCCCCGATGGCGACGTGGATCGTCCCGGCGGCCTTCTCGTCCAACAGGACGTGGCCCACCAACTCCGTCACGCCGACGTTCGTCCCGATACCGAGTTCCGCGAGGTTGTACGCCGCGTCGCCGACCTCCTCGGCGGCCGTCTCCACCTGCGCGCGGATCTCGTCGTCGGAGATCTCCGTCACCAGGCCGTCCTCCACCTCGAAGTGCAACTGCTCGCCGTCCGCGAGCCGTCCGTGGGGCATCATCGTGCCGTCGACGACGTAGGTGCCGTCCGCGGTCGCCGGGCTCGTGAACACCTCCCCGGCCGGGAGGTTCGAGAAGCTCCCCGGCTCGGCCACGTCGCCGGTGTCCTGGTACCACTCCCGGTCTGTCACGTCCAGCCTAAGGTCTGTCCCCGCCTCGGTCGTCACCCGGACCTCGTCGGCGTCGGCGACCTGCTCGTAGATGTCCGCCGAGTGTGCCGCGATGGCGTCGTAGTCCGCGTCCAACCCCGTCGCGAACACCTCGGCCGTGATCCCAGGCAGCGTCGCGCCCCGAGCGCCCGCGTCCGTCGCCGCCGAGCGGGCGCGGGTGTGACTCAGACTCTTCGTCGTCGGCGCGAGGAAGGCGTCGGCCGCCTCCATCGCCGCCGCGACGGGTGCCGGCGGCTCAGCCCCGTGTTGCTCGCCCGGCTGGTACGTGACGAGCGTCGCGTCGTCGGTCACCTCGCTCCCGGCGGCGTACAGCGCCTCACCGATCTCGCGCCGCTCGTCGTCCGTGACGACCGCCAGCGACTCGTCTGCGTCGAGTGCGAGCGCCTGGCCGATCGCCGTCTCGGCGGCACGCGCGAGTTCGTCGTCTCCGTCGCCGTCCGCCTCGGCACCGCGTGTCTCTGCCATACCGGTTCGGTGGTGGGGAACGGTGGTATGTGTTTTGCGTCGCCGGCCGTCTCCAGACCACGGCCACGCTCCCACTGGAGCAGATCCGACGGCCCCACGGCACAACCATCCGTTCGGGTACTCGAATGGTAGTTGCTTTCTTTCACTCCGTCCCGTAACGATTAACCCGGTTCCGCGACGACTGTCGACCGATGATACAGGTGGGAGTCAACGGCTACGGGACGATCGGGAAACGGGTCGCGGACGCCGTCGCGGCCCAGCCGGACATGGAACTGGCGGGCGTGGCGAAGACGCGCCCGAACTTCGAGGCAGAGGCGGCCGTCCGGAAGGGGTACCCGCTGTACGCCGCGATCCCGGAACGCTCGGACGCGTTCCACGAGGCCGGCGTCGACGTGGCCGGGGAGGTCGACGACTTGGTGATGCGGTCGGACGTGGTCGTCGACACGACACCCTCCGGAATCGGTGCAGAGAACGCCGCGTTGTACGAGCGGTACGACACGCCGGCCATCTTCCAAGGTGGAGAGGACGCCGACGTGGCCGACGTGAGCTTCAACTCGCGGGCGAACTACGACGCGGCACGAGGCGACGACGTGGACACCGCCCGTGTCGTGTCGTGTAACACGACCGGACTCTCGCGACTCCTCGCGCCGCTGCGGGAGACGTACGGCGTCGAGAAGGCGCGCGTGACGCTGGTCCGACGAGGTGGCGACCCCGGGCAGACCTCGCGTGGTCCGATCAACGACATCCTCCCGGACCCCGTCGAGGTCCCCTCTCACCACGGCCCGGACGTGAACACGATCTTCCCGGAGCTGTCCATCGACACCCTCGGCGTGAAGGTGCCGGCGACGCTGATGCACCTCCACTCGGTGAACGTCACGCTGGAGGGGGAGCCGACGGCCGCCGAGGTTCGGGAGACACTGTCCGAGGAGTCGCGGCTGTTCCTGATCCCCGAGGAGGCCGGCATCGACGGGACGGGGAAACTGAAGGAGTTCGCACAGGACACCGGTCGCCCGCGGGGTGACCTCTGGGAGAACTGCATCTGGGAGAACTCCGTCTCGATGGAGGGGTCGGACCTGTACCTCTTCCAGTCGATCCACCAGGAGAGCGACGTGATCCCGGAGAACGTCGACGCGATCCGGGCGCTGCTCGACCGCGAGTCGAAGGCCGACAGTCTCGCGACGACCGACGAGACGCTCGGTGTCGGGCTGGAGTCGCTGTTCCAGGGGCGTCGCCAGCGGGTCGTGCCGCGCGAGGCGGACGACTGACGACTCGCACGCGAGAGCAGTCGGTCGATTCTCGTGGTTCTCGCGGATCGCTACCCCGTGCTCCGTTCTCCCTCCGACCGCTACTCCGCCACCTCGATCACGCCAGCGTCTCGAACCGAACGCTCCCGGTCTCGGTGTCGACGATCACGCCGGCCGGCGGTTCCTCGCGGCCGGGAACCGGGACACCGCCGGGGTTCAGGTGGAGGGTGCCGCCGTCGCCGAGGTCGTGTGACGCCTCACCGTCCGTCTGGTAGGTGGTGACGGCGCCGTCGGCGGCGTGGTGTTCGTGTGTCCGCTCGTGGGTGTGCCCGCGGCAGACGAGGTCGTACTCCCCACAGCCGACGAGCCCCTCGACGAGTGGCTCGCTCGTCCCGTGGTAGACGGCGACCGCGAGGTCGTCGACCTCGAGTGTCGCCGCCTCCGCGTGGTAGGTGCCGAAGCCGTCGACCGTGTCCGCGAGCGCCCACTCCCCGTCGTTGTTCCCGCGGACGGCGTGGAAGGTGAACCGGACCGTGTCGAACGGCGTCGCGGAGAACGGCGCGACGACGTCCCCGCAGTGGATCACCGTGTCCACGTCGGCGCTCTCGAACAGATCGACCGCCGCCGCCACCGCGTCCGCGTCGTCGTGCGTGTCGGAGACGATGCCGAGTCGCATACGAAACCTCTCGGCGAGTACCGACGTGTAGCTTTCGGGCGACGCCGGGGGCCGATCAGTCTCCGTCGGACTCGGCGCTCCGCTCCAACTCCGCCACACCGACCAGTTCCTGCCCGGTCAGCGCACGGATGTACGCGCCGCCGGCGATGGAGACGTGCGAGAAGTCGGCCTCGTCCAGTCCGTACAGCTCGATCGCCCGCGAGGTGTCGCCGCCGCCGACCACGGAGAAACAGTCCGTCTCGGCGATCGCCTCCAAGACGCCGACGGTGCCGTCCGCGAACCGCTCGTCCTCGAACACACCCAGTGCACCCTTGACGAAGACGGCCTCCGAGCGGTGGATCCGAGACTGGTACTCCGCGACCGTCGACCCCCCCACGTCGAGGAAGTCCGTCTCCTTGGTGTCGATCTCCTCGACGCCGATCTCCGCGCGGTCCCCGTCGGCGTCCGCGTACGCGAGGTCGTCCGCGAGTCGCACCGCGTCGCCGTACTCCTCGAGCACGCGCTCGACGGTGTCGCCGTTGGCGGCCCACTGTTCGTCGAACAACTCGGCGTCGACGTCCTCGCCGACGGGGTAGCCGGCGGCCCGGAGGAACAGCTCTCCCGCGACGCCACCCAACAGGAACGTGTCGACGCGGTCGCCCAGCGCCTCCATCACCTCGATCACGTCCGTCGCCTTCGTCCCGCCGACGACCATCGTCACCTCGCCGTCGAACTCGCGGGCGGCGATGGCGGTGTTGGCCTCGTACTCCGTCGCCATCACGCGACCGGCGTACGACGGGAGGACCCGCGGGAACCCGACCAGCGAGGCGTGACTCCGGTGGGCGGCGGAGTAGGCGTCGTTCACGT
This sequence comes from Halobaculum sp. MBLA0147, assembly GCF_041361345.1. NCBI lineage: Archaea > Methanobacteriati > Methanobacteriota > Halobacteria > Halobacteriales > Haloferacaceae > Halonovum > Halonovum rutilum. Next base: position 863,189 of record NZ_JBGKAD010000001.1, on the reverse strand, counting down.
AGGCGTCGACCTCAGCCGCGAGCGTCCGGACGAACTCCGTGTCGGCCTTCGTCTCCGGGCTCTCCTCCGGGAGTTCCGCGTCGACCATCCGTGTGTTCTCCAACAGCAACACGTCGCCGGGCTCCGTCTCCCGGATCGCCGCGAGTGCCTCCTCGCCGTACGTGTCCGGCACGTACGTCACGTCGACGCCCGCGTGCTCCGAGAGGATCTCGGCGTGCTGTTCCAGCCCGACGAACGTGTCGCGACCGGGCCGCCCCTGGTGAGCCAACAGTGCGACGCGGTGGTCCGCCGCGTGCAACTCGCTGACGGTCTCGGCGTGGCGGTCGAACCGCCGGTTGTCCTGTACCGCCCCGTCCTCGACCGGCGAGTTGAGGTCGAGACGACACAACACCCGCTGTCCCGCGTCGAGGTCGTCGAGTGTCCGGAACGCTGCCATGTCCGTCCCTCCTCCCGAGCGGTACTTAGTGCGTGTGGAAGCGCGGCGTCGGTCGCCGCGTGGGGCTCCCGACCGCAGCAGGCTCGGACAGTCGCCACGGTACGCGCACAGTAAGCACGAACGTGTACAGATACGCGCCTATAGACCGCAATACACTTACCTAGTATCCACACACGTGTCGACATGGCGGGAACGCTGGCCGAGTTCTTCGGCTTCGACGAGTACGGGACAGACTTGGGCACCGAGGTGACGGCGGGGCTGACGACGTTCCTGACGATGAGCTACATCGTCGTCGTCAACCCGTCGATCCTCGTCGGGACGGGGGAGAAACCGGGGATCGTGCTGGAGGGTGTCGGCTACGCCCAGACCCTCCAGATGGTCGCGGTGGTGACGCTGATCGCCGCCGCCGTCGCGACGCTGGTGACGGCACTGTACGCGAACCGGCCGTTCGGACAGGCACCCGGACTGGGGTTGAACGCCTTCTTCGCCTTCACCGTCGTCGGGGCGCTCGGCGTTCCCTGGCAGACGGCGCTGGCGGCGGTCGTCGTCGAGGGACTGTTGTTCGTCGTCTTGACGCTGATCGGTGCTCGCGAGTACGTCGTCAAACTGTTCCCGGAGCCGGTCAAGCGCTCCGTCGGCGCCGGGATCGGGCTGTTCCTCGCGATCATCGGCCTCCAGGCGATGCACGTCACGGCCGGTGACCCGGCGACGTTCCTCACGCTGAACCCGATCCTCGCCGCCGACCCCATCGCGGTCGTCTCCGTCCTCGGTCTGCTGCTCACGGCCGGATTGTACGCTCGTGGCGTCCGCGGGTCGATCGTCCTCGGGATCTTGCTCACGACGGTCGCCTCGTACGGGCTCGCCGCGCTCGGGTACGCCGCGCCGGAGGCGACACAGGCCGGCGGCGTCTCGCTGTACACGCCGGCGTCGCTGACGGGGTCGACGACGATCACCTACTCGCTGGCGGCCTACGACATCACGCCGCTGGCGGGGGCGTTCGTCGAGGGACTCTCGAACGTGGACCCAGCGACGTTCCTCTTCGTGATGGTGACGTTCTTCTTCGTCGACTTCTTCGACACCGCGGGCACGCTCGTCGGCGTCGGGCAGGTCGCCGGGTTCCTCGACGAGAACGGGGACCTCCCGGACATCGACCGGCCGCTGTTGGCCGACGCGATCGGGACGACCGTCGGCGGGATGCTCGGCACCTCGACGGTGACGACGTACATCGAGTCCTCGACCGGGGTCGAGGTGGGCGGTCGGACCGGGATGACCGCGCTCGTGGTGGGGCTGTTGTTCCTCGCCTCGCTGGCGCTGGTGCCGCTGGCCGCGGCGGTCCCGATCCACGCCTCGCACCTCGCGCTGGTCGTCGTCGCCGTCATCATGCTCGGCAACGTCACGGAGATCGAGTGGGACGACGCGACGGAGGCGATCCCGGCGGGGCTCACCGTCCTGATCATGCCGTTCACCTTCTCCATCGCGTACGGGATCGCCGCAGGGATCGTCTCGTACCCGATCGTGAAGGCCGTCACCGGCGACTTCGGCGACGTGCGTGCGGGCCACTGGGTGCTGGCCGGTGCCTTCGTCGCCTACTTCGTCGTGCGGACGACGCCCGGACTGGTCTGAGTCGCGCGTCCACGTTCGGCTCGCACCGTCTGCACTCGACGCACGCGAGAACCTCGTCCTGTGGGACGATCTCGGAGACGAAACGGCCGGAAACGCGTCGCGGGTGTGGACAGACTGAAGTCGTCACACCGCGACCCACGACCCATGTCAGACACTGACGAGGCCGCGGAGACGGCCGACGCGGCAGAGAGCGTGGACGACCCCGAGCGGATCGCCGAACAGTTCTCCGTCGCGGGCCAGACGGCGCTCGTGACGGGTGCCTCCAGTGGGATCGGGCGGGCCATCGCGGAGACGTTCGCGGCCGACGGCGCGGACGTGGTGATCTGTTCGCGCGAGCAGGAGAACGTCGACCCGGTCGCGGAGGCGATCTCCGAGGGGCCCGGTGGGGAGTGTCTCGCGGTGGAGTGTGACGTGACCGACCCGGACGCGGTGGCGGCGCTCGTCGACGCCACGGTCGAGGAGTTCGGCGGCCTCGACGTGCTCGTCAACAACGCCGGGGCGTCGTTCATGGCCGGGTTCGACGACATCTCGCCGAACGGGTTCGAGACGATCCTCGACATCAACCTCTCGGGGGCGGCCACGTGTGCCCGCGAGGCGGCCGAACCGCTCGCAGAAGACGGTGGCGGGGTCGTGATCAACCTCTCGTCGGTCGCCGGGCAACGTGGCGCGCCGTACATGAGCCACTACGCGGCGGCGAAGGCGGGCGTCGAGAACCTCACGCGGAGTCTCTCCATCGAGTGGGCCGGCCGCGACGTACGCGTCACCTGTATCGCACCGGGGTACGTCGCCACGCCCGGCGTCGAGACGCAGATGGGCGTCTCTGCCGACGAGGTGGACCGCGAGACGGTCGACCGCCGGGTGGGCGAGTCCCGCGAGATCGCCGACGTGGCGCGGTTCCTCGCCAGCGACGCCGCCAGCTTCGTCACCGGCGAGACACTCGTCGCCCAGGGTGTGCCGCCCGGCGAGGAACTCCCGAACTGAGCGAGGTCCGACACCACCCGAGCGACGGACGCCACTCTCCGAACCGGGAGTGTCACCCGACACCACCGACGACCGGGTGTGAGCGGGTTCCACGGTTCGACACCTACTTACAGCCACGCCGGCCAGTGTGACCGTAATGAGCAGCGACGTCGAAGCGGGCGAGCCGAGTGACGACCGCCGGGAGTACGAGTTCCGGAAGGTGTTGGAGGAACTCGACGAGTTCGAGGGCTCCGGCACGCAGCTCGTCACCATCTACGTTCCCGAGGACCACCAGATCTCGGACGTCGTCGCCCACGTCACGCAGGAACACAGCGAGGCGTCCAACATCAAGTCCAAACAGACGCGGACGAACGTCCAGGACGCACTCACCTCGATCAAGGACCGGCTGAAGTACTACGAACACACCGCCCCGGAGAACGGGATGGTGCTGTTCTCGGGGGCCGTCGACTCCGGCGGCGGCCGGACGGAGATGGTGACGAAGGTGTTGGAGTCGCCGCCAGAACCGGTCCAGTCGTTCCGCTACCACTGCGACTCCGACTTCCTCACGGAGCCGTTGGAGGAGATGATGGGCGACAAGGGCCTGTTCGGCCTGATCGTCCTCGACCGGCGCGAGGCGAACGTCGGCTGGCTGAAGGGGAAACGCGTCGAGCCGGTGAAGTCCGCCTCATCGCTCGTCCCGGGCAAACAGCGGAAAGGGGGCCAGTCCGCCCAGCGGTTCGCCCGACTCCGCCTTGAGGCCATCGACAACTTCTACCAGGAGGTCGCGGAGATGGCAAACGAACTGTTCGTCCCGGAGCGCCACGAGTTGGACGGCGTCCTGGTCGGCGGGCCCTCGCCGACGAAAGACGAGTTCCTCGACGGCGACTACCTCCACCACGAGATCCAGGACCTGGTGCTCGGGAAGTTCGACGTGGCCTACACCGACGAGTCCGGGCTCCACGACCTGGTCGACGCCGGGCAGGAGGCGCTGGCGGACCAGGAGATCGTCCGCGACAAGAACCTGATGGAGGAGTTCTTCGAGAACCTCCACAGCGGCGGGGAGGCGACCTACGGGTTCGACCAGACGCGCCAGAACCTCGTGATGGGATCGGTCGAGACCCTGCTGCTCTCGGAGGACGTCCACGACGACGTGGTCGCGTTCGAGTGTCCGGAGGGTCACGACGAGTTCGAACTCGTCGACCGCCGCGCCGAGACGCCGACTCACGAGTGTAGCGTCTGCGGTGCCGAGGCCGAGGCGGGCGAGCGCGAGGACGTGGTCGAACACCTGATCGAGATCGCCGAACAGCGCGGTACGGAGACGACGTTCATCTCGACGGACTTCGAGAAGGGCGAACAACTGCTGGACGCGTTCGGCGGCGTCGCGGGGCTGTTGCGGTACGAGACGGGTGTGTAAACGCCCCTAGGCTTTCATTCCTGCACGACAGAGCACCTACTCGTGGGCGACACGAATCGCAACGGACCCGACGAATCGCGGGTGGGGGCTGCGGAGACTACCCTTGACGGCGACAGGGTCGATACACCACCGATAGAAGAGTTCCTCGAAGAGAATCAGACTGCCGACGAACTGTAGATTCTCCTCGATAGACCGAGTCATCCACAAGAGCGTACACGAGGGCGGTAGTTCGTACTTCGATGTGACAGGGTAGACCGCCCGACTCACACCAACTGTTCCATCTGCACCACCTTCCGCTCCAGCGCGAAGTGCGGTTCCACGTCGGACGCCGCCACCAACCGGTCCAGCGTCAGGACCACGTCCCCGCCGGCTGCCTCCGCCCGCTCACGGAGCGCCCGCACGGCCGGCTTCTCGACCGCCAGCGACGGGAGCTTCCCGATCAGCAGCGCGAGTGCGACACCGGCCTCGCCGTCCGGGAACGGCGGGGCGACGCGGTCGAATCTCGGTGGGTCCTCGGCACTGCTCGAATCGACAGCCGTGACCGTGAGACACTGCGGGCAGAGTCCGACCGCGGCGGCGTCGTCGGGCGCGTACTCGCGGAGGTCGGTGGGGACGCCGACGGTGACGACACCGGCCGAACACGTGGGACAGTCTGTCACGAGCCGAACTGCGTGTCCCGCGGGCAAAAACGCCGCGTCGGGCGACTACTCCCCGTCGTGTCGGGTGACCGCCTCCGTCGCGTCGGACGACCACTCGTCGCACGTCGTACCGGCTACTCCCCGTCGCGTCCGGCGGTGTGCCCGATCCCGTCGACCGCGGCCACGTCCGTCGAGCACTCTCCCGTGGCGTAGTCGTAGCTCCCGTCGATCCCGACGAGGCGGTTGTCACAGAAGGTGCGCTGTGCGTCCGGCGACGACTCGTCGAACACGAACGGTGCCGCCGAGAGTCGCTGGAGCCGGTTGGTGTACACGTCGTTGTTGCGCGCCCAGTTCGACGCCTCCGCGATCCCCTCCGGCGTCCACGCGCTGAACACGACGCCCTGCCGCGAGTCGCCGAAGTCGTTGCCGCGGACGGTACAGTTGTTGCCGGCGACGGCGACCGAGGGGACCCACTTCTTCCCCGTCGTCTCGTTGCCCGCGTTCCGGTCGGTACAGTACTCGACGGTGATCGCCTCGGCACCCACGTGGATCTGAGCGAACGAGGAGTGGTGGTGGCCGGCGGCGTTGTTCACGTGGTGGATCCGAACGTTGCGCGTCCGGTCGAGCCCGTCCCACGGCTTGTACTCTGCGATCGTCTTCGTCGACGCGCCGATCTGGATCAGGTTGCCGACGTGTGACTCGACCGGGTCCGCCATCTCGGGGTGGAACTCGGCACCCGCCGGGCCCGTCACCTCGAAGCCGCCGATCGCGGCGTCGCGTGTCCGTTCGAGTAGCACGAACGCCGACCCACTGTTGCGGATCGCGTGCGGCTCCACCACCACGTCTTCGAGGTACTCCACGCCCGCCGACTCGTACCGCGGTCCGGGAGAGACTTCCACCACGCTGTCGGCCCACACGTCCGGCGTCTCCCACTTGCGCGAGGGGTCCGCGAGCCCGTCGAGGGTCGTCCCGGTCAAGTGGACGTGGCTGTGGACGATTCCGAGGACCGGCCCGGCGGCCTCTCGGGCGCGGAGGACCGCGTCCGGTGGCCCCGTGATCTCGATCGGTGCGTCCGGCTCGCCGCCGACGAGTGTGCGTCCGTTGAGTCGGTACTCGCCGGACTGGAAGAACAGGGTGTCGCCCGGTTCGACGGCCTCGAACGCACGCCGGACGTTCGTGAACGGTGCCGACCGCGAGCCGTCCCCGCTCTCGCCGTCCGGCGCGACCCAGACGTCGGCGGTCGGGCGCTCGCCGCTCGACGCGGCGGCGGCCGTCCCCGTCTCTCCCGTGGCCGCCGTCGGTGTCGCCGACGCCTCGTCGCTCCCCGTCAGTCGGAGACATCCACCGGTCACGGCCGCTCCGATCGTCGCGAGTGCTGCCCGTCGTCGCATACGGCAGCGGTGAGGAATCCACGAACTTCAAACCCGGCCCCGGCCGGTCGAGTGAATCGGTCGTCGGCGGACAGCCGTCGTGGAACGGCGTCAGTCGTCGGCGGACAGCCGTTCCGGCTCGCTCTCTTCTTCCTCGGTCTCGGCGGCCTCGGCCTCGCGTTCGGCCTTCGCCTCGGCCTCCTTCTTGGCCTTGATCTTCTTCAGGCGGAAGATCTCCTCGCGCTCCTGCTCTTCGAGCTTCTGCTCGATGTACTCCTGGTTGTTGCGCAGTTCGGGCAGGAGTTTGAACTCCAGGGCGTTGACGCGGCGCTTGGTGGTCTCGATCTCCTCGAGCATCTTCTTCATCGCCGTCTCCACCTCGGCGGCGAGGATGATCGACTCGATCAACTCCTCGTAGGCGTCGGCGGCCTCGTCGATCCGGGCCGAGGAGCCGAGCAGTCCGTACCCGCGCTCGTCGATGTTCTTCCGGACCTTCGAGGAGTCGATCTGCGGAACCACGACACCCATGATGTTCTTCGACTGGGTGGTGATCTCCGGGTACTCCTCCAGGGCGGCGGCGGCACCGCGGACGGCCACGTCGCCGTCCATCGCACGAGCCTTGTTGATGCGGTCCTGGGCGCGCTCGTAGTCGGCGTTCAGCTCCGAACGGACGTCTTGGGCCTGGTCGAGGATGTCCATGAACTCCATGATCAGGCCGTCACGCTTCTGTTCGAGCGTGTCGTGTCCCCGCTCGGAGAGTTCGATGCGGTCTTCGATCTCCATCAGGTTCTTCCGGGTCGGTTTGACGTCCTCGGCCATTCGTTACCGGCGGTTGTGGCCGCGGGGGGTTAATGCTTTTCAGTCTCCGTCTCTCTCGCGGGGGTCCCACGGCTGGACGTGCACCCTCGGGGATCGGTTCCGTCGGACCGTGAGGCGACGCCGTCGTCGCGTGTCCTCCGAACGGACGCGAGTCTTAACACGACCGCGCCCGTCACGAGGGTCGTGAGCGACGATGCCGCGGCAGAACTGGCACGTGCCGTCACTGGACTCGCGGCCGAGACGGGTGGCTTCCCCGCGGCCCGCAGAGACGGCGTCCGGTGTGCACGGTGTGCGACGCGACTCGCCGCGGGCGACCGCGTCGCGGCGCTCGTCGCCGAGGGCCACGACGGGTGGGAACCGGTGACGTTCCGGTGCCCCGAGCACGCGCCGGACGACCTCGCGTCACTGACGGGTGTCCACGGCGACGACCAGGCGCTCGTCGACGCGACGCTGGAGCCGACCGGCACCCACGACCCACGCTCGGGGTTCGATCCGGACGGGCTCTCGCTGGGTGCCGTCGACGTGCGAGAGATCGTCCGCGGGCCAGACCGCGGCCCGAGTCGCCGCGAGCGGTGACCGGACCGGCTCGTCTCCCGCCACACGGACTCACGTTTCGTCGCCGTCGTCGTCCGGCGGCCACGCGATCCCGTGCTCGTCCAACACCGCGGCGAACTCGTCTTCGTCGATCTGTGGCACGTCGTTCGCGTCGGCGTCCTCGCGCTTGCTCGTCCCGGGGTTCTCGCCGACGACGAGGTAGTCCGTGTTCCCGGAGACCGACCCGGTCGCGGAGCCGCCGTGTCGCTCCACCAGGTCGCTGGCGGTGCTACGCGGCGTCGACAGCGACCCGGTGAAGACGAACGTCAGCCCGTCCAGTGTGTCGCCCCCGTCGTCGTCGTCGGGCTCGACGGTCTGGGGATCGACTTCCGTCAGGAGGTCGTCGATCACCGCAGCGTTCTCCGGGTTGTCGAAGAACTCTCGGATGGTCCGGGCGACCGTCTCCCCCACGTCGTCGACAGTCTGGAGTTCCTCGGTCGTCGCGTCACGCACCGCCTCGAACGAGCCGAACGCCCGGGCGAGGCTCCGGGCGGTCGCGCCGCCCACCTCGTGGATGCCCAGCCCGGTGAGGAAGTCCGCCAGTGGTGGCTCTCTGGCGGCCTCGATCTCCGCGAGCAGGTTGTCCGCGCTCGTCTCGCCCCACCCGTCCAACTCGACGAGGTCCGCACGACGCTCGTGGAGCCGGTAGAGGTCCGGCAGCCCGTCGAGCAGCCCCTCGTCGCGGAGCCGCTCGACGCGCTCCTCGCCGAGCCCCTCGACGTCGAGGCCGCTCCGGGAGGCGTAGTGCTGGATCGTCCGCTCGACCTGCGCGTCACACGCCAGCCCACCGGTACAGAACGCCATCGGCCCGTCGCGTTCTACGTCGCTCCCACAGACCGGACACGTCTCGGGGAACCGGAAGTGACCGTCGCTGCCTGCCTCCACGACCTCGGTCACCTGCGGGATCACGTCGCCGGCCCGCTTCACGCGGACGGTGTCGCCCACGCCGACACCCAACTCCGCGATCTGGTCCGGGTTGTGGAGACTGGCTCTGGCGACCGTCACGCCGCCTACGTCGACGGGGTCCAACAGCGCGACCGGCGTGAGTCGTCCCGTTCGGCCGACCTGGACGACCACGTCCGTGACACGTGTCACCTCCTCGCGAGCGGGGAACTTGTACGCGAACGCCCACCGGATCGCCCGCGAGGTGGCACCCAGCGTCTCGCAGGCGGCGCGGTCGTCGACCTTGATCACGACCCCGTCGATCTCGTAGTTCAGCGACTCGCGGGCCTCCCCGAGGGCGTCCCGGTAGGCGACCGCGTCGTCGACCGTCTCGACCGCCTCGGCGCGGTCGTCCGTCTTCAGGCCGAGCCGGTCCAGCGCCGCCCGCTCGGCGGTGTGTGTCGCCGGCCGCGTCTCGTCGTCGTCGACCGTCGCCAGCGGCTCGTCGTCGGCCGGTGGCTCGCCGCGCCACCCCATCACGTCGTAGAAGAAACAGTCGAGCGGCCGCTCCGCCACCGTGTCGAGGTCCAACTGTCGGAGGGTGCCGGCGGCGAAGTTCCGCGGGTTCGCGAACGGCTCCTCCCCGGCCGCCACGCGCTCTCGGTTGTGCTCGCGGAACGCGTCTCGCGGGACGTACACCTCGCCGCGGACGGCGAGGAATCCCGGCACAGTCGTGTCGCCCACCGTCTCCGCCGGTCCGTCGTCCCCTGCCGTCTCCGCCGATCCGTCGTCGCTCGCCGTCTCCGCCGATCCGTCGTCGCTCGCCGTCTCCGACGGTCCGTCTGCGGCCGACGCACCGGCACCCGCACCACTCGCGGGGCCGAGTCGTTGTGGCACCGAGCGGATCGTCCGGACCTGTTCGGTCACGTCGTCGCCGGTCTCTCCGTCACCCCGCGTGGCGGCACGCACGAGGACGCCGTCGACGTAGATCACCTCGACGGAGAGCCCGTCGAACTTCGGCTCGCAGACGTACGACACCTCGCCCACCTCGCGACGGACGCGGTCGTCGAAGGCGCGGACGTCGGCCGCCTCGACGGACTGTTCGATGGAGAGCATCGGCCGCACGTGGTCGACGGTCGGCAGCTCGTCGAGCGTCTCGCCGCCGACCCGCCGAGTCGGCGAGTCGGCCGTCTCCACCTCGAACGTCTCCTCCAGTGTCTGGAGCCGGTCGAACAGCGCGTCGTAGGTTCGATCCGCGATCAGTGGATCCGCCTCGGCGTAGTAGCGGTAGTCGTGTTCGCGGATCGCCGCACGCAGCAGTGCGGCCTGCTCGCGTGCGCGCTCGGCGTCCAACTCTGCGACGGGTGTGAAGGCCGTGTCCGGATCGGCGAGGTACGGGTTGTCCGGCGCGGCGAACCGCAGGCCGTCGGCGGCGAGGCTGGCGGTGTCGGTCACGGACCGTCGTTGGGCACCCGGAGAGTAATGCGTACCGTCTCCCGATCGCGTCGGATTCGGGTTCGGGTTCGTAGCCGGCCGCGGTTCGACCGCGACGTGACCCGCTACGCTCCGCCGGGGAGTACGTCCGCCAGCGAGGGCTCCGGGTCGTCGGGCTCGGTCCGGAGTTCCACGGCCACACCCACCAGTCCGGTGACGAGCGCACCGACACCCCAGATGCGACTCGCGCGGACGAGCCACGGGCGTGGCTCCAGTTCGCCGACGTTCTCGAAGGCGACGCGGTACCCCAGCGTCGACAACCGGAGTGACCGGCGTGGGCTGACGATACCGAGCAGTCCCTGCAGTGCGAGCAGTCCGTAGGCGACCGCCCGCGGTACGGCTCCGTTCACGGGTGCGCTAGCGGCGACACCCGTTTCAACCTGCGGTCGTCTCCCGGTCGACGGGACCACACCGGCGTCCGTCTGAGAGAGCGAGCACTCACTCGTCGTCGCGTGCGTCGGCGGCTCCCGTGCCCTCGCGCGAGTCGCCCACTCTCGAGCCGTCGCCGTCCGTCACGACCTCTGCTGCCGTCCCCGTCCTCACGGCGGTGGCCCGTCCGGAGTCGTCGGCGACTCCCTTCGCACCGTCGCCGGTCTCGCCGACCCCGTGGGTGTCGAGCAGTTCGTCGAAGTCGTGGACGCGGTAGTCGGCGACGACACAGCGTCCACGGCGCCGGTGGCCGTGTCGCTCGACGTGGACGGCGTCCAGCCCCGCGTTCCACGCCGCGCCCACGTCGCTCTCGCCGTCGCCCAACAGCACACCCGAGGCGTCCCCCGACACTTCGAGGTCCCCGAGTACCCGCTCGACCGGCGCCGGATCGGGCTTGTACCCCGTCTCCTCCGAACACGCGAGGAAGGCGTCGAACCACTCGTCGATCCCCAACGTCTCGACGACCGGGTACGCGAGGAAGGCGGCACAGTGAGTGACCACCCCGACCGGCACGTCTGCGGTACGGAGCCGCTGGATCAGGCGCGCGGCGTCGTCGTACACGTAGGAGGCGGCCGCCCGTGCCTGCGGGTCCTCCTCGTCGTGGAACACCGGCCAGAACTCCTCGGGTGCGATCCCCAGCTCGCGGAGGTGGTCGTTGCGGGTCCCGGTGAGGCCGTGCCAGAGGTCCTCTGCCTGTCGGTCGGAGAACTCGTAGTCGAGACGGTCGCCAGTGCGGTCGAACACGTCCCGGACGTACTCCCACTCCGCGTCGACTACCGTGCCGTCGAGGTCGAACAACCAGACGTCGTACTCGTCGGGACCCATGTGGACCACCACCTAGACGACGGACCGACAAGTGTCCTCGGGTAGTTCAAAAACTCGTGAGCGAAACACTCTTTCGTTCACAGACGCTACGACGACCCACGATGGACTCACACGGGGACACCTCGACGACGGTCGAGGGGCGGTTGGCGAGTGCGTTCGGGCTCGCGGGCGACGAGTGGCTCCGGCACGCCAACCCGAAGAGCGTGTACTCGCGGTTCACCGTCCTCCCGCTGTTCGTCGTCGCCGTCTGGAGTCGCGTGTGGCTCGGCTGGTGGGCACTCCTTCCGGTCGCGGCGACGGTCGCGTGGACCTACCTCAACCCACGGCTGTTCGACGAACCGGCGTCGTTCGACAGTTGGGCCGCGAAGGGTGTCCTCGGCGAGCGGATCTGGGCGGACCGAGAGTCGTTCGGACTCGACCGGACACGACGGCGGCAGCTCCACGCGATCACGGCGGTGCAGGTCGTCGGTGTGCCGCCGTTCCTCTGGGGGCTGTACACGCTCGCCCCGTGGGTGACGGCGACGGGGTTGGTGACGATGGTCCTCGCGAAGGTGTGGTTCCTCGACCGGATGGCTCACCTGTTCGACGACTACCGCGACACCGACGCCGTCCGCGCGTGGCTCGCGTGACGACGCGGCGCCACACGCTCCCGCCGCTCGTACCCCCGCCGACCACTCTCTCCGACCCCGCTCACAGGGTCACGACAGCGTCGCAGCCACGTCGGCCTCGGTGATGATCCCGACGACGCGTTCGCCCTCGGTCACCATCACGGCCTCGGAGTGTTGGAGGTAGCCGCTGATCCGGTCGAGTCTGTCCTCGGGTGAGACGACCGGGAACGAGGGACTCATCACCGTCCGCACGTCCAACTCGTCGAGTGAGTCCTCGCGCGACTTCGCCTGGAGGATGTCCGCCAGCGAGATCGACCCGACCGACGACGCACCCTTCAACACCGGGAGTTGGTCGTAGTCCTCCGCCGTCATCCGGTCGCGTGCGTCGGCGACGGAGTCGTCCGGCGCGACGCTGACGATCCCCTCGTGGTAGATGTCCGCCGCGAGGACGACCGTCTCCCGCTCCAGTTCGTCCAGCGCCTCGACCACGGCCCGCAGTGTCGACATCCGCGGGTCCACGTCGCCCCCTTCGATCCGGGCGATCAACGGCTGCGAGACGCCCGCGAGCTCCGCGAGCTCTGTCTGTGTGACGCCCACGTCGCCCCGTCGCTCTTTCAACTGCTCCGGTGTCGGGATGTCCATACCTGGAATGAGCCGTAGTAATAGAAGTGTGTTCCGACGGCGAGCGCGGGGACGTCCGTTCGCTCGTCGGCCGATCAGGCGGCCTCGTCGGCGGGCGCTTCCTCGGTGTCGGGGTCCGCGATCACGTCGATGACCTCCAGCGGGATGTCCCGCAGCGCGGAGCCGACCTCGCTCTTGGCGATCCGGGCGGCGTGTTCCTCGCTGTCGGCGTTGAAGATCTCGATCTCGAGGAACAGGCCGACCAGCGCCGTCTCGGCGGCGATGAACGCGGAGTCGAACTGCTCGCCACACGCCGGACACGGCGTCGCGCCGACGTTCACCTCGACGTACTCTTTGTCCGCCTCGTTGAGGCGACGACCGGCCTCGCTGACCGCGACTCCGATCGCGTCGTCGACTTCTTCGACGTCTCGCACCAACCACGCGGCCTCCAACGCGACGAGGTAGTTGCTCATACCCGGTCGTTGGGGTGTGGGGCTTTCTACTCTTGCGGTTCGGGGTGGGACTCCGTGCACCCACATCTCGGCACCGACTCCGGAGCCTCGACCACTCCACTGCTCCGTGCGACTCCACTCGGCGGCGTCGACCCGCCGCTCGTCTTCCCGTACGACTGCCGTCACCACGCCGTAACTTACGAGCGGCCCCGTGCTGTGATGGGTGGGCTATCTCCGAGGAGACACCGTCTCGACCCGTCGGCGTGGTGAGCGCCCGCTCGTCTCGAGTCCGGCGGCGAACCGCACGACTGCGTCGGGTTCGACGTGTCCGCCACCGGCGACGGGTTTATACGTGGGCGTCGCCCGGGGTCTATCCACACCCGATGACGACCGCTACGACCCGCGCCCGCCGCGCGACGACGTTCGCACTCCACCAACTGACGCTGCTCGTCGGCATCCTCGTGTTGCCGGTGGCACTCCTCGCCCGTCGAGCAGGCGTCGTGCTCCCGATCCGCCGACTCGTCGAGTGGGCCAACGAGACGTACGACCGCCACGTCGCGGAGTGACGACCCCGAGGGACCGATCCGACTGCGGAGACTCGTTCTCGTCGTCCGCAGACACACGCTCTCGTTCTCGATCGATCGCCGATCCACGGCGTCGCACGCCGACCGGAGTCGACGACCCGACCACCCCCGAGAATCCCGCCTCCGGCGGGGTGGTGGGGAAGGAACGGTTTTATCTGCGGCGACGACCTACCTCGGGTCAATGCGACCGACCAGCGACCTCGACGATCTCACGCCGGGTGCAGACGACCAGACGGTGTTCGGCCCGGAGATCGGTGAGTTCCCCAACGCCGACCAGCGGGCGGGTGCGACGGACAGAGACGGTGAGATGAAGACCGGGACGACCACCGTCGGCCTCCGTGCCGAGGACGGCGTCGTCCTCGCGACGGACATGCGGGCCTCGCTCGGACCGATGGTCTCCTCGAAGAACGTCCAGAAGGTCGAGGAGATCCACCCGACCGGCGCGCTCACCATCGCCGGCTCCGTCTCCGCGGCACAGAACCTCATCGAGACGCTGAAGGCGGAGGTGCGCCTCTACGAGTCTCGCCGCGGCGAGGACATGAGCATGCAGGCGCTGTCGACGCTGACCGGCAACCTCCTGCGGACGGGTGGGTTCTTCATCGTCCAGCCGATCCTCGGCGGCGTCGACGACGACGGTGCACACGTCTACTCCATCGACGCGGCCGGTGGGATGACCGAGGAGGAGTACACGGTCACCGGCTCCGGCTCCCAGTACGCGCTGGGTGTCCTCGAACAGGAGTACGACGAGACGCTCGCCATCGACGAGGCACGCGACGTGGCGACGCGTGCGATCCAGTCCGCGATGGAACGGGACGTGGCCTCCGGCAACGGGATCAACATCGCCGTCGTCACCGAGGACGGCGTCGAGATCACCCGCGAGAAGGACGTCGAGTCGCTGCTCGCCTGAGGACCGCGACCGCAACCGCCGACCGGCTCCCTCTCTTCGACTACTACTCGACCAGCGACGGCCGTATCGTCGGCCCCACCGTCGACTCGTCCGGTCGCGCTACTCCCGGTCGCGCTACCCCCGGTCTGCCCGGAGGTCGACCACCGGCTCTGGGTAGTCCAGTCCGAGTTGGACGCCGTACGCCGCCTGCTCGCGCTCGGAGAGGGTCCACGGCTCGTGGACGGCGTCGGCCGGGAGCGGCTCCAGTTCCGGGAGCCAGTGGGTGACGTACTCGCCCTCGGGGTCGTACCGTTCGGCCTGCGAGAGTACGTCGAACGAGCGGTTCCGCGAGTCGTTGCCGACGCCGGCGATGTACGCCCAGTTGCCGTAGTTCGAGGCGGGGTCGTAGTCGACGAGGTGCGTCTCGAAGTACGCCGCCCCGCGGCGCCAGTCGATCCGGAGGTCGTTCGCCAGGAAGGAGGCGACGTTCTGTCGCCCGCGGTTGCTCACGTACCCCGTCGCGACCAACTCCCGGAGGTTGGCGTCGACGAACGGGACGCCCGTCTCGGCGTCACACCACCGCTCGAACTCGCGGGCGGCGTCGTCGTCCGTCGCCGGGTCCCGCCAGTCGATGTCGGTCCGGTCGCGGATGCCGGGTCGCTCGAAGAACCGCGCGCCGTGTTTGGCGAACTGGAACTGGAAGAAGTCTCGCCACAACAGCTCGAACACCAGCCAGTAGGTGTCGTCGTTCGCGACGCGCTCCGTCTCGTAGCGGTCGACTGCGGCGGCGACGCGCCGCGGAGAGAGGCACCCCTCGTTGAGGTACGGCGAGACCTTCGCGGAGTAGTCCGGCCCGAGCATCCCGTTGCGCGTCTGCTTGTACTCGCGGAGGTTGTCACCCTCCCAGATCCACGCCTCCAGGCGGTCGAGTGCCGCCGACTCACCACCCGGGAACGGGTGGACGCCGCGGTCGTCGGGCTCGACTGGCTCGACGCCCAACTCGCCGGGTGTCGGACACTCGCCGGGCGGGATCGACTCGCCGACGGCGTCGGGTGTCGGGGGGACCGTCGGCACCGGGAGCGGGTCACCCGGCTCGGGGCCGCTCTCGACACGTTGGCGGAACGGCGTGTAGGTGTCGTCGATCTCGGTGTACGGCACGGGGAGGTCGTCGAGGTGGTACAGCGTGTGGCCCCAGTGCCGCGTCGTCTCGACCGGGCGGTTGCGGAACGCGTCCTCGACGGCCGCCTCGACGCCCGCCTCCTCCGGCGTCGGGTACGTGTGGAAGTGGACGGCGTCGGCGTCGACCGCTGCGACGAGTTCCGGGAGCACCGCTTCGGGAGCGCCGTGGCGGACGACGAGGTCGCCGTCGCGCTCCCGTAGCCGTGCCCGGAGGTCGGCGACCGCCTCGCGGCGGAACCGGACGCGGTGTGGGCCGGTCTTGTGGTAGCGGAACGAGTCGCGCCCGCCGAACGGGCGCTCGCCGTACTGGCGTGGGTCGAAACAGTACACCGGCAGGAGACGGTCGGCCTCGGCGGCCGCCGTCAGTGCCGGCGCGTCGTGGAGTCGGAGGTCGCGTCTGCACCACAGGACGGCGGTGTCTGACATCGAGCGTGGTAGGGCTGTCGACGACTTCAGTGCCGCGGCGTCGTGACTCCGAGAGCGACGACGGCACGGCGGTGTCGCGGAGTCACGTCGAACCGAGGAGAGACACCCGCTCGACGGTGTCGTCGCGCCGTCGAGTCGCGTCGCTGTGTGGCGTGTGACGGCGGCAGAGAGGGGAGACGGACACGGCGTCGGTGGCTCGCGTGGTCCCCACGGCCACGCGAAGTCGTGAGTGGCGACAGCAGATCGTTCTCTAGCCGGTTCAGACTCGCTTCGAGCGTGCCTCACGCACGCTGGCCCCCTCGCGGACCATGTCCTCACAGGAGGGGCAGACCCGAACGTCGTCCATCCCCGGCGGGGCGAACACTCGGACGTACCGCTCCGTGACGAACGCACCACAGTTTCTGCATTCCGGCATGCACTGTACGACAGGGACTACTCCCACCTATTAGTTCCGGCCACCCTGTCGTCGCTGGAACGCCCTCACCGACCCGTTCTCGTCGGTGGAGCGGTTGGCGCGAGTAGCCAGACCTCGTAGCCGATTCGCCACTCGTGTCACCCGGCGTCGTGGTCGGAGCCCCCGACCACGTCACCCGGTGCCGGCGACCGCGTAGACGACGAGGAACCCGAAGTACAGCAGGACGAGCGTCCCGAGCGCGAGGTAGCGGTACCGGCGGAGTTCGTCCCACTCCGACTCGGCGGCCGAGCGGTAGGCGGCGGCCTCGGCGTCGTCGACCAGATCGCGGTGGGCTCGCCCACGGTGGAGGTCGCGGTGTCTGGCCCGCGCGAACACCCGGCCACAGTGCTCACAGGTGTGCGTCTCCGCGTCCGTCGGGACTGACACTTCCGAGGGGTCGACACCCATCGCCGGGACGCCGTCACTCGCGTCGGCGTCGCCGGCCGAGGCGCCGTCTCTCCGCTCGTCGTCGCCCACGTCGGCGTCGACGGTCGCGGCCACACCCTCACTCGCGTCGCGGTCGGTGGCCTCGGAGTCGGATTCGGAGTCGGTCACAGGTAGGGTGGTGCACCTCCGGGAGTCGTGACGATCCACAGTGCGACCATCGTGTACGCGACCATCACCAGCGTGATCCCGTACTGGCTCCGGATCGCCTGCATCCGGTCGGGGAACAACTCGTAGGCGGCGGTGTGTGCGATCCAGATGGCCAACAGGTGGCCGCCCAACACCGCCGCGATGCCGACACCGCCGATCCACGAGGGGACGACCAGTGTCGGCGGGGCGACGGGTGGGGTCAGCGGCGCCGCCAACACCGCGAGCGTCGTCGGCAGCAGCGATAGCGTCGTCCCGAGCGTGTGCGCGAGGTGGTAGCCGGCCGCGATGGCGAGCAGCGACGGCGCGAACCGTCGGACCAACGCCGCCGGCGTGAGGTACGTCGCCGCGGTCCGCCGCGCCAGTCGCCCCGCCACCGCCAGCCCGGCGTAGAACAGTCCGAATCCCCCCACCAGCAGTGCGACGTACAGAACGAGTGGCGGCACACCGGCAGCCACGAACGGTCGCGCGAGCGACTGCCAGAGTCCCGTCCCGACGAAGCCGTCGTACGTCGTCGCGAACACCACCGCGACGACGAGGGCGGCGTCGTCGCGTCCGTCCACCCACGCGGCGCTCGTCGCGCCGCTTCCGGGGAGTCGCACGGCGAGTCCGTCGGCCGTCCGTTCCAGCGGCGCGATCCGACCGTAGGCTCGTGCCAGTCGCGCGAGTGGGTCGCCACGTCCGAACCACGTCTCCGCGCCGAACACGACGGCGCCCGCGAGCGTCGCGACGCCGTAGGCGGCGACGACCGTCGCGAGCAGTCGCGGGTCGTCGGCCAACGGCGTGACCACCTCGACGAACACGAGCAGTAACAGTCCGGCGACGGCGGGCCACGAGCCGAGGGCGTCGGGGTACGAGCGGTCCAGCGACGGGAGCGGGCCGGCGACCGTCCGGAACGGGTCCAGCGTCGCCCACACGTCGCCGACGAGGTAGGTCGCTGCGACGACGAGCCCCCACCAGCCGACCCACACCACCAGCGTCGTCGCGTTCCTGATCGGGTCCGTCGGTGTCACCGACCCGGCGGCGAAGCCGCTCGCGAGCACGACGAGGAGCCCGACGAGTCCGAGGGCTCGCCCGGACAGTCGGAGCACCCGTCCGGTCGACAGCGTCGGTCCACGCCACGTGTCGAGTCGCCGGACGAACGAGCGATCGGTGACGAACGACGCCAGCAGGAAGGAGGCGCCGACGACGCCGCCGCCGGTCGCCAGGAACAGCCACGTCGGGACCGTCAGCGACTCCGGTGCGACACCCCGCAACCCGCCGCTGTGTGCGACCGCGCGCCCCGCCAGCGTCCCGGCGACCACGACGACGGCGACGGCGACGACGCGAACCGGGCGAGCGAGCCGACGAGACGGCTCGTCAGCGGCGTCGGTACGGGGTCCGTCCATCGGGAGATCGTCCGAGGGCCGTGACCCTGTAGCTTGCGGACTGCGGGCGGACGGGTCGTTGACCACGACCGTACGGCTCGCGGATCACGACCGTGTCGGTCCCGCCCGACTCACTGCGCGACGGTGGCGTCGATGGCGGTGTCGACGCCGTCGGCGATCCGCTCGCGGAGTCGTTCGGCCGGGCCGCTCGTCTCGACGACGTTCTCCAGCAGGACCGTCTCGCTGGGGAACAGGTGGTCGCCGACGACGAGCCCGTGTTCGCGGGCGGTGTTCCCCGTGACGGTGAGGTAGACGCCCACACCCGTGTCGGCGATCGCCGCCTCCTCCTCGCGCCCGGGATCGGGGTAAGTGAACGACACGTCCGCGAGCGCCGCCGTCCCCAACACCGCCTCGACGAGCCGTTCGTAGCGCGGCGAGATACACAGCGGCCCCTCGTGGTCGGCGACGAACGAACGGTCCAGTGACCGCCCGGCGGGGATCTCTGCCGGCGTCGCCATCAGCGTGTGGTAGACGGTGTCGCCGAGTCCCGTCGCGACGCGCACGTCCGTGTCTCGCGGGTCGATCCGCTCGTTCACGTCCGCGATGGACTCGACACCCTCGGGGGCGAGCGTCACCACCTCCTCCAAGACGAGATCTGCGGAGTCGAACCCCAGCGCGAACTCGTGGGTCCGCAGCGCGCGGAACGGCTCCTCGCGACCGACGAGTCGGACGGTCGTCTCACCCACTTCCACGACCGCGCTGTCGAAGACGATCCGCCGCGGGTGCGCCTCGCGGTCGTCGCGGACGAGCGTGTACTCGACACCCGCGGGGTCGGTCGGGTCGCTGTAGTCGGCGAGTCGCTCGTAGACGCCCGCCGTGGGTGTCTCGCGCCCCTTCGTCACGGCCTTCTCGTACCGGAGCGTGTTCGAGACCTCGTCTGCCAGCGCCGTCGCCCCGGAGCCGCCGACGGCCGCCAGCCGTTCGAGTGCGGCCTCCAGCGGACGACCCTTCCGGGGGACTGCGACGGCGACGGGTTCGGTCATCGTCGGTGAGACGCCACGGGTCGGCAAAAACGGACGGATTCGGTCGCGTCGGCCGGTCACTCCTCGTCGCCGACTCGGCGGTCGACCGGGTCGATCACACCCCGCGGACGCGCCGGCAGGTCACTCTCCGTCGTCGACACCGCCGCCGGCGGGACCGAACGCCGAGGAGAGTTGGTCGCGGAACTGCTTGAGGTCGGCAACGTCGGACTCCACCTCGCGCACGTCGCCGCGCACGTCGTCGACACGGTCGTCCACGAGACTCTCGACCGTGTCGAGTTCCTCCTCCAACTGTCGGACGGAGTCGCGCACGTCCGAGAGGTCCTCGTCGTCCAACGTCCGGTCCTCGAGCGCGGCGAGTTCCGTCCGCACCTCCGCGACGGACGCCTCCAACTCCTCGGTCGTCGTGGACAACTCGTCGGCGCGGTCCTGGAACGTCTCGCGGCTCTCCGCCACGTCGGCGGCCACCTCGTCGACGCGGTCGTCGACCGCGTCCACGTCCGCCGCGACCTCGTCGATCTCGTCGTGGACCGCCTCCACCTCCTCGTCGACGGCCGTCAGGTCGCCCTGGACCGCGTCGACCCGCTCGTCGACAGCCGTCACGTCCTCGTCGACCGCCGACGCGGTCTCCGCGGCGTCCGTCGCCGTCGTCTCCACGTCGTCGACCCGCTCGTCGACGCCGTCGGTTCGTTCGTCGACTGCGTCGACGCGCTCTGCGACATCCTCGACGTCCGACTCGACGCCGTCCACGCGACCGTGGACGGTCTCCACCTCGCTGCGGACGGCGTCGAGGTCGCCGGACAGCTCGACGGTCGCCGCCTCCGCGTCGGCGGCGGTCTCGGCGGCGGCCGCGGCTTCGTCGGCCACGTCGTCGATCCGCTCGCGTGCGGTAGCGAGGTCCTCGGCGACGCTCGCGACGGTGTCGCTCGTGTCCGCGACGGACGCCTCCACCGCGTCGACCGTCTCGGCGAGGTCCTGTCGCGCCGCCGCCGCGGTGTCCAGCGTCGCCCGCACGTCGTCGAGTTCCGAGCGGAGCGTCTCGACCTCGGCGTCGAACTCCTCGATCACCTCGGTGGCGGTGCCGTTCTCGTCGATGAACGCCTCCAGCGCGTCCGTGTACGCCGACAGGTCTGCGACCTGCGTCTGGAGCCGTTCGATCCGCGTGTCGACACCCGTGGAGTGGCCCAGTTCCAACTCGCGGGACAGCGTCTCCTTCGCCTCGGCCGACACCTCGCCGGCACGCAACTCCGCCGCCAGCGCCTCTGCGAGCCCGTCCGTCGTCGTCGCGGCACCGGTCGCCACCACGGCGGTCTCGTCCGGGTCCGTAGACGCGGCGGTCTCGTCTTGATCCGCGGACGTGGTGGTCTCGTCTTGGTCCGCGGACGTGGTGGTCTCGGCGTCCTCCGTGGACGCGAGACCCTCGTCCGGCCCGGTGGGGGTAGTCGCCTCGACACCCTCGTCGGCGACGGCGGCACCTTCCTCCGTGCCGGTCACGTCGACGGTCGTCGCCGCTTCGTCGCGATCAGCCGTCTCGGTGTCGTCGCCAGTCTCACCCGTCGCCTCGGACTCTGCAGTCGCCTCGGTCTCGACGGTCGCCTCGGTCTCTGGGGTCGCCGCAGTGTCTCCGGTGTCCGTCGCCGGATCTGCGCCGAGCGATCCGGCGGCCTCGCTGACTGCGTCTGCCGCGTCGTCGTCGAACGACGTAGGGGTCGGCTCGGTGGCCTCGTCTGTGGACTCGACGTCTTCGTCCGTCTCGCCGCTCTCTGCGCCGGTCTCGTCGGAGTCGTCCGCAGAGACACCGGTGTCAGCTGCCGTCTCGTCCGTCTCGGCCGCCGGTGCGGTCTCGTCAGCCTCCGACTCGCCACCGGTCGGTTCCGCGAGCGGATCGTCTGCCGTCGCGGCGTCGGCGTCACCGTTCGACTCCGAGAGCGGGTCGTCGGTTCCCCCACCGGTCTCGGCCAGCGGGTCGTCGGTTCCCCCACCAGTCTCGGCCAGCGGGTCGTCGCTGCCGCCCGTCTCTGCGAGCGGATCGTCTCCCGACACCGACGCGCCGTCGTCGGCCCCACCGGCACCGACCGACGCGTCGTCGGTGTCGGCGGTCGTCGCGAACTGGTCGGTCGCGTCACTCCCCGTCGGCGACAGCGGGTCGTCGCCCAACAGACCGCCGGTGTCGTCGCCCTCCGCCGAGGAACCGGGGACGCCGTCGCGGTCACCGGAGAGCACGTCGCGCACGACCTGCGAGGAGTCCTCGCCGATCACGTCCGCCACGTCACCCGTCGGGTCGGCGTCTTCGGCGATGGCCGTCACGGTCGGCTCGCCCAAGAACCGGTCGAGGTCGTCCAGGTTCTCCGTCCGAATCCCGTAGACGGTCTCGATCTCCTCGCCCGCCTCGATCCGTCGCCGGAACTCCACGCGGTGGTCCTGGTAGGCGGTCCAGTGTTCCGCCTCGAAGTCCGGGTGGAACCCCACCCGATCCATCGAGAAGCCGTCTGGAATGTGGTCGACGATCCGGAACTCGGTCGCCTCCGACCGCTCGGAGGTGATCGTGAACGCCACCGCGGGCACCGGGAACTCGTCGGCGTCGAATCGTTTGTGCACGACCAGACCGTCGGCCTCCACCGCGACGGGCTCGTCGCCGTCGGACCCCTGACTCATGGCTCCCTCTTCACAACCCGGGTAAAAAACCCCTCGGGCTATCCGGTCGACTCCGGTGACGTGACCGGTGACTCTCACCACGGCGGCCGCCGAGCTACTCCTCGGTGACGACGGTCACCGGCACCGGAGAGTCGAGGACGATCCGCTGAGTGTCGTCGCCGAACAGCGCCTTCCCGGCCGGCGAGCGTTTCGGTCCGGTGAGGAACACGTGGTCGACGTCCGTCCGGTCGATCTCCTCCAAGACGACGTCCGCGAACTCGCCCAGTCGACCGGCGGCGTCGTAGCTCACGTCCACGTCGTCCAACACCGCTCGGCCCACGTCGGCGGCGTAGTTGCGCGCGCCGTCCTTCGCCTGGCCGCTGGAGTAGCTGACCTCGCCGCTCGTGACCGACGCGAGTTGCTCGCGTTCCTCCGCGTACTCCTCCTCGTCGGTGACGTGCAGCAGCGTCAGTTCGGCGTCGACGCCCGCCGCCAGTTCCCCGGCCTCTCTCACCAGTCGCTTCGCCGTCTCCGTGGAACCGACGACCGCGAGTGCGTGGTCCATGTCCGTCCGTTGACCCGTCCGGGGTTTAAATTTCGTGTGGTACGGGTCCGCGGGCCGTGCGGGATCTCAGAGGTCGACTCGGTCGCCGATCTCGACCACGTCCAGTCGGTCGGGGAACTCGAAACTCCGGACGTGCTCGTGGAGCGCGGAGGGGTCCGCGGTGAGCCCCTTCCACATGTCCCAGTGGGTCGGGAGCAGACGGTCGGCCTGGAGCGCGCGGGCCACCCTGACGGCCTCGTTCTCGTCGCAGTACCACTTCGTCTCGACCGGTTCGCCGGTCTCCTTGTCGGGAACCGTCCCGACGGAGCCGAACGCGACGATCGCGAGGTCCACGTCGTACGTCTCGCCCACCGCGGCGAACCCCTCGTGTGGCTTCGTGTCGCCGCCGTGGAACACCGTCGTCCCGTCGTACTGGAGCAGGTACCCGACGGGGTGTGTCGCGTCCGGGTCGTGGACGTCGACCACGTCGATCTCGATCCCGCCGACGTCGAGGGAGTCGCCCTCGGCGACCTCGACGAACTGCTCGTCCGACACGTCCCACCGGTCCGTCCACCGCTCGTCCTCGCGGGCGACCGCCAGCGAGTCGTCGGCGGCGTAGAAGTCGGCGTCCGTCTCGGCGAGGATCGGTGCCTGCGACGGCCCGTGGACGTGGTCGGTGTGCTCGTGGGTCGCGAGCACGGCGTCGGCGGCCGTCACGTCTCGCGGGTCGAACGGCACCGGCACCATCCGGACGGTACGCGGTGGGTCGCCGGTCCCGACGTACGGGTCGATCCACAGCGTCGACCCGTCTGCGGCTCTCACGACGAAGCCGTTGCAGCCGAGGTACCACAGCGACAGCCCGTCCGGATCGGCGGTCGCGACGGCTCGCGGGAGCCAGTCGCCCCAGTCGCTGGTCGTCTCCGGCCCCGGCGTCGACTCGTCCCCGTCTGCGGCGTCTGTCTGGTCCGTCACGTCCGGCGGCACGCCCGCGAGACTCAAAGCCGTGTCCACTCCGCCGCAGCGGTGGATCGGCCGATCCCGAGCACTTTCGCAGTCGCGTCTCGGTCGCGTCCCGGTCGTCAGTCACCGGCGACCAACACGACCGCGAGCACGGCGAGTCCGATCCCGACGACCTTCCGGGCGGTCAGCGACTCGTTCAACAGCGCGACGCCGACCACGGAGGCGAGGACGAGGAACATCCCGAAGACGGGTGTCACGACCGAGACCGGTCCCAGCGACAGCGCGCGGTAGTACGAGAGGATACCGACCGCCAGGAACAGTCCGCTGGCGGCGACGAACGCCATCTCCGGTTTCCGGACGTGCTCGACGACGCTCTCGCCCTGCACCGCGATCACGCCGAGCGTGACGATCACCAAGATCCCGTTCGACACCAGGGCGGCGACGTTCGACGGCACCGCACCCGCTCCGGTCGTCGCCCGGTTCAACAGCGGCGGCACGAACGAGTAGGCGACGAGCGCGACCACCGCCCACGGCAGGTAGTTCATCTCGACACCGTAGCGCCGCCACGGGTCAAGAGCGTTCGGAACGTGGCTCGGCGAACGCGCCGAGAGAGGTGCGAAGATTCCGTTCCCACGCCCCTGGAAACCCACCGCGAGTGGTCGAACGTTCCCGTACGTTCATGTGGGATGCTGTGACACCCTCCAGTATGGACTTCGCGCTGTCCGACGAGCAACGACAGATTCGCGACGAGGTGCGGCGGTTCGCCGAGAACGAGATCGCGCCGGTCGCCTCGGAGTACGACCGGGCCGAGGAGTACCCCCGCGAGATCGTCGACCAGGCGGCCGAACTCGGGCTGACGGCGCCACACGTCCCGATCGAGTACGGCGGTGTCGGCTACTCCTCGCTGGAGATGGCGCTCATCACCGAGGAGTTGTTCGCCGTCGACCCCGGGATCGGGCTGTGTGTCGTCTCGGCCGGGTTCGGCTCCGAGGCAATCGTCGCGTTCGGCACCGAAGAACAGAAAGAGGAGTACCTCCCGCCGCTCACGGAGGGTGAGGCCGTGATGGGCGCGGCGATCTCGGAGCCACAGGCCGGCTCGGACGTGACCGGCATCACCACCACGGCGGAGAAGGACGGCGACGAGTGGGTGCTGAACGGCAACAAGATGTGGATCACGAACGGCTCCGTCGGCGACTACTTCGTCGTCATGTGCGAGACGGACCCGGACCAGGACGACCGCTACCTCGGCTACTCCCAGATCCTCGTCGAGGCGGACCGCGACGGCTTCTCGACGGAGAAGATCACCGGGAAGATGGGGATCCGCGCGTCCGACACGGCGGAGCTGATCTTCGACGACGTGCGCGTCCCCGCGGAGAACCTCGTCGGCTCCCGCGGGATGGGGTTCCCGCAGTTGATGCAGTTCTTCGACGAGACGCGCACCGGCGTCGCCGCACAGGGTGTCGGGATCGCTCGCGGCGCGGCCGAGCGTGCCAAGACGTACATGTCGGAGCGTGAACAGTTCGGGCGACCGATCTCGGAGTTCCAGGCACTACGGCACGACCTCGCGGAGGCGTTCACCGACATCGAGGCGGCACGGCAGTTGACGTACAAGGCGGCCTGGCACGTCGAACACGGCGACGGCTCCGAGTTGACGAAGCTCGCCTCGATGGCGAAGGAGTACGCCTCGCGCGTGGCAGTGGACGTGAGCGACACGGCGGTGCAACTCCACGGCGGCGCCGGCTTCGTGAACGACCACGACGTCGAGCGGTTCTACCGCGACGCGAAGATCACCCAGTTGTACGAGGGGACCACCCAGATTCAGAAGAACATCATCGCCCGCGAACTGTACGACGAGGGGTACTGAGCGGTCACGTGGCGACGTGACGCGCCTCTCGTCGGTCGCCCAGCCGACCACCCGGCACCCCCACGCTTTTCGGGTCGCCACGCGTCGGTCCCGGGTGTGACACACGTCGTCGTCGTCGGCGGCGGCCCTGCCGGGCTGTCGGCGGCACTGTTCACCGCGAAGAACGGACTCGAGACCACCGTCTTCGACACGGACGGCACCTGGATGCACAAGGCGCACCTGTTCAACTACCTCGGCCTCAACTCGATGGACGGGAGCACCTTCCTCGAGGTCGCCCGCGACCAGGTCGACGACGTCGGGGTCACGCGCCACGACGCCGAGGTGACGGACGTGAGCGAGACCGACGACGGGTTCGCGGTCTCGGCGGACGGCGAGACACACGAGGCGGACTACGTCGTCCTCGCCACGGGTGCGAACCGCGACCTCGCCGAGGACCTCGGCTGTGCGACGACCGACGAGGGTGTCGTGGACGTAGACGTGACGATGGAGACCTCCGTGGCGGACGCGTACGCCACCGGCGCGATGGTCCGTGCCGAGGAGTGGCAGGCGATCATCTCCGCGGGCGACGGCGCGGCGGCGGCGCTGAACGTACTCACGAAAGAGAAGGGTGAGCACTTCCACGACTTCGACACACCCGCCGACGCCGAGACCGTGATGGCCGGTCTGGTCGACGACGAGGCGACCGACGACTGACCGGGGTCTGCGGCTGCCGCAGTCGATCTCGGTCAACGTCTCTCCCGCCGGTTCCACCGTCGTTTAGTCCACGCACGCCGACGAGCGGACGTGTCGACACTCTCGGGCCTCGACTTCGCGGCCGTCGCAGAGCGTGTCCCGCCGCTTGCGGCGCTCGTCGTGGCCGTCTTGGCGGTCTCGACCAGTGCGATCCTCGTCGAGTACAGCGGCGCGCCGAGTCTGGTGAAGGCGTTCTACCGCGTGCTGTTCACCACGCTCGTCTTGCTCCCGCTGGCGGTCGGGCGCGACGCGGACCGGCGGGCGTTCCGACGGCTCCGTGGCCGGGACCTCCTCGTCGCGGTCGCCTCCGGCGCGGCGCTGGCGCTGCACTTCGCCTCGTGGTTCGAGAGTCTCCGCTGGACCAGCGTCGCGGCGAGCGTCACGCTCGTCCAGTCACAGCCGGTGTTCGTCGCCGTCGGGGCGTGGGCGCT
This sequence comes from Halobaculum sp. MBLA0147, assembly GCF_041361345.1. NCBI lineage: Archaea > Methanobacteriati > Methanobacteriota > Halobacteria > Halobacteriales > Haloferacaceae > Halonovum > Halonovum rutilum. The sequence continues at coordinate 836,332 of NZ_JBGKAD010000001.1, read as the reverse complement.
GTTGGACGAACGGGTGAGCCGCGGCGGCGCGGTCGGCATCCTCGTCGCGCTCGGCGGGGCGGCGCTGTTGGCCGGCGGTGGCTCGCTCTCCGGGGCGGCGCTGCGCGGCGCGCGACCGCTGTTCGGCAACGCGCTGGCGTTGGTCGGAGCGTTGTGTTACACCGTCTACGTGCTCGCCGGTCGCTCGCTCCGCCAGCGGTTCCCCGTGATCCCGTACGTGGTCGTGGTGTACGCCGTCTGTGCGGCCGTGTTGCTCGTCGCGGTCGTCGCCCGCGGACACCCACTGCTCGGCTACGCTCGCCGGGAGTGGCTGTTGTTCGCCGCGATGGCGGTGGGGCCGGGGCTGTTCGGACACACCGTCGTCAACTGGGCGCTCGCACACGTGGAGTCGCGCGTCGTCTCCGTCTCCTTGGTCGGCGAACCCGTCGGGGCGACGCTGTTGGCCGCCGTCCTGCTCGCGGAGGTGCCGACGGCGACGACCGTCCTCGGCGGGTGTGTCGTCCTCGCCGGGATCGCGCTCACCGCCCGGAGTCGTACCGGCGACACCGACACGGGCCGGGGTGACGGGACCGACACGAGGTCGGAGTGACGGAGCAGACGTGGGGTTTGGGGTGACGGGGCGGACGTGGGGTTTGGGGTGACGGGGCGGACGTGGGGTTCGGAGTGACGGGACCGACACGGGCCGGGGTGACAGGGTGGTCTCGTGGGCGCTACGGGAGTCGGAGTGTTTTTGATCGAACGTCCCACACAGACGGTATGGTCGAGGCGGGCGCGGTCCGAGTCCTCTACGTCGACGACGAGCCCGAGTTCGCGGACCTCGTCGAGTACTGGCTGGAGGACGACGACGGCGACCCGCCGCTGTCCGTGACACCCACGACCGGTGTCGAGGAGGCGCTGGAGGTGTTGGCGAACCAGCCGATCGACTGTGTGGTCTCGGACTACGACATGCCCGGCCGCGACGGACTGGACCTGTTGGAGGCGCTCCGCGAGCGCCACTCCGCGCTGCCGTTCGTCCTGTTCACCGCCCGTGGCGGCGAGGAGACGGCTCGCGACGCCTTCCGGGCCGGCGTCACCGACTACATGGTGAAAGACGGCGACCCGGAGACGATCCGCCTGCTCGCCGAGCGGGTCCGCAACGCCGTCGCCAAGCGCCGTTCGACGGACGGCGCGACGGACGACCACCTCCAGTACCGAGCGGGGATGCGCGACATCGCGCTCGACGCCGCGACGAACCTGATGTCGGCGACGCCGGACGAGTTGGACACGAAGGTGTCGTTCACGCTCCAGACCGTCTCGGAGTTCATGGACATCGGACGGGCGGCGACGTACTTGGAGACGGACGGCGACTACGAGCGGACCCACACGTGGACGGCCGACGCCTACGCCGCCAGCGCGGCCGACGGCGGGACCCACACGGAGGCGGACTCCGAGACGGACGGGCCCTCCGTAGACGGGTCGGCGGAGTGGACGGACGACGACACGACGAACGACGACACGACGGACGACGACACGACCGACGGCGACGCGACGGACGACACGACCGACGGCAGAGCGGACGGCGACGTGAGAGTGATGCCACCGCCGGGGCCGCTGCCGGAGACGCTGGACCCGGCGGAGACACACGCCGAGTGGCTCGACCGCGTCGCTCGGTTCGAGACGGTCCAGTACGGCGACCCGGGCTGTCACCCGAGCGCGGAGGGGACGGTCGGCCCGCCGGGCCGCTCGGGCGTCGTCGCGCCGATGCTCTCCTCGGAGTTCCGACTGATCGGCGTCACGGTGTTCGACGACCCGGAGAGTCGCGTCTGGTCGGACGAGGAGGTGGACCTGATCGAGACGGTGACGGAACTCGTCACGCGGGCCGTCGAGCGCCGGCGGCAACAACGCGAGTTGCGGCGCCAGAACGAGCGCCTCGAACAGTTCGCCAGTGTCGTCAGCCACGACCTCCGGAACCCACTGGCGGTCGCGGACGGGTGGCTCGACCTCGCCGCAGACGGCCACGAGCAGGGGTTCGAGAAGGTGGCCGACGCCTTGGATCGGATGGAACAGCTCATCGAGGACGTGCTCACGCTGGCCCGCGACGGCAGCGACATCGGCGACGTGGAGCCGGTGGAGTTGGAGGCGGTCGCACGCGAGGCGTGGAGCCGCGTGAACACGCGCGACGCCGAGTTGTCGATCGGGGGGGTCACGGTCGTCCCGGCCGACGAGGGACGACTCGCATCCGTCTTCGAGAATCTCTTTCGGAACGCGGTCGAACACGGTGGGAGCGACACGACGGTCGAGGTCGGGCCGCTCGCGGACGGCGGGTTCTACGTCGCCGACGACGGACCGGGGCTCCCGACGGTCGACGAAGACGACCTCTTCGAGTGGGGGACGACCACGGAGTCGGACGGTTCCGGACTGGGGCTCGCCATCGTCTCGACGGTCGCCGAGGCACACGGCTGGTCGGTCACCGCGACGGACAGCGAGGCGGGGGGCGCCCGCTTCGAGTTCGACACCGGTACCCACGAGGACGTGTTCGACAGTGCCGATTCGGTGGCGGACACGTCCGACGGAGACGGGGCGAGCGAGCAACTGTTCGGCGGCGACGCAGCCACCTCGGACGGAGACATCGACGAGTCGGAGTCGTCGGGTAGCGACGCAGCCACCTCGGACGGAGACACCGACGAGTCGGAGTCGTCGGGTAGCGACGCAACCGCCTCGGACGAGGATACCGACGAGTCGGACCCCTTCGGCGGCGACGCCGCGGAGTAGCGCCCCCGCTCGTTCGTCCGGCCCCGACTACTCCAGCAGCTGCTTCGTCTTCCAGTGGCGGTACCGGAACATCGGCTCGAAGCCGACGGCCCCGAACGGGCCGAGCACGTCGCCGACCGACCCGCCGGGGAGGCGGTAGTTCACCTCGTCCAACAGCACCGTCCCGTCGCCGTCCGCCCGGAACGAGTGGGTGTGTCGCCACTCGGGGAGCGGGCCCTCCGCCATCGTGTCGACGAAGTGTGCCTCGTCGCCGTCGCGTTCGCGCTCGACGATCTCGGCCACCCACGGCTGGCGCGGCCCGACACCGAGCGGCCGCAGTGCCATCTCGATCCGCGACCCGGTCTCCAACACCGCCGGGTCGACCGTCCCGTCGGGGCCGGTGACCCGCTCGACTGCGAGTCCGAGGAAGCCCGGCGTCAGTGCCTCCAACCCACGGATCTCCGAGTGGAAGTCCCACACCTCGTCCAGCGGCGCGTCGATCCGCGTCTCCTTCCGGTAGACGGCCATACACCGTCTGGGGGCCGGATCGGAATAAGCGACGCCTTCCGCAGTGGGCGACGCCGGAGTGACTCGATCGTCGCCCCGACTACCCCGTCCGCTCGACGCCGACCCGCCCGTCGCCGGTGCGCACGGTGAACCCGGCGTCGACCAGCCAGTCGTGTGCGGCGCCGTCGGCGTGGAGCAACACCTCGGCGAGGTCCGCCGGGTCGTCCACGTCCGTCGCCAGCCGCCGCGAGTCCACCTCGCGCACCCGTGCGTCCAACCGCGCTGCGACACGCCGGTGGTCGCGGATCGACGCGCCGTGGTAGTCCGTCCGGAACCCCGGGTGCGCGACGACCATCGCGTTCGTTCCCCCACCGAGTCCTGGCGCGAACACCAGGTCTGCTCTCGGGGTGGACTCCGAGGTGGCCTCGTCGCCGCGCTCGCCGTTGCCCGCGTGCCGCTCGCCGGTCAGACGGCGGACGCTCTCGGCCGTCGCCAGCGGCACGTCCGCCATCACGATTCCGAGCGGCGACTCCCGTGTCGGTTGCCGCTCGGCGAGCACGGCGTCGACGGCCGTCCCCAGCGGTCGGTCGTCGACGGTCTGTGTCACGTCGCGGTCGAGTCGCTCCGTGGTGAGCAACTCCGGCGTGTGGCCGGCGGCACGGACCGCGGCGAGCACGTCAGACAGCATCGCCTCGGCGAACGCTCGTCGTTCGTCGCGGTCCAGAACGTCCGCGAGTCGCGTCTTCGGCCGTCCGGCCGCGAACGGCACGAGGACGCGCATCTCACCCGAGGCGGTCGGTGCTGTCCTGCTGGGAGCGCCAGTAGAAGACGCCGCCGGCGGCGATCCCCAACACGAGTAACGCGCCGGCACCCATCAGGATGAGCCGGTTGCGGTTCGCCGTGTTCTGGGCCTGCTGTGCCTGCCCCTTCGCCTCGTCGGCGAGTTTCTGGGCGTTGTCGAAGTTCTCACTCTCGTAGGCACTCACGGCGAGCCCGAACGTCTCCGTCGCCTCCGAGGGGTTCCCGGCGGCCTCGATCTCGGAGCTCGCAGCGTCGAGCGCCTCGCGAGCGGACTGGCTCTCCTCGGTGAAGTGCTCGGTCGCGACGCTGGTCAACTCGTTGGCCCCACCACCCGGGGGCACCTGTTCGAGCGTCGCCGCCTCGAACGTCTGGTGGGGGTCGTAGGTGTACTCGGCGACCTCCGGGACCGACCCGGTGAGTTGCACCTCGACCTCGCTCACACCGTCGTCGGCCACGACGCTCACGCCCGCGAACGTCTGCCCGCCGAACGACTCCTGTCCGACCTTCGCACCGGTCTGGTCGTACAGGACGACCGTCCACGTCGGGTTGGTCAGCTCCGTCGCCCCGGACAGCTCCCACTGTTCGAGCGACGGCTCTCGGTACAGTTCCGTCAGTGTGATCGTGAGCGACACCTCCTCGCCGACCGCGGCGCTGTCCGGCGCGTCCGTCTCCGCGACGGAGACGGCAGTGGCCGGCGCGACCGCGGCGGCCAACAGTGCCACCACTGCGGCCACGGCGAGCAGTCTAGAAGAGTGATTCCAACTCGTCGTCGTCATCCTGTATCAGGTCGTTGAGGTTGTCTTCGCTCTCCTCGCGAATCTCGTCGATGTTGTCCTGCGCCTCGATGGCAACCTGTTGCAACTCCTTGATGCGCGGCACGTTGGTGACCCCGGACAGCAGGATCACGCTGGCGACGAAGCCGGACCCCTTGACGGGATAGTCGCCACCACGGACCTCCATCGAGCCCGTCTGCTCTTCGAGCCACTTCCGCCCGCGCTCGATCCCCTTCCGGTTGAGGTGGGCCGGCGGCCCCGCCATCACGAGCAGCGCCCGCTCGGCGCCGTCGATCTCACACGGCAGGGTCAGCCGCCCCAGCGCCGCCTTCCGGACCAGCGAGGTGATCCGGTTGGTCGTGTGGGCGGTGTCGAGCTCGTCCTCGCCGTCGTCGCCGGTGATCCGGGAGAGGAGTCCCCCGCCACCACCGCCGCCGCCGGCCTCCTCGACCTCCTCGCGGGCGTACCCGACCGTCGAGACGCCGCCGCCGTCGAGGGTGTTGATGATCTCGGAGCTGTCGACGACACTCTCCGCGATCTCCCCACCCTCCTCGATCTCGCCGGCGCCGAAGAGGATACCGAACCGCTTGACGATCTCCTCGTTGATCTCCTCGTACCCCGACGAGACGGACTCCCCAGTCTTCCGCCAGGCGTCGTTGTCGAACACGAGGAGGTTGTCCACCTCGCGGACGAACGTCTGGAACGACCGCGCGGCGTTGAGCGTGTAGATCCCGCCCTCGTCGGAGCCGGGCAGGATGCCCAGCCCGTACACCGGCTCCGTGTAGATTCGCTTGAGGTGTTTCGCCAACACCGGCGAGCCGCCGGACCCGGTCCCACCACCGAGCCCCGCGGCGACGAGGAAGGCGTCCACCTCGTGGACGGGGATCGAGTCGATCGCGCCCTGTACCTCGTCGATGTCTTCCTCGGCGATCTCCGCGCCGAGCTCGTTGTCGGCCCCCACGCCGTGTCCCTTCACGCGAGACTGACCGATGAGTACCCGGTTGTTCTCCGGGATGTGCTCCAGCCCCATCAGGTCGGCCTTCGCCGTGTTGACGGCGACGGCGGCCCGGACGATGTCTGTCCCGTTGCGTTGATCGTACTCGACGAACTTGTCGACGATCTTCCCCCCAGCCTGTCCGAACCCGATCAGTGCCAGTTTCATGCGTCTCCCGCCATTGGTGGGGAACCAGTCGGACCACAGATAAAAGGGTTGTGTTGCCGACGCAAGACCTGATAATCGTCGGTTCGTCCCGGACCCCCCGAACCGCCAGACGTGGCCGCGGTGCCGGTTCGCTCGGACGGACGGTGTCCGTCGGTCACACACCGCTCGGTCCCGCGTGTTTTATATCTCTTGTGTGCCGTGCGTCCGACGATCGGTCGTCCCGACGCTGGCACGCGCTCTCGGTGGTCGATCCACTCGCCGTGAGTGTACAGTTCAGATCGGCGAACCGGAGCCGACTGGCGCGAGGTCGTACGGCCGTCACGTCTCGTGCGAGACGGTTCCGCTTCGATCAGGCAGTGGCGCGACCACCGGCACCGCTCGTCGCGCTCCCGGCGAGGTACTCGTCGAGCGTCGTGAGGTCCGCCTCCGAGACACCGAAGGCGCCGACGTCGTTGCGGGCGGTCGTGTTGTCGAACTGCAGCGATCGGTACTGGTCCGTCCCCATCGGGCCGCCGACCGCACCCATCACGCCGAGGCCGACCTTCGCCAGCCCCATCGGGAGCGGGACGATCCCGACGGAGCGACCCTCCGCGTCGTACACCTTCTCGGTCACCTCTCGCAGCGTCAGTACCTCCGGTCCGCCGAGCTCGTACGTCTCGCCCGCGCGGTCGTCGTCATCGACGCCGTCGGCGATCATCGGCACCAGATCCGCGACCCAGATCGGCTGGAACCGCGTCTTCCCGCCGCCGGGCAGCGGGTACAGCGGGACGCCCGGCGCGAACCAGCCCTTGAGCTTCTTCGTGAAGCCGACGAACTCGCCGCCGTCCCCGAAGACGACCGAGGGGCGGTAGATCACACCCTCCACGTCGGCCGCAGAGACGAGTTCCTCCGCCTCGCCCTTCGCCCGGATGTACGCCGTGTCGCCGTCCGGATCGGCACCCAGCGCCGACAACTGGACGAATCGCTCGACACCCGCGTCCTCCGCAGCGTCCAGCAGGTGTTCGGTGCCGCCGCGGTGGACGCGGTCGTGCATCCGGTCGCCGCCGTCCGGTTTGAACAGTGGCGACAGCGCGACCAGGTTGACCACGGCGTCGTGACCGGGGACCACCTCGTCGGCGTCGGCCGCGTCTGTCACGTCCAGTCGTGTCGTCGACACGTCCGCCGGCAACTCGGCGGCGTCCGGCGACCGCGAGGCCGCCGTCACGTCGTGGCCACGGTCGGCCAACTCCGCACACAGGTACGATCCGAGGAACCCACTACCGCCGGCTACGAGTACGTCCATACTGGCGCGCAGTGGAGCGGCGAACCTAAATGTACGGACACGTCGTGGTGGCGTCCGTCGAGCCGGTGAGACACTCACCGCCGTTCCCCGGTGTCGTCCGTCGAGTCGACGAGCTACTCTCCACCGTGGTGGAAGGGTTCAAACCGGATCACGACCCAGGTCGGGGTATGTACGCGGTCGTCGGCTGCACGTCGTGTGGCGAGTACTGGCTGGTGACGGACCCGGACGAGCAGGACTCGGCGACGTGTCCCGGCTGTGGGCGGACACACCAGACGGCGAAGCTCAACCGGTTCCACACGAGCGCGGATCGCGCCGCGGCCGTCGAGGCCCGCGCCGCGCTGTTGGCCGACAAACGCGGCGAGAGCGACAGCTTCGCGGCGGTGCCCGACGCCGGCGAGTTAGAGCGGGCCGTCGAAGACGGCGAGACCGGCGTCTCCGAGCGCGAGTACCTCGACCGGTCGGGACTCGACCCGGACGCCGTCGCGGAGGCGGGCGACGTGTCGAGCGGCGGGTCGCAGTCCCGCGACGAGATCGTCCGCGAGGCGATCCGGGAGTCGTCGGACCGCAGCGCGGCGACGGCGTACGCGACGGCGCGTGGCGTCCCCGAGGACGCCGCACGCAACTTGCTGGAGCGACTACTCAGACGCGGCGAGGCGACGGAGGCGGGCGGCGAGTTGCGACTGTTGTGAACGGGCGAGTTGCGACCGTTGTGAACGGGCGAGTTGCGACTGCTGTGAACGGGGGAGTCGTGACCGTTGTGAGCTGGGGAGTCGCGTCTCCCGTGCCCGATCCCCTCACCGCCCGGTGAGCGCCTCGCTGGCGGGGGAGACAGACAGCGGGGTCCCACGGTCGCGAGCGACGGCCCGCTCGTACAGCATCGTCGCCGCGGCGACCGTCTCGATCCCGGTGCCCCCGGAGTCGAAGACGGTGAGTTCGTCGGGACTCGTCCGGCCGGGGCGTTCGCCGGCGACCACCTCGCCCAACTCGGCGTGGACGTGATCCTCGGAGACGACGCCGGCCTCCACTGCCGCGAGGAACGAGCCGGCGTCCTGCGTCGCCCGCGCTCGCAGGTCCGGCACGTACGTCGCGCGCCGGATCGTCTCGGTGTCGAGTTCGCGCTTCCCCGGGTGGTACTGCCCCATCGCGGTGACGTGTGTCCCCGGATCGAGATCCTCGCTCGCCACGACCGGCTCGTCGGCGGTCGTCGCCGTGATCACCACGTCCGCGCCGTCGACGGCCGCCGCGGCCGATCCAACTGCGGTCACGTCGATCCCCGTCCGGTCGGACATCTCTGCGGCGTACGCCTCGCGGTGCTCGCGCGTCGGGGAGTAGACGCGACCGGTCTCGAACTCACGGACCGTCGCGGTCGTCGCGAGTTGCCCCCGCGCCTGCGGGCCGGAGCCGATCACGGCGACCGTATCGGCGTCCGCGCGGGCGAGTTCGTCGACCGCCACGGCACCCGCCGCGCCGGTCTTGTACGGGTTCGTCGACGCGCCGTCGAGGATCGCGAGCGGTTCGCCGCTCTCTGCGTCGAACAGCGGCGTCAGGAACCAGGCGTCCGACGCGCCGAAGCCGGCGGTGTAGGTGTACCCACCCATCCCGCCCGTCTCCGGGAGGATCGCGCTGTAGGAAGTCAACATCCCCGGCGGGTCCTCGCCGAACAGCGCCGTCCGCGGTTCCGCCGGCGCTCCCTCGCCGACCTGCCGGTAGCCGTCTCGTACCGCCGCGACGTAGTCGGCCGGTTCCGCGAGGTCGTCGACCTCGTCGCTCCCGAGGAACAGTGTCTCTCCCGTCGGGGTCTCGTCCGTCTGTGTCTCGTCGGTCGTGCTCCCCTCGGTCGTCGAGTCGTCCGTCGTGTCGGCTCCGTCTGTCACGGCCGCGAGTTCGACCGCCCCCGAGTAAGCCGTGTCGGCGTCGGCAGTGTCCTTCGTCTCGCCGCCGTGAGACGGCCGTCGTCCCGAGACCCACCGCCGTGAGACGGCCGTCGTCCCGAGACTCGTCGCCGCACCGCTCAGTCGTCGTCGAACTGCCAGCGGTCCGCGTCCGTCTCCCATCGGTCGCGGCGACTGTCGGCGTCGCGTGCCTCGCGGACGATGTCGGTGTACGCGAACACCACGTCGCTCATCGTCACGATCCCGCGCAGTTCCAACTGTTCGACGACGGGGAGGTGTTTCACGTCGTGCCGTTGCATCTGCCGGACCGCCTCTCGGACGGTCGCCGTCGGTGTGACGGTCTCCAGCGGCGAGGAGGCGACTTCGTGGACCGCTACGTCGTCGAACGGTCGGTCGGTCGCCACGCCGGCACGGAGCGCGTCCGTCTCCGTGAGGATCCCCGCCGGATCGCCGTCGCGTGTGACGACGACACTGCCGACGTGCTCCTCCAACATCTGCCGTCCGGCGGTCGCCAGCGAGTCGTCCACGTCGCACGTGACCACCGACTCCGTCGCGAGTTCGCGGACCTGCATCGGTCGACGTTGGTCCTCGAGCCACCTCGGTCTTCCGGCGGAGGACGGGCCGGTTGCGCCGAGCGCTCGACGACACAAAGCTTGTTACGACGCTCGGGCGCAGACGACACGTGCCCCGAGAGCTCTCCCGTCGCCGCGTCGTCGCGGGACTCGGTGTCCTCCTCGCCGGCTGTGGTGGGAGGGAGACCACAGACACCGCGACCGACACGTCGCTGCCGTCCGCGTCACCGTCCGCGTCCGACCGAGTCACGGCGCGCGACACGCCGACCGACACGGACACGGACACCGAGACCGACTCACCGGCCGACACACTGACCGTCGACGACGTTCGACGGCTGTCCGTCGACGACCCACGTGTAGCGTGGGCGGTTGCCCTCCCGGAGTCGCACGTCTATCGTCCGGCCGTCGCCCCCGACGGCAGAGTCGCGGTGGCGGTGTCCGTCTCTCCCGGCCCGGCGGCGGGTGGGACACCGACGCCGCCGACCGACGACGGGTCGTACGGCGCCGTCTACGAGTTCGACCCGGACGGGACGCCCCGGTGGCGGTTCGGCACGGACAGGCCCGTGACCGCACGACCGGCGTACGCGGAGTCGGACCTCCGGATCGTGACGGGGTTCTCGACCGGGTTCGCCGGCCGCGGGCAGCGGGTGTCGCGGCTCTCCGCGACGGGGAACAGGCTCTGGACGAGTGACCCGTACGGGAAGTGGCTCCGCCCGACGACCACGACCACGGGTTGGGTGTACGTCGCGACGGCCGACGACTTCCCGACGACCGCTCCGCGGGAACGGCTCACCGCCTACGACCCCGACGGGCGCCGCCGCTGGCGCGTTCCGGTCGGCGACGGCACCGTCGCCGTCACCGGGCAGACGGTCCTCCACGACAGCTACGGCTGGCTCCACGCGTTCGACCGGACGACCGGCGACCGACGCTGGCGGCGCCCGGTCGCCCCCGTCGCTCGTCCGGACCCCGTCACCGTCGACGGTGCGGTCCTCGTCCGTACCCCCGACGAATCGGTGGTCTCGCCAACCCCGACACCGGACGACGGAACACCGGCCGACGACGAGACGACGGGAGGTGACCGCACGCCGTACTCGGCGACTGCCGGACGACTCGCGTCGGTGCCTCGGTCCGGTGTCGCGGCGGTCGACGTGCGCGACGGGCGTCTCCGGTGGACGTTCGATCCGTCGCCCGGCGACGACGGGTCGTCGGGCCTCTCCCGTGCGGTCTCGACGGCGTCGGTCGCCGACTCCGGATCGGTCGCGGTGGTTCTCGGGGGATCGGGAACGCTCTACGGGCTGACGAGTGACGGGACCGTCCGGTGGCGTCGGTCGGGTCCAGCGACGGACGGGTCGCTGGTCGCGACGCCCACCTGCGTCGTGACCGTCGCCGACGGGACTGCACGGTTCCGCGAGCCGTCCAGTGGTCGCGTCCTCGCCCGGCGCTCCGTCCGACCGGAGACGACGACCCTCCCGGCGACGGACGGGCTGTTGGTGGGACCGCGATCCGAGGGCCGACGGCTCGCGTCGTTCGGTCCGCGCGGAGAGCGGCGCTGGCGGTACACGACCGTCGCGCCGACCTCGCGACCCGCCGTCGGCCCCGAGACCGTCGTCGTGACAGTCGGCGAGACCCGGGTTGTCGCCCTCCGGCGTGGTGGGTGACTTCGAGCGTGGAGACGACACGTCACCGACCGACGAGAACGGATCGCGGAGGTGTGCGCGACCGCCCGCTTACTCTGCCAGTTCCTCGCGCAGCAGTTCGTTCACGGTTCCGGGGTCCGCCGAGCCGCCCGTCTCGGCCATCACCTGGCCGACGAGGAAGTTCAAGGCGCCGTCCTCGCCGGCGTGGTAGTCTTCGACCGCGTCCGGGTTCTCCGCGACCGCCGTCGCGACGGCGTCGGCGACCTCGTCGTCGCCGGCCTTCCCGAGCCCCTCGCGCTCGACGACCGTGTCCGGGTCCAGCCCCTCGTCGAGCATCGCCCGCAGGACGGTCTCCTCGGCGTTCTTCGTCGTCACCTCGCCGGTCGCGACGAGTTCGATCAGCCGCTCGAACTCGTCGAGCCGGTCGGTGACCGCGTCGATCGACTCGTCGCGGTAGTTGAGCTCGCCGAGCAGGTTGTCGGCGACCCACGTCGCCGCGAGCTCGGGGTCGAACGCCGCCGCCACCTCTTCGTAGAAATCCGCGACCGCCTTCCGCGAGGTGAGCTTCGAGGCGGTCTCGGCGCCCAGGTCGTACTCCGTCCGGAACCGCTCGCGGCGGGCGTCCGGCAGTTCCGGGATCTCGATCTCCGCCTTCCAGTGGGCGACGCGCAGCGGCGGGAGGTCCGCCTCCGGGAAGTAGCGGTAGTCCTTCTCCTCCTCCTTCGCGCGCATCGACACCGTGTTCCCGTGGGTCTCGTTGAAGTGGCGCGTCTCCTGTTGGACCTCGCGCCCGGCGTCGATCTGGTCGCGTTGGCGGCTCGCCTCGTAGCTCAACGCCGTCTCCGCCCCACGGTGACTGGAGATGTTCTTCACCTCCGTGCGGTTGGCGTCGTCCAGCACCGACTCCGGGATCGAGCCGTCGTCGGCGATCCGGTCGGCCTCCACCATCGAGAGGTTGGCGTCGACGCGCAGACTCCCGTCGCTGCCGGCGTCGAAGATCCCGAGGTACTCCAGCACCTCCTCCAGCTTCTCCAAGAACCCGCGGACTGCGGCGGGCTCGCGGAAGTCGGGCTCCGTGACGATCTCCATCAGCGGCGTGCCGGCGCGGTTGTAGTCGATCAGCGTGTAGTCCGCGCGGTCGACGGAGGTGGTCCGTGCCTCCAGGTCCGCCGGCCCCTCGCGGGCGTGACGGATCGAGCCGGGGTCCTCTTCGAGGTGCGCCCGGCGGATGCGGACGCTGCGGCGCTCGCCCTCGTGGGAGAACTCCAGTTCCCCGTCGGCACACAGCGGCGCGTCGTACTGGGTGATCTGGAAGTTCTTCGGGAGGTCGGGGTAGTAGTAGTTCTTCCGGTGGAACTGCGTCTCCTCGGGGATCTCGGCGTCGAGCGCCTTCCCCACCTTCACGCCGGCCTCGACGGCCGCCTCGTTCAACACCGGGAGTGCCCCGGGGAGGCCGAGACAGACGGGACAGGTCCGCGTGTTGGGGTCCTCGTCCGGCTCCGGGTCGGTGGAACAGCCACAGAAGACCTTCGTGTCCGTGTCGAGCTGGACGTGGACCTCCAGCCCGATCACGGGTTCGAGATCGGCTCGCTCTGCTGCTCGTGCCATTGGCGTCCGGTTCGGCTGGCGGTGGCTAAAGGGTGACGGGACTCCACTCGTGAGGCAGTTCGCGGTCGATCTCCGCTCGGAGCCGACGACGTGACGACGCCGTCGCGGCGCCTCCGCGCCGAGGGGTCACCGCACCCACTGCCAGAGCCGACGAATTGCCCTCAGAACCTCGCCTGCGTACTCCCCGACCTCGCGCGCAGCATCGAGTGCCTTCACCCCGTAGTACACCACTCGTCCGATGTCGTACAGCGGCGACTCGCCGTCACCGAGAGCGACGAACGGGACGTCGAGTGTGACTGGTTCGTCCCGCTCTCGACCGGCCGACCGTATTGAGTCGACACGCGTCGTCGGCTCGTGGTGGCGCTCGGTTCGGCGGGGTCTGTCGTCGTCCGGGCCAGTGACTGGAATCGTCGTCGTCACGTACGTTCACCGGACCTCACGGACAAGTGTGTTGCCCCGAGTGCCGGGAGGCGCCGATGGCCCCTCCGGTGTCCGAGTCACTCCCCGTCGTCTCTGCCGCCGGTCGTGTGTTCGACAGACTCCGACTCTCGTGGTGGCGAATCGGTATCACTGCGATCCGTACCGATCACCTGCGCGGCCACGTCCTCCATCCCCTCGGCACCCAGCGCGGACTGCACCAACAGGTGGCCGCCGATGCTCGCGGGCGAGATCACGGTGTCGGCGCCCGCCCGACGGAGCTTGTTCACGTTCTCGCGATCCGTCGCGGCGGCGACGATCCGCACCGACGGGGCCACGTGCCGTGCGGTCAACACCGCCAACGCGTCCTCGGCGTCGTTGTTCGTCGCCGCCACCACGGCCGTGGCGCGGTCGAGCCCCACCCGGTCGAGCGTCTCCTCGTCGCTCGGGTCGCCGACGAGCGTGAGGAACTCGCGTCCGGCGAGTCGGTTCGACTGCGCCTCGTCGGGGGTGACGACGACGAACTCCGCGGACAGTTCGCTCAACTCGTTGAGGATCGGTTCCGTCAGGTCGCCGTAGCCGAGGACGATCACGTGGTCCTCGAGCAGTTCCAAGTCTGCCTGTGTCACACGTCCGAGCACCTCCGAGAACCGCGCCTCGATCGCCGGGGTGATCAACACCCCGATGGCGATCCCGAAACTCGCCGTCCCGAGCACGACCAGACTCATCGTGAACAGCCGCGCCGTCTGGCTGCCCGCCGTCACGTCGCCGTAGCCGACCGTACTCGCCGTCACGAGCGTGAAGTAGAACGCGTCGAGCACCGTCTCGACGTTCGAGAACTGCTCGCGCAGCGCGAACGCCCCCGCCGTCCCGTACAACTGCACCGCCGCGATCGCCGTCGCCCCGGCGAGTTGACTCGTCGACAGCGACAGCGGCCTGTCGAACCGCTCGCGCGAGTACGCCACGCTCGGCAACGCCACCAGCGAGGCGACGACGAGCGGCACCGACAGCTGCGAGGTCTGGATCACCCCCTGCGCCAGCGTGATCGGGAGCAACGCCACCGACGCGTACCAGCCCGCTCGCAGGCCCCGTCGCATCCCGGTCGCCGCCACGAACAGCGCGAACCCGGTGAGTGTGCCGGTGAACCCCGCGGCCGACCGGACGGTGTCGGGGACGACCGGCACCAGCGGCCCGATCAATCGCGGCGGGGTGACGATGTTCGCGACGCCGGTCACCACCGAGAGGACGGCGACGACGGTCGTCGCGAGCACGGCGACGCGGACACCCGCCACGCGTCCGAGTCCCGGCACCCGCGAGGGATCGACAGACGACACGTCGGCGACTGCGCGTGGCACCCTGGTATAAGTGTCGCATCGTGGAGTCGTCGCCTGCGCGAGCGTGCCGGCGGGCGGACCGTCCGGGCGCCCTCGGCGCCGTCCCGATCAGGCCAACGGGGTGCGCTCGACGACGGTGCCGTCGACGGTGGGGTACTGTTCGACGACCTCGCCCTCTTCGAGGTCGCCCTCGGCGACCATCTCCTCCAGCAGCCACCACGCGACCTCGACGTGTTCCGACTTCACCGTGTAGAACTCCTCGGGCACGCCCAGCCGTTCGAACCGCTCCGGCTCGGCGTACGTCTTCCCGTATACGAGTGTCCCGTCGTCGGTCACCTCGTCGAACGGTCGCCGGAGGTTCCGCGCCATCCGCTTCATCCGGTTGCGGTGTTGGGCGGCGTCTTTGAACACCGACGTACAGAAGTACACCTTCTCGTGGTCGCCCATCACGTCCAGGATCGCCTCCTTCGACCCGTCGACGGCGGACATGTGCCCCTCCTGCAGTTCGAAGCCGTGTTCCTGCATCCGGCGGTAGTTCCCGTCGGACATCTCGAACTCGTTGACGTTACAGAACTCGGCGGCCCCCTCGTCGAGGAACTCGAGGAACTCCTCTTCCGGTCGGATGCCGGGGATCTCGAAGGCCGGCGTGAGCCCCTCCTCGCGGGCGACGTGGAGGATCTCCTCCCACTCGGTGCCGTGGAGATCCCCCCACAGCTCGTACGGCGGGTGGAACCGGATCTCGTCGAGTCCCGCCTCCGAGAGCCGGCGCATGTTCTCGCGACCACCGGTGATCCCCGTGTAGAGGTGCGTGTGGTGGTCCTCGCCGAACTCGTCTTTCAACAGCGAGAGGTAGTGACAGGTGCGTTCGAGTCGCTCCTGTGGTTCGCCCCCGGTGATCGAGGTGCCCAGCGCGTCCATCCGTCGCGCCTCCGTCAACACGTCCTCGTCGCAGGTGACCTCCCGCTCGTTGGCGTACACCGAGTCGACGTTCTTCCGGTTCTCGCCCAGCGGGCAGTAGAAACAGTCCCGCTGGTCACAGTAGCCGTAGACGAACAACACCATCTTCCCGCCCTTCGCGCACTGCTCGCACCCCTTCGAGATCATTTACTTGCCCGACGTTGCCCGCGGACCGACTAAAGCCGTGTGGGTTCCGCTCGTGCCGGAACGGACGCGTGTGTGGTTACACGCTCCGTGGAGGAGTCGACTCACTGGTCGGTTCGGTACGTGGCCTCGGCGTCGACCGCGTCGGTAGTCGGTGGTCGTGTCCCGAAAGTGTATACCAGCCACCGCCCACCTACGGACGACACGGATGCGCGAAGACGACCTCGCGACGCCGGTGGTCACCCACCTCGAGGCCGCCAACGACACGGTGACGGTGGCGTTGGAGGAGCCGTACGACCACTACGGCAACCGCGGGCAGGTCGACGTGTACGCGCGGGTTCGCGACCCACCCAGAACCGACTACTTGGTCGAGTTGAAGGCCGACGCGGCGGTACGGCGCGCGACGGGCACCAACGAGATCCTCCGACAGTTCCGGCGGATGGAACGGTACTTCTACCGCGGTGACGACCACGGCCTCCGGCGTCGCCTCGGCCGGACGGAGCCCGGCGTCCACCTGCTGTTGTTGTTCGCACCGACGGCGACGTGTGTCGACCACGTCGCCGCACACGCCGATCTCTACGAGACGCTCGACCCAGAGACGACCGTCGAGGGCGTCGACGCGCGCCGCACCGTCGCGTTCCCGGTCGGCCTCGACAATCCGGCGACGCTCCGCCTGTGCTCCGTGAACGGGCGCGCCGGGATCGACACCGAGCCGTTCCACGCGGCGGTCCCCGACGACTCGCGACTCGCGGACGCGCTCGCCGAGGCCGGTGTCGGGGTCGAGGGCGACGCCGATCCGGACGTGTCTGCGTCGGGAGACCGTTGAGTGCTCCCCGGAGTACCAGCCGCTCAGTCGTCGGCCGCTCAGTCGTCGTCTCCGCGCACCGCGTCGCGGATGTCCTCGACCACGTCGGGGTTCCGGAGCGTCGAGGTGTCACCCAACTCGGCGTCGTTGGCAACGTCCTCCAGCAGGCGGCGCATGATCTTCCCGGAGCGGGTCTTCGGCAACTCCGGCGTGAAGACGACCCGTTCCGGGCGGGCGATGGGGCCGATGGCGTCCTCGACGGCGGCGACGATCTCTTCGCGGAACGCCTCGGACTCCGTCTGGCCGTCCTCCGTGATGACGTAGGCGTACACCGCCTCGCCCTTCACGTCGTGGGCGCCGCCGACGACGGCCGCCTCCGCGACCCCCTCGACGCCGACGATGGCCGACTCGATCTCCATCGTCCCGAGGCGGTGTCCGGAGACGTTGATCACGTCGTCGACGCGACCCAACACCGTGACGTAGCCGTCCCCGTCCACCTTCGCGCCGTCCTCGGGGAAGTACACCCAGTCGTCCGGATCGTCGCTGTCCGTGTCCGAGTACGTCGCCCAGTACTCCTCGACGAACCGCTCGTCGTTGCGGTACAGCGTCCGCAACATCCCCGGCCACGGCTTCTGGAGCGTCAGGTACCCCGCCTCGCCGGCGTCGACCGGCTCCCCCTCGGCGTCGACGACCTGCGCGTCGACACCCGGTAACGGCGGCCCGGCGGCACCGGGTTTCATCGCTCCGATCCCGGGGAGCGTCGTGAGCATCGTCCCGCCGGTCTCCGTCTGCCACCAGGTGTCGACCACGGGACACGACTCGTCCCCGACGTGGGTGTAGTACCACTTCCACGCGCGGGGGTTGATCGGCTCCCCGACGGTGCCGAGCAGTCGCAGCGACGAGAGGTCGTGCCGGTCGGGGTACTCCGTCCCCCACTTCATGAACGCCCGGATGGCCGTCGGCGCGGTGTACAACTGCGTCGCCTCCACGTCTTCGACAATCTCCCACAGGCGGTCGCGGTCCGGGTAGTCCGGCGTCCCCTCGTACATCACCGACGTGGTCCCCAGCGCGAGTGGTCCGTAGACGATGTAGGAGTGGCCGGTGATCCAGCCGATGTCCGCCGAGCAGAAGTAGGTGTCCTCGGGTTTCACGTCCAGTACGGCCTGCGCCGTCCAACTCACCCACGAGAGATAGCCGCCGGTGGTGTGTTTCACCCCCTTCGGCTCCCCGGTCGTCCCGGAGGTGTACATCAGGAACAGCATGTCCTCCGCGTCGCGGGCGACCGGCTCCACCGTCTCGCCCGCGTGGTCGGTGAGTAACGTCTCCCAGTCGTACTGTCCCGCTCCGAGGTCGTGGCCGAAGCCGTCTCTCTCGCGGAGGCGGTCGACGACGACGGTCGTCGTCTCGTGGGGCACCTCGGCGAGCCCCTCGGTCGCCTTCGCGAAGTGGTCGAGTGGGTCGCCGCGACGGTAGTAGCCGTCGGCGGTGACGAGGTACTCGGAGTCGGCGGCCGCCATCCGCGTCGCGAGGGCGTCGGCGGAGAACCCCGCGAACACGACGGAGTGTGGCGCGCCGATGCGTGCACACGCCAACATCGCGATCGGCAACTCGGGGATCATCGGCATGTACATCGTCACCACGTCGTCTTCCCCGACACCCAACTCGCGGAGGCCGGCCGCGAACTCGTTGACGCGGCGGTGGAGGTCGTTGTACGTGTACGTCCGGTTCGCCTCGTCGGTCGGCTCGCCGACCCACTCGATGGCGGGCTCGTCACCCCGCGCTTCCAGGTGGCGGTCGAGACAGTTCGCCGAGGCGTTCAGCGACCCACCGGTGAACCACTCGTAGAACGGCGGGTTCGAGTCGTCCAGCACCTCGTCGTACGGCTCCGTCCAGTCGAGCAGGGCGGCGGCCCGCTCCCAGCAGTCGGGCCAGTTCTCTTCGAACGTCTCGTAGAGCTCCGGGTCGACGACGTTCGCCTGCTCGACGAACGCCTCGGGGGGTTCGAACTCGTCGGCCTCGGCCAACCGGGCCTCCAGTTCGGGATCCGTGTCGGACATACGGGCTGTGGGTCTCGCGGCGTCGTGATAAACTTCCGGCCGGGTCTCACACGGTGGCGTGTCCCCGAGTGACGGTCGCGTCCGATCCCCTCGGGACGGACGGATCGTCACCCCGCCTCGGAGATGGCGGTCGACTCCACCGTCCGGGGGCTCGCGTCCGACTCGGTCGAGCGGAACTCGAACCGTGCCCCGCCGTCGTCGCTCTCGGTGACGGAGACGGCCCACCCGTGTGCGGCGGCGACACGCTGGACGATCGCCAGGCCGAACCCGGTCCCGTCGGCCGCGGTCGTGTGGCCCAACTCGAACACCGCCTCGCGATCCTCGGCCGAGACTCCCGGACCGTCGTCGGCCACGTAGAACTCGCCGTCGTCCAGCGGACCGACGGTGACGGTCACGTCCTCGCCGCCGTGTTGGACGGCGTTGCGGAACAGGTTCTCGAAGACGTGTCTGAGTCGGTCCGGGTCCGCCTGCACGTCGAACGACGCCACGTCGAGTGTCGCCTCGTCGGTCTCGACGACCGCCCAACACTCCTCGACCAACGCCGCGACGGCGACGGGCTCGCGCGTCTCCACGGTGTCTGCGCGCCGCGCCAGCGTCAACGAGTCGTCGACGATGGTCGTCATCCGGTCGAGCGCGCGTTCGACGGCCGCCAGTCGTTCCGGGTCGTCCTCGTCGCGCGCCAACTGGACGTAGCCGCGAGCGGTGTTCAGTGGGCTCCGGAGGTCGTGACTGACGACGGAGGCGAACTCCTCCAGGCGGTCGTTCTCCCGGCGGAGCGCCCGCACCTCGTCGAGCGTGTCGGCCAACTCCTCCGAGAGTCGGCGTTCCTCGTCCACGAGTCGGAGGACGGAGATCACCGCGACGCCGGCCAGCAGGTTCACCCCCGTCTCCGGGTACTCGCCGAACCCGCGCGAGGCAGTGGCGACGCCACTCGACAGGTACACCCCGACCTCGTTGGCCTGGTGGACGCTCATCAGCACCAGCAGGATTGTGAACAGCGCGGGGCGCCAGTCGCGCAGCGACCACGTCGCGCGGACGGCGTACGCGGCACTGAGCAACAACGCTGCCAACGGGAGGACGGAGAACGCGATCAGTCGTGTGACCACCGTGTGCCCTCGTGTAGTCGTCCGGCGTTCACGCTACACGAACAAGTACCCTCGGCTCGCTCGTGATCGCCACGGGGGAGCCCGGGGCCTCCGCCGCTCGTCCCCGTCGCGGAGCCGCCGGAGCTATCACCGCGCCCACCCGACGGGGACACGATGGCCGAGGAGCCAGAGCCGACGGACGGGTCGCCGTCGACGCACACACCCGAGGAGTCGGACCAGACGCCGCCGGGAGAGGTCGACCAGACGACACCACCCGACCTCGTGTACCACGTCGACGGGGAGTCGGTGCCGGCGAGCGAGGCGACGGTGAACGTCCACGACCGCGGGTTCGCGTACGGGGACGCCGTCTTCGAGACGATCCGCGTCTACGGCGGCACGCCGTTCCGGTGGGACGCACACTGTGACCGCCTCGAAGACAGTGCCGAGGCGCTGTCGCTCCCGCTCCCGTGCGACCGCACGGAACTGCGCGCTCGCGTCGTGGAGACGCTGGCGGCCAACGACCTCCGGGAGGCGGCGGTGAAGCTGTCCGTGACCCGCGGCGTCGACACGCGGGGACTCACCCCGCCGACGGACCCCGACCCGACGGTCGTGATCACCGTCTCGCCGCTCCCGCGCGGCGGGACGGACGGCGAGCGGGTCTGGGACGAGCCGGCGCGACTCCAGACCGCGATGACGCGGCGGGTGCCGGACCGCGCGCTCCCGAGCGCGGCGAAGACGCACAACTACCTGAACCCGATCCTCGCGCGGCTGGAGACGACCGTCAGCGACGCCACGGAGGCGCTTGTGTTGGACACGGACGGCAACGTCGCGGAGGCGGCGACGGCGAACCTCTGGTTCGTCGCCGACGACGCGCTCCGCACCCCGAGTCTCGACGGCCCCGTGCTCCCGGGGATCACACGCGAGACGGTTCTGGACGCGCTCGCGGACGAGGAGATTCCCGTCGAGGAGGGGACCTACGACCCCGACGACGTACGCGACGCCGACGAGGCGTTCCTCACCTCCTCGATCCGCGAGGTGAAGCCGGTGGCGACGGTCGACGGTGTCGCGGTCGGCGGCGGCCCCGTGACGAAGCTCGTCTCGACGCTGTACGACGCCCTAGTCGAGCGGAGCTGTTACGCCGACGAGGAGTTGCCGGCAGACGGGGAGTGAGTCGTCGGAGACGGCGAGGGCGTGCGTCGTCCGATCCAGACGGTCACCGCGTGTGTCGGTCACCCCAGCGGACCGTACGAGAACGCCCACACGACGGCGATACCCAGCAGTGTCACCAACCCGGCCACGGCGGCCAGTCCGACCAACACGCGGCCGGTCGCTGCCTCGTCTGAAGCCATACCCGTGCGAGGGCTGCCACGCAAGTAAACTGCCCGTTCGCCCGGAGACCGTCTCCGGTGTCGGGTCGAACTCGGCCGCCGACTCGGACGAGCGGTCTCGACGAGTCGATCCGACCGGCCACAGCCACCAGCCAGATTGATGTGGTCGTACACGAACGAGTGACCCGTGTCGACGAGGTCACTCGCGGAGCCGGCCGTGCTCGCCTCCACCAAGCGCCGACTGTTCGGTGCGCCCGACGATCCAGAACCGGACCGGTACGTCGTCGCGGACACGCAGTTCACTCGGGAGGAGTGGCTCGACGGCGACCCGGTTCCGGAACGGGTCCGCGAGACACTCGCCCCGTTCAACCACGTTGAGGTCGGGTCCGGGTACCCCGACCTCGTCGGCGTCCACGACTTAGACGACGACCTCCTCGCAGTCGACCGGCTCGGTAGTCGCCGACCGCTCGTCGCCGTCGAGGCGAAGGGACTGCGGACCGGCGAGACTGGAGCGGACGTCGAGCGTGGCGTCACGCAGGCGTACGACCGGCTCGACGAGGCCAACGTCGCGTTCGTCGCGGCCCCCCACGAGAGTGTCGGGCAGGCGACGCGGACGATGGCCGCCGAGTTGAACGTCGGGTTGCTCGGCGTCACGGCCGCTGGCGACGTAGAGCCACTGGTCAGACCACGTGTCGTCGGTGGGGCTAGTGGGACGGACGGCCCGGCCGGTGCCGTGCGGTTCCAGGCGAGTCCACAGGGTGTCGCCAGGAACCCGTTCGGGCTGAACCACCCGAAGAACTACCTCGCCGTGCCGTTGGCCGTCACTGCCGACGGAGAGACGAGCGAGCGGTTCCGCGAAGCCGCCGTCGACGTGTTCGGCGACGCCGTCCGCGGTGCGGTCGCGCTCGGACTGGTCGAACGACACGCCGGCAGTGTCCGGCTCCGTCCACTCGGGGCGGAGGTCGTGCGGTTCGCCGAGCGAGTCGAAGGTGACGTTGCGGACGGACTCAACCGGATCGACGACTGGACCGGTTCACGAAGGAGATTCTGTGATCTCGCGCCGCGGTGGGGTGACCTCGCACGGCGAGTGCTGTACCGGTACCCGGCGACGGAGACGCTGGTGACGGAACTCCAACGGCTCGCAGACGACGGAGTTCCCGAGCCCTCCGTCGTCGATCTCGTCGTCCGACTCCACGAGTTGCGGCCGGCGTTCGCGGTGGAGCTGTTCGTCCGGGGAACGGACGACGCTCGCCGACGGGTACTCGACGACCGCGGTGCGCTCAGGGAGCGAGCACTCACGGACGCGAACGTCTACCACTCGCCGACGCTGTTCCAGTACAAGACGATGCTGTACCACGCCGGTCTCCTCGCCGAGCGCGGGACGGAGCCGTCGAACGTCGACGATCCGACGGCGACGAACTGGGGACTTCGCGACCCGCTGTCGCGAGTCGGGTGAACCGTCCCCGACGCACCGATACGCCGATGCACCGACGAGACGTGTAGGGTTTCTTACCAAAACGGCGTTTCGAGAGCGCTTACGTGTGCGGGTGGTGTGGTGACGGGTACGATGTCGAGAGAACCACACGTCGCCGCAGTCTGTGGGAGTCTCGCGCCGGAGAGCACGACTCGGACGGCGCTGCGGGCGGTGCTCGCGGCCGCCGAGGGCGCCGGGGCGGAGACGACACTCGTCGACCTTCGAGAGTACGACCTGCCGCCACGGGGGCCGGATCGAGATGCGGGAGACGCACCCGCGGTGCGGCACCAGGTCGCGGACGCGGACGCGGTCGTCCTCGGAACGCCCGTGTACCACGGCTCGTACTCCTCGCCCCTCAAGACGGCACTGGACTACTGCGGCTTCGACGAGTTCGAGGAGACGACCGTCGGTCTCGTCGCGACCGCCGGAGGCTCGTTCCCGACGAGCGCGCTCGCACACCTCCGCGAGGTCGCACGGACGTTGACCGCGTGGACGCTGCCGACCGAGGTCGCGATTCCGAACGCCGGCGAGACGGTCGGCGAGGACGCGGTCGTCGACGAGTCCGTCGCGGATCGACTCGCGGACCTCGGCGAGGCCGCCGTCGCCTACGCGAACGTCGAGCAGTACCCGACGGTGGCCGACGAGTCGCGGGAGACACGGGTGTTGTCCGGTGACTGAGCGCGGCGACGGGCTGCACGGGAGCGAACCGGACGACAGACGGTGGTCGTCCGACGACGAGCGGGTGACCACCTACCTCGAACGGATCGGGCTCGATTCCGAACGCGTCCGAGCACGTCGGCCGAACCACGACCTCCTGACGGACCTCCTCCGGGCACACGTCACCGCGGTGCCGTTCGAGACGCTGTCGATCACCGGGGACCCGTTCGGGGAGTGGCCCGGTCCGGGGGTCTCGCTGACCGTCCCGGCGCTGTACGAGAAGGTCGTCGCGCGAGAGCGCGGCGGCTACTGCTTCGAACTGGGTGGGCTGTTCACGGTGCTCCTCCGCTCGCTCGGGTTCCGCGCGGACCGCGCGGCGGGGATGGTGCTCGGCGACGGGGAGACCTCGCCCACGCCCGCGAACCACCACACCGTCGTGGTTCACCTCGACCGGCGGTACGTGGCCGACGTGGGGACCGGGCTGCCGAAGACGCGCGTCCCGGTGCCGCTGGACGGCGAGAGCGTGAGGGACGACCGTGGCACGGAGTGGCGCGTCGCCGACAGCAGCCGTCCGGACAGCGAGTACAGGCTGTCGTACCGCCGACCAGGCGACGAGCAGTGGGAGCGCCGGTACGTGTTCGACGCGACGCCGCGCCCGCTGTCGTACTTCGCCGCCAGTTGTGACTACCTCGCGACGGCCGCCGAGTCGCCGTTCACCGGCGAGCCGACGCTGTCGGTCGCGACCGCCGACGGCGCCGTCGAGTTGTCACCCACGACACTCACGCGCCACACGCCCGAGGGGACCACCACGGAGTCGCTCTCGCCGGAGGAGTGGGCGCACCACGCCGCCGAGACGTTCGGCCTCCGGTACCCGTTCCTCGACGGAGCGGAGTGACGTGTGTCTCCCCCGGTGCCGAGGTGACCCTTCCCGGAGACGGAGACCGGGTGGTTGAAGACGGTCACGCCCGTGCGACTCGTGTGTCCAGTCGTTCGCCGCCGCCGTCGGCACTCCACCCGGAAGATCGTCCGGACCCGGCCGACGAGACTGGCCCGTGGCTGGCGGTCGCGGTCGCCGCGGCGCTGTGTTGGGTCGTGTTGGTCCTCTTCGAGCGTCGGCTGCTCGTCGTCGGCTCCTCGCCGTGGGCGCTGGTCCGCAGCGCGTACTCGCTGTTGGTGGCGCCGCTCGTCGCCGCCACCTGCTACCAGGACGACCGCGTCCGCTCGGCCGTCGGCGCGGGGGTCGGGCGCGCCCGGTGGCTCTACGTCGGCGTCGCGCTCCTGTTCCCGCCGGTGATCGGCCTCTACCTGGCGCACCGGCGCCTGTTCACCGCGCCGGGCGGCGAGGAACGGTAGCTCTCTGTGGCCACTCTCGCGGGAGTCGGGAGTGTGGAGACGGTCGTCGGTCTGCGACGTGCCGACCGCCCCACAGTTCGGGGTACACTCTTGTCGGTCGGGACCGACACACGACCCGTGGACGACTACGATCGGCTCTACGAGGTGTACGACAGGTTCGACACCGAGGAGTTGCGGGCGTACCGCGAGTTCGTCGACCTGTTCCCGCCGTTGTCGTCGCCGGTCGCGCTCGATCGGTGGGACGAGGCGACCGCGCGACTCGCAGAGCGGCGCAGCGAGATCGTGGCCGCGTTCGACGACGGGGAGCGTCTGGCAGAGATCGCCGCCCGCGCGGACCGCACGACCGCGTTCACCGCGCTCGACCTCCGCGGGAAGTACGGCCGCGCGGTGAACGCGCTCGTGTTGGACGTCGACGAGACACTCCGATCGGCCGGCGACACGGACAACGAGATCCCACGCGAGACACTCCACCTCCTGACGGAGTTCGTCGAGCGGGGCGTCCCGCTCGTGATCTGTACCGGCCAGACGCTGGAGAACGTGAAGGGCTTTCTCGTCCAGGGACTCGGCAACGAACTCGTCCACTCCGGCGACGTGTCCGTGGTGTACGAGGCCGGCGCCGGGGTGTTCACGCCCGGTCACGGCGCCGACACGAAGCGGTTGCTGTACGACGACCTCCCCGAGGACAGTCGTGGCGTCGTCGACGACGTGCGGTCGCGCGTGCTCCGGGCGGCGCCGGAGTCGATCCGTCGCGGCTGTCACCTCCAGGGGAACGAGTTCAACGTCACGCTCAAGCCGAACCACGAGACCGGCGGCCCGGACGCGGCGGCGGTGATCGACGAGGGGGTGGTCCACCTGCTGGATCTCGTCGGCGAGGCGGTCGCGGACCGTGTCGCGGTCGGCGAGGTCGAGACGACTGCTCCTCCGGCGAGCGAGGCGGCCGTCCGCGCGACACACTACGACGGGGACGCAGCGGACGGCGAGGACGACGAGTCGCTCGACGACCCGGCACCGGGAGCGGCGGTCGCGCGGGCGTTCTTCGCCGACGCGGACCCGGAGGTCGCGGGCGCACTCGCTCGCGAGGGCGGTGCAGTCGCAGCGGCGGTGCCGGACGCTGCCGCCGACCTCCTCGGACGACTGGACGTGGCGCTGTACTACGCCGACGCGGCCGAACTGGCGGTGCGCGCACTCGACAAGGCACAGGGTGTCGCGGCCGCACTGGACGTGCTCGGGATCGACGACCCGTTCGTCGCGGTCGTCGGCGACAGCAAGTCGGACCTGCGAGCGATGGAGTGGGCCGCGGACCGCGACGCGGGCATCGCTGCGGCTCCGGCCCACGCCTCCGAGCGGGTGCTCGAACACGTCCGCGCGACAGACGAGTTGGTGTTCCCGCCCGGCGAAGCCGCGACGCTGCTCCGGACCATCTGGGCGCTGAACTGTCTCGTGGACGACGAGTTCGAGGCCGCGGGCGCCGATCGCCGGACGCGCGAGGAGTGAGCGCAGTCGGTCGCGTCGCCCCGTGGGTGGCCCCCTGGGTCGACGGTGGGAGTGTCCGGGGACCTCGGTCCAGAATCCAGTCGAACGACGCGCTCGCGGTCGTCTGCCGTCCGTCCGACGGGACGCGGGCTGTGCGCCGGATTTATACCGAGTCGCTGGCCAATCGTTGGTATGAGTCTGCCGGAGGCACTCCAGCGGGAGCTGGGGGAGGAAGACCCCGTCGCGCGCGTCGGCCTGGGGGGCGACGACGAACTGTTCGTCACGCCGACGCGGACGCTGATCTACCGGGCCGAGGGGTTGCTCTCCGACGAGTCCGTCGAGAGCTACCCACACGACGCCGAGCGGCTCACCGTGACGGAGAAGCGACGGAAGGCGAAGCTCACACTCGACTACGGACTGGACGGCGAGCGGTCCGTCTCCGTCCCGCGGAACGCACTCGACGACGTACTCCACCCGGTGCTCGCGGGTGTCCTGGCGGCGGCCGACACCACCGACCCCGGTGAGACGGTCGAACGGACGTTCCGCTTCTCCGAGTTGACACTCGTCGTCACGAGCCGGCGACTCGTCAAACACGTCGGCTCGGCGGTGTGGGACGACGAGGCCGAGGAGTACCACTACGACGACGTGACGGACGTGAACTTCGAGGAGGGGAGCGTCTCCACCTCCGTCGTGCTGAGCGTCGACGGCCGACAGGAGCGGTTCAAGACGCCCAGCGACGAGACGCGGGCGTTGCGGGAGACACTCACGCAGGCCCTGTTCGACCACCACGGCGTCCGGACGCTCTCGGAGTTCCGCGAGTCGGTCGCCGACGACGAGCCCGAGCACGAGACCGGCGCCGAGTCGACCGGCGCCGACTCGCTCGGTACTGCGGGCGACGACGAGGTCGACTTCGGCGGTGGCCCGGACCCGTTGTCGGCGGACCCGGCTGAGGTCGACGACCCGGACAACGCGACGCGGGCCGACGACGGGGACGCGGACACCGCGGTGGCGGGTGCCGTCGACGGTGCCGGCTCGGGCGAGAGCGCCGGACGGGTCGTCTCGGAGGAGGCCGGAACGGGTGGGGCAGCCGGCGCCGGCGGGCAGACGGCGGCCGAGGAGGCGGCACGGGCGGTCGAGCGGGAGCCGGACGCGTTCGCCGACTCGGAGTTCGAGGCGGCGGCGCCGGAAGACGACCTCGCGGAGGAGGTCGCCGAACTCCGCCGGACCGTCGAGGACCAACAGCGGGAGCTCGCCCGCCAGAGCGACCTCATCGAACAGTTGATCGAGGAACTGCGTCGCGGTCGGTAGCTCGTCTGGCTCGCCCGCCCGAGACTGTCGCCGTCTCCGTCACGCTCGCCGCGGGCGACCGGCGCCAGTCAGTCTCGCCCGGTCACCTTCCGCACACACGAGGAGCCGAACGGGCCCACCTCGCCGGTGTCGAACTGGACGAAGTGCCCCGTCGACAGCGACTTCCCGCAGCGGCGGCAGTCGTAGTCACCCTCCCGGCGGACGACCCGGCGCTCCAGGGCGATCGTCGGGCCACGGGTCCGACGCCGCACCGTCGCGCCGTCGCGGTCGATCACGCCGCGCGTGTCCGCAGTGTCGAGAATCTCCCTGACGAGCGCGGGGTCCGTCGTCACGGTCTCGACGCGGTCGACGGCGTCGGGCAGCGGGAGCGTCTCGTCGCCGAGCCGAGCCAGCAGTTCGACGCCCAACTCGACGGTGTCCGCTCGGGGGCGTCCCGGCGGATCGCGGACGACGGCGTCCGGATCGAGTCGATCGTCGTCCGCGGACGGCGAGTCGTCCCCCGTCTCGCTCTCGCCGTGGTCGACAACTTCGTCGGTGCCGCCGTCCCCGTCGTGATCGGCGGCCGCGAAGCTCTCGAGGTCGACGGTCTGGTCGGCCCGGTCTCCGTCGTCGCGCGCCACGGCGGCCGTTGCGGTCGCGTCGGCTTAACCTCCCCGACGGCAGGCGCCCGGCGACGGGACGGACACGAGAGGCACGGCGCCGGGACCGGTACCGTCCGTTCGGTCGGGTGCCGACACTCCTCCGAGTGGTTCGACGACCCGAACCCGCAGTATTTTATCACTGGAGGGAGAATGCCGAGCTACCAGAGCCCGCGGGACATACGGGCCGGACGCGGTGTCCGGTCGCGTACAGCGGGGCCGCAGAACCGACGCGCTGTAAGACGCCGGGGTTCACAGTCACCCGTGTTCCCGGGGTGTTCCGTACGAGCAGGCCTCCGAGCGGCGGAGGATTCGGACGCTCGCAACCGACGCAACCGACAACAAATGCAGATCGAAATCGCGACGATCGGCGGCTACGAGGCCGTCGGTCGACAGATGACGGCGGTGAAGGCCGGTAGCGACGTGGTCGTGTTCGACATGGGGCTCAACCTCTCGCAGGTCCTCATCCACGACAACGTCGAGACCGAGAAGATGCACAGTCTGGACCTCATCGACATGGGGGCCATCCCGGACGACCGCGTGATGTCCGACCTCGAGGGCGACGTGCAGGCGATCGTGCCGACGCACGGCCACCTCGACCACATCGGGGCCATCTCGAAGCTCGCCCACCGGTACGACGCGCCCATCGTGGCGACGCCGTACACGATCGAGCTCGTCAAACAGCGGATCCAGTCCGAGAACAAGTTCAACGTCGACAACGACCTCGTGAAGATGGGTGCCGGCGGGACGATGTCCATCGGCGACAGCGGCGTCGAGTTGGAGTTCGTCAACGTCACCCACTCGATCATCGACGCGATCAACCCGGTGTTGCACACGCCGGAGGGGTCGGTCGTCTACGGCCTCGACAAGCGGATGGACCACGACCCGGTCATCGGCGACCCGATCGACATGGAGCGGTTCCGCGAGATCGGCCGCGAGGGCGAGGGTGTCCTCGCGTACATCGAGGACTGTACCAACGCGGGCCGCAAGGGCCGCACCCCGAGTGAGTCCGTCGCGAAGCGCCACCTCCAGGACGTGATGCACTCCGTCGAGGACTACGACGGCGGGATCGTGGCGACGACGTTCTCCAGCCACATCGCCCGTGTGCGGAGTCTCGTGGAGTACGCCGACGAGATCGGCCGCCAGCCGGTGCTGTTGGGACGCTCGATGGAGAAGTACTCCGGGACGGCCGAGCGACTCGACTTCGTCGACTTCCCGGACGACCTGGGGATGTACGGCCACCGGAAGTCCGTCGACCGGACGTTCAAGCGGATCATGAAGGAGGGGAAGGAGGACTACCTCCCGATCGTCACGGGCCACCAGGGGGAGCCGCGTGCGATGCTCACCCGGATGGGGCGTGGCGAGACGCCGTACGAGTTCGACGACGGCGACAAGGTGATCTTCTCGGCACGGGTGATCCCGGAGCCGACGAACGAGGGGCAGCGCTACCAGTCCGAGCGGCTCCTGAAGATGCAGGGCGCGCGGATCTACGACGACATCCACGTGTCGGGACACCTCCGCGAGGAGGGTCACTACGAGATGCTGGACGCACTCCAGCCGCGCAACGTGATCCCGGCCCACCAGAGCATGGAGGGGTTCGCGCCGTACGTGGACCTGTGTCGCGACGAGGGGTACTCGCTGGGGCGTGACCTGCACGTGACACAGAACGGTAACGTCATCACGCTGGTCGAGTGACCACCGAACGATGACCCAGGACGCGATGGAGAAGCGGGTGCTCGACGCGGTCCGTGAGCGGCGGGAGTTGGTCAACGAGGCCGTCGACGAGGACCTCCCCATGGCGGAGCCGGAGCGGCTCTACGAGGCGACCCGGTACATCATCGAGGCCGGCGGGAAGCGCCTCCGGCCGACGGTGTCGCTGTTGGTCGGGGAGTCGTTGGGTGACGTGGCCCCGATGACGGCGGACTTCCGGTCGTTCCCGGCGCTGGACGGGTGGGAGTTCGACCTCCTGCGGGCCGCGTTGAGTGTCGAGGTGATCCAGTCGTTCACCCTGATCCACGACGACATCATGGACGAGGACGACCTGCGGCGGGGCGTCCCGGCGGTCCACGTGGAGTACGACACCGAGACGGCGATCCTGGCGGGTGACACGCTGTACGCGAAGGCGTTCGAGATGATCTCGGACACCGGCGCGCGCCCGGAGAACGAGGTCGCGGCGATGCACCGGCTCGCCTCCACGTGTACGCGGATCTGTGAGGGGCAGTCGTTGGACGTGGCCTACGAGAACCGGACGGACGTGACCCCCGACGAGTACCTGGAGATGGTGGAGCTGAAGACCGCCGTGTTGTTCGGCGCCAGCGCCGCCATCCCGGCGAGTCTGATGGGGGCCGACGACGAGGTCGTCCAGGAACTGTACCGGTACGGCACGGAGGTCGGCCGGGCGTTCCAGATCCAAGACGACCTGTTGGACCTGACGACTCCCTCGGAGAAGCTGGGCAAACAGCGTGGGTCGGACCTCGTCGAGGGGAAGGAGACGATGGTCACACTCCACGCCCGCCAGCAGGGTGTCGACGTGGACGGTCTGGTCGACGCCGAGACCCCCGAAGACGTGACCGAGGACGCCGTCGAGGAGGCCGTCGCCGTCCTCGAGGAGGCGGGGAGTATCGACTTCGCCCGCGACCGCGCCCAGGAACTCGCGGACGAGGGTCGCGACCGACTGTCGGCGTTGCCCGACAACGAGGCGCGTGCGCTGCTGGACGACCTCGCCGAGTACCTCATCTCGCGGAACTACTGACACCCGTCGCTCGGCGGCTCACTTCGTCTTCCCCACTGCCGGTCGGTAGTGGGTACGCCGACCGTGTCCGAGACCTCGGTGAGAACGGAGCGTCGTAGCGGAGGTGGAGCGTCGTAGAGACAACGGCGTGTCGCAGGAGGTGGCCGCGGACGGTCGAGCGGTCGCGGTCGTCAGATCCCGAAGTCGAGGTCGTCGTCGCCGTCGTCGTCCTCGCTGGGGTCGCCCTTGTCGAACTGCTTGAACGCCTGCTCGAACTCGCCGTGGTCGGAGAACTCCTCGATCTGCGTGTCGAGTTCGGCTTGGAGTTCGTCGTACCGCGCCTCGAGATCCGCGTACTCTTCCGACTCTTCGAGCGCGGCCTGCCCCTTCTCCGACTCGAGGACCGCCTTCTTCGAGGCGACGGCGTACAGCTCTTGGACACCACTGTCGTACTCGCTGCGCCGCAGCAGCGACTCGACGGTCTCCATCAGCTTCTCGCGGGTGACCGGCTTCACCAGGTAGTCGTCGAACCCCATCTCGACGATGTCGAAGTCGGGCTCGACGGCCGTGACCATCGCGACGCGGGCGTCGACGCCGCGATCGCGGACGGACACCAGCACCTCGTCGCCCGACAGGCCCGGCATCCGACGGTCGAGGAGGATCACGTCGATCTCCTCACTCAACTGGTCGATCGCCTCGTGACCGCCGTACGCCGTCCGGACGTCGTACTCGCCGCCGAGCCAGGCCGCGTACAGATCCGCGAGATCGGCCTCGTCCTCGACGACCAGCACTGACGGGAGATCCTCACTCATGTTCCGACAACTCCGTTTGTCACTGCGTCAATCACGTCCGGGGCTACGTCAAAGTACCCTTCGGCCGACGCTCCGGCCGTCGGCCGCGTCCGTCCCCGGCTCCCGACCACTGAGTCCATCGTGGGGACAGTCGTCTGGGTGTCAGATACCCCTTTCGGTTGTCGAGACCCGAACACGCGACACGCCTTCGTCGAACGGCCGACCGGTACTCCGGCGGAGACGTCACGTCGGTCGTCGACAACTCGCCGTCTCGTCGGTGGTGGAGACGCCACGTCGGCCGTCGGTCACTCTCCGACTCGTCGCTGTCGCCGGTGGCGCCAGTGTCGCCACCGACGGCAGATTTATACTCGTCACCGTGTGACGATATGGTCATGGCCGCACAGGCGATGGATCGCGTTCCGCGACCACGGTAGTTCTCTTGCGGGAGCGACACGAGCGACGTACCGACGGCGAGACGGACGGAAGCGACTGCTCTCTCGGCACGACACACATCGAACCCACTACTGCCGCCGGAGACGTGGACGGGAGTGGTACCGTGAGGGACGGACGAGTGACGACGCTGGAGACGGATCAGTATGAACGTGACAACGGCGACGACGACGGGACGTACGGCGATCGAACGGACGGGGATCGACGGCGTGGTGGTGAAACCGACGGAGACGGCGCCGCTGGCGGCGACCGACACGCCGTTCGATCTGGTGTGTGTCGACTACGAGGGGCGCGAGGCGCTCCCGGACGCGGAGACGCTGGCGGCGCTCGCGGACCGGACCACACTCCGCGTGACGACGCCGGTGCGTGCCGACGGGTTCGACCCGCTCGGCGACGACGGGCTGCTCGACAGACTCCCGGCGGACGCGCGACGGGTCCTCGTCGCGGGCCACGGCGCGTACCTCGACGATGCCGAGCAGGAGCGAGCCGTCGCGCCGCGACTCGGTGCCGCCGTCGAGACGGCGGCGGATCCGTGGGTCGGCACCGAGAGTGTCGAACGACTGGCGCTGGCCGCCGGCGGGGTACAGTACGAACTCCTCTCGCGGCGGACCGAGTCCGCCCTGCGTGGGCTGCGTGCCGCCGGCTTCGAGGGCGACGTGGCGGTGTACGCGCCGACGGTGCCGACGGACGACGAGGACGCGATCCTCGACGCCGTCGGGGCGTACGCGGCACGGCGCGGCCCCGTCCGGCGGGCGCTGCCGGACGACGCCGCGACCGACGCGAGTGCCTCGGGGCGCGCCAGAGAGGTGTTGACCCAGGCGGTCCGCGACTACGCGCTGGTCGGTGACCACGAGACCGTCGGCGAGCGCGTGTCGACACTCAAAGAGGCCGGTGCGGACCTCGTCGTCGGCTACCCCGCGGCCGGGATCGAGACGTTCACCGAGTGAGGAGACCGACGGCGGGAATCCGTCGGGGCTGACGACCAGACTCTCCGGGACTCGGAGACGAGAACCTGCGGTGATCGGCGACCAGAATCTCCGGGAGTCGGGGACGAGAACCTCCGAGAGTCGGAAGGTACTTCCCCGTGCCCCCGCCACTCGGAGACATGACGGACTACACGATCAGCGGTCGGTTCGAGACCCGAGAGGGCTCACAGCCGTTCGAACGGAGCGTCGACGCCCCCAACGAGAACGTCGCACGCGAGCACGTGCTCTCGCAGTTCGGCGCGGAACACAACCTCGACCGCGACAGCGTCGAGATCGAGGAGGTGTCGGCCGCATGAGTCTCGGTGGTGGCGGTGGGCAACAGCAGCTCCAGCAGATCGGGCAGGAACTCGAGGCCATCGAAGCGGAGATCGACGAACTCGACGACGAGATCGCCGACGTGCGCCAGGAACAGTCGGAGATCGACGAGGCGATCGAGGCGATCCAGACGCTCGAGTCCGGCTCGACGGTGCAGGTGCCGCTGGGCGGCGGCGCGTACCTCCGCGCCGAGATCCAGGACATCGACGAGGTCGTCGTCTCGCTGGGTGGCGGCTACGCGGCCGAGCAGGAACAGGACGACGCCGTCGACGCGCTGGAACGGAAACGCGACTCGCTCGACGACCGGATCGACGACCTCCGCTCGGAGAAGGGTGAGCTGGAGGCCGAGTCCGACGAACTCGAGGAGCGCGCCCAGCAGATGCAACAGCAGCTCCAACAACAGCAGATGCAGCAGATGCAGCAGATGCAGGACGACGACGAGTAAGCGATGTTCGACGGCCTGAAGGACAAGCTCTCCTCGTTCCGCGACGACGCGGCCGAGGAGGTCGACGAGAAGGCCGCCGAGGCCGAAGCGGAGGCCGACGCCGACTCTCCGGCCGCGAGTTCCGGGAGTGACGACGCCGCGGGCGGCGACACCGCGGCCGAGACGACCGACGACGCGGCTGCCGAGGCGGAGCCGAGCGAGGAGTCGGACGACGGGCCCGGCCGACTCAAGCGCGCGAAGGCGTTCGCGACCGGCCAGGTGATCGTCGAGGAGGGCGACCTGGAGGACCCACTCTGGGACCTCGAGATGGCCCTGTTGGACTCCGACGTGGAGATGAGCGTCGCCGAGGAGATCCTCGACACGATCCGCGAGAACATGATCGGCGAGACCCGCGCACAGGTCTCGACGACGGAGGAGTTGGTGACGGAGGCGCTCCACGACGCCCTGTTGGACGTGATCGCCGTCGGGCAGTTCGACTTCGAGGAGCGGATCGCACGGGCGGACAAGCCCGTGACGATCGTGTTCACCGGCGTCAACGGCGTGGGGAAGACGACGACCATCGCCAAGCTGTCGCGGTACCTCGAGGCCCGCGGCTACTCCTCGGTGATGGCGAACGGCGACACGTACCGTGCGGGCGCGAACGAGCAGATCCAGGAACACGCCGACGCCTTGGACCGGAAGCTGATCCGCCACGACCAGGGTGGTGATCCGGCGGCGGTGATCTACGACGCCGTCGAGTACGCCGAGGCGAACGACGTGGACGTGGTGTTGGGTGACACGGCCGGACGGCTCCACACCTCGAACGACCTGATGGAGCAGTTGGCGAAGATCGACCGCGTCGTCGACCCGGACATGACGCTGTTCGTCGACGAGGCGGTCGCGGGCCAGGACGCCGTCGAACGTGCCCGCGAGTTCGACGACGCGGCGGCCATCGACGGCGCGATCTTGACGAAGGCGGACGCAGACTCCTCGGGCGGTGCGGCGATCTCGATCGCGTACGTCACCGGGAAGCCGATCCTCTTCCTCGGTACCGGCCAGGGGTACGACCACCTGACGCGGTTCGACCCCGAGGCGCTCGTCGACGAACTGCTCGGTGAGAGCGACGACTGAGCCTCGCCGCACGTTCCCACCGAGCGTCGTGGTCCGAAACCGACACGGGCACCGGGGTCCGAGACGGTGGTGTGACGGGGATCACCGTCGTGCAACTGTCGCCCGCACTCGAGCCACTCGCCCAGTGGGGGCTCGGCGTCGCGCGTGCACTCGCGGGTGTCGACTACGCGACGGTTGTGCCGACCGCGGCGCGGCGGGTCGCGCGGATCGCCGTGTTGATCGGACTCGGAGTGTTCCTCGCGAACCTCGCAGTCGAGTACGGTGCCGTCGAGAAGATCGCGGGCGTCTCGCGGTACCTCACCGGCCCCGCGAACCTCCCGGACGAGGTCGGGACGGCGATCCTGACCACCGCCGCCTCGACGACGGCGGGGTACGGGATGCTCGCCGACTTCCGTGAGTCGGGGCGTCTCTCCGACCGAGCGACGCTCGTCGCCGTGACGATCAACACGTTCTTCGGGTTCACGCAGCACGTCTTCACCTTCTACGTCCCAGTGCTGATCCCGATTCTCGGCCCCGACGTGGGCGTGTTGTACGTCGGCACGCGTGGCGGAATCGCACTCGGGATCTCCCTCGTGGGAGTGCTCGCCGGTGCGGTGCTGTTGTCCGACGGCGACGTGGACGAGTCGGTCACCGTCGAGACGGAGTCGGACTCCGATCCGGAGACCGACCCCGAGACGGCACCCGACGGTGGGACGGAGGGGAGCGACGGGACGGACGAGACCGGTGAGGGCGACGAGGAGACGGAGCCGGGGGCAGTCGCCGCCGCGTGGGCGTCG
The DNA here is from genome assembly GCF_041361345.1 of Halobaculum sp. MBLA0147. Lineage (NCBI taxonomy): Archaea > Methanobacteriati > Methanobacteriota > Halobacteria > Halobacteriales > Haloferacaceae > Halonovum > Halonovum rutilum. The sequence goes on along the minus strand of NZ_JBGKAD010000001.1, from coordinate 800,734 downwards.
ACGGCGAGCAAACTCCGTCGGATCGTCCCGCGGCTGGCGGCCGTCTACCTGCTCGTGACGGTGTTGGCGGCCGCGGAGCTGTTCCGGTCGCTGTCGGCCGCCGCGGGGCCGCTGGCGGAGGTGACGGGACTCCCGGCGGCGGCGGTGCCGGTGATCGTCGTGTTCGCGTTCGACACGACCGCGGGCGCGGCCACCGTCGCGCCGCTGATCGGTGACACACTCACCGTCGACCAGGCGGTCGTGACGATGCTGTTGGGTGGGATCGTCACCTTCGCCGTCTCGACGTTCAAGCGCTCGATCCCGTTCCAGTACGGTATCTGGGGCGCCTCGTTCGGCTCGAAGGTGATCGTCGTCAACACCGTGCTGAAGGTCGTGTTCATTTCGGCGGCCGTGGTCGCGTTCCTGGTGTGACACCGGCGTCGCGCGACTCGACACTCTCTCGTCCGGCCTGGGTCACGTGAACCGACTACCCGTGGTGTCGCCTCTCCGTGACTCGCTCGAAACGGACTTCCACGGACTCACTCTCGTGTGTGCAGTTCTCGAACTAGTCTACAGTGTCGATTGTACTTCTCACTCGTTAATTGCTAAAATCGAATACTATATAACATTTGAACCGGCAACAGTAGATCAACGCTCGTAGTGAGCGTCACTAGGTACGAACCATGGTAATCGACTCGATCATCGACGGGATCAAGCGCGCACTGAGCAAGGAACAGCGGTCGATAGAGCGGAGTGCCAAGAAGAAAGCCCGCAGCAAGACCAAAGACGCCGTGGACAAGGCGAAGGGGGACGACAAGAAGAACTCCAGCAGTGGGAGTAGCAGTAGTAGTGACAGTAGTAGCAGCGGAAGTAGCAGCAGTTCGAGCAGCAACTGACGAGACGGGGCTTCGTGGACCACGTCGCCGACCCCACGAGACGTTCTCTTCGGCGTCGACGACACCGACGAGTAGCCTGGTGGTTCTGAATCGGGTTCGTCGGTCGACGGTGTCGACGGATCAGACGGAGTCCGAGTCGGCCACGACCGTGGACCGTGACCGGACAGGCGGTGTCGCACGGACGAACAAGCCTTTACCCCAGCGCGCACCTACCTCGGGCAAATGGTACTCGACAACCTCGGGAGTTCTCTGCGGGACAGTCTCGACGACCTCCGCGGGAAGTCGCGCATCGACGAGGAGGACGTCGAGAACGTCGTCCGCGAGATCCAGCGGTCCCTGCTGTCGGCGGACGTGGAGACGGACTTGGTGATGCAGTTGTCCGGCGACATCGAACAGCGCGCTCTCGAAGAGGAGCCGCCGGGTGGGACGACCGCACGCGACCACGTCCTCCGGATCGTCTACGAGGAACTGGTCGACCTGGTCGGCGAGTCGACGGAGGTGCCCTTGGAGAACCAGACGATCCTCCTCGCGGGACTCCAGGGGTCGGGGAAGACCACCTCCGCCGCGAAGATGGCGTGGTGGTTCTCGAAGAAGGGGCTCCGCCCGGCCGTGATCCAGACGGACACGTTCCGCCCCGGTGCCTACGACCAGGCCAAGCAGATGGCCGAACGCGCGGAGGTGTCCTTCTACGGCGACCCCGACGCCGAGGACCCCGTCCAGATCGCCCGCGACGGACTCGAGGCGACCGAGGAGGCGGACGTCCACATCGTCGACACCGCGGGGCGACACGCGCTGGAGGAGGACCTGATCGCGGAGATCGAGGAGATCGAACGCGTCGTCGACCCGGACCGCTCGTTGCTCGTGTTGGACGCCGCCATCGGACAGGGAGCGAAAGATCAGGCCCAGGAGTTCGAGCGCGCCATCGGGATCGACGGCGTCGTCGTCACCAAACTCGACGGGACGGCGAAGGGTGGCGGTGCCCTGACGGCCGTCAACGAGACGGGGTCGTCGATCGCCTTCCTCGGCTCTGGCGAGACCGTCCAGGACATCGAGCGGTTCGAGCCGAACGGGTTCATCTCCCGGCTGCTCGGGATGGGGGACCTCAAGCAGCTCTCCGAACGCGTCGAGCGCGCGATGGAAGAGACCCAAGAGGAGGACGACTGGGACCCCGAGGACATGATGGAGGGTGACTTCACCCTCGTCGACATGCGCAACCAGATGAAGGCGATGGACCGCATGGGACCCCTCGACCAGGTGTTCGACATGATCCCTGGGTTGGGCGGCGGCGGGCTGATGGACCAGTTGCCCGACGACGCGATGGACGTGACCAAAGACCGGATGCGGAACTTCGAGGTCATCATGGACTCGATGACGGATCGAGAACTCGAAGACCCAAACCGGATCGGGCAGGACCGCCGTGAGCGCATCGCCCGCGGTGCGGGTGTCGACGTCGAGCGCGTCGACGAACTGCTCGACCAGTACCAGATGATGAAGCGCACCTTGGAGCAGTTCCAGGGGATGGGCGACGGCGACATGCAACGGATGATGCAGAAGATGCAGCAGGGCGGCGGCGGTGGCGGCGGCGGGATGGGCGGGATGGGACCGTTCGGCGACTAACGGGAGTCGCTGGCTGCAGCCAACGCCTCTTCCACGGAATCGGCCGTGTCCGCGGTGACGCCGTCGATGTCGTCCACCTTGCTCCGCAGCGCCATCTTCTTGATCCCCTCCGAGACGACGATCCGCTCGTCGATTCCGAACTCCGTGCCGACACGGGCGGCCTCCCGCGCACGGTCGAACACGTCGCTGCTCAGCGGTGACTCCATCCGCAACACCGAGACGTGTGTCTCGACGGCCGACTGTGACGCGAGTTCCTCGAACTGCTCGTTGACGGCCGCGAACGTCTCGTCCGCCACCTCGACGTCGGCACCGAAGTCGGCAACCAGTGCGTTCCCTTCCGTGTAGAGTTCCCAGTCGGACACGGTTCGGGTCACTCCCTCTGGCGGTATCAATACGGCGGTCGACACGATCCGCGTGTGACTCGCCTGCGAGCGTGTCGGGTGAGTGCTGGTGGATATGTCAGATCCGTTTGAGATTACTGCTCTATTTCTTGTACGACTATTACAGTCTGTTCGACACTACTATCGTATTTGGATTGTGGGACAGCAAAACTCTACGAAACACTGTTATAATAGGATTTCGTAGAGTTTTGCGTGCGCTTCGTCACGTCGGACCTACAGGTGCTCGTCGGTCTCGAGGCGGGAGCGCGTCAGTATCAGGGTCTGACAGATCGAACCGGGCTCGCACGGTCGACAGTCTCCCGAAGCGTGACCCGTCTGTCGGACCACGGAATCGTCGAGCAGAGTCAGGACGGACGAACAGTGACCGTCCGTCCGGGGCCGACGAGCATCGTCGACAGAATTGCCGCTGTGCGTGAGTCGGTGCCACAACTCGGGCTTCAGGAGTTTCTGACGATGGCTCGACTCCGGGTGCTCTGGTTTCTCACAGCACCTCGAACAGCGTCGGAGATCGCGCAGTTCACCGATGTCGGAGAGGCTCGTGTGAGACAGGTTCTGACAGAGCTACGGCGACGGCAGATTGCGACCGAGACAGAGACAGGGGTGCGTCTCCGGCCGAAGTACGAGCCACTACAGTCACTCGCCCAGAGTGTGTTTGACGTGTTCCACGCAGCCGAAATACAGAGAGAGTGGCCGGAATCGACGGTCGTCTGGACGGCACCACACGAAACGTTGTTCACCGCTCCGTCGTTCGACGGAGCCGACTCTCTCGACGGGACAGTCACCCAGACAGGATTAGACCAGTTCACGCAGTGGGGCCTCGAATTCCGAAGTTCGTCCACACCACTCTACTACCGTTCGACACACTCCGAGGAGACGACACTGACCGCGATGGATGTCATCGCGCACACGCTCTGCCGTCGGGCGGACAACAGACGAGTAGAGTACAGTGCCGTGTTACTCGCGGAGGCCGTCACGGAAGAGCCGTTCTCACAGGATCGGTTTCGCAAGCTCGGAACCCACTACGGCGTCAGCGAGATCGTAGAGTGTCTCCCGTCGCTCGTCGTCGCGAGTACCGAACCGGGGGAGGTCGATCGACGACGTACCTCGATAGAGACCGCGGGCACGACAGACAGAGGTCAAGTGGATCTATCTGCGTTCACTCGCAGCCTGCTCCCGTCGCCGGGCCGCGTTCGAGACACAGCGGTGCAGTACGGTGTCGATATCTCGACGGCCAGTGAGAAATTGGGGGACCTCGGCGATGGTTCTTTATTCGAAGAGTAAAATCGAGGGTTAGATGACAGAGCCACCGGAGAACTACAGTACTGAATCTCAGTTGCGCCAGACGTTCGAGGAACTCGGATCGACACTGGAACACCCAGCGGAGGCGTACCTGATCGGGGGTGGTGCGATGACGCTCCGTGGGACGAAGCCGTCGACCAAAGATGTCGATCTCGTGACTGCCGACGAAGATTCGTTTCGTCGGATCGAGGCGGCACTGCTCGACGCAGAGTACAGTGTCGACGGGGAGGTTGCAGAGGAGTACGAGTCTCTCGGTGCGACGACCGTCCTGAAACGGGAGGACGGAGGACACGTCGACCTGTTCGACAGACAAGTCGCACTGAAACTCGAGTTCTCCGAACGGATGCAGTCCCGGGCGACCGAACTGCTGAGCGTCGACGAACTCACCGTGTCGGTGTGTGCCCCCGTCGACATCGCACTGTTCAAGATGATGACACCACGCCCGGACGACACGCGCGACGTTCGAGACATCATCACGGCGAATCCGAACTCGTTCGACTGGGAGACGATCCACGAGGAGTTCAAGTCGCAACTCCCGCTCAACGCCGGGACTCGTGAGTACGAGTGGCTGATGGAAGACAAACCACACCCGATCGTTCAGTTCGAACTGACGCTTCGACGTCTCGACGGTGTGCCGAGTGAGTTGGAACAGACAGTTCGTCGAATTGCAGACACTGTCGAAGCAGAGGGTTACATCGTGCAGCGACTTCTCCGTGTCGAGTCGACGACGCCAGAACGACTCCGCGAACACGTCGTGGAAGCGAACCCGACAGTTCCAGAACACGTCGACCGCGCACTCGATTCGTTGACCGACAAGAACGTCGTCTCACGGGACGGTAATACGGTCGAACTGGGGACGGCGTGGGCAGACGACGCGTCGTGATCGTGGTCTACGCCGGGTCGAACAACGTCTCACCCTCGACCATGTGCGCTTCCACCACGTCCATGTCCAGCGTCACGCCCAACCCGGGTTCTTCTGGAATCTCGACGGAGCCGTCGACGATCACGTCCTCCTCTACGAGGTCACCCCACCAGTCGAGTTCGTAGGAGTGGAACTCCACGGCCAGCGAGTTGGGGATCGCCGCGCCGACCTGTGCGGAGGCCATCGTCGCCACCGGCGAAGAGACGTTGTGCATCGCCACCGGCACGTAGTACTGGTTCGCCACGTCCGCTATCTTCCGCGTCTCGCGCATCCCACCGACCTTCGGCAGGTCCGGCGCGACGATGTCGACCGCCTGGGTCTCGATCAGGCGTCGCTCCTCCGTCACTCGGTAGCGGTTCTCCCCGACGGCGATGGGCGTCGTCGTGGACTTCGTGACCTCCTCTTGGACCTCGAGGTTCTCCGGCGGCACGGGGTCTTCGAGCCACCACACGTCGTACTCCTCGATGGCGTCCGCGAGCCGCTTCGCGCTCCCGCCCGAGAACGTCCAGTGACAGTCGAACGCCACGTCCGCGCGGTCCTTCACGCGCTCGGTCACTTTCTCGACGATCTCCGCCTTGTGCCGAATCTCGCCCGGTCGCAGGTGGCGGTTCGCGCGGTCCTTCTCGTGGCCCGAGGGTACGTCCAGGTCGAACTTCAGGGCGTCGTACCCCAACTCCTCGACGACGCGCTCGGCCTCGTCGGCACACGCCTCGGGGTCCGCCTCCGCCTCGGTGTGACAGTCGTTGTACACGCGCACCTCGTCGCGGTACTTCCCGCCGAGCAGCTGGTAGGCGGGCACCTCGAGGATCTTCCCCGCGAGGTCGTGGAGTGCGATCTCGATCCCGGCGATCGCGGTGACGGTGACCCCCTCGACGGTTCCCTCGCCGGACATCTTCTGGATCAGGTGCTCGTACAGCCGGTCGATGTCCAGCGGGTTCTCCCCGCGGAGGAACGGCGTCATCCGCTCGATCAACTCCGGCACGCCCGCACCCCAGTACGCCTCGCCGGTCCCGACGATCCCGGCGTCCGTGTAGATCCGGACGAGCGTCCACGGGAAGTTCCCGTCGACCATCGTACACTGTACGTCCGTGATCTCCACGTCGCGGCCGCCCCCGCGCTTCGCGGTCGCACCCATCGTCTCCGCGGAGAGTTCCCGCATCGTGTACTCCGCGTTCGGATCGTGGAGCGACTCGTAGTCTCTCGCCATGCCTCGACCTTCACTCGGCTGGGGGTAAACCTTGCGTCGGCCGTCGCCACCCGGGTCGCGGGTCTCGCCTCGCCCGGCCAGCCCCACTCGCCCACACCACCAGTGTCGCCCCGTCGGGACGACCCCGTGTCGCACCGCCGGCGCGTGTCGCGCCAGCAGAGCCACCGTGTCACGTGCCGTACTGCCGAGACTTTCACCACGGCACGCGCTCGATACACTCGTGTGTACCTGGAACGGCGCGGCGGGCAGCAGATCGTGTGACTACGGGACGTGTCCACACCCGGCCGCGATCTCGGGTCGTTCTCGGACGGAAACCGGCGATACCTACGTGCCCGTTCGATACACGTCTCTCCGTCTGTACTGTTAGACTCTCGGCAATCTCTCACCGACTAACAAATTAGGTTCACAGCTTACCCCTGTGTACATCCACCCTGCGGGTACATGTCGGAACGAACCTCGACATCGCGACGGAGCGTACTCAAACTGGGCGCGGCCGCAGTCGGCGGGACCGCGCTGGGCGTCGGGAGCGCGACCGCGGAGTCGGCGACGTGGGAGTTGTCGACGTCCCCGGTCGACGCGACGCTGTACGACGTGGAGTCGACGACGCGGAACGCCTTCGCCGTCGGTGGCGGCGGCGTCGTGATCGAGCGGACGGACCAGGGCTGGGTCAAGGTCGTCGACGGCGGCCCCACGGGCAACGGCAACAGCCTCTACGGCGCGGACGTGACCGACGACGGCAAGCGCCTCTGGTTCGTCGGTTCCTCCGGCGCCATCGGCGAGTACGACGTCCAGACGGGGAACCTGGAGAGCTACTCCGCTCCGAACGACGTGACGAACAACTTCAACGACGTGGCCGTCACCGGGAACGCCGACGAGGCGAACGTCTACGTCGCCGGTGACTCCGGCTCCGTCTACTACTCCTTCGAGAACGGTGCGACGGGCACCTGGAACTCCGTCTCCGTCGGACAGGGAGCGGCGATCCAGTCGATCGACTTCTTCGACGGCCGGAAGGGACACCTCGTCAACGGCAACGCGAAGGTGTTCTACACGGGCGACGGCACGACCTGGAACCGCACGGGCATCGCGGACGCGGACGTGTCGCTGTACGGCGTCGACTCCAACGCGAAAGACGACGTGTGGGTCGCCGCCGGCTCCGGCGTGATCTACCACTACGAGCCGGACGCCGAGGGGACGCCGAAGTGGTTCCGCAACAAGATCTCGAAGCGCACCTTCCGCGACGTGGAGGTCGACGCGGGCGACGGCTACGCGGCCGGCGCCAGCGGCGCCATCTACGACCGCGAGAACGGCTCGTGGTCCGAGGACGAGACGCCGAACGGCCAGACCCTGCGTGCCATCGTCGACCAGGACGGCAACGACATCGCCGTCGGTGCCTCCGGGACGATCGTCGAGACGAACCCGGACGCAGAGGCCGACTCCCCGTCGTCCGGTGGCTCCCAAGAGGGTGATGCCGGTCGGATCGGCCGCACCAGCACCCAGACGAGCGGGTCGAAGACGCTCACCTTCACGCTGGAGAACGTCGGCGAGCAGAGCGTCACGCTCGACCAGTGGGCGCTGGAGACGAACGTCCAGGTCGAGACGATCAAGCGCTCCGGCCCCGAGGTCACCGTGGACGGCAACGCGGTTCACGGAGACAAGCAGGGCTTCCCGGTCGACTCGACGCTCCGGAGCTTCGCCAACCCGCCGACGCTGGCGGCCGGCGAGACCGGGACGTTCGACTTCGGAAAGTACGACAACGGCAACGTCGCTCTGACCGTGAACCCAGTTCAGGAGCGCCCGAGCGGCGACTACATCAGCGCGACGCTCACCTACGCCGACGGGACCGACGAGACGTTCTTCTTCGAGGTCACGAACGTCAACTCGTAACGACCACGAGTCGACACGCGGCGAGTCGGTCGCCGCGCCGCGCCGTGCCGGGGCGGTGACCGTCGCGAGGCAGGACGCCTCGTGCCCCACGAGCGGACGCGAGGGTGGGCACCTCGCGACCGCTCGAGCGCCGCGGGGATAGGTGCCTCGCGGCCCACCGGCAGCGCGTGGCCGTTCGCCGCGCGATCCACTACCAGCGCGCGGCTGGCCGCCGCGCGATCCACCTGCCGTCACGAGTCACTTTTTACGGACCGCCGGCCAACGAGTCGGTATGCACTACGACGAGGCGACGAACTTCCTCTTCGACCTCCGTCGCTTCCAGGTCGACCCGGGGACGGCGTCCGTCCGGGCGTTGCTGGCGGAGCTGGGCGACCCCCACGAGACGCCGACGGTCGTCCAGGTCGCGGGGTCGAACGGGAAGGGGAGCGTCGCGCGGATGGTCGCGTCCGTCCTGCGGGAGACGGACCGGCGCGTCGGGCTGTACACGTCGCCGCACTTCGAGGACCTCCGCGAGCGAATCCGCGTCGACGGGCGGCCCATCCCGGAGGCGGCCGTGACGGAGTTCGTCGAAGAGGTCCGCCCGTGGCTGGTCGAGCGGGCCGCGGACGGGGAGCCGTTGACCTTCTTCGAGGTCGTCACCGCGATGGCGCTGTGGCGATTCGACCGCGCGGACGTGGACGTGGCCGTCTTGGAGGCCGGGATGGGGGGAGAACTCGACGCGACGAGCGTCGTCGAACCGGACGCGGCCGCCGTGACGAACGTCGCACTCGAACACACGTCCGTGCTCGGGGAGACGGTCCCGGAGATCGCCCGTAGCTTCGCTCCGGTCACACCCGCCGACGCGCCGCTGGTCACCGCCGCGAGCGGCGAGGGGTTGGCGACGCTCCGTGAGGCGGTCGACGAACTGGTCACCGTCGCCGGGCCTGGTGTCGAGAGCGACGTGACTCGGAACGCGGACGGCGACGACTCGGCCGACACGACCCCAGAGCCGGCGGGACCCACGATCCGTACGAGCTACGAGGGCCGGGAGAGCCACCAGGAGTCGCGGATCGGACTGGACGCAGCCGACTGGGAGTTGTCGGCGCGACTGCCGCTGTTGGGGGCCTACCAGGCGACGAACGCGGGCGTCGCGACGGCGCTGCTCCGCCAACTAGGCGTGACGGACACGGGAACGATCCAGCGTGGGTTGCGGAACGCGACGTGGCCGGGCCGGTTCGAGGTGGTGGAGACGGAGCCGACAGTCGTGTTGGACGGCGCGCACAACCCGGCCGCGTGTGCGGCGTTGGCCGACACCGTCGCGGAGTTCGACCACGGCGACTGTCACGTCGTGTTCGGAGCGATGCACGACAAGGATCACGGGGAGATGGCCGCGGCGCTCCCGTCGGCGGCGACGGTCCGCACCTGTACACCCGGCTCGTCCCGAGCGGCCGACCCCGCCGCCTTGGCTCGCGTCTTCGAACGAGAGACGGACGCGACGGTGTACCGTGGCGACGGGGGTGTCGACGGACGCGGAGACGGACACGGAACTGCCGCCGACGAGGGTGTGGGCGACGAGAGTGACGACACCGCAGCTACTGGCGGCGACGGCGGTATCGGTGGCGAGGGTGTCGACGACTCCGTGGTGGCGGCGCTGGCGGCGGCCAGGGCGGACGCGGCTCCCGAGGATCTGGTCCTCCTCACCGGTTCGCTGTACTGTGTCGCCGCCGCCCGCGCCGAGTGGACGCGGACGGTGACACGCCGCCAGGTCGACGACGGCGCGGACGCCCGCGAGGTGTTGGACGGCGTCCACGCCACACCCGAGACCGTCACCAGGCGGGCGGCGGAGACGGTCCACGAGGTCGTCGAGACGCGCCTGGACGGGGAGCGCGCCCGGACGCTCCGGGACGCCGCGAACGACGCCGACGTGACGGTCGCCGCGAGCGGGTTCGACGACCCCGGTCGGACAGTGCGGGTCGTCCTCGCCGGCACCCACGCGGGGTTCCGGCGACTGTGTGGTGCCCTCCGGGACCGCGGGCTGGCGTTCCACGGCGTGGCCGACGACCTCGGAGACGCAGTGTTCGGGGAGGGGGACCGCGACGGCCGCACTGGGCGAACGGAGAGAGACCGCGACGATGCGGACGACGCGGCCGAGTCGTACCCGTGGGAGACCGGCACGGCGGTGATGGGCGTGTTGAACGTCACGCCGGACTCCTTCCACGACGGCGGCGAGTACTACGACATCGAGGACGCGGTCGCCGGAGCACGGGAGTTGGTCGCGGCGGGCGTCGACGTGGTCGACGTGGGCGGCGAGAGCACCCGTCCCGGCGCGGACCCGGTCCCGGTCGACGAGGAGATCGAGCGGATCGTCCCCGTGATCGAGGCCGTCACGGACGCCGAGCCGGACGTGCTCGTCTCGGCCGACACGCGCAAGCCGGCGGTCGCCGAGGCGGCACTCGACGCCGGGGCGGACGTGCTCAACGACGTGACCGGGCTCGCGGACCCGGAGATGCGCTTTCTCGCCGCCGAGCGGGACGTGCCGGTGATCGTGATGCACAGCATCGACGCGCCGGTGGTGCCGGACAAGGAGGTGGAGTACGACGACGTGGTGCGGGACGTGATCGCCGAGTTGCGCGAGCGGGTCCTGCTCGCGGAGGAGGCGGGCGTCCCACGGGAGAACGTGATCGTCGACCCCGGCCTCGGATTCGGGAAGACGGCCGCCGAGAGCTTCGAACTGTTGGGTCGCGTCGACGAGTTCCACGCGCTCGGCTGTCCGGTGTTGATCGGCCACTCTCACAAGTCGATGTTCGAGTTCGTCGACGGCGAGACGGGTGACGCACTCCCGGAGACGGTCGCCGGGACGGCCGTCGCGGCGGCCAACGGCGCCGACCTGGTTCGGGTCCACGACGCCCGCGAGAACGTCCAGGCGGTGCGTGTCGCCGCCGCGGCGGCCGACCCGGACGGGTTCGCAGAACGGTTCCACGGCGGTGAGTGACGTGTCCGGAGAGACGGAGTCCGAGGCAGGGGAGTCCGAGGCGAGAGACTCCGAGGCAGGGGAGTCCGAGACGGGGGAGCCCGAGGAGACGGAGTCGGGAGAGACGAGGTCCGAGACGAGAGAGTCCGAGACGGCCACGGCGGGCCCGTACGAGGCGGTGACTGCCTATCCGGAGGGAGAGACGACGGCCGCGCGGTACGTCGCGACCGCCGCCGAGTACGGCTTCGACGGGGTGGTCGTCCGGACGCGCGCGGCGGCGAGCGGCGCCGAGGACCTGCGAGCGACCGCGGAGATCGACGTGGCGACGGGTGTCGAGATCGACGCGGACGACCCGGCGTCGGCCAGCGGGGCGGTGGGGAACTTCCGGCCGGATCACGACGTGGTGATCGTCCGCGGCGGGACACCGGAACTGAACCGGTTCGCCGTCGAACAGGACCGCGTCGACGTGTTGGCGACGCCGATGCGTGGTGACGGCGACTTCAACCACGTCCTCGCGAAGGCGGCCAGGGACAACCGTACGCACGTGGAAGTGAACCTCGGGCCGGTGCTCCGGCGTGCGGGCGGCGACCGCGTCCAGCACCTCCAGGCGTTGCGGAAACTCCGCGAGTTGCTGACGTACTACGACGCGCCGTTCGTCGTCTCGGCACGCGCAGAGAGCCACCTCCAACTACGCGCGCCCCGGGAGCTGGTCGCCGTCGGGCAGCAGGTCGGGTTCGAGCCGGACGCCGTCCGGCGGGGACTCGCGGCGTGGGGGGCGGTCGTCCGGGAGAGTCGGCGGCGTCGCTCCGAGTCGTTCATCACTCCGGGCGTCACACGTGGGAGGTATGAAGAAGACGATCGGTGAACACGCGGACCGGTTCTCGGAGGCGGCCCCGGAGTACGACGACTCGAAGAGCGAGGAGTACGAGGCGTGTGCCAGTCTCGTGATCGACCGCGCCGCGCCGAACCACACGGACACCGTGTTGGACCTCGGGACCGGCACCGGTGCCATCGCGCTGGCGCTCGCCGAGGACGCCGACCGGGTGGTGGGACGCGACGTGAGCGACGGGATGCTCGCGGAGGCGCGCCGGAAGGCCGACGAGCGCGGGATCGAGAACGTGACGTTCGACTACGGAGAGTTTCGGGCGCCGGAGTACGACGGCCCCGCCCAGATCGTGACGACGAACTTCGCGCTCCACCACCTGAGCGACGCGGAGAAGCGGGAGGCCATCGAGACGTTCGCGGCGCTGGACGGCGGCGGGACACCCTCGCGGTCCGACTCCGTCGGGCCGCGCCGGATCGTGCTCGGCGACGTGATGTTCTTCGACGAGCCGAACCCCGCGGAGCCGTTCTACGACCCCGAAGTCGACGACCCGTCGACGGTCGGGACGCTCGTCGACGCGTTCACCGACACCGGTTACGCCGTGACACGGGTTGACCGCGTCCACGACCAGGTGGGTGTGATCACCGCCGAGCGCGTCGTCTCCGGCGGTCGGGAGACGTGACTGGGCGTCTCGCGGACTCCCAGAACGTGACCCGGCGTCTCGGGAGTCCGACCGGCGTGCAGTCCCGATTCGTACCGCCTCGGGAGGGCGACGCGTGAAACACCTCCCGAAACACGCCCGGCCCCGGTGGCGCTACCTCGCGGTGGGGATCGAGACGTGGCCGGACGCGAGGCTCGACAGAGAGTCGTTCCAGCGGGCGCTGTGGTACGCCGCCCAGAACCTGCTGGGCGACCCCGGGAGTGCGGACGCCGACTGCTCTCTAGTGCGGTTCCGACGGGTCGAGGGGGCCGCGGAGGCGATCGTCCGCGTCCGGCGCGACGAGGTCGAGACGGGTCGGGCGGCACTCGCGTGTGTCGACGCCGTCGACGGCGACCCGGTCGGCGTGCGTGTCCGGGGTGTCTCGGGGACGATCCGGGCCTGTGAGGAAAGCTATTTACACGCAGACGGCGGAGTGGGAGACGAACGAGACGCCGTCTTCCGTGGCGACTCCGTGCGAGTGTCCGACCGCGGGCGGACCGCGGACGTGGCGACCGCGACGGGGTTCGTCGGGGCGGCCGAGACGGACCTGTCTGTCGAACGCTCCGAGTCGACCGACACCTGACAACCCATGCAAGGTCAACAACAACAGCAGGCGTACGACCGCGGTATCACCATCTTCTCACCGGACGGCCGACTCTACCAGGTCGAGTACGCGCGCGAGGCGGTCAAGCGCGGCACGGCCAGCGTCGGCGTGCGGACGGACGAGGGGGTCGTCCTCGCGGCCGACAAGCGCTCGCGCTCCGAACTGATGGAGCCGTCGTCGGTGGAGAAGCTCCACAAGGCCGACGACCACGTCGGCATCGCGAGCGCCGGCCACGTTGCCGACGCGCGGAAACTGATCGACTTCGCGCGCCAGCAGGCGCAGGTCGAGCGGCTCCGCTACGGCGAGCCCATCGGCGTCGAGACGCTGACGAAGCGCATCACGGACAACATCCAACAGTACACGCAGGTCGGCGGCGCCCGCCCGTTCGGCGTCGCCCTGATCGTCGCGGGCGTCGAGGACGGCGAGCCGCGCCTGTTCGAGACGGACCCCTCCGGGACGCCCTACGAGTGGAAGGCGCTGTCCGTCGGCGAGAACCGGAAGGACATCCGCGAGTACCTCGAGGAGGGGTTCGCCGAGGAGTTGACGCTGGAGGAGGGGATCGAGTTGGCGTTCGGTGCGCTCGCGGAGACGAACGGCGACGAGGGGCTCACGCCCGACGGCGTCGGGCTGGCGACGATCCCGAGCGAGGACCCGGTGTACACCACCCACGACGCCGAGACCGTCGGCGACTACCTCGAGGAGTTCGGCTACCTCGCGGCGGAGACCGACGAGGCCGACGCCGACGACGAGTCGACCGAGTGATCGCAGCCGACGGATTCACCACGAGCGGCGAAGTGACCGAGTGACGGGCGGCGCAGACGATCTCTCTTCTCGCCGCGACGGCCGCTCCGCGGTCGAAGTCCGTGGTTCGGCTCGGAGTGCACTCCGGAGCCACGACTGCCGAGACCGTCTCTACCGGGCGTCCGTCCGAGGAACCTCGACCGACGGCCGCGTCGCTGTGTGTCGACGACCACAGGAAGGTGGGTGGGTACGGGTGTACGGTGGCGACCCGGTGTGGTGGACTGGCGTGCCCCGTGTGGGCGGCGAGTCGTGTCCGACGAGTCGGTGCCACACACGGCGCGCGTGACCGGACCGTGCCACCGGCGCCTCGACATTAACTCGTGAGAGAATAAACCTTTTGAACCTCGGTCGTCGACCGCAGGGGTATGCAGACGCTCGCACTCCGGCGGGGGGAGAGCCGGGCCTCGATCGTGGAGAAGCCGCGGCCGGAGCCGGGGCCGGGCGAGGCGCTCGTCCGGACGCTCCGCGTCGGGATCGACGGGACGGACCGGGAGATCCTCGCGGGGGAACACGGCGGGTTCCCGGACGGCGAGGACCACCTCGTGCTCGGCCACGAGGCGGTCGGCGTCGTCGAGGCGTCGAACGATCCCGCCCTCGAGCTGGGGACCGTCGTCGCGCCGACGGTGCGGCGACCGCCGAACGGCGGCAACGAGTACTTCGAGCGCGGTGAGGAGGACACGGCACCACCGGAGCTGTACCACGAGCGCGGGATCGACGGCGCACACGGGTTCGCGGCAGAGTACTTCACCAGTCCGGCGTCGTTCCTTGTGGAGGTGCCACGCGAGTTGGCCGAACTGGGCTTCCTCGTCGAACCGCTCTCGGTGACGGAGAAGGCGCTGGAGATCGCCCGCACGTCCCGGTCGTCGTTCGACTGGACGCCGGAGTCGGCGCTCGTCCTCGGCAACGGGAGTCTCGGCCTCCTGACGCTGGCGGTGTTGCGCGACCGACTCGACCGCGTCTACTGTCTGGGTCGCCGGGACCGTCCGGACCCGACGATCCGACTGATCGAGGCACTGGACGCGACGTACGTCGACTCCCGCGAGACGTCGGTGTCGGCGGTGGCGGAGACGCACGAGCCGGTCGACCTAGTGTACGAGGCGACGGGGTACGCGCGCCACGGCATCGAGTGTGTCCACGCGCTGGCACACAACGGCGTCGCGGCGCTGCTGGGTGTCCCACGATCCTGGAGCTTCGAGGTGGACGGCGGCGCGTTCCACGAGCAGTTGGTGTTGGGCAACCGGGCGCTGGTGGGGTCCGTCAACGCCAACGCGGGCCACTTCCGACGCGCGGTGGACGCGCTGGCGTCGCTGCCGGAGTGGGTGCTCGACGATCTGGTCACGGGCGTGTACGGACTCGACGACTACGAGCGGGCGTTCGCGGACGACGACAGCACTATCAAGACGGCCGTCGAACTGTCGACCGTATGAAGAACGTCGACGACCTGATCGGCGAGGCGGAGACGCTCGCCGACCGCGGGCTCTCGAAGGGCGAGATCGCCGACGAGTTGAACGTCTCCCGCGACACGGCCTCCTGGCTGGTCGAGCGGTCGAACGCTGCCCCCGGAGACGCCGCCGAGACCGACACCACAGCCGCCGAGGGCCCGCAGGACATCCACGTCGACTGGTCGGCCATCGGCCGCGACAGCGACCGGCTGACGCAGGTCGGTCGCGCGATGGCGGACCTCCTCGCGAAACAGGGTGAGGCGGTCGACCTCACCGTCGGTATCGAGAAGGCGGGGACGCCGCTGGCGACGACGATCGCCCGCGACCTCCAGACGGACATGGCCGCCTACGCCCCGGCGAAACACCAGTGGGACGAGGGTGACATCGACGAGCGCGGCGGGGGGTTCTCCCGTAACTTCGCGACGATCCGCGGCAGGGACTGTTACGTCGTCGACGACACGATCACCTCCGGCACCACCGTCGAGGAGACGATCGAGGCGATCCGCGAGGCCGGCGGCAACCCGGTCGCCTGCGTCGTCATCGTCGACAAACAGGGACTCGACGAGGTCGACGGTGTCCCCGTCTACTCGCTCGTCACCGTCCTCGGCGTCGGCCGCGAGTGAGGCTGCGCGCACCGTTCGTGCGACTTCACTCCGACGGCACGCGAGTGACGGCGGTTCACCGATTCCCCGAACTTATCAAACCCGATACTCAGTGGTGACCTATGGGGAGACTGGCGGTCGTCCAGGCGGAGGCGCTGGCGGCCACCGGGGGTGAGAAGCCGGTCGAGGAGCAGTACCAGAGCGACTACTTCGAGATGAAACTCCGGCTGGCGCGCCACGACAACGACGTGGTGTACGTCGTCACGCCGCGCCACGGGTTGGTCGAGCCCGACGACGTGGTGCCGCCGGATACGTCGACGTTCTCGGACTGGGAGCCGGGGGAACAGGCGCGGTGGGCGATGGACGTGGTCGAGGCGGTCGTCGGGATCACGCGTCGAAACGACCACGATCCGGTGGTCGTGTACGCCGACGTGGAGATGCGCGGTGTGATGAAGCGCCGCGCGAACATGGAGAGTCGCCTCGCCGCCGCGGGAGCCAAACTGCTGGAGCCGCTCGCGGGGTTGGGTGACCGCGAGCGTCAGTCCAAGTGGCTCTCCGAGCAACTGCACATTCGCGAGACCGCGAACGCAGACGGCCAGGCGCAGTTGACCTACCGCGGGTAGCGCCGCAGCGTCGTCCGGATGTCGACGCCGACGACACGCCACGGAGCCCGACCCGAGCGGGATCCGCGTGCTTTTGCTGTCGGTGCCGAAACGGGAGGCATGGAGTTCGCGGCGTTCGCGGAACGGGTCGACGAGATCGCGGCCGAGCCGTCGGATCTGGGGACCGTGGCACTGGTCGCCGAGCTGTTGGCCGACGCCGACGAGGCGCTCCCGACGGTGGCCCGGTTCGTCCAAGGGCGCGTCTTCCCCGCCCACGACGGCCGGACACTCTCGGTCGGCTCGGCGCTGTTACACGAGACGCTGGCCCGTGCGGCCGCAGGCGACGTGACTGCCGCCGACGTGGAGGCGCGTCTCGCCGAGGTGGGCGAGATCGGCGCGGTCGCGGCCGACTACGAGTTCGGTGCACAGACCGGACTGGCGGCGTTCGGCGGCGGTGGCGGCACGGACCCGCTGACGGTCGCCGAGGTGGCGACGGCGTTCGAGACGGTCGCCGAAGCCGAGGGTGACGGCAGCGCCGACACGCGCCGCGACACGCTGTTCGGGCTGTTCAACCGCGCCTCGCCGGCCGAGGCGAAGTACCTCGCCCGACTGGTGATGGGTGAGATGCGCGTCGGCGTCGGCGAGGGGACCGTCCGTGACGCCGTCGCCGAGGCCTTCCTGGGTGTGGACGTGTCCGGTGGGGTCGACGGAAACGGTGGTGACGGTGATGGTGGTAGTGGCGATGGTGGCGAGAGTAGCGCGGACGCGACGGCAGCCGACGCGGGCGACACGGACTCCGGGGAGCCGGGCGTCGCGTCGCTCGACGCCTTCGCCGACGATCCGGAGTCGGGTGGATCGAGCGACGACGCTCCAGGAGCCGCGAGCGACGACGATCCGGGAGCCGCGAGCGACGACGATCCGGGAGCCGCGAGCGACGACCCGGCGGAGCCACTCGACAGAGCGGCGGCGCTGGAACTCGTCGCGGACGCCCTACAGGTGACGAACGACTGCGGGCACGTCGCGCGGGTGGCCCGCGAGGAGGGGCCTGCGGGACTCTCGGAGTTGGGACTCGTCGTCGGCCGGCCGGTGCAGTCGATGTTGGCACAGTCGGGGACCGTAACGGGCGCCGTCGACGACTGGGAGCGCGTCACGGTGGAGACGAAGTTCGACGGTGCACGCGTCCAGATCCACGCGACGGGTGGTGTGGACGGCGAGGGGGTCGAGGAGGTGACCGTCTACTCGCGTAACACGGAGGACGTGACGGCGGCGCTGCCGGAGGTGGTCGACCACGTCCGCGAGCACCTCCGTGCGCCCGCGATCCTCGACGGCGAGGTGGTCGCGGTCGACGACGACGGCGATCCGCTCCCGTTCCAGCAGGTGTTGCGTCGCTTCCGCCGGAAACACGACGTGGACAGAGTCCGGGAAGAGGTCGCGGTGGAACTGCGTGTCTTCGACTGTCTCCACGTCGGCGACCCGTTCGCCGACGCGACGCTGGCACTCGACGAGGGTGACGGTACGACCGCAGACGAGGAGACCGACGTGACCGCAGACGAGGAGCCCGGCGTGACCGCAGACGAGGCGCCGCCCTGGACGCGACGCGACCCGCCCGTCGACCTCCTCGACGCCCCGCTCGTCGAGCGTCACCGGTGGGCGCGGGGTGTCCTCCCGCACGGCGTCGCGGACCTCGTCGTGACCGACGACCCCACGGCGATCGAGGCGATCGAGGCGGACGCGCTCGCCGCCGGGCACGAGGGCGTGATGTTGAAACGGCCCGACTCGACGTACGACGCCGGATCGCGCGGGCAGGCGTGGCGCAAACGGAAACCCGACGTGGAGACGCTCGACCTGGTGGTCACCGGCGCCGAGTGGGGCGAGGGGCGACGCGCGGAACAGTTCGGCACCTTCGAGGTCGCCGTTCGGGTGGGCGACGCGCCTGCCGAGGACGACGACGACGCGGACCCCTCCGCCCGGCCGGGCGACGGGGGCGCTCCCGCTCCGCCGGGCGACGAGGACACCCCCAATCCGCCGGGCGACGAGAACGCCCCCGCTCCGCCGGACGGCGAGTACGCACCCGTCGGGAAGGTGGCGACGGGGATCACCGACGAGCGACTGGCGGCGCTGACGGACCGACTCCGGGACCACGTCGTCCGCGAGGACGGCGTCGACGTGACGGTCGAGCCGCGGGTCGTCTTCGAGGTGGGCTACGAGGAGATCCAGATCTCGCCGGCCTACGACGCCGGCTACGCGTTGCGGTTCCCGCGGTTTCTCGGCGTCAGAGAGGACCTCGACCCGTCCGGTGCCGACACGTGGACTCGACTCGACCGGCTCGCACGCCGGCAGTGACCACCGCCGACGACCCTCGGCGGCCGCCGGGGCACGAGGACGGACGTGTCGGGCGAGAGACAACCCTTTTCGGACCGCGCGGCGAACGCGGAGACATGGCAGACGACTCGGAGGACACTGAGACCGCCAGCGAGCAGGCCGCCGACGAGGGGGCCGACGGAGCCGACGAGAGCGAGGGCGAGGAGAAGTCGTTCCGCGAGCGCGTCGAGGAGATCCGCGAGCGACGCGAACAGGAACGCGAGGAGGGTGAGGGCCCGCCCGGCCCCGGCGAGATGATGGGCGGCGGTCCCGGCGGTGGCGGTATGGGTGGTGGCGGCGGCAACCCGTTCGCCCAGATGATGGGCGGCATGATGGGTGGCGGCGGCGGCATGGGCGGCATGGGCGGCGGCCCGCCCGGTGCCCAAGGCGGCGGAGAAGAGGAGGGTCCCGGTAACGAGGAACTCGTCCGCGAGGTGCGACAGCTCCGCGACGAGGTCCGCGACGCGACCCGACAGCTCCAGCGGATCGCGCAAGCGCTGGAAGACGACTGACGACGACGCCTTCTCCCTCTGTCTCGCCGTTCCGCACTCTAGCGTCCCCGGCGAGCGACCGGCACCGGGCTCGGCCGACCGGACCGTCCGACCGGTGTCGTGCCCCGGTGGAACTAACTCCGTCCCCACTCTACGCTCGGCTCGTGACGGACGACGCTCCGGGTGACGAGGACGCTCCGGACGAAGAGAGCCCGGTCGACGCCAGTCACGACGCCGACACCGTCGGGGACGAGACCGAGACTCACGAGAGCGAGGCGACGGCCGACGAGACGCCCGTCTCGGAGGCGCAGGCGTGGGCGGAACCCGGGAGCGTCGGCGACGACGAGGACGCGCTCGACCCGTCGGACCTCGACATCTCCGACCGAGACGGTGTCAAGACGACCGACGAGGGGCAGTTCGTCATCTCCACCGACGGCGACGCCATCGACCCGGACGTGCCACCCGTCCGCGTCGTCGGCGAGACCGGCGCCGAGACCGACGCGTCGTCCGCAAGCGGTGACGGAGAACGTCCCGACGACGCGCCGACCCACAGCGGACGAGGTGGACGCGGCGACACGGCCGATCCCACCGACGATCCACTGACTGCGTTGGAACGGGACCTGCGAGCGCTGTCCGCGCGGCGCGGATTCGCGGTCGTCGTCCGCGACGGGGAGACGACCGGGTCGATCCAGACTGCGACGAACGACCGCGCGGCGGCGCTGGAGACCGTCCTCAGGTGGTACGCCGGTCGCGTCGACGCCGAGAGGCCGACCGAGGAGACGCTCCGCGAGCTGTTGGCCGAGACGGGACTGTCGCTCGGACTCGACGACACCGACGCGGGGTGAGTAGCTGCAGTGAGTCGGTACCCCGGTGAGTGCCGTCACTCGTCGTCGACCGCGAGGTGGTCGATGTCACGGTGTCGGTCGGGGGGCGAGTCTCGCTCCGTCGGGCCGCGGAGGTGGACGGCGACCGTCGTCCCGTCCGCGGACTCGGTGACGGTCACCTCGCCGCCGAACTCCTCGACGAGCCACGACACGAGCCAGACGCCGAGACTGCTCGCGTGGTCCAGCTTCGTCTCGCGGCGACCGGTCAACACCCGCCGGTCCTGTGCGGGGATGCCGTCGCCCTCGTCGTGGACGCGGACGGTGACGCCGGCCTCGTCCTCGCTCGGTACGACTTCGAACGCGACCGGTGCGGCCGCCGTGTGAGTGATCGCGTTCTCGCCCAACTCCGCGATCACGTCCGCGAGGCGGTCGGTCGCGAGCACCTCCGCGTCCGCGTCGACTCGTGTCCTCGTCTCGACCGTCGCGTCCGGGTGAGCGGCGTCGAGTCGCTCGGCGACCGCGTCGACCACGTCGACGACCGCCACCGGTCGCGGCTCCGTTCGATCGCCCGCCAGTGACTCCAGTCGGCGCGCGGTCTCCCCGAGTTCGATCAACGCCGTCGCCGTCTCGACGACCCTGTCGACGGCCGGCTCCAGCGGGTCGTCCACGTCCGCTCGGATCGTCTCGGCGTACCCACGGATCACGTTCAGGTCGTTGCGGAGGTTGTGACGCAACACGCGGTTCAACACGCGGAACAGTCGCTCGCGCCGGACGCGGCGGGTCACGTCTCGTTGGATCCCGGCGTAGTGTGTCACCGTCCCGTCGTCGTCCGTGATCGGTGTGATCGACAGGTCGTTCCAGAACGGTGTCCCGTCGCGACGGTAGTTGCGCAGTTCCGTCCGGATCGGCTCGTCGTCGGCCAGCGCCGCCCGGATCGCCGCGACGGCGTCCTCGTCCGTCTCCTCCCCTTGGAGGAACCGACAGTTCAGCCCGACGGCGTCGTCGGCGTCGTAGCCGGTGATCTCCTCGAAGGCGTCGTTGACGTACTCCAGCGGGGCGTCCTCGTGTTCGGCGTCCGCGACGGTGACACCCACGTCGACCTCGTCGAACACCTGATCCTTCAGGGCGAGTTCCTCGCGGCGCTCCAGCCGGTCGCTCACGTCGTGGAGGTAGAACTGTCTGTACCGCGTCCCCTCGACCGTGACCGCACTCGCACTCACGGCGACGGGCACCTCGCTCCCGTCGGCGCGGACCACGTGGAGGCGCGTGTCGCCGACGCTGGTGCGTTGGCCGTCGGCGTCGAGTGCGGCGTCGAGTGCCGTCCGGTGGTCCGCCGGCGCCGCCGGACAGAGGTCGATCACGTTCTGCCCGACGAGTGTCGCCTCGTCGTAGCCGGTCAACTCGGTCGCCGCCGCGTTCGCCTCCACGACGGTGTCCGTGTCGTCGACGACGAGGATCGCCTCCGGCGCGGCCTCGAACAGCCCGTCACGGAGCCGCTGGGCACGCTCTCTGGTCGCGACCTCGTCGTCGACGACCGCCTCGTGTCGTTCCGTCTCCAGTGCCCGTCCGAGACAGGTCGCGACGAGTTCGACGAACGACTCGTCGGCGGTCGAGAACGCCGTCTCGCGGGCCGACCGCGAGAGGAAACACACCGTCCCGTACTGCTCGCCGTCGACCGTGATCGTCGCGCCGAGGTAACACTCGAACTCGTGGTGGCGGTACGCTGGGTCGTCGAGCCACCCCTCCGCGGAGGCCTCCGAGACCGCCAGCGGGTCGTCTCTGGCGAGCGTTCGCCGGCAGTACGTCTTCCCGGCGGGGAGTCGTTCCCCCTCGGGCAGTAGTTCGGGCGGCCCGCCGACGCTGGCGACGATCTCGTGGGTCTCCCCGTCGACGCGTTCGACGTGGCCGTTCTCGACACCCAGTAGTCGCCGACCCACGTCGAGCACTCGGGCGCGAGTGGCCGCGAACGACAGGTCGTCGGCGGCGAGTGCGTCGTACACTGCCTCGCGGGCCCGTTCGTGAGAGAGATTCTCGCCCGGCGGGTCGTCGACGCCGCGGTCGGCCGACGGGTCGTCGACGCCGCGGTCGGCCGACGGGTCGTCGACTGTGGCGTCGGACCGGTCACTCCGGGGGAACTCGCTCGACTCGTCACCCCCGTCTCGTTCGGGGACCGCGTCACCTGTCGCGTCACGGCTCGCCTCGGCCGTCCCGTGATCGTCGTCACCAGTGTCGGACATGTGTGAGTGTGGGTGTGATCGGCGGGGACGTGGAGAGCCGGAGGGCGCCCCGCGAGGATCCGACGTTCGAATCACACTGGAAACTCCACACTGAAATGGTCTGTGGCGGGTAACGCCGCTCTCGCGGGCGGAGTGACACGATCGACGCCGCGTACGGTGATCCCCGTCGGCAGCCAGTGGGTGGCTGCCGAGTGACCCCCGACCGAAGATTGATACACGCGCCACACCTTCCCGTAGAACGATGAGCGGCCAACTCGTCGACGTGTCGGCCGATTCGAGCGAGGTGGACGACCCGTGAGCGGCGAGACCGAGGAGGAGGACTGGTTCGAGAAGGCGCTCAGGGATGACGACGAGAGCGACGCGAACGACGAGAGTGAGGCGGCCGTCGACCGAGACTCGACGGAGTCGACGGCGTCGTCCGGAGCGTCGGACGACGCCGGAGCGTCTGCCGAGAGTGCGGAGGGAGACACCTCGGGGGGGAGCGACGCGACGGACTCGAAGCCGTTCGACGGGACAGCCCCCGACAGTGATCCGTTCGGTGCCGACAGCGTGGCCGACACCGTCGACGGGGTCGACGCCGGTGCGGGAGGGGCTGGAACTGCGGGCGACGCCGCGGTCGGAGACGACTCGGACGGGCCGACGGGGAACGACGACCCGTTCGGCGGCGAGGAGAGCGGTGACGAGGATCCGTTCGGCGGCGGAGACGGCGAGACCGAGGACCCGTTCGGCGGCGGAGAGGACGGCGGCGGCGACCCGTTCGACGGTAGCGGTGTCGGCGCGGAGTCGGATGCCGCCGACTCGGGGACATCCGCCGACGGCTCCGCCTCGGCCGGAGAGGGCACGAACGCCGAGACCGACTCGGACGACCCCTTCGGCGGCGGTGACGGCGCCGCGGAGACGGACGATCCCTTCGGCGACGACGGCACGGAAGACGACCCCTTCGGCGGCGGTGGTGGCGCCGCGGAGACGGACGATCCCTTCGGCGACGACGGCACGGAAGACGACCCCTTCGGCGGTGGTGGTGGCGCTGCAGAGGCAGACGATCCCTTCGGCGGTGGTGGCGGCAGCGAGACGGACGACCCGTTCGGCGGCGCACAGGGTGGTGGTGGAGGTCCGGGCGACGACCCGTTCGGCGAGGACTTCGCGGACGCGATGGGTGGCGGCATGGGCGGCGGGATGGGTGGTGGCGGCGGCGGCAGCGGCTCGGAGTTCGACGAGGAGAACTTCGAGTCGGAGATCGAGCGCCTCGACGTCGGGATCGAGGGGTTGGACGACATGATCCTCGGCGGCGTGCCGGTCCGGTCGCTGATGACGGTGATCGGGAGCGCCGGGACCGGAAAGACCACCTTCGGACTCCAGTTCCTCGAGCAGGCGATGTCGAACGGCGGCAGCGGCGTCTACATCACGCTCGAGGAGACGGAGGAGGCGATCGTCTCGACGGCCGAGGAGAAGGGCTGGTCGTTCGAGGAGTACGTCGAGAACGACCAGTTGGTGGTCGTGGCGATGGACCCGATCGAGATGGCGAACAGTCTCGACTCGATCCGCGGGGACATCTCGCGGCTCGTCAACGACTTCGGCGCGGACAGACTCGTGTTGGACTCCGTGTCGCTGCTAGAGATGATGTACGACCACCCGGCGAAGCGTCGCTCGGAGGTGTTCGACTTCGCCCGCTCGCTGAAGCGGGCCGGCGTGACGACGATGCTCACCTCGGAGGCGAGCGCCGACAACTCCTACCAGTCCCGGCACGGACTCGTCGAGTACCTCGTCGACGCGGTGTTCGTCCTGCAGTACGTCCGCCCGAACGACTTCCAGGAGACGCGACTCGCCGTCGAGATCCAGAAGATCCGCGACGCGAACCACTCCCGCGAGACGAAGCCGTACGACATCACCGACGACGGGCTCTCCGTCTACCGCCAGGCGAACATCTTCTGAGTTCGAGCGCGTGTGTTCACTCCGAGTCCGGGCGGTCGCCGCGCCGCCGTCGCTGGCGGTAGATCCGGAGCCCGAGCACGCCGGCGATCGTCAGTGTCGCTACCAGCGCGAGCAGCGCGAAGTCGGGTGCGTCGAGGTCGCCGCCGAGCCGGGTGCGGTCTTCGACCACGTCGACGGTGAGTGGCTCGGACTCGTCGAACCGGTACGTACCGTCGGGCGTGACCACGCGGAACTGGAGCGCGTGGAGTCCGACCGTGTCGCCGGTCAGCGAGAGCGCCCCAGACGTGGACTCGCCGGGTGTCAACGTCGTGCCCTCTTCGAGGATCAACGAACGCGTCTCGTTGTTCGGCCCGGCGATCGTCAACTGGACCCTGGCGGCCGTCACGTCGTCGCCGCGGTTCTCGACGGTGTACGAGATCTCCGTCGACTCGCCGAGTTCGACGACGTTCGACCCGACGCTCGCGGCCGCGAGACAGAGGTGTCCGGCGTCGGTCGACTCACACGGACCGGCTCCGACGGCCGTCTCCGTCGCAGTCGACTCCTGTCCAGTCGCCCCAGGGACGACCGTGCCGACCAGTGCGAGACAGACGAGCGCCGCGACCAGTACCCTGCCGTGTCGCATACTCACCCGACGACGACGGGCACTGAAAAACGTCCCCCTCCGACTCTCGCGACTGAGAGTGGTCGGTCGCGACACTGGCGCCCTACGACCCGGCGGCCGTGCCGACGCTCGGTCGGGTCACCGGACGACCGTCACCGGGACGGGGGAGTTCCGGACGATCGTCTCCGCGTCGCTCCCGAGCAGGAGCCGCGAGACGCCGGTCCGGCCGTGACTCCCGACGACGACGTGGTCGACCTCGTGGTCGCGGGCGTACTCGACGACGGTCGTCGCCGGCTCGCCGACGGCGGTGTCCGTGTCGACACGCGCGACGCGGTCGCGAATCTCGTCGACACCGTCGGCCAGGGTCTCCTCGGCGTCCGCCCGTCGGCGCTCGTACCACTCCTCGGCCGCGGTCGGCACGGAGGAACTCGCTCTGTAGCCGTCGCTGGTCGGATCGACGACGTACAACAGCGTGAGGCGCGCGTCCGGCCACTCGTCGGCGGCGTACGTCAACGCCGCGCGCGACTGCTCGGTGCCGTCGTACCCCACCAGTACCGAGTCCGCCATGAGTGGCGCTACGTCGCCGGGGGTCAAAACGACGACGGGGTCACGTCGCCGGAGACCGACCGGACGGGAGTCGACCGCCGGGCCGGCTCCACGGGACCGCACCGCCGACACTGGGTCAGTCCCCGTGTCGCGTCACACACACGGGGAGCCCGGTCACCTCGACGGGTTCGGAGTTGTCCGGTGAGTAGACGACCATCTGACCGGTCTCCATGTACGGCACCTTCGCGGCGAGCGACGACGGGATGTTGACGGAGTCAATGGCGTCGTCGTCGCCGAGGTTCAACACGAGGCGGGTGTTCACCTGCTTGAAGACGGGATCGGCCACGTCCTGTGGGTCCTGCGTGATGAGGAACAGTCCCAGCCGCTCTTTGCGTCCCTGTTTGGCCGCCTCGGTGAACTTCGAGACGACCTTCCGCGCCTGCACGTTGTCAGCCTCCGAGAGGAAGTTGTGTGCCTCGTCCATCCCGAGCACCAGCGGGGTCTCTGCGATCCGCGTCGACGACGGCGCGTTCGACAGCTTGTCGTCGACGAGCATCGCCGCCACCGCGAGCACGAACGTCTCCTTCGCTCGCGAGGTCGAGAGGTGGTACGTCGGAATCACCGAGATCCCACCGGGGCGGACGAGCTCCGTGTCCAACTCCGTGATCGGCCGGGCGTCCTGGTCGAAGACGCCACCGGGGATCGAGCGCACCCGCCGCTTGACGGCGTCGAACGTCGCCTCGTGGACGCGCCCGCTCTCGTGGAGTTCCTCCTTCAGCGCCGGGTCGTCGAGGAACGAGCAGAACCGGTCGTAGGTGGCGGTCGCGTCGTCGTAGTTGCGGAAGAAGCGGTCCAGCAGGTGCGTGAGCGCACCGTACTGGTTGTCGTTGAGCGACGCCCCGGCGACGAGCCACGGCATGTCGTACTCGTCGACGATGGAGAACGGGATCGTGAACGGCACCTGTTCGGCGCGGTGGCCCTGCCCGGGGTACGAGACACCGGCCTCCTGTGGCACCAGGGCGACGGTGTCGTCGTGGCCGCCGTGTGCGATCCCCTCGCGCTCCAGGCGCCGCTCCCACTCGTCGTCCAGCGCGGGGTTGTCGTCGTGGAGTTGGGCGTACTCGTCTTGCGGGTCGAAGATCACCGTCGCCGTCTGCGTCTCGCGGCCGTCGTCCATCTCGTAGCGGCGACCGACGTACTGCCGCAGGACGTTCTTCGCGGCGTGGGTCTTCCCCGACCCCGTGCCCCCGGCGACGAGCGTGTGCCGGAACACGAGCGGGTCGCCGTCCTCGTCGGCGTCGTTCAGTCGGTAGTCCACCGTGGGCGGCTCCGTCGCGGTGCGGACCTTCTCCCCGCCGACGGAGAGGTGTCCGAGGAACACCCCCTCCGTCGGGATGTCGAGGCCGGTCTTGATCTGTTCGGCGTCGGTCGCCTGCCGGACGGTCGCGCCAGGCTTCGGGACTCTGTCGACCATCCGCCGCTGGAGTTCGCCGTCCTCCGAGAACAACACCGCGCCGGGGTCGAGATCCGCGAGGAACTTGTAGTCGCGCTCGTCGAAGCCGTCCCCCGTCGACAGGCGGCGGCGCGTGGTCAACTGCGTGGCGTCGTCCGTCTGGAACTCCTGGGCGTACTCCAGCGCCTCGACGCGTGCGAACAGTGACTCCCCGTCGGGGTACGGGACGATCAGGTAGGTTCCGAGCCGCACGTCCTCGCGGTTGCCCGCCTCGACGAACGCCTGGACGCTCGTCTCCTCGCCGTCCTCGGAGACGCGGAGCCCCTGCGAGACGACGACGGAGCCGATTCCCTCGACGCCCGCCGCGTCCGCGTCGTCGACGTACGAGACGAACGCGTCCGCCGTGTCGCCGCCGTCCGTGGCGCCGCTGTCCGCCGTCGTGTCGGCCGTCGCCGTGGTGTCCGTGTCGGGAGCAGCGGTGTCTGCCGCCTCGCTGCCGGTGGTCGTGTCTGCGGCTCTCGCCGGGTCGTCGGTGTCCGCGTCCGTTGCGGAGTCGCCGTCGGTGTCCGTGGCCGAGTCGGCGTCGGCGAAGGCGTCGAAACTCTCCAGATCGGAGTCCCCGGAGTCGGTCATGTCTCGTCGGTGGCACCCGGGAGACAAAAACACCTCCGTCGGT
This sequence comes from Halobaculum sp. MBLA0147, assembly GCF_041361345.1. Classification (NCBI taxonomy): domain Archaea; kingdom Methanobacteriati; phylum Methanobacteriota; class Halobacteria; order Halobacteriales; family Haloferacaceae; genus Halonovum; species Halonovum rutilum. The sequence goes on along the minus strand of NZ_JBGKAD010000001.1, from coordinate 772,884 downwards.
GGGCTCGATGTCGCCCGCAACACCCCCGTCGGGACCCCCGACGTGGGCCCTACTCGTTCCAGACTCCGACACACGTAAACCCGGAGCCGAGGTACGGACTCGCAATGAGCCACGGGTCACACGACGACCCGCCGACGCCCGAGGACGCCCCCGGGACGCCCACCCCGTCGAACCCGGAGGGCGAGGGGAGCGTCACGGTCGTCGGCACCGCACACGTCTCGGAGGCCTCCGTCCGCGAGGTCGAGGAGACGGTGGAGGCGGAGCGTCCGGACATCGTCGCGGTCGAACTCGACGAGGGTCGCTACCGCCAGATGCGCGGCGGCACCCCGGACGACCTCGACCCCGGCGACCTGCTCGGCGGCAACACCGTCTTCCAGTTCCTCGCGTACTGGATGCTGTCGTACGTCCAGACGCGGATGGGCGAGAAGTTCGACGTGGAACCCGGCGCCGAGCAGTTGGCGGCCGTCGAGACCGCCGAGTCGCTCGGCCTGGGCGTCGCCCTGGTGGACCGCGAGATCAACACGACGATCCAGCGCTTCTGGGCGCGGCTGACGCTCGTCGAGAAGTTCCGGATGCTCGGCGCGCTCGCCTTCGGCGTCACCGATCCCCGCGTGGCGGGTGTCACCTTCGGCGTCGTCGTCGGGCTCTTACTCGGGCCGCTGATCGCCGTCTTCGGCGGTAGTGTCGGAATCGGCACCGCACTGCTCACCGCCGTCGGGACGAGTCTCCTCGCGGGCGCCGCAGCGGGCTACCTCACTTTCGAGGGCGCGCGAGCCGTCACCGGTGGGAGCAGTGGCCCGACCCCGGCGGCCGCCGCGGGTCTCGGCGTCGCCGCGACCGTCGGCGTGACCGGGATCGGCGTCGACTTCCTCACGTCGACGCTGTCGACGTTCGTCGTCTCCGCGGCGGGGTCGCTCGGCCTCGGGCTGGCGGCCGGGCTCGGCGTCGGGCTCGTCGCGGGTGTCCTCGTGGACGCGCTCGGGATCGGCCTCGCGGAGGAGTCACCCGAGGACGACCTGGCGGAGTTCGACCCCGACGAGTTGACGGACGGGGACGTGGTCTCGGCGATGATGGAGGAGTTTCGCGCGTTCTCGCCCGGCGGCGCGGAGGCGCTGATCGACGAGCGGGACGCCTACATCGGCCACCAGCTCGTCGGCCTCCGCGAGGCGGGGTACGACGTGGTCGCCGTGCTCGGCGCGGGGCACCGCGCCGGGGTGGAGGCGTACCTGCGTGACCCGCGGACGCTGCCGCCGATGGAGTCGCTGGTGGGGGAGGCCTCTGGCGGACGCGTCCCGTGGGGGAAGCTGCTCGGGTTCGGGATCACCGCGGCGTTCGTCGGCTTCTTCGTCTTACTCGCGATGGCCGGCGTGCGGAACGTGGAACTGCTCCGGCTGTTCGCGGCGTGGTTCCTCATCAACGGCGTGTTCGCGGCGGGGTTGGCGAAGGTCGCGGGGGCGCGGTGGCGGTCGGCGGGTGTCGGCGGACTCGTCGCCTGGATGACCTCGGTGAATCCGCTGTTGGCGCCCGGCTGGTTCACGGGGTACATGGAACTGCGGCACCTCAAGGTGAACGTCTCCGACATCGGGACGTTGAACGAACTGCTCTCCGACGAGACGCGCCCGATCACCGACATCGTCTCGGACATGCTCGACGTGCCGCTGTTCCGGCTGATCGTCGTCGTCGCGATGACGAACGTCGGGAGCGTGATCGCGAGCGTGCTGTTCGCGGCGTACGTGCTCCCGGCGTTCTCGGCCTCGCTCGACGCCGGCGTGACCGAACTGATGGTGCGTGGCGCGCGCCGCAGCGCCGAACTGCTCTGGGAGGCGGTGGCGTGACCGACGCCGATCCGTCACGACGCGAGGCGGAACCGCGGGCGGGTGCCGACGCGGAACCGCGGGTGGGTGCCGACGCGGAACCGCGGACGGGTGGCAGCCAGTCGGACGACCACCCGCGCACGGACGGCGGTCGCAGGCTCGGCCGTTCTGCGGGTGGATCGGGCGGTCCGAGCGGACGGACTCGCTCGCCGCTGTCGTTCTCGGACCGGGAACTCCGCGACCTCGCGGCCGCGTGGCTGGCGTTGAGCGCCGCGTTCGGCGTGTTCTTCTTCGGTGGTGGTCCACTGGTCGCAGAGACAGTCACTGCGGGCGTGTTCGGGCCGCTGGTGGAGATCACGCTGTTGTCCGGCGCCACCGCCGGGGTCGGGTTCCTGCTGCACGAACTGGGCCACAAGGTCGTCGCCGTGCGGTTCGGGCAGCGGGCGGAGTTCCGCGCCGACTACGGGATGTTGTTCCTCGCGGTCGTCTCGGCACTGGCGGGATTCCTCTTCGCCGCGCCGGGTGCGGTGTACCACTCCGGGCGGATCACCCGCCGCGAACACGGGCTGATCGCGCTCGCCGGACCGGTCGTGAACATCGTGCTCGCGGTCGGGTTCCTCGCGTGTTGGCTCGGCGGTGGACTGCTCGACGTGACACTCGTCCGTCAAGTCGGCCAGTGGGGACTCGCGGTGAACCTGTTGCTCGCGGCGTTCAACATGATCCCGTTCGGCCCGCTGGACGGGGCGACGATCCGCGAGTGGAGTACGGTCGTCTGGGCGGGCGTCGCCGTCCCCAGCGTCGCCGCCGCGGTGTACGTGCTGTTCGTGTTGAACCTGTTGTGAGGCGGCAGCCGAGCCCGGCACGGTGAGTTTCGACCGCCGAGAACGCGACCGTGTCGGGCGAGGATGGTCCCTGGGAGGTCAGGCGACGGTGCTCTCCGGCAGCCCCAATACATCGACGGCGGCGGCGGCGACCTCGGGGACGAGCTCCTCCGGCGCGTACACGCCCATCCGCCAGCCGCCGCGGCGGGCGTCGCGCAAGCCGGAGACGAGACTCGAGGCGTCTTCGAGCCGCTGGACGACACCGTCGACGACGACCCGCGTGTCGGCCTCCTTGAACCCCGGGCGTGGTGGCGCGTCGACGACCACGGCCGCCTCGTCGACGCCGGCGCGGTCCGCGATCTCGCGTTCCGCCGTCCGTTCGTCCTCGTGGCGCATCTCGACGACACTCGCCGGCACCTCGTCCAACCCGCCCCAGATCGCCCGCTTGTAGAGGTCGCGGTGCTCGATCCGGCGGCCGAGTTCCGGGACGTCCTCGCGGAGGCGGACGAGGAGGTCGTGGTCGGCCATCCGGCGGAACGTCGCCACGTCCGTCTCCGTCCGTTCGAGGAGTCGTTCGGAGGCGCGTTCGAGCATCGCACCGGCGATCCGCGAGACGTGGTGGCGGTACACCGTCGAGTCCATCAGCGCACGCGCCAACAGCAACGACTCCGCGGTGGCGACGTTCCCCTCCGCGAGCACCAACTCGCCGTCCCTGTACTGCAGTTCCCGTACCAGCCGTTCGTGGTCGATGGTGCCGTACGGCACGCCGGTGTGGTGGGCGTCGCGCACGAGGTAGTCCATCCGGTCGACGTCCAACTCGCCGGAGACCAGTTGGCCGAGCTCACCCTCGCCGCGGACCAGTTCGGCGACGCGACTCGGCGAGAGGTCGTGGCCGCGCAACACCGCGCCGATCTCCGTCTGCTCCAAGAGGTCGCCGAGTTCGTCGTGGTCACGGCCCGTCCGGCGGCGGATCACCTCCTCCGTCTGGTGGCCGTACGGGCCGTGGCCCACGTCGTGGACGAGCGCCGCGGCGCGGACGTGGCGCGCGCGGTCGCCCTCGACCCCGAGGAACGACAGCGCCCGCGAGGCGAGGTGGTACACGCCCAGCGAGTGCTCGAACCGCGTGTGTGACGCGGAGGGGTACACCAGCCGGACCGTCGAGAGCTGTTTTATGTGGCGGAGTCGCTGGACGGCGTCGGTGTCCAGCAGGTCCGCCGCCACCGGACAGAGGGTGACGTAGTCGTGGACGGAGTCTTTGATCGCCGTCATTCGAGTACGTGGTGCCAGCGGTGGTCGCCCCGAAACGCTGTCGGTCCCCGTCCGCCTCCGTCCCGGCAGGTCGGTGCCCGTCCGAGCGCACGGCGACCCACCGGCCCACTCTCGGTCCGACCCGTGCCACTCCGTGTGTCACGGCGTGCACCCCGTGCCAACATTTAACATCCCAATCTCCTATAGTGTAGACGATGTCGGAGCGTCCGTTCGTCTGTCGCGAGTGTGGACGGAGAGTGAGCGCGGCGTCGTTCCGCGCGGCGTGTCCAGACTGTGGCGGTTCTCTCGACCAGGAGTCGCTCGAGACGGTACGAGCGGACCTCGCCTACCAGTCGTGAGGCTGCGAGCGGTCGTGTTCTCGCGAGACCCGTGCCACGGAGCGACTGCTCTGTCGCCGGTGTCCGTCCGGTGAACTGCCACACCACACCGGCAGGTTCGAGAGCGGAATGGTTTCGTCGGTCGGCGTCCGATGGGTGTCCGTGAGCGACGAGCCAGGGGTGTCGTCGGGCGGCGACCCGACGGCCATCGACAGTGTCGTCGTGACGACGGCGGACCTCGTGGCGGCGGTCGAGTCGCGCAACCGGAACCGTCGCGACGCCGTGTTGCGGATCACGCCGCCGTTCACCGGCCGGATGCGTGCCCGCATCCACGTCGCGGGGACGGAGGCGGAGTACGACGACCCCGAACCGATCCACGTCCAGCCGCGGGCGCTGCTCGCCGACGACGTGCCGCCGTTCCCGGGGTCGGGGCCGGAGTCGTGGCGGTCGCTGGTCGCAGACAGCGTCCGCGAAGAAGTCGTGTTGGAGACCGACGGCGAGTCGGTCCGCGTCCGGGTGCTCACCCTCGGGTGAGCCCTGGCCGCGACCCGGTCACCTCACAGTCGCGTGAGGTTCTTGGCTCGTGGGCCCTTCTCGGCCTGTTCGATCTCGAACTCGACCTCCTGCCCCTCCTCGAGGTCGGGGCCGCCGACGTCTTCCATGTGGAAGAACACGTCCTCGTCGGCGTCGTCTGTCTCGATGAATCCGTAACCACCCGTGTCGTTGAAGAACGCGACCGTCCCTTGCGCCATTCGCTGTTACCTCACCGGCGAATGGCTCGGCCGAGTACAAATATCTACGGGCCAGCTTACGGTAGTGTTCAGATAAGACGACTGTTGCGGGTGGCGCGCGAGAAACGCGCGAGGGAGGAGCGAGCGGAGCGAGCGACGAGGCTGGGGAGGGAGAGGTGCTGTGCGGGGCGGATTCGGGCGGGACTGGAAGGGGCGAGGGGATCGCGTTCACTTCAGTCGTCTCGGCGGCCCCTATCGCGCCGAACGGTGCCTGCGAGGCGCGGCTGCGCCGCGCCTCGATGTAAGCGGCGAAGCCGCGCACAAGAGGCGCGATATGTCGCCGAGCGACCGCGATCCCCTCGGGGCTTCCTGAGTACTAGTCCCACCCGACGATCTAGCCCTATCTGAACACCGCCAGCATCGCAGGCTGCGACGGCCGCGGATCGGCAGGCCACTCTGTCGTGGCCGCACAGTCGCGCGACACTTGTACCTCGACCGTCTCGGTGGGAGCATGCGAACACTGGCCTTCGACGGGCAGACGGGCGTGGCCGGAGACGTGGTGTTGGGTGCGCTGGTCGCGGCCGGCGCGGATCCGGACGTGCTCGCGCCCGTCACGGACGTGCTCCCGGTCGCCTACGAGTTCGCGGCGGTCGACGAACAGGGTGTCGCCGCGACGCGGGCGCGCGTCGTCTCCACCGACGCGGCGGACGACGAGACGACGACTGATCACGAGCACTCGCACGATCACGACCACTCACACGACCGCGAGCACAGTCACGACCACGACGACGCAAACGGCCACTCGCACGATCACGACCACAGCCACTCGCACGATCACGGCCACTCGCACGATCACGACCACAGTCACGACGAGCACGGCCACTCCCACGAGCACGCCGAGGGGCGCGGCCCGGAGCGCACCTACGACGAGGTGGTGGCGTTGGTCGACGAGATGGCACTCCCCGACACCGTCGCCACGAACGCGCGCGAGGCGTTCCGGCTGTTGGGCGAGGCGGAGGCGGCCGTCCACGACACGGCGTTGGGGGTGACGCCGTTCCACGAGGTGGGGGCAGACGACGCGATCGCGGACGTAGTCGGCGCGTGTCTCCTCGCCGACGACCTCGGACCCGAGCGGATCGTGACGACGCCGGTGGCCGCCGGCGGCGGCGAGGCGACGTTCAGCCACGGCACCTACCCCGTCCCGGTGCCGGCGGTGACCGAGATCGCCGCTCGCGCCGACTGGCGACTGGAGGGTGGGCCGGTCGAGCGAGAGTTGACGACGCCGACCGGCGCGGCGATCCTCGCGGCGCTGGCCGAGGGTGTCGACACGCTCCCGCCGCTGGCCGTCGAGACGAGCGGCTACGGCGCCGGCGGCTACGACCTCGCGCCGCGGCCGAACGTCCTCCGCGCGACCGTCGGCGAGTCGACGCCAGACGGCGACGCCGGCGAGGACGACGCGAGTCACGCTCACGGCGGACACGACGAGGAGTCTGCAGACGAACACGGAGAGACGGGTCACGACGACCACGGATCGACGGGCGACGACCACTACGAGGCGACGACCGATCACGGGCACCACTCCGCCGGGGACGATCCGCACCCGTCGACGGCCGACGGCCTCCACCACGACGAGGTGACGGTTCTCGAGACGACGCTCGACGACACGACGCCGGAGGTGCTCGGGAGTCTCCAGACGACACTCCTCGAGGCGGGCGCCCACGACGTGACCGTGCTCCCGACGACGGGCAAGAAGTCGCGCCCGGGTCACCACGTGCAGGTGATCTGTGAACCGGGCGACGCGACGCGACTCGCGCGACGGCTCGCCGTCGAGACGGGGACGCTCGGCGTCCGGGAGACGGCCGCGCGCCACCGCTGGATCGCTGACCGACGCGTCGAGACTGTCACGCTCTCCGTGGACGACGAGGACGCCCGAGACGGAGAGGGGATTCCGGCCGACGAGACGGCGGCGGGAGGCGACACGTCCGAGTCGGAGCCGACGACACACGAGGTGGCGGTCAAGCTCGCACTCACCGCCGACGGCACCGTCTACGACGTGAGCGCGGAGTACGACGACGTGCTGGCCGCGGCGCGCGAGAGCGGTGTCGCCGTCCGCGATCTCCGCCGGCGTGCCGAGACGCTCGCTCGCGACCGGCTCGCGGGCGAGACGCCGGGCGACGACTCGCGGGCGGGCCACGACTCGTGACCGGAGGGGACTCGTGACTCGCGACGATACGCCGTCGGCCGACCTCGACGCGGCGGAGTTCCGGTGTGACCACTGCGGGGAGCGGTTCGGGCGCGAGCGAGGTGTCCGGCCGGCACCGTTCGGCGACCTCGACACGACGCGGTGGCAGCGGTTCGACTGTCCGGCGTGTGGCCGGCGCGGGGAGACGGTGTTCGTCGCCCGCGACGCTGTGAAGTGACAAGCGGCGTGCTGTCCTACGCGCCGAGACGTGCCACGCTCGCTCGTCACCGCCTCCCCGCTCGCTCGTCACCGCATCCCCGCTCACTCCCCGGTCACGGCGCGCTCGAACCGGCGGGCGGTGTCGGCCAACAGCGGCCAGTCGTCGGTGAACACCTCCACGGCGACGGTCGGGGCGGCGTCGGCCACGGCCGCGGCGGCCGTCGGGTCGAGTTCGCCGGCCCCCAGTGGGACGTGTGAGTCGCCCCGTTCCCGGGCGTCGTGGACGTGGACGTGCGAGACGAGGTCCGCGTACGAGGCGAGGAACTCCCGCAAGCCGTCGTTGCCGACCTCCAGGTAGGCGTGCCCCACGTCGAGACACAGCGACGCCCCCGCGTCCGCGACAGCCTCGCCGACGGTCTCCAGGCCGAAGCCCCGGTCGAGGTGCCCGACGTTCTCCACACAGAGTTCCACGCCGGCGTCCTCGCCGCGTGCGGCCAGGTCTGTGACGGTCTCGCGTAACAGCGGCGCGTCACCGGGATCGTGTGGCTCGGTGCTGGCGTGCGCGACCGCCTTCTCGGCGCCGAACCCAGCCGCGACCTCGAGTCCGCGGTCGAGGTACGCCAGCGCGGCGCGACGCGCCTCCGGGACCGGCACTGCGAACGGGTAGGTGGTCGGGAGGTGGACCGTGCGGTCGTACCCCGCCGCGTCGAGTTCCCGCGCGAGCCGCTCGACCGGGACGGCGTCCAACCGCGTCGAGTCGCCGCCGACGGTCACCTCGAGGAAGTCGAACCCACCCGTCTCGGGCGACCACGCCGCCACGTCGTCGATTCGCTCGTAGAACCCGCCGATGGTCGTCCCGAGTGCGAGCCCGTCGTCTGCCCGGTTGGCGGTCTCGGTCCCGTCGAGGATCGCGTCGCGTTCGCTCATCGGTCCGGCGTCGTCGGCTCCCGACCTAAGTCCGTCGGTGACACGTCCCGAGAGACGGTCATGTCCCCCGTCTCGTCACCCGCCACTCCGGCCGTGTGTACGTCTCGTCACCCGCCACTCCGGCCGTGTGTACGTCTCTCACAGCCGAGAACCGACCCGGAACCGACCGGTTCTCTGTAGTTAGACACTCCGGAACCTGGCGTCTCTGTAGTTGGACACACGGTTTGGGTGGGATCGGTCCCTCGTGTGAACCGTACATGAGCACGACTCGTGCGACGCGGACGACGGCGACCGAGGGAGACTGGACTCTGACGTTCGAAGACGGCGTGGTGACGGTGGAACTGCCGGCGACGCTGGAGTTGGACGCGGAGACGGGTGCGGCGATCAACGAGGCGTTCGTTTCGACGCTAGAGCGCGAGGACGTGGACGGAATCCTGACGCTGCTGCGCGTGGAGAACCCGATCGGCTCGGGCGTGTTCGAGGCCGTCCAACACGCCGGCGACGTGGCCGTCGACGAGGGTGTCTCGCGGTGGGCCGTCGTCGTCGAGGAGCGCGTCAAGGGGATGGCGTTCCAGAGCAAACTCGACGGTGTCGAGACGCGGATCTTCGAGGACGAGAGCGCGGCGCGCGAGTTCCTGGACTGAGTCGCGTCGCGGTTCCGATCGGGAGTCGGTCGGTCGCCAGTTCGTCGCCGACGGTCGCGAGTCGATCTGTCGGCGGGTCGTCGGCGGCGTTCGCGACCCGACGACTCCCGTCGAGAAACCGTTAACCGCCTCCCGCCGCAACCACTGTCGATGACAGACGCGGGTGTCGCCGAGGGGATGGACGCCTTCGCCGCGCTGGGGGAGCCGGTCCGGTCGGCGCTGTCGGACCGGGGGTTCACGACGCCGACGGAGCCACAGCGGCGCGCCATCCCACCGCTCGTCGACGGGGACCACGGGCTCGTCGTCGCCCCGACGGGAACCGGGAAGACGGAGACGGCGATGCTCCCGGTGTTCGACGCACTCGCCGCCGACCCGCCCGACGGGATGGGGGCGCTGTACGTCACCCCGCTGCGGGCGTTGAACCGCGACATGCGCGAGCGACTGGAGTGGTGGGGCGAGACCTTAGAGCTGGACGTACAGGTGCGACACGGCGACACCTCCGACTACCAGCGGCAACGGCAGGCGGAGGACCCGCCGGACGTGCTCGTCACGACGCCGGAGACGCTGCAGGCGATGCTCACGGGGTCGAAGCTCCGGACCGCGCTGGCGGACGTACGCCACCTCGTGATCGACGAGGTCCACGAACTCGCCGCCTCGAAGCGCGGCGCACAACTCACGGTGGCGATGGAGCGACTCCGAGCGCTGGCCGACGACTACCAGCGGATCGGCCTCTCCGCGACCGTCGGCGACCCCGCGGAGGTGGGGCGGTTCCTCACCGGCGCACGTGGTTGTACGATCGTCGAGATCGACGCCGGCAGCGACGTGGCGTTCGACGTGGTGTCACCCGAGGTGACCGAGGCCGACGAGGCGCTGGCGGGGGAGTTGGCGACGGACGCGGAGATCGCCAGCCACGTCCGACTGATCCGTGACTTGGTCGCGGACCACGAGTCGACGCTGATCTTCGTCAACACGCGCCAGACGGCGGAGGCGCTGGGATCGCGGTTCAAGGCCCTCGACGAGCCGATCGAGGTCCACCACGGCTCGCTGTCGAAGGAGGCGCGGATCGACGTGGAAGACCGGTTCAAGGACGGCGAGATCGACGGGCTGGTGTGTACCTCCTCGATGGAACTCGGGATCGACGTGGGACGGGTCGACCACGTCGTCCAGTACAACTCCCCGCGGGAGGTGACGCGACTGCTCCAGCGCGTCGGGCGTGCGGGCCACCGCCGTGACGAGGTGTCCACCGGGACGATCGTCACGGACCACCCGGACGACACGCTGGAGGCGCTGGCGATCGCGCGCCGGGCGGTCGCGGGCGAGGTGGAGACGGCCGGGATCCACCACGGGAGTCTCGACGTGGTCGCCAACCAGGTCGTCGGGATCGTGATGGACCGCGAGGACGGCGTCGACGCGCGGGCGGCCTACGAGTTGGTGACGGACGCGTACCCGTTCCGCGAGCTCGCGCCCGCGCAGTTCCGCGAGGTGGTGCGGGAACTCGACGGCAACCGGGTGGTGTGGCTCGACGAGGAGCGCGACCGGATCGAGACGAGCGGCGGGACGTGGCAGTACTTCTACCGCAACCTCTCGATGATCCCCGACGAGGAGACGTACGAGGTGTACGACATCTCCGCGCGGCGGCAGGTCGGCACCCTCGACGAGCGGTTCGTCGTCAACTTCGCGGAGCCGGGCGAGGCGTTCATCCAGCGCGGGGAGATGTGGCGGATCAACGACGTGGACGACGAGGAGGCGCGGGTCAACGTCGCGCCCATCGAGGACCCGGCCGGCGAGGTCCCGTCGTGGACCGGCCAGGAGATCCCGGTGCCTGCCGGCGTCGCCAACGAGGTGGGGGAGATGCGCTCGGTCGCGGCCCCGCAGTTCGAGCGCGGGGCCGCGACGGAGACGGTCGCACGGGAGTTCACCGCGCGGTACCCGACGGACGAACACACCGCCGCGGTCGGCCTCGAACAGATCCAGCGCCACGCCGCGGCGGGTGCTCCGGTGCCGACGGCGAACAGACTCGTCGTCGAGGGGCGTGGTCGCGAAATCGTGGTGAACAGTCCGTACGGCCACGAGGTGAACCGCACACTCGGCCGACTGCTCTCGGCACTGATCGGGCAGCGCACCGGCTCTTCCGTGGGGATGGAGGCGGACCCGTACCGCGTGGAGTTGGAGGTGCCCTCCCGGACGGACCCGGGGACGGTGATCGAGATTCTCGAAGAGACGGACCCGAACCACGTCGAGGGGTTGTTGGAGTTGGCGCTGAAGAACTCGGACACGCTGAAGTTCACCCTCGCACACGTCGCCGCGAAGTTCGGCGCGCTCAAGCGCTACGACGCGGACAGACGCTTCGGCGGCGACCGACTGCTGGCGGCGCTGGAGGACACGCCGGTGTTCGACGAGGCGGTCCGGGAGGTGTTCCACACGGAGTTGGCGACCGCGGAGACGGCCGCGTTGCTCGAACGGATCCAGTCCGGGGACGTGGACGTGGCCGCGGCCAGAGACCACACACCGATCGGCACCGGCGGACGCTCCTCTGGGCGGGAGTTGCTCGTGCCGGAGAACGCGGACGCCTCGGTGATCGAGACGCTGAAAGACAGGGTGTTGTCGGATCGGGTGATCCTCTTGTGTGTCCACTGTACGGAGTGGCGCAGCGAGCGGACGGTCGGGAGCGTGAGCGACGAGCCGACCTGTCCGGCGTGTGGGTCCACGCGGATCGCGGCGTTGAACCCCTGGGACGACGAGACCGTCGCCGCCGTGCGGGCCGACGAGAAAGACGACGAGCAACACCGGCGCACCCAGCGTGCTCACCGCGCGGCGAACCTCGTGCAGGCGCACGGCCAGCAGGCGGTGATCGCGCTCGCCGCTCGCGGCGTCGGCCCGACGAACGCCGCCCGCGTGATCGGGAAGCTCCGCGAGGACGAAGACGAGTTCTACCGCGACCTGCTGGAGCAAGAACGGCAGTACGCCCGTACCCAGCAGTTCTGGTGACTGGCCGCGGCCTCCCACCGTGTCGTGGTCGAGTGACGCGTGTCACACCGACGATGTCCCCGACGACACCAGTTTGAAGCCCCGGCGCCCCGAGACGACGAGAGTGACACGGAGTGTCGGGTCGTGGGACGACGGTGAGCCCGTCCCGCGGTCGGAGCCGATGCGGGCCGTCTACGACGAGGCGTACCTGACGGTGCCCAACTGGGACGTGGGCTACCCACAGGCGCCGTTCCGGTGGCTGACCGAACGGGGGCTGGTCCGCTCGCCCGTCCTCGACCTGGGGTGTGGCACCGGCGAGCTGTCGATTTACCTCGCACGCCTGGGGTACGAGGTGCTCGGGATCGACATCTCCGGACGTGCGGTCGCGGAGGCGCGCCGCCGTGCCGCCGGTCGCGGGGTCGACACCCCGTTCCTGCGGTTGGACGCGCTCGCGCTCGGCACGCTCGTCGAGAGCGGGTTCCAGTTCCGGACCGTGTTGGACTCCGCGACGTTCCACGTGTTCGACACCTGGGAGCGGGACCGGTTGGCGGAGACACTCACCGACCTCGTCCCGCGCGACGGGCTGTTCTGTGTCCTCGGGGACCGGCGGTCGGCACCGCGGCCGACGTACGGGATCACACCCGAGGAGGTGACGCGTCGGTTCCAGCGTGCAGGTGCGTGGGAGCGACTGTTCGCCTACGAGACCGGGTTCCAGCGGCGGTGGGGGAGTTCCCCGGCGTACTTCGTCGGACTCCGACGGCTGTGACACTGTGGGTTCGGGAGTCGTGGCGTCGGCGTCCGATCTCCCCGCCACTCGCGGGTGCTCCGGAGCGCTCCCGATCCGACCGGGGTGCTCCCCCGGAGGAGTGAAGCCGCTGGCCGCCCGAGAGATCGACAGATGAGACGGTGGTCACGACGGCGTCTGCTCGCGGCACTCGGGGCTGCGGCTGCCGGATCGACGGCAGGGTGTGGCGCCGTCGACGCGGGTGCGCCGGGCGGCGACGAGGCGGAGACGGTGAACCCGGCGTTGCAGGGGAGTCCGACGCCGCGCGAGACCGACGCGTACGGGGAGACGGCGACGGACGCGCTCGCGCGCCGTCGTCGCCTGTTCGTCGCCAACCGCCGACTCGGCCGCCGGACGATCCGGGTCGAACTCCTGCGCGACGGCGAGCGCGTGTTCCGCCGCACACCGGCGATTCCTGGCCCTGGCGGTGGTGCCGTCGGGCGGCCGATCCTCGCACCGGGCGAGTACACGGTCCGGGCGACGACGGAGCGACCCCGATCCGAGGAGACGGCGTCGTCGCTGACGGCGACGTGGCGCGTGGGACCGGACACGGGTGACTTCCTGGTCGAGTTCGGCGCGGGACTCCGCGGGGTGGCGCGGTACGCGGGACCGGCGGCACGGCGGCTGATCGACGGTGCCGCCTCGCTCGTGGCAGACGAGCGGAGACGGACGCGGCTCGCGCTCGCCAACTCCGGTGAGGCGACGACGGTTCGACTGGCGACGGTCGACGGGAGCGGCGGCGCCGACGGCGACGACGAGCGGTCCGTGACGCTGCGCGTCCCCGAGCGGAGTCGAGTGCGACTCCCGCTCGATCCGGACGGACCGGCGGTGGGGGTGCGAGTTGCGGCGCGGGGTGTCGTCGAGACGTACGCCTGGCAGGCGGTGGCCGACCGGACGTTGGACGTGAGGCTCGACCCCGATCCGCGATTCCTCTGTGACAGGATCTGGCGCGACCTGGTGGTCGCGAACCGGACGAACGCAGACAGACGGGTCGCCGTCGACATCGGCGGCGGCGAGCCGGGATCGAGAGGGACCGACGAGCCCGGAGACACCGCCGGAGGTGGTGGGAGCGTCGAGCGGGTCCGGCGGACGCTGTCGGTGCCGGCGGGCGGGCGGGTGCGGAGTCGTGGTGTGGTGCCGCCGGCGTCGGGGTACGAGTCGCGTATGACGAGCGGCGAGTTGTCGGAGTCGTACACGTGGCCCGGCTGTCCACCGGTGGGGCCGGTCGTCGTCGAGGTGGAGTCCGACGACCTCTCGGTGTCCGTGCGCCCGCAGTAGCACGTTGGGTGGCGGGGCGGTCGCGGGAGCGGGGCGGTGGTGGTGCGGTGCGGTGACGGGGCGGTTGCGGTGCGGTCGCGGGGCGGTGGTGGTGCAGTGCGGTGACGGGGCGGTTGCGGTGCGGTCGCGGGAGCGGGGCGGTCGCGGTCGCGGGGCGGTGGTGGTGCGGTGCAGTGACGGGGCGGTTGCGGTGCGGTCGCGGGAGCGGGGCGGTCGCGGTCGCGGGGCGGTGGTGGTGCGGTGCAGTGACGGGGCGGTTGCGGTGCGGTCGCGGCACCGCAATCCACCGCGAGCGCGCCGGACGGCGCGCTCGCGGCCCTTTTTGATCGAGCTTTTTTCCTCGGGTGGCGCGCCCCGCGCGCCACCCGAGGAGTGAAAAAGGTCGGTGTTAGTCCATCGCGATGTACGTCTGGGTCCGCTCGACGCCGCGGATGTCCTGGATCGCGCCGGCGGCGACGCGTTTCACGTCGCCGGGCGACTCCGTGACGACCTTCGCGATGAAGTCCACGTCGCCCGCGACGATGTGCGCCTCCGTCACGTCCTCCAGGTCGGCCAGCGCCTCCTTCACGCGGTCGGCCTCGCCGGTGTTCGACTTCACCATCACGTAGGCGGTGACGGTCACGCCTCACCACCTCCCTCGACGGCGACGGCGGTCTCTGCCGTCTCGTCGCCCTCACCCAACAGGAGCTGGCGGACGTCACCGAGCACCTCGAAGTCCGCCAGGACGGCGACGCGGTCGCCCGTCTCCAGAGAGTCGTCCGGCAGTGGGATGCCCATCGACTCGCCGGCCTTGCCGAACGCGAGGATGCGGGCCTCCGACGGGAGGGTGACCTCCGAGAGGTTGTACCCCTTCATCGGGGTGTCGTCGGTGATGGTGAACAGGACCACCTGGAGGTGTTCGGCCACGTCAGCGATGGCACGGAGGTTCCCACCCAGGAGGGCGTTCTTCGCGCCGATGGCGCCGAGACGCTCGGGGTAGACGATCTCGTCGACCTCCTCGGCGTACTTCTGGTAGATGCCCTCGCGGTAGTCCTCGTCGATGCGCATCACGGTGCGACAGCCGTGGTGTTTGGCGACGAGACAGGCCGCGAAGTTGGTGTTCAGGTCACCCGTGAGCGCACCCACGGCGTCAGCCGACTCGACGCCCGCCTCGACCAACAGGTCCTCGCGGGAGCCGTCACCGACGATCACCTCGAACCCGTCCGTCTCGGCCCGGGCCGCCCGGTCCTCGTCGGCTTCCACGAGGGTCACGTCGTGTCCCTCCTCGCGCAACACGCGGGCCGTCCGCAGGCCGACCCGTCCGGCCCCGATGACGATGAATCGCATACGGCGTGCGTACGACAGGTCTCACTAAAAGGGTTGTCCACGCGACCCCAGAGCCGACCGCGGCGGTCGGAGCACCCCCACGCAGTCCGGGAGTCCGTCGCCGCGAGCCGGGGGGAACGCTTTTGATAGTACCCGTGGTACTCTGTCGCATGGTCAGCGCGTTCGTGATGGTGAAGACAGCCACCGGGGAGGTGGAGGCGGTGACGGATCGGATCGACGAGATGGCGGCGGTGACGGAGACCCACGTCGTCGCGGGTGACTTCGACGTGATCGTGGAGGTCGAGACCGCGGAGATGTACGAGGTGATGGAGACCGTCGCGAGCGCGATCCACGACATCGCGGGCGTCGAGGAGACCAAGACCTACGTCTCGATGGGGTAACTCGCGAGGAACGGACCACCCTGCTATCCAGGTCGGTCTGTGCCGGGTCGTGCCGGGACCTACAACTCCAGCCCGCGGATCGCGACCGCGTCGCCTTCGGTCACGCGGCCGATCACACGTCCGTCCGTATCGGCGGCCAGCGACTCGGCGCGGTCGGCGGGGAGTGCGGCGACGAACCCGGTCCCGACGTTGAACGTCCGGTGCATCTCCTCGTCGGAGACGTTCCCCGCCTCCTGTACGAACTCGAAGACCGGCTGTGCGGGCCACGGGTCGGTGACCTCGTACCGGTACGTGCCGAGTCGCTCGAGGTTCGTCCACCCACCGCCGGTGACGTGGGCGGCGGCGTGGACGCCGTGGGCTCGCATCGGCTCCAAGAGATCCGTGTAGATCGCCGTCGGCTCCAAGAGCGCCTCGCCGAGCGTGTCGTAGTCGCCGAACGGACACGGGTCCTCGTAGGCGTGCTCGCGGGTGACCGCCTCGCGGGCGAGCGTGAGGCCGTTCGAGTGGATGCCCGTCGAGGCCCACCCGACGAGTGCGTCGCCCGGCTGGGCCGTGCCCGGGAAGACGGCGTCCTGCGGCGTGAACCCCGCGCAGGTGCCCGCGAGGTCCAGATCCGTGATCACGTCCGGCATCACGGCGGTCTCGCCGCCGAGCAGCGAGACGCCGGCGCGGTCGGCACCCTCGCGGAGTCCCGCGCCGATCTGGGCGGCCACGTCGTCGTCTGGCTCCTCGACGGCGAGGTAGTCGACGAACGCGACCGGGTCGACGCCCGCCGCCACGAGGTCGTTGACGTTCATCGCGATGCAGTCGATGCCGATGGTCGAGTAGTCGGCGAGCGCGCGAGCGACGAGCAGTTTCGTCCCGACGCCGTCCGTCGCGAGCCCGAGGTAGTGGTCGCCGACCTCCACGAGGCCGGCGTAGTCGCCGTCCGTCCCCGGTCCGCCGACGGCGTCGACCAGCGCCGCCGTCGCCGCCTCGCTCTCCGCGATGTCGACGCCCGCCGCCGCGTAGGTGAGTCCCTCCGACGACTCTCCGTCCGTCGTCTCGTCGGGTGCTCCCTCGTTCGCACTCGCGCCGGGCGCCTCGTGATCCGTCGTCTCGTCGCCACTCACCCCGTCGTCGCTCGCTCCGTCGGCTCCGTCCATGTTCGGGGAGGCGCGCGGTCCGGGCAAAAGCCCACCGGAGCCGCTCGCCCGACGACCCGGAGTCACCGACGGCCCCGCAACCACGAGTGGGTGACGGCCGTCCACGCCCACGAGTGTGTTACAGCCGCCCCGCGACCACGAGTGTGTTACAGCCGCCCCGCGACCACGAGTGAGTGACAGCCGTCCACGCCCACGAGTGTGCGACACCCTCACACGAAACGCTCTTACGGGAACCCGCGTCAGTTTTCAGTGATGGCACTCACCCAGTCGGCGACCCGCCGGTCGCGCGACGACGCCACCCTCTTCGTAGGGGCGTGACGCCCCGCACAGTCCGCACCGAGACGGCTGCGGCCGCCGTCACGGCACCGCACGTACCGCCCACCACGGACGACTCGGACACCGGTAGTGTCCCGAGCGACGGAGACGAGAGACGAGTACCTATGCGACCCACGACAGACACCGATCACCCGACCAATCGACGACAGCGTTGCCACGGGAGCCACCCCGGAGGCACGCACCCGCAGACGAACCGCCAGATAGACCACGGCCAGACGCGAACCGAGGGGTATCGATGAGCACGCAGGACCCAGAGTCCGACGACGCGTCGGACGCGGCGACCGGCACGGACACCGACACCGGTGACGCGGCGGAGACCCCCGTCCCGTCGCTGTCGGGCGAGTACGACCCCGAAGCGACCGAGGATCGCTGGCAGCGGTTCTGGGTCGACGACGAGACGTACCGGTTCGGCGACGGCGACGCCGACCCGAACACCGCCTACACCGTCGACACGCCGCCGCCGACCGTCTCCGGTAGTCTCCACATGGGCCACCTCTACGGGAGTACGCTCCAGGACTTCGCGGCGCGGTTCCACCGGATGCACGACGGCGACGCGATGTTCCCGTTCGGCTACGACGACAACGGGATCGCCTCGGAACTGCTCACCGAGGAGGAACTCGGCATCCACCACTCCGACTACACCCGTCGCGAGTTCCAAGAGAAGTGTCGCGAGGTGTGTGCGGAGTACGAGGAGAGCTTCACGAACGAGATGCAGTCGTTGGGCGTCTCCATCGACTGGTCGCGCACCTACAAGACGATCGAGCCGCGCGTCCAGCGCATCTCCCAGCTGTCGTTCCTCGACCTCTACGAGAAGGGCCGCGAGTACCGCGAGCGCGCGCCGACGATCTGGTGTCCCGACTGCGAGACGGCGATCTCGCAAGTCGAGATGGAAGAGGAGAAACGCGACTCCGAGTTCGT
This sequence comes from Halobaculum sp. MBLA0147, assembly GCF_041361345.1. Taxonomy (NCBI): domain Archaea; kingdom Methanobacteriati; phylum Methanobacteriota; class Halobacteria; order Halobacteriales; family Haloferacaceae; genus Halonovum; species Halonovum rutilum. The sequence goes on along the minus strand of NZ_JBGKAD010000001.1, from coordinate 754,826 downwards.
CGACCTCGCCTTCGAACTCGTCGAGCCCGGCTCGGAGCCGCCTGCCGACCCCGAACGCGAGGCCAGCGACTACCCGGTGCCGACCGAGGCGGGCGACGACGTGGTCATCTCGACGACCCGTCCCGAGTTGCTGCCGGCCTGTGTCGCGATGTTCGTCCACCCGGACGACGACGCGAACCAGCACCTAGTCGGCGGCACCGCCCGCGTCCCGCTGTTCGGCCACGAGGTGCCGATCTACGCCGACGATCGCGTCGAGGCGGAGACCGGGACCGGCATCGTCATGTGCTGTACCTTCGGCGACCAGACGGACATCGAGTGGTACCAGGCCCACGACCTGGACCTGCGGGTCGCCATCGACGAGTCCGCGACGATGACGGACCTCGCGGGCGACTACGAGGGACTCTCGACGGAGGCGGCCCGCGACGCGATCAAGGACGACCTCGACGCGGCGGGGCGACTCCTCGCCCGCGACCCGATCGAGCACGTCGTCCAGGTTCACGAGCGGTCGTGTGACGCGGCCGTCGAGTACCTCGTCACCGAGCAGTGGTACGTCGAACTGCTCGACCACACCGACGAGTACCTGGAGGCAGGCCGCGAGATGGACTGGTACCCGGAGAAGATGTTCTCCCGGTACGAACACTGGATCGAGGGGTTGGAGTGGGACTGGTGTATCTCCCGCCAGCGCGACTCCGGCATCCCGTTCCCGGTGTGGTACTGTGCGGACTGCGACGAGGCGATCTTCGCCGACCCGGAGCGACTCCCGGTCGACCCCATCGCGGACGAGCCGTCGGTCGACGCCTGTCCCGAGTGTGGCCACGACGAGTTCGAGGCCGAAGAGGACGTGTTCGACACGTGGGCGACCTCCTCGCTCACGCCGCTGATCAACGCCGGGTGGGACTACGACGCCGACGCGGGGGAGATCACGTTCGACGAGCCGGGGCTGTACCCGATGGACCTGCGCCCGCAGGGCCACGACATCGTCTCGTTCTGGCTGTTCCACACGATCGTCAAGTGTGTCGAACACACCGGCGAGGTGCCGTTCGACTCCGTGTTGATCAACGGCTGGGTGTTGGACGAGAACCGCGAGAAGATGTCCTCCTCGCGGGGGAACGTCGTCTTGCCCGAGGAGGTGATGGCGGAGTACCCAGTCGACGCGATCCGCTACTGGGCGTCGGGGTACTCAGTCGGCGACGACTTCCCGTACAAGACGAACGAGCTCCGGCAGGGTGAGAAGCTGATCCAGAAGATCTGGAACGCCTCGAAGCTCGTCGACGACCTGGCGAGCGAGGCCGCCGCGGAGGCGGAGTTGGCGACGACCACCCACCCGACGACGGACGCGGAGTTGCCGGCCGAGCCGGAGACGCTGGAGCCGGTCGACGAGTGGTTACTGTCGACGTTGGACGACATCGTCGAGACGGCGACGGATCACTTCGCCGCCCACGAGTACGCGAAGGCCCGGACGGAACTGCGGACGTTCTTCTGGGACACGTTCTGTGACAACTACCTCGAACTGGCGAAACAGCGCGACGGGGCGGCCGCCTCGACGGCGTACACGCTGCGGACGGTCCACGAGACCGTCCTGCGGCTGTTCGCGCCGATCCTCCCGTTCGTCACGGAGGAGGTGTGGACGGCGACGTACGCGCCCGCGGGGGACGCCGACACCGCCGAGGCAGACGCCGACGCCACCGGAGAGGGCGCAGCCGACGCCCCCGAGACGGGCGCGGCCGACGCGGCCGACGCAGACGACACCCCGAGTCTCCACCGACAGGGGTGGCCGGAGCCGCGCGGGTACGACGCGCCGTTGGCGCCAGGCGAGCGGGCGATGCGCGTCATCTCGGCGCTGCGCTCGTTCAAGAGCGACCGCGGGCTGGCGTTGAACGCCGACCTCCCGGAGGTCGAGGTGTACGGCGACATCGCCGGCTTCGAGGACGCCGTCGCGAGCGTGATGCACGTCGACGAGCTCACCGTCTCGGCGGACGCGACCGCGCCGCAGGCGACCGCCGAGATCGCGGACATCGACCTCGACTACGCCACGGTCGGGCCGAAGTACGGCGACGCCGTCGGCGACATCGAGGCCGACATCGCGAGCGGCGCGTACGAACTCGACGGCGACACGCTGGCGGCCGGCGGCGAGACGCTGACCGGCGACGAGTTCGAGGTCGTCGAGACGCACAGCTACGACGGTGCCGGCGAACTGATCGAGACGGAGTCGGTCGTCCTGGTCGTCCACACGGACGACTGACGCCACCGCTAGGCTGGCGTTCTTCGCGAACCTGTCGCCGTCGCCGTTCGCGAACCTGTCGCCGTCTCGGTAGATGGACAGTCACTTGTACCGACCGTGTGGAGTGGTGGTATGTTGGTCACGATCTCCGGGCCACCGGGGAGTGGCAAGTCGACGACGGCGGCGCGGATCGCCGAGGAGTTCGGCTTCGACCACGTCTCCGGGGGAGACACCTTCCGGGAGATGGCTGCCGAGCGTGGGCTCTCGCCGGTCGAGTTCAACGAACTCGCCGAGGACGACGACCAGATCGACCGCGACCTCGACCGGCGTCTCCGCGAGCACGCCGTCGAGGGCGAACAGTTGGTGTTGGAGTCGCGACTCGCCGGCTGGCTGGCGGGTGAGCACGCCGACCTGCGGATCTGGCTCGACGCCCCACTGGACGTGCGCGTCGAGCGGATCACCGACCGCGAGGAGAAGGACTTCGCCGTCGCCCGCGAGGAGACGCGCCGCCGCGAGGAGAGCGAGGCGAAACGGTACGCGGAGTACTACGACATCGACATCGGCGACCGGTCCATCTACGACCTCGTCGTCAACACCGGCCGGTGGAGCGAGGAGACCGTCCCCGACCTCCTGATCCGGGCGGTCGACGCCTACGACCCCGCGACGGACGAGGGGAAGGAACCGATCACCGGCGTCCGCTACGACTTCTGACATGCCACTGCGTCCCGCCCCGTCGGACCGCTCGCCCCGCGAGACGCTCTCCTTCGGCGTCGTCAACCTCGACAAGCCGCCCGGCCCCTCCGCCCACGAGGTGACGGCGTGGGTCCGCGACCTCGCGGGTGTCGACCGCGCCGCCCACGCGGGGACGCTCGACCCCAAGGTGACGGGGTGTCTGCCGATTCTCTTGGGCGACGCGACACGGCTCGCGCAGGTGTTCCTCGAGGGTGCGAAGACGTACGTCGCCGTGTTGGAACTCCACCGCTCGGCGCCGGCGGATCTCGAGTCGGTGCTCGCCGCGTTCGAGACGGAACTGTACCAGAAACCCCCGCGGAAGTCCGCCGTCCGGCGACGCCTGCGGACGCGCTCGGTGTACGACCTGGAGGTGTTGGACCACAGCGACCGGCAGGTGCTGTTGCGGATTCGCTGTGAGTCGGGCACCTACGTGCGGAAGCTGTGTCACGATCTCGGGTTGGCGCTGGGCACCGGCGCGCACATGGGGAACCTGCGGCGGGTCGGGACGGACCCGTTCGACGACCGCGACCTCGTGACGATCCACGAGTTCGCGGACGCGCTGGCGTTCGACGACGAGGGTGAGTCAGACCCGCTGGCCGAGGCGGTCGCACCCGCCGAGCGTGCGCTGCGACACCTCCCGCGGGTGACGATCCCGGAGAACGCCGCCCGCGAGGTGGCCCAGGGCGCGCCGGTGTACGCCCCCGGCGTGTTGGCCGTCGACCCCGCGCCGGAGCCGGTACGAGTCGGCGAGGGTGGCACGGGTGACGGTGCCGGTGGTGCGGGTGACGGTGCCGGTGGTGCGGGTGACGGTGCCGGTGGTGCGGGTGACGGTGCCGGTGGTGCGGGTGACGGTGCCGGTGGTGCGGGTGACGGTGCCGGTGGTGCGGGTGACGACGCTGCTGCGGAGCCGACGCAGGGTGATCTCGTGGTCTGTCTCACGCCGCAGGGGGCGGCCGTCTGTCTCGGGACGCTCGTCGGCGACCCCAGCGCCGATTCCGGGGAAGTCGTGTCGTTAGAACGCGTACTGGTGTGAGGCTGCGGGCGGTGGCGTCGCGTTCGGCGTGAGTCGTTCTGGCGGGTGCTCTCGCCGTTCGACGGATCGTGTCGAGAGTCTGACTCGTGTCGCGAGCGCGAGCCGTCGAGTGGCGGGCGCTACCGCAGCGTCCGCGTCTCCTCGACGGCCGTCAGGAGTTGGAACAGTACGTCTGCGGCCTCGCGGCGGGCGGCGGCGTCGCCGTCGCGACGGGTCGCCGCGCCGGTGTCGCGCTCGTCGCCCAGATCGCCGACGGCCTCGACGGCCTCCGTCGCCAGCGCGTCCACGGGTCCGAGTGCGTCGTCACGCCGGAGTGTGCTCGCGACGCGACGGCACAGGTCGGCGAGTGCGTCGCGTCGCCGGTCGGGGAGTGCCGTCTGCTCCGGGACTTCTGTCGCGAGGGCGTCGAACGTCGTCGCCAGTCGCTCGGAGCCGCGGGCGTCGTCGGTCGCGGTCGTCTCTGTGTCCTGTGCGGCAGGCTGTCCGTCACGCTCTTGTGACGGCGAGTCGGATTCACACATGGGTGTTCGGTCCTACGACACCCCGGTGAGGGTGCCCTAACACCCTCGCCACTTCTACTGCGCGTGGAGTGACGACCCCGGAGAGTCGTGTTCGTCTCTCGTGTAGCGAGCGGGAAAAACGTTGTGGTACGTTACGTGTTAGTTCTCCGTCACCTGTGGCCGAGGGTGAGCGGTACAGCAGTGGCTCGGAGGAGTTCTCTATCTGGAGGGGATGGACTGTTCTCGAGTGATGGTCAGTCCGTGGGTTCCGTCTCGGGTCCCGAGGTGGGTTTCCTCCCCGTCGCGACTCGACCGCGTGACGCTGTCGGACTTCACCCAGCGGTTTCAATCCCGAGGTGGGTTTCCTCCCCGTCGCGACTCCTGCAACTCCGATTCCAACCGATCGGCGAGCGTCGAGTTTCAATCCCGAGGTGGGTTTCCTCCCCGTCGCGACATTTTGACCCGGAAACCCGTCCCCTCGAGCGTGCCGTGTTTCAATCCCGAGGTGGGTTTCCTCCCCGTCGCGACACGACCGCGATCGCGACGAACCCACGACGGAGGTCCGGTTTCAATCCCGAGGTGGGTTTCCTCCCCGTCGCGACGTGGCTCCCGCAACTCGGGACGGACGCGCTGGCGTTGTTTCAATCCCGAGGTGGGTTTCCTCCCCGTCGCGACCTCCTCGCCGAGGCCGAAGAACAGGCCGAGAGTGAACGGTTTCAATCCCGAGGTGGGTTTCCTCCCCGTCGCGACGATGCCCGGACCCGCGACGACAACCCCCACGAGAGCGAGTTTCAATCCCGAGGTGGGTTTCCTCCCCGTCGCGACGGCCGCGCCCAGCTGCGTCGCACCGATGCCGAGGCGTTTCAATCCCGAGGTGGGTTTCCTCCCCGTCGCGACACCCCACGTTTCTGGGAAAGGTCACTCCCGCCAGGTTTCAATCCCGAGGTGGGTTTCCTCCCCGTCGCGACCCGGCCGGTCGGTCGAGTCACGAACTGCTCCGGAAGACCCTGTTTCAATCCCGAGGTGGGTTTCCTCCCCGTCGCGACCAGCCGGTGCGGCAGGACGACGAGATCCAGGTACGGTTTCAATCCCGAGGTGGGTTTCCTCCCCGTCGCGACCCCGAGCGTGGCGGCGACGATCACCGTCTCCCCGGTTTCAATCCCGAGGTGGGTTTCCTCCCCGTCGCGACGGTCGCTCAGCCGCCGACGCGTGGAGCAGACGCTGTTTCAATCCCGAGGTGGGTTTCCTCCCCGTCGCGACGCGACCGATCCGGCAAAACGGGAACACGTCGTACGTGTTTCAATCCCGAGGTGGGTTTCCTCCCCGTCGCGACGTCACGACGATCTTCCCGATCTCTTGCAACTGGCCGTGTTTCAATCCCGAGATGGGTTTCCTCCCCGTCGCGACCGTTCCACGCGATCCGAGACATGTTGCAGGAGATGGAGTTTCAATCCCGAGATGGGTTTCCTCCCCGTCGCGACCGACCGTCACGAGGTCGTCGTCGTCGACGGCGCGGCGTTTCAATCCCGAGATGGGTTTCCTCCCCGTCGCGACGCAGCGCCGAGACGACGCTCACGTCGTCGCTCAGTTTCAATCCCGAGATGGGTTTCCTCCCCGTCGCGACCTTCGAGATCTTCGAGTAGCGTCTGCACAACTCCTGTTTCAATCCCGAGATGGGTTTCCTCCCCGTCGCGACGGCCGTGAAGGCGGCCGTGGCGGGCGGCGGCTACCTGTTTCAATCCCGAGATGGGTTTCCTGGGCCGCTGCGACCGAGTCGTCACCGACGCCGGGGCCGGCCGTGTTGCCGTTTCAATCCCGAGATGGGTTTCCTGGGCCGCTGCGACTCGCCACCGGGCTGGTCACGGACGTACGTTTTGCCGTTTCAATCCCGAGATGGGTTTCCTGGGCCGCTGCGACCAGGCCGATCTTGTAGTCGTCCCCCATCACCTCGCCCGGTTTCAATCCCGAGATGGGTTTCCTGGGCCGCTGCGACGCTCCTTCTGGACGGTGTGGGTCAGTGAGACGACCTGTTTCAATCCCGAGATGGGTTTCCTGGGCCGCTGCGACGATCACGCCGTACGGACGCCGTGTCGTGGAGATCGTTTCAATCCCGAGATGGGTTTCCTGGGCCGCTGCGACCGGGTCACGATCGCGTGGACGGACGCGAGCGGCACGGTTTCAATCCCGAGATGGGTTTCCTGGGCCGCTGCGACCTCACGACTCCTCACCTCCAACACGCTCACGCACCTGTTTCAATCCCGAGATGGGTTTCCTGGGCCGCTGCGACATCAGCTGTTCGCGCGCGGCGCGCCCGACCTGTGTCTCCGTTTCAATCCCGAGATGGGTTTCCTGGGCCGCTGCGACCTGGCGGTCGGGGTCGGTGTCGGCTTCGCCGCGGGGTTGTTTCAATCCCGAGATGGGTTTCCTGGGCCGCTGCGACGGGTCGTGGCGACCGGGGTCGCTTCTGCGTTCTTGTTTCAATCCCGAGATGGGTTTCCTGGGCCGCTGCGACGTGCCCGGAGACGTGACTGACGAGCCCTCTGACTGTTTCAATCCCGAGATGGGTTTCCTGGGCCGCTGCGACGTAGAACGCGTCCCCCTGCGTGAGGTTCGTCGTCTCGTTTCAATCCCGAGATGGGTTTCCTGGGCCGCTGCGACCATCCGGCCACCTCCGTCTCTCCGTCGTCGTCCTGTTTCAATCCCGAGATGGGTTTCCTGGGCCGCTGCGACAGGGGGTGATATACGCCGCACACCACCTATAGCTTTCTCTGCACACCGCACGCGAAGGGCTGGTTACGTGGACCCCCGCCGTACAGAGCCTTCAAAAAGGTCCACGTAACCGGGCGGATCAGACCACGTTCGACTGCTCGTCGGCGGGCTCGGCACCCAGGGTGGTCGTCTCGGACTCACAGCTCGCACACAGTCGGTAGAGCTTCACGCGGTCGCCGTCGTCGGCGTCGATTTCGTCCGCCAACTCGTCTTCTAGCTCTACGCGCTCGGTCTTCGACACTTCCAGTTCGAACACGGAGTACTGCTTCCAGGCGCCGTAGCGTTGGAGCGTCCGGTACACCCGCCGCCGGTTCGCGTCGTCGCTCACGTCGTAGGCCACGAGGAGGTGCACTACTTCGACACCTCCAGCGCGTGGTACTCGTCCAACTCGCCCGTGATCGCCTTCCGCAACAGGATCGCCTGCTGGCGGATCGCCTTCCGGCGCGTCACCTCGTACTCGAAGTACGGGTGCGTGAACTGCTCTTGCATGTAGTCGTCGAACTTCCCGAGGTACGTCTGGAAGGCGTCGTCCGCGAGGTGGTTGTCCGCCGTGAACTGGTCGTGCTGGATCGTCCCGCGATTCACCAGCCGGGTGACGAACGCGTCACAGAAGATCGGGCGGAACTCCTCTTGGAGGTCCAACGCGAGCGACGGGCGACCGTGCCGGTCGGCGTGGAGCACGCCGAGGAACGGATCGAGGTTGTACTGCCGCAACGCGGCCAACACCTCGTTTTTCACCATCACGTACGTCAGCGACAGCAACGAGTTGACGTGATCCTCCGGTGGGCGTTTCGACCGCGACTCGAACGTCCAGCCGTCCGTCAGCGTCTCGTCGAGCCGGGAGAAGTACCGCTCGGCTGCCTCGCCTTCGGTCCCGCGGAGGTCGTCGGCACTCCCGGCCTCTCTGGCCCGCGCTTGGAGATCCGCGAGGAACTCCGTGCCGGTGACACCCTTCCGCGCGAGGAGCGTGCGAGCGTTGCGAATCTTCGCGGCGATCATCGCCCGCGCGATCGCGAGTTCACCCTCGTCGCCCAACGCGTACTGTGCCCGCCGCACCTCGGCGATCGTGTTCCGTTCGGGGACGAAACTCCCGCGGTAGTCTCCGTGCTGTGTGAAGTAGTTCAACACGATCCCGTGGTCGTTCGCCTCGGCGACGAACGGCGTCGAGAAGTTGACCCCACCGAACACGTTGATCGTGTCCAGTTTCTCGATCGGGAACGTCGCGAGTTCCCCGTCGTCGCCGTCCACGTCCCAGACGACGACACGGCCGCCGTCCGTCCGGATCTGTGCACCCTGCGTGGTGACGAACACCACCGACTCGTCGAACATCCCCTCGGGAGACTTCACGACTCCTCACCCCCGAGCGAGACGGCGTCGGGATTCTCCCAGCCAGTGCCGCGAGCGCGCTCGGGTTCCAGTCGAGCCGTCTCTTCGGGCATGCAGTAGGTGCGAGCCGAACAGGCCTCGCACTTGCTCGGGTTGTCGGTGAGTGGTGGGATCGTATCGACACGCATCGACTCGATCTGGGAGACGATCTCGTGGACCGTCTCCCGGTGGCGGTCGGTGATCCGGACGCTGTGGCGTTCGTCCGTCGAGTAGAGGTAGACGTACCCGACGTTGACCGGCTCCCCGGTCACCGCCTCCAGTAGCATACAGTAGCCGGCCAGTTGGACTTCGTCGCTCGCGAAGTAGGTCTCGCTCTCGGCACGCTTCCGCTCGACCGGCGTGAGTACGTCGCCGTCGCTCTCGATCAGGTCGAGTTTCCCGTGCAGTCCCAGGTCCTCGGAACGGAAGTACCGCTCGCGAACCCAGCCGCCACGACGGGCCTGGCCGTCGTGTTTCGACCGGCCGTCGACGAGTTCGTACGGCCTCCCGATCTCGTCGTGGTACCGCTGGTAGTAGAACCGCCTTGGACAGTAGACGTACTCGTTGAGCGCGCTGACGTGGACGAGTTCGTCTCTAAACTGGACGCGGTCACTACCAGTCACCACCGTCGCCGACGCCGCCGATCGACCAGTCACCACCGTCGCCGACGCCGCCGATCAGGTCGTCGTCGTCCGAGGTGTCGTCGGCCTCGGCCTCGCACTGGTGACAGTGGAGGTACAACGCGTCGGTCCCCAGTGCGAGACTCCCCGACTCGCCTTGCGCCGTGACCGGGTAGAGGAAGAAGAAGTCGTCGAGGCCGTACTGTTGGGTGACGACGGCCGGCCGCTTCGGGACGGCGTGGCCGAGGATGCCGGCGGCCGGCCCGAGTCTGTCGCGACGCGAACGCAGACGGTCGTTGAAACACTCGACGCCGTCGACGCTCGGCAGCCCCGGCTCGGTGTCGACACGAACCTGGAGCCCGCCGAACACTCTCGGCTTCCCGCCACCCTCGCGCAACTGGGTACCGAGCCGTGGCCCGGCGAACGAGACGCTCCGTCCGTACCCCTCGTCGGTCGTCTCGATCGTGCCGTCGAAGGTACAGAACCCGTCGACGTACCGTGCGAGTCGATCCACGGTCGCCTGCTCGTCGTCGGGGACGATCCGCTCGAACGTCTCGCGGTCGTGGAAGGTGACCCGTCCGTACCGGAGGAGGTAGAACACGTCGTAGGCTCGCACGACGCCGTCGCCGTCACCGGTCCGATCGTACACCAGCGCCTGGATCGAGTCACCACGGTACCACTGGAGCCGTTCCAGTGTCCGCCAGTCGACGGTGTCGGTCGCCCGGTCAAGGTCGGCGTCGGCGAGGTCGTCGAACGGCTCCACGAAGTGACGGTCGATCCGTGCTCGCCCGCGGTGAGCGATCGTCTCTCGTCGATCCGGACGGGCGTCTCCGACACGGTCCTCGAGGTGGTGGACCGCCTCGGGTCCGGAGTACCGCCAGTCGAACGACGCCGGCCGACGTGGCTCCGGGAACGCGGCGGCGAGCACGTCGTCGAAGTCTCTCCGTGTCACTGCTCCGTCCGCGACGGCCTCGTGCTCACAGAGTGTCGTCCCGACGGGACGTGGAACGTAACACCGAGCCTCGCACACGTCCGAGCGACTCCGCAGTCGTCCGAGTCGCTGGAGGAAACTCGACTTCCGGTGACCCGCGAACAGCAGGCGGTCGAGTTCGAAGTCCACGCCGACCTCGACTGCCGCGTTGCTCACGAGTACGTCGAACTCTCTGAGTTTCCGGCTCTTCTCCTCCCCGCGGAACCCGTCGATCCGCTCGACACGGCAGTCCAGCTCGGCCGCGAGGAACTCGTGGACCCGCTGGACCTCGTGGACGCCGTCGAGAACGACCGCCACCTTGTCGTGGCCGTCACGGTCCGTCCGGTCGCCCGCACAGAACGACAGCAAGTCCTCGCGGTCGTCGTCCAACAACACGTCGGCCGTGCCGAACGTCGGGGCAGTCCGCACGTCCAACTCCACCGGTGGCATGACCGGCTGGAACGCGTCGCCCGGGTCGTCGAGGAACGCTCGCCGCTCGTCCGTCGTCCCCTCGGTCACGCGGTGGTAGGGTGCCGCCATCGCGTCGGCGAACAGGCGTTCTTGTCGGTCGTCTGGGGTGGCACTCAGGAACGCGACTCGATCCAGTGCGACCTCCTCGGTGGGCCACTCCCAGAGTTCGTCGAGCAGGTACCGGAGCGTGTTCTGTTCCTTGCGCCCGGCGCGGTGGAACTCGTCGACGACGGCGAACGGGACGTTCCGGTACGCCCGGGTCACCGAGCCGTACAGCCCGCGAACCATCATCACGAAGCTGTCGGGGTTCGTGAGGACGATCACCTGGTCGTTCGTCCGTCGCTCGCGTCTGTACAGGTGGTCGATCACCTCGGCGTTCGACCGAACGTCGCGGGCCATCTCCGCCCGGTGGCGTGCGAGCCGTTCGGACGTGATCGTCAACACGGCCACGTCGTCGTCGGTCGTCTCGGCCGCTCGTTCGACTTGGTCCGTCTGATCGACCACGAGCGCGTTCGTCGGGTAGATCGCCACCGTGTCGAGCGTCTCGTCCAGTGCGGGCGCGAGCCACGCCGACGTCTTCCCACCACCGGTCGGACTGTCGTCGACCGCGACGAACCCCGCGTCCCCGCGGACCAACTTCGCGAGTCGGAGTTGGTGGTCGTACGGCTCGTAGTCGAACGGGTACGGCTCGGCGTGCTGGCGGAGGGCGACCCCCTGGAGCGTCACCGCTCCCAGTCGCTCCCCGGTCACCGGCGCTCACCCAAGAAGACGAGGCCCCGTGGCAGTGCTACCGTCTCGGGCCCGGGTGCTTCTTCGGGGCGGTCGATCACCAGGTGTTCCCCCTCGTACTTCCCGGCGACCACGAGCGGTGTCGGCTGCATCGACTTCGTGGCGACGTTCGCGACCGGCACGTCACCACAGTCGTCGACGCCGATCGGGTGGCCGAGTTCGTACGACCCCGTCGCGACGGACACCGGTCGCTCCGTGAGGTCGACCCGCACCTTCCCGCGTTTCTTCCCGAGCCGCGTGTACGTCGGGAGGTCGTCGGCGACCGCCGACGCGGGTCGATCGCGAGTCACGACGTACAGACGGAGTTGGGTGCCCTGCGTGAGCGAGCGGCGGCGCCCGAACGTCGGCAGGTTCCGTCCCTCGTACGGGTCCTCCTGCGCCGAGTAGTTGACGACGACGTACTCGTCGCGGCTCGCGTTGTACGTGGTCGTCGTGTACCGTGGGGAGACACCGCGGACCGGTGCCGCCGGCGAGACGTACAGCTCCGAGGCGACGTGCTCGGTGTCGGCGAGGTACGTCGGCTCGTAGCTCGTGTCGAGGTACCGACCGCCCGCCAGGCCGAGCGCGTAGTACAGCGCCGTGTTCAGGACGTACGGCTCCGTGTCCGCGAGCCGCCCGACCTCGCGGGAGGTGAACGTCACCTCGCCACGGACACGAATCGTCGCCTCCAACACCTCCATCGTCTCACTCCGTCACTCCGGCGAGGAACTCGCGTGACCGCTCGCGCTGGGTCGCCAACACGTCGCCGAACTCCTCGCCGGTCGCGGTGTCGATCAACTCCGACACTGTCTCGGTAGAGACACGCGAGAGGTCGAGCCCGTCGGCTTCGACGCGGGACTCGAACCGCTCGCGGACGTGGTCGCCGACGAGTGACGGGTCCAGATTCTCCGCACTCGTCACGTCGCGGATCGTCTCGTAGTCCGTGGTCTCGTCGTCGCGGAGCCCCCGGATGGCGTCACGCGTGAGTTCCAAGTTCGCCGGTCCCTCCTCGCTCCCGACGTAGACACCGAGGACGTGGTTCTTCGTCCGACCCAGCCGTGAGGTGGCCGCTCCGTACCGCTTGTTCTTCCGCGTGATCCCCAAGACGAAGGCGAGTTCGGCGGGTGTCGCGTCACCGAGCGTGACGACACACGGGAACAGCGTCCCCGGCTCGAAGAAGTCCGGTTCTCGGATCGTCGCCTCGGCACCCTTCGCGTAGTCCCCGCCGGGGGCGTTCTGGAACTTCTCGTCGACGACCACCGTCGCGTCGCGGAGACTGTACGCCGTGTCGTAGCGGACGCGGGAGGTGATCGAGACGGCGTCGTCACCGGCGGCACTCCCGTAGAGGATACACTCCGGACAGTCCTGACACATCTCGTTGACCTGCATCGTACACTCGTCTCCGTCGTCGTCGAACAGGTCGAGTTGCCGCTGGAGCGCCTTCCCGAACCGACGGTCGCTGCCGGTCTGTTTGCGCATGAACATCAGTCCCGGCGAGTACTCCGCTCGCTCGTCGCCGTCGCCGACCGCGACGTTCGCGAGGTCGGCGTCCTGGCCGTTCGTCGTGAACACGGCGTGGCTCTGGAGTTCGCGCAACACGAGCACGTTCGTGTAGTTGTTCTGCGGGCGCAGCGTCATCTGGTCGGCCGGAACGGTTCCGTCTGCGAGTTCGGGGTAGGTGTCGTGGTCGAGCATGTGCTGTGGTGGTGTCGTCGTCACTCGTCGTCCGATTCGTCCGCGTCCGCCGTCTCGTCTGTTCCGCCTGTGCCGTCCGTGTCCGCCGTCTCGTCTGTTCCGCCTGTGCCGTCCGTGTCCGCCGTCTCGTCGGCGTCCGCCGAGTCGTCGGCGTCGTCGCCGAACGTCTCTCGCTGGAGGCGGCGCGTCGCCGCGTAGAACCCGTCGGCGAGGTTGTTCTCGCGGCGTTTCAGCCGCGCGGGCTTGCCGTCGAACAGCCCGAGGAACACCTCGTCGACGAAGAACTCGGCGTACGCCTCGATCCGTTCCTCGAGTCGAGCGCCGCTGTCGCTCGTCTCGCTGCCGACGCGGTACACTTGGTCGCTCCGGTCGGGAAGCTTGGCGATCCGCCCGGCGACGGCGTCGATCGCGTCCTGTCGCGACGGCTCGCGCGGGCCGAACCCCTTGATCGCCTTCACGCTCTCGCGGAAGACGCGCTCGATGGCGTACGGCTTTTTATTCCTCGAAGCTGGTCTGATCGCGTCGAACGCTCGCTCGGCGAGCGTCGAGATCGTGTCGTGTGTCTCTCGTGTCATCTGTGTCTGTCGTCGGTCGTCGGGCCGCCACACGTCTCGTCCAGGATCCGCGCTTCCTCGAGCAGGAATCCGGCGTCGTCGCCGTCATCGGTCTGCGCGATCCGTTTGAGCAGGTACGAGCCCGGGAGCAGCTTGTTCCGTGTCGCCCGGAGGTACTTCGCGAACAGTGCGTCCTCGCGGTCGTTCCCGTAGCCGAGTCGGATCAGTGCCGCCGCGGCGTTCAGCCGCTCCCGGAGCGCCGCCAGCGGGATCTCCGTCCCGTAGAAGTCGTGGACCTGGCTGAACCCGGCGCCGATCCGCGCCGTCGTCTGGAAGTCGCGTCCCCGCACGTCCGGGATCGGCGACTCGGAGACGACCACGCGGAGGCCGGTGTACGACGCCAACGCCAGTCCCAGGAACGTGCCGAAGAACTGGAACTCGGTGTCGTTGTCGACCGGCTTGTAGTACGCGAACGTCTGTGTCCCGAACCCGCTCGCGTGGTCGAAGCCACGGTCCAGTGTCTCGACCATCGAGCGGCCGTAGTCCGGGTCCAACAGCCCGTCGACGTAGTCGCTCAGCACTCGCTCGCCGTCGCGTCCGGGGTGTGCCTCGGGATCGACGCCACCCTCGCCGACGTGGAGGATCGCCTCCGCGAGGCCGCCGAGTTCGGTCTTGGCGTCCGGCCCGAAGTTGTCTGCGAACGCCGCGTAGTCGCGCCACGAGGCGGGTGTGTAGAAGTAGTCCGGGACGAGGTGGTAGTAGAGCCGACCGGCCTCGCGCCGGTCCGCTCCGGCCTCTCGCAGCGAGAGTTCCACCTGACACGGGTAACACACGAGCAGTTTCTCCGGTTTCCCGGCGTCCACGGCGACGTGGTTCGAGTACCCCGACTGGAGTGTGGTGAGTGACTTCGGTGCACCCATGTCGCCTTTCGTCCCCGTCGTCCCGCGGTTACACAGCGCACAGGTCTTCCCGCGGCGCGCGCCACCGTACTCCGCGAACGGCTCCGTGAGTCGGTCGTCGGCGCCGCCGACGCGGCGACCGTCGAGTGACACGATCTCCGACAGGAACGCGGACAGCTCCGTCTGGAGGTTCCCGGTCCGCGTCTCCGAGACGATCGTCCGCCAGTCGGGGTCGAGATCGTCCAGCCCCTCGATCACGAGCGTCGCGAGATCACCGTACTCGGTGAGACCACGTTCGAGGAGCGACTGGCCGACGGCGTAGGCGTGGTCCCACTTGCCACCGGCCGTCAACGAGAGTTCTTCGTCGGCCGCCTCGACACCGGTCGTCGTCTCTCCGTCGACGCCGAACAAGTCACACGTCGCTCGAAGCGAGGACCGGTCGTCGCCGCTCGCCTCCAGCACCGGATCGACGAACGAGCGCTTGACCGTGTAGACGAGTCGTGCCAGTCCCACCGGTTCGCGTGTTCGCGTGATGTCGAACGGGAGGAACCCCTCCAACTCGGCCATCGTGTCGGCCATGCTGTCGGTCGGCTCCGAGTCCGGGTCGGCGTCGGTCGCGGCCTTCAGTGCGACCGCCTCCAACACCGTCTCGGGCCCGGCGTAGAAGAAGTCCTGATCGTTGATCCCGTAGAATCCCTGTGACCGCACGGCCAAGTTGTCCGCGAGTTGCCCCTCGTCTTGGTACGCCTCGTGTGACTCCCGGACGTTCCGACGGAGGGTCTCGAACACGTCGTCGAGGAGCTTCTCCCCCGCTGCCGGCGGCTCTGCGTCCGCGGGTGCGAGGTAGACGACGCCGTCTTGGTAGAGCAGCAGCCGCTGGAAGTCGGGCCCGAGCGCGTCCGCGACGGCCCCGTTCAGGAGGTTCGTCAACACGCCAGTCACGCTGTCGAGACGGTGGTGGTGCAGCGCCACCGAGCCGTCCGCGTTCGGGTACGCCGCGACGATCGCGTCGCGGATACTCTCTCTCGCGGCCGCCTCCGGGGCGTCGCTGGAGGCCAACGCGTCCGCGAGTCTGACGAACGGGCGGTGGCGTTCGAACCCTCGCGTCGAGGTCTCGTGGTTGGCCGTCCAGTCGTCGTGGTGGTCGACGGCACACGACGCGAAGTCCGCAGGTGACAGCGTCTCGGCCCACTCGTCGAGTCCGAACCGGTCGACGTACGCCTCCACCTCGGCCTTCGGGATGTCGAACCGGCGCTGTGGGTCGGCGTCACGCTCCGCGTCGAGTTTGTGGAGGTCGTGGATCACGAACAGCGCGACGGCCGCCCGCAGTTCCGTCTCGTCGCGCGGCGCACCGCCGACCGCGTCGATCAGTTGGTTCACTCGCGCGAGCGCGGCGACACCGTTGCGCACGTGGTTCAACAGCGACTGGTCGGTGTACCCGAACGCGACGCTCTTGGCCGCCTCGAACCCCCACCCGGCGTCGATCAGGTGTGGGTCCACGTCCTCGTAGTACGCGGCGAGGATCCGTTCTTCGAGTGTCCCCGCCTCGTCCACGTCCTCGTCCGTCACGGCCTCGCCGAGCCCCGGTACGTCGACGTCGAGGTAACTCCCGAAGCTCGGGCTCCCGTCCGACGGCGTCTCTGTCGAGTCTCCGTCTGCTTCGGGGGTCGACTCGTCGTCGTCTCCGGAGGTCGACTGGTCGTCGAGTGTCTGTTGTTCGTGTTCGTCGGTCATCTGTCTCCGAGTTGTACTCGTGCGTTCACGTCGATACCTCCACACTCACGTTCCCACACCCGCGAGCGACGGCACACCCGACACCGGAGTACTCCGCGAACAGTGCCAGCGCGGTGACGGCGTTCTCGACACTCTCGGTGGCCTGCTTGAACTCGTAGGTGTAGGTTCCGGTGAACCCCTGTTTCAGGATGGCTCGTGGCCGGTCGCCGTCTCGGACACGGTTCGTCAACACGCTGTGGGTGTCGTAGGTCGACTCGGCGGGCTTCGTGATCACACTGTTCTCGACGGCGGCGCGCGCGAGGTCGAGTTGGAGGTGCTCGGCGTCGCTCGGCAGCGTCGTCTGCCACTTCCCGGCCAACGAGTCGGCGAACACCAACCCACGGTGTGGGAACATCGCGGTCACCGACTCCCCGTCCTCGATACACGTCGGTGTGTGGAACGTGAGCCGCACCGACGGGTCGTCGAGTTCGGCGGCACGGTCAAGGAGCTCCTCGCGGCTCGTCCGCTCGCTCTCGAACGACTCGACGAACACCGGCCCGTCGGCCAACTCGATGCGGTCGCCGTCGAAGACGAGCGCGCGGACGAGTGCCTCGAACACGTCGTCGTCTGCAGGATCTGGCACGCCGATGGTGAGATCGTACGTCTCCGTCGGGAGCAGCGTCCGGTGGTTCTCGCGGTCACACGAACCGAACCGTCCGCGCAGCCCACTCTGGTGGACACTCCCGAACTCGGCGTCGTGGACGTGTTCGCTCACGTCGGCGTCCACGCCGTCGAGGGCGTCCAACAGCGCCGCGTACACCCGGTAGCCGTTCGACTTCGGTACCGGGACACGATCGGCCGGCGAGAGTGCCACCTCGATCCGGCGCATTCAGCCGTCGCCTCCGGACGCGGTTCGTTTCGTCTGTGCCATCGCCGCTAGGTTCAGTGAGTGTGACAAAAAACCTTCGTCCCGACGAAGCGCCTCGTGCCCGACGGCGCCGTCTCCGGACACGATTGCGCTCGTGTGCGACGGTACTACTATACCGCGAGCCTCGCACGCCTAGCGCGTGCGAACGTACGTCTGTACGCTGGGCTACCACTCGACGCGAGTGACACGCCCGGTGCTCGACAACGGGATCGACAGTGGTGACCGGATCGTCGTGCTCAGGCCCACGGAGGACGACGACGAAGACGGACGGGCGGCACAGGCGGTCGACGACATCCGGGAGATGGCGAGCACCATCGACCCGGAGAGCCGTGTCGAGACGGCGCAACTCCGGACCGCGAGTTTCACCGAGACGGTTCGGGACTGTCTGTCGTTGCTCGCGGATGCGGACGGTGACGCCATCGCGGTGTTCGGTGGTGGGCCACGAGAGGTGTTCCTCCCGTTCACCGTCGCCGTCTGCACGCGTCGGGACCTCGTCACGGAGGCGCTCCAGTTCCGCGACATGGACGGTGTCGTGAGCGAAGTCCCGGTTCCGGATCTCCTCGCACGGGCGCCGAGTCGGACCGATCCGACACTGGCACTGATCGACGACCTCGGCGGCGAGACGACGTTGCCGGAGCTGTCGGCCGCGAGCGACCACAGCAAGAGTACGGTCGGCCGCCACCTCGACGAACTCGAGGCCGCCGGACTGGTGTCGACGGAGTCCGAGACGCAGACACGACTGATCGATCTCACGCTCACCGGCGAACTCCACCTCAGCCGGGGGTAGTTACGTGGACCTTTTTGAAGGCTCTGTACGGCGGGGGTCCACGTAACGCGGGTCGAACGTGACGGGTCGAGAGCAAACTATAGGTAGTGTGGGGCAGAATTCACCCCCTGTCGCAGCGGCCCAGGAAACCCACACCGGGATTGAAACAGGAACGTCTCGTGTTCGTCGCCGTCGCCCAGGTGCGTCGCAGCGGCCCAGGAAACCCACACCGGGATTGAAACGTATACCGCTGTATACAGCGGTTTAGCGCCCGCGAAGGTCGCAGCGGCCCAGGAAACCCACACCGGGATTGAAACCGGAAGTCTCCTCGACGGAGGAGTTCGGAGGGCGACACGTCGCAGCGGCCCAGGAAACCCACACCGGGATTGAAACTACAAACAGGGAGGTCACGCTTCGCAGGAGGCTCTGTCGCAGCGGCCCAGGAAACCCACACCGGGATTGAAACATGTGACCTAACGGTGCGGCCGACTCGCCTTCGCCCGTCGCAGCGGCCCAGGAAACCCACACCGGGATTGAAACGAGATCTGGAACGACCGAACCGACGAGATCCGCTGTCGCAGCGGCCCAGGAAACCCACACCGGGATTGAAACAGTTCGTGAGGTTCCCCACCTGCATCTGGACGTTCAGTCGCAGCGGCCCAGGAAACCCACACCGGGATTGAAACGAGATGATCCGAGCGGAGGGGGCGGGAGCGGCGGCGTCGCAGCGGCCCAGGAAACCCACACCGGGATTGAAACTAGATCTCCGGAGTAGGGTGCTGAGGACAGACTTCTCCGTCGCAGCGGCCCAGGAAACCCACACCGGGATTGAAACCGTGGTGATCCGTGGCGTCGAGGGAGAGCTCTACCCGGTCGCAGCGGCCCAGGAAACCCACACCGGGATTGAAACTCGTCGTTGTCCAGGGAGAGCAGACGGGAGACACGTCGCAGCGGCCCAGGAAACCCACACCGGGATTGAAACTCGTTGGTGGAGCGTCTCCGAGACCGTACGCGGTGTCGCAGCGGCCCAGGAAACCCACACCGGGATTGAAACGACCAGCTACAGGCAGTGATCGATCGCGTCGACGAACTGTCGCAGCGGCCCAGGAAACCCACACCGGGATTGAAACTCGACCGACAGCGTGCCGCGGACGTTGCCCTCGGCACGTCGCAGCGGCCCAGGAAACCCACACCGGGATTGAAACAGTCTCACACCAAAACCCGAAAGAGGAGATCCGGATGTCGCAGCGGCCCAGGAAACCCACACCGGGATTGAAACCCGACGGCGTTGTGTGGAGCACGCCGCCGAACCGTCGCAGCGGCCCAGGAAACCCACACCGGGATTGAAACGAGGGCCTCGGGAAGCGTGGGAAAGCCGAGATGCTACGGTCGCAGCGGCCCAGGAAACCCACACCGGGATTGAAACACGGGTCCGCGTCCCGCATCTTCTCTTGCCACTGCAGTCGCAGCGGCCCAGGAAACCCACACCGGGATTGAAACGCGACTCGGCGGGGAACTCTGCTTCGAGATCGTACGGTCGCAGCGGCCCAGGAAACCCACACCGGGATTGAAACACAGCAGCCTCGAGCCGTCTTCTACGACCTCACTGGGGTCGCAGCGGCCCAGGAAACCCACACCGGGATTGAAACGGTCGTCGGACGACACGTCGAGCGACCCGTTCCGGTCGCAGCGGCCCAGGAAACCCACACCGGGATTGAAACCTGCCGGGCTTCGCCGTCATCAACTACGGCGTGCGTCGCAGCGGCCCAGGAAACCCACACCGGGATTGAAACACCCGTCGACCGACCCGCGTGGAAAGTGGGGCGTCCCGTCGCAGCGGCCCAGGAAACCCACACCGGGATTGAAACCTGGATCTCGTCGCGCACGATCTGACGGATCTCCTGGTCGCAGCGGCCCAGGAAACCCACACCGGGACTGAAACACGATCACCACCACCGCGATCAGACTGAAGATCGCACTGTCGCAGCGGCCCAGGAAACCCACACCGGGATTGAAACCTTGCCCGCGACGGCGACGGACTTCGCACAGGTACGTCGCAGCGGCCCAGGAAACCCACACCGGGATTGAAACTCTCCGAGCTGTACCTCGACATCCACGCGATGGAGTCGCAGCGGCCCAGGAAACCCACACCGGGATTGAAACTTCCGTCGCTGTTCGGCAGCGTTCGCCTCGATGTCGGGTCGCAGCGGCCCAGGAAACCCACACCGGGATTGAAACAGTTCGTGCACCGCGACACCGGGCAGCAACAGGTAGTCGCAGCGGCCCAGGAAACCCACACCGGGATTGAAACTGTTCCTCCCGCTCCTCCCGGCGACCGCGGCCTGGGTCGCAGCGGCCCAGGAAACCCACACCGGGATTGAAACATCGCCCCGACGATGAACCCGCGCGGGTTCTTCCCGTCGCAGTGGCCCAGGAAACCCACACCGGGATTGAAACGTCGAGTGTCACGAGTGTGGCCGGGTCTGGAGTGATCGTCGCAGCGGCCCAGGAAACCCACACCGGGATTGAAACTTAAGCCACCCCAGAGTACTGTCGACGTTCCTCACGTCGCAGCGGCCCAGGAAACCCACACCGGGATTGAAACACCAGTCTGATGAGATCGACGCGGAGACACTCGCGGGTCGCAGCGGCCCAGGAAACCCACACCGGGATTGAAACACCTCTCTGGGGACGTGAAGTTCACCGTGGAGAGGGGGTCGCAGCGGCCCAGGAAACCAGTAGTGTTCGGATAAGGGTAGGCAGTTGGACGAGACTACCGATCGAGAGCCTCCGATCCACCTCGCACAGCACCTCTCTCTCTCTCCCCAGCCTCGTCGCTCGTGCGTGGCTCCGCCGTGCCTCGCCCGCTGCGCTCGCTTCTCCTACGTCAGAGCACGTTCTGACGAGGTCTCACTCACTTCGTTCGCGAGACCCTCGCGCGTTCCTCGCGCGCCACCTGCAAACCAGCAGCTCGTCTGAACACCGCCGTCTCCCCGCCTCCGGCCGCCCGAGGAGGAGCCGAGTCCCGGCGACGATTTTACAGCCGTACGACACTGCCAGGAGACGCCGCCCCTCACGCCACACCCAACACGCGCTCCAGGTTCGCCTTCCCGAACGCGATCGTCTCGAGATCATCCGTCCCGATCTCGAGCGTCGCGGTGCCGGTCCAACCACACTCGGCCAGCGGCGCGAGCACGCGCTCGAAGTCGATCGCGCCCATCCCGACCGGGAGGTGTTCGTCGCGGTCGCCGCGGGTGTCGACGAGGTGGAGGTGCGCGACGCGGTCGGCGTGCTCGCGGAGGAACGCGCCCATCTCCGACGCCGACTGCCCGGCCAACAGCGCGTGGCTGGTGTCGAACGTCGCCTGCGCGTCGGAGTAGCGGGCGAGCAGTTCGTCGAACGTCGTCGCGTCGTAGTAGCTGGAGACGACGTTCTCGAGACACGGCACCAGCCCGCGGTCGCGTGCCGCGGGCACCAGCTCGTCGAGGGCGTCGTGGACGAACGCCCGCGTCGCGGTCGTCGACCACCCCTTCTCCCAGGCGTCCGAGGACGGGTGGAAGACGACCCGCTCGGCGCCCACCTCGGCCGCCAGGTCCATCCCGCGGGTCAACTCGTCGACGGCACCGCGCCGGACGGGCTCGAACGGCGAGCCGGGGGCGACCGCGAACGGGAGGTGGACGACCACGTCCCGGTCGAACTCCGTCAGCGTCGCGCGCATGTCGTCGACACGGTCTTCGATCCGCTCGCGAGCGTACGGCCCGTCCAACAGGAGTTCCACGAAGTCGAACCCCTCGCGGGCGGCGAACGCCACCGACTCGTCGAACGGGAGATCGAGCCCGAGCGTGAACCCCACGTCGAGCGTCAGGTCGCCAGTGGTGATACTCACGGCCCGACACCCACGGGCGCGAGAGTGTAGAGGCTTCGGTCCGCGGGCGACCCGCCGACCGCACCACAACCGACTTGCCGTGCGGCGGTGACGGACGGACTCGTGGCGACGACACACCTCGCGGTCGAGATCGCCGTCCCGGACGAGGAGCTCGCAGAGCGGCTCGCGGAGCGACTGGTGGCGACCGGCGCCGCCGCGGGGACACGGACCAGCTCTGGACCGAGTCACTACCGCTGGGAGGGGACGGTCGAGCGGCGCGTCGACTGGACGGTCACGGCCTTCACCACCCGCGACCGACTCGACGCGGTGTACGACCTCGTCGACGACTGTCACCCGGACGACCTCCCGGGCGTGACCTACCGCGGAGTGAACGCGCGCGAGGAGTTCCGCGACTGGATCGAACGCAACACCGGCCCCGACGTGGGCGAGTCCGACGTGATCGACGACCTACCCCGCCCGATCGAGTCCGATGCGTGCGAGTCCGAGGTGAGCGAGTCCGACGAGACGAGCGAGTGACACTCCGACGAGACACCGTCCACCCGGACCGGTGTCGTCACTGCGTGGTGTCGTCGAACGGAGAGACGAGCGACAACTGCGAGCGTCAGGCGCGCCGTTCGACGGTGTCGACGACCTCGCCCGTGAACTCGGCGTCGCCGCCGGTCGGTCGCGCGAGCGTCGTCCCGCAGACCGCGCAGGCGACCTCGCTGGCCGCCTTGCCGAACACCGTCTGTTCGTTCTCACAGTCCGCACAGCGGACGGTGAAGAAGTTCCCCGCCATCGTCACTCCTGGAAGGTGAGTCGGCCGACCCGCCATCCCTCGCGCATGTGGGCCTTGCCACAGTCGCTGCAGCGGTACTTGAGGTGGGCCTTGTTGGTCGGCTTGTCGCCACCGGGCACCTTCGAGAACTTGCCGGCGTTCCCGATGGTGGAGGTGCCCCGCTTCTGCTGGCGGTCGGTCCACTTCATGCCGGTCTCGCGACCGCGTCGGACCTTCTCGACCTCGTGTTCGTGGTGAGCGTTACAGTGCGGACAGTACGTGTTCATCCGTCGCGGCATCTCCATAGCGAAATCGCCTCTTGTGGTCCGATTCGTCCCGGTGGGTAAAAACCGTCTGGTTCGCCCCCGGTCGTGACCCGGGCCGACGACACGGTCTCGTCGGAACTCCACTCCCGCGGTGACGACACCGAGCGCGCGCCACTACCACCCCCAGCTTCGCGGCGACACGCACCGCGGGGTACCGATTTAACCGCCCCGGCCACGACTGGCCGGTGTGACAGCGACGGACGACACCGACGGCGAGCCTGCGACGGACGACATCGAGAGCGAGACCGCGACGGACCACACCGAGAGCGAGACCGCGACGGACCACACCGAGAGCGAGACCGCGACGGACCACACCGAGAGCGAGACCGCGACAGAACGCGTCGTCGTGCTCGCCCACGAGAAGTTCCCGGAGCGGTCGAAGACGGCCAACGGGCTCTTACGGTACACGGACCGTGAGGTCGTCGCCGTGCTGGACCGCGACCACGCGGGCGAACGGGTCGCGGCCCACCTCCGAGACACACAGGACGCACCGATCGTCGCGGACTTCGCCGCGGCACGCGCCGCCGCCGACGGCCCGATCGACGAGCTGGTGATCGGGATCGCACCCATCGGCGGCGGCTTCGACGAGTCGTGGCGCCCGGACGTCCGCGCGGCCATCGAGGCGGGGTGTGACGTGGCCGCCGGCCTCCACTACTTCCTGAACGACGACGAGGAGTTCGCCGCCCTCGCGGCCGAGCACGGTACCGAACTCCGCGACGTGCGCCGCCCACACGACGATCTGACCGTCGCGAGCGGCACCGCCGACGAGGTGCGCGCCGACGTGGTGGCGACGGTCGGCACCGACTGTTCCGTCGGGAAGATGACCACCACGATGGAGTTGGCTGCGGCCGCGGACCGGGCCGGCCTCGACGCCCGTGTGATCCCGACGGGACAGACTGGCATCCTGATCGAAGGGTGGGGGAACCCGGTCGACAGAGTCGTCTCGGACTTCACCGCCGGCTCCGTCGAGGAGATGATCCGGGACGTCGGCGACGACCACGATCTCCTCCTCGTGGAGGGGCAGGGGAGTATCGTCCACCCGGCCTACTCCGCCGTGACCTGCGGCCTCCTCCACGGAGCGATGCCGGACGGGCTCGTGTTGTGTCACGCGGCGGGTCGCGAGCGGATCCACGGCTACGAGGACACCCCGCTCCCTCCGATCCCGGAGTACGTCGACCTCTACGAGTCGCTCGCGGCACCCGTCCACGAGACGACGGTCGTCGGCGGCGCCCTGAACACGCGAGCGGTCGACGACGACGAGCGCGCCCGAGAGGCGGTCGAGGCGTTCGGCGCAGACCTCGGCGCACCCGCCACGGACCCGCTCCGATTCGGTGCCGACGACCTGTTGGACGCCGTTCTGGAGGGGGTCCAGTGACGCTCACCACGTCGTTCGAGCGGGTGTCGCTCCCGCTGGAACGCGACTTCGAGATCGCCCGCGGGACGACCACCACGGCGGAGAACGTCGTCGTCCGCGTGGAAGACGAGGCGGGGACCGTCGGTGTCGGTGCCGCCGCACCCTCGGCCCACTACGGAGAGACGGCCGACACCGTCGCCGCGGTGCTGCCGGAGTTGTTGGCAGTCGTCGAACGCGTCGACGACCCACACGCACTCGCGGAGATCGAGCGCGCCCTCCGTGGTGTCGTCGAACGGAACCCGGCCGCGCGGTGTGCCGTCTCCATCGCGTGCCACGACCTGGCCGCGAAGCGACTCGGCGTCCCGCTGTACCGCCTGTGGGGGCTGGACCCGACGCGGACGCCGACGAGTTCGTACACGATCGGGTTGGACGACACGGAGGTGATGCGCGAGAAGGCGGCCGAGGCGGTCGACCGCGGCTACGGCGTCCTGAAGACGAAACTCGGGACCGACCGCGACCGCGAGATCGTCGCCGCGGTGCGCGAGGCAGCCCCGGACGCACGCCTCCGCGTCGACGCCAACGAGGCGTGGACGCCCCGCGAGGCCGTCGCGAACGCCGAGTGGCTCGCGGAGTTCGACGTCGAGTTCCTCGAACAGCCGGTGTCGGCGGACGACCCCGAGGGGCTCCGGTTCGTCTACGAGCGGTCGCCGCTCCCCGTCGCCGCCGACGAGTCCGTCGAGACCGCCGCGGACGTTCCGCAGGTCGCGGACCGGTGTGATGTCGCGAATCTCAAGCTGATGAAGTGTGGCGGCCTCGCCGAGGCGAGACGGGCGATCCACACGGCTCACGCCCACGGGCTCGAAGTGATGCTCGGGTGTATGATCGAGACGAACGCCGCCATCGCGGCCGCGTGTCACCTCGGCCCCCTCCTGGAGTACGCCGACCTCGACGGCTCACTGCTCCTCGCCGAGGACCCGTTCGACGGGGTCCCGCTCCCGGACGGGGAGATCGACTTGACGGCGTGTGAGTGCCCCGGCACCGGCGCGGTCGAACGGGACGGGTGAGGGCCTCGGTGTCGCTGTGGTCCGTCGGCGTCGTTGGCGTCTGGGTGGCGGACCCTCGCGCCGTGGCTGTCCGTGAGCCGTGTCGGGTACGAACGGTGACTGGCGGGAGCGGCGGTCGCTCCGCGCCGTGTGCCGCCGACGAGAAGGGACGGCGGCGGTGTGCCCCGCGAGTGGCCGAGACGACGACGAACGCCACGCGAGGCCGACACGGGAGCGAGTCGTGTCGAGTCGCGTAGCCGCGCCGCCCCAGCCCGCTCGCGAGTGGTCCCACGGGGGTGGCCCCCACCGCGGGACCGGGTGACGCCGGAGAGAGTGACTGACAGTGGTGGCCCGGCGTCGAAGTGGGTGTCGGGTGTCGGGTTACTCCTGGTGGACGGCGAGGTTGCGCACGTCACCCCCGCAGGACTCGCACTTGCCTGGGTTCGAGGCGGCCTCCGTCCGGCCGCCACACTCTACACACTCGAACAGTCCACCGGTGGACTCGTACGGATCGATGTTGACTGCTGGCATCGTGTATCGTGGGAATCGGTGACAGTGGTTAAGGGTTACCCATAAACCGGGTAGTACTGTATCAGGTGAGTAAACACGTTGGTAGGTCCTTGTACACGTCGTCGCGACACGCCGCACGGTGGGTCCGGCTACACGTCACGGCCGTCGTCACTCGGCGAGTTCTGCCTCGGCGAGATCGCGCGCCTGTCTGATCGCGCCGACCGTGGTGAGGTAGCCCGCGCCGACGGTGGTCTTGGCCGCCTTCGCGGCGGCGCCGGTGAGCACGGTCGGGCCGAGTTGCGCGACGGCCCCGTCACCGACGGAGACGAGCCACCCGGGCACGTCGAAGCGGTAGCGGTCGAGGCGCGGTCGGAACCCGTCGTCGTCGCTCTCGACGAGTCGCTCGAGGTTCGTCGCGGCCGTCTTCGCCTCGCGGATGGCCGCCGATGCGGACGCCGGTACCGCCTCGCCGTCCGTGTCCACCACGCGCGCGGCGTCACCGAGTGCCAGCGTCCGGTCGGTGAGTCGCAAGTCCGCGCGCACGACCGGCCGCTCCCCCTCCGTCGGCGCTCGTCCGGCGATCCCGCCCGTCCAGACCAGCGTGTCGTACGTCAGCCTCCCGTCGTCTGCGTGACTCTCGCCGTCGGCGTGGTCGTCGCCGTCACGGTGATCTCCGCCGTCCGTGCTGGCGCCACCGTCGGTGTAGACCGCGTCGTCGTCGACTCGCTCGACGGTCGTCTCCGTCCGCACGTCGACCCCTCGTTCGACGAGTGCGTCGTGGACTGCTCGCCGGAAGTTTGCCGGGAAGTTCGGCGCCACCGTCTCCAACTGTTCGACGAGCGTGATCGACACGTCCTCGGGGACTGCGGCGTTCTCCTCGCGAGCCAGCGCCGCGAGCTCGCCCGCGACTTGGACGCCCGACAGTCCCGCACCGCCGACGACCAG
Organism: Halobaculum sp. MBLA0147; assembly: GCF_041361345.1. Classification (NCBI taxonomy): domain Archaea; kingdom Methanobacteriati; phylum Methanobacteriota; class Halobacteria; order Halobacteriales; family Haloferacaceae; genus Halonovum; species Halonovum rutilum. The sequence goes on along the minus strand of NZ_JBGKAD010000001.1, from coordinate 728,001 downwards.
GTCGCCGCCGCGCTCGATCGTCGCCAGCGCGTCCTCGCGGATCGCCGCGGCGTCGTCCAGCGTCTTCAGCGGGTGGGCGTGGTCGCGGAGTCCCTCGATACCGTAGTAGGCCGTCTCCGACCCGAAACACAGTGCGCCGTAGTCGTACGACAGCGTCTGGCCGGCGGTCGTCTCGACGACACCAGCCTCCGCGTCTAGATCTGCGACGGGGTCGGTGACGAGCGTCGCGCGGTCGAGCACCTCGGCGAGTGGGACGGTGATCGCGTCGGCGACGGCCGGGCGACGGATCGCCCGGTGGACCTCGTGGGTGAGGACGTGCTCCGGCCCGTCGTTGACGAGCGTGATGTCGACCGACGGCGGGAGAGCGTCTTCGAGTCTGCGGGTGACTCCGAGCCCGGCGTAGCCGGCACCCAGGACTGCGACGTGCATGCTCGTCTGGAGGGGCGCGACGCGAAAGAGGGTAGTGGTCCGCGGGTGACAGTCGTGGCCCGTGGGTGGCGGTCTGGTCCGCGGGTGGTGGCCGAGACGATCGCTCTCGGCGGTCGCGCTCAGAACAGCGCGTCGTCGACGGTGCGTGCCGGTCCGCCGACCTCCCAGACGTTCGTGTCGACGCCGACCTCGGCGATCCGCGACTCCACGCGGTCGACGTAGTCGGCGGTCGTGTTGACGTAGACGCTCGCGCCGGTGTCCGTCGAGAAGTACACCGGCACGTCGGACTCGGTACGGAGTTCGCGGACGGCGTTGAACACGGCGATGGTCTCCGGCTGCCAGTACACCCAGCCGGCGGGGCCGGTCATCGTCGTCGCCGCGAGCGACAGCGAGTCGTGTTCCGCCGTCTCGAAGATCCGGTGGAAGGCCCCCTCGCGGAGCGCGTCGCGCGCCTCGGCCAACTGGTCTTGGACGTGTGCCCGTCGCGCGTCGAACATGTGACTGTCCGCCGCCTCCCGGTGTGCGGCCTCCGTCTCCTTGTACGAGGGGACGAGGGCGGTGACGATCCGTAGGTCCGACTCGGGGTCGAACGGCTCGCCGTCGAGCTCACCGACCCCCGTCTCGATGCGCTCCGAGCGGCAGTCCACGTCGTTCAGCCCGGTGTGGAGGTCGGAGTACGCCCCCGTGACGGCTCGCGCGGCCGAGGAGGAGCCGCGACGGGCGAACGTCGACACCTCCGGGCGGGTGAGCTCCAGCCCGGCGGCCTCGCAGGCGGCGTACGCCAGCGCCGCGAACCCGGACGCCGAGGAGCCGAAGCCGACGTTCGACGGGAAGGAGTTCTCCGACTCCACGCGGACGGCGTGGTCGAACCCGGCGTGCTCGCGGATCGCGTCGACGACGTTGTCGATCCGCTCCGCGCCGCGGCCCTCGACGGGTTCGCCGTCGATCACGTAGGTGTCCTCGCTGGCGTCCGGCTCCCACTCGACGGTGGTGGTGGTGTTCGACGGCGCGGTACAGACGCTGATCGAGTCGTGGTACGGGTGTCGGTCCGCCTCGTCGCGCAGCCCGTGGTACTTCACGAGCCCCTGGATCGGGTGTGCTCGTGCGGTCGCCTTGCTCGTCATACCTCCGGGACGTGTCGGTGTGGGGTTAGGCGTTCCGACTCCGTGCGTGGTTCTCCGTCGACCCCCGGGGGGTTCGGGGATGATCGCGGGCCGACGGACGTAGTGTCGACACGTACCGAGACGGACTGGATACGTCCGAACCGGACACAGTCCGTATCGGACACGGTACGAATTCGGGCCTCCGAACCGGTATCACGACTCCGATACGGGATTCGGTGAACCGTCTCCGTACTCTGTGAGTCTCGCTCCTCGATGAAGTGATGCGAGAAGAGTTAGTACTAGCCGAAAATAGAAAATTATATACGGTATACTGCACCAGTTGGTGTCGTGATTCGAGCGATCACATCACGAACTGTAGGTGTGTTGGCACGGAGACCACGTATCTCGGTTAGCCTCGTCCTGTTGGCGTTGTTCGCCACGCAGGGCGCAGTCGCAGAAGGAGACCTGGGTGCTGGGACTAACGACTTGGGGACACCCGACTACGGCCCAGCGAAAGAGCCAGAGTCGGACTGACGGACGTCTTCCGGCCAGACGAGTTCTCCGTCGAGTAACACTGGACTGGTGAGCTCTCCCAACATCGATCGCACCCCGTCCGCGTCGAGCCGATACTCGGTTCCTCTCCCGGCGAACCGCCGTCTGTCGTCTCGCTGCTTCCACCACATCGCCGTCCCAGGCAGGATGGGCTGATCGTACACCACGTCCACTTCGAACTCGCCGTTCCCGTTCGGGTCTGGAGACATCGAGACGGTCGGCGGCAGTCCGGTGTTGTTCGGCGCGACCTGCGTCGTCCCGTCGCCGATCACGACGTGTCTGTCACACTCGGGGTTGGCGTGCTCGGCGGTGTCCAGTGCCGTCGCCAACGGCCACCCGTACGCGAGTAACCGTGCGAGTGCGACCCCGACGGGGCCGACACGGGGTGTCACCGCAGGACCGACGGTCACCACCCCGCCGGTCGCTCCCTGTCGGATCAACGCTCGCCCCTGTTGGATCGACTCGGACGCGTTGAGGACGAACGTCGTCGCCTTGACCTCGGAGAGCTGTCCAGCGGACAGGTACCGATCGCCCGGACACCTGAGACCGTGCTCGGCGTCGCAGTGTCCGACGAAGTGTACGAGGTCGACGTCACGCTCGAAGTGGCTGGCGAGGTCGTCTACGCTCGCGTTCTCCCGATACTTGACGTCTATCGGAATGTCGTCTGCCCGTCCACTGTAGTGCTCTTCGGCCTCTTCCCCCTCGCTGAGATCGACGAACGGTTCGTCGTCTCTCGGCGGGTCCGCGTTGGTCACGACGACGATCTGGAACGGTCCTTCGGCCTCCGAGTCGGACGGTGTCCCTTCCGAAACCGGCGAGACGGTAGACTCTCCGAATCGACCGAGACTGCTGTGCAGGAGTTTGTACCCCTCGGTCGGGACGTGTGGTGCGTACCAGCCGTGTGTCCGACCGGTGACGTGTTCTGGATCGACCATCGTCGTCGACGACGTGGACTCGACGTCGGTGTGTGACGCCACCTCCACGACCGGTAGGTGGTGCAGGTACGGGATCAGACGCCGGAGTCGGTCCAGGGTCGGCTCGACCGACACGGAGTGGTGCCAGTCGGGGAACCGATCGAGAATCTCTCGCGGTGGTGTGTCCGTCGATAGGTACTCGTTGAGACGTTCGTAGATCGGGGCGTCCACGAGTGTCGACGCGTCGAGTCCGAGTTCGACCAAGTGGTGTTCCCCCTCGTACTCGCGGCCGTTGGGCGTGTCCGTCTGAGCGAGGAAGTCGAGGTGGAACACAGTCTGGAAGACGTTCTGTGGTCGGTAGCCGTCGGTCCGATCCCCACACCGGCTCCGGAGTGGGTACACCTCGTCCGCGGCCACGAGAACGGGCGGATCGGGGAGATGAGGCGGTGTCTCGGGGTGCCACCCGACTGCGGCGTCGAGGTACGCCGCGAGTGGCATCGCCTCGGCGAGTTGATCGAGAGAACCGACGAGACACCCGATCATGGGCCGATCGTCTCGAATCAGGTCGTTCGGGATCTCCGGACTGTCGCCCCACTCGACGACTGCGGGCTGCTCTCTGTTTCTCGGTGAGGCTCGAAGCGGACTGGTCTTCGCCGTCGTCCGGCACGCGACCGAGAGCGCACGACAGAGGTTGAACTCGCTCCGCGGGATCTCGATCGTCGGTCGCTCCGACGAGTCTTGGACACCGAGTACCACGCGTAAACGGCCGTCTCCAGTCACGCGTATGCGCCCATCGTCGTCGTGTAACTCGACGCACCCCTCGCCCGGATCCACGACGAGATGCTGCTCGAGACCGCCGTGGACCGTGAGTCGAACTGGATCCGCGAACGTCGCCGCACTGTCTCCGTACTGGTAGTGTCGTCGGACGTCTCCGTCCTCGTCGACGACACCGATGTACACTGGGTCCAGCGAGAACGACGCTACCGTCCCAGTCCGAACGTCGTACGCTTCGTCCGGGAGGCTGAATCCGTCGACGGCGACCGAGGACTCCTCGAATCCGTCCAGTCGAACGGCGACGAACCGCTCGCCGTCTCTGGCGCGAAGTTCGTGTGGATCGGTTTCCTCGTACCAACTCGCCATGTCGTATCAACACACGAAGTAGGATCATAACTCTGGTGTGTGAATTACACACTAGCTGTGAGTAACCCTCGACGGTCGACACTCACGTCGAGGCAGGGTGGCTCCCAGAGTCGTCTGGCGACGTTCGTGAGGTGTACGGGCGTCCGATTGGGAACCTTTAAGTATAGTGTAGATCAAAGAACGAGATAGACAAAGCTTCCCGATACACAATTATGCCTAGTGTGAATGTACTACAGAACCTCTCGACCCTGCCGGGTGTGCAGGTCGCGTTGGATCGGGCAGGGAGACTCTCCCGACTCCTTCGACGCGGCGAGAACGAGATCGACGGACCGACGCTCCCGAGCGCGGACGAGTGGATTCTCGCGCTGTTGTACGCACCGGACCCGTCGGGCGAGCCGAACCCGGTTCCGATACCCGGAGAGTTCACCGTTCGGTTGGGACTGTTCGCCGTCTCGAAGCAGCTGCAGACCGTCTCTGGTCGACGGTCACCGTTCAGCTTCCGACCGAGTGAGCGTGGTCCGTACGACGAGTCCGTCGGGGAAGCACTAGAGAGACTCGAGTCACAGGGGGACATCGAGAGGCAGAGGATCGACCACTCGAAGTTCGACGACTACGAGTACCGCCTCACCGAGGCTGGTCTCCAGCGGATCGAGTCCCGATACGCTCGCCTCCAGTGGGTCGAACGGATCGAGATCGAACGGGTGAAAGACGACTACGTGTTGTCTCCCGTCGGCGACCTCATCCTCTACTGCGAGAGCAAAGACAGCAGTATGTTCGAAGGGAATCTGATCCGCTGACGATGGAGGACCCCTCGGGTGTCGCCCCGTTGGTCGTTCAGTTATCGGTCGCTGCGGGAGCGGTAATCTTTCGTTACACGATGTCGAAAGGTCGTGATGTTCCTAAAGATATACATATTGGACAAATAAGGTTGGAAGAGAAGGCAGAGGGAGAGATGCCGTTGACTCTCGCAGATGTCGTCGACGATGTCAACACGTACACCGACTTCACCAGCGAGAACGGAGAAGTCGGCCAGCAGCAATCTGACGGCACGGCCAACGGCTCGGGTAACGCGATGACTTCCGTTGAGGCGCAACCGTCGGGGAGCGGTGTGCAAACGGATGGACAAGACGGAACCGATCCCGAATCGCAGACTGTGCAGGACCAGCAGTCAGATGACGAGACACGGGGCGACAATCAAGACGTCAAGTCCGATGTGATAACGACGCTTCAGGAGTACCGTGGTGACGAAGGAGAAAAGCTCATTGATCAGCTGTTGGCGATCAAAGACGAACTCGCCCCGGTCGGGGATGCGGTCCAGTCGGTAAGGCGTCGAAAGCACGCCTCAAAGGCGCACCGCAGACGGCTCAGGCTCTCTCTGACTCTCCTCGCAATCGGTGGATTCGCGAGTTCGATCACGCTGTTACCCGTCGTCCGACGACTGTTGACCCAGGTTTCGACGGTACTTCCGGGGTGGATCGACGCGGTGGCTCAATGGGGGTTCGTACTCTTCGTCCTCTTCGTAGCGGGACTCCGTGGACTCCTCGGGTGGCACCACTACAAGATTCGCTCGATCCTTGACCGACAGGATATCGACCGACAGGATGTCGACAGACAGGATATCCTCCGACAGGATATCGAGTGACGAGCATCACGTCATCGAAGTGCGCACCTACGAGTGTCTGGACGGCGGATCGACCGAAGAACTATGCCGGGGGCGGGCTTCGAACCCGCGATCTCCGCATGTCCCAGGTACGAGGCTCGGCAGGCCTCTGGGAGCGGAGGGTGAGCCGCACCGAAGCTCGATACCCTATGAGTGCGGCGCTATGTCCAGCTAAGCCACCCCGGCGCAGTCACGAGTCGGGTGGTGACACTCTTTACCCTTCCGATACGACGCGACTCTGCGACTCCCTCACGACCCCGCCGGCACCCCGCCCGCTGGCGGTCTCGTGCACCTCGCGGCCCGCGCGTCCCGCCTCGCAGCGGGGGTCGAGCACACGAGTCCACGAGTCGCACACGCTCGACTTTGCCCCCGACGACCGACGCCGGCCGCTCGCGCCGGTGGCAGAACGTTCTTTCCGGCGCCAGTACTAGCCCGACGGGATGGCCGAGTCGTCGTGGCCCGAGCGCCGGGGTGACCCGTCGTGACCGGGGTCGACCGCCTGTGGTTCCTGGCCGACGAGGCCCGACGGGCCGCAGAACGGGTGTTCTACCGGCTCGACAGTCGTTACGACGACTACCTCTCGTGGGACCGCCACCGCTCCGTCTCGCGGCGGCGGTTCCGCACACTGGCGCGTCGCGTCAGCGAGTCCGGGACACCGTTCGGCGCCCACACCGTCGTCTACCGCGAGGACGGCGCACTGCTGCTCGTCAGACACGCGGGTGTCGACCAGTGGGTAGTTCCCGGTGGCGGTGTCGACGAGGGCGACGACTCGCTGCTCGCGACCGCGCGACGCGAACTCGCCGAGGAGGCGGGCGTCGACGCCACCTACGAGGGACTGGCGGTCGCGAACCGCGTCCGGCTTGACTGCCGGGGTCACGAGACCTGGGGCGTCCTCCCGCTGTTCGCCGCCCGCGCCGACGGAGAGACCCCGACGGTCGACGATCCCGACGGGGAGATCGTCGCCGCCGACTGGTTCCACGACCTCCCCGACGACACTCGCGACCGCGGCGACCTCGTCGCCTGGCGCGAGGCGCGCGGACTGCAGTGACGCGCGGGAGCGGAGAAGCGTGTGCCCTGGGAGAACGGAGCGTGTGCCCCGGGAGCAGAGAGACGTGTGTCGTGGGAGAGATGCGCGTGTGCCAGCCGTGTCGCGACCACCGGGCGGCTCAGTAGCCGTCCGTCGGCGTCGCGGTGTCGCTACTGCCGTCACCGCTACCACTCCCGTCGCCGGTCGACGCTTGGCCGAACACCTCCGTCTGTGGGTTGAACTCCGCCCACGCGAACCAGAACAGCTGCCCCGTGTCCGTCGCCGGGGCGAGCGTCGTCCCCTCGTAGGGGCCGTCGACAGCGCGGCCGTCGGTGACGCGCCACGTCGACCCACCGGCAGTGAACCGCCCCGGCTCGCCAGCGGAGACGGAGAGCGTCTCCCCGTCGACCGTGCGCTCGTAGGCGTGTAGCGTCGCCTCTGCGCTGCCGACGGCGACGACGACCGGGGTGTCGCCGACGGTGTCGGAGACGACCCCGCCGCTGTTCACCACCGCCTCCAGCGGGTAGGCGCGACTCGTCTCACCGGCCGAGATCCCGAGCACGCGCGTCTTCGGGTGGAGGCGGTCGTCGTCGAAGGAGTTGCGCCCGATCCCGATCCGGTCGGCGCTGTCGTACGTCGCGTACGGGTTGCTCGTGTAGTCGCGGACGGCGTCCCGCCCGCGGACGGTGTTCGACTCCGGCGGCGGGAGCAACACTCCAGTGTCCGGGTGGCTCTCGCGCCACTCGCCGAGAGTCGTGATCGTCGAGGGGACCAACTCCAGCGTGTGACCGGTCCGCGAGCCGCGGATCGCCGTCCCGGCGATCTGACTCCACAGACTCCCGGAGACGCCGTCGTACATCACCAGATCCGAGTTCCACAACAGCCCGGAGACGCCGAACGTCGCCGTCTCGCCCCCCACACGCCGGACTGCGGTGACCCCGCTCCCGCACAGTGGACAGAAGGTGACGAGCAGCGGCCCGCCGAAGTCGTCGTTGACGATCTCGTGCCAGTTCAACACCCGCAACGGGTACGCCCGCGCCTCCCCGTCGCGTTCGACTCCGATCACGCGGTCGTCTGCGCGGAGTCGGGGCTCCTTCGTCGTCACCTCGCCGCTGAAGCGACTCGTCACCTCGACGGAGAGACCAGACCAGTCGTCGGCGAAGACCGGCTCGGTGATCGCCGGGATGGCGTCCTTCCCGGCTCCGCGTGAGAGGAGGTTCTGTGGCACCGGGAGGTCGACGCCGGCGACACGTGTCACCGGCCCCGACACGGCCGCCTCCGTGGCCCCCGCCGCGGTCGTCCCCGTCCCGTCGCCACTCGTCGACTCGGCACCCGTCGCGGCGTCCGTGCTCGTGCCCCTCCCGGCGTCGTCGCCCGCCCCGGCACAGCCGGCGAGTGCGGCGAGCCCACCCGCGAGTGATCCGGCGAGGAAGTTACGGCGGTCCATCGTCGAACAGTGTGAGCCGTGGTCACATAGCTGTCGCGGGGCTGGGAGTCGCGCGCACACGAGCCCACACCCTTCAAGCGACGGGGGGTCGGAGTAGACGGTGTGACTCGCCAGAGAGAGCGGCGCCACGTCGGGCGGCGGACAGCACTGGCTGCGACCGGCGCCACGCTCGCGACGGCGCTGGCTGGCTGTGTGGGCGGTGCCGGCGACGCGGCGTCCGACGGCGGTGACGCTGCATCTGGCGGCGGTGACGCCGAGACGGGCGACACCGAGACTGCAGACGGGAGCGACGACGCCGGCGAGCCGACGGTGACGGTCGGCGACCACGGCGTGGTGTTGCCGACGGTCGAGGCGCCGAACTCGCCGGCAGGGACGGTCGCGCTGGACCCACCGGACAAGGCGGTGCTCGTCGACTTCTTCGCCACGTGGTGTGCGCCGTGCAAGCCCGAGATGGAGCACCTCCGGGCGGTCCGCGAGCAGTTCGCCCCCTCGGAGTTGGCGATGGTGTCGGTGACGACGGAGACGGACGAAGCGGCAGTCGCCGACTTCTGGCGCGAGTACGAGGGCACCTGGCCGGTCGCCGTGGACCCGGAGCTGACGGCCTCGAAGCGGTACGACGTGACGGGCATTCCGACGATCGTCGTGCAGTCGGCCGACGGCGAGACGACACTGCGCCACACCGGCCTCGCTGGCACAGACAGACTCGTCGCGGGTGTCGAACGCGCGCTGGCGACCGGCGACGGAGGGTGAGCCGTGTCGGCCGACCTCTCGCTGGTCGCGTTCGCGTTCTCCGCGGGTCTCGGGACGTTCTTCGCTCCCTGCGCGTACCCGCTGTTGCCCGGCTACGTCTCCTACTACCTCGGGGAGACCGTGGGTGGCGGTGGGAAGAGCGACGAACGGGATACTACCGACGAGAGTGACGACGGTGGCGGTAGCGACGGATCTGCTCACGCGACCGACGGCGGTGCTGGCGGGGGAGTCGAGACGGCGACGGTGGACGACGCCACTGCGGGTGGTCCCAGGGCGGGGACCGCGAGCGACGCCACCGCGACCCACTCCGCACCCGCGACGGCGGGCCTCGGAACGGGTCGGGTCGCGGCGAGAGTCGCGAGTGGGCTCGCGCCGGTGCTCGCTCGGAGTCGCGCACGGCGGCTCGTCCGAGCGGCGACGGTCGGGCTCGTCGTCAGCGTCGGGTTCTTCGTCGTCTACGGCGTGCTCGGGGGGATCACGGCGGCGCTGGGCTCACGCGTGCTCGGGAGTGTCAGTGTGCTCGAGCTCGTCGTCGGCGTCGTCTTGGTCGTCGTCGGGACGGCGACGGCACTCGGCTACGACCTCCCGACGCCGACGGTCCAGTTACCGGAGCGCCGGCGGTCTGCCGGCGGGTTCCTCGCGTTCGGCGTGTTGTACGCCGCCGCGGCGGCGGGGTGTACGGCCCCGGTGTTCGTCGGGATCGGTCTCCAGGCGGTCGCGTCTGGCCCGACCACCGCCGTCACTGTCTTCGCGGCGTACGCCGGCGGAATGAGTCTCCTGATGGTCGCCGTCACGGTCGCCACCGCGCTCGGCCGCGACGCGGTGATCGGCCGGATGCGCCGGCACACGGCACTGGTCGAGCGTGGGATGGGGGTGTTGCTCGCGGCTGCCGGCGTCGTCCAGTTGTACTTCTTCCTCTTCCGGTTCGACGGTCTCCGCGTGCTCGGACTCGCCTGACTCGGGACCCTCTGGGTGCGTCGACTCGCCGCGTCGCGGTACGGTCGTGCTCGCTGCGGCGCGTCGACTCCTCGCGTCGTCGTGTGACGGTATTCTGCGAGGGTCTGCTCACGTCACCCCGCCGTCGCGGGGGTCGTACGTCTCGTAGGCCCCGCTGGCGGCGAGGTCGCGGAGCTCCTCGGCGACCGCCAGCACGTCGACGAACCGGGTGTACAGCGGGGAGGGACACACCCGGACCACGTTCGGCGGGCGGAAGTCGACGACGACCCCGCGATCCCGCAGCGCCTCGCTCAGCCGGTACCCCTCCGGGTGTTCGATCGCGACGTGGCCCCCGCGCTCGGTGGGGTCGCGTGGTGTCCCGACGGTGAACTCCGCCGGGAGCGCGTCGACCAACGCGATCAGGTAGTCTGTGAGTGCGACGGACTTCGCCCGGACGCGGTCGATCCCGGCCTCGCCGATCGTCTCGGCGGCCCCCTCGACGGGCGCGGCAGACAACATCGGGATCGTGCCGATCTGCCACGCGCCGGCCCCGTCGGCGGGGTCGAACGTCTGGCGCATCTCGAACTGCGTCTCCTTGTCGTTGCCCCACCAGCCGGCGAGCGCCGGCGTCGTGCCGTGGTGTCGGTCGGCGACGTACAGTCCCGCGACCGCTCCCGGGCCGGCGTTGAGGTACTTGTACGAACACCACACCGCGAAGTCCACGTCGTGGGCCGCGAGGTCGTGGGGGACGACGCCGACGGAGTGTGCGAGGTCGAACCCGGCGAGCGCGTCGTGCTCGTGGGCGGCCGCCGTGATCCGCTCCAGATCGAACAACTGTCCGGACCGGTACAACACCGACGGGAGGAAGACGATCCCCACGTCGTCGTGTGCGTCGAGTGCGGCCTCTACGTCCGCCGGGTGGATCGTCCGGCCGTCACGCGACGCGACCGTCCGGAGCTTCTCGTCGGGGTCGATCCCGCGCTGGCGGAACTGCGCGCGGATCGCGTAGTGGTCCGTCGGGAAGTCCAAGTCGTCGACCAGGACGGCGGGTGCCTCGGCGCTCGGCTCCGGCCCGCCGGGGGTGCCGGGCAGCGTGTCGAGGAACGTCCCGATCAGTGTGTGGACGTTCGTCGTCGTGGAGTTGGCGACGGTCACCTCCGACGGCGCGGCACCGACCAGCGGGGCGACCCGGTCGGCGAGGTGTTCCGCGAAGTGGAACCAGTCCGGATCGCCGTCCTCCCACCCGCGGATCGCCAACTCGCGCCACTCCTCGGTGACGCGGTCGAGACTCTCCACGGCGGCCGTCGACTGGAGTCCCAGTGAGTTCCCGTCGAAGTACAGTTCGTCGTCCGGGATCGAGAACTGGTCTCTGTACGCCGCGAGCGGGTCGTCGTCGTCCAGCGCCTCGGCGACGCCGCGGTCGAAGGGGTCGGCGTCCGGGTCGCGGGCGTACGCCGACGCCGAGTCGACGCCCGACGCCGGTGCTGACTCGTCGGCTGTCACACCTCGTCGGAACACCCCGACCGAGTTAAGCCCTCGTCGTCGGCGGGGTGTCTCTCCCGCTGGCCACCACACCGTCGCCGTCGAGTGGTGGCGACAGTTTCAGGGTCGGGCCGCCCGTGGCACGTGTATGTCCATCTTCTGGCACCGGCGGGACCTGCGTGCCGCCGACAACCGCGGGCTCCACGAGGCGACTGCCGACGGACCGGTCGTCCCGGTGTTCGTCTTCGACGACGCCGTGCTCGAGCACGCCGGCCCGCCACGAGTCCGGTTCATGCTCGACGCGCTCGCCGACCTCCGCGAGTGGTACCGCGACCACGGGTCGGATCTCGTCACCGTCCGCGGGGACCCGCGCGAGCAGCTCCCGGCGCTGGCCGAGCGGTTCGACGCCGACGCCGTCCACTGGAACGAGGACTACTCCGGACTGGCACGCGAACGCGACGCCGCCGTCCGCCGCGCGCTGGCCGACGCGGGGGTCGACCGCTACGACCACAAAGACGCCGTCCACCACGAACCGGGGTCGATCACGACCAACGACGGCGACCCGTACGCCGTGTTCACCTACTTCTGGAAGAAGTGGCGCGACCGCGAGAAGGCCACCCCGCTGCCGGCGCCCGACGCCGAGGAGTTGGCGGACGTGTCCGACGACACACTCCCGAGTGTCGAGGAGTTGGGCTTCGAGGAGCCGGAGGCGACCGTCCAGCCCGCGGGCACGGAGTACGCGCGACAGCGACTCGACGCGTTCCTCGACGAGGCGGTGTACGACTACGAGGAGCGGCGCGACTACCCCGCAGACGAGAACACCTCGCGGCTCTCGACGGACCTCAAGTGGGGAACCATCGGTATCCGCGAGGTGTACGAGCGGACCGCCGAGGCGGCGGCGCAGGTGTCGGGCGAGGCCGCCGACTCCGTCGAGGAGTTCCAGTCACAACTCGCCTGGCGGGAGTTCTACACGCAGGTGTTGTGGGCCCACCCGCACGTCGTCGCGGAGAACTACAAGGAGTACGAGAACGAGATCGCCTGGCGGACCGGGCCGGAGGCGGAGGAACACCTCCAGGCGTGGAAGGACGGCGAGACGGGCTACCCCATCGTCGACGCCGGGATGCGGCAGTTGCGCGAGGAGGCGTACATGCACAACCGGGTGCGGATGATCGTCGCCTCGTTCCTGACGAAGGACCTGCTGATCGACTGGCGGGAGGGGTACGACTGGTTCCGCGAGAAGCTGGCGGACCACGACACGGCCAACGACAACGGCGGGTGGCAGTGGGCCGCCTCCACCGGGACGGACGCCCAGCCGTACTTCCGGATCTTCAACCCGACGACGCAGGGGGAACGCTACGACCCCGACGCGGAGTACATTCAAGAGTACGTCCCCGAACTCCGCAGTCTCTCGGCGGACAACGTCCACTCCTGGCACGACCTCTCCGTCGGCCGGCGGCGGCAACTCGCGCCGAAGTACCCCGACCCGATCGTCGACCACTCCGAGATGCGCGAGCGCGCGCTGGAGATGTTCGAGCGGGCTCGCGGCGAGTACGAGGAGGAGGCAGCCGACGACTGACGTAGGTCGACAGGCGCCGTTCTCGGACGGTTCTTCCGTCACAGGTCCCTCTCGGACGGCTCTACGGTAGGGTCGGTCCGAGACGAGTCGGCTCGACGCGACCCGTGTGACCACGCAGTCGTCCAGAATTGGCCCACAAGTACAAACCGTTGGAACGCCCTACGACCGCCGTGAGCGACACACGGGTCGTGCACGTGACGACGAGCGACGAGTCCGCGCCGCTCGACGACCTGTGGGCCCGACTCCTCGACCCGGACGGGGTCACACGAGTCGGACCCGCGTCCCTCGCGACGCGGTGGAACGTGGGCGACGAAGACACGACTCCGGCGAGCGACGGCGGCAGTGCGACGGAGCGCGACGTAGCCGAGTCGGCCACCGACCTCCCCGCACCCGAGGCGGTCGACTGCGTGATCGTCGACGATCTCGGCGGGTGGGACGGGGACGCGACGGTACTCGTCGACGACCTCGACGCACTCGCCGGATCCGGTCGAGTACTCCTCACTGCGGCCGCTCGCGACGCCACGAGCGAGCGTGTCGAGGCGGCCGACACCGGAGCGGCGGACGGGACGGACGACACGCACGACACGACCACCACGTCTGCACGCGAGACCGACACCGCGACACTGCTCGGCCGGCTCCACGAGGCGACGCGGACGCTGATGCGAGCGGACGACCCACCGGCGGTGGCACGCGCCGCGACCGCGGCAGCCGACGACGTGCTGGGGTTCCCGATCAGCGGCGTCCGCCTGTACGACCCCGACGCGGAGGTACTCCGGCCGGTGGAGATGTCGCCGGAGACGGACGACCACGTGGGGCGCCGCCCGGCGTACTCCCGCGGCGAGGCGATCCACTGGAGAGTGTTCGACGAAGGGGAGAGTCGTGCCTTCGCGGACGTGAGCGAGATTCCGGACGACGTGGAGCGGTCTGGCTCCGGGAGCGTGATCTACCTCCCGCTGGGTACGTACGGCGTGTTCTCCGTCGGACGCGAGACCGGCGGCGAGATCACCGACCGAGACCGCCGGCTGGCGGAACTACTCGCGGCCAACACGACGGTCGCGCTCGACCGCGCGGATCGCGAGCGACGACTCCGGGAACGCGAGGGGGAGCTCACCGAGAAGAACGACAGACTCGAACGGTTCGCCGACGCCGCCGCCCACGACCTCCGGAACCCACTCAACGTGGTCGCGGCGAACGTCGACATCGCCCGCGAGAGTGCCGACGTGGTCGATCACGACCCGCTGGCGGCCGCCGCCGACGCGACCGACCGGATGGCGGAGGTGGTCGACCGGTACCTCACGCTGGCGCGCCACGGTCGCGTCGTCGAGGAGTTGGAGACCGTCTCCCTGGCGAGGGTCGCGGAGACTGCCTGGGCGACGGTCGCAACGGACGCGGCGACGTTGCGGGTGCCCCCCGAGGACTACTCGCTGGAGGCAGATCCGGAGCGACTGCGGACCCTGTTCGAGAACCTCTTTCGCAACGCGGTCGAGCACGCCGGTCCGGACGTGCGTGTCACCGTCGCCGGGACACCGGACGCGACCGGGTTCCTCGTGCGCGACGACGGCCCGGGGTTCGGCGACACCGATCCCACGGACCTGTTCGAACCCGGTGGGACCGGGAGCGACTCCGACGGGTTCGGCATCGGACTGGCCTCCGTCGAGCGGATCGCGGAGGCACACGGGTGGACCGTCACCGCCGCCGACGCCGCCGACGGCGGCGCCGTCTTCCGCTTCGAGACCGACCACCGGAGCGGGTGAACCCGCCGAAATCGAACCGGGAGCGGGTGGGGAAGCCGAAGCTCGAAACTGGAGCGGGTGCGGCCGCCGCGACCCGAAGCGTCTTCGCGGTCCGCACCCGTCACCGGGACGTGCACGTCGCCATCACGCTGTACGAGGGGTTCGACGAACTGGACGCTGTCGGCCCGTTCGAGGTGTTCCAGAATGCGGGCGCGGGCGGCGCCGACTGTTCGGCGCGGTTGGTCACACTGTCGCCGACGGACACCGTCACCGCGAGCCACGGGCTCCGCGTGGAGCCGGACGGCGTCCTCTCCGACCCCGACGCCGCGGACGCCCCCGACCTGGTGGTCGTCCCGGGCGGCGGGTGGAACGACCGCGCCGAGACGGGCTGTCGGGCGGAGTACGAGTCCGGCGCCCTCCCGACGGCGGTCCACGAACACCACGCGGCGGGCGCGACGGTCGCCTCCGTCTGTACCGGCGGGATGCTCCTCGCTGCCGCCGGCCTCCTCGACGGCCGACCGGCGGTGACCCACGCCAGCGCGCTGGACGACCTCCGCGAGACGGGTGCGGAGGTGCGCGAGGAGCGGGTCGTCGACGACGGCGACGTGGTGACCGCCGGCGGCGTCACGAGCGGGATCGACCTCGCCGTCCACCTCGTCGAACGCGAGTTCGGCGCGGCCGTCGCCGAGGACGTGACGACCACGATGGAGTACGAGCGCCGGGACTGACGCGGTACGCCGCCTCCCGAACGTTGTCACTGGAGTGGTGTCACCCGTTCCCGACCGGCAGCGCCGACTGTGTCCGATCGCCGACAGGTGTCGCGTGTCGAGCCTCGCGTTCGGTCGCGTCGGTGTGCCGTCGCGTGTGGCGTGGTAGCGTCTCTCTAATCAAAGTTTAACCCCAACGCGACCCACTACACGACTGGAGGAGATCAACTGTGACCGATTACGAACTCGACCCACTCCCGTACGAGTACGACGCACTGGAACCGCACATCTCGGAGCAGGTGCTCACCTGGCACCACGACACCCACCACCAGGGGTACGTCAACGGCTGGAACAGTGCCGAGGAGACGCTCGCGGAGAACCGCGAAGAACACGACTTCGGCTCCTCGGCGGGTGCGATCCGTGACGTGACCCACAACTCGTCGGGCCACATCCTCCACGACCTGTTCTGGCAGAACATGTCGCCGGAGGGTGGCGACGAGCCGACGGGCGACCTGGCAGACCGGATCGAGGAGGACTTCGGCTCGTACGAGGCCTGGAAGGGCGAGTTCGAGGCGGCTGCCGCGGACGCGTCCGGCTGGGCGCTGTTGGTGTACGACAGCTTCTCGAACCAGCTCCGGAACGTCGTGGTGGACAAACACGACCAGGGCGCGATCTGGGGCGGCCACCCGATTCTCGCACTGGACGTGTGGGAACACTCCTACTACTACGACTACGGCCCGGCCCGCGGCGACTTCGTGGAGAACTTCTTCGAAGTGGTCGACTGGGAGGAGCCGAGCGCACGCTTCGAGCAGGCCGTCGAACTGTTCGAGTAAGCCGACCACGTCGTTCGCGTTCACCTTCTTTCGCGCCGAGACACCGAGCAGCCACCGCCGTGTCCACCGCTCTGGCTCGTCGCCGCCGACGTGGTCTCGCGTCGAGCCCCCAGAGGCGGTAGGTTGACACCGGCGGCACCCGACCCGAGAGACGATGCTCCCAGACACGGTCCACGAGCTGTCGATCACCGGCCAGCAAGGCGACCAGACGCTGACGATCCACCCGCTCGCGGTCGAGACGCCGACGGGCCTGCTCCTGCTCAACGTGGGGCTCCCTGGCGGTGCAGACGACTTGGCTGCGGCGCTCGCGGACGCCGGCGACGGGTTCGACTTCGGCGACGTGCGCGGCGTCGTCGTCACACACCAGGACGGCGACCACGCGGGGTGTCTCGCGACCGTCCGCGAGCGCGTCGCGGCGGCTGCGGGCGCGGAGCCGACCGTGTACGCGCACGTCGCCGACGCCCCGTACGTGGACGGCCGCGCCGAGCCGGTCAAGACCGGCGACGACCGCTACCCGCCCGCCGCCGTGGACGTGGAGATCGTCGAGAACGTCACCTTCCGGACCGACGCCGGTCCGATGCGGGTCGTCGAGACGCACGGCCACACGCCGGGGCACGTCTCGCTGTACCTGCCGGACGCGAAACACCTGCTCGCGGCGGACGCGCTCCGCGTCGACGACGAGGGACACCTCGCCGGGCCACCGCCGGCGTACACGCCCGACGAGGAGACGGCGACGGAGTCCGTCGCGCGACTGGCAGAACTCACCGTCGAGTCTGTGACCTGTTTCCACGGCGGCACCGTGACGGCCGACGACGACCGGATCGCGGAGGTCGCGGCCGGGCTCCGCGAGGAGTGACACGGGTGTGACGAGTCACGAGGAGTGACACGGGTCGCGACGACACTCCGCGAGGGGTGCCACGGATGTGACGCGTCGCGACGACACTCCACGAGGAGTGACTCACTCCGCGACGACGCCGATCCCGGTGCCGTCGGCGGTCTCGGCGAGCGTCCGGGTGACCGTCGGGAAGTCCACGTCGGCGTCCGTGTCGAAGCTCGCCATCAGTCCGACGCGCGCCTCGTCGGCGCCGAGGAACGTCCGGTACAGCAGGAACTCGTCGAAGCCGCGGATCGTGAACTCGTAGTCGGTGTAGTGGAGCGACTCCCACGTCTCGCGGGTGACGTAGCCGTAGCGCTCGTTGTCGATGTACCGCTCCACGTCCAACTCCGCCACGCGCTGGGCCACGTCCTCCCGGAGGTACAGCGACTCGTGACCCGTCTCGTCGAACAGCCACACGTCCCGCAGCGTCCCGCCACCGGCGTCTCGCAGCGTCGTCACCAACTCGTCCCTCGGATCGGCCATAGTCGTGTGTCACGGTGGCACGCGACAAGAAGGCTGTGACCGACGGCTCCCGTCGGGCTCGACGCCGCACCACCGCGTGTGTCGGGTGCTGGCCCGGGTCACTCGACGACTTCGACGACGCCGATCATCCCGGAGGCACTGTGTGGCACACACTGGTACTTCACGACGCCCGGCTCCGAGAACGTCCGTTCGTAGGTCTCTCCCTCGGAGACGTAGTAGGAACTGGCGAAGCTGTCGTCCTCGGCGGCGACGTTGTGGCGACCGCCGCGGCCCGTCCACTCCCAGACGACGGTCGTCCCCGTCGAGATGCGGACCGCGGCGGGGTCGAACGCGAGCCCCTGGCCGGCGCCGACGGTCACGCGAACCTCGGACTCTCCGGTCCGGTCGGTGACGCCGTCGAAGGCGTTGGCGTTCGACAGGTAGCCGCCGTACGGGCCGTCGTCCGTCGACTCCAGACAGCCCGCCAGCGAGAGGACGAGCCCGCCGGCAGCACCCGCGAGGAGTCGCCGACGCGTGCTCGTGTGCTCGGGGTCGGTCATCGTCGGAGGGAGGTGCCCGACGGATTTGACTCCCGCGACATCTCCCGGCGAGCGGGAGTCGCCGGCGGTGGTGACCACTCGGCGGGCGAGGCACGTCGACGAGGGTGACGCCCCGGAGAGCGCGGTCCACCGGCGGCGGGGACGACCCGACGGGAGACACGCCGTCGGGTGGTTCGCGGCCCCCGACCCTTCCGACGAGCCAACACTTTTGTCGTGTGTCCACGACTCCCACGGTGTATGACGAACTTGGTGACGGAAGTGGGAGCGACGGTCGAGAGCAGTCCCGACGAGACGGCGGTCGCGTTCGACGGCGAGGCGTTCTCGTATCGAGAGCTGTGGGGACAGATCGGCGCGTTCGCGTCCGGACTGTCGAACGTGGGCGTGGAACCGGGTGACCGGGTGGCACTGTACCTCCCGAACCTCCCGCAGTTCGTCGTCGGGTTCCACGGCACGCTGCGGGCGGGTGGCGTCGTCGTCCCGATGAACCCCCAGTACAAGGCGCGCGAGATCGAACACCTGCTGAACGACTCCGGTGCGCGTGTCGTCGTCGCGCTGGCGGATCTCGCCCCGTTCGTCGAGGAGGTACGCGACGACACCGAGGTGGAGACGGTCGTCACCGTCGGCGGCGAGGTCGAGACGGGCGACCCGTTCCAGTCGTTCCTCGGCGACCCAGAGTTCGAGACGGTGCCGCGCGAGCCGGACGACGTGGCGTGTCAGCCGTACACCTCCGGGACGACCGGGCAGCCGAAGGGTGTGTTGTTGAGCCACGAGAACCTCCGGTCGAACGCGGAGGTCGCGGCGACACTCGCACCCGGGGACGGCGTCCACGAGGCCGACGAGATGCTCGGCGTGCTCCCGCTGTTCCACATCTACGGGATGACCGTGACGATGAACTCCGTGCTGTTCTCCGGGGCCACCTACTCCCCACTCCCGTCGTGGGACGTCGAACAGGCGCTGGAGGTGGTCCAGGCACGCGACGTGACGATGTTCCACGGTGTGCCGGCGATGTACAACGACGTCGTGACCACCGACGCGGGTGAGGCCGATCTCTCCGGGCTGCGACTGTGTGGCGTCGGCGGCTCGGGCATCCCCGAGGAGGTGTTGCGACAGTTCGAGGACCTGTACGACGCCGAGATCTACGAGGGGTACGGCCTGACGGAGACGAGTCCGGTCACGCACTTCAACACGCCCGACGACGGCCGTCGTGTCGGCTCCATCGGGACGGTGCTCCCGGGGATCGAGGCGCGGGTCGTCGACGACGACTTCGCCTCCGTCGACCCGGTGTCGGAGGGGCCGGTCGACGAAGACGAGACGGACCTCGACGAGGTGACCGGCGAGATCGTCGTCAGCGGGCCGAACGTCTGTCTCGGCTACCACGACCGGCCCGAGGCCAACGAGGCGTCGTTCACCGAACAAGACGGACACCGGTGGTTCCACACGGGCGACGTGGGGTACCACGACGAAGACGGGTTCTTCTACGTCGTCGACCGCGAGAAACACGTCATCGTCACGGGCGGGTACAACGTCTACCCGCGCGAGGTCGAGGAGCTACTGTTCGAACACGAGGCGGTCGCAGACGCCGCAGTCGTCGGGATCCCCGACGAGCGCCGCGGCGAGACGGTGAAGGCGTACGTCGTCCGGACACCGGACGCGGACGTGACCGAAGACGAGATCCGCGACTACTGTCTCGCGAACCTCGCCGAGTACAAACACCCACGCGAGGTGGCGTTCGTCGAGGAACTCCCGCGGACGACGACCGGGAAGGTCCAGAAGTTCGAGTTGGTCGAGCAGTCGGGGTAGGCCCCGAGATCCAAGTCGGGTGACGGGACCACACCCGTCACTCGTGACCGACGACACGGATCGAGACCGGAGAGAGACGAGAGTCGACGAGGTGACCGACGCGGCACGGACGGCGGCGGGTGCAGGGTGGCAGTTCTGTACCGACTGGGTCGACAGACGGAGTCGACTGATGCAGCTGCTCCTCGGTGGTGCGGTGACCCTCCTCTACGAGGCGTTTGCGCCGCTCGTCGACACTGCGGGGGCCGTGTGGAAGCTGACTGTGGCCACACTCTCGCCGACGGAGGCGTTGTTGGCACTCCTCGGTGTGCAGGTCGCACAGACCGTCTTGCAGGCCCGCAAACTTGACACGGTGACGGATCGAATCGGGAATATGGGCGAGACAGCCGTCACGGACGGGGGTCGTGAGACCGACGAGGACTGGCGGACCGGTGGTGGCATCCTCGGTGGCGCTATCGCGGGCGCCGGTGTCGGCTCCGCGTACGGACCCGAGGGATTCGTCGCCGGGCTCGTCTTCGGGACGATCCTCGGCGACACCTTCGAGGAGTGGGTCGGACGATCACACCGTTCCTCCTACGACGACCACACCGGCGTCGAAGAGCGGTGACGACTCCGACAGGGCAAAGTCGCTGCCACGCGACGGTCGGGTACGATGACCGACACGGACAACACGGACAACATGGACCACACCGGCACGGAGCTCGTCCACCTCGAACGCGACGACGGGATCGCACGACTCACGCTCGACGACCCGGACAAGCGGAACGCACTCTCCGTCGAGGTGGCGAACGGGATAATCGCCGCCGTGGACCACCTCGAAGGCACCGACACCCGCTGTCTCGTCGTCGAGGGTGCTGGCGAGGCGTTCTCCGCGGGTGGGGACGTGGAGGCGATGATCGAGCGCGTCGCCGAGGAGCAGTCGCTCGACGACTCCGTGCGACACGTGATCCGCAACACTGGCCGCTGTGTCCAGCGCGTGTACGAGTCGGAGTTCCCGACGGTGGCGAAGGTAGACGGCGCCGCGTTCGGCGCGGGTGCGAACCTCGCCATCGCCTGTGATCTCCAGGTGTTCCACGAGGACGCCGAGATCGGCTTCGGGTTCCGGCGGGTCGGGTTGGCCGTCGACTCCGGGACCTCGTTCCTCCTGCCGCGACTCGTCGGCACGAACGTCGCCAAGGAACTCGTCTACACCGGCGAGTTGCTCGACGCCGAGCGCGCCGTCGAGGTGGGGATCGGCAACCACGTCTACGACGCCGACGCCTTCGAGACGGAGGCGGAGGCACTGATCGAGGAGATCGCCAGCGGCCCGTCCGTCGCGTTGCGGACCTCCAAGCGACTGCTCGACGCCGCGGACGCGTCGCTCCGGCAGGCGATCGCCCGCGAGGCCGGCGCGCAGGCGGCCGTCTTCGAGTCCGACGACCACGCGGAGGGTGTCTCCGCGTTCATGGAACGGCGCGACCCCGAGTTCGAGGGGGAGTAGGCGGGGGCCCACTCTGCGTTCACTCGGAGGGACTCGGCAGGGACGGTGGTGTAGAACGGAGTCGGCGTCTCAGTCGTCGACGGGTTCGAAGACGTGTCGAACCACGTCGCTGTCGTCGTCCCACTCGAAGTTCCCGCCGTGGACCATCTCCATGCGGCGTTTGTAGGCGTCGAGATCCTCCGACCCCTCGGCGCGGGCGTCCTCGTCGGTGAGGTCCCCGAGCGTGCGGTGGTCGACACTCGTCACCTCGTAGGTGGTGCCGTCGATCTCGAAGGTGTCGCCCGCCTCCGCGTAGGCGTGGCCGCGGTGCATCTGTGTCACCTCGCCGTCCGCGACCATCTGCTGGACGCGGTCGTTCGGCAGTACCTCGCCGGCGTCGATCTCTGCCATGTCTCACCCGTCGGTCGCCACCGACGAAACGGTGTCGGCGCAGTGACGGCGACGGAACCGTCCGCACCTGCGTGCGGGCGAGTCGGCGACGGGTCGGTCCGGTCGTCGGGGTGGCCGGGTCCTGTCGTCGGGGTGGCTGGGTCCGATCGTCGGGGGGACGCACCGCCGTCGCCTATGGCAAGGTTTTCCCGCCGACCGGGCGTCGGGCCGACTATGACCGAGTACACGGTGGAGTTCGTCGGGACCGGCGAGGAGATCACGGTCTCCGACACGGAGACGATCCTCGCGGCCTGTATCGACGCGGGGATCGCTCAGGAGTACTCCTGCCGGGTCGGGATGTGTCTCGCCTGCTCGGCGAAGATCCTCGAGGGTGAGGTGAACCAACAGGTCGCCGTCGCTCGCGCGCTCACCGAGGAGGAGGCCGAGGAGTACGCGCTCACCTGTATGGCACGCCCCGCCTCCGACCTGAAGCTCGACCGCGGGAAGTACCCGCCGAGTATCGAGGACGACGCGACCGAGGAGTCGGCAGCAGACGGCGACGCCGCTGCGACGGCGGACGATTGAGTCCGGCGATGGGTACGGTTTCTCCCGGACACGAACGACTCCACGTGGCGTTCTGCTCCGCTCAGTCACCCGCCACCGCACAGTTGTTCGGCCCCAGTTCCGCCTCGAAGGCCGCCGCGGCGTCCAACTCCGTCTCGCCGAGGTTCGTCGCGACGATCTCCTCGTAGTTCGACGGCCGCGGCGGGAGCTCCGTCGCCACCCGGTCGACGAACGCCGCACGCTCCAACCCGAGGATCGGCAACTCGCCGACGGTCGCCAGCGGCGCGGTGTATCGCCCGTCGGTCCCCTCCGACAGCTCCGCCACGTGACCGGGTGCCAACACCGTCGTCGCCGGCAGCGTCAGCAACCGCTCGTGGAGCGTCTCGTAGGCTGCGCCGGCGAGTTCGCGTGCGGCCTCGCCGCCGCCCGCCTCCAGGTCCGGCCGTCCGACGCTAGTGAGAAACAGCGCGTCCCCGGAGAACAGGTGGCCCAACCCGTGGAGTGCGACGTGTTCGTGCGTGTGGCCCGGCGCGTGGATCGTCGTCAGGTCGGTCCCGTCGAGCGAGAGCGTGTCGCCGTCTTCGAGGAACCGGAAGTCCGTGCCGTCCGGCGACGCGAAGCCGCGCTCGCGGGCACCCGCCGGCAGGACTGGCCGCGCACCCGTGCGGCCGGCGAGCGCGTGGACCCCGCTCACGTGGTCCGCGTGGACGTGTGTGTCGACGGCGTACCGCAGCGTCGCGCCGAGAGCCGCGGCGTCGTCGGCGTACCGGTCGGTGAACGCCCGCAGCGGGTCGATCACGAGCGCCTCGTCCCCGACCGCGACGAGGTACGAGAGACACCCCGACGCCGGGCGCTGGTACTGTCGGATCGTCACGCGGTCTGGCTCCGGTGTCTCCGCCCGCACGTGTTCGGGGCGTGTCCCCGTCGCCACGTCGTCGGTGGGTGGGAGATCCGCCGCCAGCAGCACCCGCGCGAACCCGTCCATCCCCTCCGCGAGGTTGACCGCCGCCAGCCCTCGCTCGCGGAGCATCGCCGCCACCTGGTCGCTCGCCTCGCCGCGGCCACAGACCACGACGATCGGCTCCGAGAGCGCCTCGGGGACCGACTCGGTCGGGTCGCCGGTCGCCTCGGCCGCGACGAACCTCACGTGTGGCACCTGTCTGGCGGTGACCGCCCCGCCCGTCACGTGCCACCGCTCGAACTCGTCGCGGTCGCGAACGTCGAGGATCGACACCGGCTCGCCGGCACGCAACTGCTCGGCGAGCGCGGTGGGTGTGCGTGTCGTCTCCATGTCCGAACTCGGTGCGGGGACGGGGAAACGTTATCGCCCGGCGGAGCCTCCGTCCGGTATGGACGCCGAGACGTTCCGCGCGGATCTGGAGGCGGCGAAACGGACGGAACTGGACCGACTCGGGTCGAACAAGCTCCTGATCGCGCTGACGGACGCGACGCTGGAGACGGAGGCGGTCCTCCGTGCGGCCGCCGACAGCGAACACGCCGCGAGCGAGACGTTCCGGGAGTGGGCCGAGACGGAGTCGGACGCGGACGCCGCCGCCGCGTTCGAGTGGACCGGGGACCGGGAACTGGATCACCGCGAGCGCGTGCTGGCGACGCTCGCGGACGCCGTCGGCGAGGACGCGACCGGTGAGTCGGTGTACGATCCGAACGACGGCGGCACACTCCACACGTACCTCCGCGAGCGGACGGACACCGTCGAGCGTGTCGCCGCCGGCCTCGTCGGACGCCCGCTCGTGAGCACCCGGACGCACACGCAGGTCGTCTCCTTCTTCGTCAACGAGGCCGACGAGACCCGCGCCGACCTCTTCCGCGAGTTGAAGACGGAGACGGAGGCGGAACTCGACCGCGGGCTGGAGCTTCTCGACGACCTGTGTACCGACGCGGACGACTGGGAGCGAGCGCAGATGGTCGCCGAGTACGTCGTGCAGGTGGCGTACGACGACTACGCCGACGCCCTGACGGGGTTGGGTGTCGACGTGAAGCCGGTCTGTTGAGCGTCGGATCGGGAGCCAGCCCCGTCACCGTGGTGGACGGGTGGCTCCGTCTGGGCCCACTCACCGCCCGAACCGCCGTTTGCGCTGTTGGAACTCCAGCAGTGCGCGGAGGTAGTCGCGGCGACGGAAGTCCCGCCAGTTCACGTCCGTGAAGTACAGCTCCGAGTACACCGACTGCCAGATGAGGAAGTCGGAGAGCCGTTCGGCGCCGGTCTTGATC
This sequence comes from Halobaculum sp. MBLA0147, assembly GCF_041361345.1. Lineage (NCBI taxonomy): Archaea > Methanobacteriati > Methanobacteriota > Halobacteria > Halobacteriales > Haloferacaceae > Halonovum > Halonovum rutilum. The sequence goes on along the minus strand of NZ_JBGKAD010000001.1, from coordinate 703,371 downwards.
AGCAGGTCCGGCTCCTCGGGGAAGACGAGTCGCTCCTCGACGTCTTCGGCCGTGATCTCCTCCGGACGCAACTCGTCGGCGTCGACGGCGTCCGCGATCTCCCTGACGGCCGCCGCGAACTCGCGGCGGCCACCGAGGCCGATGTTCACCTGGACCGGCGCGTCGGCACGCTCCGTGTCCCCCGGGGCACGGACCGCCACCGGACGCGGTGCGTCGACGTTCGCCAACTCTCGTGCGAGTGTGTCGACGACGGCCTCGTCGAGCACCGAGACGGAGACGGTCACGCGGTCGGCCCCGTAGTCGAACGCCCACCCCAACACGTTCGAGAGCGTGTCGTAGGCGTCCTGTTCCAGCAGGTCCCGCTCCGTGAGCACCAGGGCGACGTGCTCCGGCGGCGGATCGTCTCGGAGCCGGTACCGGACGGCGAGGTAGGTGTCGTACAGCCCCACGTTCGCCCCTCCGGCGGTCTGGCTCAAAAGTGGCCCGGGAGCCGCCGCGACGACGAGGTGGCGAGTTCGTCTGTGCCCGGTCACTCGACGCGAGGGGGGTCACTCGACGCGGGGCGGGTCACTCGACGCGGGGCCAGGTACCCGACCCGAGACGAGACACCCGACCGGACTCGCTGCCCGCTCCGACCGGTCGACTCCGTGGATTTATCCGCTCGCCACGAGTACCGACACCTCAATGTCGTCTATCGAGCTCACGTCGAGTCAGCGCGACATCCTGTCGGCGCTCGTCGACCTCCACCGGGAACTGGAGGACGCGGTGAAAGGCGAGACGATCGCCGACGAGGTGGGACGCAACGCCGGCACGATCCGCAACCAGATGCAGAGTCTGAAGGCGCTCCAGTTGGTCGAGGGTGTCCCCGGGCCGAAGGGTGGGTACCGACCGACCGCACGCGCGTTCGAGGCGTTGGACGTCCAGCGGATGGACGAGCCGGCGTCGACGCCCATCGCCGTCGACGGCGAGGCGCGCGCGGAGTGGAACGTCCAGGAGATCGACCTCACGTCCGTCCACCACCCGGAACTGTGTCGCGCGGAGGTGACCGTCCAGGGGTCGATCCGCGACGTGGGCGACGGCGACAGCGTCACCGTCGGTCCGACGCCGCTGTCGAAGCTGGTGATCGAGGGCACCGTCGACGGGAAAGAGGAGTCCGCGAACACCCTCGTGTTGAAGATCGACGGGATGCGCGCACCTGCCGAAGAGCCACGCCACTGAGTCCGCCGCCGGTACTCCCGAACCGGTCGGCGACCGCGACACCGCCGTGTCGGCGTGAGTGAGCTGCCGTCGCGTCGGAGTGATCGGATGCCGTCGCGTCGGAGTGAGCAACACGACACTCTCTCACGGATCTGCGTCTGCGTCTCGACGCCCTGTCTTCTCTGGCTCCGGAACGGCACACTGCCGCCGACTCCGTCACGTCCGGTCGTCGAGGAAGTCCGTCGAGAAGGCGAGGTACGCCAGCACCGAACAGAAGAGAATCGGCGGGAGGATCATGAACCCCCACAACGGGTCGATCCCCCACCACAGCAACAGGAGCACGTCGGCGATCCCGAGCGCGAGGAACGGCGCGACGTAGACGACCGCTCGCCGCCGGTTGCGGTCGCCGCCGCCGAGGTCCGGATCGAGATCCGGGCGATCCTCGGTCGTCCCGTCCTCGTGAACTCCGTCTGCCATGTCCGGTACTGGTGGCCGCGCGGGCAAAAGCCGTCCGCTCGCCGGACGTGATCGCGCCCGTCACCACCCGATCGCGGTCACTGTCACCCCGTCGCGCCGTCCGACACCCCGACTCAGCCGGGGTCGGCGTCGTCGAGCCGCGAGGCGAGCGAGACGAGTCCGAACAGCAGGCCGACGACCAACCCGGCGAGACCGACACCGTACGCCGCCAGCGAGAGCCCGGAGACCGGGAGGGTGAGCACACTCGCGAGCGTCGCCGTCTCGGCTGGACTGTTCGACCCGAGCGTGTACCCCGCGACGCCCGCGAAGGCGACGACCGTCACCGCCGCGCCGATCAGGTACGGCCGGCCGTCGTCGCCCGGTTCCACGGCACCCGGCGAGTCACGCCCCGCGTCGCTCCGCCGTCCGCTCTCGGTCCCCGTGTCGTCGGTCACACGACGACTTCGCTCTCGCCGGGCTTCTCACTGTCGGAGTCGCGCCGGGCGCGACCGGCCCGCGGCGAGGACGGCCGCCCACGAGTCGTTCTCGGTGTCCTTTTGTCTGGAGTCGCCGAACGCGGAGGTATGACAGAGACCGTCTCGGAGCTGGTCGCCGCCGCGGAGGACACGCTGTCGTCGGCACACGTCCCGTACTCCGAGTACCGGGTCGGAGCCGCACTGGAGACCGCCGACGGCGAGGTGTTCGTCGGCTGCAACATCGAGAACGCGAACTACTCCAACTCGCTGCACGCCGAGGAGGTCGCCATCGCGGAGGCGGTCAAAGAGGGCCACACGGAGTTCGCCCGGCTCGCCGTCGTCTCCGGCGCCCGCGACGGGGTCACGCCCTGCGGGATGTGCCGGCAGACCCTCGCGGAGTTCTGTTCGGAGTCGCTGCCGATCTACTGCGTCGAGGGCGAGGCGGTCGTCGAGTACTCGCTCGGCGAGTTGCTCCCCGCCGCCATCTCCGAAGACACGCTCACCGAGAGTCGCGAGTGACCTCGTCGCGACCGACACCGACCGATGGGGTGGCTGGGACTCGCGGAGCGGTACTACGTCTACCGGGCGTTGGTGCCGGAGGGGTTCGTCTACCCCGTCGTGAACCTCTACCTCCAGGCACGCGGGCTCGGCTTGCGTGGACTCGGCCTCGCGAACGCGGCGTTCTTCCTCGGGATCGTCCTCGGCGAGGTGCCCACGGGCTACCTCGGGGACCGACTGGGCCGCCGGAACAGTCTGATCGTCAGCGCCGCGCTCGTCTCCACGACGATGGTGCTGTTCACCGTCGCGAGCAGTCTCCCGGCGTTCGTCGCGGTCTTCTGGCTGTGGGGTGTGGCGGTGACGTTCCGGTCCGGCAGCGGCGGCGCGTGGCTCTACGACGCCTTGGCCGAACGCGACGCCGCGGACGCGTTCACCCGCGTCCAGTCGCGCAGCGGCACCGCGTTCTTCGCCAGCAGCGCGGCGATGGCGTTGCCCGGCGGCGTGCTGTACGACGCGAACCGCGAGTGGCCGTTCCTCGCGGCGGCGGTCACGACCGGGCTCGGTGCCGTGTGGCTGGTCGGCCTCCCGTCGGTGGACGCGGCGGGTGACGACGAGTTCGCCTTCGCCGACGCCTGGGCGGTCGCCCGCGAGCGCTTCCCGACACACCCACTCGGGACGGGGCTCGTCGTGACGACGCTGTTGTTGTCTTTCCGAGAGGTCGCGACCGTGTTTCTCCAGCCACTCGCCCGCGACGCAGGTGTGTCAACGGAGTTGTTCGGGCCGCTGTACGCGGGGCTGATGCTCTGGGGTGCGGCTGTCTCGTACGTGGTCGACGACCTCCGACAGTGGCTCGGTACGAGTGGTGGAATTCTCGTCGCCGCCGGCTGTTTCTCTCTGCCGATGGCCACGGCAGTCGTCGTCCCTGCACTCGTCCTCCCGGCGTACGTCGCGATCCGCGCCGGAAACCGGATCGTCTACCCTCTTCGAAGTCAGTTCCTCAACGACCGGCTTCCGAGCGACGGCCGCGCGACGGTCCTCAGTGTCGCGAGTCTCGGGAGTGGACTCGTGTACGCCGGTGCTCGCGCGGTCGGCGGCGTCGCCGCGGAGTGGGTGGGGCCGGTCGCGACGCTGGCCGGCCTCGGCTCTCTCGCGCTGCTCGTCACCGTCGGCGTCCGGTTGGTCGCCGACCCGTTCGCGACCGATCCCGACGCCTACGGGGCGGACGGAGCGGCGGACGCGGGTGCCGTCGACGGAGCCGAGAGTGACGACTCGACGGGCGAGGAGCGCTCGGGAGAGAACTGACCGGGGTCCCTCGCCGGTCGCGAGCGCTTCCTGCGTCGGCTCACGGGTCGCTCCGCTCCCCGTTCGCCGCTCGTCGATCGTGTTCTCTCTGGTCGACCACACGACCCTCGCGGTCACACCGCTCGGCTCATCGAGGCCTCGCTCCGCTCAGCCTCGCACTCGCGGCTCACTTCGTTCGCCGCTCGTCTACCGTGGTCTCCCTCCGGTCGACCACGAGGTCACCGCTCGACTGTAGCGAGCGCTTCCCTCCGGACGGCTCACGGGTCGCTTCGCTCCCCGTTCGCCTTCCGAAGCCTCCCTCCGGTCGGCCTCGCTCTCACCGCTCGTCACTGTCTCGCGGCTCGTTACACTCGCCGCTCGACTGTAGCGAGCGCTTCCCTTCGGACGGCTCACGGGTCGCTTCGCTCCCCGTTCGCCTACCGTGGTCTCCCTCCGGTCGACCACGAATTCACCGCTCGTCGCTGTCCAACACGCGGATCTGGTCCCCACGGACCGTCACCGGGATCGGCACCGTCGCCTCGTACAGCTCCACCGTCACCTGGTCTTTGCCCTCGTCGATCCGCTGGACCTGCGCCTTCTCGCCCTTGAACGGCCCGGCGATCAGCTCCACGATGTCGCCCTCCGCGATCCCCTCCACGTCCGGAGTCGGCGAGAGGAAGTGCTCGACTTCCGACATCGACGAGCGACCCGCCTCGCCGTCTGGCCCCTCGACGAGCCCACGGGCGTGGGGGATCTCCTCCAGCACGCGACGGATGGCGGCGTCGTCGTCCGCCTCCACCATCACGTAGCTGGTGAGTTGGTCCGGCGCCAACGCGGCGTGGATCGACGGTTCGTCCTTCGTCGCAACCATGTCCGCCACCGTCCGCTCCTGGCTGGCGGTGGTCTTCACCGAGTAGATCGGCACTCAGATCCCCCCGAGCGTGACTGTCATGATCACGAAGATGAGGAACCCGAGCAGGCCCACGAGGAACACACCCGCGCCGGCGATCTTCGCCACCTGGGAGAACTCCTCCCACTCCGGGCGGCTGGCCAGCTTGAGGACCCGCACGTAGTCGCTCAACTCGTACTTCACGTCCATGTTGTCCGGCGCTACACCGGCGCCACTCGTATATCTGTTGGAACTGCGAGCCGACTGCGAGCCGGCCACGACACCACGACACGCCCGCGGCACTACGAGGCACCCGCGACACTGCGACAGCTACTCGACGAGAGCGGAGCCGTTAACACCACCCCGACGCCAGCCACGCCCATGTTGGACCGACTCCTCGGGCGCGCGAGCCTGCAGGCCGAGATCGACGAGCTGACCGAGGAACGCGACTCGCTGGCCGCCCAACTGGAGGCCGAGTCCGACCGCCGCCGCGAGGCCGTCCGCAAACGGCAGGACGCCGAGGAGCGCGTCAACCGCCTCGAAGACAGGATCGCGGAACTGGAGGACCGCCTGGACCGCTCCGACGAGGGGACGGACGCGGCGGTCGAAGTCCGTGGTCGCGAGACGCTCCGCCGAGAGCGGCTCTCGGAGGTGCTCGACCGACTGGAGAGCGTCGGAACAGGCCGCGAGGGTGCACTCTCCGCGGCGGTCGGCGCCGATCCGCCGGCGGCCGTCGCCGACGCCTTCGGCGACCGGGCGCCACTCGTCCGCCGGGTCGCGCCGGCGATCTGCTACCGCGACGACGCCGGCCTCGTGAGCGTCGCACTCGACCCGCCGATCCACCCCGAGCCGTTCCACGAGTGGGGCTCGTCGTTCCGCGTCGACCGCTCGTGGTTCGAGCCGACGGGCCGGTTCCTGTTCGCGCTGATCCGCTCCGACAGCTTCGTCGCGGGCGTGTACGCGGCCGACGAGCGGGTCGCGTTCGACCGCTTCGCCTCCGACGTGACGAGTGAACACGACAAAGGCGGGTTCTCACAGGCCCGGTTCGAACGCCGCCGCGAGGAGGAGATCGACGCCCACGTCGAGCGCGCCGACGAGCGCCTCTCTGACCTCGTCACCGAACACGGTCTCGACCGCGTGATCCTCGTCGGCGAGGACGGGATCGTCGACGAGCTCGCGGGCCACGCGGACCACACCGCCAGCGCCGACGCGACCGGCGACGACGAGGACGCACTCGACCGCGCGTTCCGCGACTTCTGGAGCACGCAGTTGACGCTGTTGTGATCACACGTCCCCGCGTGTGGCGACCACCGAACCGCGACGCGACTCAGCAGGCGCAGTAGTACTCGCCGACGCCGAACGCCCGTTCGAGCGCCGTCACCGCGGGCTCGGGGTCGGACGGTCGGTAGACGCCGGTCGTCAGTCCCCGCTCGGTCTCGAACGCGCCCGACAGCAAGGCGGTCCACTCCGCGCGCGAGAGCACGTCGCGGAACCCGGGCGTCGTCGCACACAACTCCAGGTAGTCTGGGAGGAACACCCACCGCGCGTCGTCGACGACGAGTGTCCCGTCGCCACTCGACGGGTTCGTGTCGTCGCCACTCGGCGGGTTCGTGTCGTCGCCACTCGGCGGGTTCGTGTCGTCGCCACTCGGCGGGTTCGTGTCGCCGTCCGCGGCGACCGCCCGCCCGTCGCCGTCAGTGTCCGACAGTGTCGCACCACTCTCCGGGACGGCGTCACAGTACGCCGCCGCCGGGAGGTTCGCTCCGGCTTCGACGGGGGCGGAGACCCACTTCCACGGACGGGTGTTCACGTCCAGCAGGACGTACGTCTCGCGGTCGGCGTCGTAGACGAACTCCGCCTCGCTGATCCCGTGGTAGCCCGTCTCGTCGAGGATCGTCAGCGCCCGCTCGGCGATGGCGGGTCGGTCGACGGTCTCGACGAGACAGGAGGTGCCGAACCCCTGTGGGAACCGCACCGCGGCGTTGCCGACGACGCCCAGCGCGTCGTGTCGTGTCAGCGGGTCGTCGTCACCTCGTCGCCCGACACCGGCGTACGAGGCGCCGTCGCTCGGCGGGACGTACGACGCCAGCGAGGTGTCGCGCCCCGTCTCGACGGGGACCTTCTCTTGGACGAGCACCCGCGCGTCGGCGTCGCGGGCGGCCGCGACGGTCTCGTCGAACTCCGCGCGGTCGCTCGCCTCGACGACGTTCGTCCCGAACGCCTCCTCGAACTTCCGCTTCCGGGCGGGCTTGATCACCAGCGGGAACCCGCCGACCGCCTCGATCGCCGCGTCCGCGTCCGTCTCGGTCAGGTCGCGCGTCTCCGGGTACGGCACGCCGTGTTCGTCGGCGAGACGATACAGTGTCGCCTTGTCGAGCACTCGGTCGGCGGCGTCCGGGTCGAAGGGGAGCCGCAGCCCCTCCACGTCGGCGGCGGCGAACGCGCGCACCCACTCGTCCATACAGCCGAACGCGACCACGTCCGTGCCGACGGCGTCGACGACCCGCGCGAGGTCCGTCTCGAAGCCGTCTGGATCGTCGAGTGGGTAGCGCACCTCCCCCGCGTAGTCGACCGCCGTCGACGACGGGGCGACGCCGTCCCCGTTCCGGTCGACCGCGATCACCGGCACGTCCAGCGCCGACAGCGCCCGCGCGACGCTCACGCCGGTGACGTGTGCGTTGGCGACGACTGCCGGTGGCTGCTCGAACGTCGCGTCCGCCAGCGTGGCGACGAGCTCGTCCGTCCCACGGAATCGGTCTGCCATACGCCCGGTTGACGCCGCCTCGGTAAAGCCTCCGGCGAACCGGTCCGTGTGGCCGGCGGTCAGCGAGTGATCCGGACGCCCTGGCGGCGGCGCGCACACCACCGCGAGCCGCGCGGTTTAATCGCCTCGCGCACCTCCCGGTGAGTATGAGCGAGGAGACGGCGACGGCGGAGACGCTCCCGGACCGCGCCCGGCGCGCGTTCCGGAGTCACGACTCGTTGAGTGATCCCGAAGACGGCGCGGCGGCGGTGACGAGCACGCCGTTCGACGCGAGCGTCGCGGCAGTCCCGGGCGAGGCGGGCGCGATCCGGTTCCGCGTCACCGTCACGGTGCCGTGGCTCTCGGACGTCGTCGAGGGGGAGTTGGCCGACGTCGTCGAGGACGGGTGGGCGGACACGTTCCGGCGGCGCGTGGAGTCCATCGGCGCGGTGACGGAGGGGGACCACGACCTGACGCCGACTGTCGAGGAGACGGACGCGGGGTTGGTGACGACGGCGACGCTGTCGGATCTCGACCACCGGCGCGGGACGAACGACGCCGTCGCGGTCGTCGACTACGTCGAGGGGACGTACGTCCAGGGTGTGATCCCGGGGTACGACTACACCGACCCCGTCGCCGGGCTGATCCAGTCTGCACGTGCGGCTGGCGGGAGCGAGGGGCTGTAGAGACGACCCGACGCCCAGCCGTCGTCACCGATCGACGGAACACCACTGACAGTCGTCGCGGTACCGGTTCCGGTTCCCGGGGGTGCCGGGCCGGTCCCACTCCTCGAACTCGTCGACGGGAACCTGTCTGCCGCCGGCACCGTCCAGCATCGGACAGTCCGCATCGTGGAGGCTCCCAGCGTAGACGACGGGCTCGGTCACACTCTCCAGTACGCCCGGAGGGGAATGAAACTCACGGTCGGGCCACCCTCCAACCTCGGCGGTGCTCAGAAGTCCGGCAGGTCGTCGGGGGCGTCGAACTCCGCCTCCCAGTCGACGTACTCGTCTTTCAGCACCTCGCACACGCGCTGGCCGAGTTCGGTGAGGCCGGCGTTGATCCCCGAGACGGTCTCCCACGAGTTCAACTCCGGGTGGAGGTCGCGTTCGCGCCAGTCTTCCGGGAGCCCCGGCGCGTGGTAGCCGACCCGGTCGGCGAAGTCGTCCCAGAAGAAGTCGAACCGCGAGACCAGCTCCAGGTCCTCCACGACGCGCCACTCCGACTCGTCGAGGCGACTCTCGGCGGCCCACTCGCTGAACGCCGTCTCCCAGGCGCCCTCCCGGAGGAACGTCTCCAGTTCCTCGCGGTGGTACTCGTCGCCCCCGACCTCCGCGTCCTCGTACTCGCTCGGGTCGACCGTGTTCAACGACGGCGGCTCCGGGACGGCGACGTCCAGTGACATACGGCCACCTACCCGCGCGTCGGTCTTGTGACTACCGCTCGGCTCCGCACCGGGCCGCGGGAGGCTGCGGTCCGCGCGCGACTCGGAGACGACTCCGCCACCCGCGAGTGTGCCGGAACGACAACCCGAAAGCCGACCGGCTCCGAGCACGCGTGTGATCACCAACATCGCGAGCGAGGCGACTGGCATGACGAGCAACGCCTTCCTGGTCGCCGGGCCCCCCGGCGTGCGGACACCGGCGACCGACGACGATGGCGACGCCGGCCGTCGTGTCCTGGTCGATACCGGCGCGAACTTCGACGCGCCCGCTGCGGTCCGCGAGCACGTCGACGACCTCGACGCGGTCGTCCTCACCCACACACACCCGGACCACGTCGGGACGCTGCCCGCGCTCCGGGAGGCGTTCGACGTGGCGACGTGGGGGTACGACACGAGTCACGACGCCGTCGACCGGGAAATCCCGGACGGCGGCACCACACGACTCGGCACCGGGACGTTCGAGGCACTCCACACACCGGGGCACAAAGACGACCACCTCTGTCTGTTCGACCGCGACTCGGGCGTGTTGTTCGCCGGCGACCTGGTGTTCGCGAACGGTGCGTTCGGTCGGACGGACCTCGCGGAGGGGGACCGCGACCTGCTCGTCGACAGTGTCGACCGGCTCCGCGAGTGGGTCGGCGACGACGTGACCGCCATCCACACCGGGCACGGACGGAGTATCGTCGACGGCCCCGCGGAGAGTCTGGAGTTGTCCGCCCGCGCCGCGCGGATGCGGTGAGGCGGTAGCGAGAGCGAGCGGCGACGTTGCGTCGGTCGTCGCCCTCCGCGTCACTCGGTCGTCCAGTCGCGCAAGTCACTCGGTCGTCCAGTCGCGCAGGTCACTCGGTCGTCCAGTCGCGCAGGTCACTCGCTCGGAGCGGACGCGTCGGGCCTGGCTCCGCCCCGTGCGGCCTCGACGAGTGCGTCGTAGGCGTCGGCGTAGGCGTCCGCGACGGCGGCGGGGTCGTCGCGTTCCTCGCCGGTCAGTGGTCGCAGCGGGACGGTCCCGAGCGGGTCCACGTGTCCGGCGACACTCCCCACTCGCTCCTCGAGTCTGCCACCGCCGTTCCCGACGGCGTCACACGCCAACTGCCAGCGACGGCCGTCGAACACCCGACACCGACGTGGCTCGACGACGGCGACCGCGTCGTAGGCGACGCGTCGCGGTGGCGTGGCGGTGCGGTCCGGGCCGTCGCCCCCACCGCCGTTGCCGCCGGTCCCGTCGCCGCCCGTCCCCGCGCCGTCATCGCCTCCGTCGTCGCCGCTCTCCCCGCCGTCTCCACGCCCGTCGACCCCACGAAGCGGGTCGGCCACGTCGGCGTACGACTCGACGACCACCGGATCGGACTCACGGACGCGCTCGGCGAGGCGTGCCAGCGCAGGGAGGTGGTGGCGCCGCATCGCGTCGTTGAACTCGGCCACCGACGCGACACGCTCGGCGTCCGCCACCGGCAGTGCCTCCCGGACGCGCTCGGGGAGGTCGACGGTCGCGTTGACGACGTACTCCGGTCCCGTCGGCGTCGTCACGCGGTCGGCGAGGAACGTCCGTCCGCGTTCGCCCAACATCCCGGTTCGGTCGGGCGTCGGCTGCCAGAGTCTGTGGATCGGGTTGACCGCCTCCGGTCGCTCGTCGCCACCCGTCGCAGCGACGAGTCGCGCGGCGTCTTTCCCGTACAGCCGTCCGGCGGACAGCGCCCGGCGTGCGTCGTCGTGGTCGAACCACAGGTCGTTGCCGGCACGCGGTTTCACGCCGAGCGTCTCGGGTGGGAGCGTCGCGAGCAACCCCGTGGCGAAGGTGGTCTTCCCGGCGTCGACGCGGTCGGCACCGGCGACGAGCAGTCTCACGCGTCGCCGTCGGTGTCCGACCCGCTCGCGGCCGCGTCGTCGGACTCGCGGAGTCCGTAGTACCCCGGATCGGCGTCCGTCGGCGGCTCCGCGACGACGAGTTCGTCGCCGTGTTGCATCACCCACGGGATCGCCCAGTCGAGCAACACCTGTTCGGTCCCCTCGTCGATCTCGGCGTCCGGCTCTAGGTCCTGGAGCAACCGCGCGATCTCGTACACCGTGTACATCTGGCCTGGCTCCAGCAACTCCGCCGGCGTGTAGAAGTCGCAGGGGTAGATCCCCTCGAACTCGGACTTCGGTCGTGGCACACCTCCCAGTCCGTCTCGCCAGGTAAAATACACCGTGGAACCAGCGCGGAAGCGTGTGTCGCAGTCACGAGCACCGTCCCCCGAGTCGCCGGAGTAAAGACGGTCGGGAGCCGAGCGGGGAACATGGCAACTGAGACGGTGTCCAGCGACAAGGGGATCGGCCTCGGACTCGCACTCGGCGCGTTCGCGGTCGTGGGTGGTGGACTGATGCTGTTCGGCGGCTCGCAGTCGCTCAAGGCGTGGGGGTTCGCGGCCGCGATGGTCGCCGCCGCCCTGTCCGTGGTCGCGGTGCAGTTGTTCGAGGGGTGACGCCGTCCGACGACTGGCCACGTCGCCCACCGCTCCGCCACAGTAGCCGGCGCTGAGCGAGACGGTGGCCACACGGCGCAGATCACGGGGACTGCGCGGTCGTGGACGAACAAAGGTTCAAGACGCTACACCACTTAGCACGGGTACCAGCGATGACGGAGTACACGGACGAGGAGAAACGGATCGTCGCCTACCTGCGTGACAGCGTCGCGCGTGGCGAACAGTACTTCCGCGCGAAGAACATCGCCAACGCGATCGGACTCTCCGCGAAGCAGGTCGGCACGAGACTCCCACGACTCGCCGAGAAGGCCGACGAGGTAGACATCGAGAAGTGGGGCCGCGCCCGCTCGACCACCTGGCGCGTCGAACTCCCCTGACTCGTCCGTCTCACTCGTCTCACCTGCCGTACCCGTCTCGACGACCGGTACCCGGCGACCACACCCGACGGCTCACACTCGCCAGTCCACACTCGACAGCGGCCGCGCTCGCACTCCACTCCCGACGGTCGGAGGCCGACACCGCCACCGAGACCGTGGACCGATCGGAACCGGCCGACTTTTTCGCTGGGGGCCCTTACGAGTCGCCATGACCGTCCGGGCAACCCGGGAGTTCGTGTTCGACGCCACGCCGGCGGACGTGTGGGGGTTCATCTCCGACCCCGAGAAGCGTGCCGGCGCGATCAGCGTGGTCGAGGGGTTCGAGGTGACCGGGCCAGACACGGCCGTGTGGCACGTCGGGCTCCCGATCCCGATGCTCTCCTCGACGATGGACGTCGAGACGGAGGAGGTCGAGAAGGAGCCGCCGCGGTACGTCAAGTTCGTCGGCAAGTCGCGTGCGTTCAACGTCACCGGCGAACACACCGTCACGGAACTCGACGACGGCCGGACGCGGTTGACCAACGAGTTCGTCGTCGACGGACGCCTCCCCGGCGTCGAGTCGTTCTTCGAGCGCAACCTCGACGCCGAGATGGACAACCTCGAGGCGGCCGTGCGTGCCGACGAGGGGATCGAGATCCGCGAGTGACCGTGCGCCTCGCTCTCGCACAGCTGACCCCGACCGCGGGCGCCCTCGACCGCAACACCGAGCGGGCTCGCGAGGCGGTCGCGACCGCCGCCGACCGCGGCGCGGACCTGGTGGTGCTCCCGGAGTTGTGGGACGTGGGGTACTTCGCCTTCGACAGCTACGAGCGCGCCGCCGAGGGACTCGACGGCGACCGACTCGCGGCTATCCGTGAGACGGCGGCCGACGAGGCCATCGCCGTGGTCGCGGGCACCGTCGTGGAGGATCTGGCCGCCTCGGCGGCGACCGGGGAGGAGACGCCCGCAGACGAGGGACTGGCGAACACCGCCGTCGTCTTCGACGCCGACGGGGAGCGGCGGCTCGTGTACCGGAAACACCACCTGTTCGGTTACGACTCCGCCGAGACGCGCCTGTTGGAACCCGGCGAACGACTGCCGACAACGACGCTGTGCGGGTTCGAACTGGCCGTGACGACCTGCTACGACCTGCGGTTCCCGGAACAGTTCCGTGCGCTCGCGGACCGCGGTGCGACGCTCGTCGCGGTCCCGAGCGCGTGGCCGTACCCGCGAGTGGAACACTGGCGAACGCTGCCGGAGGCGCGTGCCGTCGAGAACCTCTGGTACGTCGCGGCGGCCAACGGGGTCGGCGCCGTCGGCGACGAACGCCTCGTCGGCCGCTCGACGGTGTACGACCCGTGGGGAACGACCGTCGTCGGTGCGGGGACCGAGACGGGCGTCGTGACCGCCGAGGTCGACCCCGAGCGGGTGGAGACCGTCCGCGAGGAGTTCGGCGCGCTCGGGGACCGCCGGCCATACTGAGTGACCGTCTCGTTCGGCACCGACTCGCGGTCTCACTCCGCCGGCGGTGCGTCCGGCCCTTGCTCACCCTCTGCCGACCGCCACCCGCCGGGCACCGGGACGCGACCGGCGGCGTACAGCCCGACGAGCGTCAGGGTGACGAGTCCGATGCCGGCCGCCAGCCCGCGGTAGATCGGGTCGAAGCCGAACCCGTAGCTGCGGCCGACGCCGACGACGCCGCTCCCACCAGACTCCAACAGCAGCGCCAGTCCACTGAACACGGCGTAGGCGCTGGCACGCCCCGTCGGGGGCAACGCCGACAACATGTACGTGTCCGTCGCGGGGAACAGCGAGTGTGCCGCCAACCCCAACAGCACCGACACCGCGGCGACGGCGGCCGCAGACTCCACGTACGTCAACGCGACGAGCCCGAGGGCGACGGTCGCGTTGATCCCGATCAGGTACGGGACGTTCGGGAGCCGGTCGGCGAGGCGGCCGCCGAGCCAGAACGCCGGGATGCCGGAGGCGAAGGTGAGCGTCAACAGGCCGTTCGCGGTCGACTCCGAGAGCCCCTTGTCGAGGAGGTAGCTGACGTAGAAGTTGAAGGTACCTTGCCAGGCGAAGCCGGCGACGACGACGACACCGAGCCCGGCCAACACGACTCGCCAGCGACTCAAGGCGACGCGGAAGTCGCGTTCGGGTGCGGCGCTGGCCGGCTCCTCGCGACTCCGGAACACCCACCACAGCGCGAGCGTCACCAGTGCCGCCCCGGCGGCCAGCGTCCAGAACACGAGTCGCCAGTCGCCGAGCTGTGCGACCGCGAACAGCGCCACGGTGGGGGCGACGACCGGCGCGACCTGACTCGCCGTGCCGTGGATCCCGACCATCCGCCCGGTCTCGCTGGGGTACAGCGCCCCGATCAGCGGGATGGCGGCGACGAAGTAGCCTCCGGTCGACAGCCCGACCGCCAGCGAGCCGAGTCGGAGCCCCAACAGCGAGTTCGCGGTGGCGGTGAACGCCGCCGCGAGTGTCAGCGAGATTCCCGTCCCCAAGACGACCCGCTCGCGTCGCACCCGCGTGAGGAGGTAGCCGATCGGGATGCGCGGGAGTGCGGTGCCGAGCCACACGAGGGTGGTGACGGAGCCGACGGCCGCCGCAGACAGCGACAGCGACGACTGGAACTCCGGCACCAGCGGCGCGAACGCCACTCGGCCGAAGTTGACCAGGAACACCAACCCACAGAGAGTCGTGAAGACGCGACGTGTCACTGTCGAGAGGTGGACGACCGCGGGGTTCAAGCGTTGCGAACCCGGCGCGCCGTGCCGAGTGGTACGCTCCCACACGATACGTCGCGTGGTGTCGAGGGACCCACGGAGTCGACCGGCGGTCGGTCCGCGGTCGCTCGCCGCCGGAGGGCCTTTCGTCGCCGCCGTCGAACGGAGAGGCGATGATCACCGCAGACAGGATGGCGGAGGTGGACCGCAACGCGGCGGCGCTGGGTGTCCCACGCGCGAAACTGATGGAGTCCAGCGGGAACGCCGTCGCCCGCGTCGTCCGCGAGCACGCGGAGCCGGGGGCGAGCGTGACGCTACTGTGTGGTCGCGGGAACAACGGTGGCGACGCGTTCGTCGCGGCGCGGTTCCTCGACGAGTTCGACGTGCGGGTCGTCCTGCTCGGCCGCCCGGAGACCATCTCGACGGAGATCGCCCGCGACAACTGGGCCGCACTCCAGACAGCAGAGATCCAGACCCGACAGGTACGCGACGGGAGTGCGTTCCGACCCGGCGATTCGAGCGTGGGGACGGACACGGAGCGTGACGGGGACACGAGTGGCTCCGCCGACGCAGCCGAGTCGGACGGCCCGCTCGCGGACGCGGACGTGGTCGTCGACGCGCTGCTGGGCACGGGCGTGACGGGCGCGCTCCGCGAGCCGGCGGCGACGGCGGCGCGCGCGGTGAACCGAGCGGGCGAGCGCGGCGCGACGGTGCTCTCCGTCGACGTTCCCTCGGGCGTGGACGCAGACACCGGCGAGTCGGCGGGCGTCGCCGTGGAGCCGGACGCGGTCGTCACGTTCCACGACACGAAGCCGGGACTGCGCGAGCGTGCCGCCGCTGACGAGTTCGCCGTCACCGTCGCGGACATCGGCATCCCGGAGGCCGCAGAGCGGTTCGTCGGTCCCGGCGACCTGCGTCCACTCGGGCGGCGGCGGGACAGCCACAAGGGTGACCACGGGGAGGTACTCGTCGTCGGCGGTGGTCCCTACACCGGCGCCCCGACGCTGGCTGCACGAGCGGCGCTGCGCGCGGGTGCCGACCTCGTTCGCGTGGCAGTGCCCGCGTCGATCGCCCGCGAGGTACAGGGGTTCGACGAGTCGCTGATCGTCCGGCCGTACGACGGCGACCGAATCGGCTCCGAGACCGTCGAGACGGTGCTCGATCTCGCCGAGGAGCAGGACACGGTCGTTCTCGGTCCGGGCCTGGGCGACGCACCCGAGACACTGACCGCCGTCGAGACGTTCCTCGACCGCTACGACGGGACGGCGGTCGTCGACGCGGAGGCGACGCGACTCGTCCCCGAGGTGACGACGGACGCGACGCTGGTGTGTACGCCGCACCGCGGCGAGTTCGCGGCGATGGGTGGTGACCCGAGCGGCGACTGGGAGACCCGAGCGGCGGCCGTCGAGTCGTTCGCCGCCGGTCTCGACGCCGACGCGACGCTGGTGGTGACGGGACCGGAAGACGTGATCTCCGACGGCGAGACGACGCGCATCTCACGGACCGGAAACCCGAGTATGACCGTCGGTGGAACCGGCGACGTACTCGCCGGTGTCGCGGGCGCGCTCACGGCGGTGGTGGATCCGGCCCGCGGTGCGAGTCTGGCGGCGTGGGCGACCGGACGCGCCGGCGACACCGCCGCCGAGACGTACGGCGACGGACTCGTCGCGACCGACCTGCTGCCGGTGTTGCCGAGCGCGCTCCGGGACGACGAGACGGGCAGCGGTGGAACCGGTGGCCGCTCCGACGGATCGGAGGGGGGCCGATGACCGACGGTCGCGACGAGGCGGACACCGACGGTGGTGCACACGGCGAGAGCACCGCGGACGCCCAGGCCGGTGAGCACGCCCGGGCCGGTGAGCACGACGAGGGAACCGGCGACGCACCCGAGCAGTTGACCCACACGGACGACTCCGGGGAGGCACAGATGGTCGACGTGGGGGCGAAGCCGGACACCGCGCGACGGGCCGTGGCGCGTGGGGAACTCCGCCTCCAGCCGTCGACCGTCGCGGCGGTGCGTGCCAGCGACGTGGCGAAGGGCGACGTGCTCGCGACCGCGCGGATCGGTGCCGTCCAGGCGGTGAAACACACCTGGGAGACGATCCCGCTGTGTCACCAGATCCCGATCACGAACGTCGACACGGAGTTCGATCTCCACGAGGAGCGGATCGTCCTCACCGTCGCGGTCGAGACGACCGGGAAGACCGGCTGCGAGATGGAGGCACTCCAGGGTGTCACGACCGGCCTGAACACCGTCGTGGACATGGTGAAAGCCGCCGAGAAGGACGAGGAGGGTGGGTACCCCACACTCGAACTGGGTGACGTGCGCGTCGTCACGAAGGAGAAGCGACCGCCGGAGTGACCGGAACACGGGTGGGCGTGACTCCAGTCGCGTCGTCTCCCGGTCACGTCGTACGACAGTTTATAATCGAGGGCGAAGTACCCCGGGACATGATCTCACTCGACGACGCCGTGACGGCCCGACTGGAGTCACACGGAGCGCGGTTCGAGGTACTGCTCGACCCGGACGCGGCGCTCGCGATCAAACGCGGTGAGTTCGACGGGGAGTTGGAGGACGTGATCGCCGCCGAGGACGTCTTCGAGAACGCCTCGCGCGGCGACCGGCCGGCGGAGTCGGACCTCGAAGACGTGTTCGGCACGACGGAGCCGCTGGAGATCATCCCGGAGGTGGTCAAGGACGGGGAGATCCAGATCACGGCCGAACAGCGTCGCGAGATGCAGGAACAGAAACACAAGCAGTTGGTGAACAAGATCACGCGCAACGCGGTGAACCCGCAGATGGACGACGCGCCCCACCCACCGGAGCGGATCGAGCGGGCGTTGGAGGAGGGCGGGTTCACCGTCGACCCGATGGAGCCGGTCGAGAACCAGGTCGACGAGGCGCTGGACGTGTTGCGACCGATCATCCCGATCCGGTTCGACGAGGTGACGATGGCGTGTCAACTCCCGCCGGAGTACGCCGGGAGCGGCCAGGCGAAGGTGCGCGAGTTCGGCGAACTGGAACGCGAGGAGTGGCAGTCCGACGGCTCGTGGGTCGGCGTCGTCCGGTTCCCCGCGGGCCTGCAGAACGACTTCTACGACCTCGTCAACGAGGTGTCAAGCGGCGAGGCCGAGACGCGCGTCGTCAGAGACGAAGACGACATCAGCACGCGGTAGGGGACACGACATCGGCGCGGTAGACGGCGTCAGACTCGGGTGTCGGTGGTCGCGTCACACGACTCGGTTCGGATCGACGGCACGACGGCTTCGGAACGGAGAAGTCGAGAGAATCGGACCGCGAACGGTCACCGGACGGTCGACTATCCCTTCCGGAAGCCGAGCATGAAGCCACCGGTGAAGCCGGCCGAGATGGACAGCGTCGAGAGAATCGTGTTCAGGATCGGCGCCCCGACCTCGCCGGCCTCGCCGCTCTTGCCGAGGATCCCGGAGAGCGTGCCCCCGAACTTCTCCCAGTTGACGGTGATGAACCCCTGTGACTCGAGGAACTTGAACAGCGCCAGTTCCAACCCGACCAAGACGGCGATCAGTTTGGCGATCTTCTTCGCCGCGAAGCCGGTGATACCTCCGACCGCCGCCCCAGTTCCCAACTCGAGTCCGAGTTGTTGTGGATCGAGTGCGAACTGGAGTAGTGTCACGTCGACCATACACGCCTCTGTGCGTCCCCTTCTTAAGTTGTTTGTGGGTACGCACCACGCCGTGTCCGAGTTCGGTCGGTCGCCGCGAGACCACGACACCCGCCGGTGGTGGGGTCGTGTCACGCGAGAACCGCACCACACTGCGTTGCGTCGCACCGAGCCGAGCTCCGTCGACTCGGAGGACGCGCCGACTCCGATCGGCTCAGTTCAGGACGCGGTCCGCGACGGCGGCGAGTTCGTCACTCGACGCGTCCGCCAGCGGGGTGTCGCCGAACTTGAGCCGCAGCCGTGGCCGACCCACGTCGATCGGCACCTTCTCGGTGTCGATGATCCCCATGTCCTCCAACTCCGTCTTCGTGCGGGAGAACGTCGCCTTCGAGGCGATGCCGATGTCCTCGCCCCACTTCGAGATGTCGTACAACAACGCCTCGTTCTTGGCCGCGACCAACAGCGAGATGGTCACCTCGTCGAGCCCCTCGCCGTTGCCGCGGGCCGTCTCCAGCGACGCCAAGACGGCGTCGAAGTCGGCACGGGCGTCCGGCCCGATGTCCTCGTCCATCGTCTCGCGGACACGGGTGATCCCCGGCGTCCGGAGGTCGAACGCCTCGGCAGCCTCGAACCGTTCCGTGAACGTCTCGTGGGCGTCCGCGACGAACTCCTCGTCGGTCGCCGCCAGCGCGGCCACGCTCTCGGAGGCAGGCACCAACGCGTACAGGTCGTCTGCACCGACGAAGACGGTGTTCTCCGCGACACCGTCGAGCACGCGCAGTTCCATCTTCTCCGCCTCGACCAGGTCCGCCGCGTCGGAGGCGACGAGGAAGTCGTCCCGCACGTCCTTCAACACGTCCTCGTCGGCGAGGACGCTGATCTCCGGGAGGGCGTCGACCGACGCCGTCCCGTAGTCGACGAGTGCCCGGAACGTCTCCGGCGACGGGTCGACGAGGACCACGTCCCCGTCGATCGCCCCCAGTATCGCCTCGATCGCTCCCTGTCTGTCGTCACCGCGTAAATTCGATACCATCTTTCCAAATTGGTCTGAGGGGGTGTGAGAATTTAATACTGTCGACTATTCGCCCGATGAGCTTCGGAATAGAATCTTAATGCCGTCAAACACTACTGAATATTTTTCTGAGAGTGTGTCGTGTTTCTCCACGGGACGACCGGCCGGTCAGTCGGTCGTTCGGTCGCGGAACCGGGTGTCGGCGTGTGCAGTGTGCGAACGTCCGGCTGCCGTCGTGGCCCGTCCCCGCCGTGTGTGGCGTCGGGTCCCGGTCAGTGTTGCCCGGGGGCGACGGTTGAGGCGTCTCCGGGGACACGCGAAAGTCGTGTCCTCTACGGGAGACGGGGAGTCGCGTCGCACGGTGTTGAGTCTCGTCGCCGCCGGGAACTTCGCACAACTCGGGGCCCGGTTCCTCCTGAGTCCGGTCGTTCCGCTGGTGATCCTCCAGTTCGACGCCAGCGAGTCGACGGTCGGACTCGCGCTGACGCTGATGTGGGCGACGTACGCGTTGTTCCAGTTCCCGAGCGGGGTGTTGGCCGACCGGCTCGGCGAGCGGCGACTGCTGCTCACGGGGTTGGCCGGCACCGCAGTCGGGACGACGCTGATCGCACTGTCGCCGTCGCTGGTCGCGTACGGACTGTTCGCGGTCGTCTTGGGCGCCGGTGCGGGGTTGTTCTTCTCGCCTGCCTCCTCGCTGCTCTCGCGGACGTTCGAGAACAGCGGCGGCGCCTTGGGGGCGTTGACCGCCGGCGGCGCGCTGGCGGGTGTCGCGTACCCCGCCGTCGGGGGCTTCCTGGGCGACACCTACGGGTGGCGTGTGGCGGTCGCTGCGGGGGCCGCGGTCGCGATTCCGACGCTGCTCGCGACGGCAGTGTACCTCCCGACGACGACGCCCGCGAACCCACAGCGTCGACTCGCCGCCGCGATCGACCCGAGTCGCGTCGTCGGGCTCCTCTCGCGACCCAGCGTCGCGTACACGACACTCGTCGCGATCGCCGTCAGCTTCACCTTCCAGGCGTTCTCCTCGCTGTTCCCGACGTTCCTCGTCCAGTACCGACCGGGGATCGACTCCCCGGCGACCGCCGGGCTCGTGTTCGGTGCGGTGTTCGGTCTCTCGTCGGTGGCCCAACCACTCGCGGGGCGACTCTCCGACAGGGTGTCGCGGGACCTCGCCATCGGGAGCAGCGTCGCGCTGACTGCGACGGGATTCCTCCTCCTCCTGTTCGTCCCCGGGACGGTCGGTCTCGCGCTCGGCGCGACTGTGTTGGGTGTCGGCATCTCCTGGCCGGGACCGGTCCAGGCGCGGTTCATGGACCAACTCTCCGACGAGGAACGCGGGTACGGGTTCGGCCTGGTGCGGACCGTCTACATGTTCTCGGCTGCCCCGGGGAGTGTCGTCGTGGGGACGCTCGCGCAACGCGCCGGCTGGGTGCCCGCGTACGGTGTCGTCGTCGCGATCCTGCTGGCGTGTCTGGCGACGCTGCTCGCGAACGAACTGTTCTCGCTGGAACTGTGAGGGGTCGGCCGTCAGACCACTCCGGTCCACCGCTCTGAGGTCTCGCCGTCGTGCAGTTGATACTCGTGGCGCCCCCAGCTACCGTCGATGTCGACCACCTGCGAGTTGTGTCGTCGGACGGTCCCCGTCGAGCGACTCGACGACCCACAGGTCGTGCAAGAACACCACCTCAGACCGGAGGAACGAGCGACGAGCCCGACGGTGACGCTGTGTCGTCCCTGTCACGACCAGATCCACGCGACGTTCACCAACGAGGAACTCCGCGCCGACTACGACACCTTGGAAGCACTGCGTGCGGCCGACCGGCTCGCCGACTACCTCGACTGGATCCGGACGACCGACACGCTCTCGATCCAGGTGGAGACGAGCGACCACGTCCGCCGGCGGCGGTGACGAGCGGGAGAGGGGTCGCGTCCCCGTCTGCGACCGCCGCGTTCAGGTCGTGAACAGGTCGGTGTCGTCGGGGACCGCGAACAACCCGAGGCGGACGCCACAGTCGAGCCACCCGTAGCCGTACGAGAACGACGCCAGCGCGTTGACGGGGTCGTCGTTCTCCCGGAAGTGCTCCCCGTCCTCGAGGTACGAGACGGCCATCTCTCGACACTCGACGGCTCCGTCGTGGGCCGGCGTCCCGGCCGGAACCGCGATCTCGGCGGCTTCCAACGCCGCCGCCAACATCTCCCCGTACCGATCCGTCTTCTCCACGAGCTCCGCTGGCATCGCCACGCACTCGTCTCTCTGCCCACCTGAGCGTTGTGTCCTCACCGTTCGACGCCTCTCGCCACACCCGACTGCACGACACACGTCGACTGACTCGTAGTTCGACGCACGTCGACTCACAGAATCGACACACGCAGACACCTCTCGAACGGCTCCGTCCGTGTCCGCGGAGGCCCGAACACGCCCTTGCAGACGACCTCGGGATGGTTCCTGACGACTCCGGTCTGGAACGGGAGGTTCCGTAGACAATCGGCAGTATCTTTCTCGTGAACGAGAAGCGTGTAGTGTCCGAGACGAACGTTCGACACCGTCGAGCCGTCGGTGTGGATCGTTACTCCTTTGTTGTGGTGGTCGCTGTAGGAATCTACGATGTCGACGCACGAGCACTCCCGAGAGGGCGAACCGACCGACGTGACAGAGAACCGATCGACGAGAGACGACGGTGACGACGCCGACCGCGTCGCCACGGACGGGGGGAACCGGCGCGAGCCGATCCACCCGGCCAAGGCGCTCTTGGAAGACGCAGCTGGATTGTGAGGCTCGACGGCCCGCCACGAGTTCGGGGGAGCGGGCCGTGGTCGTCGGCGAGCGGCAGTGGACCGGTGAGCAGCAGTGTGTCACCGAGGGTCCCACCGACCGACGGCGGAGCGAGTGTTCGCCGAGAGACGGGAAGCTACGCTCGGGGGGTCCGACGGCCCGTCGGTGTACTCGCTGTGCCGGACAGCACAACGCTCAAATCGCCGAGGGACCAACCCCGGTTCGATGACCGATTCTGCGGACACCGTCGAACACAGACCGTTGATCGTCGCCGGTACGGGCGCGGCCGGACTCTCCGCGGCCGTCTACGCCGCGCGGAGCAACCTCGACCCGCTCGTCTTCGAGGGTGACGAACCCGGCGGGCAGTTGACGCTGACGACAGAAGTCGAGAACTACCTCGGGTTCCCCGAGGGGATCTCCGGTCCGGACCTGATCGACGACGGGAAGGAGCAAGCCGAGCGCTTCGGCGCCGAGATCCGCAACGGCGTCGTCGAGTCTGTCGACGACTCCGAGCGACCGTTCCGCGTCGAGCTCACCAACGGCGACGTGTACACCTGCGACGCGTTGATCGCCGCCAGCGGCGCGAGCGCCCGCACGCTCGGCGTCCCCGGCGAGGACGAACTGATGGGGTACGGGCTGTCGACGTGTGCGACGTGTGACGGGGCGTTCTTCCGCGGCGAGGACATGCTCGTCGTCGGCGGTGGGGACGCCGCGATGGAGGAGGCGTCGTTCCTGACGAAGTTCGCCGACACCGTCTACGTCGCCCACCGGCGCGAGGAGTTCCGGGCGGAGGACTATTGGATCGACCGCCTGCAGGGGCACGTCGACGACGGCGCGGTGGAGATCATGCGCAACACGGAGCTGACGGAGATTCACGGCACCCGCGAGGACGGCGTCGACCACGCGCGTCTGGTCCGTCACCCGGAGGGGTACCCGAAAGAGAAGCTCGACGACCCCGAGTACGCCGACGAGGTCGAACAGTTCGACCTGGACGTGGGTGCGGTGTTCTACGCCATCGGCCACACGCCGAACACGGGGTACCTCGAAGACACCGGCGTCGAGTTGGACGACACCGGTTACATCCAGACGCAGGGTGGCGTCGGCGGTGGTCAGACGAAGACGGGCGTACCGGGGATCTTCGGTGCCGGCGACGTGGTCGACTTCCACTACCAGCAGGCCGTGACGGCCGCCGGGATGGGGTGTAAGGCAGCGCTCGACGCCGACCAGTGGCTCGAAGAGGAGGCGGACGCCAGCGCAGCACAGACGACGGAGGCGGCGGCCGCGGGCGACGACTGAGGCCACACGACTGCACTTCCGTGACGGCGACACTACGTGACTGCACTTCCGCGACGACGCCACGTGACTGCGTGCTCGCGACGACGACGCCACACACTTATCCCTGCGTCTCGCCGAAGGGAGGTATGGTAGACACCGAGACGTACACGGTCGAGGCACCGAACGGCGAGACGGACGCGGTCGAACTGCCGGAAGGGCTCGTCGACCTGCTCGCAGAACAGGGCGAGAACCCCTCGCACGTCGTCACGGACGTGATCGTGCAGGCGTTCGCACAGCAGGCGCACATGATCGCCCACCACACGGAGGGCGAGACACCCGAGGACGTGGCCGAGATCGAGGAGAAGGCCGGCGAGCTGTTCGAGGAGCGGTTCGGCCAGAGCCTCGAAGAGGCGATGGGTCACTCGCACTGATCCCGACCGAGACGGTCCGGCGGTGGGACTAAGCCACTGGTGGCCGGTCACCGGACGTGCACGAGACACGGAGCGGACAGGGTCGGGCGACGACACCACTCCCACTCACGACGGATTCACACGACCAGCGACGCGTGTTGCGGCGCCCACGTCGGCGACGCGCGTTGCGGCGCCCACGTCGGCGCTGCGTGTTGTGGCGCCCACGTCGGCGCTCCGGGGGTGAGCGGTGACGCGGCGTGGACGGGCGGCCGTCGTCGCTGCGGTCGCGGTGTACGTCGGCTCGCGCGCGATCGCGCGGTTCGGACTCGCCGAGGCCGTCCTCGGCACGGCAGTCGACCCCGCCGTCGCGACCGCCCTGTCGTTGGTCGCGCTCGTGTTGGGCGCGTACGGGAGCTACGCCGTGATTCTCGAGCGACTCCTGCGGACGACCGACAGACGACGCCGCGACGAGGTTCGGAGTCTGGTCCGACTCGCGGTGGTCGGCGTCGCGG
This sequence comes from Halobaculum sp. MBLA0147, assembly GCF_041361345.1. Taxonomy (NCBI): domain Archaea; kingdom Methanobacteriati; phylum Methanobacteriota; class Halobacteria; order Halobacteriales; family Haloferacaceae; genus Halonovum; species Halonovum rutilum. Next base: position 679,208 of record NZ_JBGKAD010000001.1, on the reverse strand, counting down.
CCGTCGCGGCGTTCGGTGTCGTCACCCGCGAGTGGGTGAGCGTCTTGGTGTCGTTGGGCGTGCTCGGGTTCGCGGCGACGTTCGCACTCCAACAGCCGCTCGCCTCGCTGGCCGGCTGGCTGTACGTCGTCGTCACCCGGCCGTACCGCGTCGGCGACCGCATCGCCATCGAGGACACGCGCGGTGACGTGGTCTCCATCGACCTGTTCGTCACGGAGGTGTGGGAGATCGACGGGGACCTGGTCGAGGCGAACCAGCCGTCGGGTCGGATCGTGACGATCCCGAACAGCACGGTTCTGACGGCGCGGGTGGTGAACTTCTACGGCGACGGCGTCCAGTACGTCTGGAACGAACTCTCGGTGCAGGTCGCCTACGAGACGGAACTGGCGTTCGCCCGCGAACAACTGGTCGCGGCCGCGGAGGCGGAACTGGGCGAGGAGATGGCCCAGAACGTCCGCGAGTACCGCGATCGGCTCGCCGAGACGCCGGTCGAACTCGACGTGACCGAGACACCGACGGTGAACGTCGTCCAACGAGAGTCGTGGGTGGAACTCCGCCTCCGGTACCTCGTCCACCCGCGCCGCGGGACTCGGGTGCGCAACCGCCTGTACGAGCGGATTCTGGAACGGTTCGGCGAACACCCCGAGCGCATCCGGTTTCCCGTCTCGCGGAACCGGTGAGCGTATCGGAGCGCGACCCGCCGTCGAGATCCGCTCGCGTCGACTCGCTGCGTCGCGATCCGGTCAGATGCGTCGACCCGCCGCCTCGCGAGCCGCTCAGATCCACTCGCGCCGTCGGAAGTGTGCGACCATCAGCGCAGTCAGCAGTGCCATCCCGAGCATCGCCGCGGGGTAGCCGAACGTCCACGTCGTCTCCGGCATCGCGAACGGGGAGTCGGCGAAGTTCATCCCGTAGATGCCCACGACGAACGTCAGCGGGATGAAGATCGTCGCCACGACGGTGAGCGTCTTCGTCACCTCGTTGGTCGACTGCGAGACGGCGTTGAGGTAGATGTCGCGCGAGCCGGCGGTGAGGTCGCGGTACGTCTCCACCAGGTCCAGCGTCTGGACGAGTTGGTCGGCCACGTCGCGGAAGTACTTCTCGTTGGCCGCGGTGACGTGCGTCGTGTCACCCCGTGTGACGGTCGCCAGCGCCTCTCTGGTGGGCCACACGACCTTCCGGAAGGCGAGGAGGTCCCGTCGCACGTCGTTGAGGTCCGCGAGTACGTTCGGGTCGGGGTCGTCGAGCACGCGGTTCTCGACCGCCTCGATGTCCGTCTCGATCTCGTCGAGTGTCTCGAAGTACTCTCCGACGACAGCGTCGACGATCCGGTACGCGAGGAAGTCCGTCCCGCGGTCGACGACCCGCCGGTCGACGGCGTCCCAGCGAGGGCCGGTCGGGTCGACGGACGCCGAGCCGGAGGGGGACAGCGTCACCAGCCACCCGTCCCCGAGGAACAGCCCGACCGAGTGTGTCACCACCTCCTTGTGGAACGCCACGTCGTCGCGCTGGCTCAGGGCGACGGTCTTCACCAGGAGGAACGTGTGCTCGTCGAACGTCGACACCTTCGGCCGCGCCTCCTCGTCGGTCAGGTCCGCCAGCGCCAACGGGTGGAGGCCGAACCGCTCGCGGAGCGTCTCCGTCGTCTCCCCGTCCGGGCGGTCGGCGTGGACCCACGTCTCGCCCGGCGCCGCGACGGCGGCGTCGACGTCGTCGTACGTCTCACGCCCCGCGTCCGTGAACACGGCCGCCGAGAGGGTCACGCTCGCTCACCTCGCCGAGGGTCGGCGCCGTCCGTCGGGCGACGAGCGGCGGTCACGCCGTCTCACCGCCGGACGGGAACGGGTCGACGACGAGCAGTGCGAGGCCGACGGTGACGGCCGTCACGGAGAACGCGCGGCCGGGGTAGGCGACGGCCACGCCGACGGCGTAGCCGACGAGCCCGACCGCCGTGAGGGCGGCACCGAGCAGTGTCGAACGATCCATGCGGGCCGGTGCACTCGGAGCGGCAAGAAGCCTCCCCCGCGACGGTGGCGGGACGGGGCGTGAGTCGCCGGCTTCGTCGGCCACCCGACGGCGACAGATCCCGAGCCCGGAGCCGGCCGGTACCCGACGGCTCTCGGCCGTCAGTCTCCCGCCCGTCAGTCGTCGGCGGCCGCCGTCGCCCCCTCGGTGGTGGTGGGCTGCTCGCGGCTCGTCACCGCGCGACTGGTCAACAGGAGGTAGCCGAAGCCGACCTTCGCGGTCACGTCCAACACCGTGAACCCGGTCGTCTCGGCGAACAGCGGGACGACGCCGGCACCCTCGGTCCCGACGATCCACAGGATCGGGTACACCGTCCACAACACGGCCGTGAGTGTCCGGAGCGTGCCGAACGTGCTCGCCACCTCGGCGTCCGCCTCCTCGATCCGGGCGCCGAGCACCCGGTAGAGGTAGTAGAGGATGAACAGGAACGACACCGTACTCACCGTCCACCAGGTGTACCGCTCGACGGCCGTGTTCGACAGGGCGCCGACCAGCCCGGTGACGATCATGAACCCGTCGACGGCGATCAGCGTCCCGATGGTCGTCCGGTCCGCCTTCGCGAGCAGACACAGGTCCAACAACAACAGCGGCGTGGTGAACAGCCAGTCGGCGTACCGCGCCCAGTAGATGTCGACGGTGCCGCGCCCGACGACCTCCACCTCGGTCAGGCCGAACCCGAAGAACATCGACAGGTACGCCGCCGACGCGATGGCCGGCACCATGATCGTGATCGCGTAGTACTCTCGTTCCTCTCCCCGTGCGTCCCACCCGCGGACGAGGAAGTACGTCATCCCCAGCAACATCGCGACTGTCCCGACCGCCAGGGGAACTCGTTCCGTCCGTCCGCCGAGCACGCCGACTTGGAGCAGTGTCTCGAACACGCCCCACACCGCGTCCCGCGTCCACTTCGGTACAACCCGACTAACACGGCGCCTCGACCCCAGACGGCGGGTAACGAGCCGATAACACACGCGGAGCGCACCGAGTCGACCTCGCCACGTCGGGTGGTGTCGACCCGACCTCGACACCTCGGGTGGCGTCCGTCGGAGGCTGTCATCACCGTCCGAACTAAGTGCCGACTGGACGACCCGAGAACGTGCGAAAGTTCACCGTCGGACGTGTCTGGGGAATCCCGATCCGGATCAGCACCTCGTTGCTGATCTTCCTGCCGGTGTTGGCGTGGCTGATCGGGAGTGGACAGCAGATCGAACTGTACGCGGGGACACTGGGCGGGCTGACCGGCGCGGGGTTCGACCTCGCGGTCCTGCAGGCGGGGGCGACGCCGTGGCTGATCGGTGCGACGGCCGCCGTCGGGCTGTTCGTCAGTGTCACCCTCCACGAGCTGGGCCACTCGTGGGTGGCACTGCGGTACGGCATCGGGATCGAGTCGATCACGCTGTGGATCCTGGGCGGACTGGCCGCCCTGGAGGAGATGCCACGCGAGTGGACACGCGAGTTCTGGATCGCCATCGCGGGGCCGATCACCAGTCTCCTCGTCGCGGCCGCGTTCTACGGCGTCACGGTCGCCGTCCCCGAGGGGCTCCAGGTCGTGCGGTTCGTCGTCGGCTACCTCGCGGTCACGAACGTCGTGTTGGCCGTGTTCAACCTCCTGCCGGCGTTCCCGATGGACGGGGGCCGCATCCTCCGGGCGCTGTTGGCCCGCTCGCGCTCGTACGGCTCGGCGACGCGGATCGCGGGCCGGATCGGCGTCGTGTTCGCCGTGTTGTTCGCCGTCGTCGGCGTCCTTGGCTTCCAGCCGATCCTGTTGTTGCTGGCGCTGTTCGTCTACGGCGCCGCGACGACGGAGTCGCGGACGGTGTTGCTCGACGAACTGCTCACCGGGTTGACGGTCGGCGACGTGATGAGTCGCGATCCGGTCTCGGTGCCGGCCGACACGACGGTGGCCGAACTCGGGAGTCGACTGCTCCGTGATCGCCAGCCAGTCCACCTCGTCACCGACCGCGGGCAGGTGGTCGGCGTGGTGACGCTGGACGACCTCCGTGCGGTGAAGGACCGCGACCACCACGTCGTCCAGGTCGGCGAGATCGCCAGAGACGTGCCACGAGTCGCGCCCGAAGACGACGCCTTCGACACGCTGGCGACGCTCGGTGCCGGCGGGGGCTCGACCGCACTCGTCACCGTCGACGGCGACGTGGTCGGCACCCTCTCCGAGACGGACTACTCGCGGGCGATGACGGTCCAGCGTGACTTCCAGAGCGGACTGACCGGGTGACCGGATCGGGACCCCCGAGGCGACTCCCCGGGGAGAACACGCTCACTCCTCGTCGGGGGTGAGGATCGCCGGCGGCTCGTCGTCCGCCTGGTCGGGGTCGGGCAACACGGCCGTCTCGATGCGGTCGGCCACCTGGAGACTCACCGTGTCGACGACGGCCAACGCCTCTCGTTCGTAGTCGGGCACGTCGAGCACCTCTCTGAAGAACCGCGAGAGCGTCCGGAGGGCGTCGTACGACTCCGCGGCCCGCTCGCGTCCGGCGTCGGTCAGCGTCACCCCCTCGTAGGGCTCGTACGACACCAACCCCTCCGCCTCCAGTCGCTGGAGTGCCTCCGTCGCCGTCGCCGGCGACCGGTCGACCGCCTCCGCGACGTAGCCGCTCGGCACGCGCCCGTGGAACCGCTCCTCGGCGACGTACACGACCAACAGGTACCGCGTCGCACTCGTCACGGCGCCCCCACCCCGGTCGTGTCCGTCGGCCACCCGTCCGCTCGCCTCGTCTCTCCCATCGTCTTTTAGGGTAACCTAAAGATTGAAGAAGGCTTCGGTCGGATCGGTACCGAGTGACAGGGTTTAGGCGACGCGAAATTTTCTTAGGCCTGCCAAATCCCACAATTATATGTGTGGACGACCCCTACCGGGTCGTGTATGAGCGCGGAAGGGCTGGAACGACAGACGCGTAGCTTCCTGAACGACGAGGTCCCGCAGATCCAAGACCACGGTGGGAACTTCGAGGTCCGCGACGTGGACGAGGAGACCGGCGAGGTCACCGTCGCTATCGGCGGTGCCTGTTCCGGCTGTGGCATCGCGCCGATGACGATGCAGGCGATCGAGTCACGGCTGCCCGAGGAGGTCGACGACCTGTCGAACGTTGAGGTCGTGCGGACCGGTGGCCCGCGCGCCGCGGTGATGCCGCAGAAGACCGACGAGATGGAGGAGATGGACGAGTACGAGGACTACCAGCCGCCGTTCTGAGGCGACGCGCCGGGCCACTGCGGTGTCGGGGGGCACCGTCGTGGGGCGGCGGTCGTACTCGCGTGTGCCGTCGGGGCCACTCGGTGGCACTCCCACCGAGACGCCTCGACGAGTCGCTCACCACGGCCCACTCTTCACCCGGTGCGCTCGACGCCGAGCCGATGCTCCGTCAGTCGAACCCCCAGTACTCTCTGTGCGCGGCGAGGTACGTCGGGTGTGGTTCGAACCCGGGGGTGGTCGGCTCGACGAGCCGTTCGCCGTCCAGTCTCGCTACCGTCTCGGGTGGGTCCCGATCCGTCGGGTCCGCGACGAACACGCGGTGGTCGTCCCGAATCCCGAACCACCCGTGGTCGAACGCCCAGTGGTGTGTCCGACAGAGCGTCAGTGCGTTCCTGAGGTCGTCGGGACCACCTTCGGCGACCGGATAGACGTGTGCAGCCTCGACCTCCGGCGACCCGGTCGGCGAGTAGCGCCGTGCCCCGCAGACGGTACACCGGTCGTCGTACAGGTCCCTGACACGGCGTCTGAACGCACTGGACCGGGCGACGCGGCGACGTGGTCGCGACGCTCGCGTCCGGTTCAGTTCGGGGGTGCCAGTCGACCGTTCCTCGATCCGCTCGTGTTCCGCCGTGTACGACTCCCAGGTGGCGACCTGCAGCTTCCGGAGGCGGAACTCGTAGAACATCCGCTCGCCGTCGCTGACGTACGCTGCGTCTCGCACTTCGACGAGCCCCTCGTACCGGTACCGGTCTTCGCCCTCGGTGCTCGTGAACAGGTAGATCGGGATCTCCTCGCTGCGGGCGTCCAGCAGTGCGGCGTTCGACACCGTCTCCGTCTGGTCGCCCTTCTCTGGAAGACCCTCCCCGCGGTAGGTGAACGCCGGTCCGTCACTCAACTCGTCGTCGTAGACCGCACCCTCGTTCGCCAGGAGGATCAGGTACGGTCCGGTGTCGGGGGTTCGGTAGGTGATCCCCTTGAACTGGTAGCCGAAGTTCGTCCCGAACCTCTCTTGGACCGCCGACTGCGTGAGTGTCTCTCCCAGTTCGAGCGGCTCGGCGAGCGGCGAACGTGTCACGGTCGAGTCTGTCCGCCGTACGGCATAAACCCACCCGCCGGTCCGGGAGTCGTCTTCGGCGACGACGATCACCCTGCCCACGTCCGTCCCCACCACTCTTGTATCACGAGCCAGTGGACGGAACCGATGGGGACCGAGCGCGAGGGTGACGTGTCGGCCGTCGTCGACGGCGTGGAACGACTCGGCGGAGAGGTGGTGACGGTGACCGACCTCGGTGAGGACGTCGCGGCGCTGATCGATCGCGCAGCCCCCTCGTTCGACTACGTGGTCGGTGACGCCACGGACGTGTACACGTCTAGCGCCGGCCACCGCTACTTCGACCTGGTCCACGACGGGGACACGCTCGACTGTGTCGCCTTCCAGGGCCGGCGAGAGGGGTTCACCGACGCGATCGAAGAGGACAGCCGTGTCGCGGTGGCTGGTGACCTCACCTACTACGGCCCTCGCGGGAACGTGAACGTACAGGTGTCGGACGTCGTCGTGGTTGGCGAGGGGCAGTACGACGCCGCCTACGAGGCGGCCCGGTCGGAGTTGGAGTCGGACGGCCTCCTCGCCCCGGCGGCCAAACGGTCGTTGCCCGACCACCCGCGACGGGTCGGCCTGGTGACGAGCGCCGACAGCGACGCCCGGGAGGACGCCGTCACGAGCCTCCACGAGTGCCACCCCGGCGTCGAGGTCGTCGTCTACGACGCGACCGTCCAGGGCGACGCCGCACTCCCGTCGTTACTCGGAGCGATCGCCGACGCAGACGCGGACCCGTCCGTCGACGTACTCGTCGTCACCCGCGGCGGCGGGGCCGACACGGACCTCCGGGTGTTCGACGACCTGGGACTGTGCCGTCGGCTGGCGGAGGCCGACACGCCGACCGTCGTCGCGGTCGGCCACGAACGCGACACTGTCCTCGCCGGCGAGGTGGCCGACGCCCGTGCGATGACCCCGACCGACGTCGGTCAGTGTGTGCTCGCCGACTCACGTCGGGACCTGCTGGACAGACACGCCCGACTGTCGGAGGCGTTGGACACCGCGTACGGGCGGCTGGCCACGCGACGGCTCGACCGCCTGGCAGAGAGTCTCGACGAGGCGTACGAGACACACACGGCCGAGCGCGTTGGCGAACTCCGCCACGAGGTGGACGAGCGCTTCGCACGGCGTGCGACGAGCGAGTTGGCCGACCGGCGGTCGGAGCTGGACGCGGCCTTCGAACGCCGCGTGTCGACGGGGCTCACCGCACTCCGGAACCGACTGGACCACGCGTTAGACACTCGCGAACGGACGCACCGCCACGAGGCAGAGAAGGAGGCGGCGATCGAGGAGGCGACGACCGCGGTCCGGGCCGACCACGAGACGACCACGCGACGACAGCGGGTGCTCATCGCGGTCCTCCTCGTGGCGTTGCTCGTGACGCTCGCCCTCCTCGTCTGGAGCCTCTGACCCCGACACCACCACTAGCATCACGAACCCATGACCTCGAACACGACCGACGAATCCACGGAGACGACCCAGGAGTCGACCGCGACGACCGAAGAGTCGACCGCGACGACCGACGCGACCATCTCGGAGAAAGTAGCCCGTGTGGAAGAGATCGTCGCACAGATCGAGGACGGCGACGTGTCCCTCGAACGGGCCCGCGACCTCCACACGGAGGGTCGGGAACTCCTCGACGAGCTGGAGGCGGATCTCGAACTGGGGGACGGCACGGTCGAGGAGCGGTGAGTCCGAGTCGGGTCGTGGACGTAGGAGACGCGCTACAGCGCCGTCCGTGTCGTCGACCCGCGTTCCGACTGCCTCTTTTCACTCGGGGGTAGTGATACGACTCACTAGACATCGGCCGAGCCAGGCCCCAGAAGTCGGGGGGTATTCGGCTATCTCGTTCGGTCTCTGTCGATCACCACCCGAGGTCCAGCTCTCCTTCCAGGGAGGTCTCCGTACTGTGGTACTCGTTCTCGACGGTCTCACAACGTTCTCGATTGTCCTGCTACGCACCGACGCACGTGAGTCACTCGGTCCAGGGCTCCCAGGAGGTAACGTCGGCCTCACTGGACCAGTACTCTTGATACAGTGAACAGAACTTCTGACATTGGAACCCCCGATAGGTTCCCCAACCCTGTGCACGGAACGCAGTCGGTGGTGCCTGGCCCATCAGCAGGAATCGGTCACGGATCTGGTACGCGAGGTTCGAGACGACGTAGTGGTGGAACGAGTCGACGGAGTCCGTGTCGAACGCCATCAGTTCGACTCTCGCGTCTGGGTCGCGGTCCAACGGCTGGTCGCCCTGGTCGCGTCGTTCGGTCCCCTGTCCGTCGTTGTGGATCGTGTGGACACCCGAGACGGCTTCCACCTCGAACCCGAGGTCGTCTTGGTCCTCCGTCGTGAGTTCGCTGGCGCGACGGGCGACTGGCGTATCGGGATCGCCGCCGAACCGCGAGAGGAACTGTTCGAGCACCGGCGGGTCGTGTTCGACTGGGTCGGGCTCGAGGTACACGTCCTGTTGGTAAATAATGGCGTCGTCGGGGTCGGCGTTCGGGAACGGCAACTCTACCGGTCCGTCGTCGTAGTGGCGCGCGAGTCGCCGTTCGAGTTCTCCGAACTGTGCTTGGAACGTGTCACTCGACAACTCCGCGATTGCTAAGAGTGCGGCCGTCAGTCGGTCCGGGTTCTCTAGCGGGGGGACCGTGTCGTACCCGCGTTCTCGGTACACGTGCCACTTCGCCAACCGCCGCGTCTGATCGACGTGTTCGCACTCTTCGCGGGTACGGAATCGCGGATTGTCCGCGTACGCCTCAGACTGGTGGTGTTTGATCTCCCCGTCGAACTCCATCTCTATCACGTGCTCTTCTCCAGCGTTGTCGATAACACTCAATCCGACTCTCTCGTCGTTTTCGCCCGTTATGAGTCCATCCATTAGTTGTCACCTCGGGTTCTACCGACATCCTGACCATCCTCGGTAAGGAAGGTACCTTCCCGGATCTCCTGTTCGATCTGTTCGGCCCGTTCTTCGAGTGTGCCGTTGGACTGGGTCCAGATTCGCTTGACTTCCTCCCAGCCGAGTCGTCCGCGGCGGGCTTTGGCGACGGCCTGTGTGCCCATCTGGTCGATGTCCCGTCCGACGGCTTTCGAGCCGAGGGAGGCACCGGTGGCTGCGTCGCCACCGCTCACCTGTGTCGCGAGGTTGACCATCTCGAGGAGTGCGGGGAGTCCCGTCGCGGTGAGGATGGTCTTGGTGAGTCCCCAGCCGACTTTGTCCCAGTTGTCGGTGTCGGCGAGGCCGTACAGGCGGCGTCGTTGGTCGTCGGTGAGTGCAACGTCGTCGAGGTCGTCGTCGATTTCGCGTTGGAGGGCTTCGACGTCGGCTCTGATACTGCCGACGGAGTCGAACCGATCGGCGAGGTCTCGTTGGGCTGGATCGCCACCCTCGGCAAGTGCCTGTTTCGTCTCGAGGTCGTCTCTCCGCTGGTTCCGTTCGATGACGGTCTGTGCGATGTCGTAGAGGTGCCCGAACTGGAGGTCGTTGTGTCTCTGGCGGTGATCGCTCACCTCTCCGGTTTCGTCGTCGGTGTCGAACAGCGCCAACGCTTCGAACATCTTGTCGTCCGCGATCCGTTGGACGTGCACGTCGGTGTCGGAGAGACGTTGAATCCCGAGTTCGCCACCGTTCATAACACGTCGTGCGGTCTCTTCGGCTTCTCGCTCCAGTTCGGGGTCGGGGACGCGTTCGGGTGTGAGGCGACTCTCCACCGCGCTCGTCGACATTCGGCTGAGGGTAGTTACTGTCACGGCACGGGCTCCCAGGAGTCGATGTCGGCGGTGGCGTCCCAGTAGTTCTCGTACTGTGGCCGGAACTTCTGTTCGTGGAAGGCGCGGTACTTCCCCCACCCAGGTGTGCGGAACGCGGTCGGGGGTGTGATACCCATCCGGAGGAAACAGTCTCGAATCTGGTACGCGAGGTGGGAGACGACGTAGTGGTGGAACGAGTCGATCTCGGCGGGGTCGAAGGGGACGAGTTCGATCCGGGCGTCTGGCTCTCTGTCGAGTGGGTCATCGACACTGGTGGTCTGTTCGCTGCCGGGAGCGTCGACGTGGAGTGAGTGCAGCCCGGAGACGGCTTCGACCTGGAAGTCGAGTGCGTCGACGGTGTCTGGGTCGAGGCTGTCTTTCGATGGGACTGCCGGGGTGTCGGAGTCACCGGCGAACCGACCGAGATACTGTTCGAGCACCGGTGGCTCGAACGTGACTGGATCGGGCTGGACGTACACGTCTTTTCGGTACACGAGTACGTCGTCGGGGTCGGCGTCCGGGAACGGCAACTCGACTGGGCCGTCGTCGTAGTGACTCTCGACCTGTCGTCGGAGGTCACCGAACTGCTCGGCGAACGTGGTCTCGTCGAGTCGCGCGAGTGCGATCAGTGCCGCGAGGAGGCGGTCGGGGTTGTTCGTGCTGTCGAGGGTGTCGTATCCGCGTTCCCGGTAGGCGTGCCACTTCGCGTACCGTCGTGTCTGGTTGACGTGTTCGTTCTCCTCGTCTGTTCGCTCTGTGGGGGCGTCTGAGTACTTTTTTTGTTCGTGTGCTAGTATTTCCCCGTCACTTCTTATGTCTATAAGGTGCTCGACACTGTTGTTGTCTATTACGCTCTGTCCGACAATATCATCTCCTTCTCCAGTGATGACTGAATCCATACTACTCTCTCCTGTTCTCTGCATATCTGGGAGAGTTATCGCCGGTGTATCTTTCTGATATAATTTTCTTTTTTATTTGCATAAGGCGTTCTCGAATGCCACCGTCAGTCTGCTCCCAGAATTGGCGGAGCGTGGTTTCACTGATGTCTAGGGCAGCGATGACGGGCCCCATCCCAGTAACGAGTGAGACGAGTCCTTTGGCGATGCTCCAGCCGATCTCGGCAGCGGCTCGTTCTCCGTCGAACTGGTCGCTGTAGAGTTTCTTTCGTTGCTCGTCGGTGAGTCCGATCTGTTCGGCCTGTTCGCCGATGTGGTCGTACAACTCGGCGATTCGCTCCTGAATCGATGTTTTGGCAGATTCGAGTGCCTCGACTTGCTCGGTGTCTCCGGCGGCCATCGCGTCGAGAATCTTCTCCTCTTGGGTCTCGAGTGACTCCTCCTGAACGCTCACGTTGTCGATAGCCCACTCGAGAGTGTCCTCGATGTGTTCGATCCGATCCTCGTTCTGGGCTTGTTGGAACGAGCCGACCCCGCCACCTCGATTCTCGGCTTCGAACATCGCCTTCGCCTGTGGCACCACCTCGGCCGGGATTCGTTGGACGTGCACGTCGGTATCGGAGAGTCGCTGAATCCCGAGATCGCCACCGGACATCACGCGTCGGGCGGTCTCTTCGGCTTCCCGTTCCAGTTCGGGGTCGGGGTCGATTTCCAACTGCACGTCGTCCTGTGGAAGCATCGACAGTGCGCCACCGGTTTGCTGGCGGACGTGCGGCGAACCGGTCGTTATCGGTGCTTTGGTTCTCATTCTACTCAGTAGTAGAAGTCGTCGTCACGCTCTCTGCGGTGCTCTTCAGGCTCTGGAGCGAGCCAGTCGATGGTGGCGTCGGGGTCGTGGTACCGTTGGTAGAAGTCGAATTGTTCGTAGAGTGTCGCGGGGCGGTGACGGCCGAGTCCCTGAATGCGGAACGGTTCGGGTGGTGTGACACCCATCTCGACGTAACAGTCACGGGCGACACACAGGAGATTCCGAGCGAGTTGGTCTCGGAACGCCTCGACACTCTCGGGAGCGAACGGGAGGATGTCGAGTTGTGCGTCGGGGTCGCGAACGATGTCAAGTCGACCGTTGTACTCTGTGTGGTAGCTCCCGCTGATGTCGTCCCAGTGGACGTGGACGCCCGATGTTGCCGTGATAGTAAGATCGGATAGATCTGGCAGTGACGACTCTTCGACATGTCCCAACAACATGGTGAGTCGCTCCTCAACCGAGGTGTCTGCACCGATCTGGTCTGACGCGACGTGTGCCTCGGCAATGGAACTCGTGAGTTCGTCCATCACGTCGGGCTGGAGCCCGAGGTAGACATCCTGTTTGTAGTTGAAGTGCTGTGGTCGAACCTCGTCTGGAAGTTCGACCGCTGGCTCTGTGTCGGAGTAGTGACTCAGAACTTGCTGGTACAAATCGCCGAAGAACTCGTGGACAGTGTCTGTATCGAGACTCACGATAGCGAGGGCGGCGGCGAGGTGCTTGTCCGGATGGAAATTCCACCGAATTGCCTCGTACCCTCGCTCTCGCTCGACGACGTACCGTGCGTAGCGCCGTGCGTGGTTCACCGGTTCGTTTTCAGCCATCGACCGCTCCGTTGCGTCGTCTGGGTACGCATCACACTCGTGACCACGTATCCCACCACCGTCCTTTTCAACAGCAACCTTGTGTTTACAATTTCGGTTATCTAGTATTTCCACACCAACCCAACTATCTTCATTGTCAATAAATCGGTGTTTCATTGTGGGTACTCATCAAGATCAGATCTGACAATCCCTGCCGCCCGGTTTGAGATAGTCTCAACCCAGCTTTGAGGAGGATCACGCTGGTCGAGTTGTGCGATTAGATCGTCTTCTTGGACAGAATCGTCTCGGAGTTGTGAGTCGGTTTCGGAAGTTGCTCCAAGAATTGCGTTGACGGTTGCAGTGCTCTTGGCTGCCGAGACTCCAGCGCGCTTCAGTACGCTCACCCAGTTGATCTCTTTGGCGTTCGACATCACCGTCTCGACGAGTGCCTGCGCGTCGACCACGTCATCGACAGCCTGTGCGGCGTCGGTCATACTCTCACCGCCAGTCTTTATAAGCTCGCGGCGAGTTATCTCGTCGTCGCTGCTTCGCTGAACGTGAATCTCGGTGTCGGAGAGGCGCTGAATCCCGAGGTCGCCACCGGACATCACCCGTCGGGCAGTCTCCTCGGCTTCTCGCTCCAACTCCGGATCGGGGTCAATCTCCAACTGCACGTCCTCTTGCGGGAGCATCGACAGTGCGCCGCCGGTCTGCCGGCGAACGTGCGGCGAACCGGTCGTTGTCGGTGCTTTGATTCTCATTCGACTCAGTAGTAGAAGTCGTCGTCACGCTCTCTGCGGTGCTCTTCCGGTTCGGGAGCGAGCCAGTCGATGGTGGCGTCGGGGTCGTGGTACCGCTGGTAGAAGTCGTACGTGTCGTACCACGTTGAGAAGTCGTACGCACCGAGACCTTGCACACGGAACGGCTCGGGGGGTGTCACCCCCATCCCGACGTACCGGTCGCGAACTTGACAAAAGAGGTTCCGAATCATCCGGATGTGTAGTTCGTCGAGTGAGTCGGGTGCAAACGGGAGCAGTTCGATTCGCGCGTCTGGTTCTCGTTCGATATCTGGTTCGTCAGTCCGACGGGTCTGGTACTGGCCCGTCGCGTCGTCCCAGTGCAGTTGTAGGCCGGATGTCGTCTGAATCAGGTCGTCAACAGCTACTGTTTCGAGAATGTCTTCTCCAAGGTTGGCTACGTCAACACTGTTTTCCTCCACAATAGTGTCTCGTAGTTGATCGACTTGGGAAGTCACTGAACTAAAGTCAATGTAACTCTGTAGTTCCTCAGGCGAGCGGATGTACACATCTTTCTTATACGTGATGTTGTGGCCGATCACTCCCTCCGGAAGGGGAACCACTGGGTCAGTCCCCGTCGTGTGACTACGGAGTTGATGGTATAGATCTTCAAACTCAGACTTTATCGGCTTACTGGTAATAGATAAAAAGATAATGGTACGAATGAGCTTGTCAGGATTCTTCCAAGGCTTCACCGCATCACACTCACGTCGGTGATATACACAGTACCGTGCAAATCTTTCAACCTGATTAATGTGCTCACTTTCTCTAAGCGGACGCTCTCTGGGATCTGATTCGTAGTCATCTGCACTATGTGCCTCTATTTCGCCGCTGCATTTTAGCTCTATTAAGTGTTCCTTATGGTTATTGTCGAATATACTCAAACCCAGCTTACTGTCTTTTTCTCCTGTTATCAACCCATTCACGATTGATCACTTCGATTATTCGCTAGGCCTTCTAGATTGTCAGTGCTGAGCATTTTCCCTTCGATAACCTCGGCAGCACGCCCTGCGATGGTTGACACCCAGTGATCGGGTGGATCTATCTCTTGTAAGTCACTCTGTAGTTGCGCTGTCCGATTACGTTGATCGTCCACCTCTCCAAGTACCTCCGCCGCGAAGTTCCCACCTGGGAGTTCGCCCATCATTCCGAGAACAGCCGACTTGAGAATCTCTGCCGCGTCGTACTCTTCTAACAGGGAGTCTAGACTACCAGTGTCTGAGACAGGTGCGTCGGATGGGCTTGCGATGATGGAGTCGTAGTCTATCATGCTACTCGGGTCCATTCGCTGAACGTGAATCTCGGTGTCGGAGAGGCGCTGAATCCCGAGGTCGCCACCGGACATCACGCGTCGAGCAGTCTCTTCGGCTTCGCGTTCCAGTTCGGGATCGGGGTCGATCTCTAATTGCACGTCGTCCTGCGGGAGCATCGACAGCGCGCCACCCGTTTGCTGGCGGACGTGTGCCAACTCGTGCGCCAAGACGTGCTGACCTTCCACTGATTCCGGGTCGTACTCGCCGGCACCGAACGCGACGTGATTCCCGACGGTGAATGCCCGGGCGTCGATGGCGTCGGCTGCCGCCGCGGCTCTCGGGCCGGTGTGAATCCGCACGTCACCCAGCGAATCGCCCATCCGCTCTTCGACCGCACGTTGGATCGACGCGTCGAGCGACTGGCCGGGCGAGGTGATCACCTCACGAACGACCCGTGGCACGTCGGCGTTGCCACGGGGTACGGGAAGTGTGTCGTCGAGGCGACTCCGTTGCGCGGACTTTTCGTTCTGTTTCTCCGCGTTCCACGGAATTGGTGAGTCCTGGCGGTCGCGCCACCGCTGGATCTTCGTCGGGCTCTCCATAGCCGCGATCGGGACCCCCTCTTCGATCCAGTCGTGGACCATCGAGGGGTACGTGTTCTCCATCCGCCGGAGTTCCACCCGGTCGGCAGCGTCCAACGGCCCGCCGTACTGTGCCTCCGCCATCTGTCGAGTCGTCTCACTCAGTCGCTTCGAGCGTGACTGGCCCCGACGACGCCGCTCGTCCTCGTTGTGGGACTCATCGGAGGTGTCTCTCGACTGATCACGATTCTGTCGTTGGCGTCCTCCCATCCTCGTGTCTCTACGACTACCTTACCCAAACAAAACTGTTCTGGTGGTTACGTGTAGAAAGGTCTATATTCTCTCTCACAGAGTGTGGATACGACACGACGTATGAGCTACACGGACAGTCGCGACCACCTCTTGGACGAACTCGATCTGCTCGAAACTGCTCTCGAACACTGTGCTGGAGCAGCCGCAGACGGCCCGTCTGCTACAGGACAGACGAACTCCGACGGATCGGCCGACAGCACAGAAGTCGAACTAGCCGTTCCCGACCACGCGAGAGACGAGATCGCACGGCGACGGGAGCAGATCGAAGACCAGTGTGCTGCGACGACAGACACCACACTCCGGTTGCGAGTTCTCGCCGACCGATTCGATCTCTCTCGTCGTCACCTCGACGTGCTGTTACTCGCAGTCGGCCCGACCGTCCACGACACGTTCGCCGACCTCTTCGGGCAGCTCTCCGGCCGACACAGACTCCCGACGCCGACACTCGCCAGTCTCGAGTCGGTGTTCGCTACCGACGATCACCAGCGGCTGACCGTCTCACAACTGGTCGGCCCATCGTCACCGCTGGTGGCCAACGGATTCGTCTCCGTAGAGCCTGCACCGGACGAGAACGCGACCGATCGACAGCGCCGTGTCGTGGCAGAACAGCGCATCGTCTCGTACCTGAAAGGTCACGACGACCTCGACGATCGGCTCACTGGGACTTGTTCGCTCGTCTCTCCCGACCGTTCTGTCGACAATCTTCGTATCGAAGAGCCAGTGCAGACACGACTCACGACACTCGACGCCTCCGGGTCGACACCGGACGTTCACTACTTCCACGGCGCGGCGGGTTCTGAGAAGCGGCGTGCGGTGGACGCTCTCGTCGCCGACGAGCGCCTGCTCCGCGCCGACCTCGAGACGCTCCTCGACGCCGACCGGCTCGATAGGTTCCGCCGCGAGGCACTGCTCCAAGACTGCCCGGTCCACCTGAAGAACGTCTCGGCGGCGACCGCCGACCCCGGCGAGAACGTCGCGGCCGACCTGCCAGACCGCGAGCAACCACCGACGGTCGGGGAAGTACTCGACGCACTCGCCCCCCTCGAACGCGACCTCTACCTGACTGCGACGGACGCTTGGACCCCGACGTCGGGTCGCGACGACACCTCGTACTCACTCCTCCAGTTCCCCGACCCTTCCTTCAATCTGCGCGAACGGATCTGGGAGGGGTACGCCGACGAGCTCGCCGAGGACGTGGACCCGACGACACTCGCGAGTACGTTCGAACTGACCCAGGGGCAGATCGACGACGCCGTCACCACCGCCCGCGCACTCGCCGACGACGCCGAGGAACCCCTCTCGTTGGAGACGATCCGCGAAGGCTGTACCGCGCAGTCCGCAGAGGGACTCGAAGACCTCGCGGAGAAGATCGATCCCGACGCCACCTGGGACGAGGTGGTGCTCACCGACGACACCGAAGCAGAGTTGCAAGAGGTCGCTGCCAGAGTCCGTCACCGCGGAACGGTGTACGAGCAGTGGGGGTTCGAGGAACGCTTCTCCCGTGGTGCCGGCGTCGTGGCGCTGTTCGCGGGGCCGTCGGGGACGGGAAAGACACTCTCGGCGGAGGTGATCGCCGCCGACGCTGGCATGGATCTGTACAAGATCGACCTCTCCAGTGTGGTGAGCAAGTACATCGGGGAGACCGAAGAGAACCTCGAACGGATCTTCGACGCCGCCAGAGACTCCAACGCGATCCTGTTGTTCGACGAGGCGGACGCCGTCTTCGGCCAGCGTGCCGGGGTGAGTGACGCCACCGACCGCTACGCGAACGTCGAGGTCAACTACCTGCTCCAGCGGATCGAGAGCTACGACGGCGTGGTGCTTCTGACGACGAACAACGAGTCGCAGATGGACGACGCGTTCGTCCGCCGCATTCACCAGACAGTCCAGTTCGAGCGCCCGCAGGAGCGCCAACGCGAGAGTATCTGGCACGTGATGTTCCCGGAAGACACGCCGACGGAGGACATCGACTACGCGTTCCTCTCGCAGTTCGACATGCCCGGTGGGAACATCCGTAACGTCGCACAGACGGCGGCGGTGTTGGCTGCCGACGACGACGGGGTCGTCCGGATGAAACACGTCGTCCGCGCCACCGAACGGGAACTGAACAAGATCGGGAAACTGTACGACATCGCGGACTTCGGCGAGTACAGCGAGTACCTCCGCGCCAGCAGTGACGAGGCGACGGAGACGGACCGAGCAGGAGCAACCGCGACAGAGCGAAACACGTCACAGGCGACAGCCCACTCGAACGGCCACCGAGAGACGACAGCCTCCGCCGAGCAACGGTCGGACACCGGCGCCGAGCAGTCGACGGACGAGTCCGCTACGACATCGAGCGCCGATCACACCGAACGAACACCGAGTCCAGAGCCGACACAGACGGCGAATACGGGGGAGGACGGCTCGGTGTCTGGTACCACGAAGGCTGGCCCGCCAAATAAAGATGCGCTCGCAGCCGCCGAAGAGGCTCGCGGCGCGACCGAGCCGAGTCTCGCAGACGACACACCCGAGTCGATCGGAGTCGACAGCAACGAGACGGAGCAGGGGACCGACGCCGACTCGCTGGAGACCGGCGAGTTGGGTGAGGAGATGGCGGAGCCGGATCTCGAGGAGACCGGCACCCGCGACCGGCCCGAGGTCGTCGTGAAGCAGTTCTTTCAGTACCTCTCGGAGGGCGACGGTGAGGCCGCACACGCACTGTACCACACGGAGGGGTACGTCGAACAGTTCTCCGACCGGGAGATCGCGATGCTCCGCGAGAAAGACCTCGTGGTCAAAGACTTCGAACGACTCGCCGACACCAAACGACGCGTCACTCTCCGATTCGTCCAAGAACTCGGCGAACGCGAACTGCCCCTGGAGTACGAACTCCGCCCACAGAACCGCGAGTGGCGCATCTTCGACCTCAGACAGCCTGGGCGGTGATCGACGACGCACACTCGTCATTCACCCGACAGCCGACGGAGAAGAGAGCCTGGAGCGGGATTCGAACCCGCGAAGTCTCGATTACAAGTCGAGTGCATGAACCGCCCATGCTCCCCAGGCGCAGGCGACAGTACCGTCGCCCGGTTTGAATGCGTGTCGCTTTCACCCCGACGTGGGCGGGGAGCCGGTCGAAGGCGGTCCGCACGACCGCACCGGCGACTCCCACGCCCGCCCTGTCGCATCGACGACTCCCACTGTCTCCGCTCGCCCGACCCACTACTCGTCGAGCGTCTTCTCTAGTTCGACGCGGAACGGCTCGTAGCCGTGCCGTTCGTAGAACCGGCGTGCGTCGGTGTTGGCCGCCATCGCCTCCAGCGAGACGCGGTCGACGCCGTCGGCCGCCAGTCGCTCCTCGGCGGCTTCGAGGAGTCTGGCGCCGATCCCGCGACTCCGGTACCGCGTCGCGACGAAGAGGTCGTGGATCAACCCGCGGTCCGTGTCGACGTCGTAGTCCCCCTGTTCGGTGGAGAACGTCATGAACCCGACGAGCTCGTCGTCGACTCGGGCGACGAGGAGGCCGCCGGTGACGGCGTGTTGAGCGGCCGAGTCGCGGGCGAGTTGCCGGTTCGTCTCCGCGAGGAGGTGCGAACCGTACGAGCGCTGGTCGGCCGCCAGTCGTACCCACAGGTCTGCGACCGCGTCGGCGACGGAGATGTCGCCAACCTCGACGCTGACACCGGGTTCGCCGTCGCCGTCGGGCACCGGTTCGTCGCCACCATCGAGCATCGGCTCCTCACCCCCGCCGGACGCCGGTTCGTCGCCCCCGTCGAACACGTCTCGTTCGTCGGGTGCCACGGACATGGATCTTCTGGCGTCGCGACGACCGCGAGGCGAACGTTCGAACCGTACCACGAGAGAGACGAACGGAGCGTCCCGCGAGGAGAGTGTCCGGATCGCACCGCGAGGGTCGTCTCAGAGTTCGGGTTCGGTGGTCTCGACTTCCTCGAGTGAGCGGTTCTTCAGCGCCTCGCCGGTCTGGCCGTGGAACAGGTGGACGGCCGCTTCGGGGATGCGTGCGACGGCGGGTTGCCCCTCCTCGATCCGGCGCATCCCGCCGACGGTGGCGACGAAGGTCCGGTCGGCGTCCGCGTCGAACGAGAGGTAGACGTTGTTCTCGTCGCCCATCGGTTCGACCACGTCGACCACCGTGTCGAAGTCGCGGTCCGTCTCGACGGCGCCGACGATCTCCACGTCCTCCGGGCGGATGCCGAACGTCACCGTCGTCGCGTCCCCGACCGCCTCCCGTGTCTCCTGGGAGATGGGGTAGGTGAACGACCCCGCGTCCGTGCCGCCGGCGGGGCTGTGGACGAGTTGGTCGCCCTGGACCTCCATCTCGAAGAAGTTCATCGACGGCTCGCCGATGAACCCCGCCACGAACCGGTTGGCGGGCTGGTGGTACGCCTCCAGCGGCGTCGCCACCTGCTGGAGCACCCCGTCGTTCAGGATGGCGATCCGGTCGCCCATCGTCATCGCCTCCGTCTGGTCGTGAGTGACGTACACCGTCGTCGTGTCCAGATCTTCCTGCAGCCGCTGGAGTTCCGTCCGCATCTCCGAGCGGAGCTTCGCGTCGAGGTTCGACAGCGGCTCGTCCATCAGGAACACCTCCGGTTCGCGGACGATCGCCCGCCCGAGTGCGACACGCTGCCGCTGGCCGCCCGACAGCTCCGCCGGCCGCCGGTTCAGGAGGTCGCCGATCCCGAGCATCCCGGCGGTGTCGTCGACCAACTCGCGGATCTCGTCGTCGGGCATCTCCGTCGACTCTTCCAACCCGAACGACATGTTACCGCGGACGGTCATGTGTGGGTACAGCGCGTACGACTGGAACACCATCGCGATGTCCCGGTCTTGCGGCTTGCGGTCGTCGATCACGCGGTCGCCGAGTCTGATGTGGCCGCTCGTCACGGTCTCTAACCCGGCGACCATCCGCAGCGTGGTCGACTTCCCACACCCCGACGGGCCGACGAGGACGAGGAACTCCCCGTCGGGCACGTCGATCGATACGTCCTCGACGGCGACCACTTCGCCGCCGTCGTCGTCCGTGAACACCTTCGTCAGGTTCTCGAGTTGTAGTCGTGCCATGTTACGTAGCCACTCCCTTCGCGAACTCCTCGCCGAACAGTACGTACACCGCCAGCGTCGGCAGGGCGGCGACGAACGCCCCCGCCATCCGCAGGCCGAAGATCGTCCCGCTCTGTGAGGCGCCGAGCCCCGCCAGGATCAGCGTCACCGGCGCGGCCGCCGACGACTCCGCCTGCACCAACACCAGCGCGAACAGCAGGTCGTTCCAGATCTGCGTGAACTGGTAGATCAACACGACCGCGAACATCGGCGTCGACAGCGGGAAGACGATCCGCCGGTAGGCGCGCCGCACCGTCGCCCCCTCCAGCCGGGCCGACTCCAGCATCTCCTCGCTCATCCCCTTGTAGTACGACCGGAACAGGATCGTACAGATCGGAATCCCGTACGCGGTGTGGGTGACGATCAGCTCCACGATCCCGCTGTACGCGCGGTCGATCCCGAGCAGTCCCCAGATCGGCGACTGTCCGAGACTCAGGATCGAGAAGAACTGCGTCAGCGGCACCAGCACCGCCTGGTACGGGATGAAGATCCCGGCGACGAACAACAGGAGCACACCCACCTGGCCGCGCCAGTCGGTCAGCGTGAACCCGTAGGCGGCGAAGCTCCCGAACAACGCCGAGAGGATCGTCGCCGGCACCGCGTACAACAGGCTGTTCACCATCCCCGGGAGCAGTTCCTGCACCGCGGTCGCGTAGTTCCCGAGGGTGAACCCCTCCAGCGAGGGGACCACCGGGGACGTGGTCGCCACGGCGTCCGGCGTCTTCAACGAGGTGACGATCCCGGTCTCGATGGGCGTGAGGAAGAAGACGAGCAACGCGCCCAGCGTGAGGTACAGTCCTACGCGGTACCCGTTCACGTCGAGCCCCTCCTCTGCCGTCTCGTCGACCGTGCTCACGGCGTCTGCACCTCCGCGTGGCGGTCGACACCGACCGCCGTCGTCGTGTGTGTGTAGTGGCTCATGGTCAGAGGTTGTCGTTCTTGTACTCGTAGTAGAGGTACGGGCCGATCACGCCCAGCGCCATCAGGAACAGCAGGATCGCGATGGCGGAGCCGTAGGCCCACTGTTGGTTCTGGAACGCCTCCCGCACCATCTTCGTCGCGAGGATGTCCGCGCCGTTCGGGGGCCGGTAGCCGCCCACGAGCGCGAACAGGAAGTCGAACGCCTTCAGCGCGAACACCATCAGGACGACGGACGCCGAGACGGTCGCGCTCTTCAACTGCGGGACGATCACGCGGAGGTACATCCGGAAGACGGAGGCACCGTCGACGCGTGCCGCCTCGAAGTGGTCCGTCGGGATCGCGCGCAACGCGGCGAGGTAGACGACCATCGTGTACCCGGAGAACTGCCACACCAACGCGAACACGACCGCCGCCAACACCAGCGACTGGTTGCCGATGAACGAGAACGGACCCAGGCCGAACAGCCCGATGAAGTTGTTGATCACGCCGTCGAAGTCGTACATCCACAGCCAGAACTGGGCCGTGACGACGAACGAGAGGCTCATCGGCAACAGGTAGATCGTCCGGAAGGTGTTCTCGAACCGGATGTTCCGGTCGACCAGGATGGCGATCACCAGTCCCAACGCCAGCGAGACGACCGTGAACCCGATCAGCAACGCGAGGGTGTTCACACCGGCGGTGATCACCTCCGAGGAGCCGAACGCCTTCGCGTACATCTCGAAGTCCAAGTCGCCGTAGTTCGGGTCCGCGAACCCTTGGTAGTCGGTGAGACTGATGACGACGTTCCACACCACCGCGCCGTAGACGAACAGGCCGACCAGCAGCGTCGGCGGCAGCCAGAACGGCGACGACTCGAGGAAGTCCTCGCCCACGCGCTCCTCGAGCCGATCGGTCAGCCCACCGCCACGCGACGACGCGACACCGCCGTCTGTGGCGACGCCGGTCGCCCCTCCGTCGTCCGCCCGGGTCTCCTCGGGCCGTCCGCCGTCCGTGGCGACCGACGCGGCCGCGCCGGTCTCCACGCCGTCGTCCGGGCTCGTCGACTCGCCACTGCCCGTCTCGTCCGTGGTACTGTCCCACACACTCGCCAGCACTCGTCGTACGTACGAAAAAGTGGCCATCGGTCGGAGTGAGACGTTACGACTGGACCGTCGAGACGAACTTCTCGGTCGCGCCCTCGACGTTGTACGGTCCCGTGAAGTCGCTGGTCAGCGCCCCCTTCAGGTCGCTGATCTTGCTCGGCGACACCGCCAGCCCGTGCGCCAGCGTCGGCGGCTTCTGCTCGGCTTCGGCGAAGTCCTGGATCGTCTCCTGGAGGTACGGGCCGAACTCGCTCTCGTCGACGTCCGTCCGGGTCGGGATCGACCCCTTGAACTTGTTGAACGCGACCTGGCCCTGTTTCGAACCGACGAACTCCATCCACGTCTCCGTCGCGTTCGGAGACGGGTTGTTGGCTGGGTAGAGGAACGCGTCCGTGTGGAAGGTGTACATCCCCTCCGTGCCGGGGAACGTCTTGAAGCCCCAGTCCTCGTCGTACGCGAAGTCCTCCTTGTTCCGGAAGGCGCCGGCCGCCCAGTTCCCCTGGTGGATGAACGCGGCCTTGCCGTCCATGATCATCTGGTTGGCGCCGGTGAAGCCGGTCGAGGCGGCGCCCTCGGGGATGTACTCCTCGAGCATCGTCTTCGTGGCGGAGAACGCCTCGCGGACGGCGCCCTTCGACCCGCCGTTCTCGACGAAGTCCATGTAGGCGTCGTGGCCACCGGTCGACAGCATCACGGCCGCCCACAACTGGAGCGTCGTCCACGGTGCCTTCATCCCGTGTGCCAGCGGCGTCTTGTCCGTCTCCGTGGCGACCGTCTCCATCGCGTCCATCAGCTTCGACGCGCTGGTGAGCGAGTCGGGGTCGACGCCCGCCTCCTCGAGGACGCTCACGTTGTAGAACAGACAGTTGAGTCGGTGCGAGCCGACCGGCACCGCGTGGTATGTGCCGTCCTGTCGACACAGCTCGGCGGCCTCCTCGACGTGGGCCTCCTCCAGGCCACCGTCGCCGGTCCAGACGCTGGAGATGTCACCGAGCACGCCCTCGTAGCGGGCGAAGTTCTTGCCGGGCCAGTCCTGGAACGCGCTCGGCGGGTCGTCGTTCGAGAACCGCGTGTTGAGCACGCTCTTGAGGTTCTGGTTCGCGCCGCCGCCGATGGCCTTGAAGTTCGTGTCGACCTCGGAGTGTTCCTCTTTGAACGTAGAGATCAGGTTCTCGACGGCCTTCTTGCCGTCACCACCCGTCCACGCGTGGAGCACTTCGAGCGTGTTCGAACTACCGCCGCCACCTGTACACCCTGCGGCCGCCAGTGTCGCGCCGACACCGGCGGCACCTTGCAGATACCGTCGTCGTGAGATGTCTTCTGTCATGGTTACACTCTCGTGTGTCGGTGGCTGCCGTCGACGGGACCACCTTCCTGTCACCCGGTTGCGGGTGTGTCTCCCCCGTCAAACGTAGCCACACTGGACACCTGAGCATGAAAGCTTACTACATAAATTGTTTGCGCTCGTCGCCGTCCAGCGTTTTCAAACTGGGTAGTAACATCTCTTCACAGTTTTCGAAGTCCGGGGAGCCGTGTCGCGAGGCCAGAGTCGGAGTCGTTCGAGTGTCTCACGAGGGGTCACAGTAGTCCGCGGCGACGGAGTCGAGAGACGCCCCAACCCCACTGGGCGGCGCCCACCACCTCACAGTAGAACGCGACGACGAAGCCGATCCCGACGGGTGCGAGTGCGGTGCCCGCGGCGGCGCCGAAGACGATGGCGGTCACGCCCGTCGCCCAGCCGACGAAGTACCGGGCGTCGCGTGCGGTCGCTCGCAGGAGCGTCGTGTCGAAGGCGGCCGCGAGCCGGTGGTGGCGGCCGACGGCGGCCAGCGCGGCCGGCAGCGGGTAACAGAACACCGCGGCGGTCGCCAGCGTCGCGGTGCCGCCGACCAGCAGTGCGGCCGACGCGCCGGCCGACAGCGAGCCGCCGGTCGCGGCGCCGAGCCCGCCGACGCCGCGCAGCGTCACCGCGACGACGGCCGCCGGCACCGCGAGGTACGTCGCGGTCACGACCGTCCCACGGAGTCCGTCGGCGGCGAGCCGTCGGAGTTGGTCGCGAGTCGGCGGGAGCGTCACGACGGCGGGTGCACCGCGTCGTCCGGCGGCGCGGTCGCTCGCCGTGTGGAGCACCACCGCGACGAGGTAGCCGAGGACGACCACCAGCGGGAGCACCGGGAGGTAGACGGCCAGCAGGTGGAGGCCACTCCCGAGCAGCAGTGTCTCCCACCCGCCGGGACCGGCGACAGGGTACCGGACGAGCCCGTCTTGCATCACTCGTCTCGTGACGACCGAGGGTTTCAGGGGTGTCGGTTCGCGCTCGGGTGACGACCGTGACCGTCAGCCCCGGAGCGTCCGTCGACCGTCATCCGTCGTCCGCAGCGCGCACGTCGGTCCCGCCCTCCGGCACGTCGACCCCCGACAGCGCGGCCGTCAGCGTCGTCGCCTCCGGCTTCGACAGCGGGTCGTTGGCGTTCCCGCAGTGGGGCGACTGGACACAGGACGGACACCCCGCCTCGCAGTCACACCCCGCGATCAGCCGCGCGGTGTCCGCCAACAGGTCCTCGACGAACTCGTAGGCGGACCGTGTGATCCCGACCCCACCCGGGTGGCCGTCGTACACGAAGATCGTCGGCGCGCCCGTGTGCGGGTGGACCGGCGTCGACAGTCCCCCCACGTCCGCGCGGTCGCACAAGAGCCGAAGCGGCAACAGCGAGATCGTCCCGTGTTCCGCGGCGTGGATCCCGCCGTTGAATCCGTACTCCCCGCCGTAGGCCCGCATCGGCACCTCCAGATCCTCCGGCACGGTGTAGTAGAACGCCCGCGTGCGTAGCGTCGTCTCCGGCAGGTCCAGCGGCTCGCGGCTCAGTGTCTCCCCGGTCGAGCCGTCCTTCCGCTCGAACCCGGTCACCTGCTCGCGCACCTCGACGGTGGCGAACCGGACGGTCACGTCCGGCCGCGCCGTCAGCGACTTCTCGCGGTGGTCCGCCTCCACCGTCACGTCCTTGTCCGTCAACACGTCCGTGTAGTAGTCCGCGTACGTCGGTTGGAGCAGCGCCGTGTCCCGGTCCAAGTCGAGGTCCGTCACCTCGTAGTCCGTCCCCTGGTGGTGGTAGATCGCGCCGGGGTGGGCGTCCCGGAGCGCGTCGCCGAACGACAGCGACGCGATCTGGTCGTTCGAGCGGGCGTCCAACAGCCGAACCTCCCGGTCGTCGATGGTCCGGAGGTTCATCGAGTAGTGTGGGCTCTCCCCGCCGGCGTGGGTCCACCGCACCCCACGCGACGTGTCGCGACGTTCGAGCACACCCTCGTCGGTCAACCTCCCGACCACGTCCGCGAAGTCGTCGCCGAAGTAGCGCTCGTCGTCGCGCGACAGCCAGTTCTCGTCGGCGGCGGCCGCGACGTGGTCCGGCACCAGCGTGTCGTTGGTCGGGTCCGACATCGCGTCCTCCGGGTCGCCGGCGAAGAACTGGTCCGGGTTCTCCGCGAAGTACTGGTCCAGTTGGTCCTCCCCGGTCACCATCACCACCAGCGCCGGGTCCAGCCCACGACCGGCGCGCCCCGCCTGCTGGAACGCGGACATCCGCGTGCCGGGGTAGCCGTCGAGGAGCACTGCGTCGAGTCCACCCACGTCGACACCCAACTCCAGGGCGTTCGTCGACCAGACGCCGCGCACGTCGCCGGCGTGGAGACCGTCCTCGATCTCGCGGCGGCGCTCGTGGGTGAGTGCCGCCTGGTACGCCTCCACCTTGCCGGCGAGGTCCCGCTCGCCTCGCTGGCGGAGTTCGTCCGCCGAGTCCGTCGCGTACCGCTCGGCGGACTGTCTGGCGCGGGTGAACGCCAGTGTCTGTTTCCCGCGTGCCAGCAGGTCCACGAACAGCTGTTTCGTCTCCGTGTGACTCGACTTCCGGCGCCCGCTCTGTCGTTCGCGCTGTTCGTCGGTGTACTCCGGCGGGTTCCACACCACCCAGTGGCGCGGCCCGCGACCGGAGGTGTCCTCGTCGACCAGCGTGAACGACGACTCCGGGACGCCGACGGTGCGGGCGGCGTGTTCCACCGGGTTGCCGATGGTCGCCGAACAACAGACGAACTCCGGATCGGCGTCGTACCGCTCGCAGAGTCGGCGGAGCCGTCGCAGCGTCAACGCGACCTGACTGCCGAACACGCCGCGGTAGCTGTGGACCTCGTCGATCACGACCGTCTCCAGCGAGGAGAACAGCCACTCCCACAGTCGGTAGCCGTGGGGCAACAGCGAGTAGTGGAGCATGTCCGGGTTCGACAGGATCACCGTCGGCTGGCGGTCGCGCACGTCGCGTTTCTCCGCGTCGCTCATCCGGCCCGTGTACTGGGCGACGGAGACGCGCGAGCCGAACCCCAAGTCGTGGGCGAGGTCCGACAGCGTCTCCTCCTGATCTTGGATCAGGGCGTTCTGCGGCCCGAGGTACAGCGTCCGCCCGCCGTGGTCCATCGCCCGCTCGAAGGCGGGGACGGTGTACGCGAGACTCTTGCCGCTGGCGGTCCGGGTCGCCAAGACGACGTTCTCGCCGTCTCGCACCGCCTCGATGGCGGCGGCCTGGTGGTCGTACAGCGACTCGATCCCGCGGTCCGCCAGCGCCGACTCGAGTCGCGACTCCAACTCGACGTCGGTGAATGAGGGGTCGCGTCCCGGGAGCGTCCGACTGTCGGCGATCTGGCCGCGGTAGTACGGGCGGTCGCGGAGCCACTCGACGGTGTCGTCCACAGACCGAGCAGGGGCGGCGCGCGCTTACGGGTTGTGGTCGTCGGATGTGGTGTCGTCGCTGGTCGTGGCGCCTGCGGTGGGTTCGGACGGCGACACACCGCTCGCGTCCGCCGACGCACCACTCGCGTCCGCCGACGCACCGCGACCGTCACTCGTCGCCTCCACCCGCCGCCGCAGCGCGCGGTTCATCTGGTCGAACCCGTCCGCGAGTACCCTGACGAGCGCGTCCGGTACCGCGCGCCCGACGGCGCCGCCGACGCGTTCCACCTGTGCGAACTCCGTGCGCGAGGCCACCTCGCCCTCGGCGACGACCGCGCCGTCCGCGTCCAGCGGCGTCAACTGGAAGGCGTGTTCCACGGTGAGCAACCCGCCGCCGGGGAGGTTCGTCTCCCAGGCGAGTTCCCGTTCGGGGTCACACCGCGTGATCTCGGCGTGGATCGGTACCGGCGGGACCCGCGGCTGTGCGATCACGGCACGCACCGTCTCGCCGACGGCCGCCTCGCCGCTCGCACGCGGGATCAGCGGGTTCCACGCGCCGTACCGCTCGAAGGCGACCAGCGTCGCCCACACCTCGCTCGGGGGTGCGTCGATCACCACGGACCGCCTGACACTCATCGTGTGTTCCAGGGGTTCCGCGGGCTTCAACGCCGTGGTCGTCGCGCGTCGCCGTCTCCGCCGACGGCTCGACGACCCACCGACTCCCGAGTTCGACGACTCGCCGGTTCGACGACCCGACTGTCTGCCGACGAGAGACCTTTGCCCGCGAGGCTCCACAGACCGCCCGTGAGCGGTGGCACCTACACGCTCGTGTACGAGGTCCCGGAGCCAGTGACCCTCTCCGTGGGTGCGCTGGGTGAGTGGACGCTACCCGCGGGTGGGTACGCCTACACGGGGAGTGCGCTCGGGAGCGGCGGGTTCACTCGCGTGGACCGCCACGAGCGCGTCGCCGCCGGCACCCACGACACGCGCCACTGGCACGTCGACTACCTCGGCGGCCACCCGGCGGTGTCGCTCGTCGGCGACGAACGGCTCCCGGACCGCGACGCCGAGTGTGCGGTCGCGTCGGCGCTCGCCGACGGCCCCGTGCCGGGCTTCGGGGCCTCCGACTGCGACTGTACGTCCCATCTGGCGCGGTACCCCGACCTCGAGGCGGCCCGCGAGGCCGTCCGAGCGGTCCTCGCGGAGATCTGAGTACCTCGCGGCGACGAGGAGGGTGGCGAGGGCGCCCCACGTTCCCCGACCGCAACACTTTCGCCGTCTGCTCTCGCCCGTGGCGACGTGTTCCCGACGCTCGACTACTTGACGTGGATCCGCGGCCGCCCGGCCGCGGCGACCCACGACCTCGGGTCCAGCGACCTCGACCCGACGGAGCCGTCCGCGACGCCCGACCCGGTGCCGGAACGGCTCCGCGGGCTCGCGGACCCCGACCACGACCGCCCGCTGGCCGCACAGATCGCCGCGGAGTACGGCGTCGATCCGACGCAGGTGCTCCCGACCGCAGGCGCGACACACGCGAACTTCCTCGTCGCCGCCGCGGCGCTGTCGGCGCGTGGCGCGGACGCCTCCACGGCCGCGCACGACACCACGGGACCCCCCCGCGAGACGACGGAACCTGCCCACGACACCGCGACAGCCGCGGTCCCGCGCGTCCTCGTGGAGTCACCGGGCTACGAACCACTCGTCGCCACACCGGACACGCTCGGTGGTCGCGTCGAGCGGTTCGAGCGGTCGGACGGCCGTCTCGACGCTGACCGACTCGCGGCCGCCGTCGAGGGTGGAGTCACCGCCGGCACCGCGGACCCGTCCACGTCCCCGCTCGCACTCGTGACGGTGTCGAACCGCCACAACCCGACCGGGCGTCTGGCGAGTCGGAGCGAACTGGCCGACGTCGCCGCGGTCACCGCGGCCAGCGACGGCCTCTGTCACGTCGACGAGGTGTACGCGCCGTACGGCGCCGCGGCGACCGGCGACTCCGACGAGACGGCGCGCGACGACGACCGCACCGCCTTCGGCGGCCCGACCGCGGCCGGGTTGCCGAACACGGTCGTCACGGGGTCGTTGACGAAGTTCCACGGGTTCGGCGGTGTCCGACTCGGCTGGGTCGTCGGGCCGGACCGGTGGATCGAGCGCGTCGAGCGGGTGCGCCACTACGTTCCGGGCGTCGCGGAGCCCAGCGTCGCCCTCGCACGGCGGTTCTTCGCCCACCGCGACGAGTTGGTCGCCGCCGGGCGCGACCACTGTCGTCGCAACGCCGCGCTGTTGGCGGACTTCGTCGCGGACCGGTCGGACGTGACCACGACCGCACCGCCGGGCTGTCCGTTCGGGCTCCTGACGCACGACCGCGCCGACGGCGACACGGTCGCCGAGGCCGCCTGGGACGCTGGAATCCTCGTCGTGCCCGGTCGGTTCTTCGGGTGCCCCGAGTCCGTCCGCGTCTCGCTGGGACGCGCTCCCGAGCACTGCGAGCCGGCACTCGCGGCGCTCGGCGACGTGCTCGACGATCTGTAACCCTACTCGGCGAGCGGCGTGGCGACCGTC
Source organism: Halobaculum sp. MBLA0147 (assembly GCF_041361345.1). Taxonomy (NCBI): domain Archaea; kingdom Methanobacteriati; phylum Methanobacteriota; class Halobacteria; order Halobacteriales; family Haloferacaceae; genus Halonovum; species Halonovum rutilum. The sequence continues at coordinate 649,294 of NZ_JBGKAD010000001.1, read as the reverse complement.
CCGTCGGGGTGGAGCGCTACTCGACCAGTGCCGCGGCGACCGTCTCGACGGGGTGTGGCGGCTCCGCGTCAGTCGCCCCGTGGTCGTCGAGTTGTGTGCGACAGGAGGCCCCCGGTGCGGTGACCGTGTCCCCGTCGCTGTCGGCGACCTGCTCGACGAGCCCCTCCGCGACGGCGCGACTCATCTCGTAGTGTTCCGCCTCGTAGCCGAACGAGCCGGCCATCCCACAACACGTCGAGTCCAGTGGGTCCACCGCGTACCCCGCGCGCCGGAGCACGCCGACCGCGTGGTGGTCCTTCGCGGTCGCCTTCTGGTGGCAGTGGCCGTGGTACGTGAGTGACTCGTCGGGCGCGTCGAAGGCGACTCGTTCGTCGAGTCGGAACGTGTCGACGTACTCCAACACGCCGTAGCTCGCGTCCGCGACGACTGCCGCGTCGGGGTCGTCGCTCCCGTGGAGGTCCAGCAGGTCGCTCTGGAGCATCACCGCCTCACTCGGTTCGACGACCACCACGTCCGCGCCCTCGCGGACGCGCGGAGCCAGTTCCGCGACCGCCTCGCGAGTCCGCTCGCGGGCGCGGTCGAGGAACCCCAACGAGTGCGCCGGTCGCCCGGTGTCCTCCGTCGCCGCGAGTTCGACGCGTACGTCCGCCGCCTCCAACAGCCGCACGGCGGCCCGCCCCGCCTCGGGGCGCGTGTAGTTCGTGTACGTGTCGGGGACCAAGACGGCGGTGCGGTGTGCCTCCCGCTCCGGGACGGTCGACCCGCCGCGCGCGGCGAACCAGTCTCGGAGCGTCTCGCGCCGGAACGTCGGGAGGTCGCGCTCGGTCGCGACGCCGACGAGTCGCTTGCCGGCGTCCGAGACGACCGGGAGCGAGGCGGCGACGTTCGACAGCGGCGCCAGCGCGCTCCCGACACGGGACACCCAGTTGACGTTCGCGAACAGGTGATCGCGCACCACTTCGGGGTCCAGGAACCGACGGAGGCCGCGGTCGGCGGCGTCGCGCTCCCGTGCCTCGTGTGTCACCTCCGCCTTCAGTTTCGCCATGTCCACGCCGCTCGGACAGTCCATCTTACACCCTTTACAGCCGACACACAGGTCCAACACCTCCGTCCGGAACTGCTCGTCCGTCGGGTCGTCGGGCAACTCGCCGGACATCGCGGCCCGCAGGGCGTTCGCGCGCCCCCGCGTCGACTGGATCTCCTCGTCGGCCGCGCGGTAGGTGGGACACATCACGCCGCCGGTGGTCGACTGCTCGCCGCGACAGCCGCCACAGCCGTGACACAGCTCCACCATCCCCTGGAAGCCGTTCTCCGTCTCCCAGGCCAACTCCGGCTCGAAGCCGGCGTCGAACTCGTAGTCGGGGTCGAACCGCAGGTTCTCCGTCGGGTCGTGGTCGCCACACACCGTCCCCGGGTTGAGTAGCCAGTCGGGGTCGAACGCCGTCTTCAGCGCCCGGAACCGCTCGAACAGCCGCTCGCCGTACAGCTTCCGGTTCCAGACGGTCCGGGCGCGCCCGTCGCCGTGTTCGCCCGAGACCGCGCCGCCGAACGACACCACCAGGTCCGTCACGCGATCCGCGATCTCGCGGAGCTGGTCGACCCCGTCGACGGTCTTCGTGTCGACCAGCGGGCGCACGTGGAGCACCCCCGGGCCAGCGTGGGCGTAGAACGAGGCGTGCGTCCCCGTGTCGGCGAGGATCTCCTGGAATCCCTCGACGTACGCGGGGAGGTGTTCCGGCGGCACCGCACAGTCCTCGATGAACGAGATGTGTTTCTCGTCGGAGGTGCGCCCCAGCAGGATCGGCAGCCCCGATTTACGCATCTTCCAGAACGTGGCCCGGCGGTCCGCGTCGTGGGCCTCCATCGCGTCGACGGCGACCCGCTCCGCGTCCGTCGACGGGCGATCCGCAGACGGCTCGGCCTCTGGGGCCGCGTCCGGGACCCGATCCGCGAGGAGCCCGGCGACGCGCTCGCGACCCGCGGCGTCACTCTCGGCGTAGAACTCCACGAGCAACACGGAGTCGGTGCCGTCCGGCAACAGGCCGACCACCTCGCCGAACTCCGCCGTCTCGCGGGCGAGGTCCAGCAGGGTGTCGTCCATCACCTCGACGGCCGCCGGGTCGTGCTCGAGGATCGGGGCCACGTCCGCCATCGCGTCCCCCAGCGAGTCGTAGGTGAGCAGGGCGACGGCCTCCGTCTCCGGGATCGGCTCCAGCGACACCGTCGCCTCGGTGACGATCCCGAGCGTCCCCTCGCTCCCGGCGAGCAGTCGCGCGAGGTTGACGACGCCGGCCTCGCCGTACTCCCCGTCCGCCTCGGCGACGAACCGGTCGAGGTTGTACCCCGAGACGTTCCGCTTCAGCTCCGGGTAGCGGTCCCTGATCCGGTCGGCGTCCTCGTCGAGCACCGCCACCAGTTCCGCGGCGACCCTGTCGAGCGTAGACCCCTCGGGGTCCGCCCGGTCTCGCAGGGCGTCGACTCGGACCTCGCCGAGTCGCTCGACGGTGCCGTCGGCCAACACCACCTCGCACGACTCCACGTAGTGGTCCGTCTTCCCGTACTTCAGCGAGTGCGAGCCGGTGGAGTTGTTCCCGATGGCGCCGCCGATCGCGGACTTGTCCCCCCACGCGGGGTCGGGCGCGAACTTCAGTCCGTGTGGCTCCAGGCGCTCGTTCAACGTGCCGAGCAGACACCCCGCCTCGACGGTCGCGGTCCGCGCCTCGGGGTCGACGGACACCACCTCGTCGCAGTGCCGCGTGAAGTCCAGGACGACCGCCTCGTTGACCGTCTGGCCCGCGAGCGACGTGCCGCCACCCCGCGGGAGCACCGGGATCTCGCGGTCGGCACAGTAGGACACGACACTCGCCACGTCGGCCGTGTCGGTCGGGAGGACGACACCGACGGGCGTCTCGCGGTACGCGGAGGCGTCGGTGGCGTACAGCGCCCGCGAGTAGGTGTCGAACCGCACCGCCCCGTCGACGCGGTCGCGGAGGTCCGCGACCAGCCCCGGGCGTGCCACTTCGTCTGCGGCGTAGTCGAACGCCGTCCGGTCGGCGGCCGCGAGTCGGCTGGCGGTGTCGGCCCGCGGGTCTCCTCCCGGCTCCGAGTCTCGCGGCGGGTTCGTCGTCACGCCGCGGCGTTGTGTGCCGACCGGATTAAACGCCCGGGTGGCGGTACGGTCGCCGTCACGACTCCGCCTCCGTCACACCGAGGTGGCTCGATACCGGTCCGAGCCGACGCGACTCCCGACCTCGCTGGGTTGCATTTAAGAACCGCCGTGTCGTCTGTGCGAGCATGAGTACGGACGGGGCACCACAGGAGATCACGTCACTGGTGGGCCGCGAGGTCTACTCGAACAACGGCGTGTTCGTCGGTAAGGTGGAAGACGTGCGGCTGGACCTCCACGAGGAGGCGGTGACTGGGATCGCACTCGGGGAACTCAACGACGAGCTGTTCGGGGCACGGGTGGGTCCGCGCGAGGGTGTGATGGTGCCGTACCGGTGGGTCCGCGCGGTCGGCGACGTGATCCTGATCAACGACGTCGTCGAGCGGTTGCGGAGTGAGGACGAGGACGAAGAACAGGTTCCGCCCTCGGCCTGACGGAACGGCCCGTGTGGCCGGACTGGGGCCGTCCACGTCGGTGCGAACCCGTCCGACGGCGGTGCCGTCGCGACGGGTCGCGACTCGGTGTTCTGGTGTCGAGTGGCCACGGTCGCGAGACCGTGGTGCAGTGGTGCGACGGGACACGTGTGCCGGGTGTCCCGCTCGGTGTGTCCGTGGGTGTGCCGTGTCGGTCTGACAGTGTGTGGTCTCCCTGTGCCGTGTTGCCGTCCTGTGCCGTGTGAGCGTGCGGTGCCGTGTTGCCGTCCTGTGCCGTGTGAGCGTGCGGTGCCGTGTTGCCGTCCTGTGCCGTGTGAGCGTGCGGTGCCGTGTTACCGTCCGATTCCGTGTGAGCGTGCGGTGCCGTGTCGTCGCCCGGTACCTCTCTCGGGTCGGTCGTCGTCGGGTCGCCGGTGGACCCCCCGTCCGACGAGCGCACGACGCTGCCCGTCTCGACCCAGTTACACGGTAACAGTTCACACACTTGAGTGTTGTGTGGTAGTTATCGGAGCAGATAACGAGTGTCAGAACGCCACGTGCTCTCGTCTTCGGGCGCTTCAGGTGTTCAGGAGCCGTTCGACTCGCCGTCGACACCCATCGCGTCGAACAGCTTCCGGCGGACGGCCTCCTCCGAGAGTTGGAGTAAGGTGTCGCGGTTGTCCTCGCTGATCTCGATGCCGGTGAACAGTCCCAGTGGAATCTCGGCGCTCCCCTGTTTGGCGTGGCCCGCCGACTCCCCCACGTCCGCGAAGGCGTCGCCGAGCACGTCCCCGATGTTGAGTCGGATGTCGTTCGACCGTGCCGCCAGGAGGATACGGTCGTCCGCGATGCCGAACACCGCCGTCGTCGAGATCCCCTCGAGTTTCAGGAGCTGTTGGGCCGCCTGTGCGAGCGCCTCGCGGTCGGTGACGAACCCCGCGTTCGAGATGAGGTGACTCCCCTGCACCTCGCGGTTCTGGATCGCCTCCGCGAGCACGTCCAACGTCTCCGGGGACATCGACGGCGACTCCACCTCCTCGAGTTTGTCGTGGTCCGCGAACGGGTGGAGGTACGCGGCCGCCGTCAGGTCCGCGGGCGTCGTCTCCCGCTTGAAGTCCACCGTCTCCGCACGGATCCCGTACAACAGCGCCGTCGCCACCGTCTCCGTCGGCGCGACGTCCAACTCCTGGAGGTACTTCGTCAGGACGGTCGAAGTCGCGGAGACGTTCTTGCGTACGTCCGCGAACCGGGCGGCGATCTCCTCGTCGGCCGCCTCGTGGTCGACGTAGATGTCGACCTCCTCGACGTCGATTCCACCGGAGTCGGCGTAGTGGATCACCGCGACCGCGCCGTACGACGACAGCGGCTCGACGGACTCTCGCGACTGGAGGTCGATCCCCAGCGTGTTGACGAACGCGCTGTTCTCCTGGTGACCCATCTCCCCGTCGTAGACGATGTCCGCCTCCACGCCGTACTCCGCCGCGATCGCCTGCAGCGCCACGGCGGCGGCGATGGAGTCCGGGTCCGGGTTGTCGTGTGAGAGGATCGCCAGCTTCCCCTCCGTCTCGCGGAGGATCTCGACGAGTTGGGTGGTCTTGTACGCCAACTCCCCGGCCTCCAGCGACCGCAACGCGGAGTTCGCGATCACCTCGGAGGGGTTGATCACCACGTCGGCGCCCAACTCCACGAGTTCGTCCTCGCTCACCGGGTCCGACGCGCGCACGACGACGTACTGTTCGCCCCCGGCCTCGCGAATCGCCCGCACGGCCGCCTTGTTGGCGTCGACGTTCCCCGAGAGGATGAGAATGACCTCTCGGTCCGCGATCGCCTCCACCAGCCCCTCCTCGGCGATGTCCTGCACGCGGGCGTTCAGGTCCTGGTCGCGCAGTGCCTCGACGCGGTCGGCGTCTCGATCCAGGATCACGACGTCTTCCCCCTGCTCGGTCAGTCCGTCCGCCACCGCGTGCCCCACGCTCCCACACCCTAGGATGGCGTACGACGACATCGACGACATCGTGACACCGGCGCTCATCGTTCAGTCGTGTTGGTGGTGGCGCACACTTCAACTCTCTCGTTCGGTCGTCCGGTCGTCACTCCCTCGTCTGCCCCTTCGTGCAGTTGTGGGCGGTCGGAGTCCGCGTCGTGTCGGCCCCGCGCGAACCGCCGGCCCGTCCCGAGTTGCGGTCGTCGCTGTTCCGTCGTCGAAACGACAGGCATTTTACCCGGACGGCGCAAGATGGTGACACGTTGGGCCGATAGCTCAGTCAGGGAGAGCGACGGACTCTTAATCCGTCGGTCAGGGGTTCAATTCCCCTTCGGCCCGCTGAATTTTGAAACAAGGAGTTACTCTGCCGTCTCGTACGTCAACCGCAACACGGACAGCGACTCGTAGGGGTACGACTCCTCGGCGACGGTCTCGGCGTCGAACCCCCGGGCGACGGCGTACTCGACAACGTCGGCGAACCCGGTGAGCGAGGAGACGAGCAACAACACCTGCCCGTCCGGCGCGAGCACGCGTCCGGCGGCGTCGAGGAACGGCTCGATGACGGCGCGGCCGTCCGTGCCGCCGGACAGCGCCGCCTCCTGCCAGTCGTCCCACTCCGCCTCGGGGTCCGTCGGGAGGTACGGCGGGTTGAACAGGAGCGTGTCGACGGCGTCCGTCGCCAGCGCCGAGACGAGATCGACACGTGCACTCTCGACGCCGCGCTCGCGCGCCTCGCGACAGGCGTGTGGGTTCACGTCCGTCCCGACGACGCAGTCGACGCCCGGCGACTCTGCGACCCGCTGTGCGACCCAGCCGGAGCCAGTGCCGACCTCGACGACGACACCCGTCGCGTGCTCGCGCCCCGCACTCGCGAGCAGTCCGGAGTCCTCGGCGGGCTGGTACACCGGCTGGTCGAGCCCACGCCGCGCCGCGAGCTCCTCGCGGGTGTCGTCCGACACTGCCTCCGACCGGTCGTCTCCGTCGGCTGGGTCGTCAGACTCGAGAGACTCGGTGTCGCCGGTCACGTCGCCGCTCGGGTCACCGGACCCACGGTCGGCGTCGTCACTCGGCACGGGACTCACCCTCCACGTCGCCGTCCGTAGTCGTCCCGTCACCCGCCGAGGCGTCGCTGGAGACGGCACCCTCACCCTCGCCGTCGGACTGTCGGACCTGGAACCGACGGTCCGTGTCGCCAAGTTCCGTCTCGCGGTTGCCCCGCGAGGAGACCGTGCGTTGCGGGAACGGGATCGTGATCCCCGCCTCCTGGAACCCGTTCGCGACGGCGTCCATCACCTCGGTGCGTGCCTCCCACACCCGTCTCGCGGTCGGGTTCTGCACCCAGAAGCGACACCGGAGCACGACCGCAGAGTCGTCGAACGACGCGCCGACGACGTACGGGGCCGGCTCGTCGGCGACGCGGTCGCACTCCGTCATCGCCGTGGTCGCCGTCTCGCGTGCCGCCGACACGTCCGTGGCGTAGTCGACACCCACGTCGACGTTGACCCGCAACCGGTCGCGGCGCGAGCGGTTGACGACGGGCTGTTCCGTCACCACGTCGTTGGGGATCATCACGTCCTCGTCGTCGAACGTGCGCAGACGGGTGTTGACGATGGTCACGTCCGTCACTTCCCCCTCGTGGTCGCCGATCTCCACCCAGTCGCCGCGCTCGAACGGCCGCGAGAACAGGACGACGAACCCGGCCAACACCGCCCCGAGCGTCTGTCTGGCCGCCAGCCCGAAGACGATCCCGGCGAAGCCCGCACCGACGAGCAGGCCGGCGAGGTCGACCCCCCACGCCCCGAGGACGACCATCAGGGCGAACGCGTAGATCCCGACCTGCGCGAGGTGGTGGGAGATCTCCACCTGGTGTTCCGTGAGCGTGCCGCGCTGGTGGCCGAGTTGCCGAATCGCGCGCTTCGTGACGCGTGTCGCGGAGTACGCCAACGAGACGACGGCGACGGTCAACACCACCCGGACGAGGTCCGTCCCGGTGACGCTGAGTTCGCCCAACAACAGCGCCGCCTCGTCGGTGCTGCGCCACACCAACGTGACGGCGAACACGACGAGTCCCGTCGCGGCCGTCACCACCGCGCCACGGATCCACTCCGCGAACACGTCGTCGATCACCCGCGAGAGCCCCCGTTCGATCAGCCGCGACCCGATCCAGGTCACGGCGAGGACGCCGAGCAGCAGCAACGAGACGAGCACCTGCGACTCCGTGTCCGGGGCGACTCGCTGGGCCGCGTCGAGGAGCCACTCCGGAACCTGCCACGTCTCACCGCCGCCACTCCCGCTACCGCCGCCACTCCCGCCACCGCCGCCATCGCTGCCACCGCCACCCGTCTGTGTCACGGTCACTGTCCCGGCCCGATCTCGCTCTCCGTGGCCGCCAGTCGCGCCAGTTCGGCGAAGGTCGCGGGCGGCAGGTTCCCCGGTCGTCGCGAGAGCAGCTCCTCGTCGGCGGCCGCGACGACGGCGTCGGGCTCGGTCACCCCGGAGATGTGGGCGGTGTTGCGCACTGCGTTGCGGACCGTCTTGCGCCGCTGGGTGAACAGCGCCTTCACGAACCGGAGGAAGAAGGCGTCGTCCGGCACCTCGTAGCTCGGCTCGCGCGGCGTACAGCGCACGACGGCGCTGTCCACGCGCGGCTGTGGGTCGAACGCCGTCCGCGGGACCCGCTCGACGATCTCGGCGTCCGTGTAGTGAGCGGTGCTCACCGACAGCCGACCGTAGTCGTCGGTCCCGGGCTCGGCGACCATCCGCTCTGCGAACTCTGCCTGGAACATCAACACCAGCGGCCGCCCCAGCGGGAGGAGGTGGAAGGCGATCTCCGAGGAGACGCCGTACGGCAGGTTCGAGACGCTGGCGTCGAACGCCGGCGCGTCGGCGAACGGCCCGTCGTCGCTCGCCGGGTCGAGCACGTCGAGTGCGTCACCCGCGACGACGGTCAGGCGGTCGGCGGCGACGGCGTCTGCGAACTCCTCGTCGAGGAACGCCGCCAACTCGGGGTCCTTCTCGACGACGGTGACGTGGTCGGCGACGGCCAGGAGGCGCTCCGTGAGTGCCCCCGTCCCCGGACCCACTTCGAGGAGGTGGAGATCGTCGGCGTGCTGTTCACGGGCCTCTGCGGTCACGTCGTCGGCTACTGGTGTCGCGGCGTCTGCTACGGTCGCGGCGTCGTCTGGCACCCCGAGTGCCGCCGGGAGGAAGCCGGGCAGGCGGTCGAGCACCCGGTCGTCGACCAGGAAGTGCTGGTCGCGGCCGGGGTCGCCGCGGACGCCGGCCCGTCGGCGGAGAGCGTCGGGGTCGCGGAACTCGGTCACGCCCGTCGTTCGCGTGCAGCGGGTGTAAATCCGTCCGTTCGCGGCGGTCGACTCGGCGGCGTCCGCTTGGGAGGGCCATCCCGTCGGCGCCCGAGCCGCCGGTGCCCGGTCGACACGGCCAGGTCCCGACCACTTACCACGGAGCCACACACTGGGTGCGACTGTGACGGACGCCTACATCGTCGGGGCGGGCCAGTCCGCGTTCGGCTCGTACCCCGAGGAGACGTACCGATCGCTGTTCCGGACCGCCTACGAGCGGGCCGTCCCGGACGACGTCGACGGCGACCGCGTCAACGAGGCCTACGTCGGCACGCTGGGGGTCGGCGGCCGCCAGATCGGCCTCTCCGGACCGGCCGTGACCGAACACCTCGGGCTCCACGGGACCCCGTGTACCCGCGTCGAGAACGCCTGTGCCGCCTCCGGGTACGCGCTCCGGCAGGCCGTCCTCGCGGTGGAGGCCGGCGTCGCGGACCTCGTCCTCGCGGGCGGCGTCGAGGTGATGACGGACACCTCCGCGGAGGCGACGAAGTACTGGCTCGGCGTCTCCGGCGAGACGGAGTGGGAACGGATGGCCGGGACGACCTTCACCGGCGTGTACGCCCAGATGGCCGACGCCTACCTCCGCGAACACGACGCCGACCGCCGGGCGCTCTCGGCGGTCGCGGCGAAGAACCACGCCAACGGCGCACGCAACCCGAAGGCACACCTCCGGTTCGAGTGTTCCGTCGCCGACGCGGAGGCGGCGGGCGTCGTCGCGGACCCACTCACGCTGTACCACTGCTGTCCGACGAGCGACGGCGCGGCGGCGCTGCTCGTCGCGAGCGAGGAGGTCGCGGCGTCGTTCGACGACCGAGTCCGCGTCGCCGGCTTCGGCGCGAGTTCCGACCACGTCGGACTGTACGACCGCGAGACGTACACGGCGATCCCGGCGAGCGAACGCGCCGCCGCGACCGCCTACGGGCGCGCCGGGGTGGACGAGCCACGAGCCGACCTCGACTTCGCGGAGGTCCACGACTGCTTCGCCGTCGCGGAGCTGTTGGCCTACGAGGACATCGGCCTCGCGGCTCCCGGCGAGGGGGCACGCCTCGTGACGGAGGGTGTCACCGCGGCGGACGGTGCCTTCCCCGTGAACACCTCCGGCGGACTGAAGTCGAAGGGCCACCCGATCGGCGCGACCGGCGCCGGACAGGCGGTCGAGGCCTTCGAACAGTTGACGGGCGGGGCCGGCGACCGGCAACTCGACGACCCGGAGCGTGGGCTGACACACAACGTCGGCGGCTCGGGCGGGGCGGCGGTGGTCCACGTCCTCGAACGCGCGGGGGTGACCGGCGCGTGAACGGGGAGTCGCCACGGATCGTCGGCGGCGGGGCGTACGCGCCACGGAACCGGCTGTCGAGCGAGGCGGTCGCCGAGGCGTGGGGGCGGTCGCAGGCGCGCGGTGTCGAGCGCGTCGCGGTGCCGGACGCGGACGAGGACAGTCTGACGATGGCCGCCGCGGCCGCACGACGGGCGCTGGCGGCCGCCGACCGAGACGCCGGATCGGTCGAACTGCTCGTCTTCGCGACGACCACCCCGCCCGTCGAGGAGCCGGAGCTCACCCCGCGACTCGGGGAGTTCCTCGGGGTGCCGGAGACGGCTGCGCGCCGGACACACGCGGGCGGCACGCGCGCCGGGACCGCGGCGCTCGCGGACGCGCTCGCGGCGCTCGGCGGGGAAGTCGAGACGACGGGAGTCGGCGCCAGGGCAGCGACCGACGGCAGTGCGCCAGCGGGAGTGGACGGCCCGGCGTTGGTGGTCGCGGCGGACGCGCCGCTCGGGGAGCCGAACGACGAGACGGGTCACGCCGCCGGCGCCGCGGCGGGAGCGCTCGTCCTCGACACCGGCAGACCCGAAGGCGACGACGCGAGCGCGGCGAGCGGCGCGCGGGTTCTCGCTCGCGGAGAGTACGCAACCGATTACGCCGGGACGCGAGGCCGCGAGCGCGGTGCCGTCGAGACGGGAGGCCTCGACGTGACTACCTACGACAGGGCGGCGTTCCGCGAGCCCGCGACGGGTGCCGTCGACGCACTCGTCGCCGGCGCCCCGCAGACGGCACCGGACCCGAGCGAGGTCGACGCGCTCGCGATCACCGCCCCCGACGGGGACCGCCCCGCGCGGGTCGCCGGGGCGCTCGACTGCTCACCCGACCGGATCACGACACCCGTCCGGAGGCTGGGCGACACCGGCGCGGCCGGGCCGCTCGTCGGCTTGGTCCGGTCGTTCGCCGACGGCCCGAACCCAACGGGCGACGCGGACGACACTCACGCCGCGACGGGCGCCGCGGAGCACCACACCCTCTGTGTCGGCGTCGGGAGCGGCGGCGCCGCGGACGCAGCGTTGATCGCGGGGACGGCACCCGTCTCGACCCGACTCGACGGCACCAGGACGGTGTCGTACACGGACGCGCTCCGGCTCCGCGACCGGATCACGGGCGACGCGCCCGCGGGTGGCGGTGCGGCGGTCTCGGTGCCGACCTGGCGTCGCTCGCGGGCGGCCCGCTACCGACTCGTCGCGGGGGCCTGCCCGAACTGCGGTGCGCTGTCGTTCCCCGCGGAGGGAGCGTGTGGCGACTGCCACGACCTCGTCTCGTACGACCGCGTCCGGCTCCCGCGGACCGGCGAGTTGGTCACCGTGACCGGGATCGCACCCGGTGGCGCACCACCCGAGTTCGTCCCGCAGGCCGAACGCGGCGGCGACTTCCCGGTCGGAATCGTCCGCTTCGAACGGGACGGCGAGACCGTCGACGTGCCGATGCAGGTGTGTGACGCGGACGCCGTGGGTCGAGCCGGCGACGCGAGCGGGGAGAGGGAGTCGGACGTGGGAGACACGGCCCCAGAGAGTAGCCGTGTGACTGCCGGCGACACCGTCGGACACGTCGTCAGACGCGTGTACGAGCAGGAGGGTGTGGTGCGATACGGCGCGAAGGCGCGGCCCGTGGACGACTGAGACTCACTCCTCGTCACTACCTCGACTCCCGACTCACTCCTCGTCACTACCTCGACTCCCGACTCACTCCTCGGTGGCGTCGTCCACTACTCGCACGGTCGCCCCGCCGTCGCTCGCGCTCACGACTGCCACGTCGCCGTCGACGCCGGCTGCGTCGAGTGCGCGCTCGCCGGCGGCTCGTGCGGCGTCGGCGCGCTCCGTGTCCGTGACGGCGTACACTGCCGGTCCCCACGAGGACTGCCCGACGCCAGAGACCGCCGGCGCGTCCGCGAGCGAGGCGACGACGGCACCCACCGGCGGCCGGTAGACGCCACCTTGTTCGTCGGCGAACCACGTCCCGTTGAGGCGGCCCAGTTCCCGGACGGCCCCGCCGAACCGGTCGACCGCCCCGGTCGCGACCGCGGGGAGGAGCCGTCTCGTCACGACACCGGCGATGCGGTCCGCGACCGCCGGGTCGGCCGACTCGACGACTGCACGCATCGAGGCGTCCTCGCCGTCGCCGGACCGGCCGGGCGGCGCGTCCGGGAAGACGAGCAGGAACCGCCAGTCGTCCGGGACACTGTGGTGCGCCGTCACCGGCGGCACCGTCCACGCTCCGTCGGCCGGTCTGTCGGCGGTGAACCGCTCCGTCGGGTGGCCGCCGTCCAACACGAATCCGCCGCGCTCGAACGCCGCCACGCCGACGCCCGAGCGACCGCCCCGACCCAACTCCGGTGCCCACTCGCGGACGCGCGGGTCGATTCCGTGGAGACGAGCGACCCCCGCCGCGACGGCGAGTGCGGTCTGTGTCCCGCTCCCGAGTCCGACGTGGCGCGGGAGGGTCGCGTGGAGGGTGACGCGTGCACCGGGACAGTCGAGGAGGTCACAGACCCGCTCGGCGTACTCCGCGACCGTGTCGCGAGTCTCCTCTGCGACCGTCGACTCGTCCGCAGTGGCACCGGTCGCGTCGTCGTTCACGGACGGCGCCGCCGCAGACTCGTCGGACGACTCCGAGGCGACCTCTACCAGGACCTCGCTCGCGGGTGCGACGGTGAGCCGGAGCCGCGGAGCGGCGAGCGCGACACCGGCGGCGCCGTACAGCCGCTCGTGGGTCAGACTCAGGTTCCCGAACCCGAAGTGGAGTCGTCCCCCGGCGGTCACCTCGACCGCCTCGTGTGTCGCCGCCCGCGCGTCTCGATCCATCTGTCGTGGGAGTTTGGACGACCCCGGTGGTGTGGGTTTCGGCAGTGGCGAGAACGGACGGTGTCGGGGGTGGTCGAGGTCGTCGGACAGACGGCCGCGGTGTGACGGCCGTGGCCCCCGGAGGGTGACCTTTTTGCGCGCAGAGCCCGGAGCCAGTCGGTGTGTACGACGCGCTGCTCCTGGACAACGACGGCGTCATCGTCGGCCGGACCCGGTACGACGTGTTGCGCGAGGCGACCTGGTCCGCCTTCGAGTCGGTGTCCGTCGACGACCCCGACCCGGACGATGTCGAGGAGATCGTCGTCGGGGTCGACCCGGAGACACTGACGCGCGTCGCGGACCGCTACGACGTGTCCCCGGAGGACCTGTGGGCCGCCCGCGACCTCCACGCCCACCAGCGCCAACGCCGCGAGATCGAGGCCGGCCGGAAGGACGTCTACCCCGACGTGAGCGTCCTCCGAGAGGTGGACGCGCCGCTGGGGATCGTCTCCTCGAACCAACAGCAGACGGTCGACTACGCGCTGGACCACTTCGGCCTCGCGGACCTCTTCGAGACCGCCTACGGCCGGAAGCCGACCCCGGAGAGTCTCCGCAAGAAGAAACCCGCGCCCCACTACCTCCACCGCGCGCTGGCGGACTTGGACGCCGAGACCGCGCTGTTCGTCGGCGACAACGAGTCCGACCTGGAGGCCGCCGACAACGCCGGCATCGACTCGGCGTTCATCCGCCGCCCGCACCGCCGCGACTTCGACCTCTCCGTCACTCCGACCTACGACGTGTCCGACCTCCACGATCTGGTGGCGATCTGCCGTGGGTGACCGCGACGCGAGCGAGGCCGACGCCACTCGTCGCCCGACTCGTCGCTCGTCGCCTACTCGTGTCGCTCGTCGCCTACTCGTGTCGCTCGTCGGCCACCCGCGCTGCTCTCGCCCACCCGCGTTGCTCGTCACCCACTCCGTCTCTCGCCGCGAGAGCCGTCGGTAGCTACTTGACGGGCGAGCGCCGCGAGTCGGACGATGTCACTCCTCTCGGCACTGTTCGACGGCGACGAGCAGTCGACGCGCGAGCGACTGGAGACGCTGGAAGACGAGGCGAACGACCGACTGGACACCCGTGTCGACACGGACGCGGCACCCGTGACAGTCGAGGAGTTCGGCGTGACGGCCTCGGCGGTCGTCAACGAGGGACCGGACGACGAGCCGGTCGTCGTCCCCGTGGTCCGGTTCGCCATGCCCGAGTCGCGCGAGCAGTTGGATCGGGACGCAGCCTGGACGGTCGTTCCGGAGACGCTGCGCGTGCTCCACGAGACGTACGACGACGCCGTGTTCGTCCGCCACTACGACGTCCAGTTCGCGTACGACGGCGACGAACTGTTCGAGGCGCGCGAGGTCGACCGGATCGCGGTCGCGCCGGACACCGTACAGCGGCTCGTCGCAGAGTCCGGTTTCGACGGGGACGATCTCCGGGGGTACGTCGAACGCGAGGACGACATCGACGACGAGATCGCGCCCGTCGCGTGGGGTGACGCCGCGGACTACGGCGCGGACAACAGCGCAGTCGTCGTCTCGACGGCCGCGGTCGGCGCGTCCGCGGCGGCCTGTGGCGGTGCCGCGGGTGCGGGTGCAGGCGCCTGCGGCGCCGCCGGCGGGACCTGACCCGGGTGAGCCGACGGCGGGCGGCCGACGGGTTCCGGTAGCCGACGACGCGCCTCAGATCAGAGGATCCGTTTCCCGAACGCACTCGCGGCCAACTCCGTCGCGAGTTCGGCGGTCTCGTTGAACTCGTCGAGCGTGGGGTTCACCTCGACCAGTTCCATCGAGCGGAGCACGTCCGCCTCGGCGAGCAGTTCCATCGCGAGGTGTGCCTCGCGGTAGGTGACACCGCCGCGCACCGGCGTCCCGACGCCGGGCGCCTCGTTCGGGTCGAGCCAGTCGAGGTCGAGACTCGCGTGGACGCCGTCGACCCCGTGCGAGGCGGTCTCGATCGCCGACTCGACGACCGGACGGACACCCATCTCGTCGATGTCCGACATCGTGTACACCGTCACGTCGCTGTCGGCGATCCGCTCGCGTTCGCGCTCGTCGACGGCCCGGAGGCCGACGATCACGACGTTCTCCTCGCGGAGCCCGGGGGCGTTCGCCCACTCGACACCCGCGAACTCGCCGACGCCGAGCGCCGCCGCCAGGGGCATCCCGTGGACGTTCCCCGACGGGGAGGTCGAGGGGGTGTTGAAGTCGCCGTGTGCGTCGAACCACACCGCGCCGACGTCGGCGTCGCGAGCGCTCCCGCGCAGCGAGCCGATGGCGATGGAGTGGTCACCCCCGAGCGCCAGCGGCGTCGCTCCCTCGTCGATACTCTCCGCGACGCGGTCGGCCAACTCGTCGGCAACCGCCTCCGTCTCGCGGAGGAACTTCGCCTCCCCCTCGCTGGGCGTCCGGTAGTCCGGGTCGCGCTCCTCCGCGCGCGGCACCGTCAGGTCGCCGGTGTCGACGGGGTCGACGCCAGCGGCGCGCAACTCGTCTGCCAGCCCCGCGTACCTGATCGCCGACGGCCCCATGTCGACGCCACGTCTGTCCTGCCCGTAGTCACTCGGCGCTCCGATGATCCGTGCCTCCATACGAGGACGAGTCCCCCGCACCCGCTTGAATCCTGTAGAACTCGGATCGGTGTCCTCCGTGGACCTCGGATCGATACTGCGGGCCGCGTGTCCCCCTCAGAGGTACTCGAACGCGGAGTCGTCGGTGTCGAAGCCGACGCGCTCGTGAGCCCAGTCGAACGGGCGCTCGTCGCGCCGTTCGGCGAGGTAGTCGACGATCTCCGCACCGACGTCCGACCCGTAGAGGGTCGGGCCGGTCTGGATCTCCTCGCGGACGGCGTCCGTCTCCAACACGTGTTCGACCGTCTCCGTGACGTACTCGCCGTCGACCGGCGGGACCAGCAGGTTCGTCTGTGCGTCGAACACCGTCTCCGGGCGGTCCGTGTTGAACCGCGCCGTGAGACAGATCGCCTCGTCGATGTAGTTGAGCTCCTCTTGCATACTCCCGGAGTCGGTGTACTCCGCGAGACACTGCCCGGACCGGAGGAACTCGTAGACGTGGGCGTGCTTCTTCCAGAGTCCGGTGAACAGGAAGTTCTCACGTTCGTCGGCCAGCCGCGTCAGCTTCTCCCTGAGGCCGTAGTTCTCCAGGGCCTCCCGTGTCGCCGTCAACTCGACGAAGTTGACGTTGTAGCCGTCCTCGACGAGGCCGATCACACCCTCGACGATCGCCCGGAACCGGTCTGGGAGGAGGTTCGCGCGCCGGTGGACGTCGACACGTATCCAGTCGTCGCGCTCCTCCAAGACGGGGTACACGTCGAATACGCTCTCCGCCAAGTCGGCGTCGGCCTTCATCTCGATGGCGTCGACGACGGAGTTGCCGACGACCGGGATGCGCTCGCTCCCGCCGACTTCTCGTGGGTACCCCTCGCGTTCGAGGTGCTCGCGGTTCAACGCCACCGGTGCGAACAGGTACTGACTCGCCGCCGACCCGACGAACGTGTCGTACTGTTCGGGGAACGGCTCCGCGCGATTGATCTCCCAGTCACCCTCCCACTGTGCCTCGACGAACGCGGCCAGGTCCTCGTGGGCCGTGAAGTCGGGTGACATCCCGCGCAGTCCGGCCTCGTTGTGGGCGACGCCGCTGTTGGTGGCGAACTGCCACGCCTGCGGGACGATGCCGGCGGCGTGGGTGTCGCCGTGGACCAGCGGGAGGACGGTCGTGTCGGGCCACTCGTCGAGCCGGTCGGTGAGCGCGTCGATCCGGCGGTGGACCTGTGCGGTCTTCTCCGAGAGGCCACCGCGGATCCCGAGGTCGACGGCGACGCGGTCCTCGATCCCGTACTCGGCGAGGCCGTGGCCGAGTACGTCGTCGTAGTGTTGACCGGTGTGGAGGACGAAACACGGAAGTCCTCGGTCGCGAGCCGCGGCGACGACGGGGGCCTGTTTGTAGAAGTCCGGCTTCGTCGCGGTGACGACGGCCAACACGAAGTCGCCGGCCTCCATCTGGCGAGCCAGCCGGTCGTCGTAGACGGTGAGGTCGCTCATCCGCACACCTCCGGACACGGGCGTCGATCCATACGCGTGTCGCCACCCCGCCGGGGCAAGTGGGTGTCGGTTCCGCGCCGCGAGACTGACTGGCAGCGGACCGGGGCGGTCTCGGCGGCCGGGGAACACCGTACACCCGCGGCGCGCCACAGATACTTGCCCGTCGGCGCCGTACCGGAGTTCGGTGACAGACAGACGCGACACGGCCGAGACGACGGGGGACGGAGAGCCGGTCGTCGACCTCGCGGGCGTGACGAAGACGTACGAACTCGGCGGGACGGTGACGGCGCTGGACGACGTGTCCCTGTCGCTCGCCGAGGGGTCGTACACGGCCGTGATGGGCCCCAGCGGCTCGGGGAAGTCCACGCTGTTGAACCTGATCGGTGGCCTCGACACGCCGGACGCCGGGACGGTGGCGGTCGGGGGCCGCGACCTGGGCGCCGCCGGCGAGGACGAGCGTGCCGGCGTCCGCGGGACGGAGATCGGCTTCGTCTTCCAGACGTTCAACCTCATGCCGCGCCTGACCGCCGTCGAGAACGTCGCCTTACCGCTCGTGTTCGACGACTGGGACCGCGACGAGCGACTGGCGCGGGCTCGCGAGGTGCTCGACCAGGTGGGGCTCTCCGACCGGTACGACCACGAACCCGCCCAACTCAGCGGCGGGCAACGCCAGCGGGTCGCCATCGCGCGGGCGCTCGCCCCGGACCCCTCGATCGTCCTCGCGGACGAGCCCACCGGGAACGTCGACACGGAGACCGGCGCGGAGATCATGGCGCTGTTGGACGACATCGTCGACCGCGGCAACTCGATCCTGCTCGTGAGCCACTCTCGGCGGATCGCCGCCCACGCCGAGCGGATCGTCCACCTCCGCGACGGACTGGTGGAGGACGTGGAAGAGGTGGTCGAAGACCCCCGCTCGCGGACGGAGCGGGACGCCGAGGCCGCCGGAGGTGACCACTGATGGAGTCGCGAGAGACACTCCGGATCGCGGGGCGGTCGATCCGCGCCCACCGGTTGCGATCGACGCTGACCGTGATCGGGATCGTCATCGGGATCGCGTCCGTGGTCGTCTTCGCCAGTTTCGGAGCGAGCGTGGAGGCGTCCGTGATCGACCAGATCGGCCAGACGAACGCCAACAACGTCTACCTCCTCCCGGCACAGACCGGGGAGGGAGGCGGTCCCGGCGGTGGACTCGGCGCGGCCAGACCCGTGTTCACCGAGCGCGACGTGCGCGAACTCGCCGCCTTGGACGGCGTCGCGGCGGTGATCCCGCGCGGGATCGTCCCGGTGTCGTCCGTCGCCCACGAGAACGACACGGTCGCCCAGCGCCAGTTGACGGCGACGACACCGGCGACGTTCCGGGAGTCGTCGATCGTCGCGGGGCGTGGGTTCGAGAGCGGCGCCAGCGAGGTGGTCGTCAACGAGCGCGCCGCGGCCGCGTTCCCGGGGAACCTCTCGGTCGGCGACGAGGTGACGATCCGGTTGGGTGACGGCGAACGCGAGACGGCGACGGTCGTCGGGATCGTCTCCGGCACGCGTGGCGGGTTCCTGACGAGCTTCGGCGACGCGCAGCCGCGGTTCTACGTCCCCGCCGACCCGTACTACGACACGACGGTGACGAGCCCGTCGCTCGGCGTCGATCAGCGGGCGTACCCGCAGGTGACGGTCGTCGCCGAGCCGCAGGCGGTCGCCGCCGTGCGCGACCGCGTGGAGGTGTACCTCTCGCGGGAGTCCGACGCGGCCCAGTTGCTCCCGCGCGGGTTCGAGTTGTCCGTCCAGACGAGCGGCGACGTGGTCGCGGAGATCCAGGACGTGATCGACCGGATCACGCGGTTCGTCACCGGGATCGCGGTGATCGCGCTCGTCGTCGGCGCCATCGGGATCGCCAACATCACGCTGGTGTCCGTGACGGAACGCACCAAGGAGATCGGGATCATGAAGGCCGTCGGCGCGACGAACCGCGACACGATGCAGTTGTTCCTCACGGAGGCGGTCCTGCTGGGCGCGCTCGGCGCGGTCGTCGGCGTCCCACTGGGGCTGGTCGTCGGGTTCGGTGCCGCCGAGTACGCCGACGTGGCGTTCACGCTCCCGTGGGACTGGATCGCGTTCTCCGTCCTGATGGGCGTCTCGACCGGCGTCGTCGCCGGGCTCTACCCCGCGTGGCGTGCCTCCCGTGTCGATCCGATCGAGGCGTTGCGGTACGAGTGAACAGTCCGCGTCACGGTGTGGAGGGGTGAACAGTCCGCGTCACGGTGAGAGCGAACACGGAGGGACTTTTCACCCCGTGTCCCTCACGCACGTCCGTGCACAGACGGCGGCTGTTACGTGGCCTCGCGGGAGCCACCGCGGTGGGAGTGAGCGGGTGTCTCCAGACGGACCCGCTCGTCGTCCACTACGAGGACGGGCTGGAGGCGTTCAGACGTGGCCGCGACACGGAAGACGAGGCGGAGGGACTGACGAGGCCGTACGACAACCCGCTGGCGGCCGAGCGGTTCGACGAGGCCGCGCTGGCGTACGGCGAGGCGGCCACCTCGTTCGAGCGCGCCGAAGAGTTGGCCGAGACGGCGAAGCTGTCCGAGTACACCGAGGAGGCGAAACTCCGCGCGCTCGGGGAACGCGAGGAGATGCTCGCGGCCGCCCGCGGCGACGGCTCGGGGGCACAGAACGCGGAGTCCGCCGCCCAACAGCACTCCGTCGCGACGCTCGCGACGGTGAAACAGGCGACACAGACGGACGGCTTCCTGTTTTGAGACTCGGGCGGCCGACGTGGTGGCTCGGATCCAGTCGGCCAGCTCGTCGTCCCGAACTCACTCGGCCGGGTCGGGATCGGTGTCGACCGAGACGCGCTCGCCGCTCTCGGCGGCGTCGTAGATCGCGTCGATCGTCGCCACGTCGACGACGCCGTGTGCGCCGGTCGGGTCGACTGGCTCACCGCGTAGGAGGTGGTGGGCGACGTACGCGAACTCCTCGCGCATCTGGTCGACCGGGTCGTAGGTGACACTGTGCCGCTCCCCGTCGCGCGTCAGCGTGATCCGCTGTGTCTCGGCGTCGAAGAAGCCGGGGGCGAGCCGGAGCGAGCCCTGCGTGCCGACGATCTCCAACCCGGCGGAGAACTCGGCGTTCTGCGAGGCGAAACACTGCGCGACGGTGCCGTCGTCGAACGTCACCTCGAAACTCGCCCGTTCGTCCGGGATCTCGGCGAACAACTCCCCGTCGGAACTCGCCGTCGCGCGCACCGACACCGGCTCGACGTCCAAGAGGAACCGCGTCGTGTTCAGCGGGTAGATCCCCAGGTCGGTGACGGAGCCGCCGCGCCCCGCGAGGTCGGGGTCGAGCCGCCAGTTCCCGTCGGGGAAGATGTCGCCGATCCGTTGTGACATGTGGCCGTGGACGTGAACCGGGTCGCCGAGGAGCCCGTCCCGGACGGCCGTCCGCAGCGACCGCACCGCCGGGTCCGTCTGCATCCGGTAGGCGACGATCA
The DNA here is from genome assembly GCF_041361345.1 of Halobaculum sp. MBLA0147. NCBI lineage: Archaea > Methanobacteriati > Methanobacteriota > Halobacteria > Halobacteriales > Haloferacaceae > Halonovum > Halonovum rutilum. The sequence continues at coordinate 628,676 of NZ_JBGKAD010000001.1, read as the reverse complement.
GCGGCACGTCCGCCCGCTCGCAGGCGTCGACCATCGCGGCGGCACGCTCCGGCGTCGCCTCCATCGGCTTCTCGCACAACACGGCCTTCCCGTGGTCGGCGGCGGCGCGAGCGTGGTCGAGGTGTGTCGCGTTCGGCGTACAGACGTAGACGGCGTCGTACTCGTCGACCGCCACCCCCTCGTGGAACTCCTCGTACGACAGCGCCGTCTCGACGCGGTCCCAGTCGTCGACCACCGACTCGCGTTTCGACGCCGTGCCGCTCACGGCGACGGTCGCCGCACAGGCGTCCAGATCCGTCAAGACGGGGAGCACGTACTCGCGCGTCCACCACCCCAACCCGACGAGTGCGAACCGCACCTCGCCGTCGGTCGAGTCGTCCCAGTCGCGCCTGGAGAGTGCCGCAGTCACGGTCGTCAGATCGTACTCGGTCACGAGTGAACGGTAGGCCCCGGGGGACTTGAATCCGCCAACATCGGCCAGCGGGGCCGGAAGGTGGGCGTCGTCGGTGTTCCGGTCGCCTGCGGACGGGTCGACGGGGCGCCGCGAGTCAGGCCAGTTTCCCCAACGCCTGGAAGAAGTCGGCGGTCGGGCCGGCGATGCGGACCGGCGGTGTCGTCGTCTCGACGCTGACGGTGGTGGGCACCTCCACCTGGTGGGTGTCGCGGCCGTCCGAGACGACGACGCCGGTCGCCGCGCCGTCACCCTCGTCGGAGGGGCCCTCCCCGCTCCCGTCGCTCTCGGTGCCCGCGCCACGCGCCGGAGGTGCCTCGATTCGCACGTCGACCGTCGCGTCCGGACCGACGACGAGCGGTGGCATCCCGTCGGCGGCCGCCATCTCGTTGACGACGAGCGCGTCGACGGACGGGTGGACGAGCGGCCCGCGCTCCGAGAGGTTGTAGGCTGTCGAGCCGGTCGGCGTGGCGATCAACACGCCGTCGGCGTGGCCCGTGGTGTACTCCGCCCCGTCGACGGACACCGTCAGGTCCGCGCCGCCGCCGTGCCCGCGCCGCTGCCCCTGAACGACGATCTCGTTGACCGCCGGGCGACTCGTCCACCCGTCACACGTCGCCGCGATGCGTGGCACCTCGCGGACGCCGTCGGCCGTCGCCGCGTCGGCGTCCGCCTCGAACGAGCGCACCTCCTCCGACACCGCGTCGACGGCGTCGGCCGGCGCGACCGCGTTGAGGAAGCCCACCTCGCCGAGGTTGACACCGAGGATCGGCGTCCCGCCGGCACCGTGGGCGGCGTAGAGGAACGTCCCGTCGCCGCCGATGGAGACGACCAGATCCGTCGCGTCGAACTCGTCGACCGGTGTCCCGTCGACGGCCAACGCCGCCGCCGTCGCCTCGTCGACGGCGACGCGCACGGACTTCGAGCGCAACTGGCGACGGAGTTGGCCCGCCAGCGAGGCGGCCCGCTCGTTGCCCCGCTGTGCGACGATTCCGACGTACATGCCCCCGCGTTGGCTCGGGCTCCGTGAAAAGACCGCGGTTGGCGTCGTCGTTCGCGGAACCACAACGAATACCTCGCCCGCCCCCACCACGCCGACACGATGGTCCGTGTCCTCCACGTACTCGCGTACGTCGCGCTCGCTGCGGTCTCGCTGGTCGCGTGGCTGTACAACGACCGCCGGACCGACGACGGACGCTGGAGCGTCGACCGTCGTGGTCTCCTCGCAGTCCTCCTCGGTAACGCGGTGTTTATATTCGGTAGCCAGTTCCTCCTCCGACGGTGGGGGTCGCTCGCGGAGTTCGCGGTCGCCGTGGTGCTCACGTTCGCCGCCGTCGGGTGGCACTACTACGGCCGTCGGACCGACTCTGCGAGCGGCGTCTGACCCGCCGTCGTCGCGCACGTGAGCCGCCGCGTCGACGCCACGAGCCGAGTCGTTTCGTCGCTCCGAAACGTTCTTGCCGTCGCCTGTCGCAGCCTCGGTATGCCGACACCCGAGACGGGGTACGACCCATCACTGGGTCGCAAGTTCGTGTTCGTCACCGGCGGGGTGATGTCGGGCCTGGGGAAGGGGATCACGGCGGCCTCCACCGGCCGACTCCTCGCGGACGCGGGGTTCGACGTGACCGCGGTCAAGATCGACCCGTACCTCAACGTCGACGCGGGGACGATGAACCCGTACCAACACGGCGAGGTGTACGTGTTGAAGGACGGCGGCGAGGTGGACCTGGACCTGGGCAACTACGAGCGGTTCCTCGGGACGGACATGACCTCCGACCACAACGTCACCACCGGGAAGGTGTACCAGGAGGTCATCGAGAAGGAACGCTCGGGTGACTACCTCGGCGACACGGTCCAGATCATCCCGCACATCACCGACGACATCAAACGCCGTATCCGGGAGGCGGCCGCGGGCTCGGACGTGTGTCTCGTCGAGGTCGGCGGCACCGTCGGCGACATCGAGGGGATGCAGTACCTCGAGGCGCTGCGCCAGTTCGCCCACGAGGAGGACGACGACGACATCCTGTTCGCGCACGTCACGCTCGTCCCGTACTCGAAGAACGGCGAACAGAAGACGAAGCCGACCCAACACTCCGTGAAGGAACTCCGGTCGATCGGACTCCAGCCGGACGTGGTCGTCGGCCGGTCAGAGGACGAACTCGCCGAGTCGACCCGGGAGAAGATCGCACTGTTCTGTGACGTGCCGACGGAGGCCGTCTTCTCGAACCCGGACGTCGAGGACATCTACCACGTCCCGCTGATGGTCAAGTCCGAGGGGCTCGACGAGTACGTGATGGAGCAGTTGGGACTCGCCGACGAGGCGCTCCCGGAGGCGGAGCGCGACGACCGGTGGCGGGAGTTGGTCACCCGCGAGCGGTCCGGCGAGGTGGAGATCGCCCTCGTGGGGAAGTACGACCTCGAAGACGCGTACATGTCCGTCCACGAGTCGCTGAAGCACGCCGGCCAGAAGTGCGGCGTCGAGGTCGACGTGTCGTGGGTCGACTCCGACGAGATGCTCGACCGCCACACCGAGCGACTGCGCGACGCCGACGGCGTCGTCGTCCCCGGCGGCTTCGGCTCGCGTGGCACCGAGGGGAAGATCGAGGCGGTGCGGTACGCCCGCGAGAACGGGGTGCCGTACCTCGGACTCTGTCTCGGGTTCCAGATGGCCGTCGTCGAGTACGCTCGCAACGTGCTCGGACTCGACGGTGCTCACTCCGCGGAGATCGACGCGGACACCCCGCACCCGGTGATCGACCTGCTACCCGAACAGGAGGACCGCGACGACATGGGTGGGACGATGCGACTGGGTGCCCACGCGACGGAGATCGAGGCGGACACGCTCGCTCACGAGGTGTACGGTGACACGCAGTGCACCGAGCGCCACCGTCACCGTTACGAGGTGAACCCGGCGTACATCGACGACCTGGAGTCGGGTGACCTCCGCTTCTCCGGACACGCGGGGCGACGGATGGAGATCCTCGAACACGACGACCACCCGTACTTCCTCGGGACGCAGTTCCACCCCGAGTTCCGGTCGCGACCGGACCGCGCCTCCCCGCCGTTCGTCGGGTTGCTGGAGGCGGTGATCGAGGAGACCGGCGTACAGAACTACGACCACGACGAGACGGAGGTGACCGCCTGATGGTAGACACGGACGAGTTCATCGACGAGGCGACGACCGAGATCCGAGAGGCACTGGGCGAGGAGAACGCGATCATCGCGCTGTCGGGGGGTGTCGACTCCTCGGTGGCGGCGGCGCTGGCGTACCGTGCCGTGGGCGATCAGCTCACGCCGGTGTACGTCGACACCGGGTTGATGCGGAAGGGTGAGACGGACCAGATCCGCGAGACGTTCGCGTACATGGACTCGCTGCGGGTCGTCGACGCCCGCGAGCGGTTCCTCGACGCGCTCGGCGGCGTGACCGACCCCGAGGAGAAGCGGCACGTCATCGGCGAGCAGTTCATCCGGGAGTTCGAGCGGGAGGCGCGCGACACGGACGCCGCCCACCTCGTGCAGGGGACGATCTACCCCGATCGGATCGAGAGCGAGGGGAACATCAAGTCCCACCACAACGTCGGCGGGTTGCCGGAGGCGATCGACTTCGACGGGATCGTCGAACCGGTGCGGGACCTGTACAAAGACGAGGTTCGCGAGGTGGCTCGCGCGTTGGACCTCGACGAGGTGGTCTCCGAGCGGATGCCGTTCCCCGGCCCGGGACTGGCGGTCCGCGTACTCGGCGAGGTGACCGCGGAGAAACTCGACGTCGCTCGCCACGCCTGTCACGTCGTCGAGGAGGAGGTCGCGGCCCACGACCCGTGGCAGGCGTTCGCCGCCGTCATCGGGAAGGGGACCGGCGTGAAGGGTGACAATCGCGTCCACGGGTGGATCGTCTCCGTGCGCTCGGTAGAGTCGCGCGACGGGATGACCGCTCGCGCACAGGATCTCCCGTGGGAGACGCTCCAGCGTATCCAGTCGCGGATCACCGGCGAGAACGAGAACGTCGCCCGCGTGGTGTACGACGTGACGCACAAGCCGCCGGCGACGATCGAGTACGAGTAACCCTCGCGGCGACCCCGAGCGACTTATGGGTCGCGCAGGGGAGGTACGGGTATGACACAGTTCTCCGCTGGTGGTCGACGGTGAGAGCGGTGCTCGCGGGGCCGGACGCCGACGGTCTCGGTGACGCGCTCCGCGCCGAGGGTGTGACCGTAACCCGCGTCGAGGGTGTGCCGACGGGGGAGCGACTCGACGCTGCGGGGATCGACGACGCCCACCTCTACGTCCTGACTGACCCGAGCGAAGCGACCTCGATCCCGGTGGCGAAAGAACGGAACCCAGACGTGCGAGCGGTCGTCTACGCTGGCGAGAGTCTGCCGGAGTTCGCACAGCCGGTCACCGACCTGACCGTCGATCCCGCGCTGTTGGGGCCCGACGCCGTCGCGGAGGAACTCGTCGCCGACTACGACGAGTGAGAACGGCGAGCGACGGTCGACCCCCGCCACACCCGAACCCTCTTGTACGGAGCTACGACCAGACACCCCGTCCCGACCGGACTGTCTCGCGACGGGCTGTGGGTGCGTGACACCGCCGTCGCGAGCGCGTGACCGGCGAGCAACGGGTCGAGAGGTACCCCGTCTCTCCCTGCGCTCGTCCGGTGTCGAGGTGTCACCTGTCAGCCACACGCGGCCGTCACCGCTCCCGCCGAACTGATCGGTGACCGGCGGCCCCGACCGCGAAACTGGTCACGCCCAGGGCCCTACTCTACAGTCCCGCCACGCAACTCCGCGAGGTGGTCGACCCGTCGCTGGACCGACGCCGCGGTCCCCACGTCCGAGCGGTGCCGCAGCCCCTCACCGGCCGCACCGACGGCGTCACTCGCGACCGCCTCCGCCGCCGCGATCGACGGGCCGGTGCCGACGACCGCAAACGCCCGCGAGGTGGTCGTGTACAGCCCGTCGTCGCGCTCGTCGACGCTCGCGTAGAACAGCCGTGCGTCACCGGCCGACTCCTCGTCGACGGTGATCCGTGCGCCGCTCTCGGGGTCCGTCGGGTACCCCTCCGGGACGGCGTACTTACAGACCGTCGCCGTCTCCGCGAACGACAACTCCGGCAGCGACTCACCGTCGCGAGCCGTGGTCAACACGTCCACCAGCGGCGTCTCCATCACCGGGAGCGTGTTCGTCGCCTCCGGGTCGCCGAAGCGGGCGTTGAACTCCACCACCTGCACGCCGTCGGCCGTCGCCATGAACTGCCCATACAGGATCCCCTCGTAGCTCGGCAACGCGTCGACGGTCGCCTCCAGGATCTCGACGGCGCGCTCGTAGTCCGACGCCTCGAGGAACGGGAGCGTCCGCTCCGGCGCGCTGTAGCTCCCCATCCCGCCGGTGTTCGGCCCTTCGTCGCCCTCGTAGGCCCGCTTGTGGTCCTGGACGGCGGGCGTCGGTCGCACCTCCCCGTTCGCGACGAACGCCTGGACGGTGAACTCCTCGCCGACGAGTCGCTCCTCGATCACCCACTCGTCGTACCCCGACTCGCGGACGTAGTCGACGGCCTCGTCTCGACTCAGTTGGTCGCCCGTCACGCGGACACCCTTCCCACCCGTCAACCCGGTCGGCTTGACGGCCACGTCGTGCTCGACCGCGGCGACGTAGTCGGCGGCGGCGGCGGCGTCCGCGAACGTCTCGAACGCCGGACACCCGGGGATCGACTCCTCGGCCATGAACCGCCGCTGGAACTGCTTGTCCGTCTCGATCCGCGCCGCATCCGCGCTCGGCCCGAACGTGTACACCCCGGCCGCTTCGAGGTCGTCCGCGACGCCGGCCTCCAGTGCTGACTCCGGGCCGATCACGGCCAGATCGGCGTCGACGGACTCGGCGTACGCGACGATCCCGTCCGCGTCGCGTTCCTCGCGCTCGGCGAACCCCGCCGCGAGCCGAGCGATGCCGGGGTTCCGGTTGCTCGCGCAGGCGTACAACTCCGTGTCGTCGGCCAGCGCGTCCGCGATCGCGTGCTCGCGGCCACCCCCACCGACGAGCAGCACTGTCTCTGTCACACCCGACCGCGGTACGCACGGAAGTGTAAGTCTTGCTCTCTACGAGCCCGTAGCTACACACGACCGTGCATCACACCACGCCGTAACCGATCGTCGACGTGCGACGAGCAGGGTACACGAACGCGACGATCCAGTGAACTCTCGGGCCGACGACGGTCGGCACTACGCTCGTCTCGTGTTCACTCCTCGGCCACCGCCAGGTCGTCTCGTCTCACGGATCACCGGACGGGACGGGGACGCCTGGGGCGCACGTTTTATCCCCTCGCCACCGGTACGGTCAGTGTATGCCCCAGTGTGAGATGTGCGGCGCTGACAAGCCCTCGCTCACGACGACGAAGGTCGAAGGTGCCGAGCTGGAGCTGTGTGACGACTGTACGGACTTCGGGACGGAGGTGCGCGACACCCAGAGTTCCTCGACGAGCACGAAGTACTCCACGTCGTCCTCGTCGTCCTCGTCCGGTGGGTCCTCGGGGTCGTCCAGTTCCTCGTCGTCCTCCTCCTCGTCGTCTTCGCGTCGCCGCGACATGTTCGACGAGATGGACACGGTCGCGAGCGACTACGACGACCGGATCAGGGACGCTCGCGAGGATCGCGGCTTGAGCCAGGAGGATCTGGCCGACGAACTCAACGAGAAGCGGAGCCTGATCCGTAAACTCGAACGCGGCGACGTGCTCCCGAGCGACGACGTCCAGCAGAAACTCGAGGGCGCGCTGGAGATCTCGCTCACGGAGGGTGAGTCCGCCGACGACTCGGAGTGGTCCGCCGACTCCTCCGGGTCGATGACGCTGGGTGACGTGGTCAAGCGCAACGACAACTGATCCGTTCCGTCGCCCGTCGTGGTCGTCCGACGGTCCTGCCGCACGGAGGACGTGTTCTCCCGACAGTCGTGCTGTCTCGACGGCCGTCTACGGTGGGATCCACAGAGCTCAGACCGCCGCGTTTTAGCCCGTGCCACACGCCGTGTCTGGTGTGTTCGTCCTGGTCAACCTGAAGGCGTACGACTGTGACCCGATCGCCGTCGCCGAGGCGGCTCGCGACGTGGCCGCGGAGACCGGCGTCAGGATCGCCGTCGCGCCACAGACGGCCCACCTTGACCGCGTCGCCGAGACGGGCGTCGAGACGTGGGCCCAACACGTCGACGCCGTCGCACACGGCAGTCACACGGGGAGTGTCCACGCCACGAGCGTCGCCGACGCCGGCGCGAGCGGGACGCTGCTCAACCACTCGGAGAACCGCCTGAAGCTCGCCGACGTCGACGGTGGACTCGACGCCGCACGCGACGCCGGGTTGGAGACGGTCGTCTGTGCGAACGACCCGACACAGTCCGGTGCCGCGGCGGCGTTGGCACCCGACGCGGTCGCCGTCGAACCGCCGGCACTGATCGGCGGCGACGACTCCGTCGCGACGGCCGATCCCGAGATCGTCGAAGACGCCGTCGCGGCCGTCGAGGCGGTCGACGACGACGTGGAGTTGTTCTGTGGCGCCGGCGTCTCGACCGGCGACGACGTGGCTGCCGCCGCCGAGTTGGGCGCGACTGGCGTCCTCCTCGCCTCCGGCGTCGCGAAGGCCGACGACCCCGAGGCCGTGTTGCGCGACCTGGCGTCCGGCGCGCCGTGAGCGGACTCGCGAGCGCGACCCACCCCGTGTGAGTCACCTCGTGGTGTGAGCCACGGCGACCCGTCCGGCGTCGGTCAGGCCTGTGCCAGCGACTCTTCGAGCCGGTCGGCCGCCAACAGTGACAAGGCGGCGATGGTGAGCGTCGGGTTCATCGCGCCCCCGGTCGGGAAGGGACTGGAGCCGACGATCCAACAGTTGCGGAGGTCGTGCGTCCGTAGGTCCGGGCGGACGACACTCGACGCCGGGTCGGTCCCCATCCGGGTCGTCCCCATGTGGTGGTACGCCGGCCCGGTGTCCTCGGGGCCGACGGTCCACTCCGGCGACACACCCAGTTCCGTCAACACAGCCGTCTGGATCTCGTTCGCGCGCCGGAGCCCCGCCCGCGTCCGGTCGTCCAGCGACCAGTGGATCTCGGGCACGGGGTTCCCGTGGTCGTCCGTCGTCGACGGGTCGAGTTCGATTCGGTTCTCGCTGCGGGGGAGCTGTTCGACGAGCGCCCCCATCGCGACGTGCGTGCCGTACGCTCCTTGGAGGTCGCCGAGCAGTTCGTCGCCCCACGTGTCGGCGTTCAACGCGCCGAGCACGGGCGACGGCCCGGCGTAGTTGAGGAACTCCAGCTTCATCCCGACGACGGGGTCCGCCTCGTCGTAGAACTGGTGACACTCGCTGGTGTTGAACCCGACGTGGTTCTGCTCGGTCGGTCGGTCGTACGTCCCGCCGGCACCGGCGAACAGGTGGTCCATGAAGTACCGTCCGACGAGTCCCGAGGAGTTCGCCAGCCCGTCGGGGTACTGTTCCGACCGCGACAACAACAGGAGGCGCGGCGTCTCCACGCCGCCACAGGCGACGACGAACCGCCGCGCCGTCTGCGCGTGTGTCTCCCCGTCCGGCGTCGCGTACACCGCCCGTTCCACGGTCTCGCCGGCGGAGTCGTGTTCCAGCCGTTGGACCGGCGCGCGGTCGATCACGCGTGCGCCGGCCGCCTCCGCCTTCGCGACGGTGCGTTCGGCGGTGTACTTCGCGCCGGACGGACACACCGGGCGACAGGTGCCGTAGCCGACACACGCCGACGCGTCGTCGTACGCCTCCGAGTTGCGGGCGTTGGGCACGCTGTGCATGTCGAGTCCCAGCGACTCGCAGGCCTCGGCGAAGATGGAGTCCGAGTGCGAGGGCGGGAACGCCGACATCGGGTGTGGCTCCTCGCGTGGCGGCGCGTACGGGTTGTCGTCGGCACCCGCGACGCCCAGCGCCGACTCCGCCTCGGCGTAGTACGGCTGGAGGTCGGTGTACGAGAGCGGCCAGTCCGTTCCGACGCCGTACCGCGAGTCCATCTCGAAGTCGCGCTCGTGGAGCCGCATCACCATCCCCTGCCAGTGGAGCGTCGACCCCCCGACACCCTTCACCCGCGCGGCGTTCAGCGGGTAGCCGCGCTCGCCGGCGTCTGTGTAGGCGTCTCGCTCCCCGCCCACGTCCCACGGGTTCCCCTCGCCGGGTCGGAGGTGGGCGTCCAACTGTTCGGTGCGCTCGGACTCGTCGAACCGCGGCCCCGCCTCCAGGACGACCACCTCGTAGCCCGCCGCCGCGAGCCGGTGCGCGACCAGCGACCCGGCCGGCCCCGACCCGATCACGCACACGTCGACGCGACCCGACGGCGTCCTGTCCGTCGGCGTGTCCGACTCGGCACTACTCACGGCCACCACCTCCGGTCCCGTCTGCCGTCGAGTCGGCTGTCTCCTCCGTCGTCGAGTCGGCTATCTCCTCCGCCGTCGACTCGCGCGTCCCGTCGGAGTTCGTCGTCGAACCGCGCGTCCCGCCCGAGTCTGCCGTCGGGTCGCGCGTCTCCTCGGGATCGGCACGCACCTCGTCGGGCGAGAGTGCGGTCCGGTAGCCGCCGGGGTAGCCGATGGGGTTCGGCGTCCCGACCAACTCCCCGCCGGTCGGTGAGGCGTAGAAGGCGTACAACAGGTCGTTCACGACGTAGTACCGCACCCGCTCCGGGAGCGTCCCTTCGGGATCTGGCTCCGTCGTGTCCACGGCCAACTCTCGCAGGAGTTCGTCGCGCACCTCGGGCGCGAGGTCGACGAGTGGGGCGTCCTCCCAGTCGCGAGCCACCTCGTCGAGCTCCGCGACGGCGGTCGCCACCCGCTCGCGGCGCTCCGGGTCCGCGAGCAGTCGGCCCTCCGTGTAGGTACGGACGAACTCGGCGACGTTCTCCGCTCGGCTCGGGTACACCACCTCGCCCACCGCGACGAGCGTCGCCACCGCCTCCTCGTCGAGTCCCGTCGTCTCGTCGCCAGTCCCCCCGTCGTCGCCGTCCAACGCCGACAGCACCGACTCGACCGGGTCCCCGTCGGCGGCGTCGACCGCCAGCCCCCCGCCGACGACGGCCCCGGCGGCCGCCACCGCCGCCGCCGCGTCTCTCCGCGTCAGTCGCACGGACCGGTTTAGGCGAACCTAAGGAAGTGGGTTTCGACTCTCCCCCACTGGCTCCGTCGCTTCCGTCCCGTCTCCCGCTCGCCGGGTGGTATACAAGAACGTGTGTACACCGAGGCATCGAGCGGGAGACCTGTCCACGATGTCGAAGGTTTTAGTCTGGGGGCGCGCGGAGGGTGTCGTATGCAGACCGGTCACGGGGACGGGGCGACGCCGGACCGCGCGACGACCGACGAGCCACGCGAGAAGTGTGGTGTCGTCGGGGTGTCGCTGGCGGACCGGGACGCCGCACGCCCCGTCTACTACGCGCTGTACGCGCTCCAACATCGCGGGCAGGACTCCGCGGGGATCGTCACACACGACGGGTTCCAACAGCACGACCACGTCGAGATGGGACTGGTGGGCGACGCCTTCGACGAGGCGGACGTCGAGGCACTGGCGGGCTCGACGGGAATCGGCCACGTCCGGTACCCGACCGCCGGCAGTGTCGACCAGTCGTGTGCCCAGCCGTTCACGGTGTCGTTCAACTCCGGATCGCTGGGGCTCTCGCACAACGGCAACCTCGTGAACGCGGACGAACTCCGCGACGAACTCGCCGGCCTGGGACACGCGTTCACGTCGGACGGCGACACGGAGGTGATCGCCCACGACCTCGCGCGGAACCTGCTGGACGGTGACCTCCTCCACGCCGTCCGCGAGACGATGGGCCGCATCCACGGCTCGTACTCGCTGACGGTGATGCACGACGATCGCGTGTTGGGTGTCCGCGACCCGCGCGGGAACCGCCCGCTCGTGGTGGGCGAACTCGACGACGGCTACGTGCTCGCCTCCGAGTCGGCGGCGATCGACGTACTCGACGGCGATCTGGTTCGGGACGTGCGTCCCGGCGAGGCCATCCTCTTGGACGCGGACGGCACTGGGTACGAATCACGTCAGTTGTTCGAGGTGGACGACACGGCACACTGCTTCTTCGAGCACGTCTACTTCGCGCGACCGGACTCCGTGATCGACGGGACGCTGGTGTACGACGCGCGCCGGGAACTCGGCGGCGCACTCTGGCGGGAGTCCGGCATCGACACGGACGTGGTGATGCCCGTCCCGGACTCCGGGCGAGCGTTCGCCTCGGGGTACGCCGACGCCGCGCAGGCGGACGACGCGAGCGTCGAATTCGCGGAGGGGTTGATGAAGAACCGCTACGTCGGCCGGACGTTCATCATGCCGACCCAGGACGAACGCGAGCGGGCGGTCCGACTCAAGCTCAACCCCATCCGCTCGACCGTGGAGGGCAAGAGCGTCACGCTGATCGACGACTCCATCGTCCGCGGGACCACGTCGACGCAGTTGGTGGAGTTGCTCCGCGACGCTGGCGCGGAGTCCGTCCACGTCCGGATCGGTGCCCCGCCCATCGTCGCGCCGTGTTACTTCGGGATCGACATGGCGACTCGCGAGGAGTTGATCGCGGCCGACAAGACGACCGCGGAGATCCGCGAGACGGTCGGTGCGGACTCGCTGGCGTACCTCTCCGTCGACGCCGTCGCGGCGGCGCTGGACGAGGTGCGCGAGGACCTCTGTCTCGGCTGTGTCACCGGCGAGTACCCCTACGACGTGGCCGGCGAGGCGACCGACCGGGACGTGGACCGCCCGTCGCCGACCGGGCTGGCCGAGGCCGACGACTGACGAGAGGGCGAGGACCGACGGGGAGTCGTCGACTCTGTGACTCTGTCGGCGTCCGTCACCGTCTCACCGTTCCTCGACCAGCATCCCCTCTCGAACTTCGAACTCGACACCGGCCGGGAACCGCGTCGGGTCGAAGGCAGACAGCGCGGTCTCGCCACTCGGTACGGAGGCGGGCGACGCCGTCGCGACCCCCAGGTCCGCGGCCACCAGTTCGGCGAGCAGTTCGGCGTGGGCCGGCGACCGCATGAACCCGTGGCCCTGCCAGCCGGTCGCGACGTACAACCCGTCGCGGACGTGCCCCAACAGCGGGTCGCCGTCCGGCGTCGCCGTGCAGACGCCGGCCCACGACCGCTCGACGGAGACGCTCGGGTCGGTCGTCGTCGTCGCGTCTGTGTCGCCCGTCGGCTCCCCCGACGTGCTCGCCTCGTGACTATCACCCGTCGCCGCTGCCGACCCACGCAGGCGGTGCGCCGCGACCTCCCGCGTGTCGGCGACGAACCAGTCGTCGGCCTCGCGGTCCCACGCGTCGGGGTCGGTCGCCTCCGGAACCGTCCCGTCCCCGGCGAGTATCCCGTCCGGGTGTGGACGGGCGTACACCCCGGCGGTCGCGTCGTACCACATCGGCCCCGGGTGTGGGTCGCCGCCGTGGGGACTGTCGTCGGCATCGGCGCCACCTCCCTCGTCACCGCCGCCCCCACCGGCGCTTCCCTCGTCAGCGCCTCCCCCGTCACCACCGACTCGTCCGTCACCCGATCCTGGCGAGCCCGCCACGACCGCTCCAGTCAACGCCTGTACGCGGTAGGGGACGGCCGCGAGATCCACGTCGACACCCGCACACACCTGCGCCGTGTGCGCGCCGGCGGCGACGACGACGGCGTCGAACGACTCGCGTCCGCCGGGCGTCGCCACCGTCGTCGGTGACGCGAGGGTCACGGGTGTCTCGTCGCGAATCTCGACCCCCGCCGCGCGAGCGGTCGTCAGGAGTGCCGCCACGTACGCGCCCGTGTCGGCCCACCCGGCGTTGTCCGCGACCGCGGCGACGGCCAAGTCGTCCGCGTGGAGAGTCGGGAACCGCTCGCCGACCTGCTCGGGAGCCAACGTCTCTACCTGGCGGTCGTGCTCGCGCATCCGTTCGACCGCGCGACGCGTCGCCGCGGCGCGCTCGTCGTCGCCCTCCCTGACGAGGATGGCGTACGGACACTCGTGGAACAGGAACCCCTCGGTGCCGTCGAACGCGCGGAACCGCTCCAGCGACCGCGCGCCGAGTGCGGCGTCCACGTCCTCCGCGTAGGCGTCGTACAGCACGCCGGCGGCGCGGCTGGAGGCGGCGTCACCGGGCGTCTCGACCGCGGTCTCTCCGTCCCAGCCGATCTCGCCGCGCTCGAACAGCGTCACCGCGACGCCGTGGTCCGCCAGATCCAGTGCCGTCCGCGTGCCGACGGCACCGGCACCGACGAGCGCGACGCGACTCATCGGTGTGGCTCCGGCAGGAGGGCGGCGAACTCCCGGTCGGCGAGCCACTCGACCAACGCAGTGAGTTCGTCCGTCGCGTGCTCGAACAGGCGTTCACCCTTCTCGCGGGAGGCGTCGGTCGGCTGGCCGACGGCGCCCGACTCCGAGAAGTCCGCGGTGTCGAACCCCAACGCCGCGCCGTGGACCGCTCGTCCCCACTCCGTGGGACCGTTCGCCTCCGCCGTCGTGAGGGCCGACTCCTCGACGCCGGTGGTCTCGTGTGCTCTGTCTGCCGCGGCGTACACGATACTCGTCTCGGCCGCGTCCGCGTGACCGATGCCGGTCTGGTCGAACAGCTCCTCGTCGAGGTCGCCGAGGTCGGCGAACCAGTTCCACGGGGCGAGGAACGCCGTCTCCTCGCGGCGGACGCGCCGCGCGGCACGCTGGAGCGCGTCGTCGTTGCCGCCGTGGCCGTTGACCGCGACCACCTTCCGGACGCCGTGGCGCGCCAGACTCTCCGTCACCTCCCGGACGTACGCCTCGAACGTCTCCGGGCTCGTCCACAGCGTCCCGTCGAACTGTCGGTGGTGACTGCTCACCCCGACCGGCACCGTCGGGAGCAACGTCGTCGCGACACCCGTGTCCGCCGCGTCGACTGCACGGGCGATCTCGCGTGCCGCCAGCAGGTCCGTCCCGAGCGGGAGGTGTGGCCCGTGTTGTTCGACCGCGCCGGTCGGCAGCAGTGCGACCTCGCAGTCGGCGAGCGTCTCCGCGGCCGCCGTCGTCGTCTGCTCGTGGAGCCGTGTCACGACAGAGGGCGTGGTCGGGACGTACTTAGCCGTCCGGGTCGCAGCCCCGTCCCACCCGTCTGGATCGAGCCACCACCAGTCTGCACAGTCGCCCGTCGGACCCGCGACACTCGACGTGACGGATCGCAGAGACGACTCCGGTCGACCGGGGCGAGACGAGCCGACGACGCCACCCTCCGGTAGTGGTGGATTTATACTGATCGCCCGACGAGTGGGGGTCGTGTCTCCGGGCGACGACACCGTGGGGACGACCGTCGAGTCGGCGGTCGACCTCGCGGCGCGGTTCGACCTCGACTTCGAGTTGACCCTGCCGGCGGGTGTCCTCGAAGACGCGCTGGCGGCGACGCCGACGGCGGTCGACGCCGCCGCCGAACTCACCTTCGCCCGGAACGTGTTCGTCCCGCTGACGACCGCCTGTCGGTACACCTGCACGTACTGCACCTACTACGACCCGCCCGGGGAGGCGTCGCTGCTGTCGGCTTCGGAGATCCGCGAGCGGTGTCGCGTCGGTGCCGACGCGGGCTGTACGGAGGCGCTGTTCACCTTCGGCGACGAACCGGACGACCGCTACACGCAGATCCACGACCAGCTCGCCGAGTGGGGGTACGACTCCCTGCGCGAGTACCACCTCCGGGCCTGCGAGATCGCGCTGGAAGAGGGGTTGCTCCCGCACTCGAACCCGGGCGACCTCGACCGGGCCGCCTTCGAGCGCCTGAAGCCGGTGAACGCCTCGATGGGTGTGATGTTGGAGACGACCGCGGACGTGCGCGCACACGCCGGCGCCCGGCGCAAGGAGCCGGCCGACCGTCTCCGGACGATCCGGGCCGCCGGGGAGGCGGGTGTGCCGTTCACGACCGGTATCCTGGTCGGCATCGGCGAAGAGTGGCGCGACCGCGCTGAGTCGCTGGCGGCGATCCGACGGCTCCACGAGCGGTACGGCCACGTGCAGGAGGTGATCGTCCAGCCGGTCGTCGAGAACGAGCGCTCGGACTTCGCCACCCCGGACGTGGCGACGATGCGGCGCGTCACGGCGATGGCCCGGCGCGTGTTACCCGAGACGGTGTCCGTGCAGTCGCCCCCGAACCTCGCGCCGGTACGGGAGTTGCTCGACTGCGGGATCGACGACCTCGGCGGCGTCTCCCCCGTGACGGACGACTACATCAACCCGGAGTACGAGTGGCCGGCGCTGCGCGAGTTGGGCGAGATCGCCGCTCACGGCGGCGTCCCGCTGCACGAACGGCTCCCCGTCTACGACCGCTACCTGCCCGAGCGGGTCCGTCGTCGGGGGTTCGACGGCGTCCCGGCGGACGCCTCCCCGACGGGGGCGTGGCTGACGGGGCAGATCCCGGACGCGCTCGCCGCCCGCGACGTGCACGGCGAGCGCTTCCGGAGCGTCGCGCGTCGTGACGCGCCGCTGTCGACGCCGGACGTTGCCGCGCCGAGTGACGACTGAGCTGGTGGGGCGTTCACGATCTGTCACCGCCGTGTCTCCGTCGACCCGGAATCACCTACAACCTCCGGGAGTCGACGGAGACACACTCGCGACCACTCACTCCTCGCGCACCCGGTCGAATGAGAGCGTCACCACGGTCCCGTCGTCGCCGTCGATCGACAGCGACCCGCCGGAGGCGACGACCAGCCACCGGACGAGCCACAGCCCGGCACCGCTCCCGTGTTCGAGCGCGTCCTCACGGCCCTCCTCGACGACACGGCGTTCGTGGTCCGGAATCCCCGGGCCGTCGTCGCGGACCACCAGGCGGACGGTGTCGTCGGCCAGCGCGACGGTGGCGGACACGTCCGGGTCCGGCCCGGCGTGTTCGAGCGCGTTGGTGACGAGTTCGCGGACTGCCGCGTCGACGTCTGGCACCGCCAGCGCCGCGGCGCGGTCCGGCGCGTCGACGGTCACGGCCGTGTGTTCGGCTGCAGCCTCCCGTGCGACCGCCGCGAAGTCGACGACCACCGGCTCGGCGGTGTCGCCGACTGCCTCGACGGCGGCACGGATCTTCTCGCCGCTGCGTGCTAGCGAATCCGCTGCCGACTGGATGCTCGCGGCAGACCGCGCGACCGTCTCGTCGGTCGTCCGGTCGGCGACGTGTTCGGCGTGCCCGCGGACGACGTTGATTCGGTTCCGTAGGTTGTGCCGGAGCACGCGATTCGAGACGGCGAGCCGCTCGCGGCTCCGCACTCGCTCCGTCACGTCGCGGACGACGAGACTGTGTCCGATCACTCTGTCGTGTGGGTCCTCGATGGGGGTCTGGTACACCTCCAACACGCGCCGGTCGGCGGTCGTCGTCTCGACGGTGTGCTCGGACCCGTCCAGCGGGACGGTCGACAGCGTCGACACGTCCGCGACGGAGCGTCCGACGAGTGACTCGTCTGTGTCGAGCAGCGTCCGTGCCGACGGGTTCGTCTCGATGATCTCGCCGTCGTCGTCGACGACGACCACGCCGTCGGCCATGGCGGCGACGGCAGACTCCTGTCCCACCGCGGCGGTCGTGGTCAACGCGTCGAAGAGGTTCCCGCGGAAGATGACGTAGCCGAACAGGAGCGCGGTAACCGGGAACGTCAACGGCGTCGGGTCGACACCTTCGCGGACGAGTTCCAACACCGTCGTGAGGTAGCCGACGGCGGGGACGAGCGATCCGACGAGGAGGGCGACCGCCTGGTCCGTGTAGAGGTCGCGGTGGCGGAGCACCAACGACACTAACACGACGGTCGCGAGGAGGATCACGAGGTAGGTGTAGACGTCGAAGACGGTGTACCAGAGGCCGGCGTCGTACCGCAACATCGTCACCCGCCCGACGTCGCGAATCCGGACGTTCGACCACATGAGGTCGTGCCACGGGGTCGTCCACGCGAGGACGACCGTCGCGACCGGCACACTCACCAGGGCGGCGACGGTCCGGCGATCGATCCACTCCGTCCGTCCGCTGTACTCCAACGCGAACAACAGCCAGAACGCCGGGACGAACCCACTCCCGAGCCAGTTGAGCCGGAGCCAGAGCAGTCGACGTGGGACGCTCTGTGAGACGAGCCCGAGCGCGTAGAACCCCGCCCACGCCGCCATCCCGAGCGAGAGCCCCGCGAGTGCAGTGGCTCCCGGTGCCGCACGGTGGCGCCAACTGTACGCCGCCAACCCGAGCGTCGTCACGGCGGCCAGCGCGAGCAACGGGACGTACGCGGTCAGTTCGACTGCCACTCGTGAGTCGTTCGAGCCCCGACAAATAGCTGTTGTCCTGTTCACGATTCTTCCAACGGTCCACCCACTCGGGATCCGATCCGTACGAGTCGGGTGTCAAAGCTGGGTGGCGCGGTTCAGTCGGCTCTCGATCGCGTAGACGGACCGACACCGACGGAGGCCAGACCGGACGGTGAACGCTACTCGGTCGACGATTCGAGGGAGTCCGTCACTCGTCGGACGACTCGACGATGTCGATCACGCGTCCGGAGACGATCACGTCACCCAAGTCGAGACGGAGCGTGCGGTCGACGACCAGTCGTTCTCCGCGGTACTGTGGGAGGCCGTCGTCGGTCTGCCGGACGCGCAGCGAGACGGTGAGGTGGAGGGTCGACCCCGAGTCCGTCTCGTTCACGACCGCGACGTTCTGCACTGAGATCCCCTCCGCAGTCGGCACGTCGCCGCTCGTGATCGCCTCGGAGACGTGTGTCCCGTGCGGACCGGTCTCGACGACGACCGTCTGCCGGACGGACTCGGACGCACCCGCACCACCGTCGGTGACGACCACGACACCGGACGCGAGCAGCGCCACGACGAGCGTCGACACCAGCAGGTCCACGACGTTGACCACCCCGAGCACCCGCCCACGCTCGTCGATCACCGGCACGCTCCGGCATCCGAGTTTGTTTCAATAAAAAATTGTGCTTGTGGAACGCGGAAGGTGTAATACGTTCACAGCGAGTGTAGGTACATCTGTTCCGACACACGAGAAGGTCGTACGGAGGTGAACCCACTCCGGTGACTCCCGTCTCACCCCGTGTTCTTCATCCCCGAGGCGATTCCGGTCACTGTCAGCCGCAGCGCACGGCGCTCCACGTCGGTCAACTCGCCGTCCGCCTCGCGGTCCAACAGCGACACCTGCAACAGACTCAGTGGGTCGACGTACGGGTTCCGGCGGTCGAGGTTCTCGCGGAACCACTCCCGCTCCAGCGGGTCGGCGCGCTCGGTGATCTCCGCGACCAGCGTCCGCGCGCGGTCGTACTCCGCCTCGACACGTGGGAAGAAGCGCTCGCGCAGCGAGTCGTCGGCCAGGGCGGCGTACTCGGCGGCGATCCCCATGTCGGCTCGCGCCAACGACACGGAGACGTTGTCCAGCGTCGTCCGGAAGAACGGCCACTCGCGGTACATCTCGCGGAGCGTCGCCAGCCGCTCGTCGGTGTCCACGTCGGGGTCCTCGGGGGCGAGGTAGGCGTCGAGCCCGCTGGCGACGGAGAACCACCCGGGGAGGATCGCCCGCGACTGCGTCCACGAGAACACCCACGGGATCGCCCGGAGGTCCTCGACGGTCCGCTCGCCGGTGCGGGAGGCCGGCCGCGAGCCGAGGTTCAACTCCTCGATCACCCCGATCGGCGTCGTCGTCTCGAAGTACTCGACGAACCCGTCCGTCTCCAGCAGGTCGCGGTACGTCTCGCGAGCCGCCTCGGCGGCCGTCGTCATCGCGTCGCGCCACTCCGGCTGGACCTCCGGGGTGTCCTCCCGCCCGGCCCGGAGCCGTGCGCGGATCTGTGCGTCCACCATCAACCCGAGTTCCCGCCGCGCGATCTGCGGAGTGGCGAACTTCTCGGCGATGGCTTCCCCCTGCTCGGTGAACTTCACCTCGCCGGTGGCGGTCTCCGCCGGGAGTGCAAGTAAGGCGTCGTTCATCGGCCCACCACCGCGCGACAGCGAGCCGCCCCGCCCGTGGAACAGCCGCAGTTCCACGTCGAAGTCGTCGGCGACCCGCGCGAGGCGGCGGGCGTTGCGGTGGAGGTACCACGAGGCGGCGAGTGGCCCGTTCTCCTTGTTCGAGTCGGAGTAGCCCAACATCACCTCCTGGGTCCCGCCACGGGCCGCGAGTGCCGCCCCGTACGCCTCGTTCTCGAAGAGGGTCCCGAGTATCTCGCGAGCGTTCGACAGCGCGGAGGCGGTCTCCAGCAGCGGCACCACGTCGACGCCGCAGTGGTCCGGCAGGGAGACGACGCCGGCAGCGTCGGCGAGGAACAACACCTCCAGCACGTGCGAGACTGTCTCCGTCATCGAGATGCAGTAGGCGTCGATCGCCCCGACGCCGTACTCCGCCTGCCACCCCGCCAGAGCGTCGAACCGACCGGCCACACGCGCGGTCGTGTCGGACACCGCGTCCGGGTCGGGTTGGAGGTCGACGACCGTCTCGTCGGCGAGAATCGCGTCGGTGAGGAACTGGACACGCTCGTCTTCGTCCATCCCGGCGTAGTCGGTGTCTTCGCGGGCGAGCAGCTCCGTCACCGCCTCGGTGTGGTTCTCGCGGTGGTCGCGCAGGTCCAGCGGCGCGAGCACGAACCCGAACGTCTCCACGCGGCGGACGAGTGGGTCCACCTCCTCGCGGGCGACGGCCGCGAGGTCGTTGGCCCGCAGGTCGGCAGCCAGCGTCTCCAGCGCTCGCTGGAAGGCAGTCGCGTCGTCGTAGCCGCCGGGACGGGGGTCCGCCACGCGCTGGACGCGAGCGCGGACGACGGAGACGAACGCCCGGTACGGCTCCGACGGGTGATCCTCGTTCGCCCGACGCGCGACGGTCGGGACGGCGTCGTGGTGGTCCTCGACGAGCGTCGCGAACGCCTCGGTGTGGTCGACCCTGTCGGCGTCGGCGGACACCGACCCCGCCAGGGCGAGCAGGTCCTCGTCGTAGCGGTCCAACACCGCCCGCCGCTGTCGGGCGAGCGTCTCGTCGGTCGTCTCGACGGTGACGTAGGGGTTGCCGTCGCGATCCGACCCCGCCCACGACCGGAACGAGAGCAACGACGGCACCGTCGGCGACTCCTCGCCGTGGCCGACCCCCGCTCCACTGCCGCTCGGTGTCGACTCGTCGTCTCCGGTGTCGGCGGTCGCGTCGGCCATCACAGTGGTCAACTCGTCGTACACGTCGGGCAACACGTCGTACAGTGGGCCCTCCAGGTACCACCGGACGTTGCGAGCCTCGTCGGAGGGTGTCGGACGACGTTCGCGGACGGTCCGCGTCGACCAGAGACTCTCGACGACCGCCTCCAAGTCACCCCATACCGCGGCCTCCTCGTCGTCGATCAGTCGCCGCTCGTCGAGGTCTGACAGCGCCCGCGCGACGCGTCGGAGCTTCGACTTCACGGTCTTCCGTCGTGCCTCCGTCGGGTGAGCGGTGAACGTCGGGATCACCCGCACGTCGGAGAGCACCGCCTCGACCGTCTCCGGGTCCGCGTCCGCGAGCGCCTCGGCGGCGGTCCCGAGCCCGTCCGGGAGTTCCCCGGCGTTGCGGCCCGCCCTGACCGTCCGGATGCGCTGGCGTTCCTCCGCGAGGTTGACCAACTCGAAGTACGTCCCGAACGCCCGCGCGACGGTCCGTGTGGTCTCCGGGTCGAGCCCGGAGAGTCGCTCGCGCAGTGGGTCACGACTGTCCAACGACCCGCGCCGGTAGTCGATGGCGTCCGTCCGTAACGACTCCACGGCCTCGAAGGCGTCCCGCGAGGTCTGCCGCTCGACTACGTCGCCCAACAACGCCGCCAACTCTCGAACGTCGTCCTCCACGGACCGCTCACTGTGTGACACTCGATAACACCTACCTACTCTCTCCGTGGGTGGCGGTGAAAAGCGTTGGCGGCGCGCGAGATACTTGCCAGTCTCGACCCGGCGACGAGACCGGAGATCGCCCCGCTGGCGAGCCGATCCGAGTAGGTTTCAAGACCCACCGTCTCACAGTGGGAGACAGTGAGTTCCGACGACACCGAGCCTCGAGACCGCGGGTGTACCGACGGCGGCGTCGAGTCGGTCGACGCGCTCGGCGACACCGACGAGGCGCCGCGGGACCGTGTCGTTCGCGTCTTCGAACGCGAGTTCGAGACCGCGCCGACCACACTGGCCCGTGCGCCGGGCCGTGTCAACCTGATCGGCGGGCACGTCGACTACAACGGCGGGATCGTACTCCCGGCCGCCATCGACCGTCAGACCGTCGTGGCGGCGCGCCCACGGACTGACGACACCGTCCGGGTTCACTCCGTCCGCGAGGACGAGACGATCACGGCGTCGGTCGGGAGCGACTGCGACGGGTGGAGCGCCTACGTCGTCGGCACGGCGACGACGCTGTCGGAGGACGTGGGCGAGCCACTGGGGGCGGACCTCGCGGTCGACGGCGACGTGATCGTCGGCGCGGGCGTCTCCTCGTCGGCGGCCCTGGAGGTGGCCGTCGCGGGCGCGTTGGACGCGGTCCACCACTGCGACCGGACGCGCGAACAACTCGCCGACGCCTGCTGGCGCGCGGAGAACGAGGAGGTCGGGATGGCTTGCGGGATCATGGACCAGTTCGCGAGCGCGCTCGGCCAGCCCGGGCACGCACTGCGGATCGACTGCCGCTCGCGCGACGTGCAGCCGGTCGGGTTCGACGACGCCGCCGCGGACATCCTCGTGATCGACACCACGGTCTCCCACGAGTTGGTCGACTCGGGGTTCAACGAGCGGGTTCGCGAGTGCCACGAGGCGACCGCCCGCCTCGACGAACTGCTCGGCAAGCGTGTCCGGACCTTGCGGGACGTGACGCCGGCGGAGGTGACCACCCACGCCGACGACCTCCCGGAGCCGCTCGCCGCACGCGCCAGACACGTGACGACGGAGATCGAGCGCGTCCGCGAGGCGGCCGACGCCCTCGCCGACGGGCGGGTCGACCGCGTCGGGGAGCTGATCCGCGAGTCACACCGGAGTCTCCGCGACGACTACGAGGTGAGTTGCGAGGAGTTGGACACGGTCGTCGAGACGCTCGACGACTGCTCCGGGTCGGCGGGTGCCCGGATGGTCGGCGGCGGCTGGGGCGGCAGCGTCGTCGCCCTCGTCGACCCCGCCGCTCGCGAGACGGTCGCCGACACCGTCCGCGAGGAGTACCGCGCCGCGACGGGGATCGACTGTGAGGTGTACACCGTGGACTTCGGCGGCGGGTTGTCCGTCGAGTCGGTGTGAGTGGCGCGGGTGGCTAGATCACCCCTCGTCTCCGTCCCCGGTGAGGAACGCCGGCACGTCGACCGGTTCGTCGTCTCGTCGCCAGTACAGGCCGGTCTGTCCCGAGACACGTGTCGCCAGCCGTCCGTCCTCGACCAACTCCTCCAGCAACGACCGCGCACGGTCGGGACCGACACCCGTCAGGAGCCGTACGTCGCGGGTCGTGAGGACCGGGCCTTCGACGACATCGAACAGCCCGACCACGTCATCCGCCGTCACGGTCTCGTTCGCATCTGCTCGCCCGTCCGTGTCCACTGGCGCGTCGCTCACACTCGATCTTGATGCGTCTCCGTTCAAGAGGGTTCGGGCACCCCGACCACTCGCTCCGCTCGCTCGCCCGAAACTCACCCGTCGACACGCACCGCGCGCTCGTAGTGAGTGACGTGTTCGTCGTAGGCGACCAGGAGCGCCCGCGCCGACTCCGGGACGTGTGCGGTCGCCGGCTCGGGGCCGGCGAACGACTCGACGGCCTCCCACGACGCGAACCGCGTCAACACACAGAACTCGACGGTCTCGGTCTCGTCGAGACCGTCTCTCTCCCCACTCTCCGTCTCGGTCGGCTCCTCCATCTCCGGGGACCCCTCCGTCCCCGGCGACCGTCCGACCGTCGTCGGACCTCCTCCGGCACGCCGGAGCACCTCGTGGCCCAGGTAGCCCGCCGTCGCCTCGGGGTCCGGCAACACCTCCTCGGAGACGAGTCGTTCGTACGCGTCGGCGTCTTCGGACGTCGTCCACCCGTGCCACCGGCGCACGACGACCCGGTCCGTCACTGCCGGGACTCCCCGTCGCCACTCCCCGCGTCCTCGACGGACAGCGACTCGTCCGCGCTGGCGCCGTCGCCGGGGAGGTCGGCGTCCTCCCACACGCCGTCAGTTCCCCCGTCTCCGCCGCCGGCACCACCGTCCTCCAACAGCCCGGCGAGTGCGTCTGCGTCGGCGGCCGCCACTGCGGTGTCCAGCGACTCGCGCAGCGAGGCCTGTCGCTCGCACAGTCGCCGGTAGGCGTCGTTGTTGCGCAACTCGGCCTCCGTCTTCTCCGCCTCCAGCGTCGCGCGGCGCTGGCTCAGACTGTACAACTCCTCCATCCCGTCGTCGAACTGCGAGAGCGTGAGCAGTCGCGCGACGGTCTCGCGCAGCGCCTCGCGGTCCAACGGCTTCTGGACGTACTCGTCGAACGGCATCTCCGCCACCTCGAAGTCCGGGTTCACCCCGGTCACCATCGCCACGCGACAGTCGTACCCCGCGTCGCGGATCTCGCGCAACACCTCGTCGCCCGACAGTCCGGGCATGTGTCTGTCCAGCAACACTACGTCGACGCGGTCGTCCATCCGTGCGAGTGCGCTCTCACCGTCTTCGGCAGTCACCACCTCGTAGTCGTCGCGCAGCCAGATTTCGAACGACTGGACGACCCGTTCGCGGTCGTCGACCGCCAACACGACCGGCCGGTCCGCCGCCGGTGTGCCGCTCACGCCGCGTCACCCCCACGGGTCCGTCGCCGTGTCGCCTCCTCGTCCGTCCGTCGTGTCGCCTCCTCGTCCGTCCGTCGTGTCGCCGTCGGTGCGTGTCTCTCGTCCATAGTCACTCCGTGTCGATCTCGAACTGCGCGCCCCCGTCGGGGGCCGTCGTCGCCGCCACGTCCCACCCGTGTGCCGCCGCCACGTCGCGGACGATGCTCAACCCGAAGCCGGTCCCGCCCTCGTCCGTCGTGTAGCCGTAGTCGAACAGCTCCTCGTCCGGATCACGCTCGAACCCGTCCCCGTCGTCGCGGACGACGAACCCGTCGCCCTCGTCTGCCGACTCGACGACGACGGACACGTCCGCGCCGCCGTGCTCGACGGCGTTCGCGAAGAGGTTCTCGAACAGCGTCCGCAGCCGTTCCCGGTCCGCCGCCACCGTCACCGACTCCGTGGGCGTCGACAACGACGCCGTCTCGGTGCCGGCCGTCCCCCACGCGTCTCGTGCCACCTGCGCCAGCGTCACGGGCTCCGTCTCGCCGACCGCGCGGCCCTGCTTCGCCAAGGTGAGCACGTCGTCGATCAGCTCGCCCATCCGGTCGAGACTCGCCTCCACGTCCGCCAGCGCTTCGGTGTTCCCGTCGCGGGCGACGACCGCCGCCGACCGCGCCTCCTGGAGCGGATTCCGGAGGTCGTGGCTGACGATCCCCGCGAACCGTTCGAGACGCTCGTTCTGTCGTTCCAGTTCCCGCTCGCGTTCCACTCGGTCGCTCACGTCCCGCATGATGCCCGAGAAGAGGCGCTCTCCCTCGTGGCGGTGTTCCTCGAAGGTGATCGACAGCGGGATCTCGTGGCCGTCGGCGTGTTCGGCCGGGAGTTCGATCCCGTTCCAGTCGATCGTCCGCTCGCCGGTCTCTAAGTACGCACCCATCGACTCGAAGTGGGAGTCGCGGAACCGCTCGGGCATGATCGTCGTCAGCGGCTCCCCGATCAGCGCCGTCGGATCGTAGCCCAGGATGCGTTCGACGGAGCCGTTCGCGTACCGGATCGTGCTGTCCGTGTCGATGGAGACGATGGCGTCGGAGCCGTTCTCGACGAGCGACCTGAAGAACTCGCGGTCGTGGACGGCCGCGTCGAGACTGGTCGCCGGGACGCGAGCGTCGTCCGACGGACCGGACTGTGCCATGGGACGCAGGTGTCGTGCTACCCGCATAACCCTGTCGGGGCCGGACGTCGGAGGTGGGAGTCGTCACGTTTCGGCGTCGCCGCCGCCCGCCGGGAGGTTCAGTCGAACCACGGTCCCGCGCGGGCTGTTGTCGTCGATAGTCACCCGTCCCGACAGCCGCGTCGCGTACCAGTTGACCAGCCACAGTCCGAGTCCGCTCCCGTGGAGCAACGGCGTCTCCTCGCCGCGTCTGAGCACCTCGCATTCCATCTCCGGGATGCCCGGTCCGTCGTCGGCGACGCGGACGATGACGCGTCCCCCGGCGACCGTCGAGACGCTGACGCCGACGGTCGGTTCGGCAGTGTCGGCGTGTTCGAGCGCGTTGTCGACGAGTTCGTCCAGTGCGACCCGGAGATCCTCCGGGCGTCCGAGCACTGTCGCCTCGGCGAGGTCCGTCGTCACCGTCGCGCTCGGGTACGACTCGCGGTGGTCCGCGGCGACCGCTTCCACGACCGCGGCCACGTCGACGGGCTCGCTCGGCTCCGATCGCCCCACGGCCCGCTCGAACTCGTTGAACCGCTCCGCGATGGACCGGAGATCCTCCGTCGCGTCCCGGAGACTCTCGACGGCGCGTGTCGCCCGCTCCGCTGGGTCCGTCGTCGGCGACTCCTCACTCCAGTCGGCGACGGTGTCCGAGGGAGCCGCTCTGGAGGCGCGCGGCGCTGGCGTTCCACCTTCGGCGGAATCGTCGCTCGCCACCGCGTCGGACTGGCTCTCCGTCTCTCCGTCGCGACGACCACCCGCCTCCTCGGAGGCGGACGGTCGCGTCGTCAGCGCCGTCACGGCCCCGTCCAACTCGTCGACGTAGCCGAGCATCGCCGTCAGGTCGTTCCGGAGGTTGTGTCGCAACACGCGACTCGACACCATCAGCTGCTGTTCGCGCTCTTTCCGGTCCGTCACGTCCTGGATCACGCCACGGACCGTCGGCGACTCGGCGTCCGCGACGCGCTCGCCGTGGACACGGACCCACCGCTCGCGGCCGGTCTCCGAGGTGATCGTCCGCTCGACTGTGAACGGCTCCCCGGAGCCGACACACCGCTGGATCGCCCTCCGCAGCGTCTCGCGGTCCTCCGGCGCGAAGTACGACAGCGTCTCCGTCAACGACAGCGTCCTGTCGTCCGTCTGGTAGATCTCTGCGGCGCCGGTCGTCGCCAACACCTCGCCGGCCTCCACGTCGAGTTCCCAGCCGCCGGTGTCGCTCATCCGCTCGGTCTGGGCGAGCAGGTCGTTGCTCCGTGCGAGTTCCTCCTCGCGAGCGACGAGTTGCGAGATGTCGCGTCCCTCCGGAACCAGGCGAGTGACGTTGCCCCGTTCGTCCTCCAGCGGACGGATCGAGAAGTCGATCGTGACGATCCCCTCTGCACCCATGATCTCCAGTTCCTCGCGGACGAACTCACCCTCGCGGGCTCGTTCGACCGCCTCGCGCGCCGCCGCCTGTACCTCCTCGTCGTAGGCGAACCACCCAGCCTCCCACATCGACTTCCCGACGACCTGCTCCCGCTCCAGCCCACCGAACTCGAGAGCCGTGTCGTTGGCTTCGAGAATCGTCCCGTCCAAGTCCAGTAGCCCGGTGAACTGGAAGGTGCCGTTGAACACGGCGTCGAGACGCCGCTCGCGCCGCTTCCGCTCCGAGATGTCGCGGACACCGGCGACGACCACCGACTCGCCGTCGAGCTCCGTCCGGACGAGTGTCACCGACACCCACAGTAACGCTCCGTCCGCGCGTTCGACGTGCCAGTCGAACGACTGCCGTTCCCCGTTCGCGGCGCGTTCGATCCGTTCGGCCGCCTCCGCCTGCGAGTACGGCGACTCCGGCGCGGTGTAGTCCCCGACCGTCATCGACCGCAACTCGGCGGCGTCGTAACCGTACAGTTCCGTCAGTCGCTCGTTGACCGCCACGATCGCCCCCGTCTCCGGATCGTGTACCGTGATTCCGACCCCCAACCCGTCGAGGACGGGTGGGATCCGCGGCCCGCTCTGCCCAGCCATTCCGTCTACAACGCCGTGCCAGTGATTTCAATCTGGTGTCCCGCCGCCGGGCCAGCCTCCGTCTCGACGCCCCGTTCTGGCCCCGTCCCGCACCCCTACGGCGGGCCACGGAATCAGATCCGATACCGTTATCGCGCGGTTTATGTACGGAGACACACTCTCCGGCGGTATGACACACGGGACGGTCTCACTCCTCCAGTCGAGTGGTCTCTGGGGCGAGTTCTCCGAGTCGGTGATCGCGGCGGCCACGTCACTCGCCGCGACCGGGACGGCACCGCTCCAGGTGCCGTCGGCGGTGGCGGCGCTCCAGATCGCCGTCGGGTTCGGACTCCTCTACCTGGGAGCCGAGGCGCTGGTGAAGGGGGCGTCGAACTTCGCGACGGACGTGGGGATGCGGGCCGCCATCGTCGGGGTGACCGTGATCGCGTTCGCGACCACGGCCCCGGAGTTGGCCATCGCGATCCTCAGCGGCCTCGACTACGGCGAGACGCTCGGGTACGGCACCATCGTCGGGTCGAACATCGCGAACATCGGGCTGGTGTTGGGTGTCTCCGCACTGATCCAGCCGTTGGAGGTGTCCCGCGAGACCGTCCGCCGGCACCTCCCGTTCATGCTCCTCGCGGCGGTGTTGTTCGTCGGCCTCGGTTACGACGGCGGGTTCGTCCGCGTCGAGGGGTTCGCCTTCGTCGTCGTGCTCGCCGTCTTCTCCGTCGTCCTGTTGAAGACCACCGACCCGACGGAGTCGGAGGTCGTCGAGGGGATGGACGAGGTGGTCGAAGCGGCCGACGGCGAAAACGCGAGCGAGGGGTCGGACGGCGGCGAGGCCGCGAGCGAGGGGTCGGACGGCGGCGAGGCCGCGAGCGAGGGGTCGGGTGGCGACGATGCCGCCGAATCGGGCGGTGACGGGGCCGGTGTCGCCGTCGACGGCGGCACCGCGACGCCCGCCGTCGTCGACCGGCTCCCGTTCCGACTCCGCGACGTGGTGTTCGTCGTCGCCGGACTGGTGATGCTGGTGTTCGGTGCCAGACAGCTGATCGAGGGGGGACGGGCGGCACTGTCGCAGTTGGGGTTCGGCGACCGCTTCGTCGGTCTGACGGTGCTCGCACTCGGGACATCGCTGCCGGAGTTGGCGGCCTCCGTCGTGAGCGCGGTCCGCGGCCGCGACGACTTCAGCGTCGGCAACGTCGTCGGCTCGAACATCTACAACATCCTCGCCGTGATCGGCGTGCTCGTCCTGTTGGCGCCCTCGAAGGTGCCCAGCGACATGATCGGCGTCGACTTCCCGTTCCTGCTGGGGGCGACCGCTCTCGCCGCGGTGGTGTTGATCACCCGCGGGAAGGTCGGCCGTCCCGAGGGACTCGGGCTGCTCGGCGCGTACGTCCTCTACGTCTCCGTCCTGTTGTGAGCGGTCGCCATCTGACTACTCGCGGGGACCGTCGGTCCCGTCGCAGGTGCCCACCGCACCGCTCGCAGTGAACACCACCCAACTCGTAGCGAACACCTCCCAACTCGTAGCGAACACCACCCAACTCGTAGCGAACACTGCACCGCTCGTGACGGAACACAACGCATACGCCGTCGCCGCCGCTCTGCTGGAGCATGCGGACAGGAGCACGCGACCGGAGACGGGCGCCGGTCGCGAGTGACACGGCGAGACGGGGTGTCGTGTGGTCGTGGACCGGCAGCGACCGACGGAGGTGTCCGGCGTGACCGACGCCGACTCGGACGTGGGCACGGAGACGACAGCGGGCCCGAGCGCGGGCGACCCGACGGGTCCCGTCGCCGTCGTCCGCTCGCGAGCGGACCGGGCTTCCGAGCACGTCTGTGAGCACCTGCTGGAACTCGGGGAGTGGGACCCACACCACGACGAGACGCGTTCGGACGCCGAAGGTGGCGGCACGTACCACCGCAGCACCGACACGACCGTGCCCATCGTCGTCAGGTCCGTCGACGCTCTCCACCTCGAGGTCGACGACCCGGCGAGCCACTTCGACGAGACCCCTCGCGTCGTCGTGTTCGCGTCGCGCCACTCCGGCGACACCGGACCACTGCTCACCTGTCACGTCACTGGGAACTTCGGTCCGGCGGAGTACGGTGGTGCGGACCGCTCGTTCGCCCCGGCGGCACCCGGCGTTCAGCGGGATCTCGTCGCCGCCTTCGACGCGTTCGCGCCGTCGGACTACGAGGTGGGCGTGGAGTGTACCCACCACGGCCCCACGGACGTGTCCGTGCCGTCGATCTTCGCAGAGTTGGGGAGCGACGAGCCAGAGTGGGACGACCCCGAGGGTGCGCGGGCGGTCGCGCGAGCGATCCACTCGCTCGGGACCGACGCCGTGACCGGTGCGCCGACGGCCGCGGCCGTGCCGGCCGACACGGAGCCGACCCGCTCCGAGGGAGAGCCTGGCGAACGCGGCGACGCACGCCACCTGTTCGGTGTCGGGGGCGGCCACTACGCGCCGCGGTTCGAGCGTGTGCTCCGGGAGACCGCGTGGGGTGTCGGCCACGTCGCCGCTCGCTGGCAACTCGACGAGTTGGGTGACACCGAGACACACGTCGCGACACTGGAGCGCGCGATGGCGGCCAGCGATGCGAGCGCCGTCCTGGTCGCGGAGGGTGGCGAGGCGGCGGGCGAGGCCCTCGCCGACCGCGGGTACCGGGTCGTGAGCGAGACGTGGGTCCGGGAGGTCGACGATCGCCCGCTCGGGCTGGTCGACGCGGTAGAGAGCGCCGTCTGTTCGGTCGACGAGGGACTGCGGTTCGGCGAGGCGACCGAGGCGGTCGTCGAGGCGGACGACGTGGCCGTCGACTGGGCAGAGCGTGTCCGTGTCTGCGAGTTGCCGACGGAGCTGCTCGCCGCCGCACGACGGGTCGACGCCGACGCCACTCGGGCGGTGGTGTTCGACCACGTCGTCGCCGTCGCGACTGTCGAGAACGGGAACCGTGCCGACTCGCCCGCGGCGCTTCCGGCCGACGGTGTCCAGTCCGCGGCCGACACCGACGAGGCGGTGTCGGAGGCTCCTCGTGACGACCGACCGGCCGCCTACGACGCGCTCGTCGACGAGTTGGTCGCGCTGCTGCGAGAGGCGTACGAACGCGTCGAGCGGACGGACGGCACGGTCCGAGCGGAACGTGTCGCCTTCGACCCAGCGCTGGCGCGGGAGGCGGGCGTTCCGGAGGGACCGGCATTCGGACGACTGTCGAACGACGAGTCGGTCGAGGTCGACGGTCGAACCGTCACTCCCGACGAAGTGCGGTCCCGCGAGACGGAGACGTTCGAGACCTGAGCGGAGAGGGTGGCACCCGGTTACTCGCCCTCGTCACCCGTCCGTCGCGGTGGTGGTCGCGTTCCCCGTCCCCGTCGCCGTCCCACTCGGGGTGGCGGTCGTCGTCGCGGTAGCGGTGGGGGTCGCGGTCTCGGCGCCCTCGTCGCGTTCGGCCGCTTGTGCGTCGGCGACCCACGCGGGTCGGGAGACGACGGTCTGGCCCAGATCCGAGACGACGAGTTCTCTGACGACGCGGTACCGACGGCCGTCTCGCACGAGGGTGTACCGCACCCGGAGGGTCTGGACGACACCCTCGCCGGTGACGGACGCGACGAGACTGGCGTTCTCGACGGCCTCCGACGGCGGGTCTGCGACGCGGCCCCGGAGCCGGAGCAGTGACGCGGTCCGACCGTCACTCCCCGTCTCGACGGGTGTCACGGTCACGTCGGAGACGCGACGGGTCGCACTCGCGACGAGGTTCACGCCGGTCGTGTCCGCACGCGGGCCCGGTGGGAGGGTCCCCGACCGGTAGCTGTACCGCACCGTCCCGTTCGGGAGCGTCCGACGCGACGCCGCCGCGGTCCCGTCCGTCCAGAAGCCGTACTCGCCCGTCGGGAGTCCGAACGCGACCGGGTCCGTCCCGCCCCCACTCCCCTCGAGGAGCACGTCGCCCGCTCGGTCCGACGCGGCGGCGATGGTCGTCCGTGTCCGCCCGACGACGGTCCCGTTCGGCCCCGTCACGGTGGTGATCCGCACCACGGTCCGCGAGGTCCGACGCAGCACCCGCCGGTGGCGGTCGGCCAACGCCTCCGGGTCCACGGCGTCGCGCGAGATCCCGCTCGGGAGCGTCTCCGCGAACGACGGGGTCGGCGTCGGCGACGGGGTGGCGGTCGGTGTCGGCGTCCCCTGGAGCGCCGGGTTCACCGTCTCCGCGTCACCGTCTCCACCCTCGCCACCGAGGACGCCGGCACATCCCGCAGTGACGACGAGTATCACCACCACCACCACCACCCGACCGGTGTGTGACAGTCGCACGCCCTTCACGAGTCGCCCGACGGGCAAAGATGTGGGGGGTCAGTGCGTCGACGGAGCGGCGGGTTCCCTGGCGGCTCCGCAGTGACGACTCGGCGTCTCCCCCCAGATCGTCGGGAGGCTGGCGCGTGTCGAACGGTGAAGACATCTCTCAGAACCACTTTCATTCGTCCGCTGTCGACGGGGACACCGTTCCGGAACCGAACCGATTATATACCAGGCGGCAAGCCTGTGGGATGAGTTACAGTACCAATGACAGACGACGCACGACGTCAGATCATGATGAACAGACGGCGCGCGCTGGCCAGCATCGGTGCGGTCGGCGCCGCGGGGCTCGCGGGCTGCTCCTCGCAGGGCGGTGAGTCGACCGAAGCGACCGAGACCAGCGGCGACGGCGGTGACGGTGGCGGCGAGGACACGCCGACGCCGACGCCGAAACAGCAGGCCAGCGGGACGCTGAAGTTCGGCCAGGCGAAGGCGCCGGTCGAACTCGACCCGATCACGCTCAACGACGTGCCGTCCTCGGAGGTCGCCGCGCAGGTGTTCTCCGGGCTGTACACGTACGACGAGCAGACCGCGCTGGTGCCGGACCTCGCGAAGGGGGACTTCGAGACCTCGAAGAAGTCCTCGGACGCGGCACCGGGGACGCGGTACACCGTCGAGATCAAGGAGGAGGCGACGTTCCACAACGGTGACCCGGTCACCGCGGAGGACGTGAAGTACACGCTCGAGGCTCCCGTCGAGGAGGAGACGGAGAACGCCGCGGGCGTGAACATGATCGACACGATCACCGCCATCGACGAGAAGACGGTCCAGATCGACCTGGACTTCCCGCTCGGCCCGTTCAAACACCGGCTCGCGCGACTCGTCGTCCCGAAGTCCGTCCGCGAGCAGGACAAGGAGGCGTTCAAGACGAATCCGGTCGGCTCGGGGCCGTTCAAGTTCGCCGAGTGGGAGCAGGGGTCGCTCGCCAAGGTCGAACGCTGGGACGACTACTGGGGCGAGCCGAAGGCGCTCGTCGAGGCCGTCGACTTCAAGCCCGTCAAGGAGTCGACGACCCGACTGACGACGCTCCAGAACGGCGACAACCAGATCGTCAAGAGCGTCCCGCCGAAGCTGTTCTCGACGGTGAAGAACCTCGAGACGGCGTCTATCCAGTCCGTGCCGGGGATCAGCTACTTCTACCTCGCGATGAACTGCAAGGAGGGTCCGACCTCCAGCAAGAAAGTGCGCGAGGCCATCGACTACACGTTCGACATGGACAAGGCCGTGTCGAACTTCGTCGAACCGGCCGGGAGTCGTCAGTACAGCCCGGTGCCGACCTCCATCGCGGAGACGTTCGACTTCCCGGTCGAGGAGTGGAAGCAGATTCCTCACGACAAGGACATCGAGAAGGCGAAGTCGATGTTCGACGAGGCGGGCGTGCCGACCGACTACAACTGGAAGATCATCGTGCCGCCGGACGACAAGCGTGAACAGATCGGCATCACCGTGAGCAACGGGCTCAAAGACGCCGGCTTCGAGAACGTCAGCGTCCAGCGTCTCGACTGGGGCGCGTTCCTCGACCGGTACATCACCGGGAAGGAGTCCGACTACAACATGTTCACCCTCGGGTGGGCCGGGCTGCCGGACCCCAACTCCTTCGCGTTCCCGCTGTTCGGGCGGACGGAGGACACGCTGGGTGTCACCAACGGGACCTACTACGGTGCCAACAGCCAGCGCGGGAAGGACGCCGCCGAGCAGTTCAAGCAGGCCCGTCAGAGTCCGGACCGCGAGGAACGGCGCCAGCTGTACATCGAGGGCTTCACGAAGGTGCTGGAGGACCGTGCGCACCTCGCCTCGTACAACCTGAAGAACACCTTCGGGGTGCGCGACGAGGTGAACGACTTCCTGGCACACCCGGTCGACCAGTTCCACCTCTCGTCGGGGACGAACAACGTCTCCCTCGACCAGTGACCTGACGCCTCGCCAACCGAACACACTTCACCTTCCATTTTGATACGCCACACGTAGCATGGGACGCGCAACGTACACGCTGCGACGTGTCCTGCAGGCCGTCCCCGTGCTGGTGGGTGTCGCCACGATCACGTTCTTCCTGATCGAGGCGATGCCCGGCGACCCGGTGCAGATCATGCTCGGGCCGTCGCCCAGTCAGCGGCAAGTCGAGGCCATCCGTGCGAAGTACGGGCTCGACGAGCCGCTGTGGGTCCGGTACGGAACCTTCCTGTGGGACGCCGCACGCCTCGAACTCGGCACCAGCCTCTACTACGGCCAGCCGGTCTCCGCCAAGATCATGCAACGGCTGCCCGTGACGCTGCTGCTACTGTTGAGCAGTTTCGCCTTCGCCCTCGTCACCGCGGTGCCGCTCGGTGTGATCTCGGCGAAGCGCCGCAACAAGCCGACCGACCACGTCTCGCGTGTGGTCGCGCTCTTGGGCGTCTCGACCCCGTCGTTCTGGATCGGGCTGATGCTCATCATCCTGTTCTCGTTCCACCTCGGGTGGCTCCCGTCGACGGACCTCGTCTTGCCGTGGGCCGCCCCCGCGAACGTCGACGGGGCGGAGACACGGGTAGAGGTGCTGACGAAGGCCGTCAAACACCTGATCTTGCCCACGCTGTCCCTGGGGACGCTCCAGATGGCGGCCCTGACGCGAATCGAGCGCTCCTCGATGCTCGAGGAGCTGAACCAGGAGTACGTCCGGTTGGCTCGTGCCTACGGGATCAAGGAGACCACCATCGTCCGGAAACACGCGTTCCGGAACGCCCAGTTGCCGCTGATCACCATCCTCGGCCTGCAGTTGACGCAGGCGATGGGTGGGGCGGTGTTGACGGAGACGGTGTTCTCCATCCCCGGGATGGGACGACTGATCATCACGGGGATTCAGAACCAGGACATCCCGCTCGTGATGGGGACGACGTTGGTGTTCGGTGTCGTGTTCGTGGTGGGCGTGATCCTCACGGACCTCTCGTACGCGTACATCGACCCGCGCGTCAGCTACGACGAGGCAGATTGACACATGAGTGACGACACACCAGAGACACGGTCGTCCGACTCGGACCCGGACCCCGCTGAGGTCGGCTCGTCGGGTGTCGAGGGGGAGCCGGAGGCCCGCGTCGGGCTCCGGTACACCCTCTCGCAACTGCGCGACGACCCGACGGCCGTCGCCGGACTACTGATCGTCGGGTTCATGACGATCGTGGCGACCGTCGCGACGATCGACAGTATCGTGCTCGGCTTCTTCGACGCGAAGTACGCACTGGCCAAGACCGTGTGGATGAGCCCGGTCGAGGAGACGGAAGGGTTCCTCCGTCCACCGGTGTACATCACGAACGGGCTCCACCCGCAGGACGCGGGGACCTGGGCACACCCGCTCGGGACGGACCACCGCGGGCGCGACATCCTCGCGCGGCTGTTCTACGGCACCCGGATCGCGATGACGGTCGGGCTGGTCGCGACCGGGATCGGGATGGTCCTCGGTACGATCGTCGGTGCCGTCGCCGGCTACTACGGCGGCTGGATCGACGACGCCCTGATGCGGGCCGCCGAGACGCTGTTCGCCATCCCGTTCCTGATCCTCGTGATCGCGTTCATGGTCGCGTTCGGGCGCGACCTGACGTTCGCGATGGTCGGGGTGGGGATCGCCTCGATCCCGACGTTCGCCCGCCTCATCCGGTCGCGTGTCCTCTCGGTGCGCGAGGAGGACTACATCGAGGCGGCACGCGCCGCCGGGGTGCGCGACCGCAACGTGATCTTGCGGCACCTGATCCCGAACAGCTTCGCACCCGTGTTGGTGCAGGCGACGCTGCAGGTCGGCGTCAACATCCTCATCGTCGCCGGGCTGTCGTTCCTCGGGTTCGGTGCCCAGCCGCCGACGCCGTCGTGGGGACAGATGCTGAACAACTCTCGCCAGTACATGTTGCCCAACGCGTGGTTCAGTCTCTGGCCCGGTGTCGCGATCCTGTTCACCGTGGTCGGGTTCAACCTCGTGGGCGACGGGCTGCGCGACGCACTCGACCCACGGATCGAGAACTGAATCTATGAGTGACACACTACTCGAAGTAGAGAATCTGAAGACGCAGTTCTTCACCGACGAGGGGACGGTCCGTGCGGTCGACGGCGTCTCCTTCACGGTGAACGAAGGAGAGACGGTCGGCCTCGTCGGCGAGTCCGGTGCCGGGAAGTCGGTCGCCAGCACCTCGATCACCCGTCTCGTGGAGAACCCCGGCGAGATCGTCGACGGGCGCGTCGTCTACGACGGCGACGTGTTGATCGACTTCGAGGAGACCCGCGACGGGGACCTGGAACCGACCGACGAGATGCTGAGCGAGCGGGAGATGCGCGAGCAGATCCGCGGCCGCGAGATCGCGATCATCTTCCAGGACCCGATGGAGTCGCTCAACCCCGTCTTCAAGGTGGGCGACCAGGTGCGGGAGTTCGTCGAGTTGAACCGCGACGTGTCCACGAGCGAGGCCCGCGAGATCGCCGTCGACACGCTCCGGGAGGTCGGTATCCCGGAGCCGGAGGTGCGGTACGACGAGTACCCACACCAGTTCTCCGGCGGGATGCGCCAGCGCGTGTTGATCGCGATGGCGCTGGCGTGTGAGCCGTCGCTGATCATCGCGGACGAGCCGACGACGGCACTGGACGTGACCGTCGAACGCCAGATCCTCGACCTGGTGGACGACCTCCAGGAGAAGTACGACACGGCGTTCGTCTGGGTCACCCACGACATGGGCGTCGTCGCGGAGATCTGCGACCGCGTCAACGTGATGTACCTCGGGGAGGTCGTGGAACGCGCCGACGTGGACGACCTGTTCTACGACACACACCACCCGTACACGGAGGCGCTGCTCAACTCCATCCCGCGGCCGGACGCGGAGGTGGGCCAACTGGAGCCGATCACGGGCGTGATGCCCGAGGCGATCAACCCGCCGTCGGGCTGTCGGTTCCACACCCGGTGTCCGGAGGCCCGGGAGGCATGTCGGCGCGTCCACCCGGAGTGGCAGGACGTCGCCGACGACGGCGACCCGCACTACGTCTCGTGTGTGAAGTTCGAAGACGTGGGGTACGACGACTCCGAACCGCTGGACACGGCCGCGACCGCGGCGTTCGGCGACGACCTCGTGTCGGGCCAGGGGCGCGACGAGGGGAGTCCCTCGGCGGCCGGCGACGACTCGGTCTCGACGGACGGAGGTGAGCGACCGTGAGCGAGGGGAACCCAGACACCGTGACCGGTCCGGACGCCTCGTTCGGCGACCCGCTCGTGGAACTCGACGGGTTGACGAAACACTTCAGCCAGTCGAGTGGCATCCTCGAGAGCCTGTTCCCGGACCCACCGGTGCGGGCGGTCGACGACGTGTCGTTCACCATCCGGAAGGGTGAGACGCTCGGGCTCGTCGGCGAGTCCGGTTGTGGGAAGTCGACGCTCGCGCGGACGGTGTTGCGGCTGCTGGACCCGACGGACGGCGCGGTGTACTTCCGTGGGGAGAACCTCGCGGAGATGTCCAGCGACCGGCTGCGCGAGCGCCGCGAGGAGATGCAGATGATCTTCCAGGACCCGCAGTCCTCGCTGGACCCGCGGATGAAGGTCGGGCCCATCATCGAGGAGCCGATGAAGGCACACGGGCTCTACCCGGACAACCGCGAGGAGCGGGCGCGCGAACTGCTGGAGAAGGTCGGGCTCGACCCGCAACACTACAACCGCTACCCCCACCAGTTCTCCGGGGGCCAGCGCCAGCGGATCAACCTCGCGCGTGCTCTCGCCGTCGACCCCGAGTTCGTCGTCTGTGACGAGCCGGTGTCGGCGCTGGACGTGTCGATCCAGGCGCAGGTGTTGAACACGATGCAGGAACTGCAAGACGAGTTCGGGCTGACGTACCTGTTCATCGCCCACGACCTGTCGGTGATCCGGCACATCTCCGACCGCGTGGCGGTGATGTACCTCGGCCAACTCGTCGAACTCGCGGACAAGCGGGAGCTGTTCGAGAACCCACAGCACCCGTACACGGAGGCGTTGCTGTCGTCGATCCCGGTGCCGGACCCGCGTGCGGAGGGGCGCGAGAGCGTGCTGGAGGGTGACGTGCCCTCGCCGATCGACCCGCCTTCGGGCTGTCGGTTCCGGACGCGGTGTCCGGAGTTGATCGCCCCGTCGCAGTACGACGTGGCCGACCACGAGTGGGACGCCGTCCGCGAGTTCACGCGGGCGGTCGACCGCCGGACCTTCGAGGTGGAGTCGACGACGGAGGTCCGCGACCGGTTCTTCCCGGACGGCACACCCGGCGGCGAGGCGGGGCGCCTCGTCGACGAGGCGATCCAGTCGGTCGCGGCCGACGAGTGGGACGACGCCGCGACGTTGCTGACGGAGTCGTTCGAGGACGAGAGTATCTGTGCGACGGAGCGGCCGGACTACGAGGTGTCTCCGGAGTTCGGGACGGACACACACTTCGCCGCCTGCCACCTCCACGCGGACGACGTGGCGGCCCCGGCCAGTGGAACCGCCGCCCGCGGCTCCGTCGCCGACGACGACTGAGCCGCTGCTCCTCTCACTCTCTCGCCGCTTCTCACTCCACGCTCCGCTCCTTCTCTCTTCGTCTCTCGGCGTTCTCCCTTCCTCGGCGACCCTCTCTCTCTCTCTTCGTCTCTCGGCATTCTCTCTCCCTCGGTGGCCCTCCCTCTCCCTCCGTCTCTCGGCGGTCCTCTCTCTTCGTCTCTCGGCATTCTCCCTCTCTCGGCGGTCCTCTCACGCTCCTCACCGCCGCACTAGGTCCAACGTCACACTGTCGCGGGCACACGGTGGCTCCGTCTGGATCGCGACGGAGAGCGTGTGGCGACCGGGGTCGGGTTCGACCCACCGGTGACGGGTGCCGCGGGTCCGTTCGAACAGTCCGTCCCAGGTGCGCGAGATCCGACGTGTCTCGCCCGCCTCCAGTGTCAGTTCGTTGCTCGTCTCGCTCCTTCGCCGCGGCTCGTCCGACGCCTCGACCTCGCCGTCGACGGCCCACTGCCACAACTGGAGTCGCGGCGTGGCGACACCGACCGGGGCCGGCAGGCGGTTGTCGATGGCGACGGTGAACTCGACCGGCTCGCCGACCGGCAGTCGGATCACCGACTCCGAGTCGGCGTCGTCGGCGGCGACGCGGGTCCCGTTCTCGACGTGCACGTCGACGGTGACGGCCCACCGAGCGACCGCGGCCGGCACCACCGCACCCAACGCCTCGGTGACCCAGTTCGTACTCTCGCCGACACCCGTCGGGTCCTCGTCGTCGCGTCCGTGCCGCGGCTGCATCACCCGACGCCACGACGCGGGCGGTCTTCGACCTGTCGGTCCACGGCGTCGGCGAGAGTCCAGCCGAGTCCACACAGTCCCACGATCCGCCCGTGGACTACTCCACGATCCGCCCGTGGACTACTCCGAGTGCGACACGTGTCGACACGGAGAGGGGCCACGTCGCCACCGGAACGACGGCCGTCGACACCGGCGACGACTCGCGTGGGAAACGGACAAGTTCGCGCCGCCCACTCGGGGGAGTGTGCACGATCAGACGGACGAGCGCGTGGCGGTGGTGGCCGCCTCGATGACCCAGTTCGGCGAGCGCGACGGCTGGGTGCGCGACCTGCTGGCGGAGGCGGGCCAGGCGTGCCTGGCCGACGCCGGCGTGTCGGGTGACGCGGTCGACCACCTCTACGTGTCGAACATGGCGAGTGGCGAGTTCGAGGGGCAGACCGGCATCCCGAACGCGCTGGCACACGACCTGGGTGCCGTGCCGGCGTACACCGCCCGGATCGACCAGACCTCCTCGTCGGGCGGTGCGGGGATCTACGCCGCATGGCAGTCGGTCGCGAGTGGCGCCAGCGACTGTACGCTCCTCGTCGGCGGCGAGAAGATGACCCACCGGACGACGGCGGAGGCGACGGACGTGATCGCCTCGCTCACGCACCCGGTCGAGTACAAACACGGCGTCACGCTCCCCTCCTTCGCCGGCCTCACGGCGCGGGCGTACTTGAAGACGTACGACGCGCCACGCGAGAGTCTCGCGGACGTGGCGGTGAAGAACCACGCGAACGGCGTCGACAACCCGAACGCACAGTTCCGCGAGGCCGTCGACCGCGAGACGGTCTTGGAGAGTCCGATCGTCGCGGACCCGCTGCGACTGTACGACTTCTGTCCGATCACGGACGGCTCCGCGGCGCTGTTGCTGGTGCCGGAGTCACGCGCGGCCGAGTTCGCCGACGAGTACGCCGTGATCTCGGGTGTCGCGGGCGCGACGGACACCCACGTCGTCCACGAGCGCGCGGACCCGACGACGATGGGTGCCGTCGTCGACTCCGGCGCGGCCGCCTACGAGATGGCCGACCGCGACCCCGAGGCGGTGGACGTGGCGGAGCTCCACGACATGTTCACCATCCTCGAGGTGTTGCAGTTCGAGGACCTCGGCTTCGCCGAGAAGGGCGAGGGGTGGCGCGCGGCCGCTGACGGGCGAACGGCTCGCGACGGCGATCTCCCGGTGAACACCTCCGGCGGGCTGAAGTCGAAGGGGCACCCACTGGGTGCCTCCGGCGTCGCGCAGGCGGTGGAGATCTACGAGCAGGTGCTCGGCGAGGCCGGCCCGCGGCAGGTGGACGCCGACGTGGGTCTGGCGTGTAACGTCGGCGGGTTCGGGAACTGTGTCACGACGACGATCCTGGAGGCCGCACGATGACCGACGACAGCCACGAGACACGGGACAGGGGAGACGGCGCAGCGAGTGCGAGTACGGGTGCGTCCGGGTCTGGAGACAGCGACGAGGCAGGAACATCAGACACCGACGAACCGATCTTCGCGGCCGCCGAGTACGCGGACGGGTCGATCACGTACCCGCCACACCCGGTGAGTCGCGACGGGGCCGAGCGGGTCGGGACGGTCGACTTACGCGAGTACACCGCCGAGGTGGTCACCTGGACCACCGCGACGGCGACCCCGCCCGGCGTCCGCCAGCCGAACCACCTCGCCATCGTCGCCTTCGACGTAGACGGCGAGGACGTGCGTGCGCTCGGGCAACTCACGACGGACGGCGTCGAGATCGGCGACGAGGTCGAGCCGGTGTACGCCGCCGAACTCCGCGACCCCGAGGCCGGCATCCGCGAGCCGGCGAGTCAGGAGTGGGACGGGTTCCGGTTCCGTCCCGTCGAGGACTGAGACGGTCTCTCCTTCGGTCACTCCGTCCGCACTGTCGGCCGTCGGTGCTCTGTCGTCGGCTCTCACGCGCCGGTGTCGTCACCGGCCGACCCGGCTCCGCGGTCGTCGGCTCCGCCGTCGGAGTGCGAGTCGTCGGCCGTGGAGTCGTCACCGTCTCCAGGCTCCTCGTCGTCTCCCATCTCGCGTTTGATCGACTGGAGTTCCGCCTCCACGTCCACCTCCGGCGCGTCGCCGGTCTCGTCGGCGTCCGCTCCGTCGCCTCGCTCCGCGTCGCGTGTGTCGCCACGCCCCTCACGATCGCCGCGCCTGTCGTCGGCGCTGCCACCACCGTCGCCCTCACTCCCGTCGTCTGGACCACCCACGTCGATGGTCACCGGCTCGTCGTCGCGGGACCGTCCGCCGCGGTCCCGGCGGCCACGACCCCCTCGCCGCCCGTCGTCACCGCGTCGCCCGCGGCTCCCGCGGTCCCGGTGGCCGCCGTCGCGTCGATCACCGCCACGCCCGCCGTCGCGATCGTCTCGTCTCTCCCCCTCCCGTCTGTCCCGAGCCTCGTCGGCCGTCGCCCGCGACTCGCGGACGCGCGACTCGATCTCGTCGGTCAACGCCCGCGCCTCGCTGACGATGTCGCGGGCCTCGCCGTCCTGCGGGAGATCCGTCTCCGACAGCGCCGTCCGGAGGTCGTCGAGTCGGCGGGTGAGCTGGTCCGTCGCCGCACTGCTCGCGTCCGTCACGACGCCGTCCAACGTCGACTGCCCGCTGTCGCGTCGCCGCCGCCGCGTGTCTCCGTCGTCCGGCGCGACGACGCCGACGACCTTCTGGAACAGCTCCAGCGCGGAGATGGTCGCCTCCAGTGTCGCGATCAGCGTCGGGATCGTGTACTCGTTCGTGAACCGCAACACGTCTCCGACGGACGGCGGATCGAACTGCGGGCCGTCGTCGCGACGCCGACGCCACCCGTCGTCCGATCGCCGGTCGTCGCGCGGTCGTCGGTCGTCACGTGGTCGCCGGTCGTCCGTTCGTGACCCCTCCCGGTCACCGCGCCGCTCCGTTCGCCGGTCGCCACCACGTCGAGTCGGTCGCCGATCTCGGTCACCTCGTCGTCCGTCGTCCGCTCCCCGTCTCTCGTCTCGCCGCTCTCCGCGACGGTCGCCCAGTTCCGTGCGGAGGTCCTCTAGCGTGGTCTCGAGGTCAGACAGCAGGGCTGCCAGATCCTCGTCGTCGCGGGAACTCATACCTCTGCGTTGACGGGCCGCTCCGATAAGCGTTGTTCGCAGTCTCGTGGTGTGTCCGGTCACCCCGTCGTGGGTCTCCCCGTGGTACACCCGCCCGTGCGCCGATCACTCCGTCGCCCAACCGTACTGGATCGGCCACTCCAGGGCGTCCGTCGCGTCGAGTTCGTGTGCCGCCCCGCGCGTCCAGTACGGGGTCCGCAGGAACTCCCGGCCGAGTGCGACGAGGTCGGCGCGGTCGTTGGCGACGACGGCCGCCGCCTGCGACGGCTCGGTGATCGCACCCACGGCGACGACGGGTGTGTCGTACCCCTCCGCGCGGAGGTGCTCGCGGACCGTCTCGGCGTACGGTACCTGGTAGGAGGGTGTCGACCGCAACACCGTCTGCTCCGGGTGGATCCCGCCGGCACTCACGTCGATCAGATCCGCGCCCGCCTCGGCCAGTCGTGGCGCGAGTCGCGCAGTGTCGTCGACGGTCCACGACGGCCGGTCGTCGAGCCAGTCCGTCGCCGAGAGACGCACCGACAGCGGGTTCTCCTCGGGCCAGACCTCCCGAACCGCGGCGACCGTCTCGTGGAGGAACCGCGTCCGCCCCTCGAAGTCGCCGCCGTACTCGCCGGTGCGGTCGTTGGCGACCGGCGAGCAGAACTCGTGGAACAGGTAGCCGTGTGCCGCGTGCAGCTCCAACAACTCGAACCCGGCCTCCCGAGCCCGTTCCGCAGCCGCGACGAAGGAGTCGGTGACACTCTCGATCTCTCCCTGCGAGAGGCGCCGCGTCGTCGGTGGATCGTGCTCCTCGTACGGGTACGGCGTCTCGCTGGGTGCGACGACCTCCCAGGCACCCTCCTCGTCGGTGAGCGGTCTGTGGCCGGTCCACGGGCGCCGCTTCGACGCCTTCCGGCCGGCGTGGGCGAGTTGGATACCCGGGACCGACCCCTGTTCGGCGATGAAGTCCGCGATCCGCGACAGCGGCTCGACGTGGTCGTCGCGGTACAACCCCAGGTCGCCGGTCGTGATCCGCCCGCGCTCCTCGACGGCGGCCGCCTCCGCCATCACCACACCCGCGCCGCCGACGGCTCGCGACCCGAGGTGGACCAGGTGCCAGTCCGTCGCGCGTCCCTCCTCGGCGGAGTACTGACACATCGGCGACACCACCACGCGGTTCGGGAGCGTCGTCTCCCGGACCTCCAGCGGCGCGAACAACTCTGACGACATACGTGGTGTGAGTATCGATTCTGATAAAAATCTGTCGCAGGTCGGTGATTCAACACACGAAAGACTCGGATCAGCGTGTAGGGAGAGACGAGAACAGTGGTGGTCGTAGACGGTACGGTTCGTGTGTCGGACACGGGACTCGCCGGACGTGAGCACTCTCGTTCTCACTTCGAGACGGCCCGTCGGTACTGGACGGGCCAGTCGACGGCGTCGTCGGCGTTGAGGTCGGCGGCGGCGTGCAGCGGCCAGTACGGCGAGCGGAGGAACTCCCGAGCCATCAGCACGGCGTCGGCGCGGTCGTTCGCGACGACGGCCGCGGCGTGTTCGGGGTCGGTGATCCCGCCGACGGCACCGACCGCGAGGTCGGCGTCCGCCGCCGCGACCGCCTCGCCGATCGCCTCGGCGTACGGCACCTGGTACCCCGGTCCGGTCGCGGGGACGGACTGGTCCGGGTGGATGCCGCCGGCACTCACGTCGATCAGGTCCGCCCCCGCCTCGGCCAGTCGTGGCGCGAGTCGGGCGGTGTCGTCGACGGTCCACGACGGCCGGTCGTCGAGCCAGTCCGTCGCGGACACTCTGACGAACACCGGCTTCTCGTCGGGCCACACCTCGCGGACGGCGGCCGTCACCTCTCGGAGGAGTCGCGTGCGCCCCTCGAAGTCGCCGCCGTAGCGGTCCGTGCGGTCGTTCGTCACCGGCGAGCAGAACTCGTGGAGCAGGTAGCCGTGCGCCGCGTGGACTTCGGCGATCTCGAAGCCCGCAGCCAACGCGCGCTCGGCGGCGGCCGCGAAGTCGTCGACGACAGCCGCGACTTCCTCGGTGTCGAGGGCCCGCGTCGGCTGTTCGTCGCCGTCGCGAGGGTACGGCGTCTCGCTCGGTCCGACCGCCGTCCACCCGTCGCCGTCCGGAGAGAGCGGGTGGCCACCGTCCCACGGGGACGCCGTCGACGCCTTCCGCCCGGCGTGGGCGAGTTGGATCCCGGGGACCGACCCCTGCCCGGCGACGAAGTCGGCGACGCGAGCGAGCGCGTCGGCCTGCTCGTCCGTCCAGATGCCGAGGTCGTCGGGCGTGATCCGACCCTCGGGAGAGACGGCCGTCGCCTCCGTGAGGACGACGCCCGCCCCACCGACGGCCCGCGACCCGAGGTGGACCAGGTGCCAGTCCGTCGCGCGCCCCTCCGGCGCGGAGTACTGACACATCGGCGACACCATCACGCGGTTCGGGAGCGTCGTCTCCCGCAACTCCAGCGGCGCGAACAGATCCGACATACGACCGTCTCCGAGAGCCCGCCCGGAAACGCTGGCGTCGGGCGAGTCGCTTGCCACTACCGGTGTGGTGGCGTGTGACACGGGGACTCGGGATCGGTCGTCGCC
This sequence comes from Halobaculum sp. MBLA0147, assembly GCF_041361345.1. NCBI lineage: Archaea > Methanobacteriati > Methanobacteriota > Halobacteria > Halobacteriales > Haloferacaceae > Halonovum > Halonovum rutilum. The sequence continues at coordinate 584,019 of NZ_JBGKAD010000001.1, read as the reverse complement.
GGCTCTCGTTCCGTTCTCTCGGTGGGCGACTCCCCCGCGTCCTGTCCGGAGACCGGAGCGCTCGTGTCGTGTTTGGTGACGGTCAGTGGTTGCCGACTGGTCAACTCGCAGTCGAACGCCGGGTGTTCGGCGACGTGTCGGACGAGGAGGTGTCGCCGCGGTCCCGTCAATCCCTCGCGTCCGACCGCCTCGGCGTCGAACTCCCGTGGGAGGTCGCGGTACAGCGCTCGGAGTGCCTCGAACCGGGAGAACACCTTCCGGTGGCCGTCGGAGTCGGCACGTCGGCGTTCGACGACGTAGCTCCCGTCGGGTCGCTGGTGGCCAGCGGTGTGGACGTACGTCGTCCGGCCGGCGAGTGCGGTCGCGAGGTCGCTCTGGAGTCGGCGTGCCTCGGCGGGGTCCAGTCGGTGAGACTCGCCGTCGAGGGTGAGTGTCACGCCCACCGGCGCCGTCGAGGTGGAGTCCCCGTCACCCGCGAAGTCGCCGTCACGTCCGTGATCGTGGTCGCCGTCGCCCGCGAAGTCGCCGCCTTCGCGGTGGCCGTCGCCGTCGGGCTCGTCGGGTCGCGAGACGGAGACACTGTCGACGGTCGTCGGTGCGTCTGGATCGTCGGCTGTGTGATCACGCTCGGAGAATTTCCCGACCAGCCGCCGTGGAGCGGCTTCGGGTATCCTCCGTGTCGGCGTGGTCGTGGTCGTCGACCGACATGGTAACCGGTCGTAGTAACGCTCTCCGGATGAATCTGACGGGGGTGCGGCCGTCACTGGCGACCGGCGGCGTGTCGCCACCCGCCTCGCGGTCGGTGGGAAACCGTTTTGCCCCAGAGTCACGGAGCAGGCGACGAGGCAGTCACGACAGATGGAGTCGGAAGCGCTGGTCTTGTTCCAGCAGACGACACGCGGCACCGGGACGCGCCGGTTCAAAGTGTACCGCGTCACGGAGTTCGAGCCGGTCGACGAGTTCGCCGACCGGTTCCAGACGTACCTCCGGCGCAACCGGTTCCCACAGGAGGTCCACAAGCCGCACTGGCTCGAGGCCGACGGACCGTTGACCGAGGGGACGCTGGCGGAGATCGGCGAGGGGTTCCGACAGTTCTCCACGTTCCACCTCTTCGCCGTGACGCCACGTGACTTCCAGCCCTTCGTGGCGGTGCCGACGGCCGTCGACGTGATCCCGGCGCTGTCGGACGGTGTCCGACTCCGCGTGTACGACGCCGCGGACTGCGACGACGACCACGTCCCCGATCCGGACGCGAGTCCGACGTTGACGATCGACGGAGACAGCTTCGAGCGGCCACTCTCTGGCCCGGCGGGCGAAGACGGACTCCTCTCGCTGTGGCACCTGTTCGCACTCCAGTCGGCGACTCGGCTGGCCGACGACCCCAGTCGTGGCGACGAGGCGGGGGAGCCAGACGAGCCGACCGCACTCGTGCCGGACGGCGACAGCGTGATCCGGATCGACCTCCGCGACCGGGCGGCGGTCCGGCGGCTCCCGAGTGAGGGTGTGTTCGTCAACTACGGCGCGGACGCGATCCCCGCGGACTCCCTGGACGGCGCGTTGACACGTGTGTTGAAGGAGTCTGCGGTCCACCGCTACCGCTACGCGCGACACCTCTGGGCGGTCCGTGGCGGAGAGCGAGAGCCGTCACTCGCGGAGGACCCGGACGGCTACGGCGACGAGCGGACGGCCGCACGCGGCGAGTTCTTCTACGACCTCGTCGACGGGTTCGGGAAGGCGGTCGCGCCGTTCTCCTCGGGCGAGTACGGTGGGTTGGTGCGTGCAGACACCACGACGCGGACGGACACCTTCTCGTTGAGTGGCCGCTTCGAGGTGGACCGTGACGACGTGGTCGGGGCGTTGGCGGACGCGAATCCAGACTACGACCCGGAGTTCGACAAGACCGCACGCTGAGCGGCGGAGACGACGGAGTCGGTGATGGTGGAGGAGGTGGTGGTGGAGGAGGTGAAGACGGCCGCGTTCGTCTCGAGACCGGGGTCGGCCGTCGGTCGAACCTCGGGACATTTGTGGGACCCCGGTGAAGTGGGGGTATGGAGATCCGCGGCGAGCGCGAGTGCAGAGACTGCGGACACCGGTGGTCGTACTTCGAGACGGGCGAGATCGAGTGTCCGGACTGTGGCAGTCTCCGGAGTGTCGGCACGGGGTCGCGGGCCCGTCACACGGACGGCCACGAGGATCTGGAACTGACGGATCTGGTGGCACAGGTCGACGAGCGCCCGCTCTCGGCGTTGGCCGACGAGATCGGCGAGCGGTGTCGGTCGTACCTCGCCACGCGGGGGTTCATCCGCGGGGGTCAGTTGCGCGCACTCGACGACGCGTACCTCGTCGCGGCGGAGTTGCGTGAGGCGGCCGACCTCTACAGTCGCCTGCGGGACCCGACGGACCCGGAGGAGTTGTACGTCGTCTCCCTGCTCCGGGCCGCAGACACGGGCGAGCGGCCGGCGACGGACGAGGTGCCGCGACGACTCCGCGAGGCGCGAGGGCTCGCCGCGGCCGCCGCGGTCTCGGAGTACCGATCCGAGATCCGGACGTTGTACGACGATGTCGAGCCGGAGACGGTGACGGTGCTCTCGACGTTGCGGGACCGCGCGAAACGGGTGGAGGCGCTGGACGGGGACGTGGACCCGGCACACGCGGACGGGTTGGTCGCGGCGGCACGGGAGTTGGGACGGGCGTTGATCACCGACGACGAGTCGGCGGTGGCGGCCGCACGCGAGCGGCTGGCAGAGACGGACGAGTGACTCGACTCGGCGGTCGACATCGTGAGTAGCACGCTCGTCGAGTCACTCCGGTCCGACGAGATCGAGGTGGAGTTCCTCCGAGAGTTCCGAGAGCGGGGGCGTCTGTCTCAGTCGTCCTCACGATCTGGACCGACGACCTCGAGTTTCACACCGTCCGGGCCCTCGCAGTAGAGTGCGTAGTACCCACCCGCGTACGGGTGTCGGTCGGGAAACAGCAGTTCTGCGTCGTTCCGGTCACGGACACCGGCGGTGATCTCGTCGACTCGTCGGCGCGACTCGGCGTGGAACGCGACGTGATCGAGTCCAGGCGTGCCTCGCTCGAACGGGTGCTCTCCGTCGCTCGCTCGTTTCACGACGACGTACGTGGTGCCACAGGTCCACGAGCGACCGTCCTCCCAGTCGTCTTTCCGGTCGTACCCGAGTTCACCGAGGAACCACTCCCAGAACGGGACGGCGGTGCCGAGGTCGTCGGTCGCGAGTTCGAGGTGGTGGATCGATCCGGCGTGTTCGGGGTCCGCGTGGGTCGGGCTCACGTGACAACTGTACACGAGTGTCCACTCGAACCCACCGCACCGACACCGGACGACCCGACCCGTCGGAACGTGCGGCGGCGGAGCAGTGCTGGGGCCGGAGCGGTCGCGGTGTTGTAGCGGACCGGTCACCGTGGCGGAGACGGGACGACGCGGGCGGTAGCAGAGCGGTCGCGGTGGCGGAGCGGTGTGGAGCGGTGCGATCGCGGGGGCGGAGTGGAGCGGTGCGGTCGCGGTGACGGAGCAGGCCGGAACGGCCGCGGGGGCGGAGCGGTGTGGTGCGGTCGCGGTGACGGAGCAGGCCGGAACGGCCGCGGTGGCGGAGTGGAGCGGTGCGGTCGCGGCGGCGGTGCGGCAACGGTCGCTGTGCGGCCGCAGCACCGCAATCCACCGCGAGCGCGCCGGCGGCGCGCTCGCGGCCCTTTTTGATCGAGCTTTTTTCCTCGGGTGGCGCGCGCCGCGCGCCACCCGAGGAGTGAAAAAGGTCGGTTCCTACGGCAGGGAGACATCCACACCCGTCTGCTCGCGGGTGGCCTTCACCGTGTTGTACAACAACATCGCGCGGGTCATCGGTCCGACACCGCCCGGCACCGGGGTGATGGCGTCGACGTACCCCTCCAGGTCGTCGAAGTCGGCGTCACCGACGAGCGTGGACTCGCCGTCGCGTTCGACGCGGTTGATCCCCACGTCGATCACCGTGGTGTCCGGTGTGACCATCTCGGCGTCGATCATCTCTGGGACACCCGCCGCGGCGACGACCACGTCCGCGCGCCGGGTGTGGGCCGCGAGGTCGGCGGTCCGCGAGTGACACAGCGTCACCGTCGCGTTGCCGTCGTCGGCGCGCCGCGAGAGGAGGTTCGCCAGCGGCCGCCCGACGATGTTCGACCGGCCGACGACGACCACGTCGGCGCCCTCGGTCTCGACACCGGCGTCGGCGAGCAGCCGCTGGACGCCGTGGGGCGTACACGGGCGGAACCGCGGCTCGCCGCTCATCAGTCGGCCGACGTTCTCCGGGTGGAACCCGTCTACGTCCTTCGCGGGGTCGACGGCCGCCTGGACCGCCTGGGCGTCGACGTGGTCTGGGACCGGCATCTGGACCAAGATCCCGTTCGCGGCCGTCCCCTCGTTCAACTCGCGGATCGTCTCGTGGAGCTCCTCGGCCGGTGCGTCTGGGTCGACTTCGACGTGGATCCCGTCGATGCCGACCTCCTCGCAGTCGCGCTGTTTCATCTCGACGTACGTCTCCGAGGCGGGGTCCGCCTCCATCAAGACGGTCGCCAACCCGGGCGTCACACCCTCGCCCTCGAACTGCTCGACCGCGTCCGCCACTCCCTCGCGAATCTCTGCCGCGAGCGCCTCGCCGTCGACGATCTCTGTCACACACCCCACTCCCCGCGCCGCCCGCATAAATCCACGGGTTCGTGTACAGAAACCGCGACACGACCTCCGTCTTGTACACGTTCGACCAACCCGAGCACACTACGTCACGGCGCGTGTGCGTCGCCGTCGCGGTCGGAGCCGTAGTGTCTCGGTGCGACCGCGGCCGTTCCCTCGGCGGTGCCGACGCCGAAGTCGTCCGGGTCTGGACCCTGTTCGCGGACGGCGACGGTCCCGTCGGCGAGTGTCGCGAGTGCCGCTCGACCGCCGTAGCCGTGCGTCTGGTCGTGGCTGCGGACGACGACGGTGTCCACGCCGTCGGGGACCGTCACTGTCGCCGAGCGGGTGAACTCGCGGGTGCCGTGGGCGTGTGAGAGGTCGCGGCGACCGAGTCGTCTCCCGGATCGCGTCTCCACCTGCCACCAGTTCGCGTAGCCGTCTTCGCCGTCGTCGTCGTGGTACAACGTCACGTCGAAGCGGTAGTCTGTGCCGTCGACTCCCGACCCGCGTGCGTCGACTGCCACGCCGGTGACGTTCGCCTCCCGCAGGTCGAGATCGGTCGTCGTCGGGCGGCCCGTCGGAGATTCCGTCTCGAGCGTCTCGGACGTGGTGTCTCCGCCTCCAGTCTCGGTCAGCGACGTGTCGTCGGCCGTCTCCCTCGAAGACTCACCGGAGTCGTCACCGAGACACCCACCGAGGACACCGGCCGTCGCGACGGCGAGTCCACTCCGAGCGAGGAAGCGGCGTCTGGTCGATCCCGTCACGCCCCGGAGAACGACCGCGGACGGCGAGAGTCTTGTGGGCGTCTCCGCCGACAGGGAGTGGAGGAGTCGTTCTGCTCGTCTCCGGCGGCAGAGGATGGACGAGTCCGCTGGCTCGTCACTCCGGCGTCGGGAACTGCTCGTCGTCCTCGTACAGCGGGAACTCGTCGGTCAACTCGGCGACACGCTCGCGTACGTCGGCGATCACCGACTCGTCGTCGTGGGCGTCGACGACGCGGTAGATCAGTTCGCCGACCTCGCGCAGTTGTGCCTCGCCGAACCCGCGGGTGGTCAGTGCCGCGGTTCCGGCGCGGATGCCCGAGGGGTCGAACGGCGACCGTGTCTCGCCAGGGACGGTGTTCGCGTTGAGCACGATGCCGGCCTCGGTGAGCGCGTCCTCCGCGTCGCCGCCGGTCACGTCGGGGTGCGACTCCCGGAGGTCCACCAACACGAGGTGGGTGTCCGTCCCGCCAGAGACGACCTCGAACCCCTGCTCGGCGAAGCTGTCCGCCAGCGCACGGGCGTTCGCGACCACCTGCTCGGCGTACTCGCGGAAGGCGGGCTGGAGCGCCTCGCGGAAGCCGACGGCCTTCCCGGCGACGTTGTGCATCAGCGGCCCACCCTGTCCACCGGGGAACACGGCCGCGTCGACGTCGTCGGCGTGCTCCTCGTCACACATGACGATCCCGCCGCGCCCCGCACGGATCGTCTTGTGTGTCGACCCCGTCACGAAGTCCGCCTCGCCGACGGGGGACTCGTGGACGCCGGCCGCGACGAGCCCGGTGATGTGGGCCATGTCGGCGAGGTGGTAGGCGTCGACGGCGTCTGCCGTCTCCTGGATGCGCGAGAACTCTACCTCGCGAGGGTACGCGGAGTATCCCGAGACGATCATGTCCGGATCGAACGACTCGGCGTGGTCGCGCAACCCCTCGTAGTCGAGGTACCCCGTCTCCGGGTCCACCTCGTACTGTTCGACGTCGTACAACTGCCCGGTGAAGTTGGCCGCGTGGCCGTGGCTCAGGTGGCCGCCGTGGTTGAGGTCCAGCGAGAGGATCTTGTCGCCCGGCTCCAGCGTCGCGAAGTACACCGCCTGGTTCGCCTGCGTCCCGGAGTGTGGCTGAACGTTGACGTGGTCGGCACCCCACAGCGTCTCTGCTCGTTCGACCGCCAACTCCTCGACTTCGTCGGCGTTCTCACAGCCGGCGTAGTAGCGCGCGCCGGGGTACCCCTCCGCGTACTTGTTCGTGAGGGTACTCCCCTGCGCCTCCATCACCGCGGGCGAGACGTGGTTCTCCGAGGCGATCATCGCGAGCGTGTCCCGTTGTCGATCCACCTCGGCGTCCAACGCCGCCGCCACGTCTGGGTCCGTCTCGTGAACGTGTGGGTACTCCATACGTCTGGTCGGGGACGAACACCCAAAAATACCACCGAGACCGGCCGGTCTCGCCGCCCGCCCGCAACTCGGCCGACCGGAGCCTACGGTGGTGTCCGGTCGGCGACTTCCGGTGGTGTCCGGTCGGCGACGTCCGGTGGTGTCCAGTCGGCGACTTCCGGTGGTGTCCGGTCGGCGACTTCCGGTAGTGTCTGTCCGTAATCTGCCGCGAGCGCGGTTGGATTCCAGTTTTTATTCGTTAGTACTAAATAAGGGAAGACCATTACCGTAGTTAGAGCGATGTCCTCGAATTTACTAGAGCCCGACACGGAGGAACTGTTCGCCGACGCACTCGCGGACGCGGCTGGCGACGTGTACTTGATCGACCCTTCCGAGCGCGTGCTGCGCGCGTTCGTCGCGTACGGGAACCGAACGGACGACGACTACCCGCCGGTGCGGGTCGTCGCGGACAGACAGCTGTTGAAAGATCTGTTCGACGACTTCCTCGTGGCGGCCGACACGGCGGACCTCGTCGCGGACGGCTCGCTCGGGCTCCGGGAACTCGACGGAGACGTGGACAACACGCTGCTCGTCTCCGAGGACGAGCTGTACGCCATCGTCACGGCGACGGAGAGGGTGGGCGCACTCGCGGCCGACGAGTCGTCGTTCCTCACGGACGCTCACGAGACGTACGCCGAGCTCTGGGAGCGGTCGGACCGGTACAACCTGCGGACGCCACCGCTCTCGCGAGTGCGCGAGACGATGGCCGAGCAGATGTGCGAGGCGGTCCGCGAGGACTTCGACGCCGTCCTCGCGTCGCTGGAGACCGCCCGCGGGAACGGGGCGGGACTCGACGAGGTGACGGTCGCGCTGCTCGCGGCAGCCAACAACGAGGCGCTGTTGTACGACATCTCGAAGTGGGGCGAAGACGTGGGGATCGCCTCGAAGGCTACCTTCTCGCGGACGAAGACGCGACTCGAAGACGTCGGGATCGTCGACACGGAGAAGGTGCCGATCGACGTGGGCCGTCCACGACTGCGACTCAAGTTCGGGGACGAGGAGATGGCCGCCGCCGACGCCGACGAGTTGGCCGAGTTGACGATGGACGCGCTGGCGTGAGTCGATCACGGCACCGGCTCGTGTAGTGGTCGACATACCCGCCTACCGTATTCGATCCTCTCTGCCCTCTCTTCGGCGACTGACACCCTTTATCCTCGCCACACTCGTTCGCCCTGCATGGACGTAGCAATCGTCGGGCCGGACCCGGCGGCCGAGGCGGTGCAGGCCGCGCTGGGCGACGTGGACGCCAACGCGATGCCGGTAGACGTGGACCTGTTGGGGGAGTTCGCCGTCGGCGTCGTCGTCGGGACGACTGGCGACGACCGCTTCGACCGCGCGAGTGCGACGCTGGAGACGTGGATCGCCGTCGAGGTCGGCGGCATCGGCGGGCAGGCGCTCTCGAGTGTCGACGCCGCGGTCTCGACGTTCGCCGACGACACAGGGTGTTACGACTGTCTCCGTCACCGCGCGGCGGCCGGCGGGACGACCGACGAGGCGTCACCGCAGGGCGTCGCCAGTGCGGTTCGCTTCGCCGGCGCACTCGCCGGCCGCCGACTCGTCCGGCAGTTCTCCGGCGAGTCGCTCGGCGGGACGGTCGTCGAGGTCCCCGGACACGAGCGGGAGTTCCTCCCGGTACCGGGGTGTGACTGTCACGACGCCCCGACCGGACTCGACCGTGGTACCCGTGACGTGCCGCTCGACGAGGTGGTCGCACAGATGGAGCGAGCCGTCGACGACCGGTTCGGCCCCGTCGCGGAGGTCGGCGAACAGTCGTCGTTCCCGGTGCCGTACTACGTCGCCGCGACCGCGGACACGACGGGCTTTTCCGACGCTCGGTGTGGCGAGTTCGGTGCTGGGGTCGCCGTCGACTGGAACGCCGCCTACGCGAAGGCGGTCGGTGAAGCACTGGAACGCTACTGTGCCGGCGTCTACCGGACGGGTGACCTCCGCCGCGCACCGACGGAGGGTGTGATCGACGCGGTGCCGGTCGACCGGTTCGTCCGCCCCACCGACGCCCCGACACCCGCGGACGACGACCGACTGCTGTGGGCGGACGGCGTCGCGTTGGCGACCGGCGAGCACGCCGCGCTCCCGGCGTCGCTCGTCTACTTCCCACAGCCCGGACGCGCCTGGGTGCCGTCGATCACCACGGGACTCGGACTCGGGACGAGCACGGACGAGGCGCTCGCCGCCGGACTGTTCGAGGTCGTCGAACGCGACGCGACGATGCTGTCGTGGTACTCCACCTTCGAACCGATGGAACTGACCGTCGAGTCGGAGCGGTTCGCGGCACTGTGCAAGCGCGCTCGTGCGGAGGGACTCACCGTGACGCCGCTGTTGTGTACCCAGAACGTGGACGTTCCGGTCGTCGCGACCGCGGTCCACCGCGACGGGGAGTGGCCGCAGTTCGCGACCGGCTCCGCGGCGGACTTCGACGCCGCCGCGGCCGCCGCCGACGCCACCGCCGAGGCGCTCCAGAACTGGACGGAACTCGACTCGATGGGCCCGGCGGCGGCGGCCGAGCAGGAGGCCGCAATCGGCCGGTACGCGGAGTTCCCGTCCAGTGCCCGGTCGTTCGTCGACGCGCCGGCGACGGTCGCAGCCAGCGACGTGACGGAGTCCGTCTCGGCCGACGCGGTCGTCGACACGCTCGTGGAGCGACTGGACGACGCTGGACTCGACGCCTACGCCGTCCGGACGACCACGGCGGACGTCGCGACGCTCGGCTTCGAGGCGGTCCGTGTGCTCGTCCCCGAGGCACAGCCGCTGTTCACCGCCGAGCCGTTCTTCGGCGAACGTGCCGAGACGGTCCCCGCGTCGATGGGGTTCGAACCGCGGCTCGACCGGGCGTTCCACCCGTTCCCGTAGTCGTAGAGATGGGTCGGTGAACGGCGAGTATTCGCCTACCTCATCAGAGGTCAGAACGGGTGTCCACGCTGAAAGCCCACCCACTTAGCGGTGGGTTAGCTTACTCGTCCGTACGGACCCGTATGTGGCGGTCCACTCGCTCTAGAAGCCACCGTGAGAAGGACTCCGCCTCCCGACTCGGCGGGTCACCTGCAACGAGAGAGTAGACAGGTGGGTCGGGGCCCTCTTCGGTGTCGAAGAAGAGGAACGCATACCCCTGATTACCGAAGAAGACGAACTCCGTATCGTCGAACGAGAAGTCGACATTCCACTCGGTGAGTCGCTGTTCGGCGAGTTGTCTCTGTGCAGGCAGTGTGTCGACGGTGAAGTTCTCACCTGTGAACAGTGTCTGTGAGTCTCGCCCGATGTACCGAAGGCACGACTCGTAGGCCGCCGGGAGGTCGACACCGAATTCGTCTTCGAGTGCCCGGATCTCTCCCTCCGAACAGCCCACGAACTCGTCCGACTCTGCAAGTCCGCTCTCGCTCAATCGGTGTACCACCCGTTCACCGAGTGACTGGTCTCTCTCGTTCACCTGCAGTCACCGTCGTCGACATCGGCAGTCACCTCGCCGCTTCCCTCGTCCACGTGTTCGGCCGGCGAGGCCGAGTGTGATGTACGTCTCTGCTCTCCAGAGACCCGTGATACCGAAAGAAGGTTCGAGTTCGATCTGCGGTGCCCTTCGACGCGTGTCACGCATCTTCCCCATCGACGTAGGATTCGAGCAGTTCGATGTAGCGATCTGCGTCGGCACGGCGTGCGATGTGGAGTGGACTGATGTCGGCCTCGTTCTCGTGGGTCGGATCGGCACCGTGTTCAAGGAGAGCTTCGGCGAGCTCGTAGTTCGCGTTCGAGACCGCTTTCTGGAGCGCACGTGCGCCGTACACGTCGTCGATGTCTACTCTGGCACCATATTCGAGCAGTCGGAGCGCGATTTCCTCGTAGTCTTTCTCGACGGCACAGTGGAGTGCCGTTCTCCCACCGTCGTCTACCGCATCGATGTCGATTCCACGCTCCAAGAGATCCGCGACGATCTCTGTCCGACCCATAGTCGTCGCTTTGTGGAGCAGCGTGCTGCCGTTTCCGGATCTGTGATCGAGGTCGGCGTCGTCGATCAGTTCGTCGTACCTCGATCTGTTTCCCTGGATGATTGCCGATTCGATCTCTGTGCTCCGGTACAGGTCGTCTCTGTTGTCAGTCATCTCTGTGTTTTTGTGTCTGCGTCGAGGTCCACTAAACTGGAGGATTCGAGCGGTTGGCGAGGTTCTCGGTCTCTGTAGCTCGATATTACCTGTCGTCCTCGTCGGCGTAGGATTCGAGGAGGTCGACGTACTTCTGTGGCCACCCTTCGCGTGCGAGGCTCAGTGGGCTGATTCCGACTTCGTTCTCGTGAGTCGGGTCGCCGCCTCGTTCGAGAATGCGCTCGGTCAGGTCGTAGTACGTGTTGGAAACGGCTCGTTGAAGTGGCTCACACTCGAATACGTCGGCTATGTCCACGCGGGCGCCGTTGTCCAACAGTGTGTGAGCGATCTCTGGGTAATCCTCTTCGATCGCACGGTGGAGTACGGTTTTCCCACCGTCGTTCACTGCGTCGATATCGATTCCACGCTCCAAGAGATCCGCGACGATCTCTGTCCGACCCATAATCGTCGCTTCGTGGAGTAGTGTGTTGTTGCCTCCACCTCTGTGGTCGAGGTTGGCGTCGTCGATCAGTTCGTCGTATTTCGCCTTGTCGCCCTGTACGATAGCCGATTCGATGTCGGTACGACGGTACAGGTCGTCTCTGTCGTCAGTCATCTCGTTCGGCTTCTTCGAACGCAGTTTGCTCTTCGTGTCGAATCAATCATCTTCTGATGGCAGCTTCACCCCGTGTTACGGTTACTCTTGATCGACGTACGCTTCCAGAAGGTCGACGTACTCTTGCGACTTCACCTCCCGAGCGTGACTCAGTGGACTGATATCGGCTACGTTCTCGTGGGTTGGATCACCACCGCGTTCCAGAATCCGTTCGGCGAGATCGTAGTACGACTCCGCTACCGCGTGGAGGAGAGGTTCTACCTCGTACACGTCTCCGATATCCACTCGTGCGCCGTTGTCGAGCAGATCGTGGGCAATATCGACGTACCCCTCCTCTATTGCCCTGTGAAGTGCCGTCTTGCCAGCGTCGTTCACTGCGTCGATGTCGATTCCCCGTTCGATGAGATCTGCGACAATTTCACGTTCCCCTGCGATGGTCGCCTTGTGGAGCAACGTGCTGCCGTTTCCAGATCTGTGATCGAGATCAGTGTCGTCGATCAGTTCGTCGTACTCCGGTTTGTCCCCCCGACGGATTGCAGATTCGATCTCAGTGCTTCGGTACAAATCGTCACTCTCGTCAGTCATCTTTGTGTTCCTCCAGATCGCCCCACTTGTCCGCCCAATACTCTCCTTCCTCTTCGAACTCATGACTCCTGTTTGCGCTAGGGGCCTCGGGGCGATAGTGTTCTGGGTCATGATACTCGGACAGGAATTCTTCCTCAGATATTACACCGAGAAGGTAGTAATCCACGAGGTACCGGTACTCGCGACCCGGTTTGTGGCCCATCTCCCACGAGTCACCGTAATCCTCGAACGTGCCCAGTGGTTGACGTGTGTTCGGGTCCACGACAACGCCGTTGTCTGCCTTCCGCTTGGCACGTTCCCAGACTTCACGTCTCTGTCCCGGTTCGTCGTACTCCGGCCGCCGCTGTCGACCGAACCGCTTCTCCTCGCACTCCCCCCAGTCGATCTCGCCGAATTCGCCGTTGTCGCGCCGTGGCTGTCGTTCGGACCGCTGGAGGTACACGGGCGTGGCACCCAGCGCGTCGACGCCGAGTGCGCTCCCGGCGAGGAGACGCTGGACCGTCGCACCACTCTCCCGCGGACCCTGACCGACAGTTCCAGCGACCTCTGGATCGAGTTCGGCGTCACGCGGGAGCAGTGACACCGCCCCGCCCGTCTGCTGGCGAACGTGCGCCAACTCGTGGACCAAGACGTGTTGCCCCTCGGCCGATTCGGGATCGTACTCGCCGGCACCGAACACGACGTGGGTGCCGACGGTGAATGCCCGCGCGTCGATCTCGTCGGCCGCTTCGGCTGCCTTCGGGCCAGTGTGAACCCGCACGTCGTCGAACGACTCGCCCATCCGGTCTTCGACGGCACGCTGGACCGCCGGATCGAGCGACCGGCCGGGTGACGAGAGTACCTCGCGCACGGAGTCGGGGACGCCGGTGTCGCCGTCGGGCCCACGACGCCGATCTCTGTTGACCTTGCCGGTGTTGTCCATCCGCGAGAGGCGGTTGAAGTGCTCGATGTCCCAGGGAATCGGGGTTCCCTTTCGCTCGCGGAACCGCTGCATCTTGGTCTTGTGACCCATCGCGCCGATGGGCATCCCCTCGTCGATCCACCGCAGAACCTGCCCGCCGTACCCCTTCTCCAGCCGCTGGAGTTCCTGGAGCTCGTCGACGCTCGAGATCTCCCGGCCGTAGTACTCCTCGATGTCTTCTTTCGTCGTCGGGCCAACGGTAGTCGGACCAACGCTGGCGCGCGACGGCCATCGTTGTGGGCCGTCGCTCTCGTTGGACTGTCCACTGTCCGCCTCGGGTGCCTTCCCTCGGTCGCGCAGTGCCTGGTGTCCCATCGTCTCTTACCGATGGCTGTGTGCGGGCGTAACTTGATTCTTCCCTCTAAGTGTGGATCCAGAAGTGGAGTGAAACCAGCCATCACTCGGCGACGACTGCGAGTCACCGCACACGCACGGCTAATCCCAACACGACCGTAGCTATTAACAACACCCCTGTACAACACCGAGACACGACACTGCGAGGTCGTCACTGCAGCAAAGTGGCAGGGTGGTGGCGCACCCTACCTCCGCAGTGTCGTGGGAGTCCACGACAATGTGTTCGAACGATTCTCCGTCTGAAAAGGATGACGGGACGACCGGAGTACAGCCACTGCTCGACAGCTACGACACCCACCTGGAGACACTCCGCCTGCTCCAGCTGCCGCAGTACCGCACGAGGGAGCTCCACACCGCGACCGAGGAGATCCGCGACAGACTCGCAGCCAGCGGGTTCGTCCCGCCGACACAACTCCAGCACGTCCTCTGCGTCGTCGCCGAGGCGATCGGCGACGTGCAAGCAGCCGCGACGGGTGAACCCGACAGACTCCCCGAGGCACCACGCTACCCCGTCGGCACACCCTGTGACGAGTACGCGATGACACCCGACGAACGGGAGACGACACTCGACGGGCTCACGAACCTCCAGTTCACGCTCGTCGAGACACCCACACTCCCCGACGGGTGGACACGTCGACTCGCCGACCACGACACCAGCACGGAAGGCACCGCCACGACAGCCACCGACGCCCCGTCACTCTAGCGATCGGCGGCGGTCGGGCCAGACGCACCGCCTCGTCACGCGTCTCGCCGCCTCACGCCAGACAGGCGGCGACGACACCCAGCGCGTCCTCGCCGCGGACTTCCTCGGCCAACAGCGGGACGCGTTTCACCTCGCGACCGCGGTAGAGGTCCGAGGCCCGCCGGAGCGCGTCGCGTTGCACGTCCCACCGCCGCTGACAGAACTCACAGGAGTCCAGCGACGGCGTGACGACCCACTCCTCGTCCAAGCCCACGTCGGTCGTCTCCGAGCCGGCCACGTCCTCTGGGTCCTCCATCACCCGGTTGACGACCAGCGTGTTCACCGGGATCTCGAACTCGTCGAGCCGCTCGACGAGCCGCTCAGACTCGACGACGCTCATCTCCTCGGGCACCATCACGACTCGGAAGTCCGTCTGGTCGGGGTCCCGCAGCGTCGCACGGAGCCGCTCGATCCGGTCGCGCAACTCGTCCAAGTCCGGCTCCGGGACGTCCTCGTCGTCGCCCATCCCGAACATCCCCTTCACGCCGTCCATCATCCCGGAGAACTGCTGGCGGAGCTTCACCACGCGCCCGACCATCGAGTCGAGCAGTTCCGGGAGCTGGAGCAGTCGCAGCGTGTGGCCGGTCGGTGCGGTGTCGACGACGACGCGGTCGAACCGCGGGTCGTCGAGGTGTTCGAGCAGCTGCCGCATCGCGGCCGCCTCGTCCGCACCGGGCATCGAGCCGTCGAGCAGTCCCGCCATCGGTCCCTCGCCGGCGGCGTCACCCAACTGCCCCAGGCCACCCAGCGGGTTCCCAGCCGCCGCGCCGGCACCGGCGCCGCCCTCTCCACCACCGCCTGCACCACCACCACCTGGTCCGCTCCCGTCCGCTCCGCTCCCGCCGGCACCACCGCCGGCCATCCCGGCGCCGAACATCCCCTCTTCGACGGCCTGATCGGGGTCGATCTCGGCGGCGTACAGCGGTACGTCCTCGCGGATGCGGGCCGGCTCCGGCGGGATCTCGGCCTGGAGGGTGTCGGACAGCGAGTGGGCTGGGTCCGTCGAGACGACGAGCGTCGGCGTCCCGCTCGCGGCGCTGGCTAGCGCCGTCGCCGCCGAGCAGGTCGTCTTCCCGACGCCACCCTTCCCGCCGTACAGCACGTACTCGGGGGTGTCGGTCGTCACCAACGCCTCCCCGTCGACGGTCGTCTCGAGATCGTCGTCCCCGGGGTCCTCGTCGCCGGACATCTGGATCGCCGCGCCGACTCGGGAGGGGGCCGTCTCGTCCGTGGAGTCGTCGATCTCCGACACGGGCTCCACGTCGATGTCGTCCATACGCACTCGTTGCGCGTCCGAACTCGTCAACTCGTCGGTGTCGCTCGCCGACCGCCGAGACGGCACCGTCTCGGCAGACGACGCCGTTCTGCCACGACTACACCGCGTCGCGGGCGTCGGCCCACTCCCGGAGTCGTTCGGCCGCGGTCTCCACGCGTGGCGTGACGAGCGCGAACCGGAACCAGTCCGCGTACGCCTCGCCGAACGTCGCGCCTGGCATCGGCGCGACGCCGGCCTCGTCGATCAGCCGCTCGGTGTTCGCCATCGTCCCCGGGAGCCCGTCCACCTTCGCCAGCACGTAGAAGGCACCGTCCGGGTCGGTGTACGCGAACCCGGCCGCGTCGAGGGCGTCACAGAACGTCGCGACCCGCTCGCGGAGCGTCGCCCGTGTCTGCTCGTAGTACGCCGGCCCAGTCTCGCGCAGCGCACGCAGGACGGCGGCCTGCGCCGGACGCGAGGCGGTGACGTTGACGAGCATGTGTCGCGTGGTCGCGTGGTCGACCAATCGCTCGGGCAACACCGTGTAGCCGACGCGGAAGCCGGTGATCGCGAGCGACTTCGAGAACGAACAGGTGACGGCGACCGTCTCGCGGACCTCCGCCATCGTCAGCGCACTCTCGAACCGGCCCGAGTAGTCGAAGTGGTGGTACACCTCGTCGACGACGAGCGTCGCGTCGGCGTCGGCCGCCAGTTCGGCGACGGCCGCGACGGTGTCGGGGTCGTACACCGCCCCGGTCGGGTTGTTCGGGGTGTTGAGGACGACGACGGCCGTCTCCGGGCCGATCACCTCCGCGAACCGCTCGACGACGAGCGAGCCGTCGGGGGCGGTCGGGACGGATCGCGGCGTCGCGTCGAGCAGTTTCGCCTTCGCGGGGTAGTACGGGTACACCGGATCGGTGAGTACCACCTCGTCCCCGTCGGCGGCGTCGAGAGCCGCCGCCAACGCGAGGTAGTTCGCCTCGCCGGCCCCGTTGGTGACGACGACGCGCTCGCGGTCGACGCCGCGTCGGGTCGCGATCTCCGTCCGGAGTTCGTCGAGGCCCTCGCTGGGCGGGTACTGGAACTGCTCGGTGGGTTCTTCGGCGTACTCGGCCAACCCCGTCCGGAGCGACTCTGGCGGGTCCCAGTCGGGGTTCCCCGAGACGGTGTCGACCACGTCGTGGTCGGCGTCGGCGGCGTACGACAGCACGTGCTGGAACTGTGGCCGGTCGTACTGCACGCTCGGGCGTGCGTCCCGGCGCGGTTTCACTCTCCCGGTCCACCGACTGGCACGAGCGTCGCCTCTCCCGGTGGACCGATGGCTCTACGGAGACACCGACCAGCCAGTGGCCCGCCGCACTTAGGTCGCTGCCGCTTGGATCTGACGTATGGATCAGTTCGCGTCCGAGCCGCCGGTCGAACGGCGGGTCGGCGAGGCGTTGCGGGAGGCAGACGAGACGCTCGCCGTCGCGGAGTCGTGTACCGGCGGGTTGGTCGGGTCGCTGGTGACGGACGTGCCCGGCTCCAGCGACTACTTCGACCGCTCGCTGGTCACCTACTCCTACGACGCCAAGCGCGCGGAGTTGGCCGTCCCGCGGGAGACACTGGACGAGCACGGTGCCGTCTCGGCGCACGTCGCACGGGCGATGGCACGAGCGGTGCGCGACACCGCCGACACGGACTGGGGGGTCGCGACGACGGGTGTCGCGGGGCCCGGCGGTGGGACGGAGGCGACACCCGTCGGGACCGTCTTCGTCGGCGTCGCCCACGCCGCTCCGTGGGGGACCCTCGAGTCCGGCTGTGCGGTGACGCGCCACGAGTTCGACGGGGATCGCCGTGCGGTCAAAGAACAGATCGCCCGGTGTGCGCTCTCGGAGTTGGAGGCGGCCGTCGCCGAACGCCAGGAGGTGTGATCCGAGCGCGGCGGGTCCTCGGGGTGAGCGGAGCGCGGCGGGTGCACCCCGGAGTCACGCTTATGCCCGTCTCGGCCCGAGTGACCCCGTGTCACGAACACGTGCGGCGGCGACGCTGGTCGCCTGTCTGCTCCTCGTGGTGGCGGGCTGTGCCGGGGCGCCGGGGGCCGACGGCGACTGGGTGGCCGGCACGGAGTCGACCTCGGGTGACACCCCCACCGAGGCGCCGGACGGCGAGACGCCCGCCGACTCGGCGAACGGGGACGCGAACGGCGACACAGACGGCGAGTCGACCACCGACGAGCGGCCGGCGGACCGCCTGGGCGTCGAGGGTGGCGTCCGGGCGACGGACGATCTCGCGGTGACCCCCGCCGACGGCCTCAACGAGACGGAGCTCGCGGCCGTCGTGAACCGCACGATGGCGCGGGTCGAACTGATCCGCCAGTTGGAGTTCCGGGAGTCGGTCCCCGTCGAGGTGATCTCCCGCGAGGAGTACCGCGAGCGCAACGTCTTCTCGCGGGAGGTGCCGCCGCGCGTCGAGTCGTTCCGGAGTCAGGTGTGGGAGGCGCAGTTCGTCGTCGGCGAGGACGAGTCCGTCGCCGAGAAGTTCGACGCCCTCTACGGCGGTGCCGTCGCGGGCTACTACTCCCCCGGCAGCGACCAGATCGTGATCGTCTCCGACAGCGAGACGCCACGTCTCGACCGCACCACCCTCGCTCACGAGTTGGTCCACGCGCTCCAGGATCAGCACTTCGAGTACCGGCGGACGGACACTCGCGACGGCCGGTTGGCCGCACAGGGGCTCACGGAGGGTGACGCCCGCTACGTCGACACACTGTACGACGAGCGCTGCCGCGAGGAGTGGGACTGTGTCCCGAAACCGGAGAGCGGCGGCGGGAGCGGCGGGCAGATCGACCCGGCGCTGTTCGTCGCCATCTACCAGCCGTACGCCGACGGCTCCGGCTTCGTCCACGCCCTGCGCCAGCGGGGCGGGTGGGCGGCCGTGAACGACGCCTACGAGAACTACCCCGTCTCGACGGAACAGACGATCCACCCGGACACCTACCCCGACGAGGAGGTCCGCGAGGTGACCGTCCCGGACCGCTCGAACCGACGGTGGAACCGGATCGACGCCCGCGGGCAGGGTGAACGACTCGGCGAACTCGGGGTCTACACGACGCTGTGGGCCGGGCAGGCGATCGACCGCGAGCGGTACTACCAGTCCGACGGCGACTACTCCTCCCGGACGTACGCCGTCGGCGCCAGCGAGGGGTGGGCGGGCGACCGCCTCGTCCCGTACCGGAACGGCGAGGAGACCGGCTACGTCTGGCGACTCGCGTGGGACAGTCGCCGCGACGCTCGACAGTTCGTCGACGCCTACGAGCGGCTGGTGCGGCTCCGACTCGGCGGTCGCGAGGTGCGCGAGGGCGTGTTCCGCGTCGCGGACGGCGGCTTCGCGGACGCCTTCCGGGTGGAACGCCGCGGGAAGACGGTCGTGATCGTCAACGCGCCGACGGTGGCGGATCTCGACCGCGTCCACGAGGCGCGGTAGCGGGCGGCGAGGGGCGGCCGGCCCGGAGTCGAGCACGCCGCCACCCGTCTCGTTCCCACTCACTTATCCCGGCGACGACACTGGACACCGACTGTGAGTATCACGACGACTCTCGCGTACGCGTTCCACACGCTGTTCGCCGGCGCGTGGACGGGTGCAATCGTGTTCACGACGTGGCGACTGCTGCCGCTGGCGCGCGACGGCGATCTCTCGACCGCGGTCCTGTCGAGTGTCGCGAGCGGGCTCGCGATCTTCTCGCGGACCAGCGCACTGGTGTTGCCAGCGACGGGGCTGTGGATGGTCTGGACGCAGTACGGCGATCTCTCGGGACTCACCGTCCCGCCACGGGGCCACGCGGTCCTGACGATGGTCGTGTTGTGGTTCGCGATGACCGGCCTCACCGAGGTCGGGACCGCCCGCATCCGCGAGGCCGTCGACGCCGGGAAGGTCAGGACCGCCGGCCGTGAGGCGGACACGTTCCTGAAGGCCGCGGGCGGTATCGGCGTCGTCTTGCTCCTCCTCGGTGGCTACCTCTCCGGGCCGCCGCTGTGACGGCGGCGTTCGAGTGACGGAGGGCCGGTCCCACCGGCCACCGAGCCACGCCGTCTCGTCGTCCGCTTCCGACACGCACTTGACGGCCTCTGCCGGAGCGTGTCCGTGAACGACGCGGACGCGGCCGGGGACGGACCGGGACGAGGCCAGTTCTGGGCGCTGTACCTCGCGCGGTTCTCCGCCGGCTTCGGGTTGGTGACGCTGATCACGCTGTTACCCAAGTACGCCAACGCGCTCGACGCCGGTGGGACCACCATCGGTCTCTTCTACACCGGGTTCACCGTCGCACAGACGCTCGCCGTCGTCCCGCTGGCGTGGGCCGGCGACCGCGGGGACAAGCGGACCGTCCTCCTGGGGTGTCTCGGGCTCGGGGTCGTCGTGTACGCGGTCTTCCCGCTCGTCGGCTCGACGACGGCGCTGATCGGCGTCCGGGCGCTACAGGGCGTGGTCGCCACCGGGATGGGGCTGATGACGCTGTCGCTGGTCGGCGAACTCGCGACGACGGAGACGCGCGCGAACCACATCGGGAAGGCGAACGCCTCGCGGTTCCTCGCGTCGATCCTCGGCGGCCTCTCGGCCGGGGGGCTGTACGACTACTTCGGCGGCTTCGAGGAGGTGTTCGCGCTCATCACGGCGCTGTTCGTCGTGACACTGATCGCCGTCGCGGCGGTGTTGGCCCACGACGAGACGACGATCCCGGGGTTCCCGTTCCGAGACCTCGCGGTCAACCGCCGGATCGTCACCCTCACCAGTTTCCGTGCGCAGTACGCCGTCGCCGTCACGCTCGTCCGCTCGTGGGTGCCCATCTTCGCCGGGCTCGTCGCCGCGAAGGGTGGGCTCGGCTACCCCGCGTTCGCGGTCTCCGTCGTCGTCGTCTCCGAGAAGTTCACCAACATGCTCGCACAGCCGTACACCGGGCGGCTCTCCGACCGGTTCGGCCGGTCGTTGTTCGTCTTCGCCGGCGGCGGCGCCTACGGGCTGGTCGCGCTCCTCGTCCCGTTCACGCCGGTCGTCGGCCGCGCACTGTCGCTCCCGGGGGCGTTCCCGGTCCTCGGAGACGTGTCGGCGGCGTTCCTCCCGCTGGTCGGCTGTAACCTCCTGTTGGGCGTCGCCGACAGCTTCCGCGAACCCGCGAGTATGGCGCTGTTCGCGGACGAGGGGTCGGACGGCGAGGGTGTCGCCTCCAGCTTCGGGATCAGAGAACTCGTCTGGCGACCCGGCTCCGTCGTCGCGCCCGTCGCCGGCGGGTGGCTGATGGACTCGCTGGGGATGGACCTGGTGTTCTACCTCGGTGGCGTCGCCGCCGTCTCGGGTGCAGTGACGTTCGTCGTCGTCCTCCGACACTTCCACGGCGCTGGTGCGCTGCGGGAGTGGTGAAGTACCGCGGGGACAAGCCCCGCGGCTTCGCCGTCTTGACCGCACGCCCCAAGGTGGGCCGTGCTGTCGCAGGCGAATTTAACTCCCCCTCGACCTTCCCGAGATGGGTCGGCTGGAATTCACACCCGAACGCCCGGTGCGTCCGTGAGGGTCGGCGGCTCCACCCCGCCCGACAACACCCGTCTCACCCACCATATCGGCGGGGTGTTGAGGGGTGTCGCATTCCCTCGCAACTGCCGGCAGTTGCTTCGGATCGAGATCTGTAACCCACGTCGTGACTGTATCCGTCGATACGGTGGCTTGTGTCACAAGCGTACGGCCTTCACCCTCGGGGTCGAGTCGTTCGAGAATCTTCGATTCTAGTAATACCGAAAATGTCTGACTTTCGGACGACCCCGAGGCACTCGGCATGCTCCGCCTGTAGATTGGCACTACGGTGGATTCTCGGCCGCGTTCAGCCGTTCCACGTCGCCGGTGTCGTAGGCACGTCGCCACAGCCGGTGGACCGCCCGTGCGACGACCGGTGGCTCCTCGACCGAGATACACGACGGTTCCGCAGCACCAGACTCCGCCTCCGGCGGTGGGTGGAAGTGAGCGGTCGGTACTCCCGGCTTCGGGTGTCGGTCGAACCTGAAGTTCCGCCCGCTCTCGTCGACGTGGTGGACGTTGTACGCTCCCGTGTCGAACCACCGGGCTTCGATCCGGGCCCACGTCGCCGCACCGATCCCGTCTCCGAACTCGACGACGACTGCCGTCGGCTCCAACGGGGAGTCGAGCGCCGCACGCTCGACGAGACCGTCGACACGCTCGAAGACGCGGCCGACTCGGCGCGTTGCGGCGACGTCGAGACTGCCGACGTCTCTCGCGTCGTCCTCGTCTAGTCGCATCGCGTGTCTCTCAGGCGGTCGACTCGTCGTTCCCGGTGGTGGACTCGTCGGTCCCCGAGGCGAACGCTCCGCGGTCGCCGTCGGCGTGCCCGGCGTACGCGAGACGAGTCACCGCCGTCCGAGTGTCGTCGGGGTCGAAATCGTACAGCGCGAGTGCCGCCCGGGCCACCGCCAACCGCTCTTCCGTCTCGCGCCAGCGATGCACGTCCTGCCACCCGGTCTCGTCCGCATCGAGCCGGTCGACCAGAGCGTCCGCGTCGGCGACGCCGTACGTGTCCCGGAGCGCCGCCAGCTCGTCGCGGAACCGCTCGATGGCGCTACCGATCTCGTCTCTCGTGTGCTCGCGGTGGATCGACGCGATCCGGTCGACGGCCAACGACTGTGGCGACCTGACGTACCGCGTCCCGTTACCGGTCGACACGGCGGTGACCAAGCCCGCCTCGAGGAGGCTCTCCAGGTACTTCCGTGCTGTCGGTTCGCTGACACGAGCCCTGTCGGCAACCTCACTCGCAGACTGCGGATCACTCGTCGTCTCGGCGACGGTTCGCACACGGTCGAACGCCGTCGTCTCGTCGACCCACTCCTCGACCGCCGCCTCGTTCACGTCACCTTCCCAGAGTCGTTCTCCCGAGCCGGTCGTCATCGACCCTCACTCTCGCCCGAGGAAAGATATGCTTTCCGCAAGCAATTGTAGTTGGCTCACGGCGCCGATCCGGTTCGGCTCTTCGTCCCACCTGAACGCTCGGTGCAACACAGTGGGAACACTTACACGCGGTGACACCCAACCCGGGGACATGGTCCCTGTACCACTGCAGTCCGGGTTCAGCGTGGTGCTGGTCGGACTCCTGTTCCTGTTGCTGGCAGTGATCACAGTGTGGCAGTCCGTGGTGATCGTCGACGCCTACGAGAAGAAGGCGAAGACGGTGTTCGGGCAGTTCGACACGCTGTTGGAGCCGGGTATCAACTTCGTCGAGCCGTTCGTCTCGAACACGCACGCCTTCGACATGCGGACACAGACACTCGACGTGCCGCGTCAGGAGGCGATCACGCGGGACAACTCCCCGGTGACCGCCGACGCCGTCGTCTACATCAAGGTGATGGACGCGAAGAAGGCGTTCCTCGAGGTGGAAGACTACAAGACGGCCGTCTCGAACCTCGCCCAGACGACGCTGCGGGCGGTACTGGGCGACATGGACCTCGACGACACGCTCAACAAGCGTCAGGAGATCAACGCACGCATCCGGAAGGAGCTGGACGAACCCACCGACGAGTGGGGGATCCGCGTGGAGTCCGTCGAGGTGCGAGAGGTCAACCCCTCGAAGGACGTCCAGCAGGCGATGGAGCAACAGACCTCCGCCGAGCGGAAGCGGCGGGCGATGATCCTCGAGGCGCAGGGTGAACGGCGCTCCGCCATCGAGGAGGCGGAGGGTGAGAAGGAGTCGAACATCATCCGCGCCCAAGGGGAGAAGCAGAGTCAGATCCTCGAGGCGCAGGGTGACGCGATCTCGACGGTGCTGCGCGCGAAGTCGGCACAGTCGATGGGCGAGCGGGCGATCATCGAGCGCGGGATGGAGACGCTGGAGTCCATCGGTCAGGGCGAGTCGACGACGTTCGTCCTCCCGCAGGAGCTCACTTCGCTCGTCGGCCGCTACGGGAAGACGCTGAGCGGCTCCGACGTGCAGGAGTCCGAGGGGCTCGACTCGCTGGACTTCGGCGAGGAGACCCGCGAGATGCTCGGGTTGGACGACATCGACGAGATCATCGGCCAACTCGACGACATCGAGGAGATGGGCAACGGCTCGCCCGACGGCGAGGAGGCCATCGCGGACATGGACGAGGTCGTCGGCGACGGCGAGGAGTCTATCGAGTCTCCCGAGAACGTGATCGACGACGCCGACGGCTCCCCCGTCGAGGGCGGCCCCGACGAGGAGTTGGAGACGGAACTGGAGTGACCTGCCCGGAGACGGAACTAGGGTGACCCACCCCGCTCCCACACGGAGCGACACCCGGTAGGCTTTTTTACGCGTGGGTTGTATCGAGTCTCGTGAGTCGAGAGGTCGACGACGAGAAGCGGACCACACTCCGTCGGTTCGCGGCGTTGGGGGCGGCGTCGCCGCTGGCCGCCGCGGAGGTCGACGCCGAAGAGTCGGCCGACGGGCGGGAGGCACGGTCGGACGTGCGCGACGCCATCCGCGGCTACCTCGGTCGGACACCCGGTGCACACTTCTCGAAACTGCGCGACGATCTCCGCCTGGGAACGGGCGAGACCCAACACCACCTCCGCCGGTTGGAGTCGGACGGTGCCGTCGTCTCCAGACGCGACGGCGACTACCGGCGGTTCTACCCGGCGGACCGGTTCTCCGCGTTCGAGCAGACGGCGTTGGGGTACCTCCGGCGCGAGACCGCTCGCGGCATCCTGCTGACACTGTTGCGGGAGACGGACCCGACGGGCGCGGACGTGGCGCGGACACTGGACGTGTCGCGTGCTACGGTGAGCAAGTACACCTCCGAGTTGGAAGCCGCCGGGCTCGTCGACCGGTCGGACGGGTACGCCGTCCGTCGCCCCGCGGTCGTCGTCACGCTCGTCGTCCGGTACGCGGACTCGTTCGGGCCCGACGCGGTCGCCTTCGCGGACGAGGCACCCCGACTGCTCAGCTACGACGGCTGAGGCGGTGGCACCGCGACGGGGCACACCCGCCGAGACACGACGACACGGACTACCACAGCATCGTACCACCACGGCACCGGAACGCTGAAATCTGCCGCCCGCCGGAGTCTCGACCGTGACGGTCGTCGCCGTGGACGACACCGACTCCCGGACGGAGGGGATGTGCACCACCTACCTCGCCGCGCGACTCGCCGACAGGCTGGCGGACGGCGACTGTGTCGAGCGACGTGTGTTGGTTCGGCTGTTCCCCGGTGTCGAACACAAGACTCGCGGGAACGCGGCGCTGGCGGTTCACACGGACGCCGCCCCGTCGCGTGCTCGCCGCGTCGTCGTCTCGCTCGCCGAGCGGTTTGCGGTCACGACAGACGCCGACACGAGTCCCGGCGTCGTCGTGGCGCCCCACGACCCCGACGCCGTGCCGGAGCCGGTCGCGTCGTTCGCACGCGACGCGATTCGCGAACCGGTCGCACTCGACAGAGCACTCCGCGTCGCCGCCGAGGCGGGGTACGAGACCGTCGGCTGGGCACCGGGGGTGGGAGGGGCCGGACGAGGAACCTCGACAGACCCGGCGAGTCGACGCGTGACCGGGCGCGCGACGCACGTGGGAGACGCGTCCGGTTCGAGGGACTCGGCGGCGGCAGACTCGCGGCCGGCGGATTCGGCAGCGGCGAACTCGGCGACGCGGGACACCGTCGCGGGCCGTGGCCGCGTCGGCGCACTCGCCGCGGTGGGCGCGTGGGCGAGTCACGACGACTGGACGTACGAGCGGATCGACTACCGCGCGTTCGACCGGTGTGGCACCCAACGCGAGGTGGACGAGCGGAGCGTGTTCGCGGCGGCCGCCGACGCCTACCCGGACGCCTGGGACACGGTCGATCGAGTGGCGGGCGAGGCGGTCTGCGTTCCGAACGCACCCGGGCCGGTGTTGTACGGCGTCCGTGGCGACGACGCGACCGCGGTCGAGCGTGTCGCGGCGCGGATCGAGAGCGAGTCGGTCGATCGGAGCGCACTGTTCGTCACCAACCAGGGAACCGACGCACACCTCCACGACGCACGCGGTGCGTGGGCCGCCGGAGGGCCGGTTCCGCAGACAGGGGGCCACTCGTCGCTGCGCGACGGACTGGCCTACCGGATCGACGGGACGGTCAAGACCGCTCCCGAGACGCGGCGGGGTGGCCACGTCTTCTTCGCACTCGAGCCACCCGAACGCGGTGGCGGTGGAGGCGTGGCCGAGAGCGGCGAGGTTGCGGGCGAGACGCCGACCCCAGCACCCGACGCGTTGGACTGTGTCGCGTTCGAGCCGACCGGGCGGTTCCGCGACCGAGTGCGCGCGCTACGGCCCGGGGACCGACTCACGGTCTGTGGCGAAGTGGCCGACGACACGGTGAAACTGGAGAAGGTCGCCGTTCGGGAGTTGGACCGGACGGAACGCGTCGTGCCGACCTGTCCCGAGTGTGAGCGCACGATGGAGTCGGCCGGTCGAGACGCGGGCTACCGCTGTCGGGACTGTGAGACGAGCGAATCGGGGAAGGTGACGCGGACGGTGGATCGCGACCTCCGTCCCGGGTGGTACGAGGTGCCGCCGTGTGCCCGTCGGCACGTCGCGAAGCCGCTGGTGCGAGGCGGGTTCGACGCCGCGACGCACCCGGAGCGGTGACGAGTCACGCCTCGTCCTCGTCGTCCGTCTCGCCGGACTCCAGTGCGCCCGTAGCCCGATCCGCGTCGTCGGGTCGCACCCCTGCGGGCGACTCCTCGTGGGCGTCGGCGCCGGGCCGCTGCTCGACGACCTCCACCTCCACGGCTGCCGCGTCCAACCCGACTCGCGCGAACTGTGTCCGGACGTGGTCCTCGGCCGCGGTCACGGCGGCCTCGCGCGTCTCGAACCCGCGCGGCATCGGCGACTCGAAGGCGACGTTCACCGTCCGCCCGTCGAGTTCCAGCTCCGAGCCACCGCTGTGGACCTCGTAGAAGGCGTCACACACCCAGACGTACGGCTCGTCGCCGTCGGGCGCCCCCTTGTACGACGGCGGCTCCTCCCCGCGCTCGTAGATCGTGCCGGTCAACGCCGTTCCCCCGGCTCGCCCGCGGACGAGTAACATGTCACAGTGTAGGTGGGCCGGACGCAAAAGGCGAGCGGGGTCGTGACACCGGTCGTCGTCTTCGAGTGATTCCGATTGTCGGTGAGTGAACTAGGACCCGCTGGCTCACTCGGTCCAGGGCTCCCAGGAGGTGATGTCGGCCTCACTTGACCAGTACTCCTCGTACAGCGAGCAGAACTTCTGACACTGGAACCCCCGATAGGTTCCCCACCCTTGCGCACGGAACGCAGTCGGTGGTGCCTGGCCCATCAGCAGGAATCGGTCACGGATCTGGTAGGCGAGATTCGAGACGACGTAGTGGTGGAACGAGTCGACGGAGTCCGTGTCGAACGCCATCAGTTCGACTCTCGCGTCCGGGTCGCGGTCCAACGGCTGCTCGCCGTGGTCGCGTCGTTCGGTTCCCTGTCCGTCGTTGTGGACCGTGTGGATACCCGAGACGGCTTCCACCTCGAACCCGAGGTCGTCGCGATCCTGTGTCGTGAGTTCGCTGGCGCGACGGGCGACGGGCGTGTCGGGGTCGCCGTCGAATCGCGAGAGGAACTGTTCGAGCACCGGCGGGTCGTGTTCGACTGGGTCGGGTTCGAGGTACACATCCTGTTGGTAAATAATGGCGTCGTCGGGGTCGGCGTTCGGGAACGGTAGCTCTACGGGGCCGTCGTCGTAGTGGCGCGCGAGTCGTCGTTCGAGTTCTCCGAACTGCGCTTGGAACGTGTCACTCGACAGGTCGGCAATCGCCAAGAGTGCGGCCGTCAATCGGTCGGGGTTCTCTAGCGGGGGGACCGTATCGTACCCGCGTTCTCGGTACACCTGCCACTTCGCGAAGCGGCGTGCCTGATCGACGTGTTCGCACTCCTCGCGGGTGCGGAATCGGGGGTTGTCCGCGTACGCCTCAGACTGGTGGTGTTTGATCTCCCCATCGAACTCCATCTCTATCCCGTGTTCTTCCCCAGCATTGTCTAGCAGATTGACTCCGACTCGAACTTCGTCTTCTCCAGTTATTATTGATTTCATTCTCAGAAATTACCTGTCTCCAGAACCCCTCGTCGATCCTCGGTGAGGAAGGTACCTTCCCGGATCTCCTGTTCGATCTGTTCGGCCCGTTCTTCGAGTGTGCCGTCGGACTGAGTCCAGATTTGTTTGACTTCTTCCCAGCCGAGTTGTCCGCGGCGGGCCTTGGCGACGGCCTGTGTGCCCATCTGGTCGATGTCCCGTCCGACGGCTTTCGAGCCGAGGGAGGCACCGGTGGCTGCGTCGCCACCGCTCACCTGTGTCGCGAGGTTGACCATCTCGAGGAGTGCGGGGAGTCCCGTCGCGGTGAGGATGGTCTTGGTGAGTCCCCAGCCGACTTTGTCCCAGTTGTCGGTGTCGGCGAGGCCGTGCAGGCGGCGTCGTTGGTCGTCGGTGAGTGCAACGTCGTCGATTTCTCGTTGGAGGGCTTCGACGTCGGCTCTGATACTGCCGACGGAGTCGAACCGATCTGCGAGGTCTCGCTGGGCTGGATCGCCACCCTCGGCAAGTGCCTGTTTCGTCTCGGGGTCCCGTTTTCGCCGATTCCGTTCGATGACGGTCTGTGCGATGTCGTAGAGGTGCCCGAACTGGAGGTCGTTGTGTCTCCGGCGATGATCGCTCACCTCTCCAGTTTCGTCCTCGGTGTCGGAGAGGCGCTGAATCCCGAGTTCGCCGCCGGCCATCACACGTCGTGCGGTCTCCTCGGCTTCGCGTTCCAGTTCGGGGTCGGGGACGCGTTCGGGTGTGAGGCGACTCTCCACCGCGCTCGTCGACGTTCGACTGAGAGTAGTCAGTGTCACGGGACGGGCTCCCAGGAGCCGATGTCGGCGGTGGCGTCCCAGTAGTTCTCGTACTGTGGGTAGTATCGGTGCTTCATGAACGCCTCGAAGGTCCCCCAGCCGGGACTACGGAACGGTGTCGGTGGTGTCTCGCCCATCAGTAAGAAGCAATCGCGTAACTGGTAAGCGAGGTGTGAGACGACGTAGTGGTGGAACGAGTCGATCTCGTCGGTGTCGAACGGCATCAGTTCGACAGTGGCGTCCGGGTCGCGGTCGAGCGGCTGGTTACCGCGTGCCTCGTCGGCGACGGCGAGCCCGTCGTACGCGAGATGGTGCATCTGTGAGACGCCTTCGAGATCGAACGCCAGTGACTCGCGAGTCTCCAGCGGTAACTCCGCGTCGATTGGACTGTCCGAATCCCCCGAGTCGGTGTCGAACCGGTCGCGAAACTGTGCCAGTACCGACGGGTCGATCTCTGTCGGGTCGGGGGAGACGTACAGATCCTTCTCGTAGACGACCGCTCCGTCGAGATCGACATCTGTCAACGGAGTCTCGACAGTGGAGTCGTCGTAGTGGCTCCGAATCTGCGACTGGAGGTCACCGAACAGGTCGTCGAACTCCGACTCTGAGAGAGTCGCTACGGCCAACAATCCTGCGAGGATACAGTCTGGATTCTTTCGGCGAGATAGCGTCTCGTAGTCTCGATCACGGTATGCCACCCATCGGGCATACTGCTGTGCCTGGTGAACGTGCTCTGTCTGTTCCCTCGTTGCAGTTGTCGAATCGTCCGGGTACTCCTCCGAATCGTATCCGAGTAGTTCACCGTCGAATCCTATTTCGACAAGATGTTCCAAGTCCACGTTGTCGATGATACTCAGTCCAATCCGAGTGTCGCTCTCCCCGGTTACAACTCCATCCATGATCATTTCCTCCGGGGTTCGCTGACTCCTTCTCTCTCGGGTGATTCGTAGTCGTCATTCCGTACTTCCTGTTCGATTCTCTCGGCGCGTTGTTGGAGAGAGCCATTTGTTCGCTCCCAAATTGCTCGGATGTCTTCCCACCCGTGAATCTCCCCACGACGAACTCGCCCGACGGCCTGTTTGCCAATCGAATCGGGATCGTGACCTGTAGCTTTCGACAATACTTGAGAAACAGTAATGTAAGTACCGAGACTCGTCGCCGACAGAAGCGCCTTTACCGTCGTCCACGCCACGTCGTCCCACTGGTCCGTGACGAGGTCTCCCGAGAGAACTGCTCGCTGGTCTTCTGTGAGTCCAACGTCGGAGAGATCCTCCGAAATGCTGTCCGACAACTGATCTATCTCACGTTGGAGTCCTTCTGAGATCACTTCGGCCCCCGAATACGAACTCTCCTCGAGTTCTCGCTTGGTACTGTGTGCCGACTGTTTGTTCTGTTTTGTCAGGACATCGTCTGCCACGTCGGAGAGATATCCGAGCCGATTCTGGTTCTGTGACCGCCTGAACTCCGACCCCGTCTCGTTCTCGACCTCGGCTTCGAACAACGCCATCGCGTCGAACACCTGATCCTCTTCGATCCGCTGGACGTGCACGTCGGTGTCGGAGAGGCGCTGAATCCCGAGGTCACCACCGGACATCACGCGTTGTGCGGTCTCCTCGGCTTCGCGTTCCAGTTCGGGGTCGGGATCGATCTCCAACTGCACGTCGTCCTGCGGCAACATCGACAGTGCGCCACCGGTTTGCTGGCGAACGTGTGCCAACTCGTGGGCGAGCACGTGCTGACCTTCCGCTGATTCCGGGTCGTACTCGCCAGCACCGAACACGACGTGGTTCCCCACTGTGAACGCTCGCGCGTCGATGGCGTCGGCTGCCGCTGCGGCTCTCGGCCCGGTGTGAATCCGTACGTCACCAAGTGAGTCGTCCATCCGCTCTTCGACCGCGCGCTGAATCGAAGCGTCGAGCGGCCGACCAGGCGAAGAGATCACCTCGCGGACGGCGTCGGGAACGCTCGTACGGCCGGCGGGTTCGATCTCTTCGGTCGCTTCGCGACTTCGCTGGAGCGATTTCTTGTTGCGTTTCTCGACGTTCCACGGAATGGGTGTATCGCGACGTTCGCGGAAGCGATCGAGAGTGAGGTGGTTCTCCATCGCGTCGGTGGGTACACCTTCGTCGATCCAGTCGTGGACCTGTGGGCCCCACCGTTCTTCGATCCGCATCATCTGGCGGACCTCACCGTCGTCTTCGAACTCGGTGTCGTACCGCTCGCGTGCCTGTGCGATGCTCAGCTTCCCGACGATGTCTGTCTCCATATCGGCGGTGGCTCGGTACGGGTCCGTGTCGGTCGATCGCCGGTCTCGGCCGCCGGACCGCCGGTCCCGCTCCGAGTCTCCGTCCCGGTCACCGTCGCCGGACTCTCGCCTCTCTCGTGCTCGTGAGGAACTCCAGTAGCCCATCGGTCAGTCTCGCGTACTGATTTTCCCCCTGTCTCAATAATTGTTTTGTGTTTGTATCCAATTATCCCGAGGGTAGAAAGCACTACTTTGGGAAAAAAGATGTCAAATCGGACTCACACGGACGAGTTACGATTTCGCACGATCACACTCCGACGACGACCCACACAGACCACCCAGCTCGAACGGACTTGCACTCGAATACGCCCGTGGACTTCCGACGACGAGAGGCAGATCTGCGTAGTCACACAGAGAATGGCGAGTTCTCGAGACTCTCGGTCGAGACTGCGTCGAGACGCGTGAGAGCTACACTACCGGGCGACGACGCACGTCTATCGGACTCCGTAGTCTCACTACCGATCGGCGTCGCCCTCGTCGACGGCGTCGGTTCCCGACGACCGGTCTCCAGAGTTCCCGTTCCGGTGGGCACGCACCCACAACTCGCCGATCCGGGAGAGACGCGTCCGGTAGGACTTCCCGTGTGACTCCTGTTCGACGTACCCCTTCCCGCCCGGGCCGAGGCGGTCGACGTTGTAGATCACCTTCGAGCGGAAGGAGTCGGTGTACTCCTCGCCGAGTTCGTCCGCCAGCGCTTGTGCCAACTCCGAGACGGAGTCGAACTCGCCGTGCTCGCCCAACTCGAAGAGGATCACCTCCTCGAACGGCTTCACGTTCGAGAAGGAGGCGACCGGCAACTCGACGACGTGACTCCCGTCGATCTCCTTCGCGCCGATGGTCGTCCCCCGCTCGTCGAACTCCGAGAGCAACTCGGCGACACCCGCCAGGTGGTCGTCGATCCGCTCGCGGACGGCCGCGGCGTCGGGATCCGCCGACTCCGCGACCGCGGTCTCCGACGGCGTCGCGTCACCGACTGTCGTGTCTCCCGTCGCCTCTCCGGCGGCCCCGCTCGGCTCGTCGTCGAGCAGCGTGCGGACCTCCGCGAGGAGGTCACGTGTGTCCCGGAGCTCCTCCGCCAGTTCCGTCTCCAGGTACTTCTCTGGGGCGGTGTAGTAGGTGTGGATGCGGTCGCGGTCGGCCTGCCGTTCCAGGGTGATCGAGTGAGCCGCCGTCGCGAAGGCGAACGACACCGGGCGCGGCATCGCGGAGACGTTCACCCACACCTCCGCGCCGTCGTCCAACTCGGCGTTGATCAGGTCGTACGCCTGCTCGAAGGCGGCGTCGTAGTCGTACACGTCGGCGACCGGGACCCGTTCCGTCGTCGCACCCAGGAGGTTCTGGAAGTCCGTCTCCAACTTCTCGGCGAGACCTCGCGAGTACTGGACGTTGGCCTCGCTCCCGACGGCCCCCTCCAGCAGGATCACGCGGTCGACACGCAACTGGTCGCGGACCAACGGCGCGATCAGGCGGTCGTAGTCGAACCCGACCGGAACGACGTGTGTCTGCACGAGCGACCGTTCTCCGGGCGAGCGGATAAGCGTGCCGCGACGCCGACGAGTAGCGCCGAGAGACGGCGTCGGCGTCCGCTCTCCCCTCCGAGGGACTACTGCGGCCCGTCGCGCTGCCCGTCGTGAGTCGTGCCAGAGTCGTCGCGACCACCCATATCGGGCCCAGAGTCGTCGCGACCACCCGCATCGGACCCAGAGTCGTCGCGAGCCGTCGCCCGCTCCACGGCGTCGAACACGTTCTCCGCCACCGAGAGCCCGGCCGCCGTCGGTCTGTAGCGTCTGGAGCGCCCCTCGCCGACGGCTTCGATCAACCCGGCGTCGACCAGCGCCGAGACGTGGTAGTAGAGACTGTTCTGACTCGCCTCCAACGCCTCCGCCAACTGTCCCGTCGTCATCGGGCGGTGACGACACAGTCGGTAGACGATCCGGAACCGGCGTTCGTCCCCGAGTGCGTCCAACCACTCGGCGACGGTGTCGAGATCGGTTCCGTCCCCGAGTAGCTCCCGCTCGACACGCCGTGTCGACCCGTCGACCACCTGCCCCTCGCGGTCCATGTCGGGATTACCGACGACCCAGTGGTACTTAGTAGCTTCCGAACGGAACTACCACGGCCGACACGGACGCGCTCACCGGTCCGCCCAGTCGAGCATCTGCTCGTAGAACGGGTCCGAGCGCAGGGCGACCTCGTCGCCGACGAGTGTCAGCGCCCGCTTCGCACGGGTGAGCGCGACGTTCACCCGCCGCGGGTCCTCGAACACCGGCGAGTCGAGCGAGTCTGTGGCGACGAACGAGACGAGGATCACCTCCTTCGAGGAGCCTTGGAACCGGTCGACCGTGTCGACGGTGACGGGCGTCCGCCGGGCGATCTCCGCCACCTGTGCACGGAACGGCGCGATCACACCCACGTCGTCGGGGTCGACACCAGCGTCGACGTAGGCGCGCACCAACTCGGCGACGCGGTCGGCCTCCGTCGGGTTCGTGTTCCCGACTCGTCGGCCCTCGGGGTCGACGTACGACACCCCGTCGCGGAGAGCGGGCGGCAGGTCGTCGGGCGAGACCCCCAGGTCGACGAGCGAGCGGGCCGCGACCTCCCCGGTCGCGGGGCGGAGCGCGCCGTCGTAGAACTCCGCCGACGCGAACGCCTGGATGCGTTGTGACATCCGGTACTGACTCGTCAGCGTCACCCCGGCGTCCGGGTACCTGTCGATCAGGCGCTCGAACAACGACCGGGAGAGGTCCGCGCGCGGCGGATCGCCCTCGTTCTCGGGGGCCGTATCACTCTCGTCGGTCGCGACTGGGACGCCGCCCTCGCTCTGCACGACGGGTGGGAGTTGTTCGTGGTCGCCGACGAGGACGAACCGGTCGGCGCGGGTCACCGCCGCCAGCGTCGCCGGCTCCGTCAACTGCGACGCCTCGTCGACGAGTGCCACGTCGAACGACTGCTCGCGGAGCACCCGGGAGCCACACGTCGCCGTCGTCGCCGCGACGACCGGCGCCTCCCGGAGTGTCGTCCGCCGCTCGCCGGGGTCACCCGACTGGACGAGTCGCACGTCCTGCATGTCCTCGCGGACGCCCGTCTCCGTCCCGACCCTGACCACGGCGTCCTCGAACGTCGCCGTCGCTCCCGATCCGTCTCCATCGCCGTGATCGTCCGGGTCACCGGGGGAGTCTGCGTCGGCGCGACTGCCTCCGCTCGCGACCACGTCCGCGAACCGCTCCGACTCGCGGACGGCGTCGACGACCCCGCGGTCGCGCAGCGCCGCCAGCGCGTTGTCGACCGCGCGGTTGGTGAACGCCGACAGGAGGACACGCTCCCCCCGCGCGACCAGTGCCGCGACGGTCTCGGCGATCGTGTACGTCTTGCCCGTCCCAGGCGGCCCGTGGATCAGTGCCAGATCCTCGGCGGTCACCGCCCGCCGCACCGCCCGGTCCTGTGCCTCGTTGTTCGGGACGAACGTCTCTCCGTCGGGCTCGGCGAAGGCAGGGTCGCGGCGCCCGAACAACACGTCCTTGCGGTCGGGGTCACCCTTCAGGATCGTGTCGTGGAGTGCCGTCAGCTGCCGGTCGACGGACAGCTCCGAGGGATACGTGTCCAGGCGACGCAGCGGCACCGGCTCGTCGGCCGTGACGACGACCGGCTCGCGATCCGACGGCACAGTGACGCCGTCCGGGAGTGCGAGGTCGGCCTCGTCGTGTGACCGAGCGTCCTCGTCACCGTCCACGGCCGTCCCGAGGCGTTCGATCCGGGCCAACTCCGCCTCGCCGCCGACCGGGTCGCCGTCCGAGGCCAGCGCCACGTCGCCCTCGCGGAGCTTCGACACCGTGTCCGCGGGCTTGCTCGCGTACAGGACCCACCGGCCACCGTCCCGCTCCCGCCGGCCGAGTGGCTCGAGGTCGATCAGCGCCCGGTCGTCGTCGGCCCGTTCCGTCGCACTCTGCTCCCAGAGTTTCCGGTACTCGTCGTGGACCGCGCCGCGTTCCGCCTCCAGTCCGCGGTACATCCGCTCGAAGTACTGCCGCTCCTCTGGCGGGACGGCGCTCCCGACCTGCCCGGCCTTCGACTCCTGGTCGAGGCGGCCGGAGACGACCATGCAGGTGTCCTGCTCGAAACAGTACTCGCAGTTCGCGTCCGCCTCGTACCCCGTCGGCACGCTGCTGTCGGACTCCGTGGCGGCGATCTCGTTGCGCGTACGGACCACGAAGTCGAGCAACCCCTGTCCGATCGAGAACTCCTTGGCCGGCGAGAGATCGCCCGTGAACTCCGAGCGGTCCAGGGCGGCGTTCTTCGTGTACAGCAGCGTCCCGGTGTCGGCGTCGACTCCCCGCTCGCGCAAGAGGAGCGCGTAGCAGGCCGCCTGGATCTTGTCGTGGAACCGTGGGTCGCGTTTCGTGTTCTTCCCCGTCTTCAACTCGACGGGGGTCCCCCGCCGGACGGCGTCGGCCCGCCCCTTGATCCCGAACGTCGGCGAGATCAGCGTCTGTTCGGATCGCCACTCGTCCTCGTCGGTCAACACCCCCTGTTCGAGCCACGCTTCGACGGCGGTCGCGTTCTGGGTCACCTCCTCGACCACGCTCTCGCGGTCGCGCTCCAACAGCCCGAGTTCGAGTCCTGCCTCGTCGACGCGGTGCTGGACACTCTCCTCCAAGTCGACCCCCCGCAGCAGGTCGCCGAACACCTCGTGGACGATCGTCCCCTTGACCACGGGGTAGTTCAGCGGGATGGCGGAGAGTTTGTTCAGGTAGTACATCCGGGGGCACTGGACCCACGACCGCACGTCGGTCACGTCGACGAGAAAGGACGGTTCGAGGACGACGTAGCTGTCGCCGGTGGTCGCGTACGTCGTCTCCCCACGGTACTCGTCCGTCTCGGCGTCCGTGACGAGCAGTTCCATCCCCGCGGCGGCCCACTCGGCGGTCTCCGCCCAGTCGCCCCACAGCGTCACCCTCGTCGGCGTCCCGGCGCCCCGATCCGGTCGCACCGTCACCTCGGCGAGTTCGCGGTCGCCGTACTGCGTGTCGATCGTGCGCACCTCTCCGACCTCGACGATTGGCCCGCGGACGTTCACTGGGCGTGTACCTGTGGGCGGGAGACAAGTCGGTGTCGGTCGCTCGAACGTGGGGCGTTGCCCGCCGGTGTCGGCCGTCGGAACCGGAGGTGTCTCGTCGGTGCCCGTCTCGGGGCGCTGGTAGTACTCTCGACTCGTCTCGATGGGTTACACTCTACACGAGTGTAGTCGTTCGTGACTATCTTGTCAGTGGTTGCAGTGTGTCGATGCGGTGAGTGGAGACGACCCCCGGCCGTGGCGCGGCCACGAGCGCAGTGCGACACTCGACGACGCCGCAGTCGTCGACTACGTCGCCGAACACGGGCCGACGACACCGCGGGCGATCGCTCGCGGCCGCTTTCGAGAGAACGTGATCCGACTCCAGTGTCGGTACCTGGATCGAGTGGGACTACTCGAGAGGCGCGGCGCGGAACGGTTCGCGGCCGCACCGGGACTCGACGTGTCGGGGGGCGACGTTCCCGACTGCGGGTACGTCGACCTGAGTTCGAGCACGCCTCCTTCGGATCGCAGGATCACCGACTGCTCCGGTGTCGACGCCGCGTACGTTCGAGCGACGAACCGGTTCTTCTTCGAGTCCCAGCGGTACCCGTACGGACAAGTCCGTGGCGACGCAGATCGGACGGACCGCGAGATACGGAACGTGACACGGTACCGTGTCGGGCGGGTCGTCCGCGAGTTTCCGCGAATCGAACCGGTGGCGGTACAGTGTGAACACTGGACCCGTGCACTGGTGGGGCTCCACTTCTTCCCCGACGCGAACCACCGGACGGCACTCGCGACGCTGTACAGCCTGCTACGCCTGAACGGGCTCGCACCGCCGCGCGGTACGTGGCCCTTCGACGGCATCGACGCCGCGGTGACGCGCTCGAAGCTACTACGCAGCTACCACTGCGACGTACGGTTCGACACCCTCTGGGAACGAGACGAACTGTTCGCTCACTGGCGACGGTTCTTCCAGCGTGGATTCTACGACCGACCAGACCGACACCACGAGGCGACACCAGCGACGACACTCGACCGGGTGTTGGAGTGCGCTCGACAGCACCTCGGTACTCGCTGACTCACTCGTCGGCTCGACCGGCTTCCCCCATCGCGACGTACGCCGCCTCGTTCTCGTCGACGTGTGCCACCATCTCGGCGAACAGTTCGTCGTCCATTCTCGACTCCGCCTAGCGTGGTCTCGCACTTGTAGTTTCGCCCGACGGTGACTCGTCGTCCACGCGTCTGACGGACATTTAACCCTGTAGAGTGTGCCACACCGGACATGGGAAACAGAGTGGAGGACCTCGAACGCCAGGTGGCGGAACTCCGGGCGACCGTCGACGGGCTGACCGAGGAACTCGTGGAGACGAAAGAGCGGCTGAACCAGTTGGAGACCGAGGAGGAGACGACTGTCGAGACGAGTCCGGAGCCGAGCGGGTCCTCCGGGAGCCGACACGCCGAGCCGGAGGGGACACACGCGGAGTTCGTCCCCAACCACTCGCCGGACGAACACGCCGAAGAGAGCGACGAGCGGCGCTCGCCGGGCGTCGGCAGCGACGCGGCGACGGAGTCGAGCGAGCCCGCCGCACAGACGACCGACGGGAGTAAGGCCGACGAGACCGGGAGTGGGGACGAGAGTGGCGACGACGGCGACGGCGACGACATCATCGTCGCCTGACTCGCGTCCACACGGGAGACGGCGAGCCGTACCGCGGGGCGCGACGCCTCGTCGCCACGGCGACCGACGACGAGTCACCTACCGGGTGACGAGACCGCGACGACCGCCGGTCGCGGCGACGGTCCGACAGGGGGTGTCGACCGGAACTGCAGACGCCGGCACTGGGGGCCGGCCGACCCAGACGGCGGACCACGAGTGATCGATGCACAT
The DNA here is from genome assembly GCF_041361345.1 of Halobaculum sp. MBLA0147. Classification (NCBI taxonomy): domain Archaea; kingdom Methanobacteriati; phylum Methanobacteriota; class Halobacteria; order Halobacteriales; family Haloferacaceae; genus Halonovum; species Halonovum rutilum. The sequence goes on along the minus strand of NZ_JBGKAD010000001.1, from coordinate 546,454 downwards.
CAAAGAACTCGTCTTGGACGACTTCAAGAGCTTCGGGCGCGAGACGCGCATCCCCTTCTACGAGGACTTCACCGTCATCACTGGGCCGAACGGCTCCGGGAAGTCGAACATCATCGACGGCGTCCTCTTCGCGCTGGGGTTGGCCCGGACGCGGGGGATTCGCGCGGAGAAACTGACCGACCTGATCTACAACCCGGGTCACGCCGACGGTCGGCGGAGCGACGGCCCACGCGAGGCCAGCGTCGAAGTGGTGTTGGACAACACCGAGGGGACGCTGGACCGCTCGCAGGTCGTCAACGCCGCCGGCACGGAGAAGGTCGGCGAGGTCGACGAGATCCGAATCAAACGCCGGGTGAAGGAGACCGACGACAACTACTACTCCTACTACTACCTCAACGGGCGGTCGGTGAACCTCTCGGACATCCGCGACCTGCTCGCGCAGGCCGGCGTGACGCCGGAGGGGTACAACGTCGTGATGCAGGGCGACGTGACGGGGATCATCAACATGACGCCCCACGAGCGCCGGGAGATCATCGACGAGATCGCCGGCGTCGCGGAGTTCGACGCCAAGAAGGAGGACGCCTTCGAGGAGTTGGAGACCGTCGAGGAGCGGATCGACGAGGCGGAACTCCGGATCGAGGAGAAGGAAGACCGCCTGGAGCGGCTCTCCGACGAGCGAGAGACGGCGCTGGAGTACCAGTCGCTACGCGACGAGAAGGAGGAGTACGAGGGGTACCGGGCGGCCGCCGAACTGGAGGACAAACGCGCCGAACTCGACGCGACCGACGCGGAGGTCGACGACGCCGAGGCGGAGTTGGCCGACCGCCGCGAGACGCTCGACGAGCGGCAGGCGCGCGTCGACGACTTGGAGGCGGACCTCGCCGCGTTGAACGAGGAGATCGAGCGGACGGGCGAGGAGGAGCAGTTGGAGATCAAGTCGGAGATCGAGGAGATCAAAGGCGAGATCGCCACCTTGGAGGGGAAGATCGAGACGCAGGCGGAACGGCGCGACGACGCCGAGACGGAACGCCGCGAGGCGTTCGTCCAGATCGACCGGAAGAACGAGGAGATCGACGAGTTGGAGGCGCAACTCCGCGAGACGAAAGTCGAGAAGGCGGACCTGAAGTCCACACTCGCCTCGAAACGGTCGGCGTTGGCGGACGTGGAGGCACAGATCGAGGACGCGGACACGGAGTACGACGAACTGAAGGCGGCCCTCGCGGAGAAGAAGGAGCGCGCCGAGGAGTTGCGCGAGGCGGTCCACGAACGGCAACGCGAGAAGGACCGGCTGCTCGACGACGCCCGCCGCCGTTCGACGGAGATCGAGGACGTGGAGTCGGAGATCGCCGAGGCGGAGACGGAGGTGCCGGACCTCGAACGCCGCGTCTCGGAGTTGGAGTCGGAGTTGGACAGTGCCGAGAAGAACCGCGAGACGGCCGAGGAACTCGTCGCGGAGTTGCGGGAGGAACGCGAGGCGCTGGAGGACGACCTCGACGAGTTGGAGGCGGAGATCCGCGAGAAACAGAACGAGTACGCGGAGTTGGAGGCGAAGGCGGAGTCGACCGGCGACGCCTCCTGGCCGCGGGCGGTGACGACGGTCCAGAACGCGGAGTTCTCGGGTGTCCACGGACCGGTGGGGGAACTCGGGGCCGTCGACTCCGAGTACGCTCGGGCCTGTGAGACGGCCGCGGGTGGGCGACTCGCGAACGTCGTCGTCGACGACGACGGCGTCGGGAGCGACTGTATCGACTACCTCAAGCGGCGCAACGCGGGGCGAGCGACGTTCCTCCCGCTGACGGAGATGGACGAGCGCGGGCTGCCGTCGCTCCCGTCGCACCCCGGTGTGGTGGACTTCGCGCGGAATCTCGTGGAGTACGACGCCGAGTACGAGGGGATCTTCTCGTACGTGCTCGGGACGACACTCGTCGTCGAGGACATGGACACCGCACGGGACCTGATGGGGCAGTACCGGATGGTCACACTCGACGGGGACCTCGTCGAGACCAGCGGCGCGATGACGGGTGGCTCCGGCGGCGGGTCGCGGTACGCGTTCTCGAAGAGCGGCGGCGGGAAACTCGAACGGATCGCCGAGGAGATCCACGAGTTGGAGGACGAGCGCCAGTCGCTGCGCGAGGAGATCGAAGCCGTCGAGAGCGATATCGAAGACGCCCGCGAGCGGGTGTCGGCGGCCAAAGAGAAGGTCCGCGAGGTCGAGGCGGACCGCGACAGGGCGGAGTCGGAGTTGGCCGAGACGGAGGCCCGCATCGAGGAGTTGCGCGAGCGGAAGGCGGAGTTGGAGGCGGAACGGGAGTCCGTCGACGAGGAGATGACGACCCTCGACGAGGAGATCGCAGAGCGCGAGGCGGAGATCGAGACACTGGAAGACGAGATCGAGGAGGTCGAGGCGGAGTTGGCAGACTCGGAGATCCCGGAGCTGACGGACCGCGCAGACGAGATCCGGACGGAGATCGCGGACGTAGAGGACCGGATGGACGACGTCGACGCCGAGAAGAACGAACTCGAACTCCAACTGGAGTACGTCGAGGAGGCCGTCGCGGACCTCAACGACACCGTGGAGGCGGCCCAAGAACGGAAGGCGGACGCCGAGGAGACGATCGCGGCCCACGAGGACCGCATCGCGGAGTTGGAGGAGACACTGGAGGGCAAGCGCGACGAGATCGCGGAGTTGGAAGAACAGCTCTCGGCGCTGAAGGAGGAGCGGAGCGATCTGAAAGACGAGTTGCGCGAGGCCGAAGGTGAGCGGGACGCTGCGGACGACGCCGTCGAGGAGACGAGCGCACGGCTCGACGACCTCCAGGAGACGGCCGAACGGCTCCGCTGGGAGATCGAGGAGTTGGAGGCACAGGTCGACGAGTACGACCCCGAAGAGATCCCGGACCACGACACCGTCGCGAACGAGATCGAGCGGCTGGAGGCGGAGATGGCGGAGATGGAGCCGGTGAACATGCTCGCCATCGAGGAGTACGACGAGGTGGAGGCGGCGTTGGCGGAACTCCGGGAGCGCCGCGACGTGCTCGTCGAGGAGCGCGACGGGATCGAAGACCGGATCGCGTCCTACGAGTCCCAGAAGCGCGAGACGTTCACGGAGGCGTTCGAGAGCATCGACGGCCACTTCCGAGAGATCTTCGAGCGGCTGTCGGCGGGGTCGGGAGAACTCCACCTGGAGAACCCGGAAGACCCGTTCGACGGCGGGCTGACGATGAAGGCCCAACCCGCGGACAAGCCCGTCCAGCGGCTGGACGCGATGAGTGGCGGGGAGAAGTCGCTGACGGCGCTAGCGTTCATCTTCGCCATCCAGCGGCACAACCCGGCGCCGTTCTACGCGTTGGACGAGGTGGACGCGTTCTTGGACGCCGCCAACGCCGAGCGGGTCGGGGAGCTGGTGGACGAACTCGCCGAGGAGGCGCAGTTCGTGGTCGTCTCGCACCGCTCGGCGCTGCTGGACCGGTCGGAACGTGCCGTCGGCGTGACGATGCAGGACGACAACGTCTCGGCGGTGACCGGCATCCAGGTGGGCGCCGACGGCGAGGGCGGCGACGGGGAGGTGTCCGCGGATGACTGACCTCCCCGACATCCCGCTGGGCGAGTCGGCCGGTGACGACGCCCCCGACGGCGACGGAGACGGTGGAGCCGAAGCGAGCGGCGGAGCCGACGGGCGAGACGGGGGCGACGAGCCGTTCGGCGGTGGTCGCGAGGGTCGCGAGTCGACGGGTGAGGACGTGCCCGGCGGAGACCCGAGCGAGTCGGTGGGGGCGGATGCCTCGGTCGACGCCGGCGAGTCGAGCGACGTAGCAGACGACGGCGACGACGTGGAGCCGGTCGAGGTGCTGGTCCAGTTGGCCGAAGACGGGGAGATCGACCCGTGGGACATCGACATCGTCGACGTGACGGACGCGTTCTTGGACGAGTTGGAGTCGCGGGACCTCCGCACGTCTGGACGGGCGCTGTTCTACGCCAGCGTGTTGCTCCGGATGAAGTCCGACGCACTGCTGGGCGACGAGGAGACGGAGGACGCGGACGACGAGCCGGAGCCGTGGGAGACCGCCTTCCGCGACGACCCCGCCGGGGGCCAGCAGGTCGCGGACGACTTCGACCCGGTGGACGCACTGGAGGCGGAGATGGACCGGCGACTGGAACGGAAGTCCACCCGCGGGTCGCCGGAGACGCTGGACGAGTTGGTCCGGGAGCTGCGTGACGCCGAGCGGGACTCCTGGTGGAAGAAGTCCCGGGAGTACGACACCAGCGGCGACTCCGGGTCGCCGGGGAGTGCTCAGACGCTCCAGTACCGCGGCGGGAGCGACCCGCGGCCGGACGACGAACCCGGTGCTGGCGACGTGACGGAGACGACCCACGAGGAGGACATCGAGACGGTGATCGACGAGGTGCAGACGACGCTGTCGGGCCACTACGAACGCGGGCGGCCGGAGGTGTTGTTCCGCGAGGTGCGGGACACGGGCGGGTCACCCGTGCGGACGTACCTCGCACTGCTGTTCCTCGCGCACCGCGGGGCCGTGGAACTGCGGCAGGACGACTTGTTCGGCGACTTGTGGATCCGCGACCCGACCGCCGCGACCGCCAGCGACGAGGCGGTGGCGGACTGACGTGACGGTCGCGAACCGACGGGACCGCCTCCGACCCGCGACCCCTCGCGGCTCGACGACACGTTCTCGACTACCGAGTCGTCGACTCACCAGCTACTCCGGCGTCCGGTGACAGATGTCGACTTGGTGTGCGACGTACGTCAGCGTCCCGCCTACCGACTGCCGCCGGCGCGTCACGAGCCAGTCGTGGAGCGCGGTGAGGCCGCTCTCGTGGTCGCCCGTGGGGTCACTCTCGGGGTCGCCCGTGGGGTCACTCTCGTGGTCGCCCGCGTCACGCGCCGCGTCGAGTGCCGCCTGGGCGTCCGGAGCCAGGTCGGCCGCTCGTAACGCGGCCTCCGAGAGCTCCGAGAGTTGGCGCACGTCGGACGCGAGCAGCGTGTCGGCGACGAACCCGAGGATTCTGTCGAGGAAGTACCACTCGTCGGCCGGGTAGGCGTCGGAGCCTGCGGACCCGCCGCCCCGTGGACGGACGATCCAGTCCGAGCCCGCCACGGCGAGCGTCTCGCCCGGTCGCTCGCGGAGGTGCGAGAGCGCGGCGCGTCCGGCACGGTTGTTCCGTCCCGGCTCGGCGTCGATACCGGCGTGGTACAGCTCCGCCACGAGGTCGTCCACCGGGTGTGCGGGCGCGAATCCGGTCGTCCCGTCGAAGGTGAACGGCGCGTACACGAACCCGCCGGGAGCGAGGAGGCCGGCGAAGGCGTCCAGCGCCTCGGCGGGCGCCACCAGGTCGAGGAACGACTGGGCGACGACCAGCTCCGGCGGTGGACCGGTCCACTCGCGTGCCGCCGCGACCGCGTCGCCGACTGCGAACGTGACATCCTCCTCGGACTCCGCCTCGTGTCGCTCGCGAGCGGTCGCGACGAGGCTCGGGTCGGCGTCGACGCCGTGGTACGCCGCCGGTCGGACACCCCACGACCGGAGCCGGTCCAGCGCCACGCCCGTGCCACAGCCGGCGTCGAACACGCGTGGCCGGTCGGGGAGGGCGTCGAGCAGCGTCTCGCGGACCCGCCGGTCGCGCGCCCGGTCGTCGACCGTCGCCTTCGCGTCGAGGTACCGCACGTCGCCGTGGTCGTGATCACTCTCGGCAGTCTCACTACGCTCGTCGTCTCGGTCGGCAGTCTCGCTACGTCCGTCGTCCCGGTCGGCAGTCTGGGCGTGCTCGTCGTCGGCCACGGCTACTCACAACTCCCGGGAGTGACTCGCCCACGCCACGTCGTCCTCCCACATCCGGACGGTGAGTGCGGTCGGCGTGTCGTCGTCGAGGCGGTCGACCAGTCGGTCGCCGAACAGCCGAGCGAACCGCTCGACGCTGGGGTTGTCGTCACCGAACTCCGGCAGGTCGTTGAGCAGTTCGTCGCGGTACCGGTCGACCAACTCGTCGAGTGCCGCGTCCACCGCGTCGATGTCTACGACGTAGCCGTACGGCCCCAGTTCCGGCGCCTGGAACCGCACGTCCGCCTCGAAGTGGTGACTGTGTGGCTCGCCCTCGCCGGGCGGCGGACTCGGCACCGTCAGGTAGTGCTGTGCGACGAAGTCGCGCGACACTGACAGTTCGTACACGGCGTGAGACACGGTCGCTCGGAGTAAATGTCCGCCGGTCGTCGACCCCCCTCAGTCGTACTGCAACACGACCTGCAGTGGCCGCCGGTCTGCGGCGTCGGGCTCGTCCAGCACCTCGTAGGCGCGTCTCGCCTCAGCGAACGGGACGCGGTGAGTGATCAACTCCGTCACGGGGAGGGCGGCGGCGTGGTCCAGTGCGGTCGCGAGCCGTCGGTCCTTGCTCCACCGCCCGCGGAGGGCGGGGTCGAGCGTGCTCACCTGACTCGACTCGATCGCGATGCGGTCGCGGTGGTACGAGCCGCCGAGGTCCAACGTCGCCCGCTTCTCCCCGTACCAGGAGCCGACGGTGACACGCCCGTCGTAGCCCACGACTCCGACGGCGTCGTCGAGTGCGGCTGGCGTCCCGGAGATCTCCACCGCGGCGTCGAGTCCGGGCTCCTCGTCCGCCGCCGCCCGCTCGGCCAGCGACGCGACCTCGGTCGGGTCGACCACCGTGTCGGCACCCAGCGACGCCGCACGCTCGCGGCGTTCTGGCAACGGTTCGACGACGGCCAGCTCCGCGAGCGGGAACTCTGCCAGGAGTGCCGTCGTCGTCAGCCCGACCGCGCCGGCACCGAAGACGGCGATCCGCTCCCCCACGCGCGGTGCCGTGTCGAGGACGAGCGTCGTCGCCGTCTCCACGGTCGGGAGCATCGCGGCGGCTGCCGTCGAGAGCTCCTCTGGCACCACGACCAACTCCTCGGGCGTCGCAGTGAAACTCGTCTGGTGGGGTCGGAACGCGAAGACGCGGCGCCCGAGCCACACGTCGTCGACGGCGCTCCCACAGTCGGTGACGCGGCCGACGGCAGCGTAGCCGTACGCGAGGGGGTACTCGAACCGGTTCCCCTCGAAGGCGGGTAGACTCGCGTCGACCGGCATCCCGTCGGGGACCTCGTCGCGGTACACGAGCAGTTCGGTTCCGGCACTGACGGCGGACAGCGTCGTCTGGACGCGCACCTCGTCGTCGGCGACCGCGTCGCGATCTCTCGCTCGGACGCGGACCGACCGCGGTGCGGTGAACTCCAGCACGCGGCGCCCGCCGTCGCCGTCTCTGTGACTCACGGTGTGTCGCCTCGTCGTACTCTGCACCGCCAGCGACTTTCCTCTGTCGGACACGGCGGCGGCCGACACTCGTCTCCCGGTCCGTCTGTCCCGGAGTCAGTCGTCGGCCGCGGCACCGTCCCGTTCCGAGTGTGGCTCGCCGCCCCGCGGGGACCCGCCGAGCCACCGGGGGAGTCGCCCGGTGACGGCGAGGTAGTCCCGCCCGAACACGAGCAGCGACGGCGCGAGTGCCAGCGGTGCGACCGTCCGGACGGCACCCGCCGGGACGACCGGCGTCAGCGCGATCGTCAGGAAGCCCATCTGGAAGGCGGCCAGCGGCCGTCGGAGTCGACTCGGTGGGAGTGACCCGACGGGTCGCCCGCGCCGCCGCTCGATCGCGAGCCCGCCGCGGTAGACGTACCGTGCCGCAGCCAACGCGAGGTAGACGGCCGGGAGCCGCCCCCACGCGACCCCGACGGCCGGTGCGACGACGAATCCGAGCGTGTCGTACGCGAGGTCCAGCCGCTCGCCGAGTCGCGTGCGTTCCCCGACGTGTCGCGCGAGGAACCCGTCGAGGGCGTCCATCACGACGCCGCTCCCGTAGCAGACCGCCGGCACCCACAGCAGCGCCGCACCGCCGTGGGCCGCGAGCCGCTCGGGTGCGACGACGACGAACCCGGCCGCGACCGCGTACCCCAACCCACGGGTGACGGTGACGGCGTTCGCGAGCCCGAGTGTCCGCGAAACGGGACCGCCGGACGGCGGTCGGTTCTCCGTCAAGTGGTGTCGGAGGAACACGACCACGCCGGTCGTCGTGACGCCCGCCGCCACGAGCCAGTGTGTCGCGACCGTCGCGTCGACGGTCGTCGCCACCACGGCGTAGCCGACCGCGAGCACGACCGCCGCACCGGGTGCCACGACCGTGGTCTGCCGGCCGAGCCGTCGCGGCAGTGTCGGGTCGTCTACCACACGCCACCTCCGGCGTCGTCGGAGTCGGCTCTCGACGCACCTCCGCCGTCGTCGGAGTCGGCTCTCGACGCGGCCGCGGCGCGGTTCCCGTCTCGGCCACCGGTAGCGACACCGAGTGCCGCGTCGACACGTGACACGTCCGCCGCGTCGAGGTCGAGCCCCGCCCCGGCGAGGTGGTCGACGACCGTCCCGGGTGCGGCCGGACTCGTCACGGGGACGACACCGTGCGCGACGTGCCAGCCGACCACGGCGGTGGTCGGGTGGACGTCGTGCCGCTCGGCGAGCGCTCGGATCGCGTCCCTCTCGACCCCCGCGAACGGAGTGACGGCGAGCGGTCGCACACCACACTCGTGGTACGACACGACGGTCTCTCGCCGCGGTGTCGCGGGCGCGGCGTCGACCGCCACGAGTGTCGGCGGGAGGCTCGCGTCTCCGTCGCCGGACGTGGAGCGTGGTGGGGACGACGGAGTGTGTCCGGCCGCGAGCACCCCCGAACCGGAGCCTCGGCCGCCGACCAGCACCGTGTCGAACCCGTCGACACCCGCAACCGTCCGGAGTCGCTCGGCCGCACCGGTCACTCGCTCGTCGTCGTGTCCCGCTCCGGCTCGGCCGCCACCGTCGTCGGTGGTGACGTGGCAGACGAGGTGGAGGCTCTCGCGAGCCGGTGCTCCCGGCGCGGCGAGTGCCTCCCCGACCGCGCCCGCGGTTCCGTCGTCGACGACGAGCAGGCGACACCCCGCGTCGAGTGCGGCGGCCGTCGCGTCCGCGGTCGCTGGCGTGTCCGTAGTGTTCCCGTCCCCACCCCGAGTCGCCGCTCGGTCCCACCCGCCCGGCGCGTACCCGACGGCCGGGAGCCGCAGTGCCGCACGCCGCGACTCCGCCGAGCCCGATGTCTCCACACTGCCCGCGCTGGCTGCCGACGAGTCGCCGCCGTACGTCGGTACCGGCGCTGGCAGCCGTAGCGCGTCCGCGTCCGGCGTCCGCTCGGACACGTCCGCGACGGTGACCGACTCGCGTCGCTCGGCCGCTCGCTCGACGCTCTCGCAGACGGCGACGACGTGTGCGGCACGCACCGCGGAGCGTCGCGGACGCTCCCCCCGGTCGATCGCCCGTGCGAGTCGCAGCGGGCCGTCCGCGAACCCGCCGTCTCGCGTCGGCCCTGCCGGTGGGACGGCGGTGTACGCTCGTCCGGACCGCCCGAACTGGACCGCGTCCCGCGCGTCCGTGCCGCCGCCACAGTCACCGAGGTACAGCGAGCCGTCGTCGCCGTGGAGTTCCAGCGAGTTGAACTCGCGACTCCGGTGAGGCACGTACAGACTCGCCGTCAGGCGCACGCGAGTGCCGTCGGCGTGCGTCAGCGTCGCCTCGACGTGACTCGGCGCCGACGGCGTCGCCGTCTCTCGCGTCGGCCACGGGTCGTCGGCCGTCGCCGTCTGGACCGTCTCCACCGGGCCGAACCAGGCGGTCGTCAGCGCCAGCGGGTAGACGCCGCCGTCGTACAGCGGTCCGACGGCGAGGAACGACTCGGGGTCGTCGTGCCACTCCGTCACTCGCCCGACGTGGGCGTGGGCGTACGCCACCCGCACGTCGCCCAGCCGGCCGTCCGCCAGCAGTCGCGCGACGCGTCGCTGTGGCGGGTGCCGCGGCGCGACGGGCGCACAGCCGAGTGCGAGGTCGCGCTCCCGAGCGGTCTCGACCAGCCCCCAGGCCGTCGCGGCCTCCAGCGCGAGCGGCTTCTGGACGAAGGCGTGCCGGTCGGCCGCCAGCACCTCCCGTGTGACGGGAGCGTGGGCGACGTGGCTGGTGAGGACCACCACCAGCGGCGCCGACTCGGCGGCCAGCATCGCCGCCGTGTCGGTGTACGCCGTCGCGCTGTGGGCACTCGCGAGCGTCCGGGCCCGCTCGCCGTCGAGGTCACAGACGCCGACGAGGTCCAGGTCCGTCTCGGCGAGCCCCGCGGCGTACGCCTCGGCGGCCGCACCCGCGCCGACGAACAGGCAGTTCACACACGTTCTACGGACCCGACCACTAAGAACCCGGGTACACCGGCGGACACGTCTCGGGCACCCACTCGGGGGGCTCGTCGCCCGCGGGACGAACCGGATCGTGGCGACGAGCCGAGGGTGATTAGTCCGGTGCCGTGCAGGAGTGTGTGTGGCAACCATCGCCGTCGTCCACAACACGCTCGACTTGCGCGGGGGCGCCGACGCCGTCTGCCTCCACGCCTGCGAGGCGCTCGGACGCGACCACGACGTTCGGCTGCTCACGCTCTCGCACCCGCCGCTGGCGGAGTTGGACGCCGTCTTCGACACGGACGCCGCACGCGCCGTCCGCGTGGAGACGCCGAGTTGGAGCGGGCCGGTCGCGCGGGCGTTCGCGGCCGCGGCACCGCACGTCGGCCCGCAACTCCCGCTGCGGAGCGTCCTCTTGGACCGCTGGCTCCGCCGTCGCCGCGGCGAGTTCGACCTCGTCGTCTCCACCGCCAACGAGTTCGACGTGCCCGGCCGGTCGGTCCAGTACGTCCACTACCCACAGTTCCGAGCGCGACGCGGCGACCCCGGCGAGGATGTGGGTCGTGTGGCGTCGGAAGCGGACACGGACCGTTCGATCGCGGATCGGATCGCGGGGGGACGGGAGCTGCCGAACGCCGTCTGGAGTCGTGCGGCGGGGGTGGGCGACGGCGAGCTACCGGTGGGGGCACACCTCCTCGCCAACTCCTCGTACACCGCCCGGGCGGTCGCGACGCGGTACGGACGCGAGCCCGAGGTGCTCCACCCGCCCGTGGACCCGATCACCGGCGGCCCGGACTGGGACGCCCGCGAGGACGGCGTCGTGATCCTCGGGCGACTCGCGCCGGACAAACGAGCCCTGACGGCGCTGGAGATCGTCGCGGGTGTCCGTGAACGAGGCCACGACCTCACTGCACACGTCGTCGGCACGGCCGCGCCAGCCTACCGCACGTACGCCGACCGCGTCGCGGCGGCCGTCGCGGACCACGAGTGGGCACACCTCCACCGCGACTGTTCGCGCGAGCGGCTGGAGGAACTGCTCACGACGACGAAGTACGGCCTCTCGGCGAAACCGAACGAACACTTCGGGATGGCCGTCGCGGAGTACGTCGCCGCCGGGATGGTCGCGTTCGCGCCGGACTCCGGGGGCCAACGCGACGTGTTGGACGGCGACCCGGATCGACTGTACACCTCCGCGACGGACGCGGTCGAGACCGTCGCCGCCGCCGTCGAGCGCGGGGATCGACCGACGCTCCCGCGGGACCGCTTCGCCCGCGAGCGGTTCCACGAGCGGCTCCGAGACGTGGTCGGAACCCAGTTGCCGCCGCACGCACGCCGGTGACGACGACGCCCGGAGAGACGCCCTCGCCGTCGCCTCAGTCGTCGAGGTAGTCGCCGACGAACAGCTCCACGTCCTCGCGCACGTCGTCCGGGATCGCCTCGCTGGGCGTGTTGATCGTCCCCTCCAGCGCCGAGTGGGCGTCTGGGTCCACGTCCTCGGGGAAGTGCCGGATCGCGTGCTCGACGGTCTCCTTGATCGCCTTCTCGTTGTTCTTCGCGTGTTTCAGCACCTCACCGAGTCGGTCGTCCTGCTTCCCGCGCCAGACGCCGTAGTCCGTGACCCCCGCCAGCGTCGCGTACGCCATCTCCGCCTCGCGGGCGAGCTTCGCCTCCGGGATCGTGGTCATCCCGATCACTTCCCAACCCTGCTCGTGGTAGAACTCCGACTCCGCCATCGTCGCGTACTGTGGCCCCTCGATACAGACGTAGGTGCCGTCTTCGACGACCTCGGCGTCCGTCGCCTCGCGGGCGGACTCGGCGAGGTGGGCGGCCAACTCCGGCGAGTACGGGTCCGCGAACGACTGGTGGACGACGATCCCGTCGCCGTAGAAGGAGAGATCGCGGTGTTTCGTCTCGTCGTAGATCTGGTCGGGGACGACCAGCGTCTCGGGAGGCAACTCCTCCTGCAGCGAGCCGACGGCGTTGCTCGCGATCACGTACTCGACGCCCTGTTGTTTCAGCGCGTGGATGTTCGCCCGGTACGGCAGGTGTGTCGGCGAGAGCTGGTGATCGGGGCCGTGTCGCGGGAGGAAGACGACCTCCTCCCCGGTCTCGCCGAACTCGCCGATCTCCAGGTCCGTCGACGGCTCGCCGTACGGCGTGTCGACGCTGACGGTGCGCGTGTCGTGCAGCGGGAGCGCCTCGTAGATACCACTCCCACCGATGAAGCCGATCGTCATCACCTCCCGAGTCGTGTCCGACCCCTCCTAATCCCGTCGGTCGACGGTGTTCCGGGCGGGAGGGATCGAGTGCCGAGAACGCTCCGAGCCGACGAGTCGACCTCCGAGTGACTCACTCCGGGAGTCGCGCCCGGAAGATCGGCTTCGAGGCACCCTCCTCGTCGGCGAGTTCGTCCTCGCTGGCCCACGTCTCCTCGACGGAGAAGCCGGCCGACTCCAACTGCTCGATCGTCGTCTCCGTGCCGGCGATCTCCCACGCCATCTCGACGCCCGTGTCCAGCCAGTCGGGGTTCTCTCCGACCCACTCCGTGTGGCCCTCCGTGCACACCAGCGTCCCACCGGGCCGCAACACCCGCGCGAACTCGTCGATCACCGTCTGGTGGTCCTCGAGCGGCACGTGGATCAGCGAGTGGAGGGCGACGACGCAGTCGACGGCGTCCGTCGTGATCGGCAGCGACCGTAGGTCGCCGCGTGCCAGGCCGGCGCTCGGCACTCGTTCGCTCGCGAGCGCGAGTTGGCCGGCCGAGATGTCGACGCCGTACGCCGTCCCGTGCTCGACCGCGGCGGCGAGGCCGGGGACGCCGTCGCCACACCCCGCGTCGAGCACCCGCGACTCGGGCGGGAGGCCGTCCACCACCGACTCCACGACCGTCCGTTCCAGTCCGTCACCGTCGCGATCCGCCGCGTACGTCTCCGCCAACGCCGTGTACGACTCCGCCACCGAGAGTGGGTCGACCATCGTGTCACGCCTCGCCCAACTGTCTGGTAAACGTACCGCCAGCGTGTGGAATCCTCTCAGGCTCCGTCGCCGCCGTGACGCGAGTTTACGGGCGTCCGCCCGTCCGCCACCGCCCGCAGATCCGCCCGAACACGGTCGAGTGTGCGCTCGCGGCTCGCGGACGCGAAGAACTCGTGCCCGCCGTCGTACAGTCTGATCCGGTCGGCCGGTGCGTGGTCGCCGACCGCTCTCACCCCGACCACGGTGTCACGGAGCGAACAGTAGACGACACTCCCCTCGCGGAACGGCGGCAGCGTCGCCTGTGCTCCTCGGACCGCACGGAGCCACGCCGGGGAGATCCCCCGCTCCGCGGCACCCGTCTCGTCGGCGGGTTTCAACGCGCCCAGCTGGTCCGGGTCCGTCTCGCCCGGGATCACGCGCCGCTCGACCGGGAGCCGGGCGACGAGCGGGAGCAACGCGCCGACGAGACCGTCGTCGTTCGTCCCCCAGAACGGACTCGCGTACACCCGCGAGTCGTCGCCGGGGACGTGTGCCAGCGCCAGACAGCCGAGACTGTGTGCCAGCGTCGCCGCGGGGTCGACCGCCTCGTTGATCTCGGTCAACGGTGCTCGGTAGTCGCGCTCGAAGTCGGTCCCGTTCTCCGGCACGACGACGGCGTGGACGTGCCAGTCGGCCGCCAACTGCGACAGGAGCCAGTCGACCGGGTCGTGCTCCGGTCGGTTCCCCCACCCGAGCACCACGAGCAGGTCTCGGTCGTCCGGGTCGCCGTACGTGTGTCGCTGCACACTCACTCCGCACTCGCCGACTCGTCGCCGCCGTCTGTCTCCGCCGTCTCGGCGCTCTCGCCGTCGGCCGCTCGCGCGCTCTCCTCGGCGTCTGTGTCGTCCGTCGTCGCCTCCTCGCCACCCGCTGCTGCCGGCTCCACCTCGCCGTCGTGGCCCGAGCCGTCACTCACCGTCACCTGCGCGGCCTCGATCACGGTGTCGTCCGTCTCGAACCCCGGCGCGTACACCTCCGCGACGGTGTCTTCGGGCTCGTCGCTCTCGACGCGGACCATCACCTGGTGGCGCTGGGGGTCGACCGGCGTCCCCGGCTCCGGTTCGATGGGCGTGACACCCTCCTCCGAGAGCACGCGGTCGAACGTCTCCAGCGTCGACTCCACGCCGGGGCGGATGTCTGCCTCGTCGTCCTGCTCCAGGGCGCGGACGAGGTTGTTACGCACTTCCGCGAGCTTCTCGACGAGGTCCGCGGTCGCCGCCTCGGCGGCCTGTTCGCGGCGCTTCTCGGCGCGGTCCTTGTAGTTCTGGAAGTCGGCGCGGGTCCGCGCGAGCTTCGACTCCAACTCGTCGGCGCGCTCGCGGTGGCCCTCGGCCTCCGACTCGACGGCGGCGATCCGGTCTTCGACGCGCGCGGCCAGCTCCTCGTCGTGAGCGGCGACCTCGGCGACGAGGTCGGACCGCTCTGCCTCGTCGTCGTTCGCGGCCGTCTCGCCGTCCGTCTCCCGCCGTGCGGTCTCCGCACCGGTGGCCGTCTCGGCGTCGCCCGTCGCGTCGGCGTCTGCCGCCGCGGCGTCACCCGACGCCTCTCCAGCGGTGTCGTCGCGGTCTGCGTCCGTCCCGGCGTTCTCGCTCATGTGCGAACACACGCCTGCCGCGGATATAAGCGTTGTAAAACCGACTCCCGCCACTCACTGGTACATCCGCAACGGCGTCGCCTTCGAGGAACTGTCGTCTTCGGCGGCGGCGACCTGGTCGGCGAGTCGCTGTTTCGCGGCCCGCACGCGTTCGGCACGCTGCGTCAACTCCTCGACGGCCACGTCGACACCGGCGAGCGGTTCGACGACCCGCTCCAAGACAGCCTTCGCCGCGCCGGGGTCGGGGAACCGTGGTGTCGTGTCGGCGACGACGCCGATGGCCGGTAGCTCCGTCTCCATCGCGTGTGCGAGCAACGCCCCGCTCGGTCCGGAGACGATCCCGGCGTTGTCGGGGACCTCCAAGTCCGTCTCCGCGAGGCGGTCGCTCGCACCCGCGGTAGCGACTCCGCGGAGTCGTGGCCCGCGGTCTACGTCCGAGGCGGCTTCGGCCTGCTCGGCGGCCGTGTCCGTCCCCTCCGCGGTCGCGTCGACCGCCGCCGCGTCCGACGGCGACGCGTCTCCCCGCGAGACTGCCGTCTCCACTCCGTCGGCACCCGTGTCGTCGCCGTCCGACTCCTCGTCGGCCTCCGTCCCGGCGACGTACACCGGCGTGGTGTCGGTCTCGTGGAGCCACTCGGCCACGCAGCCGGCGAACTCGTAGGCCGCGTCGGGCGACACCTGCACGTCACTCTGGAGCGCGACGAGGTCTCGGTCCGGGTCGGCGTACAGGCGGACCGGCGACCTGACGACCGGCTCTCCCTCGCCGAAGCCGGCGACCCGCGGGAGCACGTCACAGTGGACGTCCGCGAGGTGGACCACGTCGAGTTCCGCGACCAGGTGGTCCACCGCGATCTTGCCGACGAGGCCCATCCCCGGGAACCCCTCCAACAGTACCGGCTCCGTCAGTTCGAGTCGCCGGTGGAAGTCGATGTGTGCCACGTCTCGACGTACCACGGTCGCCGTCATAAACGTTCCCGGCGGTGTGTCGAGTCGCGAACCGTGATTCTCGTCTGGTGGGCTCCGGTCTGTGACGCGAATCTTCGCCCGTCAGACCGTGAACCGCAGCCCGTCGCGGGCGACGCGAACGTCCCCGTCGAACTGTGCCTCGACGGACTCGATCATCGCCTCCTCCTCGCCGTCCGTGTGTGGGTACTGGTGAGTGAGGTAGACACGCTCTACATCGGTCCCCGCCAGCGCCGCCCCCAACTGCGTCGGGTTCGGGTGGTTGTCCACGTCGATCCCGTCGGGGAACGAGCAGTCGTGCGCCAACACCTGTGCCCCGTCCGCGAAGTTCGCCAGCCCCTCGAACGCCTCCGAGTCCCCCGAGAAGACGAACTCCCCCGGTCGCTCGCCCGCGCCGGGGACGACGTCCTCCGTCGTGACACCGTCTGCGGCGTCGCTCTCCCCCGAGAGCCCCTCCGCGTCGCTCGTCGCCGACCGCTCTCCAGTGTGGTTCCCGGTCTGCGCTCCGGTTGGCGTACCGCCTTCTTCGGGTGCCTCCGCGTCCGACGCTCGCGCCGTGTCGGGGGCACGGAACCGGTAGGCGAGACACTGGACGGAGTGGCGCGTCTCGTAGGTGTCGACCGCCAAGCCGGCGACGGAGACCGTCTCGCCGGGCGAGACCTCCCGCACGGTGAGGTCGATCCGCCCGTCGAGGTACTCGTGGGTCGCCAGTTCGCTGTCGAGGAGTTCCTTCGTCCCCGTCGGCCCGACGATCTCGAGGTGTTCCTCACCCGCGAGCCACCGCGCCTTCACCAACGGGAGCAGATCCGCCACGTGGTCGAGGTGGTGGTGTGTCAACAACACCGTCGACACCGCCTCGTACCCCGGCTCCGTCTGCGAGAGCCGGTGGAGGATGCCGGCCCCACAGTCGACGAGCAGCGGCCGCGCGTCGCCGGCCGCCGCCTCCACGAGGAGACCAGTCTGGACTCGCTCCGGGTGTGGCATCGCCGCACCCGTCCCGAGGAAGGTCACACGCATACCCGCGTCTCCGAGCGACACCCCCTTGTGACTGGCGGAGCCGACTCGCTCTCCCGGTCACCTCCCCGCCCCGCCTCACAAGGCTCTCTCCTGGGCCGCCTACCCGTAGCCGTATCGTAACCCGTACCATGTGGTGGCCCGCCGCACGGAGCGAGACAGTCGGGTCTACCACGGGCTCGACCTAGCAATTCACCAGCCGTGCCGACGAGCAACCGGTCACGATCTCGAGATCGGGATAAAATATACTTCGGGAGACGCAAGAGGATACGACCGGACGATGCGACCCATCCACGAGAGCTGGCAAATCGTCGAGGACTGGCTCGAAGCGCACGACGCCGCGGATGTCCTCTCCCCGCCCCCATCCGACGAGGACGTGGCTGCGATAGCGGAGACCGTCGGGGTCGACCTCCCGGACCCCTTCGAGACGTTCCTCCGGCGACACGACGGGCAGACGCCGGGGTCGAGACCCCTGTTTCGCCGGCACGCCCTCTGCTCCGCCGAGAGTATCGTCGACAACTACACGCAGATGACGACGGCGCTGGCGGAGGGGACCTTCGAGGGACGACTCGATGGGTTCGAGGACTGGGCCGGCAGCCCCGACCCGGAGGTGGCCGAGGTCTGGTGGAACGACATTCCGTTCGCACACGACGCCTCGGGTAACTTCCTCTGTCTGGACCTGGACCCCACACCCGAGGGGGACTACGGCCAGGTGATAACCGTCTGGCACGACATGCCGGGACGGTATGTCCGCGGTGAGGGGTTCACCGCGTGGTTCGACGGCTACGCGACCGCGCTCGAAGAGGGGACGCTCCGCTACTCGGAGCACACCCACGGGCTGGTGGCCGAGCCACCGGATATCTGGCGACACGAGGCTACGGAGGTCTCCGACCCGACGAGCGCGGACCTCCGACGGGTCTACGACGCTCACTACGACCGTCGAGGGGGTGAATACGACGACAACTGGTTCGCCGAGGTCTGTCTCGACTGGCAGGGGTCGGTCGACCCCTGCGTCCAGTTCCAGTGGGGGACGCTCAACGTCGCGGGACTGCCCGACCGGAGCCACGTCGACGCCGCCAAGACCGTCCTGTTCGAGGAGGACCTCCCGGTCCACGAGGAGAGTGAGATGTTCGTCACCACGGTCGACCCGTCGTTAGACGCCGACCGGGCGGCCGCGGTCACCGAGCGGGTCCTCCGCGAGGTGTACGACACGGAACTGGAGGATGTCGAGACAGTCCGCGAACGGGTGCTGTGAACGTCCGGGTTTCCCCCGGTAGCGAGTGACGGCACCCGATCCGTCCTGGCGCAACCGGACGAGTTCCAGTCCGACCACCACGTTTGTTACCGAAGGGAGTGAACTGCCGGCATTGTGGAACGACGCTGGCGAGAACTGGAGGCGTGGGCCGAGGACAACGCTCCCGCGCTCACGTCACAGTTGCGACCGCCCGCCACGGAGGCGGAGATAGCGGCCGCCGAGGAGCGCCTCGACGTGCGTTTCCCACCGTCGGTCCGGGAGTCGTACGCTATCCACGACGGTGAGACGTGTTCGTGGGACGGCGTCCTCGGGTACGGGCTACTCTCGCTGTCCGACCTCGTGGAGACGACGGAGGTCCTGCGTGGCATCGACGGCGACTTCGACTACGACTTCTGGGGAGAATCGCTCGTTCCAGTGCTGGCTGTGGGCAACGGTGACTACCTGTGTGTCAGGGCGGCCACGAGCGGGGAGGAGACGGTGTTTCTGCGGTGGGATCACGAGAGTTCGAACCGGGAGGAACTCGAACCCTCGTTCGGTGCCTACTTCGAGACGGTCCTCGACGCACTCCGATCTGGCGAGTACGAGTACGATCGGGACAGCGAGCGGCTGCGGGTCGACGTCGCGATTCGGCGGCACTGAGTTCCCGTTTCGGGTCGCCACGTAGCGGCGAGCAACCTCCGCCGGACCCAGCGATGGATCAGTATTAGTAACCTCCGCCGCTGGCTCGCTCTCGTGGCGACTGCCACCGCCGCCCCAGCCGCCACTATCAGGGATCACCTCCAATGCGTGAGCGGGACATCACGGTACGCGTCGCGTGCTTCGCGCCTCGAGGCGTGGAGGCGGTCGTCGTCCACGGGGAAGAGTGTCCGTCCCTTGGACTGGAGCGTGCCGATGCTTGCTATCTACGTGGCAGGCGTGGTGACGAGACCGACGTGGGTCGCCTCCAGCCTCGCCGTACCCTCTCCCGTCCCACGGCGGCGCGGCACCCACCACACGAGAGATAACTCTCGGACATCGGTCGAAGACAACAGTATTATGCACGAGCATTCCAAGAACCAGGTGATGACCGAGATCGTGGCGACGACGACGGGGTTGTACCCGTTGCCAGACCCTGCGAAACGAGAGCTGTCGGAGCTGAAGGGCCACCAGAAGGGTGACCTGATCTCCGGCGACGAGGGCCCGGAGGTACGGGCGGCGTACGAGCGCGCTCGCGAGACCGTGGTGGCGGACCAACTCGACGCCGGCCTCGACCGGATCGTCGAGGGGCAACTCCGTTGGGACGACGTGCTCGCACACCCGCTGATCGTCTCCGACGCCGTCGAGGCCGGTGGGATCGTGCGCTACTACGACAACAACAACTTCTACCGCGACCCCCGGATCGTCGACGAGTTGGCGCCGTCCGGCGACGTGGGTGCGGAGTTGACCGCGGCGACGGAACTACTCGACGGCGCGGAGCCGCTGACCCGGATCGAGGGCGACGCACGCGACCCGACCGCCGACACGGAGACGACCGTGGACGCCTTCGACGGCGACGCGGCGGCCGCGACGCAGGCCGTCCTGCCGGGCCCGTACACGCTCGCGGACCTGGCGACCGACGAGTTCTACGACGACGAGGCGGAGTTGCTCGCGGCGGTCGCCGACCTCCTCGCGGCGGAGGTCGAGGCGTTCCCGACCCACGCGACGCTGTTCCTCCACGAACCCTCCTACGTCGTGAACCCACCCGGTGACGGGCTCGACGAGCGAGCCAGCGCCGCGGTCGACACCGTCGCGACGGCGACGGACGCCGACGTGGTGGTCGACACCTACTGGGACTCCTTCGAGGAGAAGCCGTACGCACACCTGTTGGACGCCGACATCGACGGCGTCGGCTTCGACTTCGTGGCCGGCGACCGCGACGAGACGCTGTACTGTCTCAACGAGTACGGCTGTACCGACGACGTGGCGCTGGGCCTCGTCGACGGGCAGAACACGCTCGTCGAGGAGCCGGAGACGGTCGCGGACCGCGTGGAGTGGGTCCACGACAACGTCCCCGCGACGACCTTCGAGACCACGTACGTGACACACAACACGGAGACGTTCTACTTGCCCGTGAACCGCCACCGCGAGAAGCTGGCGACCCTCGCCGAGGGTGCCGCGCTCGCTCGCGACCGCCTGGAGACGGAGGTGACCGCATGAGCCGCAACCCCGCGAACCGCGAGCAGTTCCGCCCTGCCGACCACCCGCACGACCACTTCCTGATGACGACGGTCGTCGGATCGTACAAGAAGCCGACGTGGCTCAACCGCGCCCGCGACCGCTTCGAGGACGACGACGCGCGCTTCGACGCCGACGACTGGGCCGAGGCGAAAGACGACGCCGCACGCGTGATCACGAACGAACACGAGCGGTCCGGGCTCGACGTGGTCGTCGACGGCGAGGTGCGCCGCAACGAGATGGTGGAGTACTTCGCCGAACGGATCGACGGCTACGAGTTCAACGGCCCGGTGAAGGTGTGGGGCCACAACACCTTCCGGAAGCCGTCCGTCGTCGACGAGGTGGGCTACGCGGAGCCGTGGCTCGTCGACGAGTTCGAGTTCGTCGACGACGTGGCCCAGCGCCCGGTGAAGGTGCCGATCACGGGGCCGTACACGCTCGCCCGGTGGGCGTTCGACGAACACTACGGCGACACCGCCGAGTTGACGTACGAGATCGCGGACCTGGTCAACCACGAGATCGAACGCCTCGTGGAGGCCGGCGCGCGCTACGTCCAGATCGACGAGCCGGCGCTGGCCCAACACGTCGACGACCACGCCATCGTCGGCGAGGCGCTGGAACGGATCGTCGACGACATCCCCGAGACGGTGCGGATCGGCCTCCACGTCTGCTACGGGGACTACTCGCGGATCTACCCGGAGATCAACGAGTTCCCGATCGACGAGTTCGACGTGGAGCTGTGCAACGGCGACTACGAGCAGGTCGAGGTGTTCGCCGACGGCGAGTTCGCGCCGGACCTCGCGCTGGGTGTCGTGGACGCCCACACCGCCGAGGTGGAGTCCGTCGAAGAGATCGAGGCGAACATCGAGCAGGGGTTCGAGATCGTCCCGCCGGAGAAGCTCACGGTCTCCCCGGACTGCGGGCTGAAGCTGCTCCCGCGGGAGATCGCCTACGGGAAGATGGAGAACCTCGTGCAGGCCGCCCGGAACGTCGAGGAGCGACTCGACGCGGGCGAGATCGACGTGGCTGCGCCGACCCCGACGGCGGACTGATCGGGGGAACCGGCCCATCCCAGTCGCGCCCGTTCAACCGTCCTGGCGAGCGGTCTCGTCGTCGACCGACCACGCACGGTAGCGCCGCCAGAGTGGGTGTCTGAACGCGGACACGAGGAGGGCGAGGAACGGTGCCGCGTAGTACCAGGCCGGGTTCGTGCCCAACAGTGTCTCTGCGACGTACACGGACAGCCCCAGTGTGGCGATCACGACGCCGTCTGCGTCGCCGTCGGTCCACTCGTCGAGTCGGTCCACGCCGCCTCGGACCCTCTCCAGTGCTCGTCCCATCGTCTCGGGGGTTGGTGAGGCGACGACACGGTTCACCGTTTCGGGGACTCACGGGTTCCGAGACGGGGTGACCGGGTCCCGGGCGGGGCGACGTGGCTCCGAGTGTGTCGAGAGTGCTCTGTGGCGTCGACAGACGTGTCGCCACCCGTCCGCACCGCTCAGTCGAACTTCTCGCCGACGGAGAAGAGGTACCCACCGACGAGTAGGTCGAGCAGCAGCGACACGGGGCTGAGCGTCACCAGCGAGACGAGTGCGTTCAACCCGATCACGACCAGCGTCACCGTCCACGCCCACCGGCGCATCCGGAGTAGCGCGAGCAAGGTGACGATCTGCCCGACGGCCAACGCGATCCCGACTGTGCCGCCGAAGAACCCGACGGGACCGGCACCGAGCGCGCCGACTCCGCCGAGTACGTCGAAGACGGCACTCAGGATGCCGAGTCCGGCGACCAGCAACACGCCGAGTGGGGGCGAACTCCCACCCCCAGTGGAGGGCTGTGTCCGTGTCACACGCACCGGTTCGTACTCGACCGATAAACCTCTCGTGGTGAGTCTCGGCGCGTGCACACCCCGTGACAGGTCGCCGTTTCGAACCAGTCACCACACACTGCCAGACGACGAGGTCCGGAAGTAGACGGCCGAAAACGTCTCGTACCGAGGGTGCGAGAGACACACAGGCATGGAGCGACGAGACAGACTGCTCTCGCCAGAGCGCGCGGAGGCGGTGACGGCGGCCGCGCGGAGTGGCCTGGGCGACAGACTGCGCAGCGTGACCTACTTCACGCCGGCGGCGTTCGAACAGGTGTACCTGCGCTCGGACCTGGACGCGGACGCGGACCTCACCGGGTTCGTGGAACTGGCTCGCGACGGGTTCCACACCGGCCCCGCCTACACCGGCTCCGAGTTGGGCGACTACCGCTACACCGTGCGGGTGTTCACCGACGGCCACCTCGTCAGACTCACCGGCGACGAGGAGGGGGTGTTCGTCACCGCGGAGACGTTGACGATCCGCCGCTCCGAGGAACTCGCCGCCGCGCTGCGGGGAGTTCTGGACGGGGGGAAGTGAGTCGCGCACCGACGCAACTCCTCGACCGGCGTGGCGTGAGCGGGTCCACCACGCAATCTAAGAGGACCCGTCGGGAACGGGCCGGTATGTCGAACGAGCCAGCGGGGAGACTCCACCCGGAGTTACAGTCGACCGCCGAGTCGATCGCGACGATGGAGATCCGCGGCGCGGCGACCATCGCCGGTGCCGCGGCGGAGGCGCTGGCGACGCAGGCCCGCGACTCGGAGGCCGAGTCGCCGGCCGCCTTCGAGCGACAACTGCGCCGCGCCGGTCGCCACCTCTACGACACGCGTCCGACTGCGGTGTCGCTGCCGAACGCGCTCCGGTACGTCCTCGAACGGATGACGGGCGACTCCGTCGCGGAACTCCGCACCTCCGTCGTCGACGCCGCCGAGGCGTTCACGGACCGACTCGACCGTGCACAGTCGGATCTGGGGGAGATCGGCGCGAACCGCCTCCGCGACGGCGACACGGTGATGACCCACTGTCACTCGACGGACGCGCTCTCGTGTGTCGAGGCGGCCGTCGACCAGGGGAAGGAACTGTCCGCGGTCGTCAAGGAGACCCGGCCCCGCAACCAGGGGCACATCACCGCCGAGGAACTCCGCGAGATGGGCGTCGACGTGACGCTGATCGTCGACTCCGCGGCGCGTCGGTACCTCGACGAGGTGGACCACGTGCTCGTCGGCGCCGACTCCATCGCCGCCGACGGCTCCGTCATCAACAAGATCGGCACCTCCGGGTTGGCGGTCAACGCCCGCGAGCGGGGTGTCCCGATCATGGTCGCGGCGCAGACGATCAAACTCCACCCGGAGACGCTCACCGGCCAGACCGTCGAGATCGAGATGCGCGACGAGAGCGAGGTGATCGACGAGACGACCCGCGAGGAGATCGGCGACGTGACCGTCCGCAACCCCGCGTTCGACGTGACGCCGCCGCGGTACGTCGACGCCATCGTCACCGAGAGCGGGCAGTTCCCACCCGAGAGCATCGTCACGCTGATGCGGGAACTGTTCGGCGAGAGTGCGGCGCGGCCGTGGGCGGAGGCCGACGAGTAGACTCGACTCGTCACGGCTGGCTCCTCGCGCCGAATCGCGGACTCGTTCCGACGGGGTGAACGAACGCACGGCGAGGAGACACCTCGACCCGAGACAGCGTGGATCGGCGTGGTGTTCCGGACTCAGACCGGGTCAGTTCTGAACCGTTCGACCGACACGTCTGTCAACTCGTCGTAGTCGTCGTCTGCACCGACCAGTAGTGTCCCGTCGACCGCGTCGGCAGTCGCCAGCGCGAAGGCGTCACCCAGCGCCGGGGAGTGTCTGTGTTTGAAACGGGCTGCAGTACGCCACGTCTCCGTGGTGTCGACGCGTTCGATCCCGCTCTCGGCCATCACTCGCTCCACAGTGTCGGCCAGCTCTCTGTCCTCGATCGCTCTCACCACGTACCGTATCTCGGCGAGGTTCACCGTAGAGACGAACCCGTCGACGGAGCCTTCGACTGCCTGCACGTACCGTTGCACCGTATCTGCGCCGGGCTCGTCACAGAAGTACGCGACGAGTGGCTCGGTGTCGAACACCACCGTCGAGTCGACGCCGTCCGGTGTCGTCACTCGTCGTCCCCTCCGTCGTCGACGTCGGTCGGGGAGTCGCCGGACGTTCTGTCGGCGGGAGCGATCTGGTCGTCGTCTCGATCTCGGGACCGTTCCTCTCGGAGTAGTTCGGTGGCCGTTCGACCGCTGTCGTCCGTCTTCCCGGCGAGCGTCCCGCGGAGGTCGGTGACGGACTCGATCGGTTGGACCACCACCTCCCCGGTGGCGGTCTCGACGAACTTCACACGCCCGGGTGCTTCGATCCCCAGTTTCTCTCGGTACTCCTTCGGAATGGTCGCCTGCCCGCGCGAACTCACAGACACCACTCGTTCTGACTCCTCGGTGCTCATACTCTCGACAGATAATACTTCCCTCGGACAGTACTTCACTCCTCCGCCTATCCGTCTCCCACGACGCCCTTTTCACCGCCGGAGCGAAACGAGTCGGGAGTGACCGACGTGTTGTGCGCGGGGCACGTCAACTGGGACGTGACCCTCCGGGTGGATCGCCTGCCGGAGCCGGACGGGGAGGTGTCGCTCCAGAGCACCCGTCAGGCCGGCGGCGGGAGTGCAGCCAACGTCGCGGTGAACCTCGCCGGACTGTCGGTGACCCCGACGCTGTTCGGCTCCATCGGGACCGACGAGACCGGCACGCGGTGTCGCCAGGAACTGGCGGACTCGGGTGTCTACCCACACCTCGTCCGCGCCGACGGCGACACCGCGGTGAAGTACCTCGTCGTCGACGGCGACGGCGAGGTGATGGTGTTGTCGGGCGCGGGCCACAACGAGGCGTACACGCCGCGGGATCTGCCGGACGGGGCCCTGGCGACGGACGTAGTCCACCTGACGAACCAGGACCCCGCCGTCGCGGCTGGACTCGCGGAGGGCGGCCGCGACCGCGACGCGACGATCAGTCTCGCGCCAGGCCGGAGACTGGCCGACCGCGACTTCTCGGCCGCTTTGCGACTCGCCGACTTGGTGTTCGTCAACGACCGCGAGGCGACGGCTTTGGGCGAGGCGCCGTGGGGCGACACCGTCCGCCCGGACGCGACCGTCGTGGTCACGCTCGGGAGCGAGGGCGCCGAGGTCCGTCGGCGCAGCGAGACGATCCACCACCCGGGGTTCGACGTGGAACCGCTGGACACGACCGGTGCGGGCGACGCCTTCGCCGCCGGGTTTCTCGCCGCCCGCGAGGGGGCGCTCGCCGACACCGCACTGACGGACGTGCTCCCGGGACTCGCGCCCGAGTCGGACGGGGACGCCCCGCGTGACGAGGCCGCGCTGGCGGTCGCGAACGCCTGCGGCGCCGTCGCCTCGCGCGCACTCGGCGCACGGGCGACGCTCGACCCGGCGACGCTGCGGGACGTGATCGCGGGGCAGTGACCGCAGCACGACCACGGACACGCACACGTCCGTGGCTGCAGCCGCCGCCGGCGCCCAGTTCAGAACTCGAACCCGAGCGCGCCGCTCCGTGGTGCCAACGGCGACGCCGGGAGCCGGTCCGGCACGGTCGGGTCGTTGAACGCCCCCGGTGCCACGTCGTTGGGCGCGTCCGGGTACGCCACCGCCGCCAGCGTCTGGACGTGTGTCCGCCCCACACCCAACTCGAACTGGCCACCGCCGTACAGCGACATCCCGCGCTCCGCGGCGTACTGTAGCGTCTCGAACAGCGACTCGACGCTGCCGAACCGCGAGGGCTTGACGTTGAGCCACGACGGCTCGAACGGGAGTGCCTCGACACTCTCGACCCCGGTGATCGGGGCGTCCCACGCGATTCGCTCGTGGTGGTCCGCGAGCACCGGCACCGTCGCCTCCGTGAGTGCCGGGTCCTCGATCACCGCCTCGGGGAACGCCTCGATCACGCGCTCGTACAGGTCCGGGTCCGGCTCCTGATCCACGTCCGTCCCTTCGTAGTGCCCCTTGAAGTCGACGACGCGGACGCGATCGGCGGGTGAGCCCTCGATCACTGCGTCGGTCCACTCGCTCGTCGGGTCGAGTTTGAACTCGATCCCCGGCACCCGATCCGAGATCGTGTCGACGCGGTCCGTCGTCGGCGGCTCGCCCAGTCGTGTCGAGGCGGCGAAGCGGACGGGGTCGGCGGTCGTGCCCAACGCCGTCGCGAAGTCCCTGTCGTTCGCCCGCAGCGCGAGGTCTAGCGCCGCGCTCTCGAACCCCCACCGCCGGTAGTGGTGACTGGCGGCCATCTCCGGCTCGCCGACCGGGAACAGATCCAGCTCGTCGAGTCGCGCGGCGAACTCCGCGACGGTCCACTCGCCCGTCAGCGCCGACCCGAAGTCGACACCCGCTGCCGTCTCGACACCCGGTCCGGCGGGGGTCGCCGCCTCCGGATCGGCGTACAGAGCGTCGTGATCGGCGGCGGTGTAGGTCACGTCTTCGCCGCGACCGCGGTCCGACTCGCCGTGGAGGTGGATCGTCGTCGTCACCCGCTCGAACCCCGAGGAGGTGTCTCGGGCACGGCGTTCCAGCGCGACCGCCTCGACGCTGAACGGGAAATCGGCGACGGCATCGTACGCGAGCACACTGGGCTCGACGCTGGGGAGGCACTTAGCCGTACCTCCGGTCGTCACGGGTCGGGCGGGGGGACCGTAGCTGCCGGCGCTCACTCGCGGCCGGCGTGGTGCCGGCGCGTCGCGACGGCCACCGCCGTCCCGGTCACGGTGAGTGCGACCGCCCCCGCGGCCGCGATCCAGTGGTCCGGCGTCGGGTGTGTGAACCCGAGTCCCGACTCCAGTGCAACCTGGCCCGGGAGCAGCGTGTGGTGTGGTGTCCCGACGACCGGCACGAAGTAGTCCACCACGTCGTTGACGCCGTACCAGACGACCGCGACGAGGATGGCCCGCGTCGGGAACTCGGAGATCCGGTACAACAGGAACGCCTCGACGGCCATCCCGAGGTGCGAGACGAACAGGAACGCGTACATCGGGACCGGTGTCGTCGCGAGGAACCCGTCCGCGAACGCCGCGAGTACGAACGGGGTCCACAGGCCGAGTTTCCAACAGCCGAAGAACGCGAGCACGTTCCAGTACTCGCTGGGCCGTCCGAGCCACCACAGCCCGAGTGCGACGGCGACGAACCCCGTCGCGACCGGACTGTCGGGGACGAACGCCCACATCACCGGCGGTTCGCCGGCCAACTGCCAGACGATCAGTGGGTCCGAGAGCGGCAGCGGGTGGAACCCGTAGTACCAGAACCCGAACGCCGTCCCGACGAGGTTCACCAGGACGATGGGCACCACCAGACGGAGCCCCGCCGACTCCAGCCACTCCGGCAACGGTGCGACGTACCACGGCGCGTCGCCGCCGTCCGGGAGCTGCGACGGGACGAGCGACCTGTGACTCATCGGGTGAGCCTTGCCTCGCCCGAACAAAGCCGTGACGGTGCCGGACGGTGCGGTGACGAGACTGCCGGTCGACGCATCGGGTCGCCGCAGCGTCTCAGCGACTCGGGCCCGGCTCGTCCGCGTCGCGCTCGTCGCCGACGACGCGGACCCCGAACCGCTCGTAGCCGCCGTAGGCCGTCTCCAGCGAGGCGATCCACCAGTTCCACCGCCCGACGAGGTCTCGGTCGTCTGGCGCGTCCGCGAGGTCGTCGACGACGCTCTCGACGGTCGGTTCCGTCCCGCGGTCCTCGGTCAACTGCCCCGAGTCCGCCAGGTCTCGGGCCTGCCGAGCGACCACCCGGCGCTCGGCCTCCGTCCCGTCGAACGCGTCCACCAACGCGCCGAGTAACTCGTCTGTGTCCACGTGCCTCGTTGGGTCGCGAGCCATTTCACTCCGTCGGAGTCGTGTGACTCTGTGTCGTGGTTCGGGGTCGTCGCGGCGTCGTCGCGGCGTCGTCTCGTGGCGGTCGCGGGGCAGTCGCTGGTCACGTCGTGTCCCGCAGAATCGGTGTCACCACGCGAGCGGCGGGGTTACTGGATGTGGCCCTCGTCGCGGAGCTGGTCGGCGTCGGCCTTCTCGTAGCGGTGGACGATGTCGCCCTTCTCGTCTTGCCAGTCCCACGGTTCGACGAGGACCACGTCGTCCTCGCGAATCCACTCGCGTTTCTGCATCCGCCCGGGGATGCGCGCGGTGCGCTCTTTCCCGTCGACACACCGGACCTTCACCCGGTTCGCGCCGAGCATGTTCGTCACCTCGGCGAACACCTGATCGTCGTCTGGCATTCGGAGGTTCTTGCGTCCCTCGGGTCCACCGTCGCTCATACCCGTCGGTAACGCAGACTGGAATTTAAACCCGGTGGACACGCGCCGAGGCGGACGTTCGCTCCCGCTGCGGTCGGTGTGGTCGTCGACGCTCGGGCCCGCCTCGTCGCGTCGGAACCGGGGTCGTTTTCAGGCACGCGTCGAACCTCGGAGCGTGCTCGACCGACTCGGGACGCTCGGGATCGCCGGAATCGTACTCGCACTGGCCGGGCTCGGACTGATCGCGTGGCAGGCTCCACTCGTCGCCGCCGGCCTCGCGCTCGTCTTGGCCGGCGTCGGCCTCGTCGTGCGCGGGCTAGTCACCGGCCTCATGTCGCAGTTCGGGTTCGTGTGATGCTCCGTCGAGAGTAGTCGAGAAAGATAGCGTAACTGCTCTATCGTAACGATCCGTCTCGAGCGACCGATCTCCGCTCGCGGACCACTACTCCCGCTCGCGGATCTTCTCGCGGCCGGGTGCGATCAACTCGTCGAGGTAGTCGGCCAGCGCGGGCTTGGCGTCCGCCGGGTGGAGTTCCCCCGCCTCCAGATCCGTCGCCAGCGACTCGTAGTCGTCGTACTCCAAGTCCCCGCCGTACTCGTCGGGGCGCTCGATCACGACCGTCTCGAACCGCGGGAACACGTGGTACTGGAACAGCTCCAACACGGGATTCTCCCGTTCCTCGCCCTCGTCGGTCGGGTCCGGGTCCCGCGTCGGCGGACAGTAGGCGTCGTTCACCTTCTCTTCGAGATCCTCCGTGGAGTCCTCCATCGAGATGGTCACGCCCGACGACGAGGACATCTTCCCGACACCCGTCGTCAGATCGGCGAGGATCGGCGTGTGGATACAGGGGCGCGACTCGTAGCCGAGCCCCTCGATCTCCTCGCGGTGGAGCACGTGGACCTTCCGCTGGTCGAGCCCGCCGACTGCCAGGTCCAGATCCAGGTACTCGATGTCCAGCGCCTGCATCAGTGGGTAGACGACGTGACTCACCTTCGCGGTGTCGCCGCTTTGAATCTCCGCCATCGCGCGCTGGGCGCGGTTGAGCGTCGTCGACAGCTCCAACTGGTGGAGGTCGAGGACGTACTCCTCGTCGAGTTGGAACTCCGAGCCGTAGACGAACTCCGTCTTGTCCTCGTCGAGCCCGTACGCGAGGAACTGCTCGCGCATCCGCTCGCCCGTCTCGCGGATCTCCTCGAAGGTGCCCTTGTCGTTGAGGTAGGCGTGGACGTCCGCCAGGAGGATCACGACCTCCATCCCCGCCGCTTGGAGGTCCAGCAGCTTGTTCGCGGTGAGCATGTGGCCGAGGTGGAGGACGCCCGACGGCTCGTAGCCGACGTACGCTCGCTTGCCCTCTGGTGACTCGGCTAGCTCGCGCAGTTCCTCGTCGGTGATCACCTCGGTCGCGTTCCGGGTGATCTGCTCGTAGGCGTCCCGAACCATGTGTCTCACTCGTCTCCGGCGCCCCGATTACGTCTTTCGGATGTACGTGGTGTCGTCACGAGATCGCCCGGCTTCCGACGGCGGTGGCGATCGACGAGGCGTCGCCGTCCCACAACGTACTTGCGCGCCACCACACAACCGGGGAGCATGAGCGACTTCGACGAGGCGGCACTCGAAGCCCACCGCGAGGCGGGCGATATCCTCACGACGGTGATGGACGAGACGCGGGAGATGATCGAACCCGGCGTGACACACCTGGAGGTGGCGGAGTACGCCGAGGATCGCGTCCGCGAGTTGGGAGACGGACTCGCCTTCCCGGTGAACGTCAGCGTCGACGAGGAGGCGAGCCACGCGACGCCGGCGCGCGACGACGAGACGACGTTCGACGACGAGATGGTGTGTCTCGACGTCGGCGTCCACGTCGACGGGTACATCGCGGACGCGGCCGTGACGGTCGACCTCTCGGACACGCCGGAGTTGGTCGAGGCCGCCGAGGAGGCGCTCGCGGCGGCCGTCGACGCCGCCGGCCCGGGTGTGCCGGTCGGCGAGATCGGCGCGGAGATCGAGGACGTGATCGAGGCGTACGGATACACGCCGGTGTACAACCTCTCGGGGCACGGCGTCCAACAGTACGACGCCCACACGGGGCCGAACGTGCCGAACCGCGGCGTGGACCGCTCCGTCGAGTTGGAGCCGGGCCAGGCGGTCGCCATCGAGCCGTTCGCCACCGACGGCCGCGGGAAGGTCGGCGAGGGCTCGACGGAGGAGATCTTCGAGTTGGTCGAGGACCGCTCGGTCCGGAACCGCTCGGCACGACAGGCGCTGGAGGAGATCCGCGAGTTCGACGGCCTCCCGTTCGCGGCGCGCGCGCTGTCCTCCTCGCGGACGGAGATGGCGCTCCGTCGGCTGACACAACAGGGGCTCGTCAAGGGCTACCCGGTGTTGAAGGAGGAGGACGGCCGGCTCGTGAGTCAGGCGGAACACACGATCCTCGTCCGCGAGGACGGGATCGAGGTGACGACCGAGGGGCTGTTCGACTGACACGCCAGAGTGTCGTCGCAGGAACCCGCAGTCGTGAGTAAGCGTCGTGTCGTCGCAGGAACCCGCAGTCGTGAGTAAGCGTCGTGTCGTCGCAGGAACCCGCAGTCGTGAGTGGCCGTCGTGTCGCCCGACGAGGTACCCAGTCGTCACTCGCGGGCGAGTCACCCACGAGACCCCCAGTCGTGTGCCGCAGTCTCGTGGAGATCCGCCGTCGTCGCGGCCTCAGGCGTTGTTCATCCGGGTGACGGACTCCGTGCCGCACTCGCTACACGTCGACACGCGGTACGGCTCGCGAGAGAACTGCGCGTTCTCCGCCGTCTGACTCTCCGTCCGGATCTCCACCCGGACGCGGTGGGAAGTCGTGTGTCCACACTCCCCACACCGCTCCCGTACGCTGTCCGCTCCGGCGGGCTGTGTGGCCATACCGCCCACGACGCAGACGACCTACTTATATTTTCACCTCGTTCATAGGTGAAGTGACAGGTCGAAGCCCGGCAGGCGGGAACGTCGTGGATTCAAGCCGTCGCGGGCGAAGGTGGCCGTATGGACCAGGTGTTCGCGCCGTGGCGGATCGACTGGATCAGACGCGAGGATCACCCGGACGCCGTCGACGGCTGTCCGTTCTGTGTGTTGCCCGACCGCGACGCCGACCGGGAGAGCCGGATCGTCGCGCGGTCGCCCCACTCGTTCGTGATCTGCAACAACGCGCCGTACAACCCCGGACACGTGATGGTGATCCCCGACGCGCACGAGGGGGACTACACCACGTTGTCACCGGCCGAGGTGACGGACCACGCGCGGCTGAAACAGGCGACGTTCGCGGCGATCCGGACGGCGCTGGAGCCGAACGGACTCAACGCCGGGCTCAACCACGGCGGCGACGCCGCGGGTGGGTCCATCGACGACCACCTCCACACCCACGTCGTCCCGCGGTACACCGGCGACACGAACTTCATGCCCGTGATCTCGGACACGAAGGTGATCGTCGAGGCCATCGACGAGACGTACGACCACCTGCGGGAGGCGTTCGCCGACCTCCCCTGCGGGACGCGACCGGCCGACGAGGACGCCGCGGTCGAGGTCCGGTTCGACTGACGACGTGGGGCGAGCGACTCGCGAGGGGCTACGATCCGGAGAGCAGTTCCTCAGTCGTCGGTCGGCGCACGCGACCGCCCGGGGTCACGTCCGCTCTCCGTCTCCAGACTCCAGGCGGTGCCGACCGCCAACGCGACCGCCGCGAGCACCGCGATCAGGTTCGCCGAGCGCACGACCGTGTTGTAGTACAGCAGGTCCCGGCCGAGCACCATCGCGGCGCCGTGCGCGACCGCCGCGAGTGCGGCCGCCGCACGGAGCCGACCGCGGCCGAGTCGTCCGAGCCACCGCACCGCGGCCACGAGTGCGCCCAGCGTCCCCAGCGCGGCGAGGTAGAAGACGGCCTGCACCCAGGGCCCGAACTGGAGCGGCGGGAGCGCACGCGACAGCAGGGCACAGACGAGTAGCCCGCCGACCGCGACACGCAGTGCGGTGCGGGCTCGCTCGGCGAGCGGGCGCGTCGACAGCCCCTCGTAGGCGCGCAGGGTCGTGTACGTCAACCCGAGGAAGATACTGGAGCCGGTGAGGAAGTGCGCCGCGTGAACGGGCGCGGAGTAACCGGCCGGGAGCGCGCCGTTGAACGTCACCGTGATCGCGCCGAAGACGGCCTGCAGCGGGGTGAGCAGCGCCGCGCCGACCGCAGCGAGCTTGGTCGCACGCGCGTCGGCAGCACGCCACGCCCACGCCCCGACGCCGAAGATCACGAAGCCGGTGATCATCGCCCACAGTCTGTGGAACCACTCCACGAACGAGGGGATCGTCTGTGGGAGCACACCGCCGTCACACAGCGGCCACTGTTGGGCACACGCGAGCCCCGACCCAGACGCCGAGGTGAAGATCCCCAGCGCGATCAGCAGGCCCGCCATCCCCGTGGCCGTCGCCGCGAGTCGCCGGAACGAGAGCCAGTCTGGCAGGGACACCATCGTCGTCGGAGACCGGGGCTCGCCGGGCTTATACCTGTCTGACTCCCCCGCAGCGTGGGACGGTCGGCGGTCGTCACGGGGAACGCTGGACTGTCGTCGAGGCAGACACTCGGCGGCTGGGACGGCGACACCGCACGGGAGAGTACCGCCACCGACCACACCGCTGAAGCCACTCGGCGGACACGGGTGGGTATGAACGTAGACGAGCGCGCGGCGCGACTCGACGCGCTCCTCGACGCCGAGGGGTACGAGGCGGTGTGGCTGGGCCGTCCCGACAGCTTCGCGTGGGCGACGGGCGGGGGCGACAACCGCGTCGACCGGACGGCGACCGTCGGCGAGGCGGCGGTCGGCTACCTCGGCGACGGGGAGTGGCAGGTCGTCACGAACGCGATCGAGGCGGAGCGACTCGCGGCGGAGGAGTTGCCGCCGGAACTGTCGATGTCCGTCGTCGCGGACCCGTGGCACGAGACGACGCTCCCGACGGCGGTCGCCGCTCGCTCGCCGAACGCGGCTGCGGCGGACTTCGACGTGCCGGGGCTGGCGTCGCTCGACGCCACCCGACTCAGACTCCGGTTGACGGAGGCGGACCGCGAGCGGTACCGCCGTCTGGGTGGTGCGGTCGGCGCGGCCGTCGAGCGAGTGTGTCGGGAGCTCCAGCCGGACGACACCGAACGCGAGGTCGCGGCCGCGCTCCGCGTCGGCCTCGCCGGCCGGGACATCGACGCGCCGGTGGTGCTCGTCGGCGGCGGCGAGCGCGCACCGGCGTACCGACACCCGACGCCGACCACGGAACGACTCGGCGAGTACGCAGTCGTCTCGGTGACCGCCCGTCGGGGTGGTATGTACGTCTCCTGTACGCGGACCGTCGCCTTCGACCCACCCGAGTGGCTCGCGGCCCACCACGACGCGGCGCGACGGGTCGAGACGGCGGCGCTGGCGGCGACCGAGCGCGTCGCGGGCGGCGAGGCGGTCGAGGGGCACGGCGACGGCGACACCGCCGACGCCGAAGACGCGACGAACGCAGCCGGCGAGTCGGACACCGGTGACCCGGACACGACCGCCGCCGAGATCGACACGGGCACGATCGGCCGCGCGAGTGCGGTGTTCGACGCGATCCAGACGGCCTACGCGGACGCCGGATACGAGGGGGAGTGGCGCGAACACCACCAGGGCGGGGGGACGGGGTACGCCGGTCGCGAGTGGATCGCGACGCCGGACTCGGACGCGCCGGTCGTCGCGCCGGCCGCGTACGCCTGGAACCCGACGGTCGCCGGCGCGAAGAGCGAGGACACGGCGCTCGTGACCGATGAGGGGGTCGAACTCGTCACCACGACCGGCGAGTGGCCGACGACGACCGTCTCCGTCGACGGACTCGCACTCGAACGGCCCGACGTGGTCGACCCGAGGTAGCCGGACGGTCACACCCTCGTGGACGAGAACGCCGGACGACCGTGGAGAGGACACTCGCACGTCGTCGGTGGGACCACTACCCCCTGTGTCTCGGAGTCTGTAACGAACGGGAACGCACTTTTACGGAGAACGAGACGTGTCGAACATGTCTTGGTACGCGATCGACGCCATCGACGACGCCGTCGACGCCACGCGGGCGTTCCTCACCCCGTTCTCGCTGGGGCGGTGGGGTCGGCTGGCGTTGATCACCTTCTTCCTGGGGACCGGTGGGATCGCCGGCCAGTTCTCGAACGTGACGAACGTCGGCGACGGCTTCGGCGGGATGGGTGACGGACCGGACGCACCCCCGACGGATCCGGGGCAACTCCCCGTGTCGCCGGAACTCGGCGTGATACTCGCCGTCGTCGGCGTGATCCTCGTCCTCGGGATCGCCTTCTCGCTCGTCGGCGCGGTGATGGAGTTCGTCTTCGTCGACGCGCTCGCGACCGACGAGGTCCACGTCCGGTCGAGTTTCGGCGACCGACTCGGCGCGGGCGTCCGTCTGTTCGCCTTCCGGATCGGACTGACACTGCTCGTCTTGGTGCCACCGTTGGCGGTGGTCCTCGCGGCAGTGACCGGCGTCGTGAGTCTCGACGTTCTCTCCGGGATCGGGTTCGTCGGAATCGCACTGGCGGTGCTCGTCTTCGGACTACTCGCGTTCGTCGTCGGGCTCGTCCAGTCGTTCACGAACCAGTTCGTCGTCCCGGTGATGGTGGCGACGGAGGAGACGGTGCTAGGCGGGTGGCGCGAACTCTACCCCGTGCTCCGTGACCAGTTGAAACAGACGGTCGTCTACGTCCTGTTGCACACGCTGGTCGGGATCGGGGTCGGGATCGTTCGCACGTTCCTGCTGCTCGTGGGTGCGATCCCGGTGACGATCGTCGCCGTCGTCGTCGGACTCCTCGCGGGTGCGGTCGCCGGGACGGCCGGTGGTGGTCCGCTCGGGTTCGGGATCGGGCTGCTCGCCGGGCTCGCCGTGTGGGTCCCCGCGATGCTCGTCGCCGTCGTCCTCCCGGTGAACGTCGTGACGAAGACGTACACGCGCACCTACGAGCTCCGGTCGCTGGCCGGGTTCGAGCCGTCGTTCGACATTCTGGCCCCGTCGCTGTTGGACGACGGCGGGCCACCGGGTGCGACGCCCGCGGCCGCCGGCGGCGGACCGGGCGGACCGGACGACCGCGGCGACCGCCCGACGGGCGGACGGAGCGACCCGACGGAGACTGGGGCGCCCGACGACACCGGGCGGTCGACCGGCGGTGAGTACGCCGACGCCGAGGACCTGTTGGACGACACCGGCACCTCGGCGGACCCCTCCGGTGACTCCTCCGGTGGGCGGGGTAGTCGCGGCGACGAGTCGGACGACGACCGGTGGGCCTGACGGAGAGCGTCGTCGGCCGCTTCGAGGTCCCGGGCGGATCGGAGCGGTCCGTCCGGTCACCACCGATATCGCCGGGCTGCGACGGGCTCGGTCCACGAGACCGAGTCACACAACTCCGCTACGTATGTAGGTACGTTTTTCCTCGCGCCGCCGGTTGGGGTGGACATGGGACTGGACGACGACGCACGCGAGTACCACCGCGAGGAGCCCTCGGGGAAGTTGGAGATCGCGACGACGAAACCGACGAACACGCAACGCGACCTCTCGCTGGCGTACTCGCCGGGTGTCGCGGCGCCGTGTCGCGACATCGACGCGGACCCGGAACGTGCCTACGAGTACACGGCGAAGGGGAACCTCGTCGGCGTCGTCTCGAACGGCTCGGCGGTGCTCGGTCTCGGCGACATCGGCGCACAGGCCTCGAAACCCGTCATGGAGGGGAAGGGTGTTCTGTTCAAGCGGTTCGCGGACATCGACGTGTTCGACGTCGAACTCGACGAGACCGACGTCGACGAGTTCGTCCGCTCCGTCTCGGCGATGGAGCCCACCTTCGGCGGGATCAACTTGGAGGACATCACGGCGCCGGAGTGTTTCGAGATCGAAGAGCGACTCCGCGAGGAGATGGACGTGCCCGTGTTCCACGACGACCAACACGGGACGGCGATCATCTCCGGGGCGGCGCTGATCAACGCCGCCGACATCGGCGGGAAGGACATCGAGGACCTGGAGATCGTCTTCTCGGGAGCCGGCGCGTCGGCGATCGCCACCGCACGGTTCTACCTCTCGCTGGGTGCCCGTCGCGAGAACATCACGATGTGTGACTCCTCGGGGATCATCACCGAGGACCGCGCCGAGTCGGGCGACGTGAACGAGTTCAAACGGGAGTTCGCCCGCGACGTGCCGGAGGGTGGTCTGGCAGACGCGATGGCGGGGGCAGACGTGTTCGTCGGCCTCTCTGTCGGCGGGATCGTCGACCAGGAGATGGTGCGCTCGATGGCGGAGAACCCGATCATCTTCGCGATGGCGAACCCGGACCCGGAGATCGACTACGAGTCCGCGAAGGCCGCCCGCGAGGACACCGTGGTGATGGCGACCGGCCGGTCGGACTACCCCAACCAGGTGAACAACGTGCTCGGGTTCCCGTTCATCTTCCGTGGGGCACTCGACGTGCGTGCGACGGACATCGACGAAGAGATGAAACGCGCCGCAGCCGAGGCGCTGGCGGAGTTGGCACGCCAGGACGTGCCCGACGCCGTCGTGAAGGCGTACGGCGACCAGCCGCTCCAGTACGGTCCGGACTACGTGATCCCGAAGCCGCTGGACCCGCGCGTGCTGTTCGAGGTCGCGCCGGCCGTCGCGGAGGCGGCGATGGAGTCCGGTTGTGCCCGTCGGGAGATCGATCCCGACGCGTACGCCGAGCGCCTGGAGGCACGGCTCGGCAAGAGCCGCGAGATGATGCGCGTCGTGTTGAACAAGGCGAAGTCGGACCCCAAGTGCGTCGCCCTCGCGGAGGGGACCGACGAGAAGATGATCCGCGCCGCCTACCAGCTCAACGAGCAGGGGATCGCCGACCCCGTCCTGTTGGGTGACGGCGACACGATCCGGGCGGAGACGGAGCGACTCGGCCTCGACTTCGAGCCGACGGTCGTCGACCCCGCCGCCAGCGACGACACGGAGCGGTACGCGGACCGACTGTACGAGATGCGGAGCCGCGACGGGGTCACGCGGACGGAGGCGGGCGACCTGGTGCGGACGGACACCAACTACTTCGGCTCGGTGATGGTCGAGGAGGACGACGCCGACGCCCTGCTGACGGGGTTGACCCACCACTACCCGTCCGCGTTGCGCCCGCCGCTGGAGGTCATCGGGGCTGCGGAGGACACCGAACACGTCGCGGGCGTCTACATGCTGACGTTCAAGAACCGGGTGATCTTCTGTGCGGACGCGACGGTGAACCGCGACCCGGACGCGGACACCCTCGCGGAGGTGACGAAACACACCGCGGACCTGGCGCGGCGGTTCAACGTCGACCCGCGGGCGGCGATGCTGTCGTACTCCAACTTCGGATCGGTCGACGACACCTCCACTCGAACCTCGCGAGAGGCGGTGGAACTGCTCCACGGCGACGACGAGGTGGACTTCCCGGTCGACGGAGAGATGCAGGCGGACACGGCCGTCGTCGAGGACATCCTCGAGGACACCTACGAGTTCGCGGAGTTGGACGACCCCGCGAACGTGTTGATCTTCCCGAACCTGGAGTCGGGCAATATCGGCTACAAACTGCTCCAGCGGCTCGGCGGCGCGGAGGCCATCGGCCCGATGCTCGTCGGGATGGACGAGCCGGTCCACGTGCTCCAGCGTGGCGACGAGGTGAAAGACATCGTGAACCTCGCCGGCGTCGCCGTGGTGGACGCGCAAGACGAGTAGACCGAAGTACCCACCCTCGGGCGGCAGCCCGACGGTTCACCCCCCGTGTAGTGCGGGCTTCTCTCACGAGACGCCGTCGACGATCGGTCACGTAGCCTCCGAGAGCGTCATCGGAGGTGACTCTCCATCGCCTCCAATGCCGCGTCGAACCGCTCGGCTGGCGAGGGTCCCCCGTCGTCCGGCGGCGCCAGCTCGGATCGGAGCCGACGTTCTCGGTCGTCGTCGCCGATCAGTCGGTCACCGTGGTCTAGCACGGATCGGACGACACCCGAGTCGGCGCGACGGAGGTCGACGACGTCGACCTCGTCGGTGCCGAGAGCGGTCGCCAGATCGGCTCCGAGAGACAGCCGACGGCGGCCCGCAGTCCGGTCGTCGGACGACTCGAACACGACGGCGACGTCCACGTCACTCCCGGCCCACTCGTCGCCACGCGCCAGTGACCCGAAGAGGAACCCGATCGAGACCGGGTGGTCGGCGAGAACCTGCTCGACGACGGTGCTCACCGGGTCCACCTCGTCGATCTCGCCTCGACTGTCGTCTGCCGTCGGCATCGAGTAGAAGTAGTTCGTCACCGTCGATAAGAGTCACTCCGAGAGGGGTGGTCGGCGTCCGTCCGACCGACTCTCGGTCACGCCCAGCAGGTTCCGACAGACGACCCGCCGCTCAGTCCACCCGCTCCCACGGGTCGACGCGCTCGATGGTCTGCGCGCGGTCGGGCCCGACGCCGACCGCGTACACCTCCACGCCGGTCTCGGCCTCGACGTACTCCACGTACGTCTTCGCCGCCTCGGGCAACGCCTCGTACCCCTCCGCGGCGACGGCGTCCCAGTCGACGTCCGGCCACGGCTCGAACTCGCGGCGCACCGGCTCACACCGCGCCCACTGTTCGGCCGTCGCCGGCACCGTCTCGATCACGTCGCCGTCCAGTTCGTACGCGTGCCCGACGGCCAACTCGTCGAGCCCCCCGAGCACGTCGAGGTGGTTCAGCGAGATTCCCGTCAGACCGTTGACACGAGCGGCGTGGCGCAACACGGGCACGTCGAGCCAGCCGATCCGACGCGGGCGACCGGTGACAGTGCCGAACTCGCCGCCGCGCTCGCGGATATCGCTCGCGAGTGCCTCCTCGTGGTCGCCCCCGTCCAACTCCGTCGGCATCGCGCCGGAGCCGACCCGCGAGAGGTACGCCTTCACGACGCCGACGACCTCGCCGTCGCCGACGACCGTCGGGCCGAGCCCGGTCCCGGTCGTCGCGCCGCCCGCGGTGGGGTTCGAGGAGGTGACGAACGGGTAGTTCCCGTGGTCTACGTCGATGAGTGTGCCCTGTGCGCCCTCGAAGACGAGGTTGTCGCCGGCCGCACGCCGCTCGGCGAGGAACGGGCCACAGTCGACCAGCATCCCCTCGTCGGCGAGTCGGCGACCGTACTCGGCGTACTGCTCGTGGAGCGCGTCCACGTCACACTCTGCGCCGGCCTCCAAGCCGTACACCTCCTCGATCACCGCGCGCTTCTGCGGGACGACGTACTCCAACTTCTCGCGGAGCACGTCCGGGTCGGTGAGGTCGCCGACACGGACGCCTCGGCGGCCGGCCTTGTCCTCGTAGGTCGGGCCGATGCCGCGGCCGGTCGTCCCGATAGCCTCGCCGTCCTCCGCCTTCGCCTCCTCCTCGATGCCGTCGAGGCGACGGTGGTACGGGAGGATGACGTGTGCGCGGCGAGCGACGCGCACGTCGGGGTCGAGGCCGCGGTCGTGCAACGCGTCGAGTTCGTCGAACAGCGTCTCGGGGTTGACGACACAGCCGTTCCCGAGGACGCCGGTCTTGCCGCGGATCGCACCCGAGGGGACCAACGACAGGGCGTACTCCTCGCCGTCTTCGACGACCGTGTGGCCGGCGTTGTCGCCGCCCTGGTACCGTACGACGACGTCGGCGGCCCCGCCGTAGCGGTCGACGAGGGCTCCCTTCCCCTCGTCACCCAGCTGGGTGCCGACGATGGTGACAGTCATACCGGCCGCACCTTCAGAAGGGTGGGGGAAATCGATTACGGTCGCCCGGAGCGGGCGCCCC
Source organism: Halobaculum sp. MBLA0147 (assembly GCF_041361345.1). Classification (NCBI taxonomy): domain Archaea; kingdom Methanobacteriati; phylum Methanobacteriota; class Halobacteria; order Halobacteriales; family Haloferacaceae; genus Halonovum; species Halonovum rutilum. Next base: position 506,174 of record NZ_JBGKAD010000001.1, on the reverse strand, counting down.
GACGTGCGGACTGTGAGGGACCGCCGAGGAGGCGGTCGCCGCTCCGAAGGTTTAACTACGGCGCTCGAAAACTGGAAGGCGAGTTACCGAGTCACGTGGTGGCGACCGGCCGACCGCGCGCCGGCTCCCACTCGTCTCCGACTCGTGGCGACGACCGTCGCCGGTCGTCGCCGCGAGGGAGAAGCTTTAAATCGGGTAGAGACAAGTTAACAAGTGCCATGATAGATCGACTGGAGAAGGAAGTCGACATGCTGGAGCGACACCTGAAGGTTCTCCGGATGGTGATCGAGAACGAGCCGATCGGGATCGTGAAGATGTCCAACGAGACGGGGTACCCGCACCACAAGGTTCGGTACTCGCTGCGTGTCTTGGAGGAGGAGAACCTCATCGAGCCGTCGAGTCAGGGAGCGATCACGACGGAGCGCACCGCGGAGTTCGTGGAGGACCTAGACGGGAAACTCGACGAGATCACCGACAAGATCGGTGGGATGCGGATCGAGGACGCGCCGGAACTCGAGGGCTGACGCGCGCGACGCGGCCGGTTCGACCCGCCGTCCGGATCGCAGGTGGTGCAGTGTGGCCAACCCGCCCTCTCCGTCGGGGTCGAGAGCGGCGCGACGCGGACGAGGCCGTCTGCGACCTCTCTGCTGCCGTGAGTGTCGACGCCGTCGTCGGGAGCGCGGCGGCTGGTCTTCGCGCTCCGACGCCGAAGCCGGACGGGAGAGCCGAGTCGGTGGGAGGATTTTTGCTGCCCGGTCGTGAATCGACGAGCGACAGTGGTGTCCACCACGGGACAGACGACGAACCGGTCGGCGTCGACGGCTACGACGACCGTTCCGCCCGCGACGGCCAGCGTCAGGTACGTTCGAACCGCTGTGACGGACCGTAGTGAGTACCGCAGACGCCGTCGCACCGTCGACTCCTCGACAGTGGACTGTCCTCGATCAGCCACCGCCGGGGAGTGGACGGCAGTCGCAGGTCGGACGACAGCGCCCGGTCGCCGTGGGGGTGATCGGCCGTGAGTCTCCGCGTGACCGTGTACGATCCGGCCGCGGGATCGGTCGTGGGCGACGAGACGCCTCGTTCGGGTGCGCTGGAGACCGTCCAGCGGGACCTACGCGACGGCGTGGTGATCGCCTTCGAGACCACACACTCCGGAGGGCACCTCCGGTGTGCGCTGACGGCGACGGACGGCTCCGACGCTCGGACGGTCGTCGCGGAGGGGGAGTGGGAGGGTGACGGCTACGCTGGCGTCCAGGCCCCCGCTTGGACGAACTTCACGCGGTTCGTCGAGGGGGCCCTCGACACGGCCGGGTGGCGTGTCGTCGACGACGAGCTCTCGGAGTCGGTGTTCCGCCGCGTCGACACGCGGGCGGTCGACCCGGTCGCCGCCGGCGAGTCTCGGGCGAGTGCCGACGCCGGCGGCGTCCGTATCCGCGTGCCCTCGACGAGCAGTGCCGTCGCCGTGTTCAACCACCTCGCGCGTGCCGCAGATGGGGACGCGGCACGCGTGGTGGTCACAGACGGCACGGACGGCGTGGGCCGCGACGGGCTCGACGCGCTCGTGGTGACCGACGAGACCGTCCGCGAACCGATCGTCGAACCACTCCCGACCGGCGACGCCGGCGGTGACCCCGGCACGGGCTCCAGCCCGAACACGGGGACCGACCCGGTGGGTGGACGTGGAGTGGACGGAGGCGAGACGGACCGCGGAGCGACCCCGAGCGGTACTACACGTGGGGCGGGTGAGGCGGCCGGTGGCGACCGCCGAGAGACGGGTCCCAACGACGGGTCACCCGTGGCGCCACCCTCACCCGACGACCGTGGTGCGCCCGGCGGTCTCCCACGGACGGACGGGTCTCCGACACCGGACGCCTCGCCCGCCGACCGGACGAGTGGCCCGGCCGGCCGGGGCGACCGCTCGCCCGACCCCGGCGGACGGCGAACTCGCGGCGAGGACGAGCCGCGGGCGGGCGGAGAAGCTCGGAGTGGTGACTCGGGAGTCCCCGACTCGCAGAGTGACTACTCGCGGACGACAGACGAACCGGGCGGCGACTTCGACCTCTCGGACCTCCCGGGAGGGGACCCGTTCGCGGCGGCAGACGACGCCGACTCGGCTCGTGTCGATCGTCCAGACGGCGTCGACTCGGCTCCTGTCGACCGTGCAGACGGCGTCGACTCGGCTCCTGTCGACCGTGCAGACGGCGCGAACTCGCTCGGGGACGACGCCGGTCGGTCGCCGTCGGGGACGACGAGTCAGACGGACGAACCGGCCGATCGACAGCGGTCTCCGACCCAGAGTCCCGAGACGGAGCGACGCACGGGTCCTGGCGCGGGGACAGGCGAACGACCACTTGGAGGTGATCCCGGCGAGACCCCCGAGGACGGGTCGGGTGACACTGCTCGGGGGCCCGCGTCGAGCGGCGGCCCTGGAGGGAACGGACCGAGCGGTGGCGTCGGGGGTGGTGGCAGTCGGAGAGCCGAGACGAGTGGCGAACGACCGACCGGGCCGCCAGAGTCGTCGGAGTCCCCGGAGTCGCCGGAGCCGATCACCGGCGCGGCACCGGACGCGGGGTACGAACTCAGACTGTTCGAGGGTGCCACGGGACGGCTCGCGTTCTCGACGGAACGCGAGGCGGCACGGACGGACGACCGGACGCGGTGGGATCACGACAACGGGACCACGCTGGTGCTCGACCCACGCGGTGGGTACGCGCGGCTCGCGGTCCGAGCGCGTCGCGAGGGGACGGAGTCGTTCCTCGCCGAGTTCCGCGCCGGTCCCGAGGTCGTCCCACCCGAGCGACTGCTGGCGACGTTCCGCGACACGTTGGCGGGCACCCTGGACAGACTCGGTTGGCACCCCGTCGACGCGGACGCCGACGCGCAGTTGGTGTACGCTCACGCCGTCGACGCCGGGCCGTTCGACCCCGGGCTGGAGGGCGACCTGGTCGACCTCCTGCAGGCGGGACCGGTCGACTTCGCCGTACCGACGTACACCAAGGCGATCGAACTGTTCCAGTGGGTCCGCGAGCGGGCGCCGGAGGGGACGGCGATCGTGATCTGTGAGGCGGGGCGCACGGAGGTGACGGACGGCGCCGACGTGGTGATCCGGCCGGACGAGGACGTCACGACCGTCCGGGTCGTCGGCGAGGCGACCGAGCGGATCGAACGACGGGCGTTGGAGCCGCGAGCGGCGGCCGCGACCGACGCGCTGGAGACGGTCGCCGAGGCGGTCCGCGACGAGACGGGGCCGAACGATCCGGTCGACAGCTACGTCGCGGAGCTGTTGACCCGTCGTGTCCCGAGCGAGCAACGACTCGCCTTCGTCGCCACGGAGACTCCGAACCGGTGGCTCGACACGGCGACGGCGTGGGCGACGATCGGGGCGGTCGTCACGACCACGCTGACGCTGGTCGTCGCCGGGTTCGCCGGCAGTTTCGCCGGTCTCGGCGGCGGTGCCGTCGGACTCGCCGGAGTCGAGGCGTTCCCGGCGGCACCCGCGTGGGTGCAGGCGCTGGTCGCCGTGGCGACGCTGACCGCCGCGGCGGCGGGTCCGGCGACCGTCCACCCGACGGTTGCGGGCTGGCTCGCCCGACTGCGTGCGTGGCGAACGTACCCCCCGGTCTCGGAGTCGGCGGTGTTCCCCGGCTCTCGCGGGGCGTTGCTGGACGCGACCGGCGAGGTCGGAGACACGGTCGGCGAGCGACTCCGCCGACTGCACGACTCCTACGAGGCGGCGCCGAACGCGCCGGCCGACTCCTACCGCGCGTTCGTCGACGCGGCGGTCCTCGACGGGAGTCTCCCCGGACTGGGGGCCGCAGACCCCGCACGGACCCGGTTCGACCGGCTCGTCACGGTCGCCGGTGGACTGGTCCTCGGCCCGCTGGTCGGACTCGTCTGTGCCGGTGCCGTGTACGCGGGGCTGGTGACCGCGAGCGTTCGACCGGGTGCCGTCGCCGGCCTCTCGGGGGTCGTCGTCGTCGGCACACTCCTCGTCGGTGCGACCGTGGCGCTGGCCCGGGCGGAGGGGTACACGCTCGCCGACCTGCCGTGAGACCGCTCGTCGGTCTGCCGTGGAACTGCTCGCGAACCTGCCGTGGGACCGCTCGCGGCCGGGAGCCACGCTCCGTCGCCACCGAACGTCGACCGCTCACCGCTCTCGTGCGACAGAATTGCACGAGTAGCACAAGGTATTAGATCGCCGAGCCGCAAGGCGTGGGTGTGAGCGAGTCAGACCGCATCGACGAGATCAGAGCACAGAAGCGCGAGGAGCTGCTGTCGGAGCACGGTGACGGGGAGACTGCCGACGGTGCGGCCGCCGGCACGGGGACACCGAGTGAACCGATCCACGTCGACGGCGCCGACCACCTCTCCGAGTTGCTCGCGACTCACGACGTGGTGTTCGCGGACTTCTACGCGGACTGGTGTGGTCCGTGCAAACAACTGGAGCCGACGGTCGAACACTTGGCCACCCAGACGGACGCCGCCGTCGTGAAGGTGGACATCGACGCGAACCAGCAGTTGGCCGCTCGGTACGGCGTTCGGAGTGTCCCGACGATGGTGTTGTTCGCGGACGGCGAGGTCGCCGAACAGGTGGTCGGTGTTCGCGGCGCGGACCGGCTCGCCGATCTGATCGGCCGGTACACCTGACCGGTTCCGGTCTCACGCGGTTTCGGGTCCGTTCGGTCTTCGGGCCGCTTCGCGTCCCGCGTTCGGTTCTCACGCCGCTTCGGGTGTCTTGACGACGAGCACGGGTCTGTCCAGCGTCTGGGCCACGGCGTTCGTCACGCTCCCCAGCATCCGCCGGTATGGGTCCGACTTCGACTCCGTCCCCAGCACGACGAGGTCGGCGTCCAGATCGACGGTGGTGTCGGCGATCGCCGTCTCCGGGACGCCGTGGACGAGTCGCGTCTCGACGGCCACGTCCGCCTCGGCGGCACGGTCCGTGACCGCCGCGAGCGCGTCTCGACCAGCCTCTTCGAGGCCGTGTTCGGGGCCCTCTCGGCGGCCACGAACTCGTCGCCGGAGTAGGCCGCGTACACCGCCTCGTCGACGACGTAGACGGCGTGGAGGCCCGCGCCGATCCGCGCCGCCAACTCGACCGCGTCCGCAATCGCTGGCTCGGACGCCCGCTCCCCGTCCGTCGCCAGGAGTATCCGGTCGTACACACCTCGTCGTACGTCGGCGGTGGTAGTGAATTTACTCGCCGTCGCAGTCCTGGGACTCCATTACTCGGTCTGTCGACCGTCGCACCACAGCTGCTGTGTGGCCCGGTGAGTCCACTCACCTGTCCCGGAGTTGCGGCTGGTCGTCTGGTCGACCCGTCCTAGAGACGGCTGCCGTGGACTCCGCCCCGCCGTCGGTCGGGTTCGCCACAGAAGAGTCGTGGTCGCTCTGGCCCCCGTTCGCTCCCTACACCGATCGACCGATCGCGCCCGAGCCGGCCGGAGTGAGTTCCGGCTGCACCGAAAGACACAGGAATCTGTGTCGACACAGTTCCCGTGTATGCCGACTATCACGGTCAACGTCGACGACGATCTCAAACGACGGATGGAGAGACACCCGGAGATCAACTGGAGTGAGGTCACCCGACAGGCGATCCACGAGAAGGTCGAGACACTCGAAGTGATGGACGAACTCGCGAGTGCGAGCGACCTCACCGAGACCGACGTGCGGGAGATCGCCGACAAGATCGACCGAGCCGGACGCGAGCGGGTCGACGGGAGATCGGATCGATCCGACCGATGACGTTGGTCGTCGACGCCAACGTCGTGATCTCCGCACTCGTCGCGGATTCGGCGACGCGCGAACTCGTCGTCACACTCCGACCGGACCTGTTGACGCCCGCGTTCGTCCACGACGAGATCGACAACTACGAACCGCTGATCGTCGAGAAGTCCGGGATGGAACCGGAGCGAGTCTCACAGTTCGTCGATCTCCTGTTTCAGTACATCGACGTCGTCCACGCGGACGATTTCTATCGAGCTATCGACACGGCGGACGACGCAATCGGAGACACCGACCCCGACGACGTACTCTATCTGGCGTGTGCGGTCGCCAGTGATGCGGCCATCTGGAGTGACGACGCAGACTTCGACGAGCAGAGTCTCGTCGACGTCTACTCGACGGGTGACGTACTCGACACGTTCGACACAGTCTGATTCACTAGTCCACAGTCGGTGCGTGGGCTTGGATCGACCTCTCCCCTTCTTCAGGGGTGTGTACCAAATTACGCCTATATCCGAAGAACGGACCGTCACGACGACAGAACCATGGGCGCTGCAGGATTTGAACCCGCGACAGCTTGGTCCGAAGCCAAGTACTCTGTCCAGACTGAGCTAAGCGCCCTCACCTCGGCGTAGCGCGGAGACCCTCATAAGTCCCGCGAATCGAGTCGCCGGTGGTCGCCGGCCCACGGACGGTCACTGACCTCGGACCGAACCCTCCGCACCCACTCGACCTCGGACCACACTCTCCGCACCCACTCGACCTCGGACCACACTCTCCGCACACACTCGACCTCGGACCACACTCTCCGCACCCACTCGACCTCGGGCCACACTCTCCGCACACACTCGACCTCGGACCACACTCTCCGCACCCACTCGACCTCGGACCACACTCTCCGCACACACTCGAGCCCAGCACCCACCCACCGAACTCTCGACGACTCACTCGACCGTCGGGTGCGACCACCGCAGGTACCCCGCTCTCGTGACACTCCCGCCCGCCGCGGACGACACCGAGCACTCTAGGCCCGTACTCCCCGAACACACGCCGTAGGTGGACTGTAGCGACGAGGCAGGGGATCCACGGACGGCACCCGCAGTACCCGCCGACACCGGCCGCCAAGCAAAAAGAATAATACCGGCTCACGGCATGGTTGTGATAGTAGATGACTTCCCGGGAGACGGAGGCGTGGTCGTGTGCGGGGCCGGGAGTCGTGGCGCCACGGGGTGGACGAACGTATGTATGACGTAGGGCCGCTCGACGCCGAGATCGAACCGGGATCGAACGTGTTGATCTCCGGGCCGTCGATGACCGGGAAACGAGACATGGCGATGGACGTACTGGCAGACGGGACCGAGAAGGGCGAGGGCGCCATCTTCGTGACGACGAAGGACGGCGCCGATCGGGTCCTCGAGTTGTACGAACAGCGGACACCCTACCAGGGGAAACCCGTCGCCGTCGTCGACTGTGTCACTCGCCAACAGGGTGTCGGCGAGGTCCGCGACGACGACGACCGGATCAAGTACGCCTCCTCGCCGGTCGACATGACGCGGATCGGGATCCAACTCTCGGAGTTCCTGGAGGCGTTCTACCAGGAGCGGAACATCCGACAGAACCGCGTCGCTCTCCACTCGCTGTCGACGCTGTTGATGTACTCGGACCTCCAGACCGTGTTCCGGTTCCTCCACGTGTTCACCGGGCGAATCCAGAGCGTCGACGGGCTGGGCATGTACGTCATCGACTCGACGGCCCACGACGACCAGACGATGAACACGCTCAAACAGCTGTTCGACGGCGTCGTCCGGACCCACGAGGACCGCGAGCCCGAGATCCAACTCGCGGACGCCTGACCACGCGTCGACTGCGCGCGCCCGACCGTCTCGTCTCTCCCGGTCGATCTCTCTGCGGTCGTGTCACTGCCGCCTCGCTCGCGCCAGTCCCTTCTCCGTCACGCCAGTCCCTTCTCCGTCGCGCCAGTCCCTTCTCCGTCACGCCAGTCCCTTCTCCGTCGCGCCAGTCTCTTCTCGACCGCGTCACCCTCTTCTCTGTCGCGCGCGTCGGGTCGGGCATGCCAGTGACGGACGACGACGGGCTGCGGGAACTGGTGCGCGCGGAGTCGATCGCCGTGGTCGGCTGTTCGACGACACCGGGGAAGGCGGCCCACGACGTACCCGCCTACCTCGCCGAGCGCGGGTACACGATCCACCCGGTGAACCCGTACGCCGACGAGGTGCTGGGTCGGGACGCAGTCGACTCGCTCGCGGACGTGCACGCCGACGTGGACCTCGTGAACGTGTTCCGACCGAGCGAGGAGGTGTCGGGAATCGTCGACGAGGTGCTCGACCGCCTGGATCGGCGCGGTGACGTGTGGGGGCTCTGGCTCCAACTCGGGGTCGCGGACGACGCGGCACTCGGCCGGGCGGAGGCGAAGGGGCTGCTCACGACACAGGATCGGTGTCTGAAGGTGGAACACGGGCGACTGGTGGCGTAGGGCTGGAATCGGGGTACCGGGTCGGGTCGGGCCACCGAGGCGGATTCGAGCCACTGGGTTGGATCGGCCCACCGACGTGAGTTCGACGGCGGACCGCAAGCTACGAACGGGACGCACTCGGACCCGTGGGTGTGGAACTCCAGACACTCGCGGAGCGACTCGACGACGAACTGGACACGAGTGCGTACGCGGATCTCGACGCCAGCGCGAACGGGCTCCAAGTGGGTCCGACGCGGACGACACACGAGGTCGAGCACGTCGCGGTCGCGGTCGACGCCTGCGAGGCGACCGCAGAGGCGGCCGCCGAGGCCGGCGCGGACCTGCTCGTCACGCACCACGGGATCGTCTGGGGTGGACTCGGCCGCGTGACCGGGCAAGCGTACGACCGCGTGACCGCGTTCACCGACCGCGACCTCCCGCTGTACGTCTCGCACCTCCCGCTGGACGGCCACCCGGAGCTGGGGAACGCGGCGAGACTCGCAGACACACTCGACGTCCGGGAGACGGAACCGTTCGGGTCGCTCGGCCCGGAACACGTGGGACGACGCGGCGTCGCTGCGGAGCCGTACACCCACGACGAGTTGCGGGAGACGCTCGCGGACGCACTCGACACCGGCGACCAGCCGGTCCGAGTGCTCCCGTTCGGGCCCGACGAGATCGAGGACGTGGCGATCCTCACCGGGAGCGGCACGGACTGGCTCGGGGAGGCAGTCGAGGCCGGCTGTGACGCGCTCGTCACCGGCGAGGGGAAGGGGAAGGCGTACCACGAGGCGCGCGAGGCCGGGCTCTCCGTCTTCCTCGCGGGCCACTACGCGACGGAGACGGGCGGCGTCCGCGCCGTCGCGGAGCGACTCGAAGCCTGGGGACTGGACACCACGTTCCTCGAGCACCCGACGGGACTCTGACGCGGCGCGACCGGAGGCGACGAGTCCCCGCTGGGCTCCAGAAGGTCGTCGACGAGAATCACTCGCGATACTAGACGACAAAACTTCTATAGTGGAAGCACAGTAGCCCACCAAAATGAGTTTCACCGACGTGTGGCGGACCGTCGTTCCGGAGACGATCCGGCGGCGGTTCGCGGCCAAACTCCTCTTGGCGTTGCTGGCTGTGATCGGTCTCACGGTCGGGTTCGGGGCGTTCGTCCAGACACAGACGGCCGCAGACCTGCGAGCCGACGCCGACGCGGAGCTGACGACGACCGCCGAGATCCGCGGGGAGACGCTCGACACTTGGCTCTCGGGTGTGGAAAAACAGACCCGACTCACCTCGCGACACCCGGCGGTGACCTCCGGGGAGGCGGATCGCGTCCGTGAGCACTTCCGCTCGCTCGTGGGCACGGACACCGTCCCGGAGGCGGTGATCGCGGTCCACTACTACGACACGGACGCGAAGGTGATCCGCGTCAGTTCCGCGAGTCGACTGGAGGGGATCAGCCCCGCCGAGAAGGGAGCGCCGTTCGCACGGAACCCGCCGACGTTCGAGGGGCCGAGTGACACCTACGTCAGCGACCCGTTCTCGGTACCTGTGGTCGACCACCCGGTCTTGACGGTGATCTCGCCGGTTCCCGGGGTCGAGGATCGCGCGGTGATCTACATGATCGACCTCCGACAACGCGTCGAGAGTCTAGCGACGGTCCGCCAGGGGTCGATCGTCGTGGTGAACGACGACGGCGAGTTCGTCTCGCACCCGGACACGAGCCGGATCGGCGACCGGTGGACGGGGATGGACGCGATGCGTGCCGCCGGGGGCAGTTCGGGGAGCGACGTGACCGCCGGCACCGACACGGCGGGGGCGACGTTCGTCGAGCGCGGCGACACACTCACCGCGGCGACGACGATCGAGGCCGCCGACTGGACGGTCGTCGTCAGGACACCACGCGAGGTCGCGTACGCACTCGGTGAGAACGTCACGTCCGGTATCCTCGGACTGATACTGCTGACGATGGCGACGCTGGGGCTCGTCGGCGCCGTCGTCGGCTCCGACACGGTGTCGTCGCTGCGGCAGATCGCCGTCCGCGCGAACCGGATGGCGGAGGGCGACCTGGACGTGACACTCGAGACACGCCGCGAGGACGAGTTCGCGGACCTCGCGGAGACGTTCACGGAGATGCGTGACTCGCTGCGCGAGTCGCTCTCGGAGGCGGAGACGGCTCGCGAAGAGGCCGAGCGGGCGCGCTCGGAGGCGGAGGCGCAGGCCGACCGGCTGGCTCGGACCGCCGAGGAGTACGAGACGGTGATGCGTGCCGTCGCCGACGGGGACCTGACGCGGCGCGTCGACGCGGACGCGGACGACGAGGCGATGCGCGCGATCGGCGAGGCGTTCAACGAGATGGTCGCCGACATCGAGCGGACGCTGGCGGACGTGACGGCCTTCTCGGCGACGGTCGCGGAGGCAGTCGCGTCGACCGCCGACAGCGTCGCGGCCGTCACGGAGGCCAACGAGGACGTCCGCGCGTCGGTGTCGGAGATCGCCGACGGGGCGACCCAGCAGGCCGAGGATCTCGCCACGGTCGAGTCCGAGATGGGGCAGTTGTCGGCCAGCGCCGAGGAGGTGGCGTCGACGGTCGAGACGGTGGCGGCGACCTCCCGTCGCGCGGCCGACGCGGGCGACACCGGCCGCGAGCGTGCCGAGGAGGCACTCGCGGAGATGGAGGCGATCCGCGAGCAGACGGAGGCGTCGACGGAGGCCATCGAGACGCTGGAGTCGGAGGTGGCCGAGATCGCGGAGATCGCAGAGTTGATCGGCGACATCGCCGACCAGACGAACCTCCTCGCGTTGAACGCCTCCATCGAGGCGGCGCGGGCGGGCGGCGAGGCCGGAGACGCGGGTGACGGCTTCGCGGTCGTCGCCGACGAGGTGAAGAGTCTCGCGGAGGAGACGAAGGAGTCTGCCGAGGAGGTGGAGTCGCGGATCGCGGCGATCCGGTCACACACCGAAGACACGGTCGCGGGGATGCACGAGACGGGCGACCGGGTTCGCGACGGGACGGAGACCGTCGAGGCGGCGATCGAGTCGCTCGAAGAGATCGTCGAACACGTCGAGGGCGTCGACGACGACATCCAGGAGATCGCCTCCGCGACGGAACAGCAGGCGCGATCCTCGGAGGCGGTCGTCGACACCGTCGAAGAGGTCGCGTCGATCAGCGAGGAGACGAGCGCCGAGGCGGCGACGGTCGACGAGGCGACGAGTCGCCAGACGGAGACGCTCTCGCGTGTCGCGGACGACGCCGACGGGTTGGCCGACCGCGCCGAGCGCCTCCAGTCGCTGCTGGCCAACTTCGAGATCGACGCCGACGGTGCCTCGGAGGGTGCGACGGAACCAGCGGACACGAGTGGTGTCCGCGAGTCGCGGGCGGCGGACGACACGGCCGTCTCCGACGGGGGTGATCGCCGGTGATCCCGTGGCGACTCGTCGGGGCGGTCGTCCTCGCCGTGGGGACGATCCCGCCGCTGTTCCAGGGTGCCGTCGACGAGGATCGGCGGGACTTCTACGCGGTACTGGCGGGCGTGACGGGCATCGCTGCCGTCGCGTACCTCGCGATGGGACTCGGGATCGGCGACGTGACGACCGCCGGCCGGACGTGGAACGTCGTCCGGTACGCGGACTGGCTGGTGACGACCCCGCTGATCGTGTTGTACCTCGCGATGTTGAGCCAGCCGACGCGGGCGACGTACCTCCGGTTGGTCGCCGCGGACGTGGTGATGATCCTGGCTGGCGCGAGTGCGAACGTCCTGCCGGCGCCGTTCCACTTCCTCGCCTTCGGCGTGGGAGCGGTGGCGTTCGCGTACCTCGTGTACGTGTTGTGGCTGCGGCTCGGTGTCGAGTCGAGCGTCGAGTCGCAGGGGCGTCGGGCGTTGTTCGAGAAGCTCCGGAACGTCACGATCGTGTTGTGGGGGATCTACCCGGTCGTATGGCTGCTGTCGACGAAGGGACTCGGCCTCTTGCTCCCCGGCACGGAGACGGTCGTGATCGTCTACCTCGACGTGTTGACGAAAGCCGCCTTCGTCGTTGTCGCGGTCAACGGCAGCGACGCCATCGACGCCGAGGCCGCCACCGCCGAAGCCATCTTCGGCGACTGAGGCGACGGCACACAGCTCCGGACCGCACCGTTGAAACCCGTACCAGTCGACGTGCGTGTGTGACAGAGGACACGGGTGCGTCCGAGGAGAGTACCGGCGACGAGGAGACGACCGGCGACGAGGAGAGTACCGGCGACGAGGAGACGTACGAGCCGCCCGAGCGGGAGTTGTTCGAGGACGATCCGGTCGGCCACGCGACCGTCGCCGGGGGGATGACGGTCGCCGAACTCGTCGAGCAGTACGGGGACGCCGGGATCGGCGCCGCGGCGGTCAACGAGGCGGCCGACGTGACCGCCGAGATGCTTGGGAACGACGACTGTACCGTCTTCCTCTCGCTGGCGGGTGCGATGGTGCCGACCGGGATGCGGCGGATCGTCGCTGACCTGATCCGCGACGGCTACGTCGACGCCCTGATCACCACGGGCGCGAACCTCACTCACGACGCCATCGAGGCCATCGGCGGGAAACACCACCACGGCGACGAGGGACCGGGTCACGCTGCACAGTACGACCACGGCGGACACGGTCACGACCACGGTGAACACGATCACGGTGGACACGGTCACGACGGACGCGGAGGCTACGGCGAACACGCAGACGGTGACGACGCGGACGACGATCCGGGCGCGGAGACCGACCGGGACACGGACGACGAGCCGGCGACGTTGCGTGACCACGACGAACGGCTCCGTGCAGAGGAGGTCGACCGGATCTACGACGTCTACCTCCCGCAAGAACACTTCGCGCTGTTCGAGTCGCACCTCCGCGAGGAGGTGTTCCCGCCGCTGGCCGAGGAGGGGACGGTCTCGATCGCTCGCCTGTGTGAACAACTGGGTCGCGCGAACGCCGCGGTGAACGAACGTGAGGAGATCGACGAGGGGCCGGGCGTCGCCGCGGCGGCCTACGAACACGACGTGCCGATCTACTGTCCCGCGGTGCAAGACTCCGTGCTCGGACTCCAGGCGTGGATGTACACCCAGACGAGCGACATGCGCTTGGACGCGACGGCCGACATGACGCCGCTGACGGACCAGGCGTTCGACGCCGACGACGCCGGCTGTCTCCTCGTCGGCGGCGGCGTCCCGAAGAACTTCACCCTCCAGACGATGCTCGTCACGCCCCGGGCGTACGACTACGCCGTCCAGATCACGATGGACCCCGAGGCGACCGGTGGGCTCTCCGGCGCGACGCTGGAGGAGGCCCGCTCGTGGGGGAAACTGGAGACCGACGCCCGCAACGCCTCGGTGTACGGGGACGCGACGGTGTTCCTCCCGCTACTCGTCGCGGCGGCGCGCGAACGCATCGAAGGGTGAGGGCGTCGAGGGCGGGTGTGTGAGTGTCCGTTCGTCGGCTTCCAGAGCCGTCGGACCCCGTGTGATACCCTATCCGACCACCGACCGATTCAAATGCGTGTATACAAGAGTATACGACGTGAGCAAATCAGTTCGGATCTCGGAGGAGTTCCACGCCTTCGTCGCCGCCCACAATAGAGACGACGAGACGATGGAAGAGACACTCCGGCGACTCGTCGGTGGGCCAGACCCGTCGCAGGTCGCTGGAATCCTGTCCGACGACACTGCGGCGGCGATGCGTGACCGGATCGACGAGAAGACGGCGACTGGCGTCGAGTCGAAGCGCGACCTGCGGGAGCGGTTCGAGTGATCCTCGACACGTCGTTCCTGATCGACCTGTTCGACGGGCGAGATGCAGCCTTCGAGAAGGGGACCGAACTCTCTGCGTCGGACCGAGTGCAACGTGTCCCCGCCCCAGTCGTCACAGAGCTCTCGTACGGCGCCGCGTTCGGCGACGAGGGGGAGGTGCGACGTGTCCACAACGCACTCCAGATGTACCCCGTCGTCGAACAAGACGAGGGAGTCGCCCGTCGTGCCGGGGAACTGCTCGCGGCGGCCGACGAGCGGGCCGGCGGCGAGAGTGGTGTCGACACTGTCGACTCGATGGTGGCTGCAGTCGCCGATCTACACGGAGAACCAGTGTTGACCGACAACGTCACCGACTTCGAGCGACTCGACGTGTCGGTCGAGTCGTACTGAGACCCCACTCACACCACCAGCAGGAACAGCGGGTACGACCCGACGACGGCGAGGGTGGGTGTCGCGACCCACAGCAGGACGATCCGCTTCGCGGCGGCGGGGTCGAACAGACTCTCTGCGGCCAGCGTGTCGTCGTCCGGCTCCCCGATCTCGGGGACACTCGGCGATCCACCGTCGGGTGCCGTCGGCGTCTCACCCTCGGCCAACTCCCCGACGGTCGGACTCGTCGGCGCGGCGTCCGGTTCGGCGGCCTTCAGTGATCCCGTCGACCCCGCAACCTCCGGCGTCGGCTCGGGCGAGGGTGTCGCCAGGTCCGTCAGCGTCGCGGCCCGACTCGCTCGACCCCACCCGAGACCGATGATACAACACGTCGTCGAGACGGCGAGACTGGCGGGGATGCCCAGCGCCGAGAGCACCGTGATGATCGTCCCGCCGACGACGGAGACGATCAGGGCGGCGAGGATCGGCAGTTCGGTGATGTCGTCACCGACCGTGTCGAGCGTCCGGCGCGCGATAGTGAACCCGCCGAGACCGAACGCGCCGACGGCTAAGAGGACACCCACGTCGACGCTCAGCGGCCCCTGCGATCCCACGAGCGGCGCCACGGCGTTCGCGGCGTTCGAGGCGCCCGCGGAGAAACCCATGTAACAGGCGATGGCGACGACCGCGAGCGAGCCCACGAGGTCCCGCGGCGAGGCGTTCCGGTTGAGACTGGGTCTGGGAACCGTCCCCGTGCGGTCGAGTTGGACGAGGTGGTCGTCGAGCCGCGTGAACGCCACGCGCCGGTCGAGGTGCGGGTAGAGGTAGCGCCCGATCACGGCGCCGGTGGCGAACCCGACCAGCGGGGCGACGATCCACGCCGAGAGGATGGTGAACATCAGTGCCTCGTTCAACGACCCCGTGGCGAGCCCGAGGCCGACGATGGCGCCGACGGCCGTCATCGACGTAGAGGCGGGGACGCCGTAGAGGTTCGAGATCAGCAAGGAGAGCCCGGTGAAGAACAGGACGCCGACGCTCGCGAGCGGCGAGAACTGCGCCGCCGGGACGATACTGCTGCTCATCGTGTCGATCACGTTCCTGCCGACCGTCCACGCCCCGACGAGTGCGAACAGCGTGAACAGCGCCGCGGCGGTCACTTTCCGCACCAGTCGTCCACCCACCGCCGGGCCGAAGGCGACGCCAGTGGAGGAGCCACCGATGTTGAATCCGACGAACACCGCGACCGCGATCCCGACCGCCCCGAGTAGCGTCAGCATGTGCTGGTCGGGTGGGGTCACGTCGGGCACAAAAGTCTGTTCGTCGGGCGAGCACGTCCGCCCACAGTCGTCTCCTCGGCCAGTGTAGAGTGGTTCGCTCTCAGTTCACCGCGGTGCCGACCGGCTTCCAGACCTCGCTCTCGGCGAGGTACGTCTCCAGGTCGGTCGTCTCGATGCCGTACTCCGCGCGGAGTGCGTCCGGGTCCACGTCGTAGCCGACCTCGTCGAACCAGACGAACATGTCGGCCATCTCGTCGCCCGCGGCGGCGCGGTAGTCGTCGACGTCGAGTGCGATCGGCTCCACCTCGCGCCCGAGCGCGTCGGCGAACGCCGCCGCCATCTCGGCGGTCGTCAGCGAGTCGCCGGCGAGGGTGATCGTCTCGCCGAGGAACCGCTCGGGGTCGGCCAGCGCCGCGGCGGCGGCCCGGCCGATGTCGCGGGCGTCCACGACCGCGAGTTCCGTCTCGGGGGACAGCGCCAGCGGGAGCCGTCCGTCCTCGATCTCCGAGCGGAGCATCGCCTCGAAGTTCTGCAGGAAGAACACCGGGCGCAGCACGGTCGCCGGGAGGCCCAACTCGGCGACGTACGCCTCCACGTCGGCCTTCGACTCGAAGTGTGCCAGCCCCGTGTCGGCGTCCGCGCTCCCGACGGAGCTGAGGACGAAGTGCTCGACGCCCGCCTCCAGGGCGGCGTCGGCCAGGGTGATCCCCTGCTCACGTTCCGCCTCGGGGCCGGCCTCGAAGAACGTCGTCACGGCGAAGACGGCGTCCATCCCGTCGACGGCCGTCCGCATCGCGTCGGCGTCGGTCATGTCGCCCTCGACGAGGGTCACACCGCGGGCGTCCAGTGCCGTCGCGGCGTCGCTGCTCGCGTCGCGTGTCAGGCCGAAGACCTCGAACTCGCCGTACTCGCCGCCGAGAAGACTGTCGATCACTGCGCCGCCCTGGGTGCCCGTCGCACCGGTCACGAGAATGTTCGTTGCCATACTACAGTAGACGCTCGGAGAGGTGATAAAGCAGTAGTGAGCCGTGTGCGCACGGTTCTCGGCGGGTTCGGGGTGGCCGGTGTCGGGGGCCGGGTGTTGGTGGGTGACCGTGTTCGGGTGTGGGTGCCTGTGTGCAGGTGTGGGCGGGTGGCCGTGTGTGGGTCCGCGTGTGCTCTCGCGGGCGCGGTCTCACCAGGTCTGACCCACGTCGCGGACGTGCGCCTCCAGTGCCGCCTCGTCGTCGAACCACTCCCCGCAGACGGCACACTGGTACCGGCTCTCGTCGGCGCCCCGCGTGTCCGTGTGGTTCTCTGCGTTCACGCGTGTCACGTACTCGCACGGCAAGTATCAGTGTACCGGCCAGGTGCGTCGCTCGCGCACGGCGGATGTGTAGTGACTCGTGTGGTGGTGGTGGATCGGGCGTCGCGTCCCGTGGTCGCATCGGAGGGGAACGCACTTGCCTGCGGCCGGCAGAGTTGGCGGTGGCCGATGACGAGGCGCCGGGCCGAGCCGGCTGGCACCCGGCGACGACGAGCCCTATGAGTGCCGAGGCCACCGACGTATCGTGTGTCCGAGCACCTAGAGACCCGAACCGGAGGGCAGACCAGTCGGTGTTCGGTGTGGAGTCACTCCCGCTCTTGTCGCGCAGCTAGTCGCTTCAGTCGATCCACACGCTCGCTCGTCGGTGGGTGAGTCTCGAGCGACCCAGTCGACTCGCCGACGGTCTCGGGTGGCAGGATGTCGAGCACGGCGAGTGTCTCCTCCCACTCGCGGCGGTCCATCTCCGGCTTCGAACGATCGGTGTCGAGTTTCGTGAGTGCAGTCGCCAGTGCAGACGGGTGGCCGGTCAGTGCCACGCTCCCGCGGTCTGCCGCGTACTCCCGGCCGACCGAGAGGACTCTCACCCCTACCCGCGCACACAGACGGAGCGGACGGAAGAACAGGTGCTTCAGCAGTATCCGTATCAGTCGGCTGAGTTGCCGGAGCACCGGCAACCGGGTCACCGGCCGTTCTTCCAGCCTGGTCATCTCGCGGTCGAGGACGTACAACGGTGTGAACGCCGCCATCGACAGGCGGATGTCGTTGTTCGCGAGATGACTGATCTCGTGTGCCAGCACTGCAGCCTGTTCGTTCTCGTCGAGTCGTTCGAGGAGCCCCGTCGAGACGACGACGATCGCGTCACCACCACTCCCGAGTGTGAACGACTCCGGCCGGTCGGTATCGGTGACGTACACCGTCGGCCGCTCGATGTCGACCTGCTGAGCGAGTCGGGCCGCCGTCGCGGCGACCTCGGGAGCCGACTCCGTCGCCGGGGTACCTGCCTCCGTAATCGTCTCCACGATCCGTTCGACGGTCTTGCGCGTCCGGTCGCGCCACGACCAGAGCGTGAGGTACGCACCGAACGGGAGCACGACGACGATCACGAGGAGGACCGCTGGGTTCGACGTGGGTACCAGCGCTGCAACCTCGGTCCCCCAGACGTACAGTCCAGCCACACCCGTAGCGACCGTCAGCAGAGTCGGCACGTCCTCCAGAACGTCACCGACCGGGAGCGCCTCGGCGTTGACCGTCACGGCGGTCCCGATCAGCACGACGACCCCACCCACCAACCCACTCGTGGGTGACACCCCGACCAACTTCGAGATCGGTGGTGGCGTGATCGAGACGCCGCTCTCTCCGATCGTGAGGAGGAGTTCGACCACGCCGAACCGATCGAGTACGGCGAACAGGAACATACCGAACACTACGGTGAAGAACGCCCACAGAAGTACCACGACCGGAACTAACACGATCATCGCGACACCCATCCGGGCGGCGAGAGCCACTCTACGACGATATTCGATCATACGTACGGGATCACCGAGCTCACTCCGAGTAGCGCCGTCGGGCGGTTCGAGAGTCTACCGTCCGGACTCTGTCGTGGTCGTAACCCGAGAAATATCATAAATTTATCGACCGGGACGCATCTCTCCCACGAGCGCCGACGGCGCCTCCGAGGAGATCACGGGCGAAGCCGTGCCGAGCGGAGACCCCAGACGGCTTCCCTCACTCAGAGCCGCGCCCACGCACGGCAGCGGGCAGCGGCGCGCGGCCGTGCCGAATCGCACTCCGACCGGGTGCCGTCTCGCGGTCGTCGCCACGACCTCGCCCGCGACCGCGACCGGACCCGCGCCCGCGGTCGACGGTGCCGCCCTCACCCTCGTTCTCGTCGTAGGCTGGCGCCGCGACGGGCACGTCCGTCGCGACCGGGAGCGTCGCCTCGCCGGCGTTCGTCTCGGGGTCGTCGACGACACCCTCGCCGAGGCGGAGCGTCGTGTCCAGCTCCGCGAGCAACTCGTTGGTCACCGCGCGGTCCGCGTCGCGGCCGGCGAAGACGACCACGCAGCCGCCACCGCGGCGGAAGCGGTTCACCGCGTCCAACTCCGCGTCGGAGAACCCCGTCGTCGGCGCGGAGACGAACAGGACTCGCCCGGAAGAGAGCTTGCTCGTCGCGAGGTCGTTGTACTGGGTCAGCGTCTCGTCGAGTCCCTCCAGGTAGCGCCCGAAGAAGGCGGCGTCCTCGGCACTCACCGAGCGGTCCGCGCCGAACTGGCCGTGACCGCCGTCGATCAGGTACCCGCCCGCACGGGTGGTGAGCCGCTCGGCGAGCCCGGCCGCGAACTGGTAGCCGTCGTACGCCGTCGGGTCGTCGACGGGCGTGTCGTCCTCGCCGTAGTCCTCGTCCAACAGCTGCCCGCCGACGAGCGCGACGCTCGCGCGGTCGTCGACGGCCGCCAGCGGTGCCCCGCCGCGACTCGCCGACTCGCTCGCGCGTGCGACCACCGACACGTCCTCGGCCGGACCGCGGCCGCTCCCGGAACCACCACTGTCACTGGCGCCGTCGGCAGTCGTCACGGGCGCCGCACGGGGGACGAAGATCTGGTCGACACGCGCCGGGCGGTCCGCGAGCGCCGGTGCGGCGTCTACGTCGCTCTCCGCCCAGACGCCTCGGCCCTCGCGTCGAGCCCGCTGCTCCAGTGCGAGGAAAGCGTCGTGACGGGAGAACCCGGAGTCGTACACGCGGCCGTACCCCTCGCGGACGATGCGGCGGTTGTAGCTCGTGTCGCGGCTGCCGTCGCCGTCCGCGTCGTAGTAGAGGTACGAGAGCAGGCGCCCGAACCCACCGCGGAGGTCCGCCTCGGCGTCGAACGCCAACTCGACCGTCTCGCCGGCCAACTGCTCGCGGGCGAACGTCGAGGCGGCCTCGCCGCGCTCCGCGAGGTAGTCGTCGTCGTCGATCCCCTCCCACTCGGCGCGCAACTCCGCGGGCAGGAACGTCTCGGGGGTGTCGATCCCGAGCAGGCGCACCTCGTCGACGTAGCCGTTCTGGAACTGCACGTCGACGGTGTCACCGTCGGCCACGTCGAGCACGTCCACCGTGTACCGCCGGCCGCGCTCCAACTCCGGCGGGGCGATCCCCGGCCGATCCGCGAAGTACGGGAACGAAGTGTCGAACGCGTCCGTGCTCGGGACGAAGAAGATGCCCGCGTTGTTCGCGAAGTCGAGCACCTGGTCGTCGTTGAACCGGAACGGCGCGTCGACGGCCACACAGACCTCGTTGAGGTTCGCCGGCTGGTTGAACCCGCCGAAGTCGGACTGGCCGAACAACAACAGCGTCCCGCCGTCGGCGACGAACGACGCCACCGCGTCCAACTCCGCGTCCGTGAACGACTCCGCCGGCGTGGTGACGACCGCCGCGGTCACGTCGTCGCCGTCGAGATCCGCCGCCAGCGACTCCGTCCCGACCACGTCGTACCCCTCGTTCTCGACGTACCCGGTGAACGCGAGGTGTTTCGACGTGTCGAAGAACTGGCCGTGGCCCTCGTCCCACAACACGGTGCCGGTGCCGGCCTCCTCGTCGAGGACGTTCGCGACGAACTCCTCGTTGCCCGCGTCTCGGAAGCCGGTCCCGTCCTGCAGGAACACCGCACCGACCGCGACGACCCCGTCCGCCGCCGCGACCAACGGAATATCCGTGTCGTCCGGGTACGGCGTGAACAGGTCGGAGTCGTCACCGTTCGCGTCCTCGTTGAACGCCGTCGACTCGGCCGTCGCGACGACGTACTCTGGATCGCCGGTGACCGGCTCCTCGTCGGCGTCCAAGAGACTACACGTCGAGTCGAACGCCAACGGGTCGATCCGGCCGGTCGCCGTGTCGACCGTCGCACGCGACTCCCGTGTGACCGCCCGCTCGGTTGGCTCTCCGTCGTCGGCCGCCGCCGCGCGACCGACCGCCGCAGTACTCCCCGCTCCGAGTGCCGCCAAGAGGTGTCTCCGTCGCACGGGTGTCGCCTCGGGAGGCCCTCACCTCAATCTGACCATGTCGACTCGGATCGACTATGTACCACTCGGGAGAAACCCGAGAGGTGTCGGGTGGAATCCAGTCGGTACGAGTCGGAAGCCTCGCCGGGTGAGCGGTGGGTGCCACGACCCACCCGGCGTCGGCCGTCCGCCGTCGACCGCCCGTCGCGGCGAGGCGTTCTCGTCGCTGATAGCGCGGGCGGCACGTACAAACCACCGGGCCCGAAGGGGGAACCGAGACGAATGCTGACACACCGAATCCTCTGTGTCGACCCAGACACGGAGGCACGCGCGGACACCGCGGCGGAACTCCGCACGGAGCTGTCGGACCTCGACCCGACGGTCGAGACGGCCGACGGGGTCGCCGAGGCGGAGGCCGCACTCGACGAGCCCGTCGCGGCCGTCGTCACGGAGTACGACCTCCCGGACGGCTCCGGCTTCGACGTGATCGACGCCGCGAAAGACGCCAGTCCGGACGCGGGCTGTGTCCTCTACACCGACACGGACCCGGACACCATCGACACCACGGCGATCCGGGGGACGATCACGGAGTACGTCGGGAAAGACTCCCTGTTCGGCGCCGACCGGCTGGCGCGGCTGATCCGGACGACCGTCGAGACACGCGTGCAGGCGTCGTACCCGCTCCCCCAGAACGAGGACGAACGCCTCGCGGCGCTGCGGTCGTACGACCTCGCGGACGAGGCGCTGATCGACTCGCTGGACCGGATCACGGACCTCGCGGCCACGCACTTCGACGTGTCGCGCGCGTCGATCAACATCATCAACGAACACAGCCAGGACTTCCTCGCCTGTCACGGCGGGGCCACCGAGTGGGAGAGTATGGACCGCGAAGACTCCATCTGTACGTTCACCATCCTCGAAGACGACGACGTGATGACCGTCCCCGACGTGACCGACGACCCGCGCTTCGAGACGCGCTCGGAGACGCTGATCGACATGGGGATCCGCTCGTACATGGGTGCCAACCTCGTGACGAGCGCCGGGCTCCGCATCGGCCCGCTGTGCGTGTACGACGAGGTGCCACGCGAGTTCGACGCCGACGACGAGGCGTACCTCGCGGATCTGGCGGCGGTGGCGGTCGACCTCCTCGAACTCCACTCGCGGGTGGACGCGCCGGCCGCGACGGACGGAGGTGTGCCGTGAGCGCCGACGACGCGAGCGGGGAGCCGGCGGGGTACGTGTTCCCCGACCACCTCCCGATCGAGCCGATCGCGCCGGGGTCGACGGTGCTGGTCGCCGGGCCGGCGTTGAGTCGCTCCGAGGACCTGGCGACGTCGCTGGTGACCGCCGGGAGCGACACGGACCCCCGAGAAGGGATGCTGTTCGTCTCGACGAACATGACCTGCGAGAAGCTCCTGACCGCCTGCGAGCGGCTGGAACCCGGGTTCGCGGCGGACCGCACCGGCGTGATCGACTGTTCCGGCCAGGACTTGGACGAGTACCGCTCGGACCCGCAGGTGAAGGCGGTCTCCACGCAGAGCGACCTCACCGGGATCGGGATGAAGTTCTCGGCGTTGTACGAGTCACTCTACGGCGCGATGGAGGGTGGCCGCGTCCGGACGGGGTTGATCAGCCTCTCCTCGCTGTCGATGTACGTCGACATGCGGTCGCTGTTCCGGTTCGCTCAGACGCTCTCCGGGCGGATCGACAGCGCCGGTGGACTGGGGATCTTCGCCATCGACCCGACGACACACGAACAGAAGACGGTGAACACGTTCAGCCAGGTCGCGGACGGCCGGATCGAGGTCCGGGAGCCCGACGCCGACGTGCCGGCGGACGCCGACGGCGAGGTTCGCGTCCGCGGACTCCCGAACCAGCCGAACGGCTGGCAGCCGTTCTCGCTCGACGAGTGAGACACCACGACTGGGATTCACTCGTCGAGTACGACGACTCGAGGGTCGCTCGTCCGCCGCCACCCACTCGACCGGCCGGTCAGACCCCGAACACGCGCGCCGTGTCGCGATCGTTCACCGTCTCGGGCTCGCGGAGTTCGGTGCAGCCACGCTCGCGGAACACCGCACCCCAGTCGCGGAAGAACAGCGGGATCTCGCCGTCGACGCGCGTGACCTCTCCGGGAGCACCCTCGGAGTAGTCCGCCTGCCCCTCGTTCTCGACCGTACACAGAACCGTCTCGGTGACGCGGACGATCTCGTCGAACACCCACGCCGCGTCCGGGTGGACGTGCTGGAGCGCCTCGACGGAGTAGACGGCGTCGAAGGCGTCGTCCGGGACGGACTCGATCACGTCCTCGACGGCGTCGACGTGGATCGTCGCCGCGTCGGCGGTCTCCGGGTACTCCTCGGCCATCACGTCCACGGCGTCCGGGTTCACTTCGACCCCGGACAGTGACTCGAACCCGTCCGCGTGGAGGTGTGCGAGGTGCCGTCCGGCGCTACACCCCAGTTCCAACACTCGTGCGTCGCGGTCCACGTGCTCGAGCAGTCGCTCGCGCACCCACTCGCTCGTCGCGTCCGGCCCACGGTAGGCGTAGAAGTCCGGAGAGTACGCTCCGGATCGGTCCGCCCACTCGCGCCGGACCTCGTCAGAATCCACACGTACGGTCTCGCCGGCACCCTGAAAGTGTTGCCGGCTCGTGGACGCCGAGCCGGACGTGACTCGACGGCGAGCGACTCGCGACACCGAACCCTCGCGCCGGGATCACTCGACGACGCGGTCGTACACGCCGAGGATCGACTGCCGGAGCCGGTCGGTGCCGACGCCCGCCTCGCTCGCGAGTGCGAGCGTGCCACCGGCACAGACCCCCTCCTTCGCCTCCCCAGCGAGGTAGCCGCTCGTCGCCGGGTGGTCCGGCCGCGCGTCGAACCCGGGGTCGGTCACGCGGAGGGCCAGATCCAGGTCCGCGGCCAACTCCCGGATCGCGGCGGAGTCGTCGGCTGCGATGAACGACGTGGTCGCCAGCTCCAGGTCCGCGGTGATCCCGTCGTGGCGGGCGAGTGCGGCGGCGGCCGCCAGTTGCGTCCCGCCGCCGAGCACCACCCGCGTGTCGCCCGCGACGGCACCGCGGACGAGCCCCCAGACGGCGGCCAGTACGGGGTCGCCGACGGCCGCGACAGCACGCTCGGGGTCGTCGGCCGCGGCCCCTCGCGAGAGCCCGCGCACGTCGAGCGCGTCGGCGACCACTCGCCGTTTCAGTCCCGTCGGGTTCTCCGGGAGCGACGAGGAGACCGCCGCGCGCTCGCCCAGCGCCGCGAGCACCGCCTTCGCCGTCGTCGTCCCACCCGGGATCGTCTCGCCGATCACGAGTCGGTCGACCGGCAGCGACTCGGCGAGCGTCGTCGCACGGTCCCGGATCGCGGCTGCGTCGGGCACCGCCAGGTCGTCCCGCGGGTCGTCACCGGGAGCGGCGTCGAGCGACACCGTCGGCGCGGTGGTGGGTTCGGGCAGTCCTGCGTCGAGGACCGTCGGCGTCGCGACGTACGTGCCAGCCCGTTCTCCGCCGTCGCTCGACTCACCGTTCTCGGCGCCTCGACTCGCCCACAGCGCCTCCAGTGCGCCACGCGAGAGGACGGCGGGCGTCGGCGTCCCCGACGGACTCACGGGGACGACCGGCGCGCCGGCGACGCCGCCGTACGTCAGGATCTCGGCGTCGGCCGCGGGTGTGTGGGCGCGGACACTCGGGTCTGCGCCCGCGGCGGTGATCCCCTCGATCTCGGCGACGCGCGTGCTCCCGGCGGCCAACAGGACGGCGGTCCGTGTCACGGCTCTCGGTCGGAGGGCGCGAGGATTGATCGCTTCGGTCGCGGTGTGGATCGCCTCCTTGAACCGCGACGGTCGCTCGACGGGACTCGACGCCTCAGAACTCCGTCCCCTTGCGTGCGCCCTGCCCGGCGTCGATCGGGTGGTCGTGTTTCCGGACTTCGCTCACGAGGTCGGCGTGGTCCGCGAGGTACGTCGGCTCCTCGTGGCCGCCGGTGAGGACGAGTTCGAGACCGTCGGGTTTCGACTCGATCAGCTCGATCACGTCCGCCGGCTCGACCAGCCCGCGGTTGGCGGCGTAGAGGATCTCGTCGAGGATCAACATGTGGAGCCCGTCCTCGGCGGGGGCGTCCAGCGGGAGGCTCCCGTCGACGGCCTCGCTGGCCGCCAGCAGTTCCTCCGCTCGTGCGAGTGCACCCGCCGCGCGAGCCTCGTGTTCGTCGTCGTCCGACCCGTCGAGGAAGCCGTGCCAGCCGTAGTGACCGCTGTTCTCGTAGCTGATCCCCGGCAGCGCGGCGATGGCGTTGTACTCCCCGCGCACGTCCTCGACGGTCCCGGTGCCACCCTTCATGAACTGGAGCAGGTGGACGCGGTAGCCGTGGCCTGCCGCGCGCACGCCCATCCCGAGCGCGGCTGTCGTCTTCCCCTTCCCGTCGCCCCACCAGGCCTGGACGAGTCCGAACTCGGGCGGCTCGCCCGGCGTGATCTCGCGGGCGACGACGCGGTCCGTCGCCTCGTCTCCGGTGTCGTTGGTCACGTCTCGCGGCAGGTCTGGGACACACTTCGCTCTGGTGGTAGCGTGGTCACTGGGTGGTCGAAGAACGGAGAACGCGAACGACCGGGTCGTCTCGTCGCCGCAGCACCGGCGGCGCGCCGCGAGCCGTCACTCGGCGGACTCGTCCTCGTCGCCGCCGTCGGTGAGGATCTCCACGTCCTCGGCTTCCTCGAAGTCCACGTCGGCGGTCGGCTCCGGCTCAGCCTCCGACTCCTCCTCGTCGTCTGCACGGGTCCACTCCGCGCTGAAGTCTCGGTGGTGACACATGGTACGGTACCACGTGAGAGAGCCACACACATAACGGTTTATCGTGATAGATTCGCGAGGTGTCGCGACTCCGAGAGGTCACTCCCGGGAGGCTCGGACACCCACGGGACGCGAACTGCGGTGCCACTCGTCGTTCGTTGGATCACAGATCACTCGCGGCGGTCGACGTGCAACAGCCGGAGACGCCCCGCGCCGAGCCCGAGGAGGAACCCGACGAGGTGCGCGATCAGCGCGGAGCCGGGGCCGGACAGTGCCACGGCGACGACGACCGCGAGCGCGACGAGCACCGTCGTCACCGCCCACTCCGAGTCCGTGACGGAGTCGAGCGCCTCCAATGCCCACCCGGCGGCGTCGTTGCCGGTGACGGCGTACCCCATCAACGCGAAGACGGCGCCCGAGGCACCCAACACACCAGTCGCGGACAACGACACCAGCCCGCCGAGGACGACCTCCGCGAGCCCGGCGAGTGCGCCCGTGACGACGAAGAACGCGTGGTAGCGCCACCGCGTGGTCACCCGTTCGACGGCGAAGCCGAACAACAACAGCGGGACCAGGTTCCCGACCAGGTGCCCCGGCCCGGCGTGGGCGTACGTCGCCGTCAGCAACGTCCACGGCTTGACGACGAACGCGGGATCGAGCACGAACAGTCCGAGTAGTCCGAGGGCGGTCAACGGCACCTGCAGGAGGAAGACCGCGACCACGACCGCGACCGTCTCGACGGTCGGACTCCGCCCGCCACGGGCGGTCGTCCGGGGGACCAGATCGTCGGCGGCTGCCATACTCGACCGGAGGAATCGCGGCGTCTTCAACCCAGCGGCGGTGTTCGGCGCCCGTGACGGCAAGCGATGGGGGTGACGACCAGATCCGCGTCGACCTGGCGTCTCAGAGGTTCGCGTACGGCCCGTCGTGCGCCTCGGAGAGTCGCTCGACCTGCTCGTCCGAGAGGTCGACCGTCGCGGCGGCGAGGTTCTCCTCCAACTGTTCGACCGTCCGCGCGCCGACGATGGGTGCGGCGACGTCCTCGTGGTGGATCTGCCACGCGAGCGCCACCTGTGCCGGTGTCGCGTCCACCTCGTCGGCAACGGCGTCGAGCACGTCGTGGGTGTCGAAGGCCGCCTCCGTGAGGTAGTTGTCCGCGAAGTGGGGCGACTCGGCGGCCAGCGACTCGCCCGTCAGCCCGTCCTCGCGGTCGTACTTGCCGGTGAGGAACCCCTGTCCGAGCGGACTCCACGGACAGACGCCGATGCCGTACTCGCGAGTCATCTCTAGGTAGTCTCCCTCGATCTCGCGGTCGACGAGGTTGTACCGCGGTTGGGCGACGGTGAACGGTTCCCACCCCTGCTCGCGGGCGATCTCGTTGGCGCGGGCCACCTTCCAGGCGTTCGGGCGCAGCGTCGAGGTGCCCAGATAGTGGACCTTCCCGTCCTCGACGAGCCCGTTCAGCGTCTTCATCAGCTCGTAGGTCGGCGTCTGGTCGTCCCAGCGGTGGATGTACAACACGTCGACGTAGTCCGTGCCGAGTCGTTCGAGCAGGGCGTCGATCCGGTTCCGGACCGTCTTCCGGTTCGTCCCACGGCTGTTCGGGTCGCCGTCGCGGATCTGCCAGAAGATCTTCGAGGCGATCGTGTACCGCTCGCGGTCGCGACTGGACAGCCAGTCGCCGATCCACCGCTCGCTGTCGCCGCCGCCGTAGATGTCGGCGGTGTCGATGTACCGCCCACCGGCCGCTTCGTAGGCGTCCAACAGGTCGTGGGCGCGGCTCTCGCCGATCTCCAGGTTCCCCTCCGCCGTCTCGCGGCCGAACCGCCAGGTGCCGAACTGGAGTTCGCTCGTCTGGAGGCCGGTCTCGCCCAACTGCGTGAACTCGAGGTCGATCTCGTCGAGGTCCGTCATCGTCCGTGCCTACCGCGAGAACCCCGAAAAGCGTTGAGTTCCCGACCCCACGTTCCGCGTCCGGTGTGTCACCACACCACGGGTGTCCCGCGTCACACTCGACGCCTCACGAGTGGCTGGCGTCACACTCGGCGGGTACCGGCGGGGCGTCACACTCGGCGGGTACCGGCGGGGCGTCACACTCGGCGGACACCGGCAGGTGCCGACACCGACGAGAGCGGGATCGAAACCGACAACCGAGCCGCACTCTTGGGACGGACGATGGAGACCGGAGTCGTCCCGCTCGCGGAGATCGACGGACCGTTCGACCTCCAGGCGACCGTCGAGAGCGGCCAGACGTACCTGTGGGACCGCGCGGACGGGAACATGTACGAGGAGCCGGCGGCACGGGGTGGCGACCACTGGTACGAGACCGTCGTCCGCCCGTTCGCGCCGCCCGGCGACGACGAGCCGCTCGTCCCAGAGCCGGCGGTCGTCCGTGTCCGTCAGGTGGGCGACGCGGACGACCCGGACGCGCGACTGGAGTGGGAGTCGAACTGCGACGCGGAGCGGCTGTTGACGCACCTGCTCCGACTCGACGACGACCTGGACGCGATCCTCGACGCGACGCCCGACCTGCCGCTGTTGGCGGACGCGTACGACGCCTTCCACGGGATGCGACTCGTCCGCGACCCGCCGTTCCCGTGTCTGATCTCGTTCATCTGCTCGGCACAGATGCGCGTCTCGCGCATCCACGGGATGCAGATGCGCCTCGCGGAGTCGTTCGGCGACCCGATCACTTTCGACGGGGAGACGTACCACGCCTTCCCGACCCCCGAGCAGTTGGCCGCCCGCACAGAGGACGAACTCCGTGACCTCTCTCTGGGCTACCGCGCGCCGTACGTCCAGCGGACGGCGGAGTTGGTCGCCGACGGAGAGGCACACCCGGCGACGGCGGCGACGATGGCCTACGAGGACGCCCGCGAGTACCTCACCCAGTTCGTCGGCGTCGGCGAGAAGGTGAGCGACTGCGTGTTGCTGTTCTCGCTGGGTTTCCTGGAGGCTGTCCCGTTGGACACTTGGATCAGGACCGCGATCGGGGACTACTTCCCCGAGTGTGACAGGGGGACCTACACGGACACCTCGCGGGCGATCCGCGAACAGTTCGGCGGCGAGTACGCGGGGTACGCACAGACGTACGTCTTCTTCTACCTCCGAACTCGGGAGTGACCAGACCGGGCTCCGACACACCGGTCGACTACACAGGGGTCGCTCACCGTCGCCGTCGATCACTCGCCCGCCGACGAGGAGCTGATCACTCGCTCGCCGACGAGGGGCCGATCACCGGTCCGCCGACGAGGAGCCGATCGAGACCCCGTACTCCGCCTCGGCTCTGTCCACCACGTCGGCGACGACGGCGTCCGGCGCGAGCGTGGGTGCACTCCAGTCGACGCCGTCCTTGTACCCACTCGAACAGGCGAGGGCGACGACGGGGCCGTCGAACGTGGCGCCGAGTTCGCGGAGTCCAGCGACGCCCGCCGCAGCCGAGAACTCCTGCCAGAACCCGCTCTCGCCGAGGCGCTCCTGTGCCTCCGTGGTCGTCGCCTCCGGCACCGGGACGGCGAGTCCGTCGCTCTCTTCGAGTGTCAAGTATCCGCGGTGGGTGCTCCGCGAGCCGCCGATCGAGTGTGCCTCGGACGGGCCGGCGTCGATCTCGACGAGTGGCTGCTCGCGCTCGCGGGCAGCGGAGAGCGCGGCTTGCGTCGCCGGCTCGCAGGCGATCATCTGCGGTGTGGTCTCGACGACGCCGAGCGCCGCCAGCTCCCGGAATCCCTTCCAGACGCCGTACAGCAGTTCGGCGAAGGCGGTCGGCGCGGCGACGGCCGCCGGCACCCCGCCCAACTGGCCCACCGTCTCGTAGGCGATCGTCTTGTACCCCTCCGGGCCGTACGGGTGCCCGGTGTGGACACGCGTCCGACTGGTGGCCGGGTGGAAGCCACGCTCCGCGAGCGCGTCGACGAACCGGACCAGTTGGTCGTGCTCGCCGACCTGGAACACCGCCGCGTCGTACGACCGCACGAACGCCTCCATCGCGGGCGGCGTCCCCGGAACCGTGAAGACCACACGGTCGAGTCCCGCCCGTGCGGCGTGGGCGGCCGCGGAGGCGCCGTGGTTGCCCGTCGACGCGACGACGATCCCGTCGGCGTCGGCACGCACCGCGGCGCTCGTGACGACGCGGTTCAGGCGATCCTTGTGGCTCCACGTCGGATTGCGGCTCTCGTCTTTCACGTAGAGTGTGCCGTCGAGGCCCGCCCAGGATCCCACCTCGGGGACCTCCACGAGTGGTGTCCCACCGGCGTCGAGTCCCGGCCCCGCGAGTGGCGGGAGCAGTGGTGCCCACCGGTCGATTCCCGTACCGATCGGTCGGTCGAACAGCGCCGGGTCGACGGCGTCGTAGTCGTACCCCACACTCAGCGCACGCTGGTCGGACTCGCCCTCCGCGCGCGGGTCGCCGGCCGTCAGTGGCGGCTCCAACGGGAACGTCGTCTCCGGCTCCCCGACCGGGTGTTGGTGAGTCGCCACGGACTCCTCAGACACGGCACTCACCTCCGAGAGCGTGCTCGGATCGGTCGTGGATCGTGCCGTCTGCGCGTACCGGCCTTCGAGCGCCGTCCGTCTCCAGTGTACGAGCAGTGCGTCTCGCCGCGGTTCGATCGGACGAGTTCACGTCTCGGTACGTGTCTCCCTGCAGTGTAACCGTTCGCTACACCGACGTTTTGTATCGAACGTTACAGGTGACGGAGTGTGTCGGCTGTTTCGCCGAGCACCACGTTCTGTACAGTTCGCTCAGCCGTAAGTCCGGGAAACACACATCGCTGTATTATTCGTTACCGAGTATCACATCATTACACACAGTGTCCGTGATCGTGTTCAGCAAATATAATATATATCCCTGCGATAGATCTGCTGTCGCTAGTTGATGTAGATGTCGGGCCTGAAACGAACGACAACAATGTCCGACAGAATCCCAGCAGACGGTTCGGGGCCGTCAGCCGAGCACAGGGGAATCGTTCGCCGGTGGGTGCTTCGGGGGCTCGCCACAGCCGGTTTGGCCGGCGTGGCGAGTGGCAATCCACCCGGCGGTGGAAACGGAAACGGAAACGGAAACGGGAATGGTAACGGCGGGAGCGGCGACGGCCGCGACGATAGTGGTGGCACCGACCCGACGATCAAGAAGCGTGCCACCAACGAGTTCCAAACTAGACGGGACACCGCACGCCAGCAACTGGTAGTCGACGCCGACACGAGCGCACACACGTCGAACGACCGGGTCGCGACAGACGCGGTCGTGGCCAAGTTCGGGAAGTCGCTGGCACACGACGCAGCGACGGGTCTCCCGACGACGACGGCGTACGAAGAACTCGTCTCGGCGACGGAGTCCGGTGGGACGGCGACCGACTTTACCGAGATTACACAGGCGTACGAGGACGCCGAGCCGCCGACCGAGGCGGCGGGTGACGCGGTGACCGTCGACCCGACGGAGCTCGTCGGTGACGGCTTCGACTCGAAGCCGCTGGTCCAGCCGGAGACGGCGTGGACGTATCTGCCGACGGGAGGGTCCACCGCGACGCTCCGGATCGCGGGCCCACCGGCTTTCGACAGCGCCGAGACTGGCGCCGAGATGGTGGAACTCTACTGGCGGGCACTGACTCGCGACGTTCCATTCCACGACTACCCGGACGACGACTTGGTCCAAGCAGCGGCGGCGGAACTCGACACACTGGACGGGTACCGTGGTCCTGGTGCCGACGGGACGGTGACACCACAGAACATCTTCCGTGGGGTCACCCCCGGCGCGACTACCGGCCCGTACGTCTCGCAGTTCCTCTGGAAGGACCGTCCACTCGGCGGCGGTGTCGAGAACCAGCAAATTCGCGTCCAGGCGCCGGGGAGTGACTACATGACGACCGTCGAAGATTGGCTGAAAGTGCAACAGGGGATCGTCCCACCACTCGACGCGTCGTTGCCCGGGAACGAACTTGGATCGGAACGCTACCTCATTACCGGTCGGGACATGTGTGAACGGGTTCACGACGATCCGCCTTTCCGGCAAGTACAGAAGGCCGCACAGGTCCTCATTTTCGGCATGAATGCGCCGCTGGACGACGGCATCCCCTACACCCTCAAACCGTTTGAGAAGCCGAGCGCCAGTCGACGGAACGTGGCGACGTTCACCGAGCAGACGACGCTGCCGTTCAATGACTTCGGGCCGTTGTACGTCGAGAAGCGTATACTCGGTGCGACGGAAGTCGGCCAGAAGATGGCTTGGCACAAGAAGTGGAACGTCCACCGCAGACTCCGTCCCGAAGAGTACGGTGGTCGTGTCGAGGCAGTTCTCGGTTCCGAGCTGTCTACACCGGATGAGGTGGACTTGGAGAGGCTTCTCCCGCAGAACCTCCTCGATTCACAGGCGCTGGCAGAGACACGTGAGCAGTTCGGGAGTTACCTGCTCCCGCAGGCGTACGCGGAGGGTTCGCCAACACACCCCTCGTACCCGGCTGGTCACTCGGTGGTTGCAGGTGCCGGTGTGACGGTCCTGAAGGCGCTGTTCGACGGAGACTACGAGTTCCCCTCGTCGGAAAAGGTCGTTCCGACGCGGGACGGGCAATCGCTCCAGACGGCCACCGAGACAGACGCGATGGGAGTCCGCGAGTCGCTGACCGTACGTGGCGAGTTGAACAAACTCGCCTCCAACATGGCACTCGGCCGGAACCGCGCTGGAATCCACTACCGGAGCGACGGGATCGGCGGCCTCCGACTCGGCGAGACGGCCGCGATCCGGTACCTCGAAGACCAACTGAGTCTCCCACGTCGGGTGCCGGGATACGACGATCTGCAGTTGTCGCTGGAGACGTTCGACGGTGAGTCCGTGACGATCCGACCGACTGTCTGAAACGACAGACGACGACCGGGTCCGACTCCCGACTCACTGCGGCTGTGGAGACCCGAACACACGCTCACAGATCGTGTTCGATCGCCCAGTGGTGGAGGTGCGCGAACACGGGGAACAGTGCCTCGGCGCGCTCGGTGGGTGTGTACTCCACCCGCGGCGGGATCTCGTCGTAGGCGGTCCGGTCGAGCAGCCCCGCCTCGGTGAGTTCCGAGAGACGCGTCGAGAGGGTGTTGGGTGCGATCTCCAGTTCGTCTTCCAGATCGGAGAAGCGGAGCGGTTCCTCGGAGAAGGCGAACGTCGACAACACGGCCATCGCGTGCGCCCGGCCGAGGAGGTCGAGCAGATCCGCGACCGTCGTCTGGATCCGCTCGCGTTCCGCCTCGTCGAACGACTCCTTCAGCGCCCGCGCCTCCTCTCGGGACAGCCCGGCGTCCAGTTCCGGCACCTCCGGCGGTTCGGCCATGCGCCGACTCGGCTCCGGAGCCACTTGTCCCTTCGCGTCTCACCGCACGGGACTCCGTACTGTGGGTGCGAGTCCACCGGCACGGTGTCGAGTGGTGCCGCTGAGTCGGGTCGCCGTTCGACTACGGCGACGTGGGGTCGGCGGCGTCGACGGCTCCGGTGGCGTCGTCGACTCCGGTGTCGTCGCTCGTGACGGTGTCTGACCGCGTGTCGAAATCGGCGTCGTGATCGGCGAGTCGCTGGCGCCAGCCGTCGGGAAGCGTTGGTGTCTCGACGAGCGTGAACTGGAGACTCGTGAGCCCGTCGAGTACCGTCTCGCGTTCGGCGGGTGTCATCGCGTACTCGTCACGGGGTGTGCCGACCGGGTGGCGTGGTGCCTCGGGGAGGCGGTCGGGCTCACCCATCGCGGCTGCTTGCACGTCGCCGATCGCCTCGGCGACGACGCAGAGGACGTGCTGGAGTTGTGTCGGCGGGACGAACCCGCTCGCTGTGAGTCTGTCGCGGACCGCTTCTGTCGCGGTGTGGAGCTCCCTCGTGCGGTACTCCGGCAGTGGGAGCAGTCGGAGCGTCTCCAGGTGGGTGTCGTAGCTGTCGAGCAGTGGCTGTACCTCGGTCGTCCCGTCATCCTTTTCAGACGGAGAATCGTTCGAACACATTGTCGTGGCCTTCCACGACACTGCGGAGGTAGGGTGTCACCAGCACCCTGCCACTTTGCTGCAGTGACGACCCCGCAGTGTCGTGTCTCGGCGTTGTGCTCGCTGGTTGTTAATAGCTACGGTCGTGTTGGGATTAGCCGTGCGTGTGCGGTGACTCGCGTGAGGCTCGGTGTCAGTCGTCTCTGTGCCGGCCGTCACTAGTCGACAGCGTTCGCTAGTAGGGAGAAGGATTAAGCGATATCAAATAGGAATTGGTAGTCGAGAGATGAGTCGACGGTCGCGGCGGTCCCGAAACAGGAGCGCAGAGACGAACGACGCAGAGGCGAGTCGCACGGAGAGTGGTGAGGAGAGCCAGCGGTGGCCGTCGGACGCTGCGGTCGGTCCCAACACCGCCGGGCCAACTACGAAGGAGGAAGCAGAGGCGTACTACGGTCGAGAGATAGACAGTGCGAAGGAGTACAGAGAGTTGCAGCGGTTGGAGAAGGCGTACGGTGGACAGGTCCACCGGTGGATCGACGAGGGGATTCCGCTTGACGCGATGGGTGACCAGTCGAAGATCCAACGCTTCAGAGAGCGCCGCGACTCCGAGATTCCCTACGACATCGAGGAGTTCAACCAGGACTCTCTCGACGAGAACACAGGTCGTGTCGCCCGACGAGTGCGAGAGGGGCCGGCCGGTGAGACGGACGTTCCCGACTCAGTCCGTGAAGTACTCTCGTCGCCTGGCCGGTCGCTCGATCCGGCAGTCCAGCGCGCCGTCGAAGAGCGGATGGGCGAGTCGTTCGGCGACGTACGGATTCACACTGGCCCGAAGGCAGCCGAAGCGGCCGACGAGATCGATGCGCGAGCGTTCACCGTCGGTAACCACGTCGCGTTCGGTGCCGGCGAGTACGATCCCGAATCGACCGAGGGGCAACACGTCTTGGTCCACGAGTTGGCGCACGTTCGCCAGCAGACGGCCGGGGCGGTGTCGATGCTCCCTCGTGACGCCAAACTCGATCCGGCGGTGGCGGGAGTCGTCGGGGACGGCTCACGAGAGGGTGGTGCGACGGTCCAGCGTCTCCTCGCCGGGAGCGCACTCGGTGTCGACGCGCTGGGTGCCACGCCCGTGTACCTCCAGCGGTCCGAACGACAGCCACGGCGCGACAACGGCGAATTCGGCGAGATCGACTGGGGGGAGTACGAGGAGAAGCGGTTCGGTCGACAGCGACGGCCGGAGTACGACGAACCGGGACAGAGACGTGAAGTCTGGGAACGTGCCAAGCGGAAGGCAGACAACGGCGTTGTCGTGGACCCGAACACACGTCAACCACTGGGCACGTTCGAGGATTACGGTGACTCGTGGGAGATGGGACACAAACCGGGGCGCGAATACCAGTACTTAGTCAGGTACTATCTTCTCGGCGTAATATCTGAGGAGGAATTCGTGTCGGAGTATCAGGACCCGGAGCACTATCATCCCGAAGATCCAAGCGCGAACAGGAGCCACGAGTATGAACGAGACGGACAGTATTGGGCAGACAAGTGGGGCGACCTGGAGGAACACAGAGATGACTGACGACGGAGACGATCTGTACCGTCGTACCGACATCGAATCGGCTATCGTACAGGGCGACAAGTCGAAATACGACGAACTGATCGACGACGCCGACCTCGACCACAGAGGCGGGAACAACAACACACTGCTACACGAAGCGACGATTATGGGTCGGACAGAGATCGTCGCGGATCTCTTGGAGCGTGGAATCGACATCGACGCGGTAGACGACGGTGGGAAAACGGCACTCCACTGTGCAATTCAGGAGGGATATCCGGAGATCGCGCAGACACTCCTCGACAACGGCGCACGAGTCGATATCAAAGACGCGTACGAGGTAGAACCTCTCCTCCACGCAGTGGGCGAGTCGTACTACGACCTGACCGAGCGCATTCTCGAACGAGGCGGCGACCCGACTCACGAGAACGAAGTCGGAATCAGCCCACTGAGCCTCGCACGCGAAGGGTGGCCACAGAAGTACGTCGACCTGCTCGAATCCTACGCCGACGAGGGCGACGCGTAGGACATCCGAGACGACGATCGAGAGAGCGTCACCGAAAACCCGTCTCCACGTCCCGAACGACTCCGACCCTCCATCACTCACCCAATACGAAGTTGCAAGTATTTAGCTTCGGCCAGCGTAGTGAGTCCCGTGAGAATCACAGTGTTCGGTGCGTCGGGACGGACTGGAATCCCGCTGGTGCGGGCGGCGGTGGCGGACGGCCACGAGGTCGTCGCCTTCGTCCGGACGGCGGAGAAGTTGACACGGACACCACCGGACGGTGGAGCACGGATCGACGCCGACGACCCGAACCTCGAGATCGTCGAGGGTGACGCCTACACCGGCGAGGGGGTCGTGGAGGCGGTCCGTGGAGCGGACGCCGTCGTCTCCGTGCTCGGTCAGAC
Source organism: Halobaculum sp. MBLA0147 (assembly GCF_041361345.1). NCBI lineage: Archaea > Methanobacteriati > Methanobacteriota > Halobacteria > Halobacteriales > Haloferacaceae > Halonovum > Halonovum rutilum. Next base: position 470,074 of record NZ_JBGKAD010000001.1, on the reverse strand, counting down.
GAGCGGGAGTCCAGACGACCTCCTCACGGTCGCGGGCGACCACGTCCTCGACGCGATGCGAGAGACCGGCGTCCGCCGGTTCGTCGGGCTCGTCGGCGCGGGCGTCCGCGAACCGGGGGAGTCCGTCTCGCTCCCCGGGCGGGCGATGGGGGTCCTGTTGCGACTCGCCGCCGGCTCGGTGTTGGCCGACGCCGAGACACACGTCCAGCGGGTCGAGGAGACGAACCTCGACTGGACCGTGGCCCGCGTCCCGCGCCTGACGGACGACCCCGGCACGGGCGAGTACCGAGCCGGCGACGTGACGTTGGGCTTCGAGGCCGTCTCGCGAGCCGACGTGGCGCAGATGCTGTTGGACACAGTCGTGGACGAGGCGTACGTCCGCGAGCTCCCGAAGGTGGGTCCGGCGTGACCGACGCTCGCCCGACCGTTCTCGTCACGGCGGGGACCGGGACGGTCGGTCGCCACGTCGTCGGCGAGTTGGCACGCGCCGACGTGACCGTCCGTGTCGGGAGCCGCGACCCCGAGCGAGCACGCGAGCGGTTCGCGGACGACGACTGGCGCGACGACCAGCGTGACGACGAGAGCGAAGCCGAGCGAGGTGACGGGGAGCGAGCCAGTGACGAGTGCGACGACACCGCGTCGACGGAGTCCGATCGGACGGGGACGAGCACGGACGTCCCGGAAGCCCCGGCGGCGTTCGACGACTTTCCGCCACTCCCGACGGACGCGAGCGTCGATTTCGCCGCGTTCGACTACGAGCGGCCGGAGACGTGGGGACCGGCGCTCGCGGACGTCGACCGACTGTTCCTCGTGTTCGTCCCGAGTGTGGGCGCAGACAGGCTCCGCTCGTTCGTCGACGCGGCGTCTCGGGTGGGTGTCGACCACGTCGCGTACCTCTCGACGCTCGGTGCGGACCGGAACCCGCTGATCCCGCACTTCTGGAACGAGCGGCACCTCCGCGACACGCCGGTCCCACACACGGTCCTCCGTGCGTCGTTCTTCTGTCAGAATCTCCACGAGGTCCACGGGCGTGCGATCCGAGACGACGGCGAGATTCCCGTGCCGGCCGGCGACGGAGAGACGAGCTTCGTCGACGCACGCGACGTCGCGGCCGTCGCGGCGCGGGTGCTCTCCGAGGGATCACACCGGGATCGAGCACTCGACGTGACGGGACCGACGGCAGTGGACTACCACACTGTCGCACGGACGCTCTCTTCGGTCCTCCGGCGACCCGTCACCTACACCGACCCTTCGGCCCCGGCCTTCCTCTGGCGAGCGCGCACCGAGCACGGACTGGGGTTCGCGCTCCTGATGATCGGTATCTACACCACCGCACGACTCGGGCTCGCCTCACGAGTGAGTGACGACGCACACGAGGTACTCGGACGAGAGCCGCGCGACTTGCGTGCGTACGCAGTCGACTACGCCGCCGCGTTCGGCGTGGAGCACGCCGACGGGCCGGGTGCTAGCGGTCCTGCTGGGTCGAACTCGACGACACCCCGGCGCTGACGGAACCGTGCGGTCGTTCCCCAGCGGGCGGTCCGGTCGTTCCCCAGCGGACGGCCCTGCCGTCTCGACCCTCGACGCGAACCCGACTCGTCGGGTCCAGACGCCGATCCAGGGCCGTGTCGGCCGAACGTCTAAACCCCGCAGTCGCCACGCGGCGAGTATGCCACGCCTCGGAGAGACGCTGTTCGGGTCGCCGCTCCGGATCGTCGTCGTCGGACTGCTGTCCGTCGCGCTCGTGATCGGTGGTGGGTTCGCCGTCGGGGTGTTCGGGGTCCCGTCCGTCGACGGCGTCGAGAACCGGTTCGGGACCGTGACGAACGAGACCACCGTGATCGAGACCGATCTCGAGTTGTCGAATCCCAATCCGGTCGGCGTCCAGTTGGGTGGTGTCTCCGTGAATTACACCGTCTCGATGAACGGGGTCCGGATGGCCGAGGGGAGTCGACGCGGCGTCGCGGTCCCGGCCGGCAACTCGACGCTGACCCTCACGACCAGACTGGACAACGAGCGGATTCCGGCGTGGTGGGTGACCCACGTCCGCGACGAGGAACAGACACGACTCGTAGTGAACGCGACGGTCACGTCTCCGACGCTCGGGGTGACACGGGAGTTCTCCGTGACGCGGTCGATCGAGACGGACCTACTCGGTGCGTTCGCCTCGACGGAGACACGCCCAGTGAACGCCGACGTGCCACTCGTCTCCGATCCGGTGTTGTACGTCAACGAGACGGACGCCCGCTGGGGGACACCGACGACCGAGGAGACGCCACTGGACGCGACGTTCACCGTCTACAACCCGAAGCCGATCCCGTACGCGATCTCGGAGATCGGTTACGAGGTCTACATGAACGACGTCCGGGTCGGTGCGGGGACGACCGAAGAGCCGTACGCGCTCCCGCCGAAGACGGAGACCGACGTGGGTGTCGGGGCGGTGATCCGCAACGCGGCGCTCGACGAGTGGTGGGTGTCACACCTCCAGAACGACCAACGAACGGCGTTGCGGATCGACTTCTACGCCCGACTGGATCTGGGTGGCGGGCAGACTGTCCGGGTGCCGCTCGACGAACTGACGTACCGCGAGACGATCGAGACGGACATCTTCGGCACCGACGGGAGCGACGCCGGGTCGAACGGAGACACCCAGTCGTCCGGATCGGAGTCCACGGCGACGACAGCGAGTTCGTCGCGGACGACCACCAGTCCGACATCGGCCAGCGAGGGACCGGAGACCGACGACGGACTGCTCGGCGGAGCGACACCGACCGACGCGCCGAGTGACGAAGTGTCGGAGACCCCGACCGGAGCGGAGACACCGACGCCGACCGACGCGACACCGACGCCGACCGACACGCCGACGGACGGCGACGGACTGCTCGGCGGTGGTGACGGTACCGACACACCGACCGACGGTGGTGGACTCCTCGGCGGCGGCAACGAGACCACCACGGAGACCGACGACGGTCCGTACGACCGAACACCGGTCCGTCGCGTCGACCGAGACGGTAGTCGGGAGTAGCGATTCGGTATAGCGAAAAGTAGTTTACGAGTTCGGCTACTGGCGAAATACGACCGTCGAGAGGAAACACGAACGGAGTCGCGAGACGAGCAGCAGGGCGTTCGAGGGGGACGTGTCGATCGCTGCCGAGGGCGACGCTGGTCGAGCGGCGACCGAGGGACGGACCGTGTCCCGTTCCGATCCCGGACGCGATTCGGGCGAGCGCCGGCACCCGGACGTGGAGACCGTCAGAGTGACCCGCCCGCTCCGCGAACCGGCGAGTGTGACACTGGAACGGTTCGACGCGGCGAAGCCGGTGATCGGGATGGTACACCTGCCGCCGCTGCCGGGGGCACCGAACTTCGACGGCGACCGCGAGGCGATCCTCGCCGACGCGCGCCGCGACGCACGGCGACTCGACGCCGGCGGCGTCGACGGTGTGATGGTCGAGAACTTCGGCGACGCCCCCTTCTACCCCGACGACGTCCCGAAGCACGTCGTCGCGTCGATGACGCGCGCCGCGAACGCCGTGAACGAGGAGATCTCCGTCCCGCTGGGGATCAACGTGCTCCGCAACGACTCGCTGGCGGACCTCGCGGTCGCGCAGGCGGTCGACGCCGACTTCGTGCGGGCGAACGTCCACACGGGTGCACGAGTGACCGACCAGGGGATCGTCGAGGGACGTGCCCACGAGGTGATGCGAGAACGCGAGCGCCTCGACGCCGACGTGGCGCTGTTCGCGGACCACGACGTGAAACACTCCGCACCGTTGGGGACCCGTGAGTACAACGCCGAGAGCATGGCAGACGGCGTCGAGCGCGGCCTCGCGGACGCGACGGTCGTCACCGGGATCGGGACGGGACACGGTGTCGATCTGGACGATCTGGAGGCCGCCGTCGAGCGGCGCGACGCGTACGACCTCGACGTGCCGATCTTCGTCGGGAGCGGCGTCCGCGCGGACACCGTCGGCGAGATCCTCTCGCTGGCCGACGGCGTGATCGTCGGCACCTCGCTCAAGGAGGACGGCGACGTGGGCCGACCGGTGTCGGAAGAGCGAGTCTCGGAGCTCGTCGCCGCCGCACGCGACGCCGAGTGAGGAGGAGCGGTCTGTCGACTCGCGTCCCGCGGCACGGACTCACCTGTCGGCAGGGTCCCGACCGTCGGTGGCATCCCACCCGTCGAGTAACGCCGCCGCGCGGTCGCGACTCGGGTGAGCGCCACGAGCGCCCGCCGCAGTACAGTTTTCGGCGGCCACGCAGGCTGCGACTCGGCCTGCGACTGCCGGCGAGCGGCCGGCCAACAGCCACGCGTGAATCAACCCGCCGACGTACGCGTCACCCGCACCCGTCTCGTCGACGACCTCCACGTCTCGAGCGGGCACGCCGACCACCTCGTCGTCGCGGGTCACCAACGTCGCGCCGTCCGGACCACTCGTGACCGCCGCGCGGGTCACCCCACGGTCTGCGAGTCGGTCGGCGGCGTCTCGGCCCGTCGCGTCGAGGTAGGAGTCGGCGGCCACGTCCCCGACGACGAACAGCGCCGCGCGGTCCACCCACCGGTCGATCGACGCCGGTGTCGCGCCACGCCCCTCCAACTCCGACAGCGGCCCGGAGAGGTCGAACACCACCGGCGGGAACGACGACGACTCGCTCCACGCGGCGAGCGACTGCTGGACTGTGTCCGGCGCGTACGCGGTGACGAACACGACCTCGCTCGCAGCGAGGTACGCGCGGTCCGACTCGTCCAGACGGAGTCGCCGGACACTCTCGCCGGCCGTGACGATGCTCCGCGTGCCGTCGTCGTCGACCAGGATCACGCAGTGTGTCGACACCTCGTCTGCCTCCCCGCGCCGGACGCGAGTCGTGTCGAGCGGTCCCTCGCGGAGGTCGGTCGCGACGGCGTCACCCAACTCGTCCGTCCCGAGCCGCGTGACGACACCCGCCTCGTGGCCCAGTGCCGAGACGGCGCAGGCGACGTTGGCGGCGACGCCACCGAACCGTTCCGTGACGGTCTCGGCGAACGCACCGCCGTCCGGTGCCGGGAGGTTCGACACCGCGTAGTGCCGGTCGACCGTGGCCGCGCCCACCGTCGCGACGACCGGCGACTCGTCCGCGTCGATCACCGGCGACTCGTCCACCCCGTCTGCTGGGCTCCCGTCCGCGTCGGACATCTCACTCCTCGACGAGCGGGAACTGGGCGAGTCGCGTCGCGGCCATCGCGGTCAGCCCACGGGCGGTGACGGAGTCACCGGCCCGTTCGCGGTGACCCCGGACGGTCCCCTCGAAGTCTGCACACGGGACCAGCCTGATCTCGGTCCCCTCCGGTCCCACGTCGACGAGGAGGTACGACTGCGGGAACGAACACGTCGTCGGCACCATCACCTCGCGAACACCACGCTGGTCGACAGTCGAGGGCATGTGGAGGTGTCCGGTCAACACCAGCGGCGCGTCGTTCTCCGCGAGCACGTCGACGAACGGCTCGGGGTCGCGCAGCTCCGGCGGGACGAACATGTCCGGTTCCGCGAGGTCCCGGTGCTCGTGGACCTGCTCGGCCATCGCCGGGAGGTTGAAGTGCGAGACGACGACCGGCGTGTCGGTCTCCGGCAGCGTGTCGGCGAGCCACTCGACGGTCTCCTCGCGCACCAACCCCTCGTGGGTGTCCGTCAGGAACGTCTCGTCGCCCGAGGAGTTGATCCCCAGCAGATCGACGCCGCCGACCTCGACGTGGAACGGGAACTCCTCGCCCGGGGCGTACCGCTCCGCGAACTCCGCGACCGGGAGGTTGTCGTGGTCGTACCCCTCCTTGGGCACGTCGTGGTTGCCGGGGACGCTGTAGAACGGCGCGTCGAGATCGGCGTCGGCCAGGATCTCGTCGAACCGCTCGAAGTTCCACGGCTCGCCGTCCTTCGTGATGTCGCCGGCACACACGACGGCGTCGGGGTCGCGTGCTGCCGCGTCCTGCAGTGCGGCCTCGACGTGGGCCTCGGTGTGTTCGAACAGCTTCGAGGTACCCGACTCCCGCGTCGAGAGGTGTGGGTCCGCGATCACGGCGAGTCGTGTCCGCTCGTCGGTTCGTGGCCGGTCCAACGACGCCATCCGGACGCCCGAACTGCGTCCGTCGCGGTCGACAGGGTTCACACCCTGGGGTCGGGAGCCACGGACTAAACCTCGCCGGTGTCCGGCGCCGTCCGGTCGCGACACCACGATCACCACGACCGACTGGTCGGATCGACGCCGCCGACGCACGGACGACCCCACCGACAACCCGGACGACTGTCACGGTCGTGACTGGGGAGCGGGCGGGCCGACCGGGGGCGAATTTCGTCGCCTCCGTACCCACAGTGAACACTCTACATTACGGGGTATCTACGACGAGTTTCGGTCGGAAAGACGTGTGCCTGAGAGAATCGAGTGACTGCAGTATATATAGCGGTACGTTATCGAACGGAAACGCGGATGGCAAGCTATTTTGGTGGGCTCTCCGGGTTACCACGTGATGCCCGAGGACACAACTCGACGCGGGTTCCTGGCGGCGGCTGGTACGGGCGCAGCGGCCGCGCTCGCGGGGTGCAGCGGGAACGAGCCTGCCGACTCGACGGAGACGCAGGCACAGACCGACACCGGGACGCCGGAGCCGACGGACACGGCGACGCCGACGCCGGACAAAGAGCAGACGGGCGGGACGCTCCAGTTGGCCTCGCCCGGTCCGGTCCAGACGCTGGACCCGGTGAACGCGAAGGGGTCCGGTGCGGGGTACAACCAGTACAACGCGACGCTGATGAACTTCCCGAACGGGGACCTGCCCCCGGTCGGCGACCTGGCGACGGACTACGAGCTGTCGAACGGCGGCAAGACGTACACGTTCTCGCTGAAACAGGGCGTGCAGTTCCACGACGGGACGGAGCTGACCGCGGAGGACTTCGTCTACTCGTGGGAGCGGCTCGCGGGCTCCGAGGAGACCCGCAACGCGGACGACATCATCGGCGACACGATGACCATCCAACACGAGACGACGGAGGGGATGGACGGTGTCGCCGCGTTCAAACCCGGAACGCTGGCGGTCGAGGCGGTCGACGAGTACACGCTGGAGTTCACGATGGAGACCCCGTTCCTGGGGACGCTCCAGCAGGTCGCGGGCGGCGCGTTCGCGCCGATCCCGGCGGGTGCGGTCGCGTACCCGAAGGACTACGAACAGCACGGACTGGACGGCCTGATGTACGAGGGGGAGTACGAGTACAACGAGTACTTCTCGACGCAGGGTGACGGGCCGTTCTTCGCCGGTGCGGGGCCGTTCACCGTCGACTCCTGGAGCAAGGGCGACCAGATCGTCCTGTCGGCGTTCGACGACTACCACGGCGAGGGGCCGCTGATCGACGAGATCGTCTTCACGGTGATCGGCAACTCCTCGACCCGGTACAGCCGGTACAAGAACGGCAACCTCGACATGCTGGGCGTCTCCTCGTCGACGGCCATCCCGACGGCCCAGTTCGACCCGAGTCGCCGCACCATCGACACGGACCGGGGCACCTACCGCACCGGCACCTACGAGATGGACAACGGCGAGACGACGAACTACGGGGAGGCCCCGGCGCTGGACACGGACTACATCGTATTCAACTGCGCGCGGACGCCCAAGCCCGTCCGACAGGCGATCGCGTACCTGATCAACCAGGAGCGGATCGCCAACGACGTGTACAAGGGCCTCAACGTGCCCGCGTACCACCTCTCGCCGCCGGCCGCGTTCCCGGCCGCGGAGGGTGAGAACCCGGCGGACAACTACAACGCACACTACCAGGACGGCGAGGGGAGCCAACTCGACGTGGCCTCCGACGGCTACATGTACGGGATCGGCGAGGCCCGCATCGACCAGGCGAAGCAGGTGATGCGCGACGCCGGCTACGGTCCGGACAACCGCTACGAGGTCGAGTTCACCGTCTTCTCCGGGAGCACCGGGTGGGACGCCATCTCGAAGAACCTCCGGGACAAGGCGTCGGCCGCGTTCATCGACATCAACATCGTGAAGGCGGACTTCGGGACGATCATCGGCCAGGCACTCGACGGCGCGATGGACATGTTCTCGCTGGGTGACGGGATGGAGTACGCGGATCCGTCGAACTTCCTGCGGTTCATCCCGCCGTACGACGAGCCGAGCGGGATGTTCACGCGGTGGACCTACCAGGTCCGTGCCAGCGACGTGGACACGGCGGGTGCCGGGGTCGAGCAGATCCGCGACGACGTGTACGGGGCGCTCGACGCGGACTTCCCGAAGGACCACATCAAGGTCGAGAACACGGGGGACGACGCCGAGAACCCGCCCGCGGTGCGGGTCGCCATCGAGAACGTCACCCCGGACGAACTCTCTTCGGCGCTGTCGTCGGCCGGCTACACGGTGAACGGCTCCGTCGAGTCGACGCAGGCGGAGTTCGACCCGCTGATGCCGCGTTCGGACCGGCAGTGGGACAAGTACCAGGCGAACCGTGGTCCCTCCGCGGAGGAGCGGGCCGCCCGCCGCGAGGTGTACCGGTTCGTCGAGGAGACGAACTGGGAGGCCGTCCAAGAGCTTCCGCTGGTCCACGGGATCAGCCAGCGCATCTGGCAGGATCGCGTGAACGTTCGGATGTCCGGAACGATGGAAGACCAGACGTTCAACCAGCTCACGCTGGACGACGGCAACTGAGGCGACACGACGGGGTCGCCCCCGTCGCCGCTCGCACACCGGCTGCCGTCCCGTCGCCACCCGCACGCCGGCAGCCGAGCCGCCGACGAGAACCGACGCGTAGACGACTCTCAAACGGAAATTTCGAGGTGCCGGGCTCTCGCTTCCGTCAGGATTTTTAGGGTACGAGCACAGGCACCAGACGAACACAGAGGCATCATGGAACGACTGAAGTACATCACCAAGCGGATTCTCATGGCGTTCCCGGTGTTGTGGCTCGGGACCAGCATGACCTGGTTCATCATCTACCAGGGGCCGGTCGATCCGGCGGCGAACTTGCTGAGTGGTAACGAGCGCCTGACCGAGGAGAAGTACGAGGCCGCGCGCCAGTCACTCGGGTTGGATCAACCGCCGCTCGAACACTACGTCGACTGGTCGACGAGTCTGTACACGCTCGACCTGGGCCAGACGTGGCTGATCTACGCCGGCTCCGACGTGGGGGCGCTGGTGATCGACTTCCTGCCACGGACCGTGTGGCTCGGGTTCTGGTCGGTCCTCATCGCGATCTTCGTCGGGATCCCGCTGGGGTTCTACGCGGGGGTCCGGTCGAACACGGTGGCGGACTACGTCGCGTCCGTGTCCGGGATCGTGTGGCGCGCGATGCCGAACTTCTGGCTGGCGGTGATCCTGTTGTCCGTCCTCGTCGGCTCCGAGACGCTGTTGGGGTTCGACTGGGACACGTTCCTGATCGACCTCCCGTCGGGGGTCACCGGGAACCCGGGGCTGTCGTACATGGCCGGTGACCCGCTGGCGCTGTTCACACAGCCGAAGGAGACGTTGGCCGCGATCAAGAAGATCCTCCCGGCGGCGCTGGTGTTGGGGTCGGCGTCGATGGGTAACGAGATGCGGATCGGGCGGACGGCTGTCCTGGAGACGAAGAACGAGCAGTACGTCGACTTCGCCCGCGCGAAGGGGGTCTCGGAGCGCGCCATCGTCTGGAAGCACGTGCTCCGGAACGCCCTGATCCCGCTGGTGCCCATCGTGACGACGGAGGCGTTCCTGTTGATCGGGGGGAGTGTCCTCGTCGAGTCCGTCTTCGGGATCAACGGGATGGGCAAGCTGTTCTTCGACGCGGCGATCCAGGGCGACCTGCCGCTGGTGGGATCACTGATGTTCGTCTTCATCGTCCTCCTGTTGTCGATCAACATCGTCCAGGACGTACTGTACACGCTGATCGACCCGCGAGTGGGGTACGAGGGGAACTGAGATGGCGACACCGACACGCACCTACAGAGACAGCGAGGCGGCACCGTTCGGAGACCGACTCCGAAACAACCCGCGGCCGGCGGTCGTCTGGACCGGCGTCGCCGGGGTCCTGTTGTTGTTGGAGGCGGGGGCGCTCGCGGAGTTCGCCCTGACACTGCTGAGTGACGCCCTGGGCGCGCTCCCGGTCGTGAGTCGCGTCGAGGCGGTCGTGGCGGCGGAGACGGCCGCCGGCGAGGTGCCGACACTGTTGTCGCGGGAGACGATCCCGAACCAGGGGTACTACGACGGCACCGGGTACCGGAACACCTTCTTCGGGTTGGCGCCGGCGATGGCGTGGCTGGTGCGGACGGTGCTGATCTACGCGTACGCGTTCGGGCTGTTGGCGTGGACCTGGGTCGGCTACGACTGGTACCGGACTCACTACCGTGTCGCCGACTGGACGCCCCGCGACGACGTGATCGACCGGATGCGCGACCACTCGTGGGGGCTGTTCGGGCTCACGGTCGTGTTCATGTTCTTCGTGATGGTGGTGTTCGCCCCCTCGATGAGTCCGACGACGGTCGAGGCGAACCTGGCGAACCCGTACAGCTACGAGGTGACCTACTGGACCAGCGGCGGGACGGAGACGGCGACCGTCGGGCAGGCGAACCTCGGATCGCAGTCACAGGGGACGCCACAGGAGAACGTCGGCGTGTGGGCGTACGACGACTTCGGGCGGTTCCACCCGTTCGGGACGCTCCCGAGTGGCAAGGACCTGTTCACCTTCATCGCACACGGCTCGCGGATCTCGTTGATCATCGGGTTGCTCTCGGTGACGCTGTCGGCCGGGATCGCGGTGATCCTGGCGTTGGTCACCGCCTACTACAAGGGGGCGGTGGACCTGACGACCGTGTTGGTCTCCGACGCCGTGATGGGGATGCCCCAGTTGTTGTTGCTCATCATGCTGACGGTGATCCTCTCGGGGACGTGGATCGGGAAGATCTACTCCGGGGCGTTCGTACTGGCGCTGATCTTCGCCGGGACCGGCTGGCCGGCGATGTGGCGGTCGTTCCGTGGGCCGGCGTTGCAGGTGTCCGAACAGGAGTGGGTCGACGCCGCGAAGGCGTTCGGCCAGTCGCCGACGGCGATCATGCGGAAACACATGCTCCCGTACATCACGGGGTACATCCTGGTGTACGGCTCGATGACGCTCGGCGGCGCGATCATCGCCATCGCGGGGCTGTCGTTCCTCGGGCTGGGCGTCAACCCGCCGACGCCCGAGTGGGGACGCGCCGTCAACGCCGGCCAAGACTACGTCACGACGGCCTCCTGGCACATCTCGCTGATCCCGGGCATCTTGATCACGCTCGTCGTCACCGGGTTCAACGCGCTCGGTGACGGCATCCGGGACGCGATCGACCCCGAGTCCGACCAGGCGGGCGGCGAGGGTGAGGCCGGCGGCCGTGGAGGTGGTGCCTGATGGCCGTCGACGACGCGGCGACCACGGAGACGCCGGCCGGCGAGACGGACGACTGGCCGGCCGACGAGCCGTTGTTGGCCGTCGAGGACCTGCACACCACGTTCTACACGGACAAGGAGACGATCCGCGCCGTCGACGGGGTGACGCTCGACATCGACGCCGGCGAGACGGTCGGACTGGTCGGCGAGTCGGGGTCGGGGAAGTCCGTCACGGCACGGACGATCCTGGGGCTCGTCGAGGAACCGGGCCGCGTCGAGAGCGGCTCGATCCGGTTCAAAGGAGACGAGTTGACGGGCGACAACTGGGACGCCCACCGCGGGGACCTCTCGATCGTGTTCCAGGACCCGATCAACTCGATGAACCCGGTGTACACGGTGGGCAACCAGATCCGGGAGGCACTGCGCATCCACCAGGACCTCCGCGGCCAGGAGGCGCGCGAGGAGGCCATCCGGCTGCTGGAGGCGGTCGGGATCCCGGACGCGCCGCGGCGCCTCTCGGAGTACCCACACCAGTACTCCGGCGGGATGCGACAGCGCGCGGTGATCGCCATCGCGCTGGCGTGTGACCCGGACCTGCTGGTGTGTGACGAGCCGACGACGGCGCTGGACGTGACGATCCAGGCGCAGATCCTGGAGTTGCTGGACGAGCTCCAGCGCGAGCAGGACCTCGGTATCCTGTTCATCACCCACGACATGGGTGTGATCGAGGAGATCGCCGACCGCGTGAACGTGATGTACGCGGGGGAGGTCGTCGAGACGGCCTCGGTCGAGCGACTGTTCGAGTCGCCACAACACCCCTACACGCGGGGGCTGCTCGCCTCGATTCCGGGGCGGACCGCCGACGGGGACGAACTGCCGACGATCGGCGGCGAGGTGCCGACGCCGACGAGCGAGCCGGACGAGTGTCGGTTCGCGCCGCGGTGTCCCGCGGCGTTCGAGGAGTGCGAGCGGATCCACCCAGAACACGTCGTCGTCGGTGACGGCGGCGACCACACCGCGGCGTGTCTCCTCCACGAGGATCGGTTCGCACACTCGCCCGACGAGGCGACGTACGACACCGGCGGTGCGGGCGCCGCGACCGACGGAGGTGACCCACAGTGAGTACCGGAACCCACGCCGACCCGACGAGCGACCGGCCGGAGACGACGGCCGAGACGCTGCTGGAGGTACGGAACCTGAAGAAGTACTACGACGACGGCACGTTCGTCTCGGACCCCGTGAAGGCGGTCGACGGCGTCTCGTTCGACCTCCGCAAGGGGGAGACGCTGGGTGTCGTCGGCGAGTCCGGGTGTGGGAAGACCACGCTCGGCCGGACGATCCTCGGCCTGGAGGAGGCGACCGACGGACAGGTGCTCTCGGACGGGACGGACGTGACGACCATCTCGGGAGTCGACCAGCGCGAGTGGCAGCGGGACGCGCAGATGGTGTTCCAGGACCCCGACTCCAGTCTCAACGACCGGATGACGGTCGGCGAGATCATCCGGGAGCCGTTGGACGCCCACGACTGGAAGACGGCAGCGAAGCGACGCGACCGCGTCTTCGAGTTGATCGACGAGGTGGGGCTCCGCGAGGAACACTACTACCGCTACCCCCACCAGTTCTCCGGCGGCCAGCGCCAGCGGATCGGGATCGCCCGTGCGTTGGCACTGGAACCGGAGTTCATCGTGTTGGACGAGCCGGTGTCGGCGCTGGACGTGTCCGTGCAGGCGCGGATCATCAACCTGCTCGACCGGCTCCAAGACGAGTTGGACCTGACGTACCTGTTCATCGCCCACGACCTGAGTGTCGTCCGGCACATCTGCGACCGCGTGGCGGTGATGTACCTCGGGAACGTGGTGGAACTCGGCCCGACGGAGTCCGTCTACACGGACCCCTCACACCCGTACACGATCTCGTTGCTGTCGGCGATCCCCGGGAGTGCGGGGCCGGACCGCCAGCGAGTCACCCTGCGCGGCACACCGCCGTCGCCGCGTGACCCGCCACAGGGGTGTCGGTTCGTCACGCGCTGTCCGGCGAAGGTCCGCCCCGACGAGTACGAGACCCTCTCGGAGGAGGCGTGGGCCGGGATCGAGTCGTTAGTGACGGTGTTCCGGGCGCGGGCGCAGGCCGACGAGGGACTGATCGAGCGTGTGAAGACGCTGCTCGGCCGGTCACCGCGCGACGACGTCGACGAGATCTACGAGGACCTCTTCGGCGACGTTGCGCTGCCGGACCAGGCACAGTCGGAGATCGACCGCGCGCTGGAGGCGTCACGCAGTGGCGACGACGAGGTGGCGACCGCGGTGATCCGCGAGGCGTTCGGCTCCGTCTGTAACGAGCAACGCCCGGAGGCACACGTCGTCGACGAGGACGGCCGCTTCAGCAAGTGCGTCCGCCACGAGGAGGGGTACGAGGACCCCGAGTCCGTGATCGAACGCCGCGTGAGTCGCTGACTCGACGACCACTTGCCGTCCCCCGCGACGACTCACTTCTCGCGAGATCTCAGTCGGTCGAAAACTGTCGACTCCGTGGTGACACGTCCGTTACTCTCTTGTCGGGGTGGTCGTACCGTGTTAACGATGTCCAAGCACGGTTCGACCGGGGGGAGCGGTCTCGAGACGGAGCCGAACGTGGACCGGAGAGAGGGAGTCGTCGTGTGCCGCCCCCGACGGCTCGACGGGTCGGTACGAGCGGCCGAGCGGTTGGCGAACACGGTGGCTTACGAGGCGCGTGCGCCGGGCGTGCGTGGCGTGCTGGTCGACCTCACGGCGAGTGGGGTCTGGGAGCGGGGCGTGGCTGACGTGTGGGCGGACCTGCTGACGGAGCTGTTCGACAGGGCGTGTTCGGCCGCCGTCGTCTGTCCGGAGCCCGGCGACGCGAGACGGGTCGCGCGGGCGGCACCGACTCCAGACGCGGAGGGGGTGACCCGGTCCGTCGGCACCGACTCACGGGTGGCGAGGGAGGCGCTCGGACTCTCGTGAGCCGGCGCAGTGGACCGACCTGGAGCCGGTGAGACCGAGAGCGGACGCACCGACCGGCGGCGACCGAACCCTCAGTCGGCGCGGTCGGACTGTCCGGCGTCGACGTCGATCCCACCGGTCTCTGCCGCCTGTTCGTCGGACAGCATCGTCTGGAGTTTCCCGGCGATCACGGCGAGGACGTACACGCCGACGGCGACGAGGACGATCACGCCGCCCGCCGTCGCCTCGCCGTAGTAGGCGACGGCGATCCCGAGCGTGACGGCGATCTCCGCGAGTGCGATGGAGACGAAGATCGACTCGCCGAAGCTCCGGGACACCTGTGTCGCACCCGCGACCGGGACCACCAGCATCGCGGCGACGAGGATCACGCCCATGATCTGCATCGCGCCGACGACCACCATCGCGGTCAACATCACCACGACGCGGTTGTACCACCGCACCGGGATGCCGGAGACGGCCGCCGCGCGCTCGTCGAAGGTGACGTACAGCAACTGGTTGCGAGTCAGGCCGACCGTCCCGACGATCACCGCGAACAACACGAGGAGGATCGCCGCGCTCTCCTTCGACACCGTCGAGAGGTTCCCGAAGAGGAACTGGTTGACGCCGACGGCCAACCCACCCGCGTTCAGCGAGATCAGTGTCGTCCCGAGGGCGAACCCCGTCGAGAGCACGATCGCCATCGACACGTCGTTGTAGGCGTCCGTCACCTCCGAGATCAACTCGATACACAGCGCGGCGATCATCGCGACGATCACCGCCGTCAGGTACGGCGACACCCCGAGGTCGATCACCGCGTTGAGGAACAACCCGACGGCGACGCCCGCGAACCCGGTGTGTGCGAGTGCGTCCCCGATCAGTGCGAGCTGTCGGTGGACGAGGAACGTCCCGATCAGCGGGGCCATCACCCCGATACACAGCCCGACGAGGATCGCACGGTGCATGAACCCGTACTGGATCAACTCCAGCCCGGTCAGCTTCGCGGCCTCCGAGAGCAGCGCCGACCACAGGTCCAACAGTCCGTACAGCGGCTCGAACAGGGTCGTGTCGGGCTCCGTCTGGAGCGGGCCGATCCCACTACGAGACGCCCCTCGCGGCGGCGCGACGAGCGACCCGAGCCACGCCACCACCCCGGCGACGAGCGGCGTCACGCCCCGTCACCTCCGAGTAGCCCGGCCGCACCGCCGAAGGCGCGCGCCAGTGCCTCGCTGTCGACGAACTCGTCGGCCGGGCCGTCGAAGTACACCGCACGGTTGAGACAGACGACGCGGTCGGCGTGGTCGACGACCGCCGCGAGGTCGTGTTCGATCAACAACACCGTGATCCCGCGGTCGTTGAGCGTCTGCAGCAGATCGTAGAACGCCTCGACGGACTCGGCGTCGACGCCCACCGTCGGCTCGTCCAACACGAGCAGGTCCGCCTCGCTGGCGAGCGCACGAGCGATGAACGCTCGCTGGCGCTGTCCCCCGGACAACTGCGTGACGCGCCGGTTCGCGAACGCGTCCATCCCGACCGTCTCGATGGCGGCGTCCACGATCGCCTCGTCGTCGGCGTCCAGTCGGCCGAACCCGACGTGTGGGAACCGGCCCATCCGGACCACCTCGCGGACGGTGATCGGCATCTCCTTGGACGCGCTGGCGTGTTGGGCGACGTAGCCGAGCCGTTCGCCGTCGTCGAACCGGTGTGCCGGCTCGCCGAACAGCCGTGCGCGTCCCTCGTCGGGCCGTCGGAGGCCGACCATCAGCTCCATCAGCGTGGACTTCCCGGAGCCGTTGGGGCCGACGACGGCGACGAACTCCCCGGGCTCGATCCCGAGTGTCACGTCCTCGATCACTGGTGTCGCGGTGTAGCCGAACGTGACGTTCGTCAACTCGATCACCCGCTCGGCGTCCACCTCCGTGGCTGGTCCGTCCGTCACGGGGGTACCGCCGTCCGCCGCGAGGTTCGTCCCGCCCGTCACGGGGGTACCGCCGTCCGTCGCGAGGTTCGTCCCGTCCGTCGCGAGGTAGGCGGCGTCTCCCCGAGCAGCCCGACTCCCACGGTCCCCATCCCGCTCCGTTCCGTCGGTATCAGTACGCACTGTAGATCACTCGAAGTTCCGCCACTTGTCGGTCCACCCGTCGATCTCGATCTCCTCGGGGGCGACGTTACCGAGGACGATCTCGAACGTGGGCATGTTGATGTTGTACGCGATCTCTTCGTACCCCCAGTTCTCCTCGACCCACTCCTCGCGGACGCCGGCGTACGGCGTGACGGGGAAGTACGCCTCCACCGCCGTCTCCGCGACGAGCTGTTTCGCGGGGCGGCGGGACTCGAAGACGCCGTTCGCGATGTACCGGATGTCGTTCTCCGAGATCACCCGCTTCGCGTCGACGATGTCCGAGGGCTTCACGTCGCCGCTGGCGGCCAAGTTGACGACGAGCGGCCGCATCTCGACGCCGTACCGCAGTCCGATGTACTGGAAGGCGTTGTGGGCGGCGAGTTGCACCACGTCGCGCTCGGCCGCGTCGAAGATGGCCCGGTAGTCCGCGTCGATCTGCTCGAGCGTCTCCGTCTTGTACCGCTCCGCGTTCTCTCGGAGCCGATCCTCGGCGTCTGGGGCCAACGCGACGAACCCCTCGGTGATGTTGTCGACACTCTGCTTCGCGCGCTGCGGGTCGAGCCAGAAGTGCGGGTCCTTCCCACGGTTCTCGCCGACACCCTCCTCGTCGCTGTCGAGCGTGGCGGCGAGACTCGCCAACTCGATCCCCTCGCGGGCGTCGATCAACATCGTGTCGACCCCGTCGTCTTCGATCGTCCGGATCGCTCTGTCGGCCCACGGCTGGAAGTCCGGGCCGACGTGGAGGAACGCGTCCGCCTCGACGATCCGCTTGGTGACGCTCGTGTTGGGTTCCCACCCGTGGCCGTGCAGGCCCGTCGGAACGAGGTTCTCGACGGTGATCGGCGTGTCGCGGGCGATCTCGCGGCCGAAGTCGTAGAAACTGAAGAAGGACGCCACGACCGTCGGCCCGTCGTCCGCCGCCGAGTCGCCCGTCGATCCACTCGTCTGTCCACCGCCCGAGAGACAGCCACTCAACCCGGCGACTGCCGCCCCTGCGCCGGCGGCCAGTGCCTCGCGACGACTCACGCGTCGCGGTTCGAACGTGTGCTCGGTCATACTCGTCCGGAGTGAAGACGACTGACACACGTAATGGCTTCGGTCTAACTAGATCGTTAGACGAGTCTAAACCGACGGGCGGTAGCGTCGTCTGGTCGTCTCGCCGTGTTTCGGGCTCGGCTCCCGGTAACTCGGAACCCGACGGTGTGGTCCTCGTCGAGCAGGAACGCCGCGCCCCCCGAGGGGCGAGTTCGCGAGGTCACTCCCGGGCGAGCCGTCTGTATAGCGACATACAATTTGTGTACCGTGGACCGAACGCCACGCGGCGAAACGACCGAGTCGCACCACTGCCGCGCGCTGTCGACTCGCCACAGGCAGTCCGTTCTGGCCACGTTCTCGATCTCCCACGTGGACCGACCGGCCACAGTCGATCGAGAAACACCACTCGGGTACCCTGGCGACGGACCTGGAGTCGCCGGTCCTCGCGGCTGGCATCCGCGGGGCCCGCGGACCTGTCGGACCACACCCCTCGTCGCTCGTCTCTCCCGCCTCGGGTGTCGGCGGTCTCTCTGCTCCGGCTTTCCGACTCGCGCCGTCGTCCACTGGGGCCCGGTCGCGCCGTCCGTGGTGGTCGTCGCTGCCCGGGTCACTCCCGTCGCCGATCCTCGTTCGGACCCGGCGGCGTGCCGGACGACCCGGCGACACCTCCCGCTCTCCGTCGACCGGGAACACGGCACTGGTAGTGGTCGCCTGCGGGTGGTGTCGAGGTAGTCCCGGGGGCGCAACGGCTCCGACTCGACGGACCCGCGAACGTCGTCGGGTCTGGACCGACCGGGTGGGCTGTCGTCTGGTCGGACCTCAACTCCCGTCGGCACGGACCGCAACCGGACCGTGGAGTGGTCGGTTCGTCCACTCGGTCGGGGGGACCGGGGTCGTGCAGTAAGACAGAGAAATGAGTACACGGTCCTCGCCGGACTCGACCGTCGAGACGCCCAGAACCCGCCGTACACGGCCGATTGGAGTGGCACCCGTGATTCGAAGGCCTGTCTTAGGGCTTTAGGGCACGCACGTGCATCAGACACTTGTGGGTGGGGGCCCAGCGGTGAGACGTGTCCACCGACGAGCAGACGCCCGTCACCACGCGGGTGCCGGCCTACCAGAAGGAGGCGTGGCGCGCAGACGCCGAAGAACTGGGGATGAGCCAGAGCGAGTTCGTCCGGACGATGGTCCAGGCGGGCCGTCGGGAACTCGGACTCGCCGACGACTCGCACGGCACGGACGACCCCGACACCGGCGACGATACCGACACTGGTGACGAGTTTAACGAGACCGACGAGCGAGACACTGCTGTGGCCGACGGAACGAGCGGTGAGGAGTCCCACACGGTCGACAGCGGCGCCGAGACGACCGATCCGGGCAGTTCGGCACCCGTCGACGACGTGAGTGCCGTCGAACCCGGGACTGGCGACGCTACCCCTGGGGTTGGCGGCCTGGAAGACCGGGTTCTCGGCGTGCTCTCGGAGCGGGGAGTGTGTTCGTGGGACGACCTGCTCGACGCGGTGATGGGTGACTTCGAGGAGCGACTCGACGAGACGATGTCCTCGCTGATCGAGTCCGGTCCGGTGACCTACAGCGGTCGCGAAGGGGGGTACGTGCTCGATGAGTAGCGCGCGGACGGAGGCGGTCGACGACCCGGTCGACTTCTTCCTCACGGACATGGAGCTCCACGGGAAGAGCGAGCGGACGCGGACGGAGTACGAGCGAGTGCTCTCGCGGTTCCGGGCGTTCCTCGCCGCCGAACGCGACGGTCTCGCTCCCGAGGAGGCGGTCCACCGGGACTGTACCGCGTTCGTCCACGACCTCCGGACGGACCCGGAGTTGGCCGACTCGACGGTCGCCACGTACGCGGCGTACCTCCACCGCTTCTACGCGTACATGACACAGGTCGGCGCGTTCGACGCCAACCCGATGGCGCTCGTCGTCGAGGAGTTGGACGAGCGGATCGACCCCGATCCGACGCGCCGCGAGATCTCCGTCCCCGAGATGCGGTCGTTCGTCGGCCAGATCCGTCACCCGCTGGAGCGGGCCCTGATCGTGACCCTGTTGAAGACCGGGATGCGTGTCGGCGAGCTGTGTAACCTCGATCTCCGGGACCTCACGCTGGACGGTGACGTGGGGGAGTACGAGTTGGGTGGGCGCGTCCAGTTGGAGGGCCGGCCGAACTCGCTGTTCGTCGCCAGCGAGCCCGCCGTCGGGGAGTCGTACAACGGCGCCGAGCGGACGGCCTCGAACAAGCGGAAACGCGACACCGTGATCCCGGTCGACGACGAGTTGGCGACGACGCTCCGCCGGTGGCTCGCGATCCGTCCGGACACCACCTCCCCCGCGGAGCCGCTGTTCGTCGGCACCGCGTCGGGCTGGGGTGAGCGACTGACGCCGGAACAAGTCCAGCGGATCGTCCGCGACCACGCCCGCCGGGAGGGGTGGTACCGCGACGGTGCCGGGGCCACCGAGAACGTGACGCCCCACTACTTCCGGCACTTCTTCACGACCCACCTCCGCGAGCGAACCGGCGACCGCGGCGTCGTGAAGTACCTCCGCGGTGACGTGGCCGACGACATCATCGACACCTACACGCACAACTGGGGTGAGGGGGTCCGCGAGACGTACGAGGAACACGTCTACTCGTTGTGGTGACGGCTCGGGGGCTCGTGGTTCGACGAACGCCCGTCCGAGCGGTCGCGGTGCCACCGAGGGTTCGCACGGGGCCTCGGTGTGAGTCGGCCGGGCCGGCCGGAGTGTGTCTCGTTCCGTGCTAGTAAATCCTATAGCGCTATATCCAACTGGCGGGGTGTCGCTCACCGAACGAGAGGGAGGCACACTCGACGGGACACCCCAGCAGTACGCGTCGGTGAGAGGACGACCCAGGCGGCTCGGTCGTCCGCCGTACCCATCGAACCGCCTAATGGCGAGGCGGCACAACGGTGGTACGTGCAGTTACAGACACTCCACCCGCGCGTGCGACTCGTGTGGGTGGCGAGTACGTTGGTCTCCGCGGGTGTCGTCGCCGCGTTCGGACTCCTCGGGACGTGGCTCGGCGTCGTGTTGCCGGTCGGACCCGAACCGGCGACACTGTTCGGCGCACTCGCGGCAGTGATCGCCGCTCTGGGCGTCGTCTTCGCGGTGTTCAGGTACCGAGTGTGGGGGTACGAGGTGCGCGAGGACTCGCTGTACCTCGTCCGTGGTGTGTTGACACGTCGCGTGTCGTCGGTGCCGTTCGTTCGCGTCCAGCACGTCGACACGCGTCGCGGGCCGCTAGAACGGGCCGTCGGACTCGCGAGCGTCGTCGTCTACACCGCGGGGTCTCGTGGGGCGGACATCACAGTCCCCGGGTTGACGCCAGACCGAGCGACGGAGCTGCGGGAACGGCTCCGCGAGTTGGCAACCGAGAGCGAGTACGACGCGGTGTGACGATGCGACGACTCCACCGCTACTCCGCCGTCCTCGACGCGCTCCAGGGTGGCGTCCAGGTCGGCTCGGCCGGGCTGTTCGGCGGGTTCTTCCTGGCGAACCGAGCCGACGTGCTGCCCGGTTCGACGGCGGCCGTGCTGTTGGGAATCGCCGGGTTCGTCGTCGGTGCCGCGTACCAGGTCGCCTACTACTACCGGTTCAGCTACGAGTTGACCGAGGAGGAGTTGATCGTCGCCAGCGGCGTCGTCGGGCGACAGGAACGCGAGATCCCGTTGGAACGGATCCAGAACGTCGACGTGCGACGGCCGGCGGTGAAACGTGCACTCGGGCTGGCGGTCGTCGCCTTCGAGACCGCGGGTGGCTCCGGGACGGAGGCGACACTCGACGCCGTCGACTCGGCGGAGGCGGACCGGCTCCAGCGCGAGGTCGGTCCGCGCGCCCGCCGACTCCGAGAGGCGAAGGGGACGGCGGCCGGCGAGCGGGAGCGAGCGGCTAGTGCCGAATGGAGGGTTGCGGGCTCGGGTGGAGTCGGTCCGGCCGGTGCCGGTGGATCCGGATCGAGTGCGACCGGATCGGGACCGGATAGCGCTCGGACGGCCGACGCCGAGACGGACGGCGTCGACGGGGTGGTCGGTGCGGCCGACTCGGCGTTCGCGGGCGACGACGGGGAGTTGTTGTACGAGATCTCGGATCGCGAACTCTGGGTGTTGAGCGCGGTGTCGTTCCGGCCGGGGGCGTTCGCGATCCCGTTCGTGGGTGTCCCGTTCGGTGGCCCAGACGTGACGAGTGAGTTCCTCGACGTGGTCGGGATCGACGTCGGCGAGGGTGTCCAGAGTCTCGCGGCGACCGATCTGGTGACACTCGCACTCGGGGGCGTGGGTGCCGTCCTCTCGTACCTGCTGGCGGTGTGGGTGGTGAGTGCCGGACTGACGTACCTCCAGTACTACGGGTTCCGGCTGGAGCGGGCGGGCGACGAACTCCGGTACGAGCGGGGGCTACTCGGGCGCTACTCCGGGACGATCCCACTCGGGAAGGTTCAGACCGTCACGGTGGGCGAGAACGTCGCGATGCGACGGCTCGGGTACGCGTCGCTCGCCGTCGAGACCGCGGGGTACGCACCCGGCGGTGACGGGGGCGGGTCGGAGACGACCGTCCCGCTGGGCGGTCGCGACAGGGTCCTCTCGCTGGCCCGCGAAGTGTTGGCGGCCGGCGACGACACCGGTCGGTTCGACGACGCCGCGTTCTCGCGAGACGGAGTCGACACCGAGTCCGAGTCTCCGCGAGACGGAGTCGACGACGAAGACGTGTCGAGTGAGGTGGCTACGTCCGCCGGACCGGTCGTCGATCCGACGTTCACGCGACCGGCAGAACGTGCCCGCTCGCGGTACACGCGCCGGTACCTGATCGCGGTGGGTCTCCTCGCGGCGGTGGCCGGTGGCGTCGGAGCGACTACGTCGCTCCCGACGTGGGTCGGACTCCTACCGCTCCCGTTGGGACTGTTCGCGCCGGCGGCGGCGCGTCGCAAGTGGGTCAATCGCGGTTACCACGAGACGGAGTGGGCGTTGACGACGCGGGACGGCTACTGGCGACGACACACGCGGATCGTCCCGTCGTTCAGGCTCCAGACGGTGGTCGTCACCCGGACGCTGTTCCAGCGCCGGTGGGACCTCGCGAGCGTCACCGCCGACACGGCGAGTTCGGCGAGCGTCCTCGGCGGCGACGCCGTCGTCCACGACGTACCCCCGGAGCGTGCCGAGGAGATACGGGTCGCACTGTTGGAGAGACTCGACGACTCACTCGCACAGCGGCGTCGGCGTGCCGGTCGTCGCGGTCGTCGTGGCGAGCGGACGAGGGCGGCCGAGACGAGTGAGACCGATCCCGAAGAGACCGAGCGGGAGACGAGTGAGACCGATCCCGAAGAGACCGAGCGGGAGACGAGTGAGACCGATCCCGAAGAGACCGAGCGGGAGACGAGTGAGACCGATCCCGAAGAGACCGAGCGGGAGACGAGTGAGACCGACCCCGAGGTGACGGGGGAGGACGGTCGGTCGAGTGGTGTCGAGAGAGTGCGAGCGAACGAGTCGAACGAGGCTGGGACGGGCGAGGACGGAGAGTGACGACTGGGCGCGGGCGAGGACGGAGAGTGACGACTGGGCGCAGGCGACTCGGCGACGACGGCCCGAGGACGGGGACGGTCGCCGCCCTCGACCAGTCGATCACCCGCCGTCGTCCGGTTCGACGAGGAGCGTGTTCAGTGCGTCTGGGACGACGAGCACGTCGCTCCCGGGGTCGACGGCGTCGGCCACTCCGTCCGCGGCGTGGAGCAGACACTCCTCGACGAGCGTCGGTGTCTCGCTGTCCGTGATCCACACGTCGTGGTCGCGGAGTGCACGTGCCAACACGAAGGCACGCTGCGCACCCGGCTCGTACCCCTCTCGCATCCGCTCGTACAGCGCCGCCGCGGAGTCCGCAGTCGAGAGTCGCTCGTAGAACCGCCGCTCGCCGGTCCCGCTGCCCGCACCCTCGTCGAGTCGTGCCGGGACGACGACACGTCCGCCAGACCGGACCGGGTTGCGTGCACCCAACAGGACGTACGTCGCGGCGCGGCTCGCCTGGTAGAGGGTCGCGTCTTTCGGCGCGCCGACACCCGCGACGACGGCGTCGTACGTCTCCGGCACCGCGACGGACAGCGCCTCGCGACCGCGCGCCGCGAGTGCGCGGACGACTGCACGCGGCTCTCCGGCGGCGGCACCCAGGATCCCGGCCGGGCCGTGTGTGACGTTGAGTGCGAAGTCGGGTCCAGCGAGGTCCCCCGCCCGGTCGAGCAGTTCTCGGAAGGGGTTGTCCGCGACGCGACCGAGTCGGACGCCCGGCTCGGCGAGCAGGTCTGGCCCGTGGGTGTACCGGATCAGTGGCTCCCCGCCCGCCCCGATCACGACCGTCTTCGCACCCCCGGAGAAGCCGGCGTACTGGTGTGGCTCGACCATCCCGGTCGCCAACACGGTGTCCGCCTCGGCGACCGCCTCGTGGACGCGCACCGGTACGTCGTGGACACGGCCCACCTCGACCGTCGCCTCGGGGTCGTGGTTGATCGCCAGATCGGCGGCGTCACCGAGCCCCGAGGCGATCTCGTCGTCCGTCATCGGACGGTGTAACCCGAGTCCGAGGACGACCGTCACCGCCGCCCGCTCGACCGGGATACGGTCGAGCAGCGCGTCGAGCAACACGTCGTCCGGGGTCGCCCGCGTCACGTCGGTGACGACCACCGCCACCTCGTCGTCGGGGTCGACCACCTCCGCGAGCCTCGACCCGTGTGGCTCCGCGAGTGCCTGCCGTGCCGCTCGTGCCGGGTCGACCGCCTCGCCGCCGGACGGGCGAGCGACGCGGACGGAACAGTCTGGCAGAGCCACGTCGATCTCTCCGTTCCCGAGAGGGAGTGTCACACTGCCGTCGGCGACCGCCGTCTCTCCGTGCACACCTGCCCACACACGCGCCGGTCGGTTCAGACTTCGGGCGGGCCCGGTCGTGAACTCGTCGTCGCCAGGACGGACGCTCGGGCGCCCACCGACGAGCGTTCGAGACGGCGACGGACCCCCACACCCACGTGAGGCTCGTCGCGGCTGTGGCACTCGTCATTCAAGTCGCGCGTCCACAGAGCTATCGAAAGTGAGAATCTAATCAACCATCTTTAGTACCACAGCCGAGAGTGACAGCACGTATGTCCGACAGCGAGGGTTCGCCAGCAGGTACAGGAGCGAGTCCAGTGACGTCGTCGTTCCCGCGTGCAGCCTACGCCGAGTCGTTGTCGAGCCTCGAGCGCGCCGCGAACCGAGCCGAAACCGAACGGCTCCAGTCCGTCCTCTCGCGGTTGTCGGGGGCACCCGAGGGACCGGAGACCGACGACAGAGCGGTCGCCAGTGCCGTCGTCTCGCCGTACACGACGGCCGAGCCGGACTACGACGCGGCGTGGGAGCGAGTGCGCGCGTCCGGTGGCGGGATCGACGACTACGTCGCGTTACAGACGGCGACACTCGAGGCGGTCGTCGCAGAGACACTGGCCGCGGCCGACGTCGACGAGGAGACCGCGAGTGCAGTCGAGGCCGACGTGCGAGCGGCAATCCGGACGGCACGCGACAGTCTCCACCACGCCGTGGTCGCACAGGGGCGGACGGACGGGGCGGCGGAAGATGCGCCGGGTGTCCGAGAGTCGGACGGCGACGAGCCGAGTGACACGGCCGCAGACGACGAGGCGGAGGGCGCGGAGGCCGACGCCGAGACCGACGACGAGGCCGGCGCGACAGACCAGTTCGACTTCGAGGCGTTGGGTGACTCCATCGAAGACCTGCAACTGTCGGCTTCGGACATGTCCGACCGGATCGGGACGGTCAACGACATCCTCGCGGACCAGTCGGACGCGGTCGGGACGGTGCGCAACGAGGTCGACAGTCTCTCGGCGACGACCGAAGAGATCGCCTCCTCGACGAGTCGTGTCAACGAGCAGGCCGACCGCGCGGAACGGCTCGCCGTCGAGGGCG
This sequence comes from Halobaculum sp. MBLA0147, assembly GCF_041361345.1. Taxonomy (NCBI): domain Archaea; kingdom Methanobacteriati; phylum Methanobacteriota; class Halobacteria; order Halobacteriales; family Haloferacaceae; genus Halonovum; species Halonovum rutilum. The sequence goes on along the minus strand of NZ_JBGKAD010000001.1, from coordinate 444,631 downwards.
TGGAGGTGGCCGAGGACACGGTCGACCGGATCGAGACCGTCGAGACGAAACACGAGACTGTCGTCGACGACGTGGACGAACTCGAGGCGCAGGTCGACGAGATCGACGACGTGGTCGACGTGATCAACGACATCGCGGACCAGACGAACATCATCGCGCTGAACGCCTCCATCGAGGCGGCCCGTGCGGGTGAGGCGGGCGACGGGTTCGCGGTCGTCGCCGACGAGGTCAAGGAGTTGGCCGAGAGCACGAAGGCACAGACGGACGACATCGAGGAGACCGTCGGCTCGATCAAGTCCGACACCCAGACCACCGTCGAGAACCTCCGGCAGGCGAGCGAAGAGATCCGTGACGCGACCGACCGCGTCGACGAGATGATCGGGACCTTAGAGGAGATCGCCGAGGCGACACAGGAGGCGTCCGACGGCGTCGAGGAGGTGTCGCGTGCCACGGACGAACAGGCGGCCTCCGCCGAGGAGGTCGCCTCGATGGTCGCGGAGTCTGCCGACAACATCGCGGAGATCTCCGACGAGATGGACACGATCAGCGCCTCCAACGAGATGTTCGAGATGGTGATCGACGACGCCCTGGAGACCGTCCGCGAGGCACAGAACTGAACGCGGCCGGCCCGTCTGCCTCACCCCTCGTCGCGTCGCCCTCGGCACGTCGCGTCGCCCTCGGCACGTCGCGTCGACCCTGGCGACGATCCGATCACTCCTCGCGTCCGGACACACGTTCGCTCACTCTCCGAGACACACGTTCGCTCACAGCAGTCGCCCCGCGGCGACGGGCACCACACGGCCACCGACCTCGACGGTGACGTTCGCCGCCTCGACGCCCGCGTCCGTGCCGCGCCGCTCGTCACCGGGCGTGCCGTGCGCCTCGTAGTAGCCGGTGTCGCTCGACGGATCGGGGTCCACGATCGTCTCTCCGCTCGCGTCGACACGCAGGTGGAGCCGCGACGGGCGATCGAGTTCGTACCCCTGCTCGACGACGGCTCGCGGGCACTCGTCGCCCAACACCTCGTGGACCGCGAGGTACGCCGCCAGACAGCCGTTCGAGGAGCCGGTGGCTGGGTCTTCGGGCACGCCGGCCCAGTCGGCGAACACGCGAGCGTGGAGGTCACCACCGTCGACGCCACCCGCGGCGACACAGAGCACGTTGTGGCCGCCGTACTCGTCGACGAACGACCCGTACGCCGGTTCCGTCGTCTCGGCCCGCCGGACGGCGTCGACGGAGGCCAGCGGGACGACGAGCGTCGGCAGCCCGGTCGTCACGCGCTCGACCGGGAGGTCGTCGTGGAGCGCCGCGGTGTCGAGACCCAACAGGTCGGCCGCGGTCGCGTCCGGAACCGTCCCGAGGAACGTCGGCGGCACCTGTCGCATCCAGTACCGCTCGCCGCCGTCGGCGGTCGACTCGACGTGGACCGGCACGTCACCGACGCCGAGGTGGAGGGTGACCTCGTCCGGCGTCTCCTCGCCCACGAGCTCGCGGAGGACCGCCGCGGTCCCCAGTGTCGGGTGGCCGGCGAACGGGAGCTCCTCCGCGGGGTCGAAGATGCGGACTTCGTACCCCGTCTCTGTCTCTGTCCCCGTCTCGCCGACGACGAAGGTACACTCCGAGAAGTTCGTCTCCCTGGTGATCGCCTGCATCTGTTCGGTGTCGAGAGCCGCGGCGTCGTGGACGACGGCCAACTGGTTGCCGGCGTACCGCTCGCGAGCGAACACGTCCACCACGTGGAAGGCGTTGTCGGGCACGGTCGCGTCTCTCCCGGCAGTCGCATAAGCGCTCGGTAGGCGTGCGACGACGACGCGAGGCGGTGCGATGTCCACCGACCCGGATCGTCGTCGGGGTCGCGAACCCCCGAACGGTTCCGTGGAACGGGTCGCTTAACCGGCTGCGGTAGCAACGACGCGCAATGAGCGAACGGACCGCTGCGGAGGGACGGACGGACGGCGACCTGCGGAACACGGGGCTGTCGCTGAAACACGATCGGGAGTGGGACTACGAACTCGAACGGATCGTCGAGGAACTCGAAGAGCGCGACGCGGACACCGTCGGGCTCCAGTTCCCCGAGGGACTGAAGCGACGCGGGCCGGCGGTCGCAGACGACCTGCGAGAGTTGACCGACGACGTGACGTTCCTGCTGTCGGGCCAGCCCTGTTACGGCGCCTGTGACCTCGACACGTACCTCATGCGGCGGACGGACCTGTTCGTCCACTTCGGCCACTCCCCGATGAAGGAGTCGGACAAGATTCTCTACGTCCCGCTGTTCTCGAACGTCGACCCGTTCGGCATCATGGAGGAGTCGCTGGCGGAGCTCGAAGACCCCGACGACGACCCGGACGTGGGGCTGGTGACGACGGCCCAGCACATGAACCTCTTCGACGACATGTACGACTGGCTCGCCGAGCGTGGATACGAGGTCCACACCCGGCGTGGCGACGAACGACTCACCCACGAGGGGCAGGTGTTGGGGTGTAACTACGCCTCCGCGGAGGTCGACGCCGACCAGATCCTCTACGTCGGCGGGGGGAAGTTCCACCCGCTCGGGCTGGCGATGGAACACCCCGAGAAGACGGTCGTCATCGCGGACCCGGTCAACAACGTCGTCGAGGTGGCGGACACGGAACAGTTCATGAAACAGCGCTACGCCGCCGTCCACAAGGCGATGGACGCCCAGAAGTGGGGGGTCATCTTCTGTACCAAGATCGGCCAGGGCCGGTGGGAGCAGGCCCAGGAGATCGTCGAGGCCAACGACGACGCCTACCTGATCACGATGGACGAGGTGACGCCGGACCGCCTGCGGAACTTCGACATGGACGCGTTCGTCAACACCGGCTGTCCGCGGATCACCACCGACGACGGCCCGCAGTTCCACAAGCCGATGCTCACGCCCGGCGAGTACGAGATCGCCGTCGGCAACGAGCCGCTGGAGAATCTCGAGTTCGACACCTTCCACGGCACCTGGTGAGCGGCGGCGTTCGTCCACACCGGGTGGGTCGACGCTCCCTCAGTTCGAGCCGGGGTACTCCCGGTTCAGGTCGAGGTCGTCCGTCGAGAGACCGTCGTCGTCTCCGGTCTCGTCGGACCCGCCGTCACCGGCGGCGTCGGACTCCACACTCGCTGCGCCACTCGCAGCCGCCTCCTCTCCGTCCGCCTCGTCGTCCTCGATCACTCTGACACCCTCCTGCTCGAAGTCGGGGCGTTCGTCCGCGAGCAGTTCCGCCTCGCGGTCGTACACCTCCTGAGGGTCCGGCAGGTCCGGCAGGTCGTCGGGGTTCGACTCGACGTGTTCGATGCCGCCGTACCCCTCGGGCGCGCGGCCGCCGTCGTCGAACCACTCGTGGAAGGCGTCGCGGAACGTCTCCTCGCCCGCGAGCGACTCCCCGCCGCGCTCGCGGAACCAGAACAGGAAGTCCGCCTCGTGGTCGCCACACAGCACCAACTCGTCCATCGGCTCGCCGTAGACGACCTCGGCGACGTTACACGACGACTTCTCCGCCTCGCCGTGGATCAGGTAACAGGCGTCACACGGCTTCCCGATGACGGTCTGGAGGCGCACCAGCCGCGTCCGGGTGTCTTCGGGCATCGCAGTCACGTCGCGCCACTCCCCGTCCTCGGTGAAGATCTCCTCCTCGTCGAACCGCCAGCCGTTGAGTCCGACGCTGACTTTCCCCATCGGCCGGCCGTTGGCGACTGAGCGGCAAGAGCCCACCGACCGCGGCGGGCGTCGCTGTGTGTGACCGTGAACCGAGACACCGCGTTGGGATCGGGCACAGCGTGGAAGTCGGGACACCGCGTTGGGATCGGGCACAGCGTGGAAGTCGGGACACCGCGTCGGGATCGAGACACCGCGTGTGACCGTGTGGATCGAGAGCAAGACTCAATCTGCTCGGCTCCCTCCTCCGTGTGTGGACCACTCGGACGTACGCGCGGCGTGGGACGAGGTGTCCGCCGAGTACGCACGTGCTCGGGACCCGGACGGCTCCGACGCCGCACTGATCGACGACTTACTTGCGCGACTCCCCGCCGACCCGGTCGTGTTGGACGCCGGCTGTGGGGACGGCGCGCGGACGCTCGCGAACCTCCCGCCCGGGAGCGTCGGGCTCGACTTCTCGCGAGCGGGACTGGACCTCGCCGCGGAGACCGTCCCAGCGGCGCGACTCGTCCAGGGTGACATGCTCGCACTCCCACTGCGTGCGGACACGGTCGACGCGGTGACGGCGTACCACTCCGTCTTCCACGTCGCGCGCGAGGACCACGCGACGGTGTACGCGGAGTTCGCCCGCGTGCTCCGGCCGGGCGGTGTCCTCCTGGCGACGTTGCCCGGCGGTCGCTACGAGACCGTCCGGCGTGGCTGGATGGGTGGACGGATGTTCTTCTCGACGCCGGGGCGCGAGCGGACGCTGGAACTGCTGCGCGAGGCCGGGTTCGACGAGATCGAGACCACCACCGCGACGGACCCGCTCGGCAGCAGTACGGAGTTCGTCTTCGCGACGCTGTCCGAGTAGTCGGGCGCTCCAGAATCGCGGTGTCTCGGGTGCCCCCCGAGCGACCCCCGTCTCAGGCGTCCTCGAAGACGGTGAACGTCGGCGCCTCCACTTCGAAGCGCGCACCGCCGTCGCGGCCCTCGGTGACCGCTACCGCCCACCCGTGTGCCTCGACGATCTCCGCGACGATCCCGAGGCCGAATCCGGTGCCGCTCTCCTCCGTCGAGAAGCCGTGGTCGAAGATCTCGTCGCGCCGGTCGGCTGGGACGCCCGGGCCGTCGTCCGCGACGTAGAACCCACACCACGCGTCGGGATCGGACTCGTCCGAGCTACTCTCGCCGTCGCCTGCGCTCTCGTCGACCAGCGGCCCGACCGTGACGGTCACGTCGGGACCGCCGTGGTCGACGGCGTTGCCGAACAGCTTCTCGAACAACTGGATCACGCGATCCCGGTCGCCACGCACCGTCGGCACCGACTCGGCCACCTCCAGCGTCGCCTCGCCGGTACTGGCGCGTTCGAGCCCGCCCCACGCCGCGGTCGCGGCGTCTTCCAACTCCACCGGCTCGGCGTCGACGACCTCCTCGCCGTGGCGAGCCAACGACAGCATGTCGTCGATCAGGGCCGCCATCCGGTCGAGTGCGTCGCTCGCGTCGCCCAGGTGACTCGTGTCACCGCTGTCGGCGGCCATGTCGACGCGGGCGCTGGCGACGTTCAACGGGTTCCGGAGGTCGTGGCTCACCACGCTGGCGAACTCGTCGAGCCGGTCGTTCTTCCGTTCGATCCGCTCGATCCGCTCGTGGCGCTCCAACTCGAAACTCACCCACTGGGTCAACAACTCGACGAACGTCTGCTCGGCGTCGGTGAACGCCGTCCCGCGCGGGTCGCCGTCGGCGAAACACAGCGTGCCGTACAGCTCGCCGTCGACGACGACCTTCCCGCCGACGTACGAGCCCAACTCGAACACCTCGTACGGCTCCGTCCCGGGCCACCCGGCTTCGATGGCGTCGTACACCGCGAGCAGCCCCTCGGAGTCGATCGTCCGCTTGCAGTACGCCTGCGACAGCGGACAGGAGTTGCCCGACCGAATCGCGTGGTGGTCGCCGACCGCCTCCACGATCGTCTGGGTGTCGTCGCCGATCTGCGTGAGAAAGCCCAGTTCCAAGTCCAGCCGCTCGCGGCCGACGGCGAGAATCTCCCGGAGTTTCTCCTCGAAGTCCAACTCGGCGTCGCCGGCCACCTCGTAGAGCCGGCGCAGCGAGTCGTGGCTCTCGCGGAGGCGCGACTGGAGCCGCCGTTGATCCGTGTGGTCGTCGATCACGGCGACGAGTCGCTCCACGTTCCCGTCGGCGTCGTGGAGCGGCGCCACGCTGACGGACAGCCACACGCGAGAGCCGTCCTCGCGCTCCAGCCCGTGTTCGACGTGGTGGACCGCCTCGTCCGTCTCCAACACCTCGTCGACCGGGTACCGCTCGACCGGCTCGCCGTCCTCGCCGAACGTCTCCCAGCCGGGGTCGTCGTAAGTGAGCCCAGTCAACGTCTCGTCACACACACCCAGCAGGTCGCGCGCGCGGTCGTTGCCCCGCTGGAACGTCCCCGTGGCGTCCATCACGAGGATGCCGGTCGGCGCGGTCTCGAACACGCGCTCGCGGAGTTCGTTCTCCCGGCGCAGCCGTTCTTCGAGTTCCCGGCGGTCGCTGACGTCTCGGAAGAAGATCGACAGGCCCTCCTCGTCGGGGTAGGCTCGCGCCTCGAACCAGCCGTCCAACGGCTCGTAGTACGCCTCCGCGGTCTCCGGATCGCCGGACTCCATCGCCTCGACGTAGGCGCGACCGAACGCCGAACTCCGCAGTTCCGGGAAGGCCGCCCAGAAGTCGTCCCCGACGCCGGGCGTGTTGTCGGCACCGAGGAAGTGACTCGCGCGGTCGTTGACGTACGTGACCCGCCACTCGCTGTCGACGGCGATGAACCCGTCCGTCATCCGCTCGACCGCGGCCCGTGCTGCGACGGCCGTCTCTACCTCCGCGCCGATCTCCGTCTCTGTGTCTGTCTCGGTCTCGAACTCCTCGCTCACGGCAGGTCACCCTCGGGAGAACGTGTCGGTGGTCGCTCGCCGGTCGTGGTCGTGTCCACAGTGAGCGTCGGTCGCCACTCCGTGCCGCGGTCGTCGTGGACCCGCCGCGACCGGGTCGCTCCGCTAGTGTCGAGTGAGTGTCGCACGTCCGTCGAAGTACCTCTCGACAGCAGTTCTCGACCACGACTTATGAACCTTGGGCACCGGAAGTCGCACGTTCGGAGTCGAGAGGCTCCGGAGTGATTATTTTATCCAGACGTGCGAAGAAAACGCACGACAACTCGACTTCGCCTCCGTGTCGCGGCACCGGGGGCGTCGCTCCCGCTCTCCGGTCCGTGTGAGACGGCACCACCGTTATATCCGACCGTCCGCTACGTTCTCCCGACAAGTGACCGGACAGAACCGACAGTGCCCGGGTCGGACGGGACCGCGCTCGGCTCGGGGCTCGACCGTGGCCGGACGACCGCGACCGCGCTCGTCCGCCGAGGAGTCGCCCGTGGAGAGACGACCGCGACCGCGCTCGTCCGCCGAGGAGTCGCCCGTGGAGTCGGCCGATCGTCGGGGTGAGACGCTCGGGATCGCCCCGCTGGACCGCCGAGGTGAGTCGAGGTGAAGGCCGTCGTCGCCAAGCGGTACGACTCCGACGCGGACCTCTCGGAGATCGTCGGCCTCGCCGACGCCGCGGGGTACGACGTGGCCGCCACGCGTACCCAGAAGCGGACCGAGGACGCCGCCTTCCACTTCGGCGAGGGGAAAGTCGCGGAACTCGCGCGGCTCTGCCGTCGCGAAGACGCCGACGCCCTGATCTGCGACAACGAGATCGGCCCCTACCAGAAGTTCAACGTCGGCCAGAAGCTCCCCGAGGGTGTGGAGGTGATCGACCGGTTCACCCTCATTCTGGAGATCTTCGGCCAGCGCGCCCAGACGCGGAAGGCACAGCTCCAGGTGGAACTCGCGGAACTGCGGTACGAACTCCCGCGGGCCGAGGCGAAGACGAGCCTCGCGAAACGCGACGAACGCCCCGGGTTCATGGGGCTCGGGGAGTACGACGAGTCCCGCGAGGAGGACATCAAGGCACAGATCTCCCGAATCCGCGACGAACTCGACCGGATCGCCGAGCAGGAGGAGACGCGCCGCGACCAGCGCCGCGAGTCCGGCTTCGATCTGGTCGCGCTCGCCGGCTACACCAACGCCGGGAAGTCCACCCTGCTGCGGCGGCTCGCGGCCGACCTCGACGTCGACGAGAACGCCGACCGGCACCCGGATCTCGACGACACCGCGGAGTCGGAGGACCGGCTGTTCACCACGCTCGGCACGACGACCCGTCGGGCGGACACCGGGAAACGCGAGATCCTCCTGACGGACACCGTCGGGTTCATCTCGGATCTCCCACACTGGCTCGTGGACTCGTTCCACTCCACGTTGGCGTCCGTCTACCACGCGGACCTGGTGTTGTTGGTCGTCGACGCCTCCGAGTCCGTGGAGGCGATGCGCGAGAAGCTCGTCACCTCCCACGACACGCTGTACGAGCGCAACGAGGCACCCATCGTCACGGTGTTCAACAAGACCGACCGCGTCGACGACGAGGAGCTGCGACGCAAGCGCGACGCGCTCTCCTCGTTGGCGCCGAACCCCGTCACAGTGTCCGGGCTAGCGGGCGACAACGTCGGGCGACTCCGCGCGCGGATCGAGGACGAACTCCCGGACTGGACGAGCGAGCGGCTGCTGTTGCCGCTGGCCGACGAGACGATGAGTCTGGTGTCGTGGATCCACGACAACGGCCACGTCACGCGCGAGGAGTACGACGGCGACCACGTCGAGGTCGGCTTCGAGGCGCGTCCGGCGATCGTCGAACAGGCGCGCTCGCGGGCCGAGAAGCTCCGCCGCCAGGAGGTGGCCTGAGTGCCGACCGTCACGTTCCGTGGGGAGTCGGTCACCTGCGACCGCGGTGACGTGTTGCGCGACGTGTTACTCGCCGCCGGACTGTCACCGCACAACGGGGCCGCGGACGGGGTGAACTGTCGCGGCCGCGGCTCCTGTGGCACCTGTGCGGTCGCCGTGACGGGAGCCGTCTCGGACCCGTCGCGGCGGGAGCGCCTCCGACTGCGGGTGCCACCTCACGACGCCGAGAACGGGCTCCGACTGGCGTGTCAGACCCGAGTGCTCGGGGACGTGGCGGTGACGAAGTACCCTGGGTTCTGGGGCCAACACGTCAACGATGCCCCCGTCGGTGCGGGCGACGGGGAGCCTGTGGGGACGAGCGACCGAGACTCGGTGGGTGTGGGAGACGCGGAACCGGTCGGTGGAGACGACGAGACGACGGCTTCGGACGACGATGTCGCGTGACACCGCTCGCGGCGCGACGCCGCGTCGGCTCGCCGCGATCTCTGGGGTCACTTCGGCGGTGGGGACGCCGACGCTGATCGTCGTCGCCACGCTGGTGGCGCCGTGGTTCTCCTGGCGGACGAACGCCTTCTCGGATCTGGGTGTCACCCCGCCGACGGAGTTGCTGTTCAACGGGACCCTGATCGCCGGTGGGCTGCTGGCACTTCCCTTCGCGTGGCTGCTCTGGACGACGAGTGACGGGATCGGCGGGCGACTCCGCGGTGGACTGTTCGCGATCACCGCCGTCGCGCTCGGCGCGGTGGGTGTGTTCCCCTCGGGTGACCCGCTCCACTTCCCGGTCGCCGCGACGCACTTCCTCGGTGTGACCGCCACGCTCGCCGTCGACGGGATCTGTCGGCGCGACCGGACGACCGGTCGACTCGCCGGACTCGCGGCCGTCGGCCACGCCGTCGCGTGGATCGCGTGGGCGCAGGAGGTTCTCTTCCCGCCGGGACTGGCGCTGCCGGAGTTCGTCGGCGCACTCGTGTTGGCGACGTGGGTGACGGCGCTGTCGCCGGTGACACCGTTGCGGAGTGGGTCCGACCGGTCGCGCGCCGACGCGGTCGAGTCGTGAGTGGGTCCGGGTCCGGCCCCGATCCCGGGTCCGAGTCCGCGTCTTCCGGGGTCGCGGAGTCGAGAGAGACGACGCCGGACCTCTCTCGGCGGCGCGACGCGGGACTCGCGGCCGTCGCCGCGACCGGTCTCCTCGGGACGGCGTGGTGGCTCCGGGGGTCACTCACGGGGGCGCTCGCCGCAGTCTCGTACCCACCGGCCGTCGTGCTCGGCGTCTGTGGTGCGCTCCTGCTGGAACTCGGGTTCGCTCGCTTCCCCGATCTCGCGACACGACTGTGGGCGGATCGGCGAGTACGAGTCGTCGGGACCGGCGCGGTCGCCGTCGGGGTGCCCGCCCTCGCGGTCGAGGTGGCGGGAGAAGACGCCCGCCTCGCGACGTGGCTGCTGTCGTCGGCCGCCGGTGGCCTGCTCGGCTACGTCGCCTTGCTCGCCGCGTTCGTCGGCGGTCTCCTCCCGTCGCCGGAGACGTGGTTCGCGGACGGGTGACCCGTCCCGACGAGGGACCGACCACTCGCTGGAGGACTGGTGACTCGGGGCGAACGAACGCAGGAAGACGGGTCGAAGCGCGAGTCGTCGGGTGTCCTCAGGCGCCGACGACGCTGCCGACGTACAGGACGACGACCAACAGCACCCAGACGGCGTCGACGAAGTGCCAGTACATCGAGGCGGTGGTGACGGAGACGTGCCGGTCCGCGGAGTACTGCCCCCGCAGCGCACGGACGAACACGATCCCGATCAGGACCGCACCCAGCGAGACGTGGAGCCCGTGCAGACCCGTCAGCCCGTAGAACGCCGAGGCGAACACGCCGTCGGTGAAGGTGAATCCCTTGTGGACGATGAACTCGTAGTACTCCAACACCTGGCCGCCGATGAAGACGACGCCCAGCAGGAGCGTGACGGCGAGCCAGGCCTTGAACCGGCCCATCTTCCCCTTCCGGATCGCGCCGTGCGCGAGGTGGAGCGTCCCCGAGGAGACCAACAGCAGCGCCGTGTTGATCAACACCAGCGAGGAGAGCAGCGGCGGCAGCTCGCCAGGTGGCCACGCGCCGGGGTTCGACCGGATGAAGAAGAAGTAGGTGAACCCGGCCGAGAACGTCGCCACCTCGGAGCCGAGGAACGCGAGCATCCCCCACCGCAGTTTGTTCGCGCTGTGCTCGCTGGCGCCCCGCTCCCAGAAGTTCGCGACGAAGGCGTGGTAGAGCCAGCCGTACAGTCCGACGAGGAACGCTCCCACGGAGCCGACGACGACCGCCGGGCCGGCGACTGGCGGGACGACGTTCGTGTCGCCGCGACTCAGCAGGAACAGCGCCGCGCCGACGTACAGTCCGGCGGCGCCCAGTGCCGTGACGAACGGCCACCACGACGCCTCACCGAAGCCGCGGGGCCAGTCCTCGACGGCCGGGAGGTGGTGATCCTCCCCGTGCTCGTCCGTTTCGGTAGCCATAGGCGCCGGTTGCTGCCGGGTGGGTAAAAATCCATCCACCTGCGTCGGTTCGGCGGTGAGGCCGTCGCCGGCCGGCTGTCGGTCTCGCTCTCGTCGGCCGCAACGGCTCCCCACTCGGCGGTCGTCCGCGACGGACACCCGCCATCGGGGGGTATTTCCGACGGCGTGCCGAACGGCGTGTCGATGGACCCGCGGGAGGCGTTCGACCGACAGGGGAGTCTCGGAGTCGAAGAGGAGTTCTACGTCGTCGACGAGACCGGTCGGCCAGTCGCGGGTGTCGACGACCTGGTGTACGGCGACCGGACGCCTCCGGACAGGGTCGCCGACCGCCTCTCGCACGAACTGTTCCAGTGTACGATCGAGACGCAGACGCCGACCATCTCGTCGCCGACGAGCGAGCGCATCGAGAGCGAGGTCCGCGAGACGCGGGCGGCGCTGGTCGAGCACGCCGCGGCGGACGGCTACCGGATCGCCGGTGCCGGCCTCCACCCGGCGGCGCGGTGGCGGGAGTTGGACCACGCCGAGAAGCCGCGGTACCGGTCGCAACTCGACCGCATCCACTACCCCCAACACCGCAACACGACCGCCGGGGTCCACGTCCACGTCGGGGTCGCCGACGCCGACGCGGCGGTGTGGATCGCCAACGAGGCACGGTGGTTCCTCTCGCCACTGTTGGCACTGTGTGCCAACTCGCCGTTCTGGAACGGCTACGACACCGGGCTCGCCTCCGCGCGGGCGAAGATCTTCGAGAACCTCCCGAACACGGGCGTTCCGACGCGGTTCGACGACTTCGAGTCGTTCCGCCGGTACGAGCGCCGGATGCTGGAGTTGGACCGCGTCCGCGACCGCGGGGAGTTGTGGTTCGACGTGCGCCCACACACCGAGTTGGGCACCGTCGAGGTGCGCGTCCCGGACGGCCAGTCCGACCCGGACGTGGTGACGGCGGTCGCGGAGTACGTCCACGCACTCGTCGTCGACCTCGCGGAGCGGTACGCTGACGAGGCCGACCCGAGCGCTCCCGACCCCGCCGCCGCGCCGCCACGGGAGACGGCCGTCGACCGCGGCGGCCGTGGGCTGCGCCGCGAGTTGCTGGACGAGAACAAGTGGCGCGCGACGCGGTGGGGCCACGAGGCGAACTTCGTCGACCGCGACGGCGACAGTGTCGTCTCGTTGCCGGACCACGTCGAACGCGAACGGGACCGCCTCGGCGCGACCGGGTTGGTCGACCTGCTCGACCGCGAGTCCGGCAGTGCGCGTCAGCGTCGGCTCGTCGCGGAGGACGGGCTCGACGCGCTGTGTCGGGATCTGATTCTGTAGTACAGACGAGACGGAGCCCGTTCTCGATACTGATCGCCGACCCCGACGTGCACACGTGGGCTGTCGTGAGTCGAGCCGGTGGCGTTGGTGTGGCGACTCCACACGTCGGGGAACCGTGCGGTGGCTATTTCAGCGGTCGACAGACACCCGGTGGGTATGTCGACAGGACGAGCCGTCGACGGAACGTCGCTCACCGATCACCAGTTCGAACTCCAGTTGGTTCTCGACACCTTCGACCTCCCGTCGTTCGCCCTCGACGCCGACGGTCGAGTCGTCGCGTACGACGAGCAGATCGCGGCCCTGCTCGACGTGCCGCGTGATCGCGTGATCGGAGACGAGGCACCCGGATCGACCGTCTACGACGAGGACGACCGACTCACGCTCGCCGAGAAGGTCGTCAGAGAACCCCGCGACGCCGACCGCGTGTACGACGGCGTCGGCGTCCCGGACGACGAGTACTCCTTGTTGGCCGGCGAGTACGTCTACGAGGACACGAGCGCACTGGCCGGCTCGGAGATCTGGTTCCTCGCGACGCCGGTGTTCCGTGGCGAGGAACTCGTCGGCGTCGTCGAGATCGTCCAAGATCTCCACGACTCCGCACGCTTCCGGACGGAGTTACAGGAGTTGTTCGACGCGGTCGTCGAGACGATCGTCGCGTACGAACACGGCCGGTTCGACGCTCGCGTCGCGTTCGACGGCGACGACTCGCTGCTGGACGAGGACCTCCTCGCAATCGTCGACACCGTCGACAGTCTCGGTGCGGCGATGGTCGATCACCTCGAGGCGGTTCGGACGGACGTGGAAGCACTCTCGAGTGCAGTCGAGCAGATCTCCGACAACGCCCAGGAGATCGACGGACTGACCCGCGAGCAGGCCGAGACCACGGAGACGGTCGTGAGCGAGGTCTCGACGCTGTCGGCGACCGTCGAGGAGATCGCGTCGACGGCCGACGAGGTGGCGACGACCAGTTCGCGAGCGGAGTCACTCGCGATCGACGGGACCGAAGCCGCCGACGACGCCGCGGAGGTGATGACCGCGGTGGCCGACTCGGCGGACACCGTCGCCGACGACGTGGAGACGCTCCAGTCACACGTCGACGACATCGACGAGGTGGTGGAGGTGATCGACGACATCGCGGAGCAGACGAACATGCTCGCGTTGAACGCCTCGATCGAGGCCGCCCGGGCGGGTGAGGCGGGTGACGGGTTCGCGGTCGTCGCCGACGAGGTGAAACAACTCGCCGAGGAGTCACAGCGGCAGGCCGGACACATAGAGGAGACCGTCGGCGAGATCCAGACGGAGACGGAGACGACCGTCGAGAACCTCGTCGAGACGACCGACAGGATCGAAGCCGGGATCGAGCGAGTCGAACGCGTCACGGAGAGCTTCGAGGAGATCGTCGCGACCGTCAGCGAAGCCAACGACGGGATCGCGGAGGTCTCGCGTGCGACGGACGACCAAGCCGCGAGCACGGAGGAGATCGCGTCGATGGTCGAAGAGGCGGCGGACAAAGCAGAGACGATCTCCGAGGCCGTCACCGAGATCGCGGCCGCGACGGAACGACAGACGGAGATGGCTGCCGACCTCGATCAGTCGGTCCGCGAGTTAACCAGCGACGAGTGATCGTCCGCCGCGCCGCCACGTGACCGGCAGTCGAGTCTGACGCGGGACCGCAGCCAGCCGACCGTCGGCAGGGTGGCGAGGGTCGACCGAACTCACTGGCCTCGGTCGTCACCCGAAGACGAGGTGGTTTTCGACGTCTTCCGACGGAAGTGGCTCTTCGAGGCGCGAGTCCGGTCGGACGAGCCGAATCGGACGGAACGGGTCGGACCGGAACGTCTCGAAGCGGGGACAGCGCGTCGTAGCCGGCGCTCACCCTGCGAAGCCGACCGCGGTGATCCGTTCGCCCTCGACGAACAGGAGTGCGCGACGGCCCGCGCACAGTGCTCGCGCTTCCGTGTCCGTTCCCGCGACACGCCAGACGGGGTCACCGTCGTGGTCGAGCGCCCAGAGACGGTTCCGGGTGGAGCCGTCGTCCTGTTCGGCACCGCCGGCCACGACCACGTGGTCGTCGGTCACGACGACGGGACCGCCGGCGACGAACGACGCGGTCCGACGGCAGGCGGTCGGGTCGGGGCCTCCGAGATCGTAGGTGTACAGACGCCGCCCGTACCACTGGAACTGCGCGGTCGGGACGTAGACCTGCTGGGCCCCCACGGCCGGTCGGTCCGTCCGTCCGCCGGCCGGGTCGTGTGTCCACAGTTCGGCTCCAGTCTGCCGGTCGAGTGCCAGCACGCCGTTGTCGGTGCCGAACACGCGACCGTCGCGGACGGCGAGTCGGTGTGCGTCTGGTCCGTCGACGCGCTGCCGCCACGTCCGTCGCCCGGTGTCTCGACGGAGTGCCCGGAGTTCGCCGTCCGACCTGACGACGACCGTCCCCTCGCCGACGGCCGGACACACCGTTGTCGACGCCCGCCACACTCGCTGGCCGGTCTGGTCGAGTGCGAACAGTTCGTCCGTCGAGTCGTCGTGGAGGAATACCAACTCGCCGTCTGGTACCGGCAGCGAGAGCGACGCACCGTCGCCGGGTGGCTCGAACGTCCAGACGACGCGCCGGTCGTCCGGGTCGAACGCGACGAGGCTCCCGTCGCGTCGCAGGTACAACAGTTCCCGCCCGGCGGCGACGGGCCCGTCGACGGCGACAGTCTCGTCACGCCACAGCAGTCGCCCGTCTCGCAGCGACAGCGCGACGAGTCGTTTCGCCGCGTCGACGAGGTAGACCGTCTCGTCGACGAGGACCGGTGTCGGGCCACCGGGACGGGCGTCGACCTCGCGGCGCCACACGAAGCCGACGGGATCGCCGTAGTCCGCCTCGGGGAGAGCGCGGGTGCCGTCGGCCGGGCCGACCGGCGTCGGCCAGTGGCCGGACGTGTCCCCGATGGAAGCGTCGGCGGTGGCTCTCACACGCGGTGTCACCGCCGCGTCGTGTGACGGACAGGCGACCTCGGACGACTCTCGGAGCGAACAGCCGGCCGTCACCGTCACACCGGCGGCGGCGAGGAACGCTCGTCGATCCACGATTCGACCGCTCGTCTCCGGGTACAAGTGTCTTCTACTCGGGGTTCGATCCGCGACTACCGCTCTGCTCGGTAGTGAGCAGAGCCGGAGTACCTCGTGGAGTCGGGTTCCAGGGAGTCGGGTTCCACGGAGTCGGGTTCCAGGGAGTCGAGTCCCGCGTCAGTCTCCGTGGACGACCTCGTGTCTGTCACCCGGGTCGCCCGCCTCGTCCGTCTCCACCGCCGGGTCGAACCGCTCGTACCACGCCAGCACCTCCTCCAGGCGGTGGATCGCGCGGTCGGGGTCGCCGACGTCGTGGTGTTCCTCCTCGTAGATCACCAGTCGCGCCGGCACGTCCTGTTTCCGGGCGGCGACGTACAGCTGCTCGGACTGACTCGGCGGACACCGCCAGTCGCGGCCACCGGCGGTGACGAGCAGCGGCGTGTCGATCTCGCCCGCGTCCGTGATGGCCGAGGAGGCGTCGATCTCCTCGGGCACCTCCCACGGGAGCCCGTACTCCATCGTCGTCCAGGTGTGACTGTCGTCGGTCCCGAACGCAGAGCGGAGGTCGTAGATCCCGTGCTCCGGAGCGGCGGCGGTCAACACGTCCGTCTGCGTGACGAGGAACCCCTGTGCGATCCCGCCGTACGAGAAGCCGTAGCCGAACACCCGGTCGCCGTCGGCCCACCCGCGGGCCGTCAGGTCCCGCACACCGGCCACGATGTCGTCGACCTCGACGGTGCCCCACCGGCCGTGCAGCGCCTCACAGAAGTCGCGACCGTACGAGGAGCCGCCGCGGTAGTTCGGCCGGAAGACGACGTAGCCGCGCGAGGTGAGTGCGGCGTGCGCGAACGAGAACACCGGCTCGTCGTAGCTCACCGGGCCGCCGTGGATCGCGACCACGAGCGGGTGGTCGCCGTCGTCGAGCGCCACGTCCGGATCGCTGTAGACGATCCCCTCGATCTCGTGGCCGTCACTCTCGTAGGTGACCCGCCGCGCCTCGGGCATCCGGTGGTCACCCGTCAGGTGTTCGTTCACCGTCGACAGGCGCGTGAGCGAGTCCGGCTCTGCGGGTGAAGCCGCGGTGGCGTCCGCGGTGTCACCACCGGCGTCGAGATCCGCGGTGTCGACCGCGAACACGTCCTGGCCGTCGCTCGGGTGTGACAGGAGGAGCGTGCTCCGCTCGTCGCCGTGGTCGAACCCCTGGAGCGCGCGTCCGTCGCCCTGCGCCGCGAAGGCGCGCTCCGTCGTCCCGTCCGTCTCGACGCGGAGCAGTCGCGTCTGCCCCTCGTCGCCGATGCGGGTGAACAACGTTCGCTCATCCGCCCAGTGGAGGTCCGCACCGCGGGCGAGTGTGCGATCCAGGTCGGCGGTCAGCGACTCGGCACCCTGTGACCCGTCGTGGCGGTACACCTGTGTCGGCACACACCAGTTCTCGGGGTCGCTCGCGGCGAACGCCAACTCCTCGCCGCTCGGGGACCAGGTCGGGTTCGCGGCCGACAGCGTCGAGTCCGTCAGCTTCCGGAGGTCGCTCCCGTCCGGCGCGACGCTGTACACGTCGACGACCTGCGTGTCGTCTGGGCGCTCGGTGCGACACGAACAGAACGCGATTCGCCCGTGCGAGCCCCAGTCGGGCTGGAGTCCGGCGAGATCCTCGAACGCGCCGCCGCCGTACGCCTCGTCGAGGCGGTCCGTCTCCCCCGTCGCCACGTCGACCACGTGGAGGTACGTGTCGACGGTGTCGAGGTAGCCGACGCCGTCGAGTTTGTGCTGGAGTCGCTCGGTCTCGACGGGGCCGCCAGCCTCGCGGGCGTCGAGGTACGACCGTTCGGCCTCGGTCGGGTCCCGCGCCGCGACGACGAGTCGCTCCCCGTCGGGCCCCCAGTCGAACTCGCCGGCTCCCTCGTCGAAGTCGGTCACCTGTCGCGCGTCGCCCCCGAGCGCGAGGTCGAACAGCCACACCTGTCGCGTCGGCTCGTCGTCGGTCTCGGCCGCGTCCGGGCCGCCGTCGGGGTCGTCACTGTCGTCGGCGTCGTGGCCGTCCGACCCCGTCTCGTCGTCGGCGTCCGAGTCCGCCTCGCCGTCGTCGGTGTCGCCCGAGTCTGCGTCCGCGTCGTAGCGCTCGCGCCCGACGCGGTCGGCCGTGTCGCGGTCGCGTGCGGCGAGGAAGGCGAGTCGGTCGCCACTCGGGCTCCACTGCGGTGACCCCGCGCCCGTGACTCGTGTCAGGCGGTGTGGGTCACGACTCCCGTCCGTCGGCGCGACGAACAACGAGGTGACGGGCTCGTCGGCGTCGGGGTCGAACTCCGTGGTGACGAACGCCACCCGGTCGCCGTCCGGTGACTGCGCGACCGCCGAGATCTGTGTCAGGTCGTAGTACGCGTCCAGCGGCACCGCGTCGAGGTCCGTGTCTGGCATTCGCTCGCGAGTGGGTGGCGACCGACATGAATGGTCGCCTCGCGGTGGGACCGGCCGGCTCCCGCCGACCGAGGGTTGAAACCGGATCGCGACCCACTCTCGCGGGTGACCGACTCCGACGAAGTGCCGGCGCCGTCGGTGCTGGCCGAGACGGCCGAGACGGCGGCGCGGGCCGCGGGCGACACGCTACGGGACGGGTTCAGAGACGGCGTCGACGCGACGTACGGGGAAGACGACGTGAAGGCGGCCGCGGACCGTCGTGCCGAACGACGAGCGGTCGAGACGATCCGCGAGCGGTACCCCGGGCACGCGGTCGACAGCGAGGAGCGCGAACCGATCACGGGTGGCCCCGTCGAGTGGCTGGTCGACCCGCTCGACGGGACGAACAACTACGCCGTCGGGCACCCGGCGTTCGCCGTCGCGGTCACCGCGCGCCGTCTCGCGTCCGACGCGGACGAACCTCGTCGCCGCGCCTCAGACGCGGACGGACGGACCGGCACGGGTGCCGACGGGAGAGCCGCCGACGGCGACCTGCTCGCGGCCGCCGTGTACGAGCCACTCCCCGAGGAGTGTGCCGTCGCGGTTCGCGGGGAGGGCGCCCACGTCGGGCGGCGACGACTCGCGGCGGACCACGATCGCCCGCTGGCTCGCTCGACCGTCTCGCTGGTGTTGGGAATCGACGCAGTACGCGACGAGCGCCTGCGTCGGGCCGCCGAGACGGTCCGGGAACGACTCGCCGACCGGTCGAAGCGCGTCCTCGAGAGTTGGGCGCCGTGTCTCGACTGGACGCTGTTCGCCCGTGGGTCGCTCGCGGGAGTCGTCTGTGTTCACCCGGACGAGCGCGAGCAGGCACCCGGCGCACTGCTGGCGTCGGAGGCCGGCGCGGCGACGGCGTGGGACGGCGACTGTTTCCTCGCGGCGCCGACCGAGGAACGGCTGGCGACACTCCAGGAGACACTCCCCGAGACGCTGTAGTCGAGGGTCGTGGCCGGTTCGCGGAGACCCTCTCGGCTCGTGTGGACGGCGCCGTGTACGAACTCACGGGTCCCACGGGAACGTGCAACGTCGCGACTCGGCGGACTCGGTACGAAGCGGCCGGGGACGGTGAGCGTGTGTGTGGGTGTGGAGAGAGGCCGTCCCCGAGAGAGGCTCGGCATACCACGTTCAAATACGTTTCGCTCGGTAGAACGCTCGGAGACGGAGCGACGACGAGGGCGTCGCTCAGGACGTGTCGTCGTTCGTGGCGTCGTCCTCCCCAGTCTCGCCACCGTCGTCGGACGGCTGCTCGTCGCTATCGGGCGGGGTGTCACCGTCGATGCCATCGTCGTCACTGCCACCGTCACCGTGACCCGGTTCGTCGACGGGTTCGGCCGTCTCGACTGCTCTCTCGGTGCGCCGCCGCCGGTAACGACGGGCGGCGACGAGTCCGCCACCGAGCGGGACCGCGGCGACGAGGAGGTACGGGAGGGCGTAGGCGGCCAGCACCACCCCGGCGCGGAGCGTGACGACCACGCCGTCGACGGACTGGAGGAACGCCGCGACGACGCCCGTCTCGTACCACGCCTGCCGGTCCGGACTCGGATCGTCGGGCCGCGGCTCCTCCAGGTTCACGGTGATGGTCGTGAACGCGACTCTCCGTTCGAGTTGGCGGAGTTGTGCCTCCGTGCGCTCGATGTCCTGCTGGACGCGAGAGAGTTCTCGCTGGACCGCCAGCACCGACTCTGTGTCGTTCGCCTGCCGGTACAGTTCTCGCAGCCGGTCACGTTCGGCACGGAGGTTCTCCAGTCGCGCCTCCAAGTCGACGACCTGGTCGGTCACGTCGCGTGTCTGTTGGCTCGACGCGCGCACCTCGCCAGTCTCGTCGACGACCGCCAACGCACCGGAGTAGTTCGACGCCGGGATACGCAAGACGACGGTGCCGACGACCCACGTCTCGTTGCCGCTCCCGCGGACCTCGCGCCGCGAGTCACCGACGAACCCGCCGGTCGAGCGGGCGTACGCCGCCAGCCGCGACCGGGCGCGGTCGAAGCTCTCGACGCGGACGGTGAGTTCGGCGGTACGGATCAACTCGCGGTTCTGTATCGCCGGGGCGGTCGCACCGCCGTCTTCGGCGCCCACCTCGCCGCCGGTCGCCTCTGCGTTCGTACCGTCGTCGCCGGACGCACCCGCGCTCGCTCCGTCGCCTGCAGCACCGCTGCTCCGTTCCTTCGACGCCTCGTACGACTGGGGACCACCGGCGTCGCCGCCGCCGGCACCCGCACAGCCGGCGACGACCAACAGGAGGGCCACGACCACGGTGGACAGTGTTCGGGTCACACGCGGCCGTACACCCCCTCCCGACGAGAAGGTTCGCGAGACTCAAACGACCACTTGACACTCCGGTGTGCTCCGTGGTGCCTCCGGGCGACTCCGAGCGAGAAGCGGACTCGGGTCGCGAAGGTTCTTGTGGGGAGCCGCCTCACTCTGTGGCGTGTCCGAACCCCTCACGACGGGATGTGACGCGCTGGACGCCGTCCTCGGTGGCGGCGTGGGGCGCGGCGTGGTGACGCAGTTGTACGGCCCGCCGGCCTCGGGGAAGACGAACGTCGCGTTGACGACGGCCGTCGAGGTCGCCGCCGACGGCGGGCGCGTACTGTACGTCGACACCGAGGACCTCTCGGTCGAGCGGTTCCGCGACATCGCGGCGGCACGCACCGACGAGGCCGTCGAGTCGGTGACGGAACGGCTGATCGTCTCGGAGGCCGTCGGCTTCGAGCAACAAGAGGAGGCCGTCCGCGACGCCGAGGAGTTCGCCGAGCGCGTCGAGTTGATCGTCCTCGACTCCGCGACGGGGTTCTACCGCCTGGAACGCACCGGCGAGGGTCGGGAAGGCGAGACCCTGCGGAAGGTCGCCCGCCAGGTGACACACCTACTCTCGCTGGCGAAACGTCACGACCTCGCGGTGCTCGTCACCAACCAGGTGTACTCCGACCCGGACGCCGACCGGACGCGCCCGCTCGGCGGGAACACCCTCGAACACTGGACCGGCGTCGTCGTCGGGCTCGAACGGTTCCGCGGCGGCAAGCGCCGCGCGACCGTCGAGAAACACCGCTCGGAACCGGCCGGCGAGCGCGCGCAGTTCCAGATCACCGACAGCGGGGTCGAAGACGTGCGCGAGGTCTGAGCCGTCCGAGATGGCGGCCCGTGGGGTCGGGATCCGCTTCACTCTCCGGCCGCCCGCGCGACGATCTCGGCGGCGGCGGCCAGCTCCTCCTCGTTCACGCCGTGGCCCATCCCCGGGTAGAGGCGTTCGTCCACGTCGGCGTCCATCGCGGCGAGTGCGTCTCGGGTCTCGTGGACCCGCGAAGCGGGGATGTGCGGGTCCTCGTCCGAACAGCCGAGGAACACCGGTGTGGTGTCGGGTGACCCGTCTGTGGATCCCTCGCCCGTGCGCGCGAACGACCCCTCGTATGCGAACTCCGTCCCCGGCGGGCCGATCAAGCCACCGGAGAAGCCGACGACGCCGCCGTACCGCGTCGGGTTCCGTGCGGCCCACTCCGTCGCCAGACAGGCGCCCTGCGAGAAGCCGAGCAACACGACCCGCTCGGCCCCGACGGCGTCGACGGCCGTCGAGACGACGGTCCCGACCAGCGACAGCGCCGAGTCGAGGTGGGGCTGGTTCTCCGCCGTCGGCGCGGTGAACGGCCGCGGGTACCACGTCCGTCCGGCCGCCGCCGGTGCGAGCGCCGTCACGCCGGGCGTCTCGAACTCGGCGGTCACGCCGAGGATTCCCTGCGCCGTCGCTCCACGGCCGTGGAGACAGACCACGACCGCCCGTGCCTCCGCGAGCGGCGGCCCGCGTCGCACGACCGGCTGTCCGCCGTGTGGCCCCGCGACACCGCTCGTGTCCACCGTGTCGTCGACCGTCTCGTCGGGTCCGTTCACACCCGACCTCGGCGTCGCGAGCGGATAAGCCGTCCTCTCGCGGCATCCTGCGTGGTCGGGACCGCGTTTCGAGCGAGCTGCGGGTCGGTCCGGACGGACGCGTCCGCGAGCTCGCCGCTGGGGTACCCGCGACAGTAGAACTAACTCGGTGGACCACCGTGACCGAACAGAACGATGCGTCTTCGGACGAAACTCGCGATCGTCCTGCTGGTGGTCACGGTCGTCCTCAGCGGGGCGACGTACGGGGGGTTGGAGTACTTCAAGGGGCAACAGCGCGAGGACGTTCGCGACGACCTCACTCGGGCGACCAACCTCGCTGCCGGCGGCATCGAGGAGAACGTCCGCGAGAAGAAGAACCTCGTCGGCTACGTGACGAGTCGGGCGGACCGGGAGGACCTGGAGAACCCGGAACCGTTCGCCAACCAGTTCCTCCGTCGCAGTGCGCAGTCGAACGTGTTCGCCGTGCAGGTGGTGGACGTGGACGGGACGATCACGGCCTTCGAGAGCGACGGCGCCATCGCCGAGTCCGTGTTGCGCGAGAACGAGGGGACCAGCGCCGCCGACACGGACTACTACCGCTGTGTCGTCGAGACCGGCGCCACCTGCGTGACGGACGTCGAGGAACGCGAGGGCGCGGCCGAGAACCAGCGGTACTTCGTCGAGGTGGCATCGCCGATCATCCTCGACGGCCGGATGGAGGGGATGTTCGTCGCCGCGGTGACGCTCAACCGCCAGTCCTTCTTCAACCCGCTGACGCCGCTGGCCGGCTCGGAACGGGAAGTGCGAGTCGTCGCCGACGGGACACAGGTGTACGGTGCCGGCACCGCCACCGGGTCACAGATCACGGAACGGGCGACCGTCGAGTCGACCGGGTGGCAGGTGTACGTCGCGCGCGACGCCTCCGACCTGAACAGTCAACTCCAGTTCCTCGGGATCGCACAGGGGGTCGGGCTGTTCGTCGTCCTCTCGTCGATCGTCGGCTTCGGCTACTGGCAGTACAACACCTCGATGCGTCAGGCCGAACGACTCGTCGACGCGTTCGAGCGGCTCCAGTCGGGCGCGTACGACCACCAGATCGACCTCACCGCCGGGGAGGAGTGGGAGGAGATCTCGGAGGGGTACAACCGCATGTCCGAGGGGATCCGCGACCGCGAGGCGAAGCTCCGCGACAGACAACAGCGCCTGGAGGTGTTGTACCGCGTGATCCGACACAACCTCCGCAACGAGATGTCCGTGATCCTCAACTACGCCGACATCGCCGGGAGCATGACGGAGAACGAGCAAGTGGAGATGGCCGCCGACACCATCGCGGACACCGGCCGGAAACTCACTTCCCTCTCCGAGAAGGCCAGACAGATCCAGAACGCACTCGACTCCGCCGACGAGACGGAGCCGATCGACGTGGCGGAGGTCGCCCGTCGGACCGCCGACGAACAGTCCGCGGAGTTCCCGGACGTGACCGTCCGGACCGACGTGCCGGAGACGGCGACCGCGGAGGCCAGCCCCGCACTGGAGTTGGCCGTCGAGAACGTCGTCGAGAACGCGGCCAAACACGACGACTCCGAGGACCCGATCGTCGACGTGTCGGTCGGCGTCGGCGAGGACACGGTGTACCTCTCCGTCGCCGACGGGGGTCCGGGAATCCCGGAACAGGAACGGAACGTGCTGACGAAGGGCCGCGAGACCTCGCTGGAACACGGGAGCGGACTCGGGCTGTGGCTCGTCTACTGGGTCGTCGACCGGTCCGGTGGCGACCTGCGATTCGACGACAACGAACCCCGTGGGTCGGTCGTGACGGTGACGCTCGACCCCCCGAGCGAGCCGGTGACGGGTGCCGTGACGGACGGCGAGGCGACGGCGGCCGAGGCGACGGGCGCCGACGGAGAGACGCCGACACCCGCCGACGACTGACGCCGACGGAGAGACGCCGACACCCGCCGACGACTGACGCCGACGGAGAGACGCCGACACCCGCCGACGACTGACGCCGACGGAGAGACGCCGACACCCGCCGACGACTGACGCCGACGGAGAGACGCCGGCACCCGCAGACGACCGACGCCGGTGGCTGCGGTCGTCTGCCGTCTCAGTTCGCCCCGCGACGGCGCGCGAGCAGCGCGGCGGCGAGCAGGCCGCCGAGTGCCACGAGCGGGCCGAACCCGGGTGCGGCCGTCTCGGTGCCGGTGGTCGTGCCGGTGGGAGTGCGGTCGGCCGTCGTCGCCGTCCCCGACTCGACCGGGGTCGCCTCGGTGACGACCAGCTCTCCGACGACGGTGTTCGCGACCTGTAACTCGAAGGTGCCCGTCGTCTGGAAGCGCCGCTCGAACTCCACGCGGACACTCTCGCCGGCCGGCACCTCGACGCTCCGTGTCGCGACGGTGACGCCGTTGATCACCAGCGGCACGGTGAGTTCCCCGTCGCCGTCGCCGGTGTTCTCGACGATGGCCGTCACGTCGACCGTCTCTCCGACGGTCGCCTCCTCCGTCTCGACGAACGCCTCGACGACGGTCGGCCGCGGACCGCCCGGTGTGGCCGTCGCGTCGCCCTCGGCCGGCGTCCCCTCGCCGTCCGGCCTCGGAGTGGTCGCCGTCCCGCTCGGTGTCTCACCGCTCGGGGTCGTCGTCTCGTTCCTGCCGGGTGTCGGCGTCGGTGTCGAGTCGAGCGTCGCCGGGTCGACGACACTGACCGTCCCCACGTTCGCCTCGCCGATGGAGACGGAGTAGTTCCCCGGACGGGCGAACGACCGCGTGTACTCGACGGTGACGCGTTCGCCCGCCGGAATCGAGACCAGTCTGTCGTCGACGACGACACCCTCGATCGTCAGCGGCGCGTCGAACGTGGCCGGCGTACTGCCCGGGTTCTCTACGTCGACGGACAACGACACCGCCTCGCCGGGTGTCACCGGGACCGTCGGCAGGTCGGTCGACGGGAACGTCAGTTCGGCGTCGCCGCCACCGCCGCCGCCGACACCGCCCCCACCGCCACCGCCGGAGCCGACGCGGACGCCACCCGCCTGCACGCCGTTGACCTCGACGGAGAACAGTCCCGACTCGTCGAAGGTCCGCACGAAGCGGATCTGTCTGGTCCCACCGGCGGCGACCGTCACGTCTCGCGTCTGGACGACCTCGCCGTCCAACAGGAGCTTCGTCGTGAACGTCCCGTCGGCGGCACCCTTCTCGTTGGTGATCCGGACGAGGATGTCCACTTGGTCGCCGACTCTGATCGCCGTCACCTGCACGTCGCCCGGCGGCACGTCGGCCCGCGACACCTCGAAGTCCGGCTTCTTCGCGCCGGCCGCGAAGTCGGAGAACCCGGGCGTGACGACACTGTACACGTAGTGGGTCGTCGTCTCCTCGACCAGCGTGCCGTTCAACTCCACCCACTCGTCGTCGACGAACCGGTAGAGGCTGATCTCCTCGGGGTCCGTCCCGCTCTCGGCGACCTGCACCTTGCTCACGCGGAGTCGGAACGTGGCGTTGTCGATCTGATCGTCGGTGAGCGTCTTGTTCACCCGGACGTACTTCACCGGGTCCACGTTCGTCCCGTTCGGGCCGGAGAAGTTCGGCGCGTTCCGCGCGGGCGGGTCGTCCGCCTGCGAGAAGTTCACCGAGAAGTTCCCGCCGGTGTCGACGGAGACGTTGAGATTCTCGATCCCCACGTCGGCCCGCAGCGCCGCCGGCGAGGAGACGTTCGCGGGCACCGTCGTGTCCGCGGAGGCGTTGCGGACGGTGATCTCTGCGCCCGGTTCCCCGGCGCTCTCGCCGGTCCCCGTCGTAGTGTCGACGTCGATGATCGTCTCCGTGTTCGAGAGGAACACGTCCAGTTGTTGGGTCTTCGGGTCGTCGGTGAACACCCGCAGCCGGCCGAACTTCCGTCCACCCGACGACGGTGCCAGTGTCACGTTCAGCGTCGTCGACTCGCCGGGTGCGAGGACGATGTCTCCCCCGGTCGTCAGCGTCGTGGCGTTCGCCCCAGTCGACGAGTACGCGCCGGCGTTGGGTCCGACGACACTCGCGCCAGTCAGCGTCAGCGGCGCCGAGGCGTCGCGGTCGTTGGAGATCGTCACGTTCGCGCGCGTCGACTCGCCGACGGCGACGCTCCCGTAGGTGAGGTTCCCCGGCGTGACATCGGCGACGACCGTCTCCGCAGTCCCGCCGAGCGAGACGGTGGGTGTCCCGGTCGGATCGTCACTCGACAGCGACAGTGTCGCCGCCCGACTCGCCGCGCCGCCCTCGCTCCCCGCCGTCAGCGGGGTGAACGCGACGACGATCCGGTCGGTCGCACCCGCCGGCACACGGTCGGGCGCGGCGACGACCCGGAACGCGCTCGCGTCGCCGTCGATCGTCGTGTCGGTGAGGTTCAGCGGTGCGTTCCCGTCGTTCGAGACGAGCACCGTCCCGCGCGACTCGCCGAGCACTCGCGTGTCGGCGAACTGGACGGTGGTGGTGTTCAGCGTCGCGTTCGGCACCGCGCCGACACCGCCCAGCGACACCGTCGTCAGCGTCTCCGTCCCGTTGGCGATCTCGACGACGCCGGTCCGTTCGCCGCGGGCCGTCGGCCGGAACGCCACCTCGACGGTCGCCGACTCGCCGGCAGCCAGCGTCTCGCCGGTCGGGGCCGAGACCACCGAGAAGGCGTCCGCCGACGCCGCCGTCGTCCGCACGTCCGCGATCGAGGCCGCCACGCCGCCGTCGTTGCGGACGGTGACGTTACGGGTGACGCGCGTGTCGGTCGGCGTCGGCCCGAACGCGACCGACGCCGGGTCCGACACCACGTCGGCCGCCGCACCGATCCCGCCGAGGTCCACGCGGGTCGCTCCGTCGGGATCGTTCGTCCCGATCAGGAGCGTGGTGTTGCGTTCACCGGTCGTCGTCGGCGCGAACGCGACACTCACCGTCCGCCGCTCGTCGGGCGGGACGCGGACCCCGTCGGCAGTCACGACGGCGAACGCACCGTCGTCACCACCCGCTGCCGTCGCGTTCCGGATCACGAGTGTCTCGTCACCGTCGTTCGCGATCGGGACCGACAGGAGCGTCGAGGAGCCGACGCCGACGGTCCCGGTCGTCACCGTCGACGACACGGCCCGCGCGTCCGCGACCTGCCCGGTCCCCGAGACGGGGACGGTGAACGCCCCCTGCGGCCCGTCGGTCTCGATCCGCAGCGTCGCGGACCGAGCACCCTCGGCTTCCGGCGAGAACCGCACCGTCACCGGTCGCCGCTCGCCGGGGACCAACTCGCCCGTCAGGTTCGTCGACACCAGCGAGACGTTCGCTTCGCCGGTCAGGGTGACGTTCTCGACGGTCGCCGGCGCGCCGCCGTCGTTCGCCACGACGACGGTCTCCGTGGGTGCACTCTCGGACCCGACCGCACCGAAGGCGACCGTGGACCGCGACAGCGTCACCTCGGCCTGTCGCCCACGACCGGCCAGCGACACCTCGATCGTCTCCGCGGTCGGGTCGTCCGTCTCCACGACGAGTGTCCCCGACACGTCGCCGCTCGCGGCGGGAGTGAAGGCGACGGTCACCTCGCCGGCGTCGTCGGTCGGGATCGAGTCGGGCGACGAGCGGACGGAGAAGGCCGCTCCCCCGTCCGTGATCCGCACGTCGCTCACGTCGAGCGACTCCGTTCCGGGGTTCTCGAGCAACACCGTCTGCGTGGTCGTGGAGCCGACAGCCCGGGAGAAGAACCGGACCCGCTGGCGGTTCGCGACCGCCGCGGGACCGGTCACGCGTCCCGTCACGTTCACCGTCGCCGTCGGATCGTCCGGGTCGGTACTCTCGACACGGAGCCGCGCCTGGACCGGCCCGGCCTCCGCGCCACCGGCGGCGACGGTCACCGAGACCGTCGTCGACTCGCCCGCCGGGACGGTCACCGTCTCGCCCGCCTCGGCGTCCGCCAGCGTCGCCGAGACCACGGTTCCGGTGTCGGGGCCGCGCCCCCGACTCGCTGCCGGGGTCCCGCTCGCCCCGCTCGTGGCACCGCCGTTCACTCCGTCTGCACCGACCACCGCGACGCCGGTCACGTTCAACGGCGCCTCGCCGTCGTTCTCGACCGTCACGGTCTCCGTCGTGGTCGTCCCACGGTCGACCGTTCCGACCGCGACCGCAGACGGGAGCGCCAGGGCCGGGGTTCCGGACGCGACCGTCGTCTCGCGTGTCAGGGAACTCTGGCCGTTGGTGACGGCGAGAGTGTAGTCACCGGCCGCTCTGTCACCCGTCGCGAACCGGAGCGACACGGTCCGGTTCTGTCTCGGTGGGACGGTCACGTCCGCCGTCGCGACCGGGTCGCGGCCGTCGACCGGCTCGCCGCTCGGCGCGACCCGGAGTGCGACGCTCCCGGTCGCCGCACTGTCACCGGGGTTCCGGACCCGCACCGGCACGACAACGTCGCCATCGGCGGGGCTCGTCGGCGGCACCGTCGCGGACGCGACGACGAGTCGGCCGGGTTGGCTGATCCGGAGCCGCCTCGTCCGTCGATCCGTCGGCGTCTCGATTCGCACCAGTGGCCGCTCGGCGTCGTCGATCGACTCCGGCAGTGGGAACGTCACCGTCTGGTTCGCCTGCGGGTCGAGTACGGCCTGCTCGGCCGCGACGACCGACTCGTCGCGCAGCGAGCCGTCACCGTCCGTGTCGACGAGCAACTCGACCGTACCGGACGCGGCGGCACTGCCGGGGTTGACGACTTTCGTCGAGAGGGTCGCGTTCGCCCTCGCCGTCACGCGCCGCTGGAGACCACGTACCGCGAGTCGACCGGGCGGGACGGCGACGCGTTCCCGACGCACGCCTAGTGTCCGTCGTCCCGTCTCGGTCTCCGTCGACAGTCCGAACCGGATCGAGTACGGCCGTTCGCGAGCCTCGAGGCCCTCGGTCGAGAGGGTCAGGGCCACCGTCGTCGACTCGCCGGCCGGCACGGTCACCGTCTCGCTCGCGACGCCGCCGCTCGTCAGGTTCGCGTCGACGCGGAGCGTCCGCGAGCGCAGTTCGCCGTTCTGGATCTCCACGGTCGTGGTGAGCGTCTCGCCGGGGGTCGTCCGCTCTGGCACGTCCACCGAACCGAAGCCGGCCGCGTCCGTCGGCTCCGCCGTCGGGGCGCCGCAGGCGACGAGCCCGACACAGTCGGTCGGCCTCGCGCCGCTCGGTCGACCCCACCAGTTACGCGTCGCCGACGCGAGTCGTTCTCCCCCGACGGCGACGATCCGTGGTACGGCGCCGCCCGTCTGCGGGAGATCCGTCCGCGTCACTCGCCACTCGCCGGTCGTGTTCGGGGCGTACACCGCGACGCCACGCGGAGAGGAGACACTGTCTGCCGATCCGTCGTCGACTCCGCCACCACGGACCGGGCCGTCGACGACCGCGACGAGACGACTCCGGCGGACGGTCCAGTTGCCGCCGGACTCGTTCGCGAGCAACGGCGTGGTGGCACGGACGGTCGCGTCGGCGATCCGCCAGTCGCCGGCCGACCCGGTGGCGTAGACGCCGGCAGCCCCCGGTGTGTCGAGTCGTGCCGTCTCGATCAGCCAGTCGCCGCTCGTGTTCGCGACGAAGACGCTCGGGAGAGTGGTGGCACTCACCGACAGGTCTCTCGCGGTCCAGTCACCGGTCGCGTTCTCGGCGTACAGGCCGTTCCCCCCCAACTGTGTGGCGTCCAGACCGGACAGAGTCCAGTCGCCACGAGCGTCGACCGCCGTGACGCCGGAGCCGTCGGGGAGTTCTGTCGCGGTGACGTTCTGGAGCCGCCAGTCGCCGGTACTCCCGTCTGCGTCGACCCCGTGGATCCCGGCCGAGCGGACGGAGACGTTCGCCATCGACCAGTCACCCGTCGTCCCCTCGACGGAGACGCCGTCGAATGCAGCGCCGACGACGGTCACGTCCCGTGCGGACCAGTCGCCACCGGAGTCGTCGACCTCGAGCCCGTCGTCGTCAGCGTCGCGAACGGTGACGTTCCGAAGCCGCCAGTCACCGGACGCGTTCTCGGCGAACACACCCGGAAGTGCCGTCTCTCGGATCGACAGGTCGCTCGCGGTCCACGCCCCACTCGTGTCCTCGACGTACAATCCGTTTCCACCCAGACGTGCCGCGTCGAGCCCACTCACCGTCCAGTTGCCCGTCGTCTGGAACGCGACGACCGCAGACGCGTCGTCTACGTCACTGACGACTGCGTCCTGGAGTGTCCACGCACCGGTCGATCCGGTCGCGTCGACACCGCCCGTCTCTGCACCGTCGACGGTGAGGTTCCGGACCGTCCAGTCGCCCGTGGTTCGGTCGACCTCGACGCCGTCGTCGCCGACGCCGACCACCGTGAGGTCCGTCGCCGTCCAGTCGCCGGAGGTGTTCTCGGCGTCCACGCCGTCGTCGCTCGCGTTCCGGACGGTGAGGTCGTCGGTGGTCCACTCACCGGTGCTCCGTGCCGCGAGGAGCCCGTCGACGGCGGGTTCCAGGACGGTGGCGTTCCGGACCGTCCAGTTCCCCGTCGTCTCCGCCGCGTACACACCGAACTCACCGCCACGGACCGTGAGGTTCCGCAGCGTCCAGTCGCCAGCCGTCCCGGCGGCGGCGACACCGGTGTCGAAGTTCCGGACCGTCGCACCCGCGACGGTCGGCGCGGCGGCCGGGCCGATCAGGATTCCCGACCGGCGGTCGACCCCCGTCCCGTCCAGCACCGCGCCGTCGTCGAAGGCGAGTGTGACGTTCTCGTCGACCCCGATCGACTCCGTGTAGACACCCGGTCGGACCTCGACGCGATCACCACTCTCGGCCTCGAGCAGCGCCAGACTCACCGAGTCGTACGTCGACGTTCCGTCCGCGTCGACCACGAGCGTCGTCGGACCGTCGCCGTCGTCGCCGTCGCCGTCTCCCTCGTCGCCGTCTTCGCCTCCGTCGATCTGGTTCACCGTGACCGTCTCGGACGGACGGACCGGCGCCCAGTTGCCGATGTCGTCGCGTAGGATCAGCGTCACCACGTCCAGCGTGTCGGTCGTCTCGTTCAGCCCGCCCAGGTCGACAGTCGTCGTGTACGTCGCCCGGACGCCGTCGTCGGTCTGCGTCACGGACTCCTCGAAGTCGCCGCGACGGAGCGTCGCGAACGGCGACGAGTCGTTCTCGGAGACGTTCCGCTCGGCGACGACGACCCGCAGCGACGAGGCGCCGTTCTGGACTGGGTCCGGGAGCACCTCGTCGGTGGTCAACTCGACGGAGAGGGTCTGGTTCGCCGTCGCGTCGAACGCCGTCACTCGTGGCCGCCGCGTGTCGCGTGTGCCGGTCGCTCCCGCCAGAGGAGCGACGACGGCCGGAACCCCGACGGCGTCCGTCGTGCGCACCGTGTCGAACCGCGTGGATCGCTCCGTCCGTAGGGCGTCGGCACCGACGCGCCAACTGCCGGCTGCCGTGTCGTACGCACCGACTGCCGTCGTCGTCTCGGCGACGCCGACGAGTGCCGTCGGCGCGTACCCGAAGGCGGGCGCGAACACCGAGTCGGCGTCGGTGGGCCGCACGCGCAGGCCACCGTCCGCGGCGACGACCGTGTCCGTCGGCGGCCGCGGGAGACGCCGCTCGGCCTGCAGCGAGACGTTCCGGACGGCCGGCGACACCGTCCCGACGCCGTCGACGGTCACGTCCACGACGTGTGTCGTCTGGTCGCCGGTCGAGTTCCACACTGCGACCCCGTCACCGGTGACGCGACGGCCGTCCGCCAGTGTGCTCGCTCGACTCGCCAGTCCGACGGACGGGTTCGGGTTCACACCCAACTCCACCGCGACCGTGTCGCCGTTCCGGTCGAGCACGGAGACACCGCCCGCCGACGTGGGGTAGACGAACTCGGGCGTCGCGTCGCCCGACAGGTTCACCCCAGCGGGTGCCGTCTTCGGGAGCGAGAGACCGACTCCCGACAACTGCTCGACGGTCCCGTTCCCGTCGAACACCTGCAGTTCCGGCGAATTCCCGCCGCTCACGCGCGGCGCGACCCACTCGCCGTCGACCCGTGCGAGGCCACCGATCCCGTATTGGTTGTCGACGCCCAGACTCCCGACGTCCGCGAGCTCCGTGTCGCCGCCGGTCGCGTTCACCGCACGGAGTTCGTTGCTGTCGCTGGGTGAGAGGTAGACGATTTCGGGGACGCCATCCCCAGTCACGTCCGCCACGCCGAGCACGGACTCGACCGACGTGGTCGTCGAGATCACCTCCGCCGTCCCACGCTCGTTCCAGTCGGTGCGGTAGAGGGCGCCGTCGTCGCCCGCGAAGAACACGTCCGTCGCACCGTCGTGGTCCCAGTCGCCGACCGCGAGCTTGCTCTTGGAGGTCTCCGGCTCGGCCGGTCCCTCGCCGCTCCCCAACAGTTCCACGACGCCGCCGGTCGCGTCGACCAACTCCACGTTCCCACTCGTGTCGACGTACGGGACCTCGCGCCGCTCGTCGTCGTCGAGGAAGGCGCGTGGGCCGATCACGCCCGCGTCGCCGACGCCGTAGTCCGTCACGTCGCCGCCGCGGTCGTACGACTTCAAGTTGCCGTCGCTGTCGTCGACGTAGACGAATCCGGGCGACGGAGCGGGTGCCTCGGGCCACGAGACGGTGGTGTCGTTCACCGTGACGTTCGCGGACCGGCGGACACGGACCGCCGACTCGTTCGTGTCGCGGATCTGTCCGTCCGTGAACAGGAGTCTCTCCACACCGGTCACGTCGAGTGCGGAACCCGCGGTGCCGGTCACCGTCACGTCCGTCAGCCGTGTCTCGACGAACTGCGAGTCGCCGCTCCCGTTCACGAGGACGGCGTCGCCGTCGGCGGTCGGTGGTTGCGGGTTGCGACCGACGGTGGTCTCGCTGGTCTCGGTGACGGTGACGTTCCGGACCAGTGTCCCGTCGGCCGACAGGACGATTCCGGTTCCCGGCACACCTCGAATCGTCGTGTCGGTGACACGGGTCCCCGTGGCGTCACCGCGCACGCGGATCCCGACGCCGGCGACGGACTCGGCCGTTCGGACGTCCTCTATCTGCACGGCTCTCACCGTGGCGCGAGTGGTCGACTCCAGGTCGACTGCGGGGCCGTACGAGCGCTCTACGGCAGTCCGGAGGACGATCAGGTCCGTCACGCCCGTCGCTTCGACGCCGCCATCGGTCACACGACTGTCGACGACGAGTGCACCGTCGAGCCCGGTCGCGAAGTCGACCGCGGACGCGGAACTGTTCCGGAGACTCACCCCTGCCACAGACCCACTCGTCCGGAGTTCCCCTACGTCGCTCGCGCGAATCGACAGGTTGACGATTCCGTCACCGCTGGCGGCGACGGTCTCGGCAGTCACCCCACGCAGCGAGACGTTCACCGACCCCGACCCGACCGACACGTCGCCGACGGTCGCGTTCACGAGCGAGACGGTCTCCGCGCCGTCTACACCGACAGCGCCCGCTTGCGCGGACGCAGTCGTGGCGACGCTCGCGAGCGAGACGTTCAGTCCGTTCTGGACGTACACTGCCGTGTCGTACCCGCTCGTCGAGATGTTCCGCACGGTCACGTCGCGCGCGCCGTCGACGTAGACACCCACCCGTTCGCCGTCGACGGGCGACTGGGTCGGTGTGGCCGTCGGCGTCGCGGTCGGCGTCGACACCGCTGCCGCCGACAGGACGTTCCCACCGCCGTCGATCACCACGTCGTCTGCCGTCACCGTCACCGTCGGTGCCTCGGTGTCGTCCGTGACGTCCTGACCCAACACGTAACAGCCGGACTCGGAGACCGTGATCCCGTCGTCGTTACCGGCCGTCGTCAGTGCCGTACAGCCGTCGTTGGCCGCGGTCACTGTCCCGACCGGGACGGCGACGAACGGGACGACCGTCGCCGTCACCGTCAGCCACGCGACCACGACGACCGCGAGCCGGCGCGTGGATGTCACGAGTCGCCTCCACGCTCGCGACGTGTGATCACGGACGGGCACACCGCCGGTACCGACCTACCGCCGGGGACGTGCCCGACTCGAACACGTCCGTTCGTCACCCCCCACTCGCGAGCCCCCCGCCGTGTGGCCGCGCCCCCTGAGCGCGACCGGTGTGTGTGCGTCGGCTCTGACACCCTGACCACCACAAAGCTGTTATCAGAGACGATAGGATCACGGGGTGATAAAACCTGTCACGGTGCCCGGTGTGAGACGGCCGTATCCGTCCGTTCGGTCCCACGCTGCGTCCGGCCGCCCGAGATCCGGCGGGAGGTGTGAGCGTGTGTGGTCGACGGGGTGTGAGCGGGTGTGGTCGACGGTGTGTGAGCGTGTGTGGTCGACGAGATGTGAGCGGATGTGGTCGACGGTGTCGGTCGAGAGAGCGACCGCGCGGCGAGCCCGTCGTCTCCGTCGGCGGTCCCGAGCGGTGGAGAGAAGCACACGGAAAAATATATCTCTCCCCTGACCCGGTGTATAGACACGCAATGTCCGACCAGGGTCCCACCGTGTTGGTCGTCGACGACGAGCAACAGGTCGCGGACGCCTACGCACTCCGGCTCCAGATGGAGTACGACGACGTGCGGAAGGCGTACGGCGGCGAAGAGGCGTTGGCGACCGTCGACGAGTCGGTCGACGTGGTGTTACTCGACCGGCGGATGCCGGACTACTCCGGCGGCGAGGTGTTGGAGCAGATGCGCGAACGGGGCTTGGACTGTTCCGTCATCATGGTGACCGCGGTGGACCCGGACTTCGACATCGTCGACATGCCGTTCGACGACTACCTCTGCAAGCCGGTCGAGAAGGAGGCGCTGTTCGACGCCATCGAGCAACAGCTCGTCGGGCAGACGTACGACGACGAGATGGACGAGTACTTCGCCATCGTCTCGAAGATCGGCGTCCTGGAGGCACAGAAGCCCTCCTACGAGTTGGAGGACAACGAGCAGTACCAGGAGCTGAAGGAACGCGCCGAAGAACTCCGCGGGAACCTGGATCAGACGGTTCAGGACTTCGACGACGTGGAGTCCGCCTTCTCCGCCATCGACCGCAACTGACGACCGACGGGACCCTGTCTCACTCCGCCGTTCTCGCCGCCGCGGTTCGTTCGTTCCCCCGGGTGGGCGCCCGAGCACACGGCACCTCCCGAGCGAGCCGACACCGTCCGGACGACACAACACCTAACCCCGTCTGGAGCGAACGTACGGGTATGAGTTTCCAGCCAGACGGCGAGGCGGAGGCCGACACCGACGTGGCCCAGCGCGTCGACGAGGTCATCGCCGAGAACGACGTGGTCCTGTTCATGAAGGGGAACCGACTGATGCCGCAGTGTGGCTACTCGAAGCGCGCGCTCCAGTTGATCGCCCAGTACGTCGACGAGTTCGAGACCGTCGACGTGCTCCCCGCCCTGGACGAGTACCGCGACGCGCTGTCGGACCACTCCGACTGGGAGACGATCCCGCAGACCTTCGTCGACGGGGAGTTCGTCGGCGGCAGCGACGTACTCGCGGAACTCGACGAACGCGGCGAACTCGAGGCGACACTCACCGGCGAGTGACCGCCGAATCGGCGGCGAACGGACGACTCCGGCCGCCGAGAGCACGGTCGTTCGCCGGCCGACACCGACGGTTCGCCACCGAGACGACCGCGCGGTAGCGACACCGGTACCGTCACGAACCGCTCCCCCATACCGTGGTAGAGATTAACACGCGATAAAGTAGCTCATAAAGGTCTGGGGCACGTACCGTACCGCGAGTGCAGACGACCGAGCGGTGGTCGCACCGGGACGGCCCCGCTAGCAGTCCACCCAACCAACACATGTCAGGCCGCGTATACCGACTCCACTCGACACTCGAACTGCCCCTCGAAGACGTACACGATTATTTCGACGACGACCCGGATCTCCCGGACGGCGTCGAGGACGTGGACGTGTCGCGTCGCAACAACACGTTGATCCTGCGTGCGGTCGCGGAGAACGAGGACGACATCAGCAAGTACACGCCGACCGCCCAGCTGAAGGCCAGCGTGAGCGAGACGCGTGTCTACGAGGAGGAACCGCCGAAGCCCGGCGGCGGGTGGATGCAGGAGGAGGAAGAGGAGATCCCCTCCGAACTCGTCGAGTTCGCCTGCTTCAAGGGCGACCGCGAGACGGTGTTGCAGAACACCGCGCTCCAGTACCCGATGTTCGTCGTGTTGAAGCAGATCGCGCTGCTCTCCGAGAAGGGGACGCTGACGGCGATCACCGAGGAGGACGGCGAGTTGACCGCCACCCGGATCGTGGAGGGTGAGCCGCGTCCCGCCTCCGTCGAGGTCGTCGAGTCACCCGCCAACGGCGACGGGGACGGCAACGGCGTCGACTGGCGCGACAACGACTTCATCAGCGGCTGACTCCTCTCGGCGCGGTCTCGCGGTGTCGACGGTTCGACGGGTCTACAGCGACGCGGACGCTCCGGTGCCGAGGGGCGAACGGACTCCAAAAGACACTTTACCCTGCTAATTAGATGTCATTACCACATGACGCGAGACGACTTCCCAGACTACCTCGACGTCGACTACACGGACGGCGAGGGCGAGTCGCCCGACGAGTACCCGAGCATCGAGCACAAGATCGAGAAGGCCCTCGAAGTGGTCGAGGAGGGGCTCGAACAGTACGACAACCCCGCGGTGATGTGGACCGGCGGGAAGGACTCGACGCTGACACTGTACTTCGTCAAGGAGATCGTCGAGAACCGCGACGACCTGGAGCTGCCGACGACGGTGTTCATCGACCACTTCCAGCACTTCGACGAGCTGATGGACTTCGTCGAGCGGTGGGCCGACGAGTGGGACCTCGAGGTCAAGTACGCCCGCAACACGGACGTGGGCGACTACGTCGACGAGAACGGGCTCGACCCGGGTGACGACATCCCGGTCGACGACCTGTCGGAACACAACCAGCACCACATCCGGAACATCTTGGAGTACGAGGAGGACACGTTCCCGTTCCTGCTGGACACGTACGTCGGCAACCACCTGCTGAAGACGGTGGCGCTGAACCAGACGCTGGAAGACGAGGAGATCGACGGGATCATCTCGGGGATCCGCTGGGACGAACAGGAGGCCCGCGCGGACGAGACGTTCTTCTCACCGCGTCACGACCCGGACATCTACCCGCCGCACGACCGCATCCAGCCGATCCTCCAGTTCGAGGAGGCCGACGTGTGGGACGCCTTCTGGTACTTCGTCGTCCCGGACACGGTCGCGGAGTTCCCGGAGGACGGCTACGTCCCGCAGGACTACGACGACCTGCCGAACGGCCTCGACCACGAGGACATCCCGGTCTCGCCGAAGTACTTCGCCGGGTTCCGCTCGCTGGGCTCGGAGATCTCGACGGACAAGTCCGCCGAGGAGCCCGCCTGGCTGCAGGACATGGAGAACACGACCGAGCGCGCCGGCCGCGCCCAGGACAAGGAGGACCTGATGGAACGGCTGCGCGACCTCGGCTACATGTGATCGCGGGGCGACACTGACCACGCCACCGACACACGACTGTCGGGGGCACACTCCGTCCCCCGTCACCCCCGGTCGCGCCGCGGTGCGAGGAGCATAAGCCGCCGTCGCCCCTGTCTGGGGGTGTGACGGACACCAACGTACTGTTAGTCGTCGCGGACAGTCTCCGGGCGGCCAACACCTCGCTGTTGGGGTACCGCCGGGAGACCACCCCGTTCCTCGAAGAGTTCGCCGCCGAGGCGACGGTCTACACACAGGCGCGCTCGCCGAGCAACTGGACCGTCCCGAGTCACGTCACCATGTTCACCGGCCACGAGGCGGCGGCCCACGAGTTCGAGATCACGGACCGCCTCCAGCTCGGGCACACGATCTGGGAGACGTTGGCCGACCGGGGGTACGACACGGGGTTGTTCTCCGACAACCCGTTCCTCACGGCCCACGAGAGCGGGCTCGACCGGCCGTTCGAGCACGCCGAGGGGACGCCAGACGAGTGGGACGCGGCGTACGACACTGGAGGGAACCTCGGCGAGTGGCCCAACGGGTTCCACTACGCCGAACGACTGCTGGAGTGGACCGGCGAGCGCGACGGCCCGTGGGCCGCCTGCGTCAACCTGATGGACACCCACCGGCCGTACGAGCCGGTCGCAGAGTACGACGAGTGGAGCGACGACTCCGTGCGAGCGCTCCAGGAGGAGATGGGGTACAAGTGGCACTGGGAGTTCTTCGCGGGGAACCTCTCGTTGGGGTTCGCGCAACTGTTGGAGACGATCTACGATGGCGCGATCCGCCAGGCGGACGCGATCTTCGAGCGGATCGTCGCCGGGCTCGCCGAGCGCGACGAGCTAGACGACACGCTCGTGGTGTTCACCTCCGACCACGGGGAAGGACTCGGCGAGCCGACCGCACTCGCGGCGGAGCCGCCGGCCGTCAGCCACCGGCTCGGGACTCACGACGAACTGTTCCACATCCCGTTGGTCGTCCGCGCGCCGGGCCAGCGCGCCGGGCGACGCGTCCACGACCTCGCCACGCTGTCGCGGTTCCCCGACGTGGTGCGTGCGCTAGCACTGGACGAGCGGCCGGTCGACGGCGGCGCGTTCGTCGCCGACGAGGGCCGTGCGATCGCGAGCCAGCGGCCGATCACCGCCGCGATGCGCGAGGAGGCGGAACGGATCTGTGGCTCCGCGGCGCCGTACGCGAAGCGGACGGACGTGGTGTACGACGACCGGCCGGGCGACAGAGTGGTGAAACGGGCACGCTGGGGGGCGGACGCCTACGAGACGCTGCGCCGCGGCCGCCGCGAGGCGGAGGATCGCGGCGAGATCGACGCCGACGCGGTGCTCGCGGCACGCGACGAGGTGGTCGGCGAGGCGGTGACGCTGGGTGACCCACTCGACGAGATCACGGAGTTCGCCGACGCCTCGGACAACGAGTTCGCGGACGACCTGGAGGACAGACTCGACGCGCTCGGCTACCGGTGATCGCTGCGTGACCCTCGTGGCGCTGCGGGAGTCGCCTGGCGTCGCGAGGACACGGTGCGATCCCAGCCGGTGACGGGGGCGGCTACAACTCCGAGTGAGGTTTCGGTTCCTCGTTGACCCACTCGACGAGGGTGAAGCGGTCGTACGAGTGTCGTTCGGCGACGCGCCAGCCGGCACCGAGGTACGGGAAGTCGGCGTCACCCTCCAGGTGTTCGGGGAGTTCGGAGACGAACGCGCGGTCCGTGAACGGGAGGAACGTCCGGTATACACCGCCACCACCGATCACGGACAGCGTGTCCGCGCCGGTCGCCGCCGCGCGTTCGACCGCCTCCCGACGGGAGTTCACGAACGTCACGCGCTCGTGGTCCGCGGTGCGGGTGGTGTCGGAGGTGAGTACGAAGTTCTCGCTGTCGTCGATGGGGTCCATCATCTCGAAGGTTGATCGCCCGACGACGACCGGCGTGCCACGGACCCGTTCCTTGTACTGCCGGAAGTCCTCGGGGTACTCCCACGGGACCTGCCCGTCGCGCCCGACGGCGCCGGTCCGCGCGACCGCGACGACTGCCTGGATCTCCATACCGTTCGGAGGTGCCCGCCGACGAAAAGCCGTCCGTTCTCGCGGTGACGAGCGGGCGCGGGTCCCGCTCCCGTGACCCCGTCACGAGGCGACGACCTACTTGTAGCCGATGTTCTCGAGGTGGCGCAGCACCTCCTCGGGGAGTTCCGCCTCGTCCTGCTCGCGTGGCACCGCCAGCGACTCACCGTCACGTTCGGCGGCGATCCGGTCGGTGACGACCGCCGGGTCGGCCGCACCCGTCCGGATGCGCCCCTGGGCGTCGTGGGCGTGGACGCGGACCGCCTCGCCGCGCCAGATCGCGACCTTCTCGACGCCACTCCCGGGAAGGTCGCGGTACAGCGCCGCGGAGTCGCCGACGTACCGTTCGTGGTCGTCGCCACAGAACTCCCGCGCTGTCTCCAGTTTCGGCCCGTCGATCGGGCGTCGGTAGGTGAGGGACTCCCCGTCGGGCGCGGTGAACACCGGTTCGCCGGCCGAACCTCCCCCTCTCTGTCCCTCCTCCGCACCCTCGACACCGCCGTCCGTGTCGTCGAACCCCGCGACGGCGGGGACGTGCCGCTGGACGGCTGCCGGGAAGCGGGCCAGCGTGGCGAGGTCGTCCACCACGCGACCCCCGCCGCCACCGGGCGGACGGACGAGCAGCGGGACGTGCGTCAGGTGTTCGTGGGTGCCGAGCGTGTGTGCGATGGAGTCCGGCCCGCCGGGTACGGGTGAGGGTTCGCCCAACCCGTCGCCGTGGTCACTCGTGACGACGACGAGGGTGTCGTCCAGGGCGTCGCGCTCGGACAGTCCGGCGAGGACTCGTCGGGCGACCGCGTCGGCCTGGCGGATCGCGCCGTCGTAGAGCCGTTCGAGTGCGGCGAGGTACCAGGTCGGGTAGCGCCCGCCGTAGAACTGCCAGACGAACTGTCCGCGACCGATCTCGCGTTGGACCTGCCACGCCTCCTCGTCGCCCCACTCGTCGAACCGCTCGT
Source organism: Halobaculum sp. MBLA0147 (assembly GCF_041361345.1). Lineage (NCBI taxonomy): Archaea > Methanobacteriati > Methanobacteriota > Halobacteria > Halobacteriales > Haloferacaceae > Halonovum > Halonovum rutilum. The sequence continues at coordinate 404,523 of NZ_JBGKAD010000001.1, read as the reverse complement.
GTGGGAGGTACGGGCGGTGGCCGTCCATGACGTTGACACAGGCCGCCCACGGGCCGTCGCGGTCATCGACCCACTCGTGGAACTGCTCGGCGTACCAGAACCCGTCCGGTGCCTCGTCGTCCAACTCACCCGGGAGCGCGTGCGCCTCGGGCACGTCGCCGGGTACCCCGCAGACCGTGTCGAACGGCTCCCCCAACCCGACCGGGTGGTCTGTCACGTAGACGTTCGAGGAGAACACGCCGGTGTCGTACCCGGCACCGGACAGTGCGTCCCAGACGCTGTGGCCCTGGACGGCCTCGGTGGTGATCTCGATGCCGTGGTCCGGTGCCGACCGCCCGGTCCAGACACTGGCGTGCGAGGGGAGACTCCACGTGCTCGGGGCTCGCGCCTGGCCGTAGACGGTGGCCTCGTCGGCCAGGTCTTCGAGGAACGGCGTCGTCGTCCGCCGGTGGTCGTGCAACGACGTGTTGGCCGCACGCACCGAGTCGAGGACGACCAGTAGGACGTTGGGTCGACTCACTACCGTCGCGTGGGCGGCGGTGCGCTTTGGGGTTTCGGTGTCGCGTCGAGGCGGTTCAGTTCGCGGTGTGGTGTCGGGTCGGCCGACGGAGTCACTCTACGTCGTCGGGTGGCACCGCGAACACGACGCGTGTCCCGACACTGGGGCCGAGGTCTGGATCGGCCGCATCCGTCTGTGGATCGCGGGACGACTCGACGGTCGCGTCCAGCTCCGCGGAGTCGTACGTTCGGGTCTCGCGTGGGTCCCGCGACGACAGTGGTTCCTCCGTCTCGCGCCCGCCACCGGTCGCCCCCGTGGGTGCGGACGCGACGGTCGCCGCCTCGTCGCCGTACCGCTCGACGACGACCCGATCGGGCACCGACGCGACGCCCTCCAGTGCGACGCGGTACGTCCGTGTCGCCTCGGCCGGGAGTCGGACCGTCACCGTCTCCGCGCCGTCGTCGACCGCGACCGCGAGCCACCGGAACGCGTCCCGCTCGGTGTCGAACCACCGTGTCGCCGCCGTCGTGGCGCGTGGGTCGCCGGGCGGGTGGCCGTGCGTCTCGCCCGACTCCGCGTCCGGCGCGGTATCGTCTCCGCGCGTATCCGAGGCGGTGTCGTCCCCGCTCGTCTCCGGCGCGGTGTCGTCTCCGCTCGTCTCCGAGGCGGTGTCGTCTCCGCCCGTCCCCGATTCAGAGTCGGGCCGGGTCGTCGCGACGTACGTCCGCAGCGTGAGCGGGTCCGTCTCGCAGTCTGCGACGTGACTCCCCGGCTCGCCCTCGGGGACGAGACTGCCGGCCCGCCAGAACGCCGGCAGTTCCGCGCGTGGTGCCGCGAGGTCGAGCGTCGTCGGACCCTCGACGCGCCGCCCACTCCAGTGGCCCACCCACTCGCCTGCGGGGAGGTAGACGGACAGCGGACGCTCCGGGTCCACGTCCGGCGCGACGACGAGGGCGTCGCCGACGGCGTGTTGGCCACCCAGACTCGGCGGGAGATCCGCATCCGGGAACGCCAACGGCATCGGCCGGAGGACCGGCACCCCGGTGTCGGCGGCCGCCACCCCGCGACTGTAGAGGTACGGCAACAGTCGGTAGCGGAGTCGCGCGTACCGCCGGACCGTCTCGACGGTTCCGGGCCCGTAGTGCCACGGCTCGCGCGGGGTCTTGCCGTGGAACCGCGGGTGTGACAGCGCGAGCAGCCCCCACTGTGCCCACCGCCGGTACAGGTCCGTCGACGGCGTCGGTTTGTAGCCGCCCAAGTCACAGCTCCAGTAGCCGAACCCCGAGAGCGCGAGACTCACGCCACCGCGGACGCTGGCTGCGAAGGAGTCGTCCGTCGCGTGGGCGTCTCCGCCCCAGTGGACCGGGAACCGCTGGGCGCCGGCCCACCCCGACCGCGACCAGAGGATCGGTGTCTCCCCGCCGACGACTCTGTCGGGGGACTCGTCGTCGACTCCGTCAGGTTCGTCGTCGACTCTCTCGGGTCCGTCGTCGACGTTCTCGGGGCCGTCGTCTCTCGCGAACGCCCCGGCGACGGCCCGCTGGTAGTCCAGCGGGTAGCGGTTGTGGACCGCGCGGCCGGTGGTGCCGTCGGCCAACACCGCCTCGTCCGGGAGGTACTCGCCGAAGTCCGTCTTGAACACGTCGACACCCTGGTCGAGTAGTCGCCGGTGGTGGTCGCGCCACCACGCGACGGCGTCCGGATCGGTGAAGTCGACGATCCCTGCACGGGTGTCGCTCACGCTCGGACGGCGCAACACGAGCGGGCGCCCGTGGCCGTCCTCGACGAGGTAGCCCGCCGCCCGTGCCGTCGCGAACGGCTCCGACCCCACCTTCACGTACGGGTACTCCCAGACGGAGACGTGGAACCCGTCGTCGTGCAGGTCCGACAGCAGTCGCTCCGGTTCCGGGAACGCCTCGCGATCCCACCGCAGATCCAACTCGGCGAGGTCCGTCCACTCCGGGTCGACGTGGAGGAGGTCACCGGGGAGCCCGGCGGCACGCAGCCGGCGGGCGACGGTCCGGACCTCCTCGGCGGACTCGTAGGAGTTGCGCGACCACCAGACGCCGAAGCTCCACGCCGGGAGTCGCGGCGGACGTCCCGTCACTGCGGTGTAGCGTTCGAGCACGTCGGCGGGGTCGGGCCCCCGGAACACGACCACCGAGAGCGCGCTGTCCGCGACGCGGAGACTCGTCGTCCCCGGTGCCGTGTCGCCGAAGTCGAAGGTCACGTCCGTCGTCGTGTCCACGAAGACGCCGTACCCCTCGTCAGAGAGGCAGAACGGCACCGGCAGGTACGTGTCGTCGCCGACGACGCCGTTCGGCTGTCGCACCCGCGCCTCGATCCGGTCGCCGCGGTGGTCCACCGCGCCGAACTGCTCGCCACAGCCGTAGAGGTGTTCGTCCGGTGGGAGTCGCAGCGCCAGTCCGGTGTCCGTCACCGACAGCGGCCACTCGTCGCGTCGCGTCTCGCGGAACCCGGTCGGCGGCACGACGGGCTGGTCGCGGCTGTCCGTCAGCTCACGCTGTGTCTCGAACAGCGTCCGGTCGCGTGTCGTGTCGCGGACGCGCAGGTGTGCGGTCTCGGGGTCGACCGAGACGGCCAGCCCCTCGGTCTCGACGGCGATCCGCGACGAGTTACCGTCTCCGTCTCCCGTTCCGCCCCCCGAGTCGTCTCCGTCTCCGCGTCCCGTTCCGCCCCCCGAGTCGTCTCCGTCCTCGTCGACACCGGTGACGACCGGGTCCGTCGCCTCGCGGATCGCGTCGTAGTCCAGTCCGAGCGCCGACTCGTCGGGTGGGACGACCTCTGGGTCGGGGCGGAGTCGCAGGCGGACGGCGTCGGGCGAGAGCACCTCCGCCGACAGCACAGGGGATCGACCGTCGTCGACCTCCGTCGCCGCGCCGGGTCCGTCCTCGCGTGCAGTCTCACAGCGACAGGTCAGTCGCTGCCCGTCCCACGCGGCCGTCGACACCCCGGCGAGTCCGATCTGGTACACGCCACCGCCTTCGGCCGAGTCGCCGATAAGTGCGCCGCCCGCGGCCTGTCCGTCTCTCCGTCACCCCACGCGACCGGACGGGCTTGCCTCGTCGAGTGGGGCGACAGACGCTTGTGGGTGCCCGTCGCACCCGAGAACGTGCTCGCACTCGACATCGAGAACTTCCTCGTCGAGATCGACGAGGGGACGCTCAAACACGTGGGACCGAAGACGAAGGCGGCCACCGCGAAGCTGTTCGACCCCGAGGAGGCCGGCGCCCGCGCGTTCGGCGACAGTCAGGTGAAGGTGACCGCGGCCGACGACGACGGCAACGAGGTCCAGATCGCCCTGTCGCCGGCCCAGGCCGTCGCCGTCGCCGAGGACCTCGAACGACTCCGCGAGGAGGGGACCGTGTTCGAGTGATCCCGGGACCCGACTCGGCCGAGCCGAGCGACCTCCCAGAGACGAGCGGCGGCCCGAGTTCTGTCGGGCACGAGACCGACCGACTCTCAGTCGGCCGTCGGCAACGCCCGACCGCGGTACTTGAACCACACGAGCACACCGGCGGCGACGAGCACCGGGAGCACCGCAGTCGTCGGGTCGAGACGGACACCGAGGTTCCACAGGAGGACCAGCGCCTGAACGTAGGCGATCACGACCCCGGTGAACAACATCGCGACGGCCGTCACGGCGGGGTCGCCACTTGAGTCACCCACCGCCCGCGTGAACAGGACGGCCGCGAGGCCGAGTGCCGGCGCCGCGAACACGCCCTGCCACCGCGGGACGAAGTTGTCCGGAGTCCCCCCGTTGAAGTGAATCGCCATCTCGGCCGGGAGTGCCGGCCACGCGAGGAGCCCGGCCAGTGCTGCGGCGGCCACCAGCGCCACCGACGGGAGCGTAGCCGCACGGACGGTGAGGAGACTGCGGAGGTTCACGTCTCGGCTACGTCGAACCACGTATTCACCGTTTCGGCCGGTGTGAGGTGCTCGAACCGGTCCGTCCGGAGTGGGCCGCGAACGACTCGGACCGCCACACTCTTCGCTCGCCCGCCGCTGTCGTCGCTCGATGGAGACACAGGCAGACCACCGCGAGACGGCGCCCGGACGGCCGGCGACCGACGCGACGCTGGCGAGCGTCGCCAGCGCCGAGTCGGTGTGGATCGAGACGAGCGACCCCGACGGGGTACGGCTCCACGCCGTCGCCGCCGGCGACCCCGGCGATCCGCTCGTCGTGTTGCTCCACGGGTTCCCCGACTTCTGGTACGGGTGGCGCGAACAACTGGAACCGTTGGTCGACGCCGGGTACCGAGTCGTCGTCCCGGACCAGCGCGGCTACAACCTGAGTGACGCCCCCGACTCGGTGCGTGCGTACCGTGTCGAGCGACTGTCGGCGGACGTGTGTGACGTGATCGAGTGGGCCGGTCGCGAGTCGGCACACGTCGTCGGCCACGACTGGGGTGCGGCGGTGGCGTGGGACCTCGCCTTACGACACCCGGACCGCGTCGACCGCCTCGCGGTCTGTAACGTCCCACACCCGACCGTGTTCGGGCGAACACTGCGGTCGAACCCGCGCCAGATGCTCCGCTCGTGGTACGTCGCCGCCTTCCAAGTGCCGAAGCTCCCCGAGTTCGGGTTGGGTGCGAACGACGCCGCGGGGCTGGCGCGCGTGCTCGACGGCTCCGCCCACGAGGGGACCTTCTCCGACGGCGACCTGGATCGCTACCGTGCCGCCTGGACCGGCGGGCCTGGGGGCGTCTCTGGAATGGTGAACTGGTACCGTGCCGCGGCACGCTACGGGATGGACCCGCCAAGCGAGCGCGTCGCGCAGCCGACACTGATCTGCTGGGGCGAGGACGACGACGCGCTGGTCCCCGAGATGGCCGCCGAGAGTCTCGACTTCTGTGTCGACGGGCGACTGGAACGGTACCCCAGCGCCTCACACTGGGTCCACCTCGAACGAGCGAGTGCGGTGACGGCCGAACTCCGCAGTCACCTCGACGGGTGACACCGCCGTGTGGAGCGAGTGACGGGACTGCGCGGAGGAGCGACACGAGCGGGTGACGACGCCACGACTCGCCGTCCGGTCGGGTGTACGGCTGTGTGGTGTGGTGTAATTATCGCGTGTAGTAGTGGTTCGGCCACATTCTTGTACCCCTCTCTACTGTGGCCCGGTGAGACGAACGTACATGAGACTGGATCCACGGAACAGCTACGGCGGGAAGGTGCTGGTCGGGTTCCTGATCGTCGTCGTGGTCGGTGGGAGTGTCGGCGCCGTGCTCGTCACCGGCATCCAAGACGAGATCAGGACCGACAAGCGGAACACGCTCGCCGCGGAGTCGGACCTGCAGGAAGACACCGTCTCGACGCTCCTGCGTGACCTCCGTGGACGGACACAGTCGCTCGCGGGGACGGTCGACTCCGTCCGCGGACAGGCCGGGATGTCCGAGAGCGCCACCCAGGCGCTGCGACAGTCGTTCGTGAGACAGGCCGCTCGCTCGAACGCGACGGGACGCATCCTGCTGGTCGACGGTGAGTCGGGGCAGATCGAGATCGCCACCGACGGCGACGTCCAGGGGATGAGTGCCTCGACGCTGGGATACCAACTCCCATCGGAGTTCGAGAACGGCGAGACGGTGGTCCGGCTGAGTACTGCCGGCGGCGACCGCGCCTGGGTGGTGTTCGCCAAGACCGCAACCGGCGACGTCGTCGTTCACACGACGCCGCTCTCGTTCGTCCAGAACGAACTCGAGGGTGTCCTCGACGACACGCGGACGCGAGTAGTCAACGGACAGGGCGAAGTCGTGTACGACTCGGCGAACCCGAACTTCGTCGGCTCACAACACATCGGCGGTGCGGGCGTCGACTCGCCGGCCGTCGAGACCGGGTTGGCGAATCCGGGTGCGGCGGCGACGCTCCGACTCTCGCCCGAGGAGAGTTCGCTCGGTGAGACGACCCTCTCCAGCTACGACAAGGTCGACGGCGCAGACTGGGTCGTGGTCTCGTACGGCCGGCCCGGCGCGCTGTTCTCGACGGTGAACCTCGTCTGGCGCGACCTGCTCGTCCTCCTGACCCTCGTCGGGGTTCTCCTCGGCGGCTACGCGCTCGTCGTCGAACGCCCCGCAGCGCGTCGGATGGCGTCGCTGGGTGTCGAGGTCCGTCGGCTCCGGGACGGCGAACTCGACACCGAGATCGAGCGCACTCGCGGCGACGAACTCGGTGACCTGGCCGAGGGACTCGACACGATGCGACGGAATCTGAAGACGGAGATCGACCGCGCCCAGTCCGCTCGCGAGGACGCGGAGTCGGCCCGTGAGGAGGCGGAGGCGCTCTCGGAGCACCTCACGACGAAGGCGGACGCGTACGCCGCCGCGCTGGAACGGCTGGCGGACGGCGACTTCACCACCCGCGTCGACCCCGAGAGCGACCACGAGGGGATGGCCCAGATGGGCGAGACGCTCAACGACGTCGTCGGTGACCTGGAGTCGACACTGGGCGCCGTCCAGCGGTTCGCGGACGACGTGGCCGCCTCGATGGAGGAGTTGGCGGCCAGCGCCGACGAGATCGAGGACGCCGCCGCGGACGTCTCCGACACCGTCGGGGAGATCACCGCGGACGCCGACGACCAGCGCGACCGCCTCCAGTCCGTCGGCGACGAGATGGAGGACCTCTCGGCGACCGTCGAGGAGGTCGCGGCGACGATGACCGAGGTCGCGGACAACGCCGAACGCGCCGGGCAGTACCGCCGCGAGGGGCGCGAGGCGGCCGAGGACGCCTCCGAGGCGCTCGAAGAGATCAAAGCCGAGACGGACGAGGCGGTCGGAGCCGTCGAGGAACTCGTCGAGCAGGTCGCCGACATCGGCGAGTTCGCGGACGTGATCGCGGACGTGGCCGACCAGACGAACATGCTGGCGTTGAACGCCAACGTCGAAGCCGCGCGGACGGACACGGACGGGGACGGCTTCGCGGTCGTCGCCGACGAGATCAAACAGCTCGCCGAGGAGGCGGGGGACCGCGCCGACGACATCGAGTCGTTGATCGAGGACATCGAGGCTCAGAGCGAGCGGACCGTCGAGCGGATGCGCGCCGCCAGCGACCAGTTGGAGACCTCCAACGACACCGTCGAGCGGGCCATCGAGACGTTCTACGACATCGACGAGGTGGTCGCGGAGGTCAACGACGGGATCCAGGACGTGACCCGCGCGACGGAGGATCAGGCGACGACGACGGAGGAGGTCGCCGCCACTGTCGACGAGGTGACCGCCATCGCGGAGCGGACGGCCGCCGAGGCCGAGGACGTGGCGAGTGCGGCCGAACAGCAGACGACCGCCACGGGACAGGTGAGCCGCACCGCCGAACAGCTCGCCGCCGACGCCGGAGACCTCTCGAACACCGTCGCGCAGTTCGAGGTGGCGCCGGATCGAGACGGCGACGCCGAGGGGTCGGCGTCCGAGACGACCGCGGACGGAACGGCCGAGGATCCGGCAGACGCGGACCCGCCCGCTCCGCAGGGTGACGGTGAGGTGCGTGCGCCAGACGGCGGGGATCCGGACGCGAACTCGGCAGACGGCGAGACGGGGGAGTAGCGGGCGTTCGCCCACCGTCGTTTTGCGGTCGGATGACTCTCGACTGGGAGTCGATTCGGAACGAGATCGCGGTCGAGAGTCGCGACTCGTGGTCCGACGTACTTCCCTCGAGAACTGCTCGGTCAGGGATTTGAACCCTGGTCGTCGGCTCGAAAGGCCAACATGATTGGCCGGACTACACCAACCGAGCCTGCGTCAACTGGTGTGGCGGCCGTACTCTTAACCCCATCGGAACGTCGGGAGACCGCCACACGGTGCCGCGGTTCGCGACTGTGATGTGGTGCCGTCGAAGGGTGCTCAGTCGATCGTCGTCACTTCCCCTCGAACTCGGGGTCGTCGTCGCCCATGAACGCCATCACACCCTCCATCAGGTCCTCGGTGTTCATCAGCTGGCCGAACGCCTGCGACTCCACCGCGAGGCCGGCGTCCGTGTCGTCGCGCCCGGCCAACATCGCGCGCTTGGTGTACCGCTGTGCGACCGGCGGGCCGGCCGCGAGGTCGCGTGCGAGTTCCCAGGCGCGGTCGTGCAACTCGTCGGGCGCGTGGACCTCGTTGAGGAAGCCGTAGTCGGCCATCGTCTCCGCGTCGTACCGCTCGGCCGTGAAGATGATCTCCTTCGCGCGACCCTCGCCGACGACGTGTTTCAGCCGCTGGGTGCCGCCCCAGCCCGGCAACAGTCCGAGGTTGTGCTCCGGCTGCCCGAGTTCCGACCGGTCGGAGGCGATTCGCATGTCCGCACACGTCGCCAGTTCCATCCCGCCGCCGAGACAGTAGCCGTCGATGGCCGCCAACACCGGCAGGTCCGCGGCCTCCAGCTTCCCGAACGTCTCCTGGCCGGTCTTCGACAGCTCCGTCCCCTCCAGTGGGTCGCCGCCGCCGGCGGCCATACTCTGCACGTCGGCGCCCGCCGAGAAGGCGCGGTCGCCAGCGCCGGTGAGCAGGATCGCACGCACGTCGTCGTCCGCCTCCAACTCGTCGACCGCGTCCGCGAGGTCGTCCAACAGCTCCGCGCTGATCGTGTTCATCCGGTGCGGGCGGTCGAGTTCGACGTGACCCACCCGCCCGTCGACGGTCACGTCGAGCGTGTCGAACTCGTAGCCTGCGGCGGTCTCCTCTCCGTCGTCCGCGGTGTCGTGGAAGATGCCGCCGGCCTCACCCAACTCGCGGAGGTACGAGACCGCCTCGTACCGCGGCGCGTCCGTCGCCTCGTGAGCCTCGTCGAGCGTCTCGACCAGGGCGGCGATCCCGTGGTCGTCCGCCAGCTTCGCCGGGCCGTCCGGGAAGCCGGCGCCGAGTTTGACCGCGCGGTCGACGTCTGCGGCGTCCGCCACGTCGTTCCCGATCAGGCCGGCGACCTCGTTGGCCATCAGCGCGAGTAGGCGGTCGCGCACGTCCTCGCGGCCGGCGTCGGCCGGGATCTCCGCGCCCTCGCCGTCCTCGTAGTCGTAGAAGCCGCTGCCGGTCTTCTTGCCCAGCTCCTCCGCCTCCACCTTCTCGGCGAGCAGCGGACACGGCTCGTAGGCGTCACCCAACTCCGCGTGTATGTACTCCAACACGTGGTAGCCCACGTCGATCCCGACCTGGTCGGCGAGTTCGAAGCTCCCCATCGGCAAGCCGAGGTCGAACTTCGTCGTCGCGTCGACCTCGGCGATCGTCGCCTCGCCCTCGTGGACGAGCCACGCCGCCTCGTTCATCAGCGGCACCAGCACGCGGTTGACGACGAACCCCGGCGAGTCCTTCCGGACGTGGACCGGCGTCTTCCCCATCTCCTCGGCGACGGCCGCGACCACGTCCGTCGTCTCCTCGCTCGTGTGCCCGCCGGAGATGACCTCGACGAGGTCCATCCGCACCGGCGGGTTGAAGAAGTGCATCCCGCAGAACTGCTCGGGACGGGCCGTCTGCTCGGAGAGGTCCGTGATCGAGATGCTGGAGGTGTTCGACGCGAACAGCGTGTGCTCGGGGGCGTGTTCTTCGACCTCGCCCCACACGTCGGCCTTGATCTCCATCTTCTCGGGGACGGCCTCGATCACGAGGTCCGCGTCGCCGACGGCGTCTTCGACGGGGACGACCGCCTCCACGCGGTCGAGTGCCGCCTCGGCCTCGTCGTCGCCGATCCGGTCCTTCTCGGCGAGTTTCTGGAGCGACCACTCGATGCTGTCGTACCCCTCCTGGACCAACTCCTCGTCGATGTCCCGGAGCGCCACGTCGTAGCCGGCGAGCGCGGCGACCTCCGCGATCCCGTGGCCCATGTTCCCGGCACCCAGCACTGCGATCGTGTCTACGTCTGACGCGTCCATGTCCGGACGGTCGCAACGCGGGGGATTCAACGTTTCCCTCCGGCGTGACGGGAACGTACGGCGGGTTCCCGGGCGTTGTCTCGGTCCCGGTGGCGGCGGGTTCCCGGGCGTCGTCTCGGTCTCGGTGGCGGCGGGTTCCCGGGCGTCGTCTCGGTCTCGGTGGCGGCGGGTTCCCGGGCGTCGTCTCGGTCTCGGTGGCGGCGGGTTCCCGGGCGTCGTCTCGGTCTCGGTGGCGGCGGGTGACCGGTATCGGCAGCGAGAACTGGCCCCGACAACTACATGCGGCACGCCGCCGAAATCGAGTCCGTGACCGACGGACGCGCGAGCCTCGGCGACGAGGTACTGGACCGGATGTTGCGAGGGGGGCTCCCGCGCGAGCAGGCCGTGTTGCTCACGGGCGGCCCCGGGACGGGGAAGTCGACGCTTGCGGTACAGTTCCTCGACACCGGCATCGCCGCGGGGGAGGACTGCCTGTACGTCTCGACCGAGCAGACCCTCTCGGACGTGCGGGAGTCGTTCGCCGACCTCCCGTTCGCGACGGACGACGCGGACTTCGACTTCCTCTCGTTGCACGCCGCGCCGGGGCGCTCGATGGCGGAGGCGGCCGGCGACGACGACGGCGAGGCCGAACTCACGCTCCAGCGACTCGACGACGACGCCAGTCTCGGTCCGGAGTTGTCGTTCGGCGAGTTCTCCGAGCCGCTGTCGGCCAACGCCATCGTCAACGAACTCGGCCGGTACACGGAGTACGACCGGATCGTCTTGGACTCCGTCGACGGACTGGCGGGGTTCACCGACGGGCCGCGGTACCGTCGTGTGATCCTGGAGTTGATCACGCTGTTGACCGACGAGGGGTCCGCGACGGCGCTGTTCACCGCCGAGGGGACCGGCGACAGTGCCGTCTCGGACCTGCTGCGGTACGCCACGCACGGCGTGATCGCGCTCACGCGCGAACCCGTCCGAGAGGACACCCACCGCTTCGTCGAGATCGAGAAGATGCGTGGGGTCGACCACGACACGCGCCGCGTGGAGTTGGAGATCGGCAGCGAGTTCGGCGTGCGCGCCGCGCCGGGGCGTCGGAGTCAACCCCCGGCGGTGAAGACCCACGGCCACCACCCGGTCGGCGTGCCGGGGTTCGACGAGTTGGTCGGCGGCGGCCTCGTCGCCGGTGCGGGGGTGTTGTTCCAACACGACGGGCGTGCGAACCTCGCGACGTTCCTCGGCCAGTTCCTCGACGCGGCGCTGCGCCGCGACGACCCGGTGGCGGTCGTGCCGACGATCCACCTCCGTCCGGACGGGTTGGAGACGCTGTTGGCGAGTCACGACCACGACGCGGAGACGGCACTCGAAGAGGGGAGTCTCCACGTCGTCGACCCGGTCGGGACGTGGGACGGCGAGCGGGCGGTGGTGTACAGTCCCGACTCGGCCGCCGAGTACACGACAGCGTTCGACGAGATCCGCGAGCGGGTCGGGGACGGCGACCTGACGGCGGTAGTCGACGCCGACGCGCTGGTCAACACCTTCGGGCCGAGCGAGACGCGGACGATCCGGTACCACGAGGAGGCGGCGCTGATCCAGCCCGGCGACACCTTCGTCCACGTCCACAACCCGCGGACGGCGACGGAGGAGACCTCGGCGTTCCTGGAGACGACCGCCGAGCAGGTGGTGGAGACGTGGCTGGCCGACGACGGGCTCCAGTACGTCCGGCTCCAGAAGTCGCCGTGTGGGGCCGTCGGGACGACGAGTCTCGTGGAGTACCTCGAGGAGCCGCCGTACCTCCGGGTGCAGGCGCCGCCGACGGACCGCGAGAACCCGATGAGTGAAGCGTCGTACCCGGACGAGTACCCGACGGTCGACGGGGAGTGAGCCGTGCCGGCGGAACAAGTCTCCCCGCCGGACGCGGCCGACGCCGCGACGGCACGCGAGGCGGCGGCGACGCTGCGGGACGACGAGGTACTGGGCAACGTCGTCGAGCAGCACGGTCCGCTGGCGCTCGATCCGGCCGACGACCCGTTCGAGCGACTGCTGGTGTCGATCTGCCGCCAGCAGGTGTCGACGGCGTCCGCGGCGGCCACCCGCGAGCGGCTGTTCGCGGCCGTCGAGCCGGAGCCGGCGGCCGTCCGTGCGACCGACCGCGAGGTGTTGCGCGATGCCGGACTGTCGCGACAGAAGGCGCGGTACGTCCACGAGATCGCCGCCGCGTTCGCGGACCCGGACTGCGACCTCGACGCGCTCGACGAGGCGTCGAACGAGACGATCCGCGAGCGCTTGACGGCCATCACGGGCGTCGGCGAGTGGACGGCGAACATGCAACTGCTGTTCTCGTACGGCCGCCCGGACGTGTTCCCGGTCGGCGACCTCGGGATCAGGAAGGGTGCGCGTGCGGTGTTCGACGACCTCGACGCGGACACCGAGCGGGCGACGATCCGCGACCGCGCCGAGCGGTGGGCCCCGTACCGGTCGTACGCGAGCCTCTACCTCTGGCAGCTCGTCGACTGATCGGCCCGGTCGACCCGTCGTCGACTCGGAGACGCCGTCACCGCACGACTCCCCCGATCGGGACGGGCGTCGTCCCCGACGCCCACGCCGTCGCGTCGTGGCACCCGTCGGTCGCGCCGCGGTACTCGGCCGCCGAGTGGGTGGGTTGGCGGGTGGGTCGGTGTGTGACCGCTCGACACACGACTCCCCGACCGTAACCTTTGACTGACTGGCCAGTCAGTAAGTAGTCGTGCGGCAGACTCGCTCCGGACACGCGCGGTCGGTCCCCGCGTCCGGGGCGGTCGCGGAGGCAGGATGACAGACACGGACACGACTACGACGGACGACGGAGCGACGGATCGAGCGGGAGACGACTCGCCCGGCGCGGCGTTCGACGACACGCAACGGGCGATCATGGAGGCGACGTACTGCGCCGTGTGTGAACACGGCTTCGCCGACGTGACGATGCAGGACATCGCCGACCGGACGGACAACAGCAAGGCGGCGCTCCACTACCACTACGAGGGACGCGACGACCTGTTCCGACAGTTCCTCTCGTACCTCCACGCGGACTTCGTGGAGCGCACCGCCGACCCGCCCGGCGACTCGCCGGCCGAGCGGCTACTCGCTCTGATCCGGACGGTGTTGTCGACGGCCGACGAGAGCGGAGACGGGGGACCCGGCGACGCGGACGAGCGGGCGGGCGGCGGAGACGGCGACGCCGAACCGACGCAGTTCACGACGGCGTTCTTGGAGATGAAGGCACAGGCACCGTACCGCGAGGGGCTCCGGGACGGGCTCGCGCGGATCGACGCGCGTGCCACCGAGCAGGTCGAGCGGCTCGTCACCGACGGAATCGAGGCCGGTGAGTTCCCGCCGGAGACGGACCCCGAGTCGGTCGCGTCGTTCGTCACCACCTACCTCCACGGGACCTGGACGCGCTCGGCCGCGGCGGGCAACGACGTGGGGGCGATGCGGCGACACCTGGAGACGTACCTCCGCGAGCTGGTGACCGACGAGACGGCGGCGCGACTCGACCCACCGAGCGTCGCCGCGGTCACGGAGTCGGACGGGACGGACGGGCAGCCCCCGCGTGACGAGCAGGCCCCCGCCGACGAGCAGGCTTCGCGTGACGAGTCGTCTCCGAACGAGGAGGTGGCGGAGTGAGCCTCCGCGAGCGGGTGAGCGGGTTGTTCAAGGGTCGCGACGAGTTCGACCTGACGAGCGGCGAGATCGGCAAGCCGCTGTTCTACCTCTCCCTGCCGATCGTCGTCACCAACCTCCTCCAGACGGCGTACAACCTCGCGGACACGTTCTGGCTCGGCCAGTACAGCACGGAGGCGTTGGCGGCGATCTCGTTCGCCTTCCCGATGGTGTTCCTGTTGATCGCCTTCGGGATGGGCGTCTCCGTCGCGGGGTCGATCCTCGTCGCCCAACACACCGGCGCAGAGGAGCCCGGGAAGGCGGAGTACGCCGCCTCGCAGACGGTGACGTTCGCGATCCTCGTCGCGTCGCTGTTCGGCGCGGTCGGGTTCCTCGGCGTGGAGTCGTTCGCGGGGATCCTCGGCGCACAGCCGGCCGTCGCGCCGCTCGTCGGCGACTACATGCGGGTGATCTCCGCCGGACTGCCGGTGATGTTCGGCTTCTTCGTGTTCATCTCGCTGATGCGCGGCTACGGGGACACGATCACGCCGATGCTGGTGATGTTCGGGACGGTCGTGTTCAACATCGTCGCGGACCCGTTCCTCATCTTCGGGTTCGAGTCGAACCCGCTGTTCGGGATGCTCGGGCTCGGTGGACTAGAGGCGACACTGTTCTCGCTGACCGGCTACACGGGGAACGGTGTCGCGGGGGCGGCGTACGCGACGGTGTTCTCCCGCGGGTTGGCGTTCGTCGTCGGGATCGCGATCATGCTGCGCGGGAGTCGTGGGGTCCAGATCCACCTCCGGGAGATGGTGCCGGACTTCGGGTACGCTCGCAAGCTCGTGCGGATCGGGATCCCGGCCTCCGTGGAGGGCACCGGTCGCGCGCTGTCGGTGAACCTGATGTTGGTCGTCGTCGGCTTCTTCCCGACGACGGTGGTCGCCGGCTTCGGGATCGCCGTCCGGGTGTTCTCCGTCGTCTTCCTCCCCGCCATCGCGGTCGCGCGGGGCGTCGAGACGATGACGGGCCAGAACATCGGCGCGGAGAAACCCGACCGCGCGGCCGCCGCGGCCAAACTCGCCAGTCGGGTGATGTTCGCGATCCTGCTCGGCGTCGGCGTGGTGACGTGGGTCGCCGCCGCACCCATCGCGGCGGTGTTCACGAACGACCCCGAGGTGATCCGCGTCACGGAGGAGTTCCTACGGTGGGTCGCGCCGACGTTCGGCTTCATCGGCGTGATGCGATCCTACAACGGGAGTCTCCGCGGTGCGGGGAAGACGCTCACCGCGGCGGCAATCTCGATCTCGATGTTGGGTGTGATCCGCCTCCCGCTGGCGTACTTCGCGGTCCGCCCGCCGGCGGTGTTGGGGATCGAGTCGCTCGGAACCATCGGGATCTGGATCGCGTTCGCGGTGTCGAACACGCTCGGTGCGATCATCGCGTGGGGTTGGTACCAGCGCGGCACCTGGCGCGACGCGGACGTGCGCGACGAGCCCGGCCCGGCCCTCGGCGACGACGCGACGGAGGCAGACGAGTCGGAGTCCGGCGACGCCGAGCCCGGGGACCCCGGCGAGCCGACCGTCGGCGACGACTGACCCCACGCCGCTGCCCACGCGCGGCTCGGCGGTCTGTGGTCGCTACTCGTTGTGCGGGGACCCTCACTCGGAGTGGTCGTGGTGGACGGCAATGCCAGCCTCGGGCGTGACGGGGCCGAGCGAGACGGTGTCCGCCCCGGTCCGGTCGTAGACGACGCGCGAGGGGAGCACGTCGTCCCGACCGGCGAACTGGGCGGCGTGTTCCTGGGAGACGCTGTGGACGACGGCCGCGAGGCCGCTGTGTGCGATCCCGCCGGCACACATCGGACACGGCTCCGTGCTCGTGTACATGATCGTCCGCTCGCGGACCGCCGCCGGCAGGTCGCTGCGGGCGCGGGCCGCGAGTGTCAGCTCCGGGTGGCCACGGAGGTCCTCGTCGGTGACGACGGTGTTGCGCGCCTCGGCGACGACGGTGGGGCCGTCCTCGGCCTCGGGGTCGACGAGCAGCGAGCCGTAGGGATTGTCGCCGCGCTTGGCGGCCTCGCGGGCGAGTTCCAGCGTCCGCTCGACGTAGCGCTCGTGGTCCAAGTCGGGGTAGTGGTCCGTCGGGTCGTCCGTCGGCGTCTCGGGTACGTCGGTCACGACTCCACGGTGGGTGCGCGCGTAGTTGAATCCGCCGTCACGCGCCGTCGGAGTGGGTGTGGACTCCGCCGCCTCAAGTGACTCGACACGCTCGCGGAGCCACTCGGCGGCGGCCTCGACAGTCTCGGTGTCGGGGCCGGAGAACTTCACGCGGACGTACTCGCCGGGGTACGAGCCGACGGTCACGTCGAACTCCTCGCGGACGGTCGCGAGGCGGTCGAGCAGTTCCGACTCCGGTTCGGGTGTCTCGACGACGGCGACGTGGTCGACGGTGCCGGCGAACTCCTCGGCGACGCCGTCGAACATCGCCTGCATCTCGTCCGGGACGCCGGGGAACACGTACACGTCTTCGACGACACAGCCGGGTGCGACGCCGACCTCGTTGTGGAGGACGCGGGCGTCGGCTGGGAGGGCGGTGGTCCCCGCGTCCAACTCGTCGGCCGCGTAGCCGCCGTAGGTAGTGAGCCACTCGCGAGCCTCGGCGTTGGGTTCCAGTTCGCGGCCGACGGCGGCGGCGACGGCGGCCATCGTCACGTCGTCGTGGGTCGGCCCGACGCCGCCGGTGACGAGGACGGCGTCGTGGGCGGCGCGGTGGCGGTTGACGACCTCGGCGACGACGGGTTCGCGGTCCGGGACCGTGGTGATCCGCTCGACTGCGACGCCGCGGTCGGTCAACTCTCCCGCGAGCCAGGAGGCGTTCGTGTTCACGGTGTCCCCAGCGAGGAGTTCGTCCCCGACCGTCACGATGGCTACCTGCATCTCGCCCGAGTTACTGCGGGCGCGACGTTAACTCCTGTGGGGTCGGGTCGTGGGCAGGTCGTGACGAGATCGGGGGTCGCGGAGCGGTCGCAGTGGCGGAGTAGTGTGGTGGTGGTGGTGTGGAGTAGCGCTGGGTGGTGAGACGGAGAGTGGTGGCGGGGTGGTGTGGTTGCGGTGCGGGGCGGTTGCGGTGGCGGTAGCGGTCGTGGGGACGGAGCAGCGCGGTGGCGGTTGCGGTGGCGAGGCGGTCGTGAGGACGGAGCAGCGCGGTGGCGGTTGCAGTGCGGGGCGGTTGCGGTGGCGGTCGCGGGGCGGTGCGGGGCGGTCGCGGTTGCGGTCACGGCACCGCAAGCCACCGCGAGCGCGCCGCACGGCGCGCTCGCGGCCCCTTTTGATCGAGTTTTTCCCTCGGGTGGCCGCCTGCGGCGGCCACCCCGAGGAGTGAAAAAGGTCGGTGCCTATCAGAAGCGTTTACACCCGAGGTGCGGAACCGTGGGGCAGATGCAGACCGTCGCGGCCTTCACCGACACGTACCTGCCGACGGTGAACGGGGTCACGTACACCGTCCAGACGTGGCGCGAGCGGTGGCGCGACCGCGGTGGGCGGATGGACGTGGTGTTCCCGGAGGCGCCGACGTACGACCCCGACCCGACGGCGGGCGAACACCCGACGACGAGCTTCGGCTTCCCGTTCTACGAGGGGTTCCGGTTCGGGCTCCCCGGCGTGCCCGACGCCGTCCGGCGCTCCGACCCGGAGGTGGTCCACGCACACACGCCGTTCGGGCTGGGGCTGTCGGCGCTGTACCTCGCGCGACGGCGCGACGTGCCGCTGGTGGCGTCGTACCACACGCCGACGGCGGAGTACGCCGACTACCTCGCGAAGGGGCCGCTGGCGACCGTCGTCGAGGGGAGCGCCCGCACCTACGAACGGTGGTTCATGAACCGCGCGGACGTGGTGGTCGCCCCCTCCGAGCCCGCTCGCGACCACCTCCGAGAGATCGGCGTCGAGACACCCGTGCGGATCGTGCCGAACGGCGTCGACGCGTCGTTCTTCGCACCCGCCGACGAGGCGGCGCGGGCGGCGTTCCGCGACCGACACGACCTGCCGGACGGCCCGCTGGTCGGGTACACCGGTCGCCACGGCTACGAGAAGGACCTGACCGAGATCCCGCCGGCAGTCGCCGCGGCCGAGACGGACGCGACGGTGGTGTTCGGCGGCGAGGGGCCGGCACGCGAGGCCGTGCGGGCCGCCTGTGAGGAGCACGACGTAGACGCGCGCTTCCTCGGGTTCCTGGACCGCGAGGCACTGCCGACGTTCTACTCCGTGTTGGACGCGTTCCTGTTCCCGTCGCCCGTGGAGACGCAGGGACTCGTCGCGCTGGAGGCGACGGCGTGTGGGACACCGGTGGTGGGCGTCGACGCCGGCGCGTTGGCCGAGACGGTCGACGACGGGGATGACGGCCTCCACTTCCCGCGGGGCGACACGGCAGCGTTCGCGGACGCCGTCGACCGGGCGCTCGCCGAGCGCGACCGGCTGCGCGAGAACTGTCTCGGCGAGCGCGACACCGCGAGCGCCGAACACGCGGTCGACGTGTTGGCGGACGTGTACGACGACGTACGGCGGTGAGACGGTCCGACGCGGAGTCGGACCACACGTCGGCCGGCCGGTCCAGTCCCGCACAGCGAGCCGACCGAAATCCCCTTGCCCGTCGGGTGGAACCGGAGGGGTATGGTCGACGACAGCGAGGACCCGAACGACGACGAGCAGTACCACCTCGAAGTGTCGCCCGAGGACGTCGCCGACACGGTCCTCCTGCCGGGAGATCCGGACCGTGTCGAGACGATCACGGCGTTCTGGGACGACGCGGAGGAACGGGCCCGGCACCGCGAGTACCGCACGCTCACCGGTACCTACGAGGGGACGGAGATCTCCGTCACCTCGACGGGGATCGGCGCGCCCTCGGCGGCCATCGCCGTAGAGGAGTTGGCCCGCGTCGGCGTCGACACCTTCCTCCGTGTCGGCTCGTGTGGCGCGATCCAGCCGGACATGGAGGTCGGCGATCTGGTGATCACCACCGGCGCGGTGCGCCAGGAGGGGACGAGCCACGCGTACGTCCGCGAAGACTACCCTGCCGCGGCGGACTACGAGGTCGTGACGGCGCTGGTCGCCGCCGCCGAGCGACTCGGCTACGACTACCACACCGGCGTGACGATGTCCGCCGACAGCTTCTACGCCGGACAGGGGCGGCCGGGGTTCGACGGCTACGAGGCGCCGGAGATGGACACGCTCGTCGAGGAGCTGCAGGAGGCGAAGGTGCGCAACATCGAGATGGAGGCGTCCGCCATCGTCACGCTCGCGAGCATCTTCGGGCTGCGTGCCGGCGCCGTCTGTACGGTGTACGCGAACCGCGAGACCGGCGAGTTCCAGGTGGAGGGGGAGAACCGCGCCGCCGAGACGGCCAGTCTGGCGGTGAAGCTGCTCGCGAAGATGGACGAAGTGAAGGCCGAAGCCGGCGCGGACCGCTGGCACGCCGGGCTCTCGATCGAGTAGGTCCCTCGCTGCGGTGTCGCCCACCCGACTCTCCGGCGGAGGACGGCGTGTGGCGCCGTGGACCGACACCCTTTCTCGGTCCCCGCGAGTAGCACGACACGTGCAACTACTAGTGGTCGGAGCCGGCGAGATGGGGCGCTGGCTCGCCGACACGCTCGCGCCGGCCGTCGACGCGGCGGCGTTCGCGGACCGGGACGCGGCGGCGGCGGAGGCGGCCGCGCGCGAGGTCGGACGGACACACGAGACGCTGTCGACGCGGGCCGTCGCCTCGGAGACCGGGGAGTCGTTCGACGTGGTCGCGCTCGCGGTGCCCATCCCCGCGGTCGGGAGCGCGGTCCGGAGTCACGCCCCGAACGCGACCGGCGCGGTGGTCGACGTGGCCGGGACGATGGAGACGCCGCTGCGTGCGATGGAGCGCCACGCCGTCTCGGAGTACGCGAGCTTCCACCCGCTGTTCGCGCCGCCGCGAGCACCCGGGCGGATCGCCTACGTCCCCGGCGAGGCAGGCGAGACCGTCGGACGGGTTCGGACGGCGATGGCCGATGCCGGCAACGAGGTGTTCGAGACGACCGCCGCTGCCCACGACACGGCGATGGAGAGCGTCCAGTCCGGCGCCCACGCCGCGGTGCTGGCGTACGCGCTGGCGACGGAGTCCGTCGACGACCGCTTCCACACGCCCGTCTCTGGCGACCTCGCGGAACTCGTCCGGACCGTCACGGAGGGCGACCCGCGAGTGTACGCGGACATCCAGGCGACGTTCGACGGCGCGGACGCGGTGGCGGACGCGGCAGCCGAGATCGCCGAGGCGGCGGAGACGGGCGACGACGAGCGGTTCGCGGCGCTGTTCGAGCGGGCACGCGAGCGTGTAGACGGGCTCGATCCGCGTCGGGAGGCCGACGAAGAGGCCGAGCCGGACGGCGGTGATCGACCGTGAGCGTCGACCGCGAGTCGCTGCGCGAGACGGCGAAGTACCTCCAGAACGTGCGGCCCATCGACCCCGAGGAGGTGTACGAGTACCTCGAGTCCCAGCCACACCCGGCGGTCGTCAGGACTGCACTGCGCGAGGAGGCGTTCGAGCTGGGCCTCCGCGAGACGGACGAGGGCACTTTCGTCCCGGTCGACGAGGAGCCGGCACCGGCTCCCGGGTGGGCCCCGACAGCGTACCCCGAGCGGTACGACCGTGCCGTCGAGGACCTGTTGATCGAGCGGTTCGGGCGCGACTGGGCGACGGGCGAGAGCGGCTACCGGCTCCGCGAGCGGATTCGCGAATTGAAGGAGACCTACTACCGCGGCGAGGACGTGTCGTACGACGCGGAGGCGGCGCTGGCGTACGCGGTCTACCACGCGGGCGACTTCTACGCCGCGACCGGCTACGCGCTCGACCCGCTGGCCGAGCGGGGGCTGCTGCCGCGACGACTCCGCGTGCTCGACGTAGGTGCCGGGACGGGTGGGCCGGCGGTCGCACTCCACGACTACCTCCCGGACGACGCGGTGGTGGAGTACCACGCCGTCGAGCCGAGCGCGAACGCAGACGTGTTGGAGCGGGTGCTCGACGAGACCGGGCGCAACTTCCGGACGACGATCCACCGGACGACCGCCGAGGCGTTCGACCCCGGCAGCGTGGATGCGGTCGACCTCCTGCTGTTCGGGAACGTGCTCTCGGAGTTGGCGGAGCCGACGGCGACGGTCGAGCGGTACTGCGAGACGCTGGCCGACGACGGGACGTGTCTCCTACTCGCGCCGGCGGACCTCGCCACGGCGACGGAACTCCGGACGGTTGAGCGGGCGGTTGCGACCCCGGAGACGGGCCGCTCGGTGTTCGCGCCGCCGTCGCGGCTGTGGCCGGACGCGGTGCCGTCGGACCGCGGGTGGTCGTTCGACGAACGCGAGCCGATCGCGGTGCCGGCGACGCAGGCGCGACTCGCCGAGGCGGCGGACCCAGACGAGTTCCCGGACCGCGAGGAGCTGGACGCCGACCAGTTCCGCAACACGAGCGTCCGGTTCGCGTACGCGCTGATCCGACCGGACGGGGAGCGGCGGCTGCCGGTGCGGGCGAACGCGGAGCGACACGCGAGACTCGCGGAGTCGGAGACGCACGTCACGAACCGCGTGAACCTGTTGGCGTGTAAGCTCTCGCGGAACCTCGCGGAGGGGGACGGGAACCCGCTGTACCGAGTCGGAGACGGCTCACAGACGGTGGACCACTACGCCGTGCTCACGAACGAGACGGTGTTGAACGACGACCTGGCGACGGCGGCGTACGGGAGCGTGTTGTCCTTCGAGAACGTGCTCGTACTGTGGAACGACGACGAGGGCGCGTACAACCTCGTCTGTGACGGCGAGACGGTCGTCGACTTCGTCGGCTGATCCGGCGATCCGTCGCCGTCTCCGTCGGGTGATCCGGCGTTCCGTCGCCGTCTCCGTCGGGTGCGTCGCCGCCAGGAACGTCGGAGTGGTGTCCCGCCTGCGTCGAACGCCGAGCGTTGAAGTCCCAGTGGGCCGCAGGGCGTGTATGGAGGAGACGCCCGAGGGGACGCCGGTCGGCGTGGACGACCCCTACGACCACGCCGGGCGGTGCGACCACCTGACCGGCGACGGGCGGTGTCGGTACGCGCTGGACCACGCCGGAGCGGACCGCGAGTTCGCCCGCGAGCGCCGGGCGGCCGACTACGCCTGTGTCGCCGCGGCCGACGACGCCGACTTTCGGGACTGTCCACACTACCGCTCGACGACCGACGGGAAGGAGTGTGCTCGCTGTGGGCTCCCCGAGGTTCGGATGGCCCACGACGACTCCCGGCCGTTGATCGAGGAACACCACCTGCAGTACGGGAGTTCTGGCAGCGACGGTGGTGGAAACGGAGAGCCAGAGACGGCGGGCAGCGGACTCGACCTCGGAGGCTTCAGTTCGGGTGTGCTCCCCGACGAGGTGACGAGCGGCGGGCAGGGTGGCGGTGCGGCGGGAGCGACCGAGTCGTCGGACGGGTCCGTGCCGTCCGACGACGAGACGCCGGCCCACGAGATTACGGTGGCGTTGTGCCGGTGGTGTCACGCGAAGGTTCACGACGGGTGGGCGCGGGTGGACGACGACGTGGAGCCGGACGCGGAGGCGATCGCGGAGCGGGAGTCTCGGCGGAGTACGGAGTTGGAGGAGGCGGCGTTCTCGACGGCTGCGGAGCGGTACGACGCCAGCGGTGGAGACGAGAGTTGACCATCGGTACCGGGGGTCGTTCTCTCCGCGTATCGAACCTCTGCGGTGCGGGACTCCGGTGGCGAGCGGTGTGGGGGTCGTGGCGGTGGTGTGAGCGGGGCGCGCGGTCGCGGGACGGTACGGAGCGGGGTGGTCGCGGAGGAGAGCGGTTGCGGGACGGGGCGGTCGCGGTTGCGGTGCGGTGCAGGGCGGTGCGGTGCGGGGCGGTGGCGGTACGGTGCGGGGCGGTGGCGGTACGGTGCGGTGCGGGGCGGTCGCGGTGCGGTAGCGGTGCGGGGCGGTCGCGGTTGCGGTCACGGCACCGTAAGCCACCGCGAGCGCGCCGCACGGCGCGCTCGCGGCCCTTTTTGATCGAGCTTTTTTCCTCGGGTGGCCGCCGCAGGCGGCCACCCCGAGGAGTGAAAAAGGTCGGTCTCTAGTCGTGCCGGAACGCCCGCGAGCCGGTGAGCACCATCGCCACGTCGTGCTCGTCGGCGGCGGCGATCACGTCGTCGTCGTTCACGCTCCCGCCGGGCTGGATCACGGCCTCGATCCCGGCGTCGACGGCCGCCTCGATGCCGTCCGGGAACGGGAAGAAGGCGTCCGAGGCCATCACCGCGCCCTCGCTGTCCTTCCCCTCGGCGTCCTGGGCGGCCTTCTTCGCGGCCAACTCCACCGCGTCGACGCGAGACACCTGGCCGGCGCCCACACCGACCGTCTCCGTGCCGTCCGCGAACAGGATGGCGTTCGACTTGACGTGTTTGATCGTCCGCCAGGCGAACAGCAGACTCTCCAGCTCCTCGTCGGTGGGCTCGCGCTCCGTGACGACCTCCAGGTCCGCGACCGTCGGGGCCTGCCGGTCGCGGTCCTGCACGAGTCGCCCACCCGCGAGCTTCACCTCGGTGGTGTCGGCCGCCGCGTCGCGGCCGAACGGCTGGTCGTCGGAGTCACCCAACTCCAACACGCGGAGGTTGTCCGACTCGCGAAGCACCGCCAGCGCGTCGTCGGTGTAACTCGGCGCGGCGACGACCTCCTTGAACGAGTCGGTGACCTGCTCGGCGGTGGCGGCGTCACACTCGCGGTTGAGCGCGACGATACCGCCGAAGGCGGACTTCGGGTCCGTCGCCAGCGCGTCGGCGTAGGCGTCCGCCAGCGTGTCCGCCGTCGCACACCCCGCCGGGTTGGTATGTTTGATCACCGCCGCCGCGGGATCGTCGAACTCCCGGACGAGTTCGACCGCCGCGTCCGTGTCGTTGTAGTTGTTGTACGACAGCGCCTTCGCACCCTCGTTCAACTGGTCGGCGTGGACCACCGTCGCGCCCGCCTCGCGTCCGTCGGCGTACAGCGCGGCGTCCTGGTGTGGGTTCTCCCCGTACCGCAGGTCGCGGACGTGTTCCGTGGCCGTCAGCCGGCGACTCGGGAACGCGGTCGGCGTCGGGTCGGTACCAGTCGGGCCGTCGACCGTCTCACCACCCTCGATCCGCACCGTGCCGTCCGTGTCGCCCGCGACGCGCACCTCGCCCACGTCGTAGTCGACCTCGACGCGTCCCTCCGCGAACCAGCGGACGGCACGCGGGTAGGCGGCGTACTCTCCCTCCTCCAAGACGCGCGCCTTCAGCGTCTCCACGTCGTCGTCGGCGTACACCGGGACCGCCTCCTGGGTGACGACCGGGCCGGCGTCGACGGCCTCCGTCACGACGTGGACCGTGCACCCGGAGACGCGGACGCCGGCGTCCAGTACTTGCTCGTGGGCGTCCTGCCCCGGGAAGGCGGGCAACAGCGACGGGTGGACGTTCAGTGTCGTCGGCGCGGACTCGAGGAACGTCGGCGTGAGCACGCGCATGTAGCCGTCGAGACACACCAACTCGACGTCGTAGTCGGCCAGCGCGTCGAGGATGCGCCGTTCGTGGACTTCCCGGTCCTGGTCGGCAGGTCGCTCGACGACCTCCGTCGGGATTCCACGCTCCGCGGCGGCCTCCAACACCGGTGCGTCGGCGTCGTTGGTCACGACCACGGCCAGTTCCGCACCGCCCGGCGCGAAGTCTGCGATCCGTCGGAGGTTCCGGCCCCTGTTGCTCGCCATCCCGGCGACTTGCATACCCACACGCCCGGCCGCCGCCCGGTAAACCGTTGTGGTACGGGTCCGACGGATGCACACGTACGTGTAACAGACTGGAGGTTCGGACCCCCTCACGTGGACTGAGTGAGCACGTTCGTGGAACGGGGGACCGGAACGACTTTGGACGCGGCGGCGGCACCGGCGAGTATGGACGACACGGACGAGGGTGCGGGCGAGGAGACGGAGTCGGTCCAAGCCGGTGGTGACTCGGCGGGCACCGAGACGTTCGTCGACGACCTCGGATCGGTGACGACGGACCTCCCCCGGGACGACCCGCTCGCGGCGGTGTCGCCGCTGGACGGGCGGTACGCCGGACGGACGGAGCCGCTGGTGCCGTACGCGAGCGAGTCGGGGCTGATCCGCGAGCGGGTCCGGGTGGAGGTCGCGTACCTGCTCGCACTCGCGGACGAGCCGGGCGTCGATCTCTCACTGTCGGCGGCGGACCGCGAGACGGTGCGTGCCGTCGTCGTGGAGTTCGACGCCGACGACGCGCGCCTGGTCAAGCGGTTGGAGACCGAGGGCGCGGCGGGGTACGAGGCGACGAACCACGACGTGAAGGCCGTCGAGTACTTCCTCCGGACGCGGCTCCCGGAGCGACTCCACCCGTGGATCCACTTCGGTCTCACCAGCGAGGACGTGAACAACCTCGCACAGCGACTGTTGGTGAAACCCGCCGTCGAGGAGGTTCTCCTGCCGGAACTGCGCGGGGTGCGCGACACACTCGCCGCGGAGGCACGCGAGTACCGCGACCTCCCGATGCTCGCCCGGACCCACGGACAGCCCGCCACGCCGACCACCTACGGGAAGGAACTCGCGGTGTACGCGGCGCGACTCGGGAGGGCGACCGCTCGCGTCACGCGGGCGGCCGACGGGCTCGCCGGCAAACTCGCCGGTGCCTCCGGCACGTACGCGGCCCACGACGCCGCTTACCCGGACGTGGACTGGCGGTCGTTCTCGCGGTCGTTCGTCGCCTCGCTGGGGCTCGACCACACCCCGCTGGCGACGCAGGTGAACCCGTGTGACGACCTCGCGCGCCTGTTCGACGCCCTGCGGGGTGCGAACCAGGTGCTGCTCGACGTGGATCGGGACGTGTGGCTGTACGTCTCGGACCGCTACCTCGGGCAGGAGCCGACCGAGGGCGAAACCGGCTCCTCCACGATGCCACACAAGGTGAACCCCATCGACTTCGAGAACGGCGAGGGGAACCTCTCGAAGGCGAACAGTGACTTGTCGTTCCTCGCGGAGTACGTCACCACCTCGCGACTCCAACGCGACCTCTCGGACTCGACGGTCAAGCGGAACGTCGGCGCGGCGCTGGCACACTGTCTGATCGGCTACTCGAAGACCGCCGACGGGTTGGCGAAGGTCGTCCCCAACGAGCAGGTGATGCGTGAGGACCTCGCGGCGAACCCCGCGGTGATCGGCGAGGCGGTCCAGACGATCCTCCGACGCGAGGGCGACACTGCGGCCTACGAACGTGTGAAGGAACTCACCCGTGGGGAACGGGTGACGCTCGAGGACTTCCACGACCTGTTCGCGGAGTTGGACGTCTCCGCGTCCGTCCGCGAGGAACTGCAGGCGTTGTCGCCGGAGACGTACGTCGGCGTCGGGTCGGGGCTCGTCGACGACCTCGACACCGAGGCGACGGAGTAGCCGTCGCCAAGCGGAGACTCGATCCTGGAGAGCCGAACCCTACTTGTCGACGGCTCCCGTACGGGTCGTATCTCATGTGCGGACGCTACTCGCTGCACGCCACGCCGTCGACACTGGCCGACCGGTTCGGCGTCGCGTTCCCGGAGGACTTCGAGCCGCGGTACAACTGTGCGCCGGGACAGGAACTCCCGGTGATCACGGACGGCGGGGAGGTGCGGCGGATGGAGTGGGGGTTGACACCATCGTGGGCCGACGAGTCGTTCGACCTGATCAACGCCCGTGCGGAGACACTGACGGAGAAGCGGTCGTTCGCCGACGCCTACCGCGCCCGCCGCTGTCTCGTCCCCGTCACCGGGTTCTACGAGTGGACCGAGGTCGACGGCCACAACCAGCCGTTCCGGGTGGCGTTCGCGGACGACCGACCGTTCGCCGTCGCCGGACTCTGGGAGCGGTGGTCTCCGCCGACCAGACAGTCCGGGCTCGGCGAGTTCGGCGTCGGCGACGGGGACGGAGACGACGACGTCCGCGAGACGTTCACGATCGTCACGACGGAGCCGAACGACTTGCTCTCGCGACTCCACCACAGGATGGCCGTCGTCCTCCCGCCGGACCGCGAGGACGACTGGCTCCACGCGGACCCGCCAGAAGCGGACGACGGGGTGGCGCCCGTCCACACCGACCTACTCACCCCGTACCCCGACGACGAGTTGGTCGCGTACCCGGTGTCGACGGACGTGAACGCCCCGAGTACGGACGCGCCACACCTCCACGATCGGGTCGCAGACGTGGACGTGCCGCCGGAACTCGACGCGGGGACGGAGCCCAGTGCCGGGTTGAGCTGAGTCGGCTCGCTCCGGGAGGACGCCGCCGAGTCGCTCACACCCCCGGTATCAGCGCCGTCACGTCCAGGGCCTCGGCGAGGACCCACCCGAGGAACGCGGCGTAGGCTCCGAGGAGCAGCCCGCCCTCCCGCGTCGTCAACACCAGATCCGTCCGCGTGACGAGGAGGAACAACAGGGTGGCGACGGTGAGCATCGCCATCATCGGCACCGCGGCGCCGTAGCTCACGACTGTCCCACCGGCGAGGATCACACCCGCCGGGATGGCGATCAACAGGTCGAACACGTTCGAGCCGAGCACGTTCGCGAGACTCGTCGGCCCGCGCCCGGCCTCGGCCGCACGCACGGAGACGACCGTGTCCGGGAGACTCGTCCCGGCGGCGATCACCGTCAGCCCCCAGAAGAACGACGGCGTGTCGAAGATCTCGCCGAAGTCCTCCGCGGCGACGACGAGTGCCTCGACGCCCAGTAAGATGGCGATCAGCGACCCCGCGAGCACCAGCCACGCCCGGCCCGCGGACACCTGCGTGTCGCGCTCGACGTTCGCGTCGCCCACGTCCTGCCACTGGATGAACACGTAGACGGCGTACAGTCCCACGGGGATCAGCGCCAGTCCGGGGGTGATCGTCGCCAGTCCGACTCCACCCGCACCGGTCCCGCCGGGGTAGTAGATCAACCCGAACGAGAACACGAGCAGCACCACCGCCACCGACAGCATGTAGAACTGTGCCTCCTTGTACACCACGTCGCGGTCGGCGTCCAGCCCACGCCCGGACAGGGCGGCGATCCCCGGAATCACGAGGATGTTGAAGATCGCCGACCCGACGACCGCACCGACACCCAGATCGAACGACCCGTGTCGGACCACGGCGAGGACGGAACTGGACAACTCGGGGAACGACGAGCCGATGGCCGCGATCACGGCCCCCTGCACGACCTGTGGGAGCCCGTAGTAGCGACCGAGCGCGGCGCTGGACTCCTCCAGTCGCCCGCCGGCGAGCCAGACGATCACCGTCCCGACCAGTGCCAACCCCGACGCGACGAGTAGTGACGCCACGGTCGGCGTGTCGACGACCGGCGGATTAAACGCACCGGACGGCGCGCGAGCGGTCGGACACGCCGGTCGGCCCGCCCGGCGGACCCGGAATCAGTGGTCGTCCTCGCGCCACTTGTGCTCGCACTCGGTACAGGTGAAGAACCGCGTCTCGGACTCGTCGGCGGCGCGGATCTGTTTCATCTCGTAGCTCGCGCGGTCGTTGCCACACTCGGGACAGCGGATCTCCGTGGTGGGACCGATCTGGGCGTCGTCCACGTCCGACACGTCGACCACCTCGGTCTCCTCTTGCCCCTCGGTGACTGACATCGACGCCTCCTCTGCCTCGTCGCGCAGCTCCTCCGCGCCACAGGAGCCACACACCCACACGTCTCCGTCCGCCTTCATCATCGAACCGCAGTCGTCGCAGAACTTCATGCTCGCCGGGTAACGCGTGGACCCTGAAGGGTGTGACGGATCGGGCGACTCCCGGTCGATCGCGGAGTCGTTCCGGACTGTGGCGACGAGAGGGGTCGCCGCCTCCCAAACGGGTAACACCCTCGCGTCCCTGACGTATCGTAGATGGGCGTTCTCGACACGGACAGGCGCGTGTTCGCGCTGGCGTTCGCACGGATGGCCGACTCGTTGGGGAACTCCTTCCTCATCGTCGTGTTGCCGTCGTACGTCGCCAGCGTCGTCGGCGAGGGTGGCGCCGAGGTCGCCGGCGCCTCGCTGTCGACCACCCTGCTGATCGGGATCGTGCTCTCGCTGTTCGGCTTCCTCAACAGTGGGCTCCAGCCGCTCACGGGACGCCTCTCCGACCGTTTCGGGCGGCGACGGGCGTTCGTCCTCGCCGGCCTCGCCGTGTTGGGTGTCGGCAGTGCGGGCTACCCGTTCGCGGACAGCTACGCGGCCCTCGCCGGCTTGCGCGCGCTCCAGGGGATCGGCGCGGCGCTGACGATCCCCGCGACGGTGGCGCTGGTCAACGAGGTGGGCGACGCGGCCGAGCGCGGCGGGAACTTCGGCGTGTTCAACACGTTCCGCCTGATCGGGTTCGGGGTCGGTCCGCTCGTCGCCGGCGGCGTCAAGGAGGCGTACGGCTTCGACACGGCGTTCGCGGTCGCCGTCGTCGGGGCGGCGCTCGGGTTCCTCCTGGTCGTCCTGCTCGTCGAGGACCCGACGGAGACGCGTGCCGCGGCGGCCGACGACGTGGAACTCAGCGTCACCGGCGACGACACGCTGTTGGATCCGGTCTTCACCCTCGGCGTCGCGACCGTCGTGATGGCGATGGGGATCGCGCTGTTCGCCACGCTGGAGGGGCAGATCAACGAGCGGTTGAACCAGACGACGTTCCTCTTCGGCGTCCAGTTCGGGGCGGCGGTGTTGGCGAACGTCGTCTTCCAGATTCCCATCGGGAACGCCTCCGACAGGTACGGCCGCCGACTGTTCGTGCTCGGCGGACTGGTCCTGTTGATTCCCTCGACGCTCGTGCAGGGGTTCGTCACGACGAGCGTCGGGATGATCGTCGCCCGCACCGTCCAGGGACTCGCCGTCGCGCTCGTGTTCCCGGTGTCGCTCGCGCTGGCGGGCGATCTCGCCGGCGAGGGGCAGTCCGGCTCGACGCTGTCGATCCTCACCACCGGGTTCGGGCTCGGCACCGCCATCGGCCCGCTCGTCTCCGGCGTGTTGGCAGGGATCGGCTACGTCGCCCCGTTCGCCTTCGTCGCCGGGCTCGGCGTGCTCGCCCTGGTGTTGGTGTACACACAGGTCTCCGACCCGGACGCGGGTGACGAACCCCCCGAGCCGGCGGCCGATCCGACACCACGGGAGTGAAAGTGTCCGACGCGCGTCGGATCCGTCACACGAACTAAGTCCCCGGCGTCGCCAGTGTGCCACAGATCGTGGTGGACCGACGATGAGTTCGCACGGCGACAGATCGCCGGAGGCCGAGCTGGGGCTGTTGGACGCGACGATGATCGGGATGGGCGCCATGATCGGCGCCGGCATCTTCGTGTTGACCGGGCTCGCGGCGGAGACCGCCGGGCCGGCGGCGATCCTGGTGTTCGCGTTGAACGGGGTGGTGACTACCTTCACGGGGCTGTCGTACGCGGAACTCGCGAGTGCGATCCCGAAGAGCGGCGGGGGGTACGCCTTCGTCAACGAGGTGTTCGGCGACCTCGTCTCCTTCCTGATGGGGTGGATGCTCTGGTTCGCGTACATGATCGCCGGCGCGCTGTACGCACTGGGGTTCGCGCCCAACGCGGTGGAGTTGGCACACGTCTACCTCACGGGGACCGTGCCGCCGCCGGAGGCCGTCGCCCAGACGACGATCACCGGGCTCGCATTGGGTGCGGTGATCCTCCTGGTCCTGTTGAACACCGCCTCGACCGCCGCCGCCGGGTCGGCCGAGACCGTGTTCACGATCACGAAGGTGCTGATCCTCGTCGTCTTCGTCTTCTTCGGCGTCACCGCACCCGTCTTCTCGACGGCGGAGTTCCAGCCGCTGTTCCCGACGGGGAAGTCGCCGGTAGACATCCTCCCCGCGATGGGGTTGACGTTCATCGCCTTCGAGGGGTACGACCTCATCACGACCGTCACCGAGGAGGTCGAGAACCCCCGCGAGAACATCCCGCGGGCGATCTTCCTCTCGCTGGGCGCGACGGTGATCGTCTACCTCTCCGTCGTGGGGGTCGCTATCGGAACCCTGGGTGCCGAGCGTCTCGGCTCGGCCGGCGAGACGGGGATCGCGGCGGCGGCGGGTGGGTTCATGCCGGAGTTCCCGCTGATCGGCGGCGGCGAGGCGCTGATCGTCTTCGGCGCGGTGTTCTCGACGTTGACCGCGTTGAACGCCGTCGTGATCGCCTCCAGTCGGGTCGCGTTCTCGATGGGACGGGACGGGCGACTGCTCCCGAGGTTCGGCCAGATCCACCACCGCTTCGGGACGCCCGCGGCGGCGATCCTCGCCAGCGCAGTCGTGATGGTGTTGTCCGTCGCGTTCGTCCCGATCCGGCAGGTCGGGAACCTCTCGTCGCTGTTCTTCCTGTTGTCGTTCGTCGTGGTCAACGGGAGCGTGATCCGGCTCCGTCGCCAGCGGCCGAACCTCAACCGACCCTTCGAGATGCCGCTGTACCCCGCCGCGCCGGTGCTGGGGATCGTCCTCAACCTCGTGTTGGGTGTGTTCATCGACCCGTTCACGTGGGGGTTGGGTGCCGTCTGGCTCGGGCTCGGTGTCGTGACCTACTACGGACTGGAGTCGTTGCGCGACGACGAGTCCGGCGGCGAGGGTGTCCCCGGTGGTGGCGGTCCCGGTGGCGACCCCGACGCGGAGGTGGCGACGGACGGTGGTGTTCCGGAGCGAGAGACGGCGAGCACCCGGGACGTCGGCGCCGAGGCGTCAGTCGACGCGACGGGTGTCGACCACGGTGGCGACCGCCAGATCACGGGCACTGCCGAAACGGTGAACACGCGGGACGAGGAAGGTGGAGGGTGATGCCGGGGAAGCTGAACGTCGTCGTCGCGGGTGCGGGACGAGTCGGGTTCGAGACCGTCCAGCGGCTCCGTGGCTACGGCCACGACGTGACCGTCGTCGAGTCGGACGGGGACCGCTGTGACAGGGTCGCCGACGAGTACGTCGCCACCGTCGTCCGAGGCGACGCCAGCGACCCGGACGTACTCGAACAGGCGGGTGTCGACGACGCGGACGTGGTCGCCGCACTCACCGGTGACAGCGGCGTCAACCTCGCTGTCTGTGTGATCGCCCGCGAGTTCCAGCAGGGTGTTCGGACGGTGTGTCGCATCGACTCGCCGGGCCAGGAACGCTACGGCGAGTTCGTCGACGCCGTCGTGTTCCCGGAGCGTGCCGGCGGTCGCGCGGCGGCCAACCAGGTGCTCGCTGGTGGTGTCGAGACACTGGCCGACGTGACCGGCGAACTCGACATCATGGAGATCCGCGTCGCAGAGGGTGCCCCCGCAGCCAACAGGCAGTTGTCGGAAGTCCGGTTCCCAGCCGGGACGCTCGTGATCTCGGACCACGACGGGGAACGTATCGCTCGCCCGGACACGACGCTGACGCCCGGTCGACGCTACGTCGTCGCCGTCGAACCGGACGTGGCCGACGAGGTCGTCAACTTGTTGCGCGGGTGAGAGACCGAACTACTCGAACTCCGGTTCTCGATCTTCGAGGAACGCAGCCATCCCCTCGCGTTGGTCGTGCGTCCCGAACAGCCCGCTCCACAGGCGACGTTCCGTCGCCAACCCGGCGTGGAGTGGCTCCTCGTGGGCGAGGTTCAGCGCCTCTTTCGCCGCCCCCAGCGCGAACTGCGGCTGTGCGGCGAGTCGTGCCGCCAACTCGGCGACGTGCTCGTCGAACGCCTCGTCGGCGACGACCTCGCCGACGAGCCCGACCGACTCGGCCTCCTCTGCCGGGAGGCGTTCGCCGAGGAACACCATCCGCCGCGCGACCTCGTCGGAGACGAGTCGCGGGAGTCGCTGGGTGCCGCCCCAGCCGGGGACGATGCCGAGGTCGATCTCCGTCTGGCCGATCACCGCGGACTCGCTCGCCACCCGGAGGTCACAGGCGAGCGCGAGTTCGCTGCCGCCGCCGAAGGCGTAGCCGTCGACGGCGGCGACGACGGGCGCGGGGAACGTCTCCAGGTCGCGGGCCACGTCGTGGCCGAGTTCCGCGTACGCCTGCGCCTCCGGCGTCGAGAGGTCCTTCATGTACGAGATGTCCGCCCCGGCGACGAAGGCGTCGTCGCCCGCTCCGGCGAGTACGAGCGTGCGGGCGTCGGCCGCCTCCGCCTCGGCGACCCCCTCGCGGAGGCCCTCGAGCACGTCGACGTTCAGCGCGTTGAGTCTGTCCGGTCGGTCCACGGTGAGCGTCGCGACACCCGTGTCGTCGGCTACATCGAGTGTGACGAGATCTGTCTCTGGCACGTGCCGACGTTCTGCCGGCGGGTGTATATAGCTGTACGAATCAGAGTAGTACGTCGCACACGTCCGCACAGACGCTCTCGTGCTCGTCGACGTACTCCGAGAAGTCCTCGCGGTACGACGGCCGCTCGTCGCCACGCTCTACACCGGTCACCGACTCCAGATCGTCGTGGAACGCGAGCAGGTCGAACCGGTACGACTCCTCGTCGCCGACGACCACCGCGCAGTCGTGGTGTTGCAGGTGTCGGTTCGACTCGTCGTCTCGACTCTCGACGCGGAGTTGTCCGTCGTAGTGTGCGTGGAGTGTCTCGTTGAACGTCTCCTGGAACGACGCGTAGCTCTCGCCGTCCAGGTCGACGAGGAGGATCAACTCGACGGCTGCCAGTCTGAGCGCGTTCGAGCGGAACTTCTTCAGTACCTTCGACCGGCCACCTTCGGCCTTGTACAGCCACCGAAGCTCGTCGTCGACGCGGTGTTGGCGAATCCGTTTCTCCTGGGTGTCGTCCGTCTCCTCCGCGAGGAACGTGTCGTAGTCGCGGCGCTCTGTCGCCTAGCGGTGGAGCACTTTCAGGAACTCTACGTCGTGGCGGCCCTCCGTCATCACGACCGTCGACGCCATCTCAGATTCCCCGGAGGTCCGTGTTCAGCTCGTCCAGTTCCGTCTCGGCCTGTTCGTAGTCCAACTGTTTCGTCAGGAGGTCCGTCATCTGGATCACCTGGAACTCCTCGCGGAGGTACTCGCCGTGACTGCGCTGTGTCGGCGGCGCGAAGAACGACTCGATCAGGTCCTCGCGGTGGGTGGTGACGAACAGTTGCACCTCCTCTTCGCGGGCGACTCTGAGGAGTTGCTGTGTGAACTCGTTCACGTAGCCGGGATGCATGTGGACCGCCGGCTCCTCGATCAGCAGGATCTCGTTGTCCGCCTCCGGGTCGTACAACTCCCAGAGGATGCCGACGAGCGTCTTGAACCCCGAGCCCATGAAGTCGTACGGCACCTCTTCGCGCTCGTCCCCGTCCTCGAACACCAGTCTGTCGAACGAGAAGTCGACCAACCCGTCGACGATCTCCTCCTCTGTGAGGAAGTCCTCGATCCGACTCCGACGGATCGCGGTGCCGTCTGCGTTGGGGTCCGGCGTGTCGTCCGTGATCGCCGGGTCCGTGACGAAGCGGACGGGGTAGTCGCGGTCGGTCTCGTCTTGCACGAGTTTGTAACCCATTTCTATACCAGAAAATATTTCACTTTTAGAATTAAAAGATCTCCCGTAGCTTTTTATTTGCTATTTTATCAAGTGTTAGAACAGACTCAGATAATCGTTGCTCGACGAAATCCCACAAGGACAAGTGGTTTCGGGGTACTCGAAGATACTCGTAACGATTCTTCTCAACTTCCAGTATTGCAGAGTGTCTAACCAGAAGTCGAGAGAGGGTCTCACTATCAATTCCGGATAGAGAATCGGTCACTTCATCTCTAATCTCACGAATCTCTTCAATTTCTTCCTCAGTGTGGTCCTGCAACTCAATGATGGAATCGAGCGCTCTGGAGATGGCCTGTTCGAACTGACGCGAAACCTCCTCCTCGGACGGCCGTTCGACGTTCACGTGCAAATCCTCGGTCGCTCCGTCGCCCGAGACAGTACCCACCAGTTCCGCAACTTCGGCTCTCTCCCGCACCACCTTATCCAGATTCCCATCGAACCGTGAGATCGAACTCGGGTCCAGCGCGAGGTGCAGCGCCTCCAGTAACGATGTCTTCCCCACGTTGTTGCGGCCGACGAGGAGATTCACCCCGCCCGGTTCTACCGAGGCCTCCTCGACGGGCTTGAAGTCACGCACGGAGAGATCGGTGACGCGGGTCATTCGGTCGTCGGAAGGTGGACGGGACAGCGATTTCACTCCTTCGGTGCCTTCCGCGCTAGTGTTCAGATAAGGGTGATTCTCTGGACGAGACTACCACTCAGGAAGCCCCGAGACGCTCGCGGTCGCTCGCTCCTCCCTCGCGCGTTTCTCGCGCGCCACCTGCACCCGTCAACGTGTCTGGACCTACCCTTCCGCCGGACCGGGACGCACAAGTAGGGGGCCGCGGAAGCCCAGAGCGAATGAGCCTCACCGACGAGGAGCGGGAGCGACTCGCCGACGTCGTGCGACTCCAGCCCACCAAGAACGGGGAACTCCAAGAGCGGTGGGGACTCGACTCCGGCAGCGAGGTCCACCACTACCTCGAGGACCACCTGGGCGACTACTACTACCGCGACGACAACAGTCTGATCCGCGCGACGGACGAGGCCGCCGAAGTCACGGGCGCGGAGCCGGCCGTCGAGGGTGACGGCGACGGCGACGGTGACGGAGTACCGGACCGCATCCGGGTCCCGGAGCTGCAGGCGCAGATCTTCGCCGTGCTCGCGGGGCCAGACGAGCGGTCACAGTCCGTCGTCTCGACGCTGCAGTCCGTCCGCGACGCCTACGACGTAGATCCGTCCGCGGAGGACGTGCGCTCGGCACTGCAGGCACTCCGCCGGAAGAACGTCGTCGAGGTGATCTACCGGACGGTGCCGACGTTCCGGCTCGCCGTCGACCGCGACGCCGTCGACGTGGTGGCGACGGACTGACGCCGTCGACGTGGTGGCGACGGACTGACGCCGTCGACGTGGTGGCGACGGACTGACGCCGCCGCCGTTCTCTGCCCACGGTCGCCCCACTGCGACCATCTCCTCAGTCCCCGCCGTCCGCGGGGGACTCGTCGACCGTCTCTCCTGCGGCCAACCCACTCCGGTGTCGCTCGCGCCGCCGGTCGAGGAGCCGCCGGACCCCCTTTCCGGGGCCGCCGTCGACGGGCCACCCGTTCGTCCGCCACTGCGGTGGCTCCGGACCGAAGTCGGGACACGATCCGGCACACTCGCTCGCCGTCTGGTGACACCCCTTCGCGGTGCAGTACGGTACCAGCGCGCGGCCGCTCCGCCGGAGTTCGAACCCGCGGCAGTCCGGGCGCATCGTCTCGTGGTACGACCGCCACCCGGCGTCGTAGGCCCGTTCGGCCAACTCCAGCCGGTAGCTCGGGTGTGCCGCTGGGTCCTCGTCGCGGTCCGCCGACGTGCGCTGGTCGTCGACGGACAGCCGCGACGGGTGCCAGCGAACGTCGGCGGCGCCGGGTGCCACGCCGTCGCCGAAGTCACAGGCGATCACGCCCGCCTCGACCGGGAACGACTCCAACAGCGCGTGTGTCGACTCGTCGGCGTCCGTCGCGACCCACACCTCGTCGAGCAGTCCGGAGTCGACGTCGTGTTCGATCTGTTCCGCGAGTGTGTCCGCCGCGGCGGCGTCCAGGTCGGGTTTGTTCTCGATCGCGATCAGTCGCTCCACCCAGTCGGGGTACGGCCGGACGCGCCGGAACTCGACACGGCCGTTCGCGCCCTCGCGCGTCTCGACGAGGTCACGCCCGGCGGCGCGGTGGACGGCAGCGCGGACGTACCGCCACGAGAACCCCGGATCGGGGAGTGCGTCGCGGTACCACTCGAACGTCGCAGGCGCACGTTCGACGACACGCAACAGGTCGCGGTCTAGCCCACGGTCGCCGAGGGCGCGGCGCGCCGCGAACGCCTCCGGATCGACCTCCACGACGACGGTGTCCCAGCGGCGGCTCCCCGTGCCGAGTTGCCGAGCGACGAGTGCGGGGCGGTCCCCGGCAGTCGGGTGCCAGGCGAGTTCGGCCCAGCGGCTCACCAACAGCTCGAAGCCGAACTCCGCGTCGCCGGGGCCGGCGTACACGTCACACCACCTCGCGAAGTGGTGAAACGAGCACGGCCGTCCGCACGGGAGGTCTTGGGGGCGGTCCCTCGTGGGTCTCGATCACGGCCGCGAGCTACCCCGACGACGGGCTTGAGCGTTCGGGTGTGGGTACGAGATCGGTCGAACGGCTCCGCTCCGAGACTCGGAATCGGTCGCCGTCGCCTCAGTCCCGACCGTCCAGCGGTCGCGCGGCGGTCGTCTCGTCGACGAACACCACGGCGTCGAAGGCGTCCGGGTACGGATACGTGACGACGTACGTCTCCGGCTCGCGTGGGTCGTACGTCGCCCCGACGGATCGGTGTCTCTGGGGCGTGTCCAGCCAGTCACGAACCCGCTCGTCTCCCGCCGCTCCACGTACGTCGAGGACGGACACGTCGTGGCCCGCCGCGGCGAGTGCGGCGTCCAGTGAGTTCGCCGGTGGCCCGTCCGTCTCCCAGACGGCGAGGTCGTGGTCGAGCGACGGCCCGTCTTCGGACTCCCCAGCACCGTCGTCTGACCCGTCGTCCTGTGAGCCAGAGACCGTGGTTCCAGACTCGCTGCCGTCTGGTGCGAGCGCGCTCGGTCCGATCGCCTGGAACGCGCCGTGACCCCAGGCGAACCCGACGGCGCGGTAGTCCTGGCCGTAACGGTCCGCGAGTTCCGACCCGAGGGAGGTGCCCGACAGGTCGCGGTCGCGGAGGCCGCTCCGGTCGCGGTTCACGTGCGCGTCGTGACCCCAGATCACCGCCCGCTCCGCGCCGGTGCGGTCCAACATGGTGTCGACGAGGTCCGCCATCACCTCGTCGCGGGTCCCGAGCAGCGCCGCCATCGCAGCCGCCTCTGCCGACTCGTGGTTCGACTCTGCTGCCCGGTCGTCGTCCGACTCGTCGGCTCGTCCGTCGTCCGCGTCGTCTGTCGAGTCCACACTCTCCCGTGCCGCACGCCAGTCGGCGACGCGACGCTTGTACTCCACCGCCCCGCCGAGCGTCTCGAGACAGAGATGGAGATCGGTCGCGGCCATCGCGTCGGGGTCCGACGTGGCGGCGGCCCAGTCGCCGTCTGGGTCGGAGAGGCACGAATCCGTGTCGGCGGCGCCACCGAGACGGTCCCGGACACGCGCCAGTGCGGCCTCGCGAGCATCGGAGTGGTCTGCCTCGTCGACCCGCTCGCCGTCGTCGTGGAGCGTCGCCAAATCGTCGGCGAGTTCCTCGCACGTCTCGGGAGCGACGGTCTCCAACAGTCGCTCCAGTCTGTCGACCGCGCCGGCGGTGTACTGCACGTCGAGTCCGTGGAACCGCACGCGGTCCGCCACCGGCCGTCCCTCGTTGAACGAGCGGAGCCACTCCAGCAGATCCCGCACCGCCTCGACCTGCCACGTCCAGAAGTAGACGCCCGCGAGTCCGGCGGCTGGGTCACCCTCGCCGTGGACGACGTAGCGGTTCAACGCCAGTGTCTCGGGAGCGTTCGCCTCCAGACAGACGAGGCGCACGCCGCGGTCGGCGACGAGGTGGCGGATCAGTCGGTCTTTGAACTGGAAGAACTCCCGCGTGCCGTGGGTCGCCTCGCCGAGTCCGACGATCTGGGCGTCCAGCACCGACTCCGGGAACGCGTCGAGGTCGTCGCGCGGCGCGGTCGGGTCGGTCGTCTCCAGTGGTGTGACGTGGTCGGCGAGCCCGCGCAGGACCCGTTCACCGATCTCGGTGTCCGGATCGACATCCTCCGTCGTGTCCGGTTCGACGTCGTTCGATCGGGTCGTCTCGGTGGTCGTCGCGTCTGTTTCGTCGTCCGTCGCGTCTCTTCTGTCGTCGGTCGCGTCTGTTCCGTCGTCAGTCGTGTGGTCTGTCATGGTGTCGTGACTGTGTGATCGGTCGGCTGGCGAGACGAACTGCGTCGTCACGAGACAGAAGGGGTGGCCGAGCTCGCCGGCAGTCGTCGTGGGTCGAACGACTCACAGACGACTGTCGGGTACCGACGGGCCGGTCGTGTGTGGTGGTCTCGGACGACTCACCACGAACGACGGACGACTAACACGAGAGGGACGTTCGACGGGTCGTAGTAATCTCTTTCGGCGTGTCGGATCGCGTCGGCTGGGGGATCGGTGGAGGGGGCGCCGGATTTTGACCGCCTCGGCAGTCGACGACACCCGTCGCTCGTGGATCACCGACGCACCAGCAACGCGACCGGGATCGACGGGAGCGCGCCGGCGACGAACGGCGACCAGTAGACGGTGACGTAGGCGGCCGCGAGCGGCGGACCGACGGTCCGCCCGAGACTCCCGGTTCCCTGTGTGACACCGAAGGTCGCTCCCTGTGTGTCGCCGGTTGCGCCCTCCGAGACCAGCGCCGCCAGTCCGACCGTTACGGCTCCGTTCCCGAACGAGGCGCAGGCGCCGAAGGCGAGCAACACGACGAGACCGCCGCTCAGCCGCGTCGGCCCACTCGACAGCAGCGCACTCGTTCCAGCCAGTTGCGAGGTCGTCAACACGAAGAGTGCGACGAACAGCGACACGGCAGGAACGGGAGAAGAGATCACTCCGTCGAGGGTGAGGCGCCGACTACGCGGGACCGGATTCGAACCGGAGCAGATCGGTCCGGGTTGCGACTCACTCCGTTCGTCGTTCCGGGCTTCGTTCTGCAGGGCTCGAATCCGGCCGCTGCTCGTTCGTCGCTTCGCTCCGCACTGCGCGGGACCGGATTCGAACCACGGTCGGACGTGCTCGCTCCGCTGCGCGCGTCCTCTCTGCTTCGCTTGTGCGGGTCCGAGGGACGGTGGGCGGCGATAGAAACCGCCTCAGTGCGCTAGAAGTTCATTTAGTTCTCCCTCATTGCTCCCTTCTGATGAGCCGCGGTTGCTGATATTTTATAAGACTTTTGTTATTAGTGGCGTATCTCTACGATAGCAAAAAAGTGGCTGTGGACATCTCCATCTCCACTGAGAGGGATTGAGTCGCTGAAACACTAATGAAGACAATTCACCTACCTATTTCACTTTCACTCCGGTCCCAACGCCTATTTAAACACACACTTCGTCTTGTCGATTGGGAGTCAACAAATGAGTGGGAGCGAGTCACAGACCTCGAGTGAATCATCGACTCAACTTTCAGTTTACTCACCGATACTGAGAGATGGCCAAGTGGAGAGGAACGTGGTAGATGAGTTTAGTGGTCTTCGTCGGTTTCAGCAGGATGAAACGCTGGACATCGTTCCAATTATTGAAATTATTGAAGAGTCAGATTTAGATAATTTAGAAGTCTATGCTCAAGCTGGAACCCCTGTCTT
This sequence comes from Halobaculum sp. MBLA0147, assembly GCF_041361345.1. Lineage (NCBI taxonomy): Archaea > Methanobacteriati > Methanobacteriota > Halobacteria > Halobacteriales > Haloferacaceae > Halonovum > Halonovum rutilum. The sequence continues at coordinate 364,261 of NZ_JBGKAD010000001.1, read as the reverse complement.
GGTGGATGTCCCGGAGTATCTAACAGAAACTGAGGAACCAAACGGCTTCACCGCCGAGGTTGAGGAACTCCTCAGTGATTTTGATACTCCAGTCAAATTTTTCAATAAAAAATCTGATTATATCGGCGTTCCTGTCGTTTCGGGACACTTAAATGACCAATTTAATTATTCGGTTCTATTTAACAGATATCGAAATCTATCCGACGATTTCAACCGTGTGGCTATTCGAGTCTTCATCGGGTCTTCGGAGCTGACCACAAAACAAAACAAGGATCTCCGGGAGCTTCGAGATACGATCTCGAATGAGGATATTCTATTACTCGACTCAATCGAGCCGGCTGAACTAGGTCCTGAGTCTACCGCTCGAAAGAACCTAACAGAAGTAGCAGAAATGTTTGATAGTAATGAACGGATCATCCTTGATGCTTTCAGTGTATTTAGAGGGGTGAACTACAACTTCGGACCCGCAATTGCTCGGGAGGCTGGGGTTTCTGGATTTGGTGACTTTGCTCACGATAGGCGGCTCCCACCTGCCGAAGACATCCCGATGGGGATGCATAACACTCGGAACATCTACCACTACGACTACGAAGACCGACAACAACGAAAGTTCCAAGGCAACGACGGATACAGCGGTCAGGACAGTGCTTTTGAGGCTCTGAGTGACTGGGATAAGTGGAGTCCAGACCACTGCGAGTTCTGTGAAGAGGCGGAAGCGAGGGACAGTGAGGGTCCGACATTCTGGAAGAGGGTTAGAATGGGGCACTACGTGGAGTCTGTCGTCGAGACTGAGTCGTAGTGGGGTTTAAACCATCTCACATTAAATTTATTAATAGTAAAAGTTTGTTCAGACCTCAGAAAAGTCAGGGGCTTGGACAGGTGTCAACCATCGCTTCTAAATCGAGACCCTGTCGTGCGTTTTCGGTATCACCACTATACCACGGTTGAGATCATTTTCCAACGCTTCGGTACAGCGGGAGAGTGTCAGCGGTGGCATATTATCCATATAGGATATTTAGAATTATTATTTGTCGGGGGGAGTCTGAAGGGCGCGGTTTGACTGCGCGGGACCGGATTCGAACCGGCGGACCCCTACAGGACAGCGTCCTAAGCGCTGCGCCGTTGGCCTAGCTTGGCTACCCGCGCGCGTCTCCGAGTATCCGCAGACTCGCTCAAGAACCTGACGGACGCACGACACACCCTCCCACCGCCGACCACGCCCGGGACAGCACTTACCACCGACCGACTCGAACGGACTCGTGTGTACAGAGCCAGTGACGAAGTGGACAACGAGACCCACCTCGCCGACATGCGCCGGGCGGCCGAGTCGCTGGATCTCCCGGCCGAGGCGCGGACGAACGCCACCGAACTGTTCTTGACGAACGTCCCCGAGGAAGAGCGCTCGAAACCGGCCGTCGCGGCCGCGGCCGTCTACGCCGGCTCGCTCGTCGCCGGCGCCGAACGCTCACAGACTGCCGTCGCCGAGGCGATGGATGTCACGCGGCTCTCCGTCCAGAACCACTGGAAGCGACTCCTCGAAGACGCCGGGTTCCAACCGCCCGACTGGTGAGGGCCGCGGGTGAGGAGACGCACCTGCCACTCCGCGTTCACTCCAGCCGCCTCGACTCGCGCCACTCTGGTCGGGGCGACTCGTGTCACTCCACCCGCGTCGACTTCACTCCGGTCGCGTCGACTCGCGACCGTCTCGCTCCGGCGTGAGGTTCCCGTGTTCGTCGATCTCGCCGCGAACGATCCGCGTCGAGGAGATCCGCTCGCCGTCCGCGGCCGCGACGTGGTCGACCACCTCGATCTCCAGCGGGTCGTGCCCGCGTTCGCGGCGCCGCTCGTTGATCCGCTCGCCACCCGACTCCGTCTCCGGCGAGACGATCAACACGTCGAACTGCGGTTCGACGGCGATCCCGGTCGGCTCCGTCAACTCGCGGATCGTGTACGTGGAGTCGTACTCGCCCGCGAGGCGGTCGAGTTCCGCCGCCAGGTCCGCACGTCTGTCCTCGAACGACCGCACGTACCGGTCGACGTGTCGCGTCCGCGGAGCGAGTTCGTCGGAGGTGAGTCCGACCGTCACGTCCCCCAACTCGAAGGCGCGCTCGAACAACGCGCGGTGACCGTCGTGGATCGGGTCGAACGTCCCACCCAGCGCCACGTCCATACTCCCGCGTCGTGACCCCGACTGATAAAACGGGCGTTCCGTCCGACTGTCCGATCGGAGGCCGTCGTCACTCACCCGTCGCCTCGTCGTCACCGCTACGCCGCCACGCGGGCCTCGTCCCGCGGCGTGGTCACTCCTCGCTCGGATCGTCGGTGCCGACGCGGTCCGTCTCCCCGGCGTCCCCCTCGCGTTCGACGGTGATCCGGACCGGTTCCGAGTGGTCGCTCTCGTCGCGACCGAGCCGCTCGTCGATGTTGAACACCGCGTTCAGGCCGGACTGCACGTCGTCGACGACCGCGTCGACGAGTTCCGCCGGCGGGATCGCCTCGTACTCGTAGGGGTTGTTCCCCGCGCCGGTCGCGACCCGCTTACACCTGGTGACGAACCCGTCGTCGTGGAGTCCCGCCAGCGCCTCGCGGACCGTGCTGGGGTACAGGTCCGTCCCGTCGGCGATCTCCGCACTCGTCGACCCCGGTACGCGACGCAGGTACGTGTAGATCCGGGCCCGCGTCTCCGTGTCGAGCACCCACGAGAGGAGGTCGACCAGTCGCTCGTCGAACCCGTCGGCGGCGCTCGTCGCCGTCTCCCCGACACGCTGGGCCGCGTCTCTGAGCTCTTCGCGGGCACCCTCGCCGGCGCCGTCGAGCCGGCTCCCCGTCTCCGCGGACTCGCCGGCCTCGTCGTCGGCAGACTCCACCCCTGCCGGCTCGTCCGACTCGTCACCGGTCGACTCGACGCTCCCGGCCTCGTCGGTGGCGTGGTCGGCGCTCGAACTCCCCCGATCCGTGGTCCCCCGTCCTGGATCACTCATGTGTCCTCTTGCGTGGGTCACGACTCGGGAGACAAAAATGTCGCGTCGCTCCGGGTGACTGCGCGGTGGCAGTTCCTCGACGGCGGGGTAGCTCACGGGCCCGATCACTCGTCGTCGAGAAACCCGAAAACCTACTACCGAGCGAGGGGGACGGCGGTGTATGTCGGAGCGCCCGGACCGTGTCGTCGCCGTGGTCGCCGCCGTGACGGTCGTCGCTCTCCTCGCGCGCCTCGTCGCGTTGGACGCCAGGCCGTTCCACTGGAGCGAGGGCCGCGTCGGGTTCTGGGCGCTCAGGTTCGCCGAGACGGGTGTGTTCGACTACCGGCCGGTCGCCGGTGGGCCGCTCGTGTACGTGCTGGCGCGGTGGGCGATCGAACTCGGTGGCGTCTCCGACGGAGCCGTTCGCGTCCCCGTCGCCGTGATCGGCGGACTCGCCCCGCTGGCGGCGCTGTTGTTCCGTGGCGCGTTGGACGACGGCGAGACGGTCGCACTGGCGGCGCTGTTGGGCGTGGAACCGCTGTTCGTCTACTACTCGCGGTTCCTGCGCGGCGACGTGCCGGCGGCCGTGTTCGGGCTCGTCGTCGTCGGTGGGCTCGTCCGCTACGCGACCCACGACGACCGCCGCGGCCTGTACCTCGCGGCTGGGTCGCTCGCGGCGGCCGTCGGCGCCTCCGGGTTCGGGTTCGCGTACCCGCTCGTGTGGCTCCTCGGTGGGCTGTTCGCACTCGACGAGGCGCGGGTGCGTCGACGGCCCGCCGAGGCTGTCGCGACGGTGCGACACCTCGCCGATGCGGTCGCCGAGCGGGCGACGCCGCTCGCTCGTGGGGCGTTCGTCTTCCTCGGGGTGTGGTTCGTGTTGTTCGCGCCACGGACGGCGGGACTCGCACCGGGGCTGTACGATCCGCTCCAGTGGGTCGGCGCCGCCGGCCCCGCCTTCCAGGGAGCCGTCGAAGAGTTCGTCGGCTACCGGATCGTCTACCGACTCAACCCGCGGACGCCCGGCCGGCACGGACTCGTGGAGTACGCCGTCGGGATCGTTCGGACACTCGTGACGGCGACGCCGGTCCTCCTCGCGGCGGGGTTCGTCGGCTTCTTCTCGGAACGGTACCGCGACGACACGCGCCGACTCGTCGCGTTCGGTGGGTACGCGACACTGTGGGGACTGTTGGTGTTCGCCGTCGCGGCGAGCGAGCCGTACCCCTGGGTGGCCGTCCACCTCGTCCCGTTCGTCGCGATCCCCGCCGCGGTCGGGCTCACACGTGGGGTGCGTGCACTCCGGGTCCGCGTGTCCGCTCGCGACTACGGGCGGGTGACGCTGGCCGTCGCACTCGTCGTCGCCGCCGTCGCCGCCGGCGGCGTGCCGGTCGCGGACGCCTACGACGCCCCAGAACGCGGCTCGCCGCTGGCACAGTACGGCCAGCCGACGGACGATCCGGCGACGATGCTCCCCGCCGTCGAACGCGCGATCCGTGGGAACGAGGGCGTCGACGTGTTGTACGTCGCGCCGCGGTTCCACACCCGGAACGAGTACGATCAGCCGCCCATAGCCGCCATCGACCAGAGCAGCTGGGGGAACCGCCTCCCGCTCCCGTGGTACTTCGAACGCGTCGACGCGGAGACGGACACGGCGTTCAACGCCTCGTACGTCCCGACCGAGCGGCCACCGGTCGTCGTCACCACTCCGCGGTACGAAGATCGGGTCGCCGAGTACCTCGGCGGCGGCTACTCGCGGAGTCGACTACAGACCGCGCTGTTCCGCCAGGAGGTCACCGTGTTCGTCCGGCAGGAGTCGTGAGGACACCAGGGGCAGTCGAGAGGCTACCGACACGTGTGTCTCGGGGGTGTGGCCGACGGAGAGGATCGACGGAGACGACCGACGGAGACGACGAGCGGTCGAGTCCGAGACGGTGGTGACGAACGCTCCGCTCAGCGGAAGCCCATCGCCTCGATCTGTTCCTGGTAGCGGTTCCGGATGGTGACCTCCGTCACCTGTGCGACTTCGGCGACCTCGCGTTGGGTCTTCTTCTCGTTGCACAACAGCGAGGCGGCGTAGATAGCCGCCGCGGCGAAGCCGGTCGGGGACTTCCCGGAGAGCAGCCCCTGTTCGGCCGACACGTCGATGATCTCCGTCGCCTTCGCCTGTGTCTCCTCGGAGAGGCCCAGCGAGGAGGCGAACCGCGGGACGAACTGCTTCGGGTCGACGGGTTTCAGCTCCAAGCCGAGTTCCTGCGAGATGTAGCGGTACGTCCGTCCGATCTCCTTCTGTTCGACGCGAGACACCTCCGCGACTTCGTCGAGCGAGCGCGGAATCCCCTCCTGGCGACAGGCGGCGTACAGCGCCGCCGTCGCGACACCCTCGATGGAGCGGCCGCGAATCAGGTCCTCCTTGAGCGCTCGTCGGTAGATCACCGAGGCGACCTCCCGTACCGAGCGCGGGACGCCGAGCGCGGACGCCATCCGGTCGACCTCCGAGAGCGCGAACTGGAGGTTTCGTTCGCCGGCGTCTTTCGTCCGGATGCGTTCCTGCCACTTCCGCAGGCGGTGCATCTGGGACCGCTTCTCCGAGGACAGCGACCGCCCGTAGGCGTCTTTGTCCTTCCAGTCGATGGTGGTCGTCAGCCCCTTGTCGTGCATCGTCTCCGTCACCGGGGCCCCGACGCGGGACTTCGACTGCCGCTCGGAGTGGTTGAACGCCCGCCACTCCGGTCCCCGGTCGATCTGGCGCTCGTCCAACACCAGCCCACAGTCGTCACAGACCAACTCGCCTTGGTCTGCGTCCATCACCACGTCGTCGGACCCACACTCGGGACACTCGACGGACTCGTCGGACTCCGTCTCCTGTTCCGTCTCGGTCTCGCGCGTCCGCTGGCGGCTGGGACCTTCCATTGTTAAGGTTTCTGGTGTCACACCTATTTAAATCTGTTGCCGGAGTGGGTGTCGGCCGTCCCCCGTCCCGCCGCTGTCGTGCGATTCTGCGAGACTCCCGGTCGTCCCGATCCGTTAGTATTAGATACGATATCGAGAGCGAGTCGAGGGGTGTCGGGGCGCCTACGCGGCGAATTTCCGACTCTCGTGGGAACCCGTCTGTACCACCCGGTGATTCCGTCCCCGAACCGCCGACGAGATCCGAACTCGGCCGAGAGATTACTACTGCGCATCACCGAAGTCTTTTGTATAACCAGAGTATATGGGTTGATACGATGAGCACCACGACGACATCGCGGGTGGAGCGGGCGGTCGCGGCGAGCGAACCGGCGGACGTACGACCGGTGGAACTGACGGCGTCGGCGTTGGCGTCGACGGCACCGGCGTACCTGCGCGAGTTGAAGACGGAACTCGCAGCCGAGGGGACGCAACCGGCGACGCTGCGTGCCGAGGCGTGTTTCGCGGAGGACTGTCCGCTGTCGACTCAGCGGGAGGCCGACCGACTACGCGATCTGGTCCGTGCCGCGTCGTTCCTCGGCGCCGGGCAGTTCGTCGTCGAGGTGACGGACGTGGCCGACGAGACGGCCGTCGAGAATGCCCTCGCCGCGCTCGCGGAACGGGCCGAGCGCGAGGGTGTCGCGCTCCACGTGGACGGCCCGGTCACGGTCTGAGTCTCGGTCTCGCCGCTCGGCAACCCGCTCTTCTCTCCGGAACTCTCCCAGTCTCCGCTCGCGGTCGTCACGCTTACACGCGCCCCACACGGAGCGGAGCCGTGCAGAAACGCGCGGTCGAACGGGCGTTGGCGGACGTGGCGTCGTTCGCCGACCCGGAGGCGTCGCTCGAACAGTACCCGACACCGACGGACGTGGCGGCACACCTCTGTCACGTCGCGGCGATGCGCGGCGACGTGGCCGACGCACTCGTCGTCGACCTGGGCGCCGGCACCGGTCGGCTCGCGCTCGCGGCGGCGCTGTACGAGCCGGCCGCGGTCGTCGGCGTGGAATTCGACGCCGACGCGTTGGCGACCGCCCGCCGCAACGAACGCCGCGTCGACCCGCCGACGCCGGTGTGGTGGCTCCGCGCCGACGCCTCGCGGTCGCCACTGTGTCTCGGCGGACTCGACGGGCTCGAGGACCTCGGCGACCTCGGCGATCTCGACGGGCTCGAGGACCTCGGCGAACGCCAGTCGGACACGACCGACGACGAGGAGGCGACGACGCCCGCTCGTGTCACGGTCGTCGCGAACCCACCGTTCGGTGCACAGACGGGGAACGAACACGCCGACCGCGCGTTCCTGGAGACCGTGGCGGCGACGGCGGGCGAGTGCTCGCTCCCGGTGGTCTCGTACACGCTCCACAACGAGGGGAGTGCGTCGTTCGTCGAGTCGTTCGTCGAGGACGCCGGGGGACGGGTGACGGACGCCTTCGCCGTCACGCTCGACCTCAACGCCCAGTTCGCCCACCACACCGCCGACAGGGTCCAGATCCAGACGGAACTGTTCCGCGTCGCGTGGACGGACTGACTACCCGACCTGCACCACCCCGACGCCGAGCCAGCGGCGGCCACTGGGACTCACTCGACGCGGGTCCCTACGTCGTCGCCCGCCAGGAACGCCTCCAGCGCGTCGGGGCCGAACACGTGTGCCGGCGCGTCGAGCGCGAGCAGTTCCCGGACTTTCGCCGCCATCCCGCCGCTCACGTCCGTGGCGTCGCTGGCACCCAACGCCGACGCGACGGCGTCGAAGTCGTCGATCCGGTCGATCACGCTCTCGTCGTCGTCCAACACGCCCGGCACCGACGAGCACAGCCCGACTCTGTCCGCGGACAGCGCCTCCGACAGCCGCACGACCACCTCGTCGCCGGAGAGGATCGTCACCCCGGAGCCCGTCTGTGCGACGCCGTCGCCGTGTAACACGGGGACGAACCCCTCCGACAGCAGCGTTCGCGTCGGCTCTCCCGAGAGGGTGAGCTCGCCGTCGGCGTCGCGACTCGCGGCCGACAGCGGGTGGACCGGAACGACCGGGACGCCGCGCTCGCGGAGGCGTGCGCGGACGAACTGGTTGAGCGTCGTCATCGCGCCGTGGATCGCCGTGACGGCACCCGCGTCTGTGGTCCCCTCCGTCGTCGTCACGCCGTGTTCGCTCGCGTGGTGGTGCCCGAACGAGCCGGCGCCGTGGACGAGCACCAGTCGGTCGACGGTGCCCGCCTCCAGCGCCGCCGCGACGGCGTCGGCTGCCGCGTCCAAGGCCGCACCGTCCAGCGTCTCGGCGCGGTCCTTCTGGGTGATCACCGAGCCGCCGAGTTTGAGCACCGTCGTGTGTCCCGACTCGACGGTGCCCCCGTCGGCGCGAACGGGTGGAGCGTTCGAGTCGATCTCCCGTCGCTCGTCTCCGGTGGCGGTAGTGGTACTGGTGGTGGTGGCGCCGGTCGATCCTCCGATTCCATCCGTGTCGTCGGTGTGTAGTGTGTCGTCTCGCACTGGTCTCACTCCCTCGTCCGTGTCCGTGTGTCGTCGGGTCCGTCTCTTTCCGTGTCCGTGTGTCGTCGGGTCCGTCTCTTTCCGTGTCGGGTCGCTGTCGTCGGGTCCGTCGCGTCCGGCTCGGGGTCACGGCGACTCGACGCGGACGCCCTCCGTGGCGAGTTCCGCGCGGAACGCCTGTTCGCACTCGGGCGTCAGCGACAGCGACCGCTCGGTGCCGTCCGTCCGATCCAGGGCGACGACACAGCCGCCGCCGCCGGCACCGGTCAGCTTCGCGCCGTGTGCGCCACCGTCGCGGGCGGCCCACACCATCGCGTCCAGCGACCGTGCGGACACACCCAGCGCGGACAACAGTCCGTGGTCGACGTCCATCAACTCCCCGAGTCGGTCGAGGCGATCCGTCGACAGCCCGCCGTCCGCGGCAGCCGCGAGCAGCTCCTCGCCGGTCCGCGTCAGCTCGCCGATCGCCTCGACCGTGTCGGCGGCGAAGGAGTGCCGCTCGCGGAGGTCGCGCACGCTCGCGACGAGCTCCCCGGTCTCGCCCGCGCCGCCGTCGTAGCCGATCACGAACGGCAGCGGCGGCGCGTCCAGGGTCCGCGTGTCGTCACCCTCCACGCGGACCGCACCGCCCATCGCCGAACAGAAGGTGTCCGCCCGCGACGCCTGCCCGTCCTGGGCGGCGTACTCCGCCTGGAAGGCCCGCTCGGCGACCGTCTCGGGGGCGAGTTCGACGCCGACCGACCGCGTCGCGGCGTCGATGGCGGCGACGACGACGGCCGCCGAGGAGCCGATCCCCGCCCCGAGCGGGATGTCGGACTCGACGGTGATGTCGAACCCCTGCGTCTCGTCGTCGATGGCCGCGCGGGTCTGCTGGACCGCCTCGTCGACGTACCGCGTCGCCGCCGCGACGAGTTTCGGCGGTGCGTCCACGTCCGGCCGCTCGTCCACGTCGCCGCCCCACGTGACGGTGAACCCGTCGAGTGTCAAGTCGCCCGCGTCGACGCGGACTCGGTCGTCGTCGCGTGGTTCCGCGGTCACGCGCGCCCGTCGCTCGACGGCACACGGCACCGCCGGCTCGCCGTAGACGACGGCGTGTTCGCCGAAGAGGTACACCTTCCCCGGCGCCGAACTGGTCGTCATACCTCTACGGTCCGGCCGGCGGGTAACGTAGCTTCCGGTCCGCGGCGGCCGGATTCGATCCGCTCGGTCGACGCCAGTGTCGGTCCCACCGCCTGGTGGTCGCGTCCACGAGGCCGGCGGGTGGCCCCGGTTTCGCTACCTTCTAAACCGGCGTGTGCAAATGTTGCGACGATGAAGACGCTCCTGCTCGACAGCGAGGACGTACACGAGAACGCGGACATGACGGAACTGGTGCCGGCCATCGAGGACGCCTTCGCCGCCTACGAGAACGGCGACGCACAGATGCCGGCGAAGTCGTACATCGACCTCCCGCAGTACAACGGCGACTTCCGCTCCATGCCGGCGTACATGGACGCGGGCGAGTGGGACGCGGCCGGCGTGAAGTGGGTCAACGTCCACACGGACAACGAGGACGACTACGGCCTGCCGACGGTGATGGGGACGATGATCTACTCCGACCCCGAGACGGCGTTCCCGCTGTCGATCCTCGACGGGACGGAGCTGACGATGAAGCGGACGGGCGCGGCGGCGGCGGTCGCCACCGACCACCTCGCGGTTCCGGACGCCACGTCGATGGGGATCGTCGGCGCGGGCGTCCAGTCGTACACCCAACTGCGCGCCATCGCCTCCGTCCGGCCCATCGAGGAGGTCGTCATCAGCGACGTGGACGAGGAGGCCGTCGCGGCCTTCGTCGACGCCTTCGACGACGAGTTCGACGTGCGACCGGGCAGTGTCGAGGAGGCCGCGGCCTGTGACGTGCTCTCGACGGTGACACCCGTCCGCGATCCCATCGTCCCGCGCGACGCGCTCGGCGAACACACGCACGTCAACGCGATGGGTGCCGACGCGGAGGGGAAACACGAACTCGCAGACGAGGTGTTGCTGGACGCCAAGCTCGTCATCGACGACTACGACCAGACGACCCACTCCGGCGAGATCAACGTCCCGTTCCACGAGGGGACGCTGACGGACGCGGACATCTACGCCGCCATCGGCGAGATCGTCGTCGGCGACCGCGAGGGCCGGACCGAGGACGACGGGATCACCGTCTTCGACTCGACGGGACTGGCGATCCAGGACGTGGCGGCCGCCCACGTCGTCTACGAGCACGCCGACGAACGCGACAACGGGTACGAGTTCGACCTGCTCGGCGTCGCGGAGTAGCTTCGCGGCGGCTCGGCGGTCGGGGTCGTGGGTGCGATGGTGGTGGTGACGGCACTCGTCGACGCCGGTGGTAGAGACACCCGTCTTCGGGAACCTATCGCTGCTCGACTTCTCGACTCTGGGGTCGAGACGAGAGAGCGGACACTCCACTCTCCTCTCGAGTGTCGCGTGAGTCGTGTGCAGTCGTCACACTCTGTCGGAACCATTATCGATCACTCGCGCACAGTCTAGATTAGGTTCTCATGGGGGGGAAGAGGCGCGATCGGCGTCGCACCAGCTCGCGGTCGAGTCGCAGCGACACGTCGAGTCACGACGAGAGCCAGACGACCGACGACACCGGTCGAGCGTTCGGTCGTCCGACTCTCGACGAGTCGCTGTCCGAGGCAGCGGCGTACTTCGGCCGCGAGATCGCCGACAGAGACGAGTACAGGACGCTGTTGCGGTACGAGGACCGGTACGGCAACCAGGTGCGCGAGTGGATCGACGAAGGGATGCCACTCGACGTGATGGGCAGACCCTCTCGGATGGAGCGGTTCCGCGAGCGGAAGGGAACACCGGTTCCGTGGGACGTCGAGCGGTTCGTCGACCGGTCCCGTCGGTACAACACGGACGAACGACTCCGGCGGGTCCGGAGCGGGGGCAGTGAGGACCGACGCGCCCCCGAGTCGTTGCAGTGTGTGGTCCCGTCACCTGGACGGTCACTCGGTGACACGGTCCGTCGCGGGTTCGGTGACGAAGCCGACGAGGTGGTCGAGCGGTTCGGTGCCGTCCGTATCCACGCGGACGCGGCCGCCGCCGAGGCGGCGGCCGACCTCGACGCGAGAGCGTTCGTCGTCGGCAGCCACGTCGGCTTCGCTCGCGGCGAGTTCGACCCGTCGTCGACCGCGGGGCGACGACTCCTCGCACACCAACTGGCACACGCCCACGGGAACACGCCGGGGACGGTGTCCGTGCTCCCGCGAGACGGCGAGATCGAGACGAGGTTCGGCAGCGGCGGCGACTGGACGGAGCGCGTCGAGACGCTCGCGGAACGCGTGTCGAACACGGAGAGTGTCGCAGTGCGGCGCTTCTCCGGCGCACCGATCCACGTCCAGCGACGGAAGTCCGCGGAGACGCTCCGCGACGAACTCGACGCGGAGCGCGAGGCTCGTGTCGAGCGAATCGTCGAGCGCGTCGACGAGGTGGAGAGTGTGGAGGCGTTGCTCTCACAGTTGACGGGGCAACTGGCCGGGTTGAACCACGAACTCGAGCGAAGGCAGAAGATCGACGAGCGAATCGGCGGTGGTGACATCTGCTTCGTCGGGTACGGTGGACCGAGTGGTCAGCCACACTTCCTGCTCCAGACCGACAAGTGGACCGAAGGCATAGGGTTGCACGGGGACGGGATGCCCGACCTGAAGCACGTCGCGGCGAGGCACGCCCACCCCGACTCGGAGGGACAGTGGCCCGTCGAACCCGGGGTGGAGTCGAACGACGATGAAGAGTTGTTCCCGCACAATTGGGGTCGGGACGAGGTTCTGAACGTGGTTCGAGTGATCGTCGAGGAGGGTGACGTAGGTATCAATCCGGGAGAACTAGTCTACCGAGGTCCCGAGATCGATCCCTGCTCGTTCGACGCCATCGCGCTCGTTCGGAACACAGACACTGGTATCGTTCGCACAGTGTATCCGAAGGTGCCAGAATGAACGGAGTAACTGTGCAGTACGAGCTCGTCGACGAGGTTATCAGCTACCTCGATCTCCGTGGCGGCATTCGAATCCTCGTCGATGGTGAACGAGTGAACCGTCTCCGTGACGAGGCGGCTCACGAGAGCAACCGAGAGTGGGAACCCGAGTACGTCGGGGAGCTGGTCTGGAAAGACATCGGTGGGGTGGTCCGGGTCGCAACTCGTCTCGCGAGTGGTGAGTGTGAGGTGTGGGAGAGAGAGCAACTGGACTTGTCTCCCGGAATGGGTGTGTTCGCCTTCGAGCCCGTCTCCGCACAGGATCTCGTCGTCTCGTACTGGATCCCAGCCGGTGACGACATTCCGACCGTCACACCGGAGAGTGGGCGTGGCTACGTCGTCCGTCGGTGCCAGTTCTGCCGTTCGGTGCGTGATACAGCACACGAGTACCTCGACGAGGTGGAGGCGATGGGGATCGAGTTCGGTCGCTCTGCGTTCGAGGAGTACCGGACGGCACTAGACGAGTTAGACACGGCACTGGAGACGTGTCGTGAGACGACACCGGAGACTCGGTTCTGAACGCCGCACCCTCTGACAGCGCACCACCGACCACAGTCACAGAGTATGAGTGAACCCGTGTCGATACAGTTCGAGATTGCCGACGAGGTGATCGACTACCACGACATCCGTGGAGGGATTCGGATAGACGCAGGCGGAACGCGGGTGAACAGACTGCGCGACGAGGAGAACTACGAGAGCAACTGCCCGTGGCAACCGGAGTACGTCGGGGAGCTACTCACGATACACGTCTCTGGCTTGATTGACAGGGCGACACGTCTCGCGGAGGGAGCGGTCGACGTTGGCGAAACGGTAGACGTGAACCTGTCTCCGGGTCTCGGTACGGTCGTCGTGGAGCCCATCTCACGGGAGGAACTGGTGGTCTCCTACAGGGTGGCGACTGGTGCAGACATGCCGGCGGTCGTCCCAGCGTCCGCTCGTGGCTACGTCGTCCGTCGGTGCCAGTTCTGTCGTGCGGTACGCGATGCAGCACACGAGTACGTCGAGGAGGTGGAGGCGATGGGACTCGAGTTCGGGCGCTCTCTGTTCGACGAGTTCCAGCAGTCGCTCGACGACCTCGACACGGCACTGGAGACGTGCTACCGGACTACACCAGACACACACTTCTGAACCACCACCCCCGCGACACGAACCGGTAGCCGACGAAGTTCCCGCCCAGCAGTTCAGTCGTCGCCCTCGCGCGGGTCCAGCGCGGCGAACAGTTTGCTCGCGAGCCACGCGAGCACGAGGAACGGGAGGAACGGGATCAACATCACCGCGAGGATGGCCAAGTACCCCCACCCGATCGTGTCCATCTGGCTGTTCCCGCGGCTCACCTGCGGCGGCGTCACACTCCGGACCACCCGCTTGAGGGGTTCGGGCACCGGCGTGTCGTCTGCGTGGCTCATACCCTCACTACGCGCGGGGCACAGTTGAAACGCGCCGTCGTGCCGGCTGTCGACCGACGCTCACTCGATGTGGATCGCCGGTCGGAACGGCACCGCCTGTGACGCCTTGCCGTCGGGGTCGACGAGGTCGGCGTCGTCCTCGGCGTACACCTCGACGGTCGCGTCGAACTCTCGGGCGACGAAGTCGGCGGCCGCCTCGTAGGCGGCCCGCTCGTCCAGGTCGGCCAGCGCCGCCAGCCGCTCGTCGTCGGCGCCGCGGGCGAACTCGACGAGGTCCTGCACGAGGTCGTTGACCGCGTCACCGCGCTCGCGCAGGTCGGGGTCGGACATCGCCTCCGACATCGCCGCACCCACGTCGGCACCCGCCTCGCGGACGGCGTCGAACACGTCTCGCTTCCAGTCGGCGGCGACGTACACCCGGACCGTCTCCGGATCCCGGTCCGTCACCTCGACGATGTCGCGCACGTCCTCCGTCAGCGCCTCGACGCGCTCCTCGCGCAACTCGGCGTCGGGCGCCCGCAACTCGTCGACCGGCTCGGGCCAGGCCGCCGCCTCGGCGGGGACACCGGTCAACTCCTCGTGGAGTTCGTTGGTCAGGAACGGGACGAACGGCGCCAGCAGTCGCAGGCGCGTCTCCAGCACACGCAACAGGGTGCGGCGAGCGCCCTCGCGGTCCGTGTCCGTCCGCCGCCGGTACCACCGCAGGTCGGCGTCGAAGTCGTAGAAGACGGCCTGCGAGGCGGTCCGCGTCTCGGCACGCTCCAGCGCCTGCGTCGCCGTCTCGACGGTGTCCTGCAGCGTCGACACCAGCCACTCGTCGATCGGTTCCAAGTCGGCGTCCGCCAGCCGCGCGGTCGGACTCTCCGGGAGCGCCCCGCCGTCTGCGACGGCTCCGTCCAGCAGGCCGTCCGCCTCCGCGGCGGCGATCGTCTCGCTGGCGCGTTCGTAGAAGCGCGTCAGCTGGTCGTTGACCGACACGACGGCGTCGGACCGCCAGTCGTAGTCCTCCCACGGCTCGGCGGCGTTCAACAGGAAGAACCGGACCGTGTCGGCCCCGTACTCCGAGACCGCCTCGCCCGGCAGGACGACGTTCCCCTTCGAGGAGGACATCTTCTCGCCCTCCAGCAGGCCCATCCCCATGACGACGATCCCCTGGGGCCACTCGGGTTCGTCGAACAGCTCCGCGTGGTGGTACTGGTAGAAGGTCAGGTGGTTCTCGATCAGGTCGTTCGCGGAGAACCGGTAGTCGACGGGGTACCAGTACTGCCACTCAGCGCGCAACGCGAATGCCGTCTCCAGCTTCTCGGCGCGGGTGTACTCGGCCGCCTCCGTGTCCGCTTCTGCATCTGCGTCGGCGATCTCGTCGCTCGTCCGCCGGTCGATCTCCGAGCCGGCGTCGGTCGCGCGCCCGACCAAGGCGTCGCTCGGGTCGGCGGCGTCGACCGCCTCGGGCAGGTCGTCGACCGCCTCGGCGCCGTAGAACAGGGCGTCGAAGAACTCCCGGTCCAGGGCGTCTGTCGGGACGCGCTGGACGCGGTGGGCCACCGTGTAGTAGGCCATGTAGATGGTCGAGTCCGACAGCGGCTCGATCACGAACTCGGGGTCCCACGGCAGTCGCGTCCCCAACCCGTAGTTGCGGATACACGGCCACTCGTTGAGCCAGTCGACCGTGTCCGTGTACTGGCTCCGTGTGTTCTCCGGGATGGCGTCCAACCCCTCGATCACGCGCTTCGTCGCCGCCTTCCAGTCGTCGTCGTTGTACCGCAGGAACCAGGTGTCCTGTTTCGCCACCTCCACGTCGCCGCCACACCGACAGACGACCTCCTCGGAGAACTCCTGCATCGTGTCGAAGTGACCCGCGGCGACGCCCTGCGCCTTGAACTCGTCGCGGACCTCCTCGATCAGGCCGTTCGCGAACTCGCCGTACGTCTCGTGGAGACGCCCCTGGTGGAACTCGGCGTTGTACAGGTCGTTGGTCACCTGCTCCAACGAGGGGTCGTCGCTGGACTCGATGCCGGCGGACTCGACGGCGTCGCGGGCGGGCACGTCACCGTACCCCTCCACGTCCAGGATCGGTACCGGCTCGATGGCGGACACGCGCTCGGGGGCGAGACCGTAGTCGGCGAACCGCTCGGGATTCGACTCGGCGTCGGCTTTCGCCTCGCGCAGCGCCACGTAGTCGTCCGGCGAGTGTGCCGGGACGCTCATCACGACCCCGGTGGCGTTGTCGGCGTCGACGAAGTCCGCAGGCAGGATCGGCACCGCCTCCCCGGTCACGGGGTTCGTCACGTCCGTCCCGACGAGCGTCTCGCCGGCCACCTCGCGGCGGACGGTCACGTTCCGCTCCTGCAGGCGGAACTTCTCGGCGGCGCTCGCCGAGATCAGCCAGGACTCTCCGTCGACCGTCGCGACCACGTACGTCGCCTGCGGGTCGACGTATGCGTTCGTCACGCCGCGGACCGTCTCCGGTCGCAGCGTCGCCATCGGGGCGATCACCTCCTCGGCTTCTGCATCGGCGTCAGAGTCCTCTCCCGCGACGGTCGCGCGGAACCGCACCAGCGTGTACTCTTGGAACTCCGCCTCCTCCCCCTCCAGCAGGTCGTGGGTGGTGACGGGCTGTTCCTCGTTGGTACAGTACTTCACCGGGTGCAGCCCCTTCTCCAGCAGGCCGCGGTCCTTCAGCGTCTCGTACTGCCAGGTGACGAACTTGCTGTAGCGGTCGTCCTCCGTCGTGAACTCCCGGCGCCAGTCGACGGACAGCCCCAGTTCGTCCATCCCGGTCTTGTAGTGTTCCTCGACGAAGTGCGTCGCGAACCCCATCGGGGTCTCCATGTCCGCCAGCGCGTCGTCGGAGACGCCGTAGGTATCCTGCAGGACGGACATCTGCTCCGGCTCGCGCTTCTTCAGGCGCTCTACCGCACCGATGATCGGGGTCCCGGTGACGTGCCACGCCATCGGGTACAACACGTTGTCCCCCTGCTGGCGTCGGTACCGTGCGTACACGTCGGGGACGGTGTAGGTCCGACAGTGGCCCAGGTGCATCCCGCCGCTGGGGTACGGGTACGGGACCGTGACGAACGTCGCGTCGGCGTCGCCGTCCGGGTCGGGGGCCGGCTCGTAGGTGCCGTCCTCGGCCCACCGGTCGCGCCAGCGAGACTCGATCTCCTGTGGGTCGTACTCGCTCATGGGCGACACCTCGCCCCCCGTACAAAAAGGCGTGTCTATCCCCCACCACGCAGTGGGAGATAGCGGCAGTCGCTCAGTGCTCCAGCGACTCGGCGTAGGCCACGTCGACTTCGTCGGCGACGGGGGTCTCGCCGTCGAGGGTGACCTGCCAGCCGTCGAGCGCGGCGGGGTCCGACAGCGCCGCCCGCAGCGTCTCGCGCACGTCGGCCACGTCGACACCGTAGTAGTCGTCCGCGAGCCCGGTCAGGTAGTCGAGGGCGGTCTCGAACAGCGACCGCATCCCGGCGTCGTCCTCGAAGTCCACGTGTTTGTACGCGCCGGCGGCGACCTGCACCATCCCGTGGAGGAACTGCGACTCCGCGGAGCCACGGCCGTAGTTGTACCACTCGTCCTCGAAACAGTCGTGTGACTCGTGGTACTCGCCGGCGTTGTACAGCCGGACGCCGTGGACCGTCGCGCGCCGCAGCGTGCCGTGTTCCCAGCCGTTGGAGTCGGCACGGGTGGGGCTGTAGCCGGTCGGACTCCCGGCGGCCGGCGGTGCCACCTCGTTCGTGCGCGTGTGCTCGTCCACACCGGTAGTGCGTGGGCAGCCGTCGTAACTCTTCGGTGCGGGTCGTACACCACAGGTCACTCGGCGGGAGTCGTCTCGATCACCACGGCCGCGCGACCGGCCGCCGGCTGCTGGTAGTTCGGAACGTTTTAATCGTCCCTCGCCAGAGGTGTGGGTGCGTGCGAGGGTAGCCAAGCCTGGAAACGGCGGCGGACTCAAGATCCGCTCCCGTAGGGGTCCATGCGTTCAAATCGCATCCCTCGCACTGGTGGCCACTACGGCCCTCGCAACACGGGGTCACCAAGCCCCGCAGTGCAGGAAGACCGTCCTTCGGGGCGATCTTCCCTCGCAACTCCTACCGACGCTCCTTCGACAGTGACGAGTCTGGGACGACGGTGATCCAGGAGTGAGTCGGGAGAGTCGAGACTGTCGACCGAACGCCTCGGGAGAATCGTCGTTCGAACACCGGAGCAGACGCGCGTGGGCGTCGGGTAGTGGTCTCAGTCGTCGTCGTCGACGTGTCCGCCGTCGGCGGCGACGCCCACGACACGGTCGGCGACGCGCTCGGCGGCCGCAGGGTCGGGGCGCTCGCCGGCACGGATCTCGGCACCCAACTCCGTGGCGAGCTCCGTGACCGTCGCCTCCGAGTGGTCGGCGACACGGTCGAACACCGGGCGGTAGCCGGCGGCACAGCGTCGCCCACCGGCTGCGCTGCTGGCGTCGATCACGTACTCGATCTGCTGGACAGCCTCCTCGGGTTCCATACGACACACGAACGCCTCGACACACTTGAAACTACTCTGAGTGGAAACCGAGTGAACGATCCACCGCGTACTCGGACTCGTCCGTCACGGAACGTCTCTCGCCCGCTCTCGGTACCTCACTCGCTCCCGTCGTCGCTCTCTCGACTCCGCTCGCCCGACTCGTCGTCCGGGTCCGTCGAGTCGGTCGGGACGGCGTCGGGGAGCGCCGGGTCGTCGCCGGTGCCGCCGAGCGTCGGGTCGCGGTCCGTCTCGCTGGCGAGCAGCCGGTCTGCCGATCGGACGTACTCGACCGCGACGGTGGGCTGGGTCTCGACGGTCGCCGACGCCCGGTCGTAGCCGTGTCGGAGCGTCTCGCGGACTCGTCCCTCGGGGAGTTTGTTCTCCACGACCGTCTCTGCGGTCTCGACGGCCGCCGTGAACGTCTCCGCGTCGTCCGTCTCCCCGTGCCGGATGGCGGCACGGTGCAACTGCGCGAGCACGTCGTGCACGTCCGGCGGGACCGTAGTCACACACAGCGTTGTACGGCTCCGGGCAAGTGTGTTCCTATCCGCGGTGTGGGCGCTCCGACGGGACGAGCCTGCCACAGCGTGACCTCTCACCGAGTGATGTCGCAGGCGATCGTGAACCGCCGGAGGCGACAGTGGACGCCTGTTAGCAACCACCTGTCGGTCACTTCGGCAGCCTTAACAATCACAGGGAGAGAGATAACAACGTGACAGACGTGACGACGAACGGGCTTCGAGAGGGAGACACGAGCGGCCTCGTCGGCGGCGTGGCGGCGACGGCGGCGTTGGTGGTGAGTTCCGGGCTCGTGCTGTGGCTCGACGCGGGCGGCGGTGGGGCGGTCGCGGACACGGCACGGACGAAGCTGCTCTGGATCGGGTGGGTGGCGTTCGCCTCGATGGCCGTCGCGGCGTGGGCCGGCGCGCGGGTCTCTCGGGAACGCGCTCGGACACTCGTGTGGGGGTACGGACTCGCGAGCGGCGCGATGATCACCAGCGCGTCGGTGTTCCTGCTGCCGCAGGCGATCAACCAGAGCAAGACGTTCGGTGGGTTCGGGATCGCGCTCGGACTGCTCGCGGGCTACTCCGGCCACGCGCTGGGGCACCGACTGGCACACCTCGACGTGCCGGGCGACAGGGCGATCCTCGAACTCACCGCACACTCCGTCAGCGCGGGCGTCATCATCGGCGTGATCTACGCGAACGTCCCCGAGTTGGGACTCCTCTTGGGCCTCTCCATCGTCTCGCACAAGGGGCCGGCCGGCTACGCCGCCGCGAACCGGTACGTCTCTCGCGGCGGCGACTGGCGCGCGGTACTACTCCCGGCCGCGGGTGTCGGCGTCGCCGCCCTCGCCAGTTCCACGCTCGCGCTCCCGACGGACGCGCCCGCGGTCCGTGGCGTCGTCTTCGGGTTCGCGACCGGCGTGTTCCTCCACGTCGCGACGGACTTCCTCCCGCGGTGCGAACTGGGATCGGAGATCCACGAGGCTCTCTCCGTCGAGGGTGACGCCCACCAACTGCTCGACCGGCTCCGGACCCACGCCGTCGTCTCGACGCTCGCAGGCGGACTCGTCGTCTTCCTCGCGTGGTTGGTGGTGGCCTGAGGACGGTCCCCGCTCGAAACGACGAGAGACCCGGTGTCACGGCCGTCGCGCGCACGGCGACGGTCCCTCGCGGTCGTCCGAACGGCGACGTATCCGACGCCCTTCACCGATCCGGCGAGGGCCGACGGCCTTCGGGGTATGGGTTCTCACCGACCATCGTCTCCACCATCTCGGCGTACGTGGCGGTCCGTCGTTCACCGTCCATACCCCCGTGGTAACCCATACCACATAAAGTGTCTTCTGGTGGTCCCACACGGTGACGATCCCACGTGGCGAACCGCAAGAGTCAGACAGCCTGGGGACGAGGCGTGTGTCGTGACACGAACACCAGACGCCGCGGCGGCAGGGACGTACGAACTCGCAGAGGGACTGACGATCCGGCGGATGGGGTACGGCGCGATGCGGCTGTGTGCCGAGGGGATCGTCGGCGCGCCAGACGACGAGGAGCACGCACGGGAGGTCGCACGGCGTGCGATCGAGTACGGCGTCGACTTCGTCGACACGGCAGACTCCTACGGCCCGGGTGTCTCGGAGCGACTCCTCCGGGAGTCGGGGATCGTCGACGACGCCGTCGTGGCGACGAAGGCGGGGCTGTTGCGCAACGCCGACACGGAGTGGCTGGCACACGGCGACCCGGACTACCTGAAGAACCAGGCGCTGGTCTCCCGTGACCGACTGGGTGTCGACAGTATCGACCTCCTGCAACTCCACCGGCCGGACCCGGACACACCGTTCGCAGACAGCGTGACGGCGCTCGCGGAACTCGTCGACGAGGGGCTCGTCGAGCACGTCGGTCTCTCGAACGTCACCGTCGAGCAGCTCGACGAGGCGCGCGAGATCGTCGACGTGGTGAGCGTGCAGAACCGCTACAACGTCGGCTACCGCGACGAACAGCCGGTGTTGGACGCCTGCGAGCGGTCCGACGTGGCGTTCCTCCCGTGGTACCCGATGGCCGCGGGTGACTTAGACGAGGTCGCCGCGGATCTCGACGCCGTCGCCGACGCCCACGACGCGACGCGTCACCAGATCGCGCTCGCGTGGCTGCTCCACACCTCGGACGTGACCGTCCCGATTCCGGGGACGGGCGACCTCGACCACCTCGCCGACAACGTCGCCGCCGCCGAGATCGACCTCGACGAGTCGGAGGTGCGACGGCTGGACGAGGCAATCTGACCGGGCGAGCGCCGTCTGGGGGAGGTCGTTCGCACGGGGGACGACGGGGAGGACGGAGAGCGCGAGACCCGGGAGCGAGTGGAGAGACAGAGGAGAGCGGGAACCGCGGGCGCGAGCGGGAGACGCGACGGCCTCAGACGGTGCGATAGCGCTGGAGGTCGCGCACGACGACGAGCGTGACCAACAGGAGCGCGACGGCACCGCCGCCCGCGGCGGTCATCGATCCGCCGAGTGTCAGCCCGTACAACACCGCCAGCGCGGCGACGGAGCCGATCGTACCGACGATCAGGTAGCGGATCAGCCACTCGTCCATCGTCCGTGAGTCGCTCATACCCCGACGTAGCTCCGCCACCCCTCAAAAACGAATCGGACCGACTCGGCGGTCGGGGACGAATCGCGCCCGTGACCCACCCGACGAGTGAGAGCCGCCGGCCGAACCGAACACCCGTGTCTGCGTGCCACTCAGGCGAGCCAGTCGTCCGGCTTCGTGTCGTAGTCCACGTCGTCGGCCGTCAGCCGCTCCTCCAACTCGGCGTCGAGGTCGTGTTCCTCGAACCCCATCCCGTCGTAGCGGATGCGGACACCGACCTCTTCGCCCTCCGGCTCGCGGCCGCGTCTGCGTGCGACCTCGAGTTCGTGTTCGCCGTACTCTGTCCGGATCGTCGCGAGGTTCACCGGCCGTCCCCACAACTGGAACACCCGCTCCAGCGTCGCCTTCGCCTGCCGTTCGTCCAGCGGGACGCCGTTGTACTGGTGACCCAACAACAACTCCCCGCGGTTGTCGAAGTTGCCGTCGTACACCGCCACCGTCGGCTTGCCGAAGTTCGTGAACTGCAACAGGAGCTTCTTCTTCACGTCGTCTGCCCCGGTGCTCGCGACGCGGTAGTCGCCCGTCGCCTGCGAGTACTCGTAGGTGAAGTAGTTGCCCTCCGTCACGAACTCCTCGGTGAGGTACGCGTCGAGGAAGGTCACGTCGTTGTGACTCTCGCGGACCTCCCGCATCCGATTCCAACCGGCACCGTAGTCGACGTCCGCCAGCGCCGCCGCGACGGAGTCGTACCGCTCGTCGTCGAACATGTACCGCGCGGTCTGTTCCAACTCCGACCGCCCGACTCGCCGGAGGAACCCCCGGTTCTGTGGCTTCGCCAGCGAGAAGTGCCGCTCGCACAGTCCCTCGTAGCTCAACACGTACCACGGGTAGTCCGCCACGTCGACCGCACCCTCGCGAGCCGCGGCGAGCCCCTCGGCGTCGACGCGGGGGTCCTCGGGGTCCAACTCCGCGAGCGAGTCGGCGGTGATCTCCGCGACGACCGGGTCCGGCGCGAGGTGCTCTCGAACCTCGTCGAAGTCCACCACGTCGTGGAACGTCCGCCACGTGATCCCGTCGACGCGGAGGAGTTTGTCGACGACCTCGCGTCGGTTCGCGCGGTTCTCCACGTACTGCCAGATCTCGAACCCCAGCTTGTACGGGTTGAGTCCCGACGAGCCGAGCACGCGGGCCATGTGATCGGCGTACGTGAGGAACTCGTCCGTGCCGGCGAACCCCTCGTCGCTCATCATCAGCGACTCCCAAAAACTTGCCCATCCCTCGTTCATAACTTTTGTCATTTTTTGGGGTGCAAAATAGTACGCCTCCCGGCGGAGTAGTTCGAGCACGTCGTCTTTCCAGTCCGGGCGGTCGGCGGCTTTCGCCTCGTCCTCGTCGTACTCCTTGCCGTGTTCCAAGAGGAACCCGAGCACGTCCGGACGGGGGTTGGCGAGCCCGTCGCCCTCCTGGCCCTCCAGCCACTCCTGGTCGAACACCTGCGAGCGCACCTCCTCGGAGATGTCGAGGCGGTCGAGCCGGTCGGCCATGTCCGGCAACTCCTCGCTCTCGGGGCCGGCCTCGCGGTCGGCCGCCAGCGCGCGGTGTTGGTCGATGGTGTCCTCCAGGGTGAGGATCGCGTCGACGAACCGCTCGACCTCGTCGCGGTCGATCTCGGGGTCCTCGACGTACGAGCCGATAGTCTCGGCGTGGCGTTCCAACATCGCCGCGGCGTCCGGGTTCTCGTCGTCGCCCGCGAACCGCCCGAACCACTGGTTGTTCCGGAAGAAGTCCGCGTGCGCCTCCACGTGCGTGATGACCGCCTTCTGGTCGGCCAGCGTGTTCGACTCCTGGAGGAAGGCGTGACACGGGTTGTCGTTGTTGACGATCTCGAACGCCTTCCCCATCCCGAGCTGGTCTTGTTTCTGTTGGCGGTCGTACTTCATCCCCCACCGCCAGTGTGGGTACCGGGTCTGGAACCCGTCGTAGGCGATGAGTTCGTTCATCTCGTCGTAGTCGACCACCCAGTAGTTCACCGGGTACGGCTCCAGGCCGAGCCGTTCGGCCAACGCGTTGGCCATCTCCACCGGCTCCTCCAGGCGGTCCGCCTCGCGGCGCGTCAGTGTGCGTCTGTCGATCATCTGTCTGTCTGGCTCCGTTCGTCCGTCCTCTGATCGCTGTTCGTTCTCCGGTCGCGTCGACCGCTCACCCGACGCCGGCGTCGTCGCTCAGGCATCGTCGTCCTCCGTCGAGAGGATCTCGTAGATGGCGTCGGTCACGTCCCCGTTGTCCCCGACGCGGGCGACGGCGACGTTCCCCGTCTCGCCGAGCGCGCGCTCGACCTCCTCGGCGTGGGTGGCGTTGATCGTGTTGCCGCCGGGTTGCGTCTCCACGTACGCGTGGAGGTTGGCGTCGATCTCCTCCATCAGCGGGACGACGTTCTCCGTCGTGTCGTTCGAGGAGTTCTCCGAGTCGCCCGCGGCGAACACGTACCGGTTCCACTCGCTGTACGGGTACTCTTCGAGGATCTCCTTGGCCGTCTCGTAGGCCGACGAGATGCGCGTCCCGCCGCCCGAGCGGATCCCGAAGAACTCCGCGCGGTCGACCTCCCACGCCTCCGCGTCGTGGGCGACGTAGCGGAACTCCGCGTTGTCGTACTTCCCCTGGAGGTACCAGTCCAGCGGCGTGAACACCCGCTCGACCAACTCGCGTTTCCGCTTGCGCATCGAGCCGGACACGTCGCGGATGTTCACGACGACGACGTTCTTCTGCTTCTCCTCGACCACCTCCGGGTGCCGGTAGCGCTCGTCCTCCCGCCGGAACGGCACCTGTTTGAGCCCGTCCCGCCGGATCCGCTCCCCGATGGGTGTCCGCTCGACCTCGGCGTCGAACTGCTCGAAGGAGTCGTAGGTGGCACGCTCCTCGTCCGGGATCGTCGCCATCGCGTCCTGGATCCACGACAGAGAGACGAGCACGTTCTCCGCGCGGCAGAACTCGAACACGTCGCGGGCGTCCGCCCCGGCGACCTTGCACGCCTCGCGGACGTACTCCTCGTCGAAGTCCGTCGCGAGCTTCCGTTCCAACCCCTTCTTGAACAGCTGCTCGAAGTCCAACGTGGAGTTCGGGCCGGCGCGTGCCAGTTCCGTGTAGTCGCCCTCCGTCTCCTCGACGACCTGTTTCCCCTTCGGTTCGAGGTCCAAGCCGAGTTCCTCGTCGAGTTCCTCCGCGAACTCCTCGGGGTCCATCTCGTAGTAGCCGTGCTCCCCCTCGCCCTCGCCGGGGTCGCCGTCGTCTCCCTCCTCGTCGCCGTCGTCGCCGGGGTCACCCGGCACGTCGACGGGTTGGCCGGGCTGTGGCTGGCCGTCGCCACCCTGCCCGACGCCACCCTGCTCGCGCTGGTCGTACGCGAACTCGGGGAGGTCCACGATCTTCACCGGGACGCGCACGGAGTCGCCGCCGGACCGCGAGAGGTCACCCTCCTTGATGAACTCCGTCAGGTCCGGGCGACGCTGTTCGCCGATCTCGCGGAACCGCTCTAGATCCTCTCTCAATCCCATCTGCCCTTCACCTCCCGCATGACGCGCCGGCTCGTCAACTCCGCCGACGCCTCGCTGTAACCGTTCTCGGTCATGTGTCTGATCGTGTCCTCCTTGACGCGTGCCGTCTCCGTGTTCGCGGGTGGGTCCTCCCACTGCGTCGGGTCGAAGTCCTCGAAGATCCGCGCCACGTCGTCCCACGAGTGGGTGTCCAACACGGCTCGGATCACCGGGATCTCCGTCAGATCCACGTCCGCGATGGCGAAGTCGTCGTCGCGGTGCTCCCACGCGAAGCGGTTCAACGCCGTGATCACCTTCTCGCGCCGGAACTCCTCGACCGCGGGACTCGGCTCCTCCCCGCGGTAGTCCGCCTCGTCGAACCGCCCGAGGTGTTCCGTCTCGAACACCTTCATCAGGAGTGGGTCCGGGTCCGCCGGCCCTCGCTCCGTCTCCACCTGCTCGTCGCCCTCCCAGGCGAACACGTGCTCGACGTACTCCGCGACCGTCTCCTCGGCGACCCGCTTCTCCGCGAGCACGGCGTCCAACACGTCCGCCTCCTGCCGACCGAACACCCAGTCTTTCACCGCCGCGAGGCGGTTCTCGTACTCCGCCGTCTCCGCCCGCGAGAACACCGGGGCCTCCGAGAGCCGCTCGGCCATCGCGTTCAACACGTCCGCCGGGAGCAGCACCTCCTCGACCGGCAACTCCGCGTGGACGCGGTCCGTCTCCTCGTGGAGCAGGTCCGCGATCACGTCGCGGGTGTACGTCACGGGGATGCCGTGTGCCCCGTCGTCGCCGTCGAACCGGAACTCGTCGGCCTCCACGCGGTCGTCACCCTCGCGGATGTAGCCGCGGTCGAACAGCGTCGCCTTCTCGATCAGGTCGAGGTCCCCCGGCAGGTCCTCCCCGTCGAGTCGCGAGACGACGCCGTACATCGCCGCCGCCTCCAGCGTGTGCGGAGCCAACTCCCGCTCGCGAGTGTGACCGCTGTCGTCGCGGACGGTCACCGTCAGCGGCGCGCGAACCCGCTCGCGGACGTGTTCGTACACCAACTCCGGATCCACGTCGACGTCGCTGGTGGTGCCGCTGTCCGGCAACTCGTCGACCTCGTCGAGCACCGCCGTCTCCCAGACGGGCGTCTCGTCGGTCAACTCGCGGTGGATCAGCTCCGTCTCCAGCGAGACGCTGGTGAGGTACCGGAACTCGTGGCGGTCCAGCCGCCGCTTGAGCGCCTTCAGCGGGTCGCGTCCGTTCCGGTCGGCGTACTGGTCCAACTCCACGTCCAAGTCCGGGTTCGAGATGACGATCAGCTGGGTGTCGATGTCCATCCCGATGCCCTTGTCGAGTTTCACCCGCTCCTCGTCGGGGACGTTCAACAGCTTCCGCAGTAGGTCCGCGTGCTGGCTGGCGTCCTCGACGAGCGTCAGCAGGCCGTTCCCCTGCGAGAGCACGCCGTCGTAGCTGAACGCTCGCGGGTCCTTCCGGCCGCGTGCGTCCAACTCCCGGAGCATCCCCGGCATCCACGAGCCGACGAGTCGCTCCTTCGGACTGCCGTCGTCCTCGGCGTGCAAGACACCGATGCCGCGCCCCTCGTCGACGACGTAGTTCTTCACTCGGAGGTGTCGCCGATCCGTCACCGCCGAGAAGAGGTCCTCGACGCCCTCGCGGCGGTACCGCTCCTCCAGTTCGTCGTACGCCTCCCGCGAGAACGGGTCCATCTCGGCGTCGACCCTGACGGGCACCAGGTCGTCGTGGGCGGCCGCGAGGTCGTCGAGGATCTCCTCGCGGACGCTGCGGGGGAACACCGACAGCGGGTGCGTCTGGACCGGACTCTCGTACCAGTCGTCCTCGTCGTCCGTCTCCGTCGACGCGTAGCTCAGTCCGCCGCCGCCGGTGCCCGCCGCGATGTTCCACTCGACGGTGTACCGCCGGCCCTCGGGCGTCTTCGAGTACTCCCGGAGCCCGTTGACGAGACACCGCTTCAGTTCGGACTTCCCGGTCGCCGTCGGCCCGTCGAACCAGACGATCTTCTCGCCCTTCCCGCGGTCCGCGGCGACCGTCCGCAGGTCGTCGACGAACGCGTTGAGGATGCGCGTGTTCCCCAAGACGGCGTGTTCCCCGTCGTTGTGCGGGTCGTCGAAGAAGCGGTAGCGCTCGCGGGTCTCACCCTCCTCGACGACCGTGCGGGTGCCCATCGACTCGATGGCGTCCAGCAGGTACTTCGCGGCGTGGGCCGCCACGGACGGCTCCTCGAAGGCCCGGTCGACGTACTCCGCGAGCCCGATGGGTGGCTCGTAGGCCCCGGCGAGTTCCTCGTCCGCGCGGTCGATGTAGTCGGTCACGTCACTCCTCCAACTCGGACTTGGCCACCTCCGCGCCGGCGAACTCCAACACCTCGCGGGCGCCCTCCTGGGAGTACCCCTGCTCGACGAGGGCGTCGACCCACGCCGACCGCTCGTCGTCGTCCAACTCGTTGGCCGACACCAGCGCGGAGAAGTTGATGTTGTGTTTCTTGTCCTCCCACAGCTTGCGCTCCAACGCGCGCCGCAGGCGGTCGTTGTCCTGCGGGTCGAAGCTCGACCCCTCGCGGGCACGCCGCGAGACCCAGTTGGCGACCTCCTGCCGGAAGTCGTCCTTCCGGTCGCCCGGGATCTCCAGCTTCTCCTCGACGGACCGGAGGAACGTCTCGTCGGGCTCCTGCTCGCGGCCCGTGAGTTCGTCCTCGACGGTCGTGTCGTCGATGTACGCCATCACGTGGTCCATGTACTTCTCACCCTGTCGGCGGATCTCGTCGATGTCGTACGCCAGCGCGTGACGCACGTCCTCGATGGCGCGGTCGCGGTACTCCTCGCGGACCAACTCGAGGTACCGCTGGTAGGTGTCCAGCTTCTCCTCGGGGATCGAGCCGTGGTTCTCGAGGTTCTCCTCGAAGTGGTCGAACACGGACAGTGGGGAGAGGTACCCCCGCCCGCGGTGGGTGGCGTCCATGATCGCCTCGGCGATCTCGTCGCCGACGAAGCGGGCGGAGACGCCCTCCATCCCCTCCGCGATCTCGGCGACGGCGTCGCCGTCCTCGCGGAGCTTCACCTCGTCGATCTCGTCCGTCTCGTCGATCTCCCCGTTGTACGCCTTCGCCTTCTGGACGAGCCCGACACCCTCGTCGGACGGCTCCTCCAGCCGCGTGAGCACGCCGAACAGCCCCGCCATCTCCATCGCGTGTGGCTCGACGTGCACGTCCGGCACGTCGGCGTTGCGCAGCATCTTCCGGTAGATGCGCGCCTCGTCCTCGTACTCCAGGACGTACGGGTAGTCGATCCGCTTGGTGCGATCGTTGAACGCCTCCATCTTCTCGTCGCCCTTCTTCTCGCGGTACTCGGGCATGTTCGTCCGGCCGACGATCACCTGGTCGATGTCGATCCGCGGGTTGTTCTTCGGCTTGATCGTCTGCTCCTGGGAGGCGTGCAGGAAGTCGTAGAGGAACTCCCGCTGGAGCTTGAGTAGCTCCTCGCCGGAGAACAGCCCGCGGTTGGCGTTACAGAACGCCCCGGCGTAGTCGAACGCGCGCGGGTCGTTCTCGCCGTACACCGCGAGCTTCGAGTAGTTCACGTCCCCGGTCAGCTCCGTCTCGTCCTGGTTCTTCTTGTCCTTCGGCTCGAACGTCTCGACACACTGCCGCTGGTTCTCGTCGGCGACCAGCCGGACCACCTCGACGTGCTCGTCCAGGACGGTCTGGAGGTCGTCGTCGTAGTGGGCCAACAACTCGTTCATGTAGAAGCTGGAGGCCGGGTCGAGACTCTGCTCGTTGCGGACGGTGTACGGGGCGTCGAGCCGCTCGTTCAACTCCTCGATCACCTCGTCGCGTTGCGCCTGCGGCAGCAACACGAGCGGGTCCTGGTTCATCGGGGAGCGGACGGTGTCGTCGGCCGGGTCCTGGTCCGGGATCACCTCACAGAGGTCCGTCCACCGGAAGGTGTACATCCGGCCCTCGTCGCGGCGGGTGTAGTCCTCGAAGTACCGCCGGACGAGGTAGTCGAAGTGCGACTTCCCGGAGCCGACCGGCCCGAGGAGGAGCTTGATCCGCTTCTCGGGGCCGAGCCCGCGGGCGCCGGACTTCACCTTGTTGACGAACTCGTGGATCGACTCGTGGACCTCGCGGCCGTAGAACACGTTCTCGCCGTCGTGGATGGGGTCCTGGCTCGCCATCTGGTACTCGACGACGCCCGCGTCCTCGTCGTACTCCGTCCCGTAGTGGTCGAACATGTCCGCCACGCGCTGGTGGGCGTTGCGTGCGACCCGCGGGTCCGCGCGGAGTTCCTCGAGGTACCACTCGAAGGACTTGGCGGCCCGCAGGTCCTCGGGCACGGATTGCTTGTACTGCTCGGAGAGTTCCGCCAGGGTCTGTGTGTCACCGGTCATGGTTTGGGGTCGGTCGCTGTCGACGGGTCGTGCCACCGGACGACGGCCGGCACTCCGTCCGACTCCACCGGACGCCGTCGGGGCGTGCTAACGAGTACCACCCCGTCGCGCGGCGACACGGGTTCGGCGTCGGCGACACAGAACGGCGACGGGCGACGGTGGGGGACTCGTCACCTCCGTCCCGCGACGGGACCGAGGGGTTGATACCAATCAGTCGACCCACGTACATGAATCTTCCCCCGCGTCCGACGACCACCCCGAGGCTGTCTGGGGATTTCTGTACACGCGTCCACCACCCTCTTGTGTCCTGTTCACGAGGGGGCACCGCGATCGGCTTGCAACCGGGTGGTCACACCGCAGACCGGAGGCGGGGTGGCTGGACGTGTACCCGAGACGGGTGGCTGGCGCCGGCGCGCGCCGAGGGAGGGCGGGGAGACGTGAGAACTACGTTCGCCGATTCGGTCGTCGGCGTCGGGCGCCGGGCGCCGTCTCAGTCGTCGGCGGGCGTCCCGTCGACGGCCTGGTCGGTCTCGCCCGTCGGCAGGTCGGAGGCGCCGACCGGGTCGAACTCGCCGAAGTGGGTGATCTCCTCGACCGGGCGCCGCTCCTTGCGGTCGTTCTCCAGGTCGGCGGTCCCTTCGGCGGGGTAGCCGAGCGTGATCAGCATCACCGGCTCGTAGCCGTCCGGCACGTCGAAGGTGTCGAGCACGCCGTCGGCGTCGAACCCCTCCATCGGACAGGAGGCGACACCGCGGTCCCACGCGGCGTGCATCAACGTCATCGCCGCCAGCGCCGTCGAGCGCGTGGTCCACACGCGCCGCTCCGCCTCGGGCAACTCCGCCATCCCCTCGACGTTCTCCAACAGCCCCGCCTTCACGTCCTCGCCCGGCAGGTACCCCTTGTCGAGCCAGTCGTCGAAGACGGACTCGGCGTGGGCCGCCGGGTCCGTGTTGCCGAAGACGACCACCGTGGCCGCCGCGCCGGTCACGTGTTCCTGGTCGTACGCGACCTCGCGCAGTGCCGCCTGATCCTCGTCGTCGTCCAACACGAGGAACTCCCACGGCTGGAGGTTGTACCCCGACGGGGAGAACCGCGCGTCGTCGACGATCTCGCGGATCGTCTCTCTGTCCAGGCTCTCGTCGCTGTACTCGTGGACCGACCGTCGCGTCCGCACGACCTCTCTGAAGCTCATCACTACCCCGTAGGGCCCACACGGGTAACCCCGACACGCTACCGGCGGTCGTTGCTCGTTTCAGTTATGTTGTGATGAAACGTGCGCTACCACGTCACCCCGAACTCATCAGGTGACACGTGGGTAACCGGTGGAACGACGGCGAACTCGTGAGGACCAGCGTGGCGGCAGGAGACGACGACTCAGAACGTGTCGGTGTCGGTGCCGACGGAACAGACGTACTCCCCGGTCGCCACCTGCGGGAGGCGTCTGGTGCGCCAGAAGATCCCCGCCTCGTCGGCCGTCACGCGCCGGCGCACCTGTCCGAACGGGTCGGTGACGGCGAACAACTCGTCGCCACGGGACACCCGGTCACCCAACTCGACTTGGAAGTCGACCAACCCACCCACCGGCGAGCCGTACTGGTCGAAGCCGGTCGCGCGGGTCTGGCGCTCCAACTCCACCGAGCCCGAGAGGAAGCCGTAGTGACGCAGCACACGCTGCATCCCCTCGACGCCACGACGGATGCTCGACTGGTCCCAGCCGACGGCACCACCGAGTTCCGGGTCGATGGTAGGGATGCCCTCGTCCGGTCCGGCGCGTGCGAGTTGGCCGTCCGGCCCCTTCTGGTCCAAGACGTGCCCGGTGCCGAACGCCTTCGCCAGATCGAGACACTCCCGGTGGAGGCGGTGACGCGGCCCACACCGCACCCGCACCTCGTCGATCATCCGGCTCGTCGACCCCTGGTGGAGGTCGACGATCAGGTCCGCGCGGCTGGCGGCCTCGAACGTCGCGTGGGCGATGCGCTCGGAGGAGGTGCCCGTCTCCTCGCCCGGGTACGCGCGGTTCATCTTCGTGTCGTCGATCGGGTTTCGGTGTTCCGCCACCTGGAACGCGTGGTAGTTGACGATCCCGACGACGAGGATCGTGCCCGACACGTCCGCGGGGTCGAGTCGGGGGAACAGCCGCGTCAACACGCCGAGGCCGTTCAGCTCGTCGCCGTCCGAGACCGCCTGCACGTACAGTGTGTCCCCATCGTCGGCTCCCTCGAGGACGGCAACCGGCAACCCGACGGGCGAGCCGTCGCGCGTCTCCCCGACCTCCAGTCGGCCCGTGTCGAACTCGCCTGGGGCCGCGCTCGCAGTCCCGAGCGTCGTACTCATGTGCCGGTGGGAGGGTTCCGTCCCTCTTCAGGGGTTCGGTACGGTGTCCGTTCGGCGTCGCATCATCGGGCGAGAACCGGGAACCGATAGGTGGTCGTACGGGTGTCACCGTGACGAGGCTCGCCACGTCGGGAGCCGCGTTCCGGCGAGGGCGGCGACCTCGTCCGAGGTCCCGTGTCGGGAGGTTCAAGTGCGCGTCGGGGGTACACCGACGACGTGAGACAGCAGCTCCGGCGGGCCGGCGGGTTCGCCGTCGTGGCCACGCTCGCGCTGGCCGCGCCGGCACTCGGTCCCGCCGCCGCCGCGCCGTTCGCCGCCGTCGCGGTACTCGCCGCGTT
Source organism: Halobaculum sp. MBLA0147 (assembly GCF_041361345.1). Taxonomy (NCBI): domain Archaea; kingdom Methanobacteriati; phylum Methanobacteriota; class Halobacteria; order Halobacteriales; family Haloferacaceae; genus Halonovum; species Halonovum rutilum. The sequence goes on along the minus strand of NZ_JBGKAD010000001.1, from coordinate 332,237 downwards.
CGTCGTCGAGGACGGCTGGTTGTTCGAGTTGTTCGCACGGCCTGCCGACCGGAAGCGCCGTCGCCTCAACGGGTTGGCGGGGTTCGCACTCGCCGCCACCGGGCTGGCGATCCTGACCGCCGTCCCACAGCAGTCGATGCCGGTCCACGTCTTCGCCGCCGCCGTGATCGTCCTGCCGTACGGGCGGTTGGGGCGGCAGTTCGCTCGCGAGTCGACGACGGACGAGTTCCTCACGACGAGTGTCTTCGTCGCGACCGGGTTCCTCGCCGCCACCGCCGCACAGGCTGCGGTCGTCCTCGCGGAGCCGTCGCTGGGGAGTCTCGACCGCCTCCCGACGTACGCGTTCCTCGCGGCGACCGGCGCACTCGTCGCCGCTCTCCTCCGGTCGGTGTTGTTCGCGGACGACGACCCGCTGGTGATCCTCTCGGTCGGGTTCCTCCTGTGGCTGTTCGCCGCCGTCACCCCCGCGGTCGCGCCGGTGTTGGTCGCCGTCGGCCTCGGCGTCACGGTGTTCCTCGGGTGGGTGTCGTACGCGCTCCAGACGGCCGACGTGGCCGGGATGTTGACCGGCGTGTTGCTCGGGCTGGTGACGGTCGTCCTGGGCGGCCTCGGGTGGTTCGCGGCGCTGATCTCCTTCTTCGCCATCGGCGGACTCGCCAGCAAGTTCCGCTACGAGACGAAGCGGGAACGGGGCGTCGCACAGGAGAACGAGGGTGCTCGCGGCACCTCGAACGTGCTCGGCAACGCGGCGGTCGCGCTCGTCTCCGTGGTCGCGTACGCCGCCGTCACGACGGCCACGATCGGTGCTGGGACGGTGACGCGGACCCCCGTCGATCTCTCCGGGGTCACGGTGTTCGGGACGCCACTGACGACGCTGGTCGCGCTGGCGTTCGCCGGGAGCGTCGCGGCGGCGATGGCGGACACCCTCGCCTCCGAGATCGGCGGGCTCTTCGACGACCCGCGACTCGTCACCACGCTCAGGCCGGTCGAACCGGGGACGGACGGGGCGATCACATGGCAGGGTGAACTCGCGGGTGCCGTCGGCGCGGCGCTGGTCGCGGCGATGGCCGCGGTGGGGATGCCGGTCGGATCGGACCCCGTCCTCGCGGGCGTCGTCGTCACCGTCGGCGGTGTCGCCGGGATGACGGTCGACAGTCTCTGTGGCGCGCTCATCGAGGGTGCGGTCGTGGGTAACGAGACGGTGAACTTCCTCGCGACGTTGGCGGGGGCCGTCGTCGCGGTGCTCGTCGGCCTCGCGATCACTCCGTGACCGTGCTCAGGGAGGGCCGTCCACCGGACGAGTCGGCGCTGCTCGCCCTCCAGTCACACCTGGCCGAGCCGTCGCCGGCGCTGTTGCGTCACGGACTCCGTACCGGTTCGGTGGTCGTCTCTGTCCCGGACGATCCCGAGGAGACATCCGGTCGCGTCGCTCGGGCACCCGTGGGGTACGTGTTGCCGGTCGTCGGCGACGACGTCCACGTCGCGGAACTCGTCGTCGACCCGGCGTACCGGCGCGAGGGACGTGCGCGACGACTGCTCGCTCGCGTGCTCGCGAGTACGGACCGCCGTGTGACACTGTTGGTCCACCCGGACAACGACGGTGCACGAACGCTGTACGACGAGGTGGGGTTCGAGCGAGTCGGTCGTCGGCCCGGGTTCTACGACGACGCCGACGCTCTGGTGATGGCACACGACGGGGAGTGACGACGGAACTCGAGGAGTGGGATCGATCCGGTGAGACGGAACTCGGGGAGTGTGGTCGATCCGGTGAAGCAGAACCGACGGGCCCAGTCTGTCGATCACTCCGTCGACTCTGGCGTCCCGTCGCCGTAGTGGCGGTACAGTGGTCCGACGAGCAACAGACAGCCGGCGAGCGCCGCGGCGGCGATCAGCGGTGGGTGGACCGCCGCCGCGAGCCCGCCGGCGGTGACTCGCTGGAGCGAGGCACCGGCGGCGACGGCGGCGACGATCCACGGCACCTCGCCGACGGCGGTGCCCGCGAGGAACGGCGACAGCGAGACACCGCTCACCCCCGCGGCCGCCGACACCACGTCGGAGGGGAGCGGCGCGAGGCGAGCGACGGCCACTGTCCGGAACTCGCCCGCCACCGCCACGGCACGACTCTCGGCGGCGTCGAGTCGTGCGACGGCCGCGGCGAGACGCCCGTCGCCGGCCAGCGCCTCCGCTCGGCCGCGGTCGCCGAACAGGTACGGCGGCACGGCCGTCGCCGTCAGGAGTCCGATCGCGGGGAGGACGCCCGGGAGTCCGTAGGCGAACCCCGACAGCAACGAGAGGAGACTGGTCGGCCACGCCAGCGCCGGGCGGACGACGGCGAGGAGACACAGGAGTGCGAAGAACCGGAGCGGGTCGTCCGCGATCGCCGTCACCCGGTCGATCACCGCCGTCGGCGAGGTCGCGACCGCCGCGACGGCGACGACGCCGCAGACGGCGACGCCCGCGAGGAGACGACGGCGTGACACGGGTGTCACTCCGAGAGACGCTCGAATAAGCCTCGTGGTCCGACCGACGAGACTGGCCGTCCCCCGACCGGTGTCTCCAGTCGGCCCCAGTCGAGCGTCTCCGTGTCGGTCGTCGTGTTCCTCGACCACGTCACCCGTCGCCTCTCGCGATCACGTCACTCGTCGTGTTCACCGAGGAACTCGCGGACGGCGTCGGGCGGGTCGTCCCACGGCTCCTCGTCGTCGACCGGGTCGAGTGCGTGCTCGACGGTCGCCTCGTCGAAGTCGGCGTCGTGGAACAGCATGTTCAGTCGCTGCCAGCGCGCCGACAGCTCCGACTCCCCCTCTGGACCCACCCGCGCACCGCGCGTCTTGAAGAACGCACTCCCGCGGTCCCGTTCCGTCCCTGCGGCGGTGTGGCCGTCGAAGACGGCTTCGTACTCGCCGTCGGGGTCGAACTCGCCGACGGGGAAGTCGTGTGGCGGCTCCTCGTCGGCCTGGATCGCGTCGGCGCGAATCTCGGCGACGGTGCCGAAGTACTCGTCGGCGTTGGCCGCCTCCCGCGAGGACCGAGCGCGGGCACAGGCGAGGGCCGCGTGGATCGCACACAGGCGGCCGCGCCACGACTCGGGCTCCCACCGCTCGGTCGCCAACTCTTCGTAGCGAGCGACGGTCAGTGCCACCTGCTGGCCCGCGGCGAGATCCTCGACGACGTAGAGGTTACACCGCTCCCAGACGTTCCAGGCGAACCCCGAGCGCGCGAGCTCCCAGGCGGCCCACGCCGCCGCCTCCTCGTCGGAGCGCCGGACGGCCTTCTGGAGCAGGCTCCCGACGGCGTACCGCGAGAAGCCGCCGTCCGTCTCCTCGGCCCCCTTCGGTTCGCCGAGGTCGTTCGTCGCGTCTGCGTCCGGCGACCGCTCCGACAGCTCCCCGTCGGCACCGATCGTCGCCTGTCTGTGCTCGTCGTCTCCCATGCCCCCGATTCCGTCGAGTCGCCTGAAAAGCTCGGTGTCTGCGGTGATCGTGGTGGTCTGGTGGGTGGTGGTCCAGGTCGGCTGGCGGTCGTGGTGGCGTGGGTGGTGGTCGTCGTGGCGCGCTCGGTGGTCACCCGGTGCTCTCCACGTCCACGTCGATTCCGAACTCGTAGAACAGCGACGCGGCGAGGACGACGACACTGAGCGCACCGAAGAGGAACGGCGCGACGCTGTACCCGTCGCCAGTCGGTCTGGCCGCGATGGCGAACAGTGCGAGGTGCGTGCTCACGACGATCCCGGCGTGTGTCCCCTTCATCGGGTGTGGCGGTGGTCGCCGCCGGCAAGTGTCTCGTGGTTCGGCGTCGTGGTGGGGTGGTGTGTCGTGGTGGGGTGGTGTGTCGTGTGGAGTAGGTGGTGGGTGGCGGGTGGCGGGCGGTGGGTGGCGGCGTCGCCGTCTGCGGGTGTGTCACGCTCCCGTACGGCGGTCGAATGAGAACGCTTAAGTCCGACTCGGCCGCTACGTTTTCGTGTCCGCCCTTAGCTCAGCCTGGTAGAGCAGCCGACTGTAGATCGGCTTGTCCCCCGTTCAATTCGGGGAGGGCGGACTTCCTTACCTGTCGAACGAGAGCCGAGCGGAGCCGCGCAATCGTGCGATTCCATCTCGACGTGTTTGGGTTGAACAGGTCACCAAACTCGGGTGACCGCCGTCGTGCGTTCGCGTATAGCCGAACGTATCGGGGAAGATAGAGTCTTTCGGCCCGAAGTCGCGTACTGCTGTCAGTCCAGCGCACAAGCCTTGAGCGGCGTGTTTTTTAAGAGAGCGTGAAATTCGCCTCACGGAAGGAGGCCACCCCAATCGCGGAGATTGGTCCAGATATAACCCACTATATCGGTCTATAATGATTCCTAACACATTGTATCATTTTGGCTGCTTGATCTTTATATATTAGATAAAGGATAGTAATGATGCAATCAGAAACGCAGAGAGTCACGTATCGAGCGAACGACAGGCGAGATAACACAGGTGGTGTGTCGAGATCACCGCACCAACAATCATCCACTTCGACGGAGGCGTATCTCTAAACGCCCTTATAAAAAATACCACATTATGCGGCGCTCCCTCGCCTATTATAAATTGGTATTAACAACAGAAGTGAATCCGAACCATATTGCTGCAGGTAAGAAGACGAAAGAGATGGCCAGTAATACATCATTAGTCTGATAGCTATCAGAAGCAGCCACTCCACCGGCGAAAAGTACTAGAATTATAAAGAAAATGTTGCCTGCAAACATTTTTACTATGAATGACCTATCTGACCACCACCGTCCACTCGTTATAGAAGGATTCTTTGAGTGTTCGTGTATTAGCATTGTCCCAATGATAACAGAAGAAATATAAAATATAACTGCCGAGTTTATTACTGCAGAAATTGAAATAGAAGAAAATGAAAAAAGTGCCATAGTTAGATAACGTATGTCATCATGTCCCCCAAATTTGTTAAAAATACTTGTGTTCTTTCTTCCCGAATAGGATGAACTGGAGGAAACTATTGAAGACTGGCCTGTTGTATTTTTTGCACTTCTATTGGTACCCTGATTATAGAGGTCACTCTCAGATATGTAATCAAGGAATTGGATGACACAGAGAATAATAGTAAAGACTGACGCAATAATCTGAACGATAGTTATTATGGTTGGCATAGTGGTTTGGAGAGGTGTACCGTAGGTCGTTAATAGACAGAATGTGTGGCTGGATTTTGTGATTTTCGCTCCCCGATCGTCATAGGGTTGTATGGAGGGATTGTACGAGATATACCGTATATGGGAAGCACCCCGTGTGCCTCAATTGATGACCGGCGAGATAACACAGGTGGGGGTGAAGTGACCACACTCTCGAACATCTATCCTCTTTCCACGTATCTCCCTCCGAAGGTGTCACTGTTGGTTCGACGGACCTTCCGTATGGTCATCTCACCGTAGGTGGTTCCGTCAGAGGAGTGTATCTCGTCCCACTTCGGCCGCATCCGATCAGAGGCTCGAAAGCAGTCATCCATCAACTGCTGATCGCCCACTGGCTGATGACGTGAACAATCGGCGGGACTCGTGGACATAATGGAGGAGATGGCCGCGGAGTGGGAAGCAGTCGAACGAGTGTCTCAACGTAGTCCCGGCGTGACGCGAACCACACCGCCGGGTGACTTTTCAGAGAGAACGACCAACACAGAGACGAGATGAGCCAGCAGACGCGTCGCATCGTCCACGAGGTACACGACGAGCCCCACATCGAGGGGCGACGGATCACCGTCCAGTGGATTCAAAAGCGTGTCGAGGAACGCGGCTTGGAGCCACGGACGGTCGCGGACCGGCACGACCTCGACGTGGGCGACGTGTACCGTGCGCTGACGTACTACCACGACCACCCGAGGGAGATGCGAGAGATCGAGAAGCGCCGTGAACGCGCCTTCGAGGAGCACGAGCACCTGACGACCGACCCCGACGAAGTACGTGAGTGAGACGGGATGTCGTATCGGATTCTCTGCGACGAGAACATCGAGTTGGCGACGGTGAACTACCTCCGGAAACTCGAGCACGACGTACAGCGCGTGCCGGAGGTGTCTGCACTGAACGAGGGAGATCCCGACGCACGACTAGCGGCGTACTCCCGTGAGATGGATCGACTCGTCTTGACACAAGACGACGACTTCTTCACCGAGATAGACCCCTCAGATACGGCTGGTGTGTTGGCCCAACGAGATCGAAGTCTCTCTGCGCGGGAGGTCGGTGATATCGTCGACGAGATGGCGACGTACATCCCACAGGAACAGGTGACACTGGAGTACGTCACCGAAGAGTGGTTGTAGAGAGCGAACTCGAGTACCACCGACGACACCACGTGACCGAGAAACACAGACGACGGACCCACCACCCACTCACACCCGCCCACCCCACCGAAGCGGTGATCTTCCTCCAGACCCAACACAGTACCGTGCCACCAGACGACCGGAACCCGACGGACGAGTCCGTGGATCGAGAGGCCAGCGTCGAGGCCGAGCGTCGGGACGAGTCACCCTCGCTGATCGTCCACGCCCTGTCGTTCGTGTTCGTCGGGAGCTGGCCGAGAGCCCTCTGACTGTCGGTCGCGTGGGTCCCGAACGTCACCGTGATCGGGATGCCCCTCGGGCTGAAGACGATCGACGAGGTGCCGTGGATCGTCTCGCTGAAGGCCTGACCGATCGAGAACGAGGTAATCGACGCGGACGGCGAGGTGACCGTACGAGCCGGGCGGAGAGAGCAGCGGTCGCTCCTCGTCCGTGGGGTCTACTTCCTCTTCGTCGGGTGGTGGGCGAGTGCCCTCTGGATGGCCGGCGCGTGGCTGTTCTCGGTGTCCATCGTCGGCCTCCCGGTCGCCGTCTGGATGTACGGGAAACTCCCACTCGTCGTCTCGCTGTACCGGTACTGACGCGACGGCCGACCGGCGTCACCCCTCCTCGGGTTCGAACTCCACCTGCGTCAACTCGCGATCCAGCGCGCAGAAGTCGTGTGGCGGGTCGCCGTGGACCTCCTCGATGCGGTACTCCGCGTCGAAGTCGGCGCCGTCGGGTTCACACAAGTCGTGACTCGGACACTCGACGTGGGGACACGGCCCGGCGAGACTCGCCTTACTGCCGGCGTAGGCGGCCTTCGACGGGACGTTCGCCGTGACCGACGCCGGTTCCACCTCGACGGCGCGGACGCCGGTGTCGTGGACGGCACACTCCAGCGTCTGGGTGTTCTCCCGAACGTCCGTGACCTCGTAGCGGCGGCCCTCGGTGAGGTTGAGACACTGTCCGCGGTACGGACACCCCTCGCAGGCGGTAGACTCCCCTTGGTAGACGAACTCCGTGCCGGGCTCCGCGAGACGGGTCCCGACGAGTGTGACGGTGGGCATACACCACCGTTGCCGACGACACCCGATAAGTGCCGTGGGGAACGGTGGGCACGGGCTCGCGAACCGGGCAGACGAACTCTCCCAGACACGGCCGCGTCCGCCAGACCGGCTCAGCACCTTTCTTCGACGATCTTATACAGAGTCTAAATCGACAACTGGAGAGTATTTCTACCGATAACTCGTCGTAACCTTCACTATCCGACGGCGCGAGGCACAGTTCGTGCAGGCACAGGACTTCGATCTCGAATCGGACTTACAGTACGGGGCACAGGCCGGCGTGAACGTGTTCCACACCAACCGGATGGTGACGTTCAACGCCGACGCGATCGGGTTGCTCAGACAACAGTTGATCGACTCGGTCGGGATCGACGAGGCGCGCGACCTGTTGTTGCAGTTCGGCTTCCAGTCGGGGTACGCCGACTACTTGCAGATGGAGACGCGGTACGATTGGGACACGCCCGACGAACTGTTGCAAGTCGGCCCGGCGGTCCACACCCAGGAGGGGATCGTCGCCGTCGAACCTCTGGAGATGTCGTACGACCGCGAGGCGGATGAGTTCTACTTCCGCGGCGAGTGGCACAACTCCTACGAAGCCCAACAACACGTCATCCACAACGGTGAGAGCGACCACCCGGTGTGCTGGAGTCTGATGGGGTACGGCTCGGCGTGGTGTTCCGGCTTCATGGGCGAGCCCGTTCTCGAACTCGAAGAGAAGTGCGTCGGGATGGGTGACGACGTCTGCGAGTGGGTGATCAAGCCGTTGGACGAGTGGGGCGAGCGTGCCGATCCGTACGTGGCGGCGCTCGAAGACTTCTACGCGGAGGTGTGACAGGTGGGCGAGAAACTCATGGAGTACTACAGTATCGTCGAAGACGAGGCGGGGCTCTCGGGGAAGATCGAACTCGCGAAGCAGACGAACCTCCCCGGCACGAAGGCGGCGACGGAACCGGACTCCGAGGAGAACCTCGAACTGTTTCGCGACGCCCTCGAAGAGATCCTCGACGAGGAGCCACCGCGTCTCTGAGGCGCCTCGCTCTCGGCAGTCTCGCCGCCACGAGCTCGCCGTCTCTCAGTCTTCGTCGTCGTCCGTCGGCGGGTGCTCGAGGACCCGATCCAGTTCCGCGAAATAGTCCTCGCGTGGCACCTGGTACAACTCGCGGTAGTCGACCTCGCCGGCGACGAAGCGGTCGGCGGCGGCGAGAGCGCCGTCGACGGCGGCCGGGCGATCGTCGAACACCTCGCTGCTGGCCTCGATCTCGGGTTCGAGGTAGAGGGTGACGTGCCACTCGTCGGACGGGCGGTGGCTGGGGCCCGGCCGCCGGGTTCGCGGCCCGTTCGCGAGGTAGATCGTCGGCATACACTCCGCCGGGAGGTCGCCGCCGTCGAACACGTCCGGACGGAACGCCAGGATCGCGCGGCCGTCCCGCTCGTCGTTCCACACCTGCCAGCCGGCGGGTAGCTCGCGTGACTCGAAGCTCACGTCTCCCCGTCCGCCTGCGCGAGTAAACCACCTGCGACGCGCCGGCACGCCATGCGACGCGTCAGCACGCCATGCGACGCGTCGGCACGACCACTCTCCGTTGGACGTACCGTCACGACCGGCCGAGGAGTGGCGGAGGGAGACAGCGTGGTCCCGCAGGCACGGTGGGGACCCACAAACTGATTACGCGTCGGTGCTCGTCCCACGACAGTGAGAGACGAAGCGACGACTGCGTCGGAGGTGGGGGTGTGACCGACGCCGACGACGGCCCCGCCGCGACCGACGGCGGGACGAGAGAGACGGGGGTCAGACTCTCCGGGCGTCGCGAGTGGGGACGTGTCGTGGTCGTGCTGTTGACCGCCGCCGCGCTCGTCGTGGCGGCGGCGGCGGTGCCGGCCGTGTTGGGTGCCGGGAGTCCCCCGGCGCTCTCGCTGGCACCGTTCCAGAGCGGTGCCAGTGCCGCGAGCGGTGCGAGCGGCGCGTCCGGGGCTGCGGACGCCGCCGGATCGCTGTCTGGGTCACAGTTCGGCGCTCTCTCGGCGACCGACACGACGAGTGTCGGCGGGCAGACGGCGCCCGGTGCACCGGGGGACAGTCCGCTGCGCAACCAGAGCACCGAAGTGCACATGATCGTCGAGAGCACCCAACCGGGGTACTGGCGGACGGGTGCGTACGGCCGCTACACCGGTCAGGGGTTCGAGCGGGCCGGCGACGCGCGGCCGTTCGACGGGCGGGTCGAGTCGGGGCCGCTGCGTGGCGAGCGCGTGCGGTACCGCGTGGAACTGCGACAGTCGGCGACCGCACTCGCGACCGTGTGGCGCCCGGCCCGGGTCGACACACCGGTCGAGACACAGTTGCGGCCGGGCGTGTCGCTGTCGACCACCGAGCGACTCTCACCCGGAACGACGTACGAGGGGGTCTCGTACGCGCCGGCACGGGAGCCGGCGGTGTTGCGGGCCGCGGGGCGGAACTACCCGGCGGAGGTACGCGAGCGGTACCTGAACCTCCCCGACGAGCCGGGGACCGACCGACTCGACCGGTTCACGACGAACCTGACCGCCGACAGTGGGACGGCGTACGACACCGCGGTCGCGATCGAGCAGTGGTTGGAGGCGAACAAGGAGTACTCGCTGGACGCGACCCACGACCCGGCGGCGGGGACGGTCGCCTCGCAGTTCGTCTTCGAGATGGCGACCGGCTACTGCGAGTACTTCGCGACAGCGATGGTCGCGATGCTGCGCACGCAGGGAGTGCCGGCGCGGTACGTCGTCGGCTACTCGACGGGGCAGCAGACGGGCCCCAACGAGTACACCGTCCGTGCGATGAACGCCCACGCCTGGGTGGAGGTGTACTTCCCGGAGGTCGGGTGGGTCCGGTTCGACCCGACACCCGGGAGCAGTCGGCTGGCGGCCGAACGGCGCTCGTTCCAGAACGAGACGGGCTCCGCGAGCGACTACAGTCCCACCGAGACCGGGTCGCCCGGCGAGTCGTTCTCGCCGAACGCGTCGCGGCAGGACGCGGACGGCCGGGCCGAGGTGCCGTCGGCGACGCCGCCGGACGGCGGGACGAACGGCTCGCTCCCGAACGGGTCGGACGGCGTGACGCCGAACGGCACCACGGGTGGCCTCACCGGCACGCCGTCGGGGACGGCCGGCACCGCCGACGGGACACCGGGTGGCCCGAGAACGGCCGAGGGTGGGACGGCGACTGGGACGCCGGGGCTCCCGGACGGCTCGACGGCGACACCCGGCGGGAATCCAGAGGGATCGACACCGGACGGCTCGACTCCAGACGGGGAGACACCCGGCGACTCGACACCCGGAGACGGGTCGGGAGGCGACGAGACACCGACCGACGAGGGGACGCCGACCGACGACTCGGACGGCGACTCGACGCCGACGGACGGATCCGGCGGGGAGTCGACACCGACCGACGACGGGACACCCACCGACGGCGGCACCGGCGAGGGTGACGACGAGGACGGGTCCGGCGACGGGACCGACGGCGAGGGTGAGTCCGGCGACGAAGGTGACGGCTCGGACGGAGACGGCACGGCCGACGCACCGCCGCCGCTGTCGGTGTCGTTGAACCGCACGGCGGTGCCGGGGGCGACCGTCACCGTCACCGTGACGCGTGGCGACACGCCCGAGTCCGGGGTCGAAGTCCGGTTCGAGGACGAACTCGTCGGGACGACCGGCGAGAACGGCACCGTCGTCGGTACCGTCCCGTACGTCTCGTCGTTGAACGTCACCGTCACCGACACGGACGGCCCCTCGGCGACGAACCAGTCGACGCTGGCGGACGGCGGAGTCGCCTCCGACCCCGACGTGCAGTTCTCCTTCGAGGTGTCGACCCCCGACGTGCAGTTCTCCTTCGAGGTGTCGAGCCCCGACGGGCAGACTACGAGAGAGACGGCGAGTCTCGACGACCAGACCGCGGCGGACACGGCGGACACGGCGGCCGTCGACCGACAGAATGCGGCGCGCGCGGCGACTCTGGATCCCGACGGGAGTGACACGAACACGACGACGTACCCGGTGGAGACGCGGGCGACGCTCTCCGTCGTCGGCGACGCACGAAGCGGACAGACGGTGACCGTCGTGGCGACGGTCGCGGACGTGCCGGTTCGCGAGGCGACCGTCGAGGTGGACGGCGAGCCGGTCGGCCGCACGGACCGTCGGGGGCGCGTCCGCCTCCGGCTCCCGGCCGAGCCGGGGAACCACACGGTGACGGTGCGGCGCGGTGCCGTCGTCGGGAATCGGACGGTGGAGATCGATCGGCTCGCCGTCGAGACGCGCGTCGACTGGCCGCTCGCGCTCCCGTTCGCACCCGTGACCGTCTCGACGACGCTCGGGAACGAGTCGGTCGACGGCGCGAACGTGACTCTGAACGGACGCGCCGTCGCCCCCACCGGGGTCGACGGCACCACGACCGCGCGACTCCCGATCGCCGACACGGCGAGTGTCCGGGCGACGCAGTTCGGGCAGGCGGCCACGACGAGTGTCTCCGGGATCTTCGCGTCGCTCGCCGGGGTCGGCGTAGTGGTGAGCGCACTCGTCGTCGGTGGTGTCGTCCTCGCACGGCGACGGGACGTGTCCGGGCGCGACGCCGTCGGATTCCTCCGACGGGTGGTCGGCGGTGCCGTCCGTGCGGTCGTGTCGGCGTTGATCGCCGTAGTCGACGCCGTCGGGCGGGTGGTCGACGCCGTGCGGGGCGTACTCGCGGACCTCTGGGCCGGCCGCCTCGCACTGATCGCTCTGCCGGGACGGGTCGCGACGCTGCTGCGCGGTGCGGCCGAGACCGTCCGAGCCGGGATCGTGTCGACTCTCGTCGGACTTCGGGTGTGGGTCGTCGGACTGTTCGCGGACGACCCCGACGGAGCGACCGCCGTCGGATCCGGTGGGGTGGGCGAGGCAGACGGAGACCGCGAGGAGCCGCGAGCGGCGCAGGTGATCCGTGCCGCGTGGCGGCAGTTCCTCGGTGTCGTCTCGCTGCGGCGCACCCGGACGGCGACGCCGGGCGAGGTGGCGCGGTGGGCCGTCGAGCGCGACGGGCTCCCGGCCGAACCGGTCCGGCGACTCAGAGACGCCTACCGGGCGGTCCAGTACGGCGACGCGGACCCGAACACACACGTCGAGTCCGTCTCGGAACTCGTCGCGGCACTCACCGGACGCGACGGTGACGGCAGTACCGACGAGTCGACGACGGGAGGTGACGGCCGGTGAGCGACGATCACGACCGCGAGTCCGAGGACGTGGCCGACGAGTCCGGTGGAGCGGGTGGCGAGTCCGAGAGTGTGGCCGACGAGTCCGGTGGAGCGGGTGGCGACCCCGAGAGTGTGGCCGACGAGTCCGAGTCAGCGGGCCACGGGGCCGACGAAATCGGTGCGGGGACGACCCTCGGCGGTGGGAACCGCGACGGCGGGGAGGGTGCGACTCTCGGTGGTGGTACCACAGGTGGCGGTGCGACCCCCGGAGGTGGGAGTACGAGTGGTGCGAGCCTCGGCGGCGGGAACGCGAACGGGACGACGTTGGGTGGCGGGAACGCGACCGACCGGCAACGCGACACGACCCGCCGGAGTGCCGACGCGGGGCAGGCGCGGAGTCGCGCTCGTCGACTGCTGTGGACCGCGGTCGCAGCGACGGGGGTCGCGGCGTTGGTCGTCGCGGCGGCGGTCGCGACGGCACCCGACCGTCTGATCGAGACGGTACCCGCCACGGAACCGCTCGTCGACGCCACCCGGGAGTTCGACGGGACGCTGCTGTTGGCCGCCGTCGGCGGGCTCGTCGGGCTGCTCGCGACGGCGATGGCACGCGTCGGTGCCGCCCCGTCGTCGACCACCGACGCGACGATGGACGCCCGTCGGAGCGACCCACCGGAGACGGTGAGCGTGCCGGACGGCACCGTGACCGGCGACGCCGTCGATCGGACCTTCGAGCAGGTGCGACATCCGCGGGACCTCGAGGCGATCGCCGACGACCTCCGCGGGACCGCGGTCGCGATCGAACGGACCGTCGGGAACCCGAAGGATGCAGAGGAGGCCGTCGTGACCGGGGGCTGGACCGACGACGACCTCGCGGCGGCGGTGCTCTCGGAGTCCGTCGCGGTGCCAGTCCTCGCTCGGCTCCGAGCGTGGCTCGACCCCGAGGCGGAGGCGCGCCGCCGACTCCGGCGTGTGGTGACCGCACTCGAACGACGGCTGGACGGGCCGGACGGTGGCGAGACGGGAGGTGGTGACGGTGAGTGACGAGCGAGCGAGTAGCGAGGGGTCGGCCGGCGAGAGGGACGGCGGGGGCTCGGCCGACGGGGAGAGACGAGACGAGGAGACGAACGGCGGGAGACCGGACGGAGAGACGGACGACGAGACGCCACGAGTGGGTCCGGCGTCCGTCGTCGACCGGGCGAGCGCGACCGGTCGCTGGACGGTGTGGCTCGGGGGGGCACTCGGACTCGTCGGGCTCGGGCTGCTGTACGGCTCCGCGCTGGTGATCGCCGCCGCCGCGGTGCCGCTGGCGTACGTCGGCTACGGCGCGATCTCGGCGCTGCCACGGACCGTCGACGTGCGCGTCGAGCGACGCGTCCCGGAGCGGCAGGTTACCCCCGGCGACCACGTCCCCGTCACCGTCACCGTCCACAACGAGGGCCAGTCGGTGCTGCCGGACGTGCGCGTGCTCGACGGCGTCCCCGAAGAGTTGGCAGTGGTCGACGGCTCCCCGCGGGTCGCGACGGCGCTGCGACCCGGTGGGTCGACGGAGGTGACCTACGAGGTCGTCGCCAAACGGGGGTCGTACGACTTCGAACCCGCACGCGTCCGGGTGCGGTCGCTGGCCGGAACCGCCGCGGCGTCGCTGTCGGTGCCGGTCGCTGGCGCAGACGAGATCTCCTGTACCGCCCCGGCGGCGACGGTGCCGATCGACCGTGCGGCGCCGCGTCGTGTCGGCCAGTCCCCCGCCGACACCGGCGGGGAGGGGCTGGAGTTCTACGCCACCCGCGAGTACCGCCGCGGGGACCCACAGTCGCGAGTGAACTGGCGACAGTTCGCCAAGCGCGGCGAACTCGTGACCACCGAGTTCCGCGAGGAGCGGGCGGGGCGTGCCGTCGTCGTCTTGGACGTACGCCCGCCGACACGGCGCTCGGCGACCGCGGCGTACCCGACCGGCGCGGAGTTCGCGGCCTACACCGCGGAGGTGGCGCTGGAACGACTCCGCGCGGACGGCGACGAGGTGGCACTCGCCGTCCTCGGGCTCGACCCGGACGAGGTGTCCGTGCCGGTCCCGACCGCCGGCGACGCGCTCTGGATCGAACACGCCGAGGCGGGCGACGGCCAGCGGCGTGCCCGTGCGACCTTGGCAGCCGCCGCCGAGGTCGCCGCCGAGCGCCGCGGGACGCTGGACGAGGGACCACGCTACCGGACGGACACGCCGCGGGGGACGGAGTCGGCAGCTGCCTCGCTCGTCGCGCGGTGTCCGGCCGACGCCCACGTCGTCTTGGTGTCGCCGTTCCCCGACGCAGTGCCGGGAGCGTACGCGCGCCGGTTCGCGGTGGCGGACTACGCCGTCTCTGCCGTCGCGCCCGACCACACGAGCGAGGAGACGCTCGGTGGGCGGACCGTCGCACTCCACCGCCGGCTCCGGCTGCGCGAGGTGGAGCCGCTGTGTCGGACGGTCGTCGACTGGCCCGCCGATCGCCCGCTCGGGTTGGCCGTCGCGCGCGGACTGGCTGGCGGGTCGAAGCGTGGCCGGTCCGACTCGACGGGTGTGCGCGACGCCGACTCGGCGGCGAGTGAGGACGGGCGGGACCCGCCGGGGATCCTGGATCGGCTCTGGGGGAGTGGTAGTCGGACCGGGAGCGAGCGGGAGAGCGAGCGTGGCGACGCGGCGACCGACGGGGGCGAGCGCCAGTGACCGACCGTAGCGGTCTCCCGAGCGGGACGTGGCGCCCACCCAGAACCGTGACGGCGCTGTCGCTCGTCGCCCTCGTCGCGGCCGTCTGGCCCCTCGCCGGGAGCGTCGGTGTCCGGAACACTGCGGTCGTGACCGGGGTCGGCGGGCTCGCAACCGGCCTCCTCGTCAGACTCGCCGGGGCGGATCGGGTCCGTCCACTCGCACTCGCGGGGGCGACGGTCGCGTTGTTCCCCGCCGGAGCGACGGTGACGGCCGGTACCGCCCTGGTGTTCGCCTCGCAGTTCGCCGGCACCGCACCCGTGGGCGCCGTCTTCCTCGTCGGCGCGGTCGGGTTGGCGGTGTTCGGCGCGACCGGTCTGCCGGGGGCGCCCGTCGGCTCCGACGCGGTCCTCTCGGCCGGGCGCGTCGGACTCGCGGTCGGAGTCGGGACGGTCGCCGCCGCGGCGGTGCCGACTGCGACACGTGTCACGGAGCGCGAGGCGGGGGTGGAACTCCCGACGGTCGACCTCGCGACCCCGGTCGCGACGACGCTGTCACCGGACCCACTCGGTGCTCCCGCCGTCGGGAGCTTCCTCACGCTCGTCGGGTTCGGTGCGGTCGCGTTCGGGCAGACGCTCCGGACGCTCCCGGTCCGGGAACTGCTCGACGACCGAACGGACGACACCGAGACAGCCGTGGCGACACTGAATCGGGTGCTCCGTGTCTCGGAGTGGGGGCTCTTCCCGGGGGTGCTGGGCGTGTTGCTGTGGATCGTCACGGTGTTCGCGCCGGACGTGATCCCGTGGAACACACTCCCCGCGTGGCTGTTCGAGGTGGTGCGCGGCGTGGCGGCGAGTTCGACCCTCCGGACGCTGTCGCTGGGGCTCGTCGGCGCGTTCCTCGCAGTGTCGGTGACCGTCCGAGTGGTGCGTGGTGCCTACCGGACGCGACTCGGCACACGGGCGGACTGGCTCGGCGTCGTCGCCGGCTGGCTGGCGCTCCTGTGGCTCGGGTGGGGGCGTGCCCCGCTCGTCACCGGCGCGTTAGAGGAGGGCGTGCTCGCCGCGCTCCCGGCGAGTGCCGCGACGCCGTTCCGCACGGAGTGGGAGGCCGTGTTGTCGTACTACGGGCCACAGACGGTCGCGCTCGGGGTCGTCGCCGTCTGTGTCGCCGTCGCGGCGACGTTGCTGGTGGCACTGACGGGTGCGACGGTGCTCGGGTTCCTCCCGGAGACGGGGGTCGGCCACGGGCTCGTCGCCGCGGGGCTGTTCGCCGCCGGCGGGTTCGGCGTGGCCGTCGACGCGGGGACGCTCGTCTCGTTCGGGGCGCTGGTCGCCGCGGTCGCGGTGTGGGATCTGGGGAGCTACGGCGTCGAACTCGGTCGGGAGGTGGGTCGCGTCGGTCGTTCGCGGACCGCGACGTTGTCTCACCTCGGCGGGACACTGCTGATCAGCGGTGCGGCCGCGGGGAGTGCCGTCGCGGTCGCGCGAGCGACCCAGCGCGTCCCACTCTCGCCGGGCGCGCCCGCGCCGCTGGCGCTGCTCGCCGGCGTCGCCGCGTTGGTCGTGTTCGCGGTCCTGCTGCGGCTGTGAGTCGTCCGAGTCTGTCCGGTTCCGCCCGGACTCACTCGGCCTCGTCGGCGGTCGACTCGGAGGCGATCATGAACTTCATGTCGCCCTCGAACACCACCTCGTCGTCCTGGTTCGTCATCGTCGTGTCGATCACGACGATGCCGGCGTCGTCGCGGGAGGACAGCGACTTCGTCTCGGTGACCTCCATCGCCAGCGAGATGGTGTCGCCCTCGTACACCGGCGCGGGGATGTCCATGTAGTTCATCCCGAGGAACGCCTCGACGCGCCGTTCCAGGAATCCACAGCGGTAGACGAACCCGGTCGCCAGCGAGAACGTCATCGGGCCGTGGGCGACGCGCTCGCCGAACTGCGAGTCGGCGGCGTACTCCGCGTTCGTGTGTAGCTCGGTCCAGTCGCCGGTGAACGCCGAGTGCATGACGAAGTCCGACTCCGTCACCGTCCGTCCGACGGACTGGAACGTCTGTCCCTCCTCGAACTCCTCGAAGTACTGCGGCTCGTAGCTGTACGGCACACGCGAGCCGTCACCGCGTCGGGGTAAAAGTTGCGCGGGTTCCCGAGCGAGGCCGACGGAACGCTCTTGCCCGTCGCCTCCCGAGCGGACGCAACCAGACGACACCGCGACGTACCACCTCCGACCACCCACCGATGACGACACCTCGTTCCGAGACGGCGCCCGCCCTCACCGACCCGCTGGAGTTGGGCTCTGTGACACTGGCGAATCGGCTCTACCGCGCCCCACTGTTGGAGTGTGCCGGCAACGGCCCGGAGGCGGTCGACCGGCTGATCGCAGACCTCGAACCCGCGGCCGCCGCGGGAGCCGGCCTCGTCTGTCAAGGTGCGACGATCGTCACCGCGGAGGGTGGCTGTGCCGCACCGGGGATGACACGCGTCCACGACCCCGAGTTCGTGTCGGAGCTGGAGCGACTGACCGACGCGATCCACCGCCACGGCGGCCGGATCGCGATCCAACTCGAACACGGCGGGCTCCGCGCGATGGAGACCTGGCACCACGAGTACCGCCGGGAGCACCCAGGACTGGAACAGCTCGCCGTCTCCGAACCCCCGTGGCAGCTCCGCGCGCTCGACCGCGCCGGACTGCTCTCGTACGACGCGCGGGTGCTCTCGACGGCCGAGGTGTACGACCTCGCGGCGACGTTCGGACGAGCCGCCGAGCGCGCGGTCGCGGCGGGGTACGACGTGATCCACCTCGCCGGGGCGAACATGGGACTGCTCCACCAGTTCTGCTCCCCGTTCTACAACCGCCGCGACGACGAGTTCGGCGACCACGGCCGCTTCTTCGAGGTCGTCTTGTCCGAGATCCGCGACCGCGTCGGCGACGTGCCGGTGACGACGAAGGTCCCCGCCGAGACCGCGGCGCCGCCGTTCGTCCGCCGGACACGCTCGGCGACGGAGACGGTCCGACTGTGCCAGCGGCTCGCCAGCGCGGGCTACGACGGTCTCGTCCCGGTGAACGGCTCCGTCTTCTGGGACATGTCGATCGTCCGGGGGGAGTTCCCGGACGCGGCGTGGCGCGACGAGCGACACCACGAGGGGTACGACCGCGCGTTCGGGTCGCGAGCGCGAGCCGTCGCGGTGGCGGTCGCGAACTGGATCGAGTCGGTCGCGTACGACTTCGAACCGGGGTGGAACGCCGCCCTCTGTCGGCGCGTCCGCGAGCGGGTGTCGGTACCGGTGTTCTGTGAAGGCGGCATCCGGGACCGACCACAGATCGACCGCCTGCTGGGTGACGCCTGCGACGCCGTCGGGATGGGCCGCCCGTTCTACGCGGAGCCACGACTCCCGGCGCGGTTGCTCGGCCGCGAGGCAGCCGACGCCGCCGTCGTCTGTGAGAACTGCAACAACTGTGCCGTCCCCCAGGTGACCGGCGCCCCCGGTGTCTGTCGGACCCCCGCGGTGCTCGAACGAGCCGGGGAACTCCGCCGGGCGGGTGCCTACGAGCGGCCGGCCGCGGCCGGCGAGGGAGCCGACGACACCACGACCGCCGAGGGTGTCGGTGTCGAGGATGTCGCGACCGCCGAGGACGTCGGTGTCGACGACACCACGACCGCCGAAGAGGCCGGCGACGACTGACCGGGTCAGGATCGTCGCGTCTCGACTACGTCTCCGGCGTCGTCGACTGCCACGACGAGTCGGTCGCCGTCGCGCTCAATCGCGAGGTGTGCGCGCCACGGCTCCCCGTCGTCGACCGTCACCCCGGTGTCGGTGACGAGCCACGCGAGTTCCCACGGCGGCGTGTCGTCGAGTTCGAGCCCGGTCTCGTGACAGAACGCGACGACGGCGCTCTGCCGTTGGAGGAGTTCACCGAGTCGGAGGTAGTTGCGGTCGCCACAGTGGACACACGAGCGGTTGACGAACAGTTCGCGCCGGTCCGTCCGCGGGTACGCCGAGTCGGCCGCGTCGACCGTCGCCGTCGTCGTCCCGCCGCCACAGGTCGGACAGACGCCGCCAGCGAAACTCCGCCGGCGCTCGCGGAGGTACGTCGCCGCCCGCTCGTACACCGCCCGTGGGTCTACGCCGTCGGCCGTCGCCGCCCCCGTCGCGTCGGGGTGAGCGTCGTCTTCACCGCTCGGTGTCGCGTCCTCGCCGACGGCGGTCTCGGTCCGCCGCGGTGCGGTCCGGAGCGGTTCGCGGCGCCGAGGGTGCTCGTCGTCTGCGCCGTCGTCCACGACCGCGCTCCCGCGGCCGACGCCCTCCGAGTGGTCGTCCGGGCCGTGCAAGATCCCCGGCGGGACGAGATCGTACTCGTACAGGAACTCGCAGTCGGGACACTGGAGCGCGAAGATGGCGTTGCGGTACGTGAGTTCGACGGTCGCGTCGCAGTAGTGACACGACAGCGGCGACGCGACGCCACTCGGCGTGGTGGTCTCGCCGGCGATACTCGCGCGAAGTGACCGCGTGAACAGCGACCCCTCCGGGCGGAGCGCGTAGCCGTCCGGCTCGGTGTCGACGAACCCGTCGACGAGTTGTGCGTCACCTGCCGAGCGATCCTCGACGAACGTCCCGACGAGTCGCTGGAGGTGGTAGTTGAACTGACTCGAGTCCGTCTCCACGTCGACACGCGACCGGAGGTCCGAGAACGGGACCACCGGTGGCTCTCCCTGTCCGCCGTGCGTCCGCGACAGCGCGAGCAAGATCGCGGCTCGCACCTCGTTACCCACGAGGTCGTACGCCGCCGACAGCGACCGTCCCGCGTACGTCCGGTCGTCTGGGCCGTTCGAGGCGTCTCCATCTCCGTCTCCCATTTGCCGTCGGGTGCGTGACGCCGGAGCAAGACGGTTTGGGTGGTGGGTGGCGTCACACCCAGACCGCCACCCGGGGACGCAACCGACGGCTCCGGGTCCGGCCACCGGTTCGAGTCGGGTCGTCGGTCTGAGTCCGCTCACCACTCCGAGTCCCGACGCCGGTCGCCGGTTCACCGATCGTCCAGAACCGAGACGGCGATCAAGACGACGGCGTTGACCGTGATGCCCGGGAGGACGGGGTCCAGAACAGCGAACTCGGGGAGGAGCGTGCCGCGGCGGACGAGGAACTGCCACCCGGTCGCGACGAGGAAGCCCGTCGTGGTTCCGGCGATCGCACCCCGTGCCGTCGCACCGTCCCAGTGGAACCCGGCGAGCAGCGGGACCAGCAGCGAGGCACCGATCAGCGAGGCGTAGAAGGCGACGATCAACTGGACCAACTCGCCGAACGGCCCCGGGAACAGCGCCAACCCGAGCGGCACCACCCCCGCGAGGACGGTCGCGACGCGAGCGGCACGCAACACCGACGCCTCCGAGGGCGGCGACAGCGCGGTCAGCGCCGGCAGCGCCTCCCCGAAGAAGTCGTGAGCGAACGTCGAGGCAGACACCAACAGCACGCTGTCGACCGTAGACAACACCGCCGCCAACACGGCGACGACGAGGAGACCACCGACCGCAGGCCCGAACAGCGAGGCGACGAGCCGGACGACGGCCGTGTCCGGACTCGTCAACCCCGGGAACCGGACGCGTGCGACGAGTCCCAACACGGCGATGGAGACCGCGATCACCGCCTGGAGACCGATCGAGACACCGATGGCGCGCCTGACCGTCCCCGGGTCTCGCATGGCGTACATCCGCGACAGTTCGTTCGGTGCAGCCATCAGCGCGAAGCCGAACGCCAGCGCGAACCCGAGGAGTCTGACCGGCTCCATCCCGACGCCGACGACGCGCAACGGGTCGACACCGACGACGGCCAGTGTCGGGTCGACGGCACGCAACCCCGCGTACAGCCCCTCGAACCACCCGACTGCGGACAGTGCCCCGACCGCAGCCACGCAGGTTCCGACGACCAACAGCGTCACTTGGAGCACGTCCGTCCGGACACTGGCTCGCATCCCCCCGGCACCGACGTACCCCAACACGACCAGCGTGAGCGCAACCATCACGAGACGGCCGTCGACGCCGAACAACGCCTCCGTCACACGTGCCGCGGCGAGGTACTGTGCGGCGGTGTACACGAGGTAGGCGACGACGATCAGAAGCGCGGACAACGCCCGTATCGCGGCGCCGTCGGCACCGGCGTCGAACCGCGCAGCGAGGAAGTCCGGGACGGTCACGCCCCCGAACGCACGCATCTTCGGGCCGATCAGGAGCGCAGAGGCGATCCACCCGAGCCAGATCCCCACCCAGATGACGAGGAACCCGGCGCCCGTGAGGTAGTGGACCCCGACGGTCCCGACGAGCGTGCCGGCGCTGATCTGCGTCGCCGCGAGTGTCGCCCCTCCGGCAACGGGACCGACCGTCCGGTCCCCGACGAAGAACTCCTCGGAGTCGGTCGTGCGCCCCGGGAGGAGCCACGACGGGAGCGTCGACGCTCGGTTCGACGCACCCAACAGTCCGAGCGTGACGAGCAGCGTGACACCCACGAGCGCCGCCGGGCCAGCGTCGGTGAGCACGGAGACCGGCGTGGGGAGTGACGTGGTCGTGTCGACTAGCGACGGGAGCGGCTCGGAGAACGCCGAGACCTGTCCCCACGTCACGAGTCACCTCCCGACTCTGTGCCAGTGTCCGACGGCTGCGCCGGTCCGTCGAGCCCAACGGTGCGAGACGACCGACTGTCCACCGGTCGCGGCGGGTCGACGGCCGCGAGTGCCCGCCCCCGAACCGGCACCGGCCGACGAATCGAACTGTCGCGTGCCGTCGTCACCCTGCCCCCACCGTGCTAGTCGTTGACAACCCGACGACTTGAGCGTTTTCCCGGTGCGCGACTCGTCTAGACCTGCCGCTGTCTCGTGTCCCGGGTGGCTCCCGGCGTGACGACCGGTTGGTTGATGTGTGAGTGTGACACAGAGAGTTACGAGACGGATGACTGTCGGAACGGACACGATCCGGGTGTTGTGTGTCGACGACGACCCGGCGTTCGCAGACGTGACCGCACGGATGCTCGAACTCCGCGCGGAGTCGATCGCGGCGACGGCAGTCGACTCCGCGGCGGCGGGGCTCGAGGAACTGGAGGCGGGGACGTACGACTGTGTGGTCTCCGACTACGACATGCCGGATCGCGACGGACTGGCGTTCCTCTCGGCGATCCGCGAGCGGGGGCTCGACGTGCCGTTCGTGTTGTTCACGGGGAAGGGGAGCGAGGAGATCGCTGGCGAGGCGATCCGCGCCGGTGCGGCGGACTACATCCAGAAGGGTGCGGGCCGCGAGCGGTACGACCTGCTGACGAGACGGGTCCAGAACGCCGCCGAACGAGCACGCGAGCGACGGCAGCGCCGTGTCGCCGAGCGACGGTACCAGCAACTGTTCGAACAACGCGTCGTGGGGATCGGGATGAGTCAGGGCGGCGTGTTCCGGGAGGTGAACGAGCGGTTCGCGGAGTTGTTCGGCTACGACCGGTCCAGTGTGATCGACACACCCGTCCGGGAGTTGATCGCACCAGAGGACCGGGACCGCGTGGCGCGTGCCCTCCGCCGCCGCGAGAGCGGCGAGGTCGACACGCTCCACTACGTCGTCACCGGCGTGCGCGCCGACGGCGAGCACGTCGACGTCGAAGTCCACGGTGGGCGTGTCGAGTACGGGGGTGAGCCGGCGGTCCTGGGGATCGTCGTCCCGGTAGCGGCCGTCGACGACGAGGAGCGCCCCACTCGCGACGAGACGACCGAAGTCGTCGCGGACCTGCGTGCTGCGCGGCACGCGCTGGGCGACGGGGACCACGACGACGCGCTCGCACACCTCGAGGACGCGCTGGCGACGGTGACGGACGTGTCGGGAGACGACGGCGAGTCGACGGTGACGGACGTGTCGGGAGACGACGGCGAGTCGACGGTGACGCCCGCGTCTGTCGACGCCCGGGAGGATGCAGGAGACGACGGGGCGGACGGATCGACTGGGACCGACACTACGACCCCAGCCGACGGCTCCGACGGAGCCGACGGGGGAGCGCCGGTACGCGGTGCCGGCCAGTCGGGCTCCGACGACACGTCCCGGCGAGTCGCCGTCGGATCGCCCTCCGACCTCTCGGCCTCGTGGGCGAGTCTACCGACCGGTGAGGTGACACCGACGGTGGCAGAGCGGGCGGCCGGTGGACCGGACGGTGGTGCTCCCAGTACGCTCGCTGCGGCCGTCGCGGTCGCACGGGAGCGTCTCGACGCGGCCGGGTGCGAGTCGGTGGACGTGGTGGGTGACGGAGACGCTACGTACGACGTGGAGTGCTCCGTGTTGGGGGACACGGTCGCCAGACTCGCCGAGGCGGGACTCGGCGACGAGCCGAGCGGCGGGCGTGTCACCGTGGCACCGACGCCGGACGGACTCCGGGTGCGGGTGTCGACACCGGAGTTGGCGTCGCGGCTCGACGACGACCTCGTGGAGGGGGTCGGCTCGCGACCGCCGCCGGTCGCCGAGATCGCCCGCCGGCGGTACTGGGCCGTCTACTCCACGTCCGTCGCCGACGACACCGTCGAGTACGAGCTCGAAGGCCCGAACCGCGTCGACGGCTCGGAGGGATCGAGCGAGTCCGAGGTGTCCGACGAGTAGTCGACTGGCGGGGCGGCTCGGACACTGCCGGGTAGAGTCGCGACCCGTATCACTCCCGTCCGTCGAGCCACTCGCGGACGGCGGTCTCACAGTCGCGTAGCGCCTCGTACCGCTCGGTGCCCTCGCCGTAGGCGACGGACTCCACCGCCGTCCAGTGGTCGTCGCCGAACGCCAGCCCGCGGACCCACTCGTCGGTCGCCAACACCAGCCCGCGACCCTCGTCCGACGCCGAGCGCCCGGCGGAGGCGTCTTGTCCGTCCGGCGTGTCCTTCCCACCCGGTTCGTCGAACGCCACGGCGACGGCGAGCGTCACGGGGTCGGAGCGGTTCAACTTCGACACCTCCGCGTCCGTCAGCGGCCGATCGGGGAGCGAGTCGACGACTGTCACGTCTCCAGAGAGCCGTCTGGCGAGTCTCAACCTGTCGGTTCCGAGCGGAGTCCCGGCAGGTCGTGACACCGACTCGGCGGAGACCGCGAGCAGGAGAAACGGCCGAGAACGAGGCGTCCAGAGAGGAGAAGACGGCCGAGAGCGAAGGCGATCGAGTGGAACGTCGTGCGGAACACCGCCGACCGAGCGTCACTTGAGTCGTTCCTGCAACACGGAGGGGTGTGCGGCCTCGACACCCTCGACGGCGAGCACGTGGTCGCTGATGACGTTCCCCAGATCCTCCCCGTCCTCGGCGCGGACTTCCGCCATGAACATGTGGTCTCCCGAGGAGGTGTACAGTCGCTCGATGGCGTCGACCTCCTTCAGACCCCGCGTCGCCGCGACGTAGTGGTCGCTCTCGACTTCGATCCCGACGATGGCGATGGTCCGGCCGGAGAGCTTCTTCGGGTCCAGCTCGGCGGAGTAGCCGACGATCACGCCGTCGTCCTCCAACTGTTCGATGTACTTCCTGACGGTGGGTTTCGACACGTCCGCCCGCTCCGCGATCTCCGCGTAGGAGGCCTGTGCGTCGGCCTCCAACACGTCGAGGATGCGGTCGGCCGTCGACGAGGAACTCATGACCGTCTCTTTCGGGTCATGGAAAAAATACCTTGCGAACGGGAAACCGACGTTGGTGTTCCGGGAGCGGTGTCGACGACGGACCCCGACTCTCCGTCACTCCTCTGCGGCCGGCACGTCACCACCGGCCGGACTGGGCTGGCTGCGGTGGAGTTCGATGGCCCGGCGGACGTTGTCGTCGACGTTCGCGAGGTGACACAGCGGGTTGCCCGGCGAGACGACCGGGTTCTCCAACACGCCGACGACGACGCCGCCGAACGGGGCTTCGACGACCGTCTTCTCCGTCTTGAACGGGT
This sequence comes from Halobaculum sp. MBLA0147, assembly GCF_041361345.1. Taxonomy (NCBI): domain Archaea; kingdom Methanobacteriati; phylum Methanobacteriota; class Halobacteria; order Halobacteriales; family Haloferacaceae; genus Halonovum; species Halonovum rutilum. Next base: position 307,103 of record NZ_JBGKAD010000001.1, on the reverse strand, counting down.
TCGTGATGGTACAGATGCGGTCTCCCTCGGCGACCAGCGCGCCGCGGTCGGCGTGGACCTCGACGAGGCCACCCACGTCCGCGCGGAGCCACGTCTTGTCCTCCCACCCGGAGATCACCGTCCGCCACCCCGGCCAGCGGACGTCCTCGGTCGGGTAGATCTCGTACTCGGCGAACACGCTCTCGACGCCGTCCAAGGCGTGGTCGATCAGACGGCGTTCGAACCGGTGGGCCTGTCCCATCTCGACGGTGATCGTCGGGACACCGGCCTCGGAGAGTTCTCGACGGAGCATCCCCTCGGAGCCGTCCGTGTCGAGGATCATGTTCGAGCCGAACGCACGGGCGAGTCGCGCCACGGCGTCGTCGGACATGTCGGCACGGACGTGGAACATGTTCGTCCGGCCCCGCGTCGACGTGTGGAAGTCGAGCCCGAAGTCACACTGCGAGAGGAAGTTCTCGTAGAGGCGGTGTGCGATCCGTTTCGCTCCCGTCGAGCCAGCCTTCCCGGGGAAGGCTCGGTTGAGGTCGCGCTCCTGCACCGGGAGGTACCGCTGTTGGGTGACGAACCCGAGTGTGTTGACGACCGGCAGACAGACGAGCGTGCCGCAGATTCCGTCGTGGTCCCACTCTCGGGCCACCTCGCGGACCACCTCGACGCCGTTCAGCTCGTCGCCGTGGACCGCCGCCGTGAGGAACACCGTCGGGCCGGCGCGAGCGCCGTTGATCACCGTGACCGGCGTCGTCACCGGCTCCCCGAGGTACGTCTCGCTGACGGGGAACCAGACGTGTTCCGTCTCGCCCGGCGGGACCTCGCCGCCCTCGAAGACGAACGACGACGGCTCCGTGTCGGAGTCCATACCGGGCCGTGGCGGAGGCTCGGCTTGACTCTTGGGTCACGACGCTACCGAAGGCAGGAGGCGTGCGCGAGACCACAGGCACTCCGGTTCAGTGAGACCCGCCGTCCGACTGGTGGACTACTCGGCCTCGGTCTCGGCCGTGCGTCGACCTCGTCGCGCGCTCGTCTTGACCACGTCGACGACCCCGTCGACGCCGGAGCGGTCGACGAGTCGTTCGACACGCGAGCGCTTCTCGCCGACCGTCGCACCGACGAGTGCACCGGCCGCCGCGCCGGAGCTCGCCGCGTTCCGTCCGAACAGACCGCCGACCGCGCCACCGACGGCGCCGCCGACCGCCGCGTACTTCGCCCTGTCGACCGTCCGTGTGATTCGTTCCCGCATACCACACCGTAGGCGGTCGACTGGTAAGTGTCTTCCCGTGGTCGTCGGACGACGAGAACGGTCGCGAGACGAGGCGAGCAGGTGAGAGACGCGACGAGCGGCGGCGAGCGAGTCGTCCAGTGTGCTCGCTCGTCACTGGCTCCGACTCCGTGGCGTCGTCACGAGCCCGGTGTCGAGACGGGGCCGTGGCCGTCCAGCCCGGACCGTGCGTCGGCGAGGTGTGCGACGAGTTTCCGTTCTGCCGTCCGGAGGTGTTCGTGGAGCGTCGGCGCGGCGATGTCGAGTCTGTCGGCGAGTTCGGTGGCACTGATCCGACGCGGGCTGTCGAAGTATCCCGCCTCGAACGCGGCGAACAACACGTCGCGCTGGCGGTCGGTGAGACACGATACCACCCGCTCGCGGAGGCCACGGTCCCCGGTCGCGACCGTCGCGTCCTCGCGGCGGCACTTGCGCGTGAGCTCCGCGTCGTACCGCTCTCGGAACGCCGCGATCAGTGCCTCGGGATCTCTCGCCGGAGTCACCTCGGCGTCGATCCGGGCGTACCCGTCCGTCGCGACGACGCTCGTCGGGACACCGCCGAGCCGACACAACTCCGCCAGCGGACACCTGTCGTCGGTGACGAACTCGAACAGGCCTCCGTCCTCGCGGCGCTCCAACAGGGTGACGCGCGTGAGACTGATCTGGGCTCCCGACTCCTCACCCTCCCCCGAGATCGCCTCGGCGAAGTACGCCTCCGCTCGTTCGGGATCGGCGCCGGTGAGTTCGACGTACTGTGCACACCTGTCGGGGCCACGCGGCACCAGTCGACGGAGTCGCAGTTCACAGTCGAGTGCCGCCGTCACCCCGACGAACGGGTGTGACCGGTCGCGTAACACGAATCCCACCTCGACCGCTCTGTCCGTGCCCCCAGTGACGACTGCGGTCATACGCTGGACGGTAGGGACCGACACTCAAGTACTTTCTACTAGCTACCTCTAGAGAGGAGAAAACTTGTTCCGCGCCGAATGTTTGGTTGTACGTCCGCCGTCTCGGACGTGTCACGGAACCGAACAGTCGTGATCGCGCACGTCGGTCGACGCGTCCGCGACTACGGGTAGTGTGTCGGCGAGGTGACGGGTGGGATCGTCCGGGGGAGTCACCCGAGGATCTCTTGGAAGCGGTTCGTCCCCTCGTCGGTGCCGGCGATCACCAGTCTGTCGCCGGCCTCGACCCGGAACGTCGGACCCACGTCGGTGAGGACGTCGCCGTTCCGTTCGACCGCGACGACGGTACACCCGGTCCGCGAGCGCACGTCGGCGTCACCCAGCGTCCGGCCGACGAGGCCGGGCGCCTCGGTCCGGATCACGTCGACCTGTGTGTCCGGCGAGAGTACGTCCTCGTCGTCCAACACCGCCGAGGCGGTCATGCGACCGGTGACGGAGGCCAACGCGAGGACGTAGTCGGCACCGGCGCGGTACATCTTCCCCATCGCCTCGGGCTGTTCGACCCGGGCGACGATCTCCGTGTCGGGGGTGTGGTCGCGAACGATCAACGCGACGAACTCGGCGAGCGTGTCGTCGGGGAGCGCCAGGACGACCGAGCGAGCGCCGTGGACACCTGCCGCCTCCAGCACCTCCGGGTCCGTCGCGTCCCCGACCACGTCCACGCCGGGTTTGTCCTCCACGTCGATGACGGTGTGTTCGATGTCCGCGGCCTCCAGCGCCTCGCCGATCCGGCTGCCGACCTCGCCGTAGCCGACGATCACCGTCTCGCCGGACGTGAACCGGCGCACGTCCGAGGAGGTCACCTGTCTGAGTTCCTCCAGTTGGTCCGGTCGACCGGTGACCAACAGGACGGTCGAGCCGTCGAGTCGGGCGTTCGGCGGTGGCGGACTCTGGAAGTCGCCCCGGAACCACGCCCCGATCACGTTGACCCCCGTCCGTTCGCGGATCCCACTCTCGGCGAGCGTCGAGCCGACGAGGTCGCTGCCACGCGAGACCGGGAGTTCCACGATGTCGAAGTCCTCGCCGAGTTCTACCGCCTCGCCCAGATCCGTCGAGACGCCGGTGGTCACCTTCCGGGCGAGACTCTCCCCGAGCAGTGGTCGTGGCGACAACACCACGTCCGCGCCGGCCAGTTCGTGGTACCGCGCGCTGTCCGGCTCCTCGACGACGCTCACGACCGGCACGTCCTCGTCGATCTCCTTGGCGGTCAACACGATACTCGTGTCGACGGTGTCGGAGATGTCTGCGACGACGGCCCGCGCGTCGGCGAGGTTGGCGCGTTCCAGCCCGTCGACGCTGACGACCTCCTGGTGGATGACGCGGTGGCCGTCCTCGTACAACTCCGTCGCGGTCTCGCGATCCGGTTCGACGATCACGTACGGCTGGTCCCACGAGTTCAGCTCCGAGATCAGCGTCGCGGCGCGGGCGTTGTGCGTACAGATCACGACGTGGTCCGAGAGGTCGTCGTCGACCGCCGTCGGGACCGTCGTCGAGAGTGCCTCCTCGAGTACCGGGAACACCAACACCGGGAGTGCGAGGAAGATGAGCACGACACCCGTCACGTCCATCCCGATGACCAACAGTCGCATCGCGTCGGTCGACCACGGGGCGTCCGACCCGTACCCGGTCGTCGTGAACGTCTCGACGACGACGCGGACGGCCCGCAAGAACGGGATCGGTCGCCCCTCGAAGGCGGACATCCCGGCGTCGTACACCAGCGAGAACACGACGACGACCCCCACGACGAACCCGACGTACTGCACCGTCCGTCGTTCCCAGTCGTCCATGCCGTGTGGCAGTCTGTCGGGGCGGTTAACAATTCCGTCAGGTACCCATTGTTAAATCCGTGGGCTTGCGTCGGTGGTGGGCCACCCACGTCGGCAATTTAATTGCCAGTCGGCTCGTGCTCTACCGTCATCGGAACGTGACGCGTTCTGGTGTGCGGACGAGACGCAGAGCGTCTTGTCGACGCCACGGCGACGGGGGAGCATGGAGCTACCACTCGCGGTCGGTGCCGCTGACTTCGGGGCCTCCTGACGGGCGACCCAACCCACGGGAAGCGCGTGTCTCGCGTGGACGTGGCCCGCTCGTCCGACCGAACGCGGAGGTCGCGCAACCGCCTGCGGCTCAGTGGTCCCGTGGTACAGCAATCCATGCTGGACCTCGCATCCGCCCACGGCGGAAGCCACGCGACCACCCGACGGAGCGGTTTTCTCGTCGCTATCACGGTGGCCGCGACGAGTGCCTTTGTCGCGTGGTCGTTCCGTGAACGCCATGCCGATCGGCCAATACTTCGTTTATTTGTGTCGAGTATAGTAGTTACGGTGGAATTGGTAACCAGCCATCGCCGGTGGATGTTCGACGAGGTGTTCGCTCTTCCTCCCATCCCTAGACGAGTGGGATTCGCGCTGTACCGCTGTGACAACTGTGGCCACCGGCGTCACACCCAGTGGTCTGCGTCGGTCGCCGCGAGGCGGTCAGCCAACCCGTCGTAGGCCGCGCGCACCGACGGCGTCTGGAGCACGGGAGCGGCGACCGCCGGGACGGTGACAGACGGGCCGGCGTCGGCTCTGGCGAGTGGCGGCGGGACCGTCCGAGCGCGGGTGACGACAGTGGCGACTGTGGGCGTGCCGAGTGCCGCGGCGGCGCGGGTCGTCTTCCGCGTGTCGCGCACCGCGGGCGCGCAGGCGGTCGTCACTGGTATCGTGCCGTCCGCGATCCGGAGCAGTGTCGCCGTCGGCGGACCGACGCCGGACGGACAGTCGACGAGCACGCGGGCGTCCGTACGGCGACAGCCTCGGAACCACGCCTTTCGGTCCGTCGCGTCCGTGTCTGCCGGTGGCGCGAGGACGCGCGTCCCTCCGGAGCGTGTGTCCTCGTCGTCGGGTGGTGAGTCGGGACCGGCGTTCACCCTCGTGTGTCGGGCCGAAGCCGGTGTCGCAGTGCGCCAGAGTGCCTCGGAGTCTGGCGGTGGGTCGTCGCCGTGGCGCGTCACGCCGGCCAGGCGGTGGAGGTCCGGCACGGCCCAGTCGCCGTCGACGACGAGTGTCGGCCCCGCGAGTGCGACGCCGAGTCCCAGCGCCGTGGTCGTGGTGCCGGTGCCGCCCTTGCCGCCGGTGATCGCGAGCACGGCGTGTGTGGTCCCGGCTTCCGGTTTGAACCCTCGTGTCGGTGTGAGACACCCCGACGCCCTCGGTGTGGTTCGAAGGGTTCAAATGTGTACCTGCGATACTCTGGGTTGCAAGCGAGACGGCACGGGTTGGTAGTCTAGCCCGGTTATGACACCTCCTTGACATGGAGGAGGCCGGCGGTTCAAATCCGCCCCAACCCATCCGTATTTTAGGGCCGAATCACCACCCGTGAGCGACCTCCTTATTACAGCGGGTGTCGCTATGCGTCGGGTCGCGGATTCTGACGTACGTTCATCGTGAACGGTAACACTCGTTCCCGCAAGGTGAGCGACAGTCGGCGGGACTGTGCAAACCGGCTCGGCATGAGTGAGGTCACACCTGCTCACGGGTGCCGAGGACATAGCCGAGGAACACAATCGCCGCGGTGCCGGCGAACGTTTCGAATCCGGCGACGGCTCGCATTGGTAGGCTGGTCGGTGCGGGCTCCGGTGGTGAGGTGGTGAACGTCACGATACTATAGTAGAGACTCTCGACAGGGGCCATTCCGCCGACCGTCGAGTAAACGACCGCCGAGCCAGTATACAGCAGGATCATCATAGCGAGAATCCAGCGAAGCTGTATCCCGTAGCCGGTGAACACCTGCGCCAGAATCGACCAGAGCCATGCGATTTTCCCTCGTGCTCCCCCCTCAGCGAACGCCTCTCGTCGCCGGGCTTTTCGCTCTCGGACGCGAGCGGTCCGCGCCTGTCCTGTGAGTCCATTATTGCTGTACGCCCGGCGGAGTTCGTGTTCTATCCGACCAATTTCGTCATACACGGTCGGGTCGTATGTGGGACGGACCCAGTCTAAAATGAGTGACCCGGTGTTTGTGTCATCCACTTCTTCTGGAAGGGCCCGATCCCGGTGTTCAGTGATCGTCGTGGCACGCGAGAGAGATACGCGGAAAAATCTCGTACCGCGGAGGTCAGCATTTGTTAGGTCGGCACGGATGAGGTTTGTTTCGGAGAGGTCGGCACTGACAAGGTCTGCGTCGGAAAGGTCGGCATGCTGGAGGGTCGCGTTTGAGAGGTCGGCACCGACGAGGCTTGCGTCGGAGAGGTCGGCAGAAAGAAGATTTGCGTCGGAGAAGTCCGCGCTAGAGAGGTCCGCGGTGGAGAGTTCAGCAGCAAAGAGGTGTGTGTCGGAGAGGTCGGCATCGTGAAGGTTGGTGTTTGGGAGGTCGGCACCGGAGAGTTCCGCGTCGGAGAGGTCGGCACCGAAGAGATCTGCGTCGGAGAGGTTGGCACCGGCGAGGTCGGCACCATGGAGGTTCGCGTTTGAGAGGTCGGCACTGACGAGGTCTGCGTCGGTGAGGTTGGCACCGGCAAGGTCGGCACCGAAGAGATCTGCGTCGGTGAGGTTGGCACCGGCAAGGTCGGCACCGAAGAGATCTGCGTCGGAGAGGTTGGAACTGGAGAAATCCGCGTCTGAGAGGTCAGTGTTTCAGAGATGCGCGGCAGTAAGATCACGTGGAAGTCTATCGACGGGTGAATCATCACTTAGTGGCTGCTTATTATCTTCTCGATGCCAGTAGCAGTAGCCTCCGTCAGAAACGTCCCGGTTACAGTCGTCGTACGAACACGAGTCGGTCTGTGACGTGTCTGTATCTGGCATTCGTCTATCTTAACATCTGACAAATAAACGCCCAGGTAGAAGGAGTGTGTGATAGACCGCCGGCTATTTCACTACCCGTCAACTGAAGTGTGGTCGAATTAACCGATACCGACCGTTTGATCATGCCGTGTTGAACGCAAGACGGCGGCAACATCGGATTTTTGATATTCGATCTTCTACTGGTAGCAGCGCTTTAGCTGTGGATTCTCAGATCGGACGATTCGATTCGAGCAGAATTGTGCGGCTACCAAAGCATCAGTTTCACAAGATACCAGATAAAGCATGAGGTGGACGATGGCGATGCCTCTCTCGGATACATTCGGAGAAGGGGAGCAGGCGGCGAGCTCTAACTCGCCGCCTGCTCGAGGTTATGGACGATACACTTCCGTGTAAGCTCCCGGAACTGGCCGTGCCAGCTCCGGGAGCGGATCTCGTCGCCGTCCTCTTTCAGCATCGCAAACACGGTCTCACTCATTAACCGCTGGTTGTAGACATCATCGTCAATTCTGGCGTTGTGGGATTTCTTGAGTGCGTTTTGCTCGCAGTGTTTGATCACTGGCCGTGTAGACCTGTCACGGCAAGCTTCACGGAGATTACTCCACGAGTACATTTTGTCGGCCAGCAACGCTTGCAGGTCTTCGGCGTTCCGCCGAAAGACCTGCAGCCCGATATGGCCGTCATAGGCTTTCTTCGTCGTGAAATGAGCGTCCATGATAGCAAGAGAATCCGTGTCAACAAGCAGCGTCGTTTTCATCGCGTTGAACGAGTAACCGACCCGATTCCGGTAGTGTGAGCTGGCTTGGTCACGCTGAAAGCCGCTGGCGTCGATCGACGCGGTGCCTGAGAGCCCCGCCTGCTCCGCGGAGGCGCGGAGAAGGCGGCGCAGTTCTTTCATCGGGAATTCATCGTCCCAGACGCTGAAAGATGAGTAATCCGGCGATGAGTCAAGATCAAACACACCGAGAATTCCCGGCATCTCGTTGAGATAGTCTTCGAGCCTCCGAAGCGGCTTGCTGATCTCCTCTTTGAGCAGAAGGAGCGCGATTTTGGTGGACTTGGCGTACTCGTTGTCGCCGTCGGCGACAGCGGGTACGTCTGGTTGTTCAACATGGTTCGTGGCGAATTCGTGAAAGGTCTGTGCGAGGGTCTAGAGACGTCCCATATCGCCAGACGGCGTCCAAATCCCGTGAAATCAGCGATACGATCCACAGACGGCGTCGGCGTTCAACGGAGCAAGATCAAGGGGTGCGGAATATGGGGTCGAGGATGGTCACTGATGAATTAGACCGTTAGACGTGGGAAGTTGGCCCCACCGTCAAGGAGTAGCCTCCAACGATGAGTTACCACCGGCTCTAGCTCCACGTGATGTCGTAGTGTTCTCGACAGTTGCATCGGAGTTCGTGGTAGCCTCCCATCTCTTCGTACCGGATCGACGACCCACATTCATCGCAGTACAAGAGATCGTAGGCAGCCTTGTGCGTCTCGTAGACCTCTTCGAATTCCTTCGATCCGAGAGTTAGCCACTTCCCTGGTGTCCAGTGCACCCGACGGTTTACTCTGTCCAACTTTTCTCCAACGTCGTGTAGCAATTTCCCGTATTTGTCATCTAGTTCCCCCGCAGCTTCAAAGTCGTCTCTATCGTCATCGTCGTGAGAATGGAGGTTGTCTCTCGCCTTGCCGGTGAGTGTATCTAACCGACGGCAGACGGCATCCTTGAAATCAGAAACCGTATACTCGGCACCAGGTTTGTACTCGATGTGTGCTCCGAGCGACGTACAAGTCTGCTGAAGCATTCGTTCCGTCGCATATCGGAGTTCGTGGGCTGCACGTTGTATGTCGTCGTCGGACATCGCTGCCTCAACTTCGTCCCACTGATCACCGACATCGATTCGGTATCGACTCTCCGTTACGCCAGCGTCCAGTGACCACTCCTGAAGCCAGACTTGATCGCCGCCGTCGAGTGCCCCCTCTGATTTCAGCTGTTGGGCCCACAACTCGTCGTGTGTCGTGATGATGACCTGGTACTCCTCTGCGAATTCCTCGGCGATGAGGCGAGCTATCTCGCGTCGGTGATCTTGATCGACGGACATCACTACGTCGTCCATCAGGATGATCGATTCGTTGCCCTGCTGGAGGTAGTCGGTCAGTGCGAGGTGGAGACACAGACCGAGTGTGTCGAGGTGGCCCTCACTGTGGATTCCCTGTGGCGGGAACTCGCCTTCGTCGTAGAATTCTTTTTTCAATTTCACACCGGTATCAGTCACATCGAACCGGGTAGCGGCCCCCACTTCGTCACCGTGAATTCGTTCGTAGTACGTTCCGACCCGCGACGAGATGTCCTCGTAAATGTCGCCGACGACTTCCTCCCATGCGTCGGTGAAGTTGCTCTCCGCGATCTTGACCTGTTCGAGTAGCGACTCAAGCCGTTCGACCGTGGCCCGCCGCTCTTGATACTCGGCCCACTGATCCGCGACGCTCTGTAATCGTTCGTACTTCGCTTCTGTTTCGCTCAGGTCGTCGACCTCGCTGGCACGGCGCTGTAGCTCCTTGGACGCACGAAGAGCTTCTTTGATTTGCTTCGTCAGAATCTCCTCTCCGGGTTCATCGTCCACGATAGGCAATTCTTCTGGCGTCAAATCGCCACGAACGAGGGCGTCGTTGGAGAAGATGCTTAGCGTCTCGTCGATCACCTCCTGAAGTCGTTGAATCGCCTCTACTTGCGGGTACACTGACTCCTCCAGTTCCCTCGAAAGGTACTCCGTGAGATCCCGCCCCTCGTTCAGCGTACTCCGAAGGTCATCACGCCGTCCCTCGATGGACTCCTTCAGGTGTTGGAGGTGCGCCAGTCTTTCCCGTCGGTCTCTGATGTCCTCCAGCAACGGGGTATCCTCGTGCCAGGGACGATCACAGAGCGGACACACGTCGTCATCCGGTTCTACGACTGACTCGCCGAGTTCGAGCAGTTCTAGCTGCTTTGCGTCGACCCCGCCCCACTCGGATCGGTGGAACTCGGATAGCTTACTACGAAAGTTCTTGATGGTTTCGGGGAGGTTCTCGTGGACGCTCTCAATCCAACTGGCGAATTCTTCGAGTGCTTGGCGCGGTGGTTCCCGCTGAAGTGCCTCCGCGGAGACGAGTTCACTCGGTGACTTGATTCCCTTTCTCACACCTTCGGGGGTTATCTCGTCGATGGGCTCCGCGCCGAATTCCTCCCTGAGGTCGTTTACTGCTTCCAACACAGCGCTTTCGAGGAGATCTCCGTGAGGCGTGTCGACTCCGGCAATCTCACGGAGTCGCTCGGCGACGTTCTCGCGGGATGTCGTTTCGTTTTCGACCCGTTTGTCCAGTTTCTTTCGAGTGCGCTGGAGAGCCAGTCGTCGCTCATCGATGTCCGGTAAATCGAGAAGTTCCACGAAAGCTTCCCGACGAGACTGTGGTTGGGCCAAGATCAGGTCCAGCAGGTCGTCCCTCGTGAGCAGGTGTTGTCCCTGTTCTGCCGTATCAATCGCCTCCTCGACAGAGGTTGGTAATTCGTCTTCGGGTGGATCCGTGTCCCGCTCTTCGAAACTCCGCCGGAACTCTTGCGTGGACCCGTCGTCTAGCTCCAGCGACGCTTCTACGACGCACTCCCCGTCGGATCTGACGTTAGGGATTACTTCGTCGCGGGGGACGACACCCATACCCTCTCCTCGAAGGTCGGAGATGGTACCCGTGATCAGGTAATCCGCCGCCTCCAGCAACGAACTCTTTCCGGATCCGTTCGGTCCCACGATTACAACGTTCTCACCATCTGTCTCTAGTTCGTGCTCTCCAGTTACCCCACGAAAGTTCTGGACGCGGAGGCTCTCAATCGTCACCATCGGCCGTCACCTCCGTCGGAAGTGTTCCCGTGAGGTCGCTAGGGTGGTCGTCGTCCCGTAGTTCTGCTTCGATACGGGCCGAGATCTCGGCAGGTACATCGCTCTTCGCCATTTCTGACTCGAACGTGTCGAGAATTTCTTCCTTGATTTCCTCTGAATCCGCACCAGGGTCGACCATCGAGCTAGATAGGTGCATAGGAGCGAATTAAATGTTTCCTTAGTCTCCCGACGGAACCGTCGTACAACGTGAGCATCCCGAGAAACTCGATCTGCTCAATGTTGTCCCGGGTGTAGCTCTCGTGCTTCTTGATGCATTCATTCGTGGTCGTTGTCGTATCGGATGCGCGTCTTCCCACCAGTCTCTCCGAGATAGAGCGGGTAGTCCTACCCGCACCCCATATTCCGCACCCCTTGATCTTGATGGCGTCATTTTCCCCTCTTGCGGTTTTGCACACTAATTGGTTATTTGTCATAAAGTGTATAGCCGGCTCAGCAGTTGCTTCGTCCTCAGTCACCATCTCATTCAATCCATCTAAAACCGGCGTAAGAGGGCGTTTTGTTGCTCTTTGTGACTGTTTTAACGCTGTTGAGGGTTCCGTTCGTCACGCCCGTACTGATACTGTTTAATTTCGTATAATAAATCGACTAATCGCCAGAGGGGAAATTGATCGAACCGGAATGAGGGGGTGCGGAATATGGGTTTCCGCACGTGGTGGCCGTCCATCCAGCTTCAACCCCACAACGGGTTCATCTGGAACGAGCACCCGACAGTGGCGCGTCGGCCACGGTCGAGGGCTTCAACCCCACAACGGGTTCATCTGGAACTCGCGGACACCCCGGTCGGGATCGGTGAGTACCAGCCGCTTCAACCCCACAACGGGTTCATCTGGAACCCGTGTTCGTATCCTGGGCAAGGACGGATCGACTGCTTCAACCCCACAACGGGTTCATCTGGAACAGACCGAGGCCTCCGACGACGATCGCCTCGAGGCCCAGGCTTCAACCCCACAACGGGTTCATCTGGAACCGTCTTCCCCCAGTTCGACGACAACTACGGCTCCGAGCTTCAACCCCACAACGGGTTCATCTGGAACGACTCGTCGGAGTCGGATCGCGTCCGTCGAGACGGCTTCAACCCCACAACGGGTTCATCTGGAACCTCGTGACACGACTCGACGCAGTGCAAGAGACGCGCGCTTCAACCCCACAACGGGTTCATCTGGAACCGAAGTCGCACGCGAGCGCGAGCCGTCGTCCCACCGGCTTCAACCCCACAACGGGTTCATCTGGAACACCGATCTGATCGTGCTCCGGGCCGGTGTCGCGCCGGCTTCAACCCCACAACGGGTTCATCTGGAACCATGGCCCTTCCAAGGCCATGAGCGTCTGTACCTGCCGCTTAGCACTTAGTGTTTCCGTCGACCCTCAATCACCCCCCAAACCCCCCGGGGTCGACGGAGACCGATGGAACGGTCGCTGGCGTTGACGGAGCCGTCGCTGGCGTCGGTAAGACTGATAGATCGGTGCGAACCAGCCGGACACTCGGAGAGCTGAGAAACCCCGTCGAACCCGGGTTCCGTGCGACCGCCCCCACGGGGTCGCACGCCGTCGAGAACGGCTCCCCTCTCGTTGCACAACGAGCATCCGAGGGGGTTGTGCAACGAGACGTCGATCACCTCGGGCCGACGCTCGTCTTCCCCGCCGCGCCGGCCCGATCACGGTCGATCAACCCTCGATCGACTGTTCCAGTTCCCCACTCAGGCACGGTGAGCCGGTGGGGTTGTGCAACGAGTCGGCTCGTTTACAGTCACTGCCTCCACACATCGGTCCATGCGGATCCAAATCACCGACCAACGCGAACGCCTCTGGGACAACCTGCGTAATGCCACGGCCACGGCCACACGTCACAGGCCTTTGACCACGCCACGCGCTACTACGTCGGGATGCGGGGCGGCATCGACGCCAAGGCGACCGGCGGGTGTTCGACGACGAGTTCCTCCCACGGCCACTGCTCCACCGCGGCAACGAGGTCCAGCAACTCCCACACGGACTCAATCACGTCGCGTCCAACGCCGATACAGGACCCTGTTCGCTCTTGCAGAGACGGGACCGCACTGACGCCACACACCGAAGCCTATCCTCCACCCAACCCACACGACGATCACACCCCTCTTGTAATCGCACCACCACACACGGGTGTGAACCAGACAGCAGTGCTCCACGCGGCGTTCGGCGTCCTGCTCGTAGCCGGCATCCTCGTCCGGCAGACACCGCTGCGCGTCGGCCTGATCGGGCTCGGCATCGTCTGTTTCGTCGCCGGGATCGTCTTGGCGCGACGCGACGAGGGGAGTGCCGCGGCCGAGTGAGCGGCGACGAGAGTTCCACCACCGAGTGACCACCAGCGACACTGGCGCCACTCACCACGACGACCACCACCCACCAACACACACCACACCCCACTACCGCACCGATTTATGTGGTGTGGAAACGTATTACGAGGTGAGATGGCCAGCACCGAACACGAGACGACGGCGGGTGGGACGGGCGCGCAGACGACCGGAGGCGACACCGGCGCAGAGAGACCGACGGACCGCCGAGACCCGACCACGACCGCGCGAGCCGAGTGGCGGTGGCTCGCGCGCCGCGGCGCGCTGACCGCGGTCGCGGTAGTCGCCGCGCTCGTCCTCGTACGACTCGTCGCCGGCCTGGTGGTCCCGCTCGACGGCGTCGCACCCACGTCGTGGCCCGCGCTGGTCGGCTCCGGGGTCGCGGCGAGCGTGGGCGCGACGGTCGTCTACGGACTGGCGGTGCGGTCCCTCCGCCGCCCCGACTGGGCGTTCCTCCGTCTCTCCGTGGTCGTCCTCGTCGCGTCGATGCTCCCGGTGATCGTCGTCGCCCCCTCGATCCCGGGCGTGACGACCGCCGTCGGCGTCGTCCTCGGCCTCCTCCACGTCGCCGCCGCCGTCGCTGCCGTCGGAACACTCCTCGCGTGACTCCGCCCGGGGTCCCACCACGGAGCCCACGCCGACACGCCGTACGACACTCCACAGGACGACCTACACGACACCCGACCGGGGAGAGCCACGTCACCACCGAGACCGAATACTCGCACCGCTCTCGAACCGAACTCGGACGTGACTAAGATTTATACGCTAGCGAGAGTACCACGAGAGACGGATGCGAGAGACAGAGGACGATCACGGCGGCGACGGCACCGGGCGAACGGTCGGCCGACGAGGGCTGTTGCGGGGCCTCGCGGGGCTCGCGGCGGCGAGCGCGTACTCGCTGACGGTGCCCGAGGAGGTCGCGGCACAGGTGACCACGGGGGACAGCGGCGACGTACAGAGCGTCACCTCGCCCGACGGCTCCATCGAGGTGACGGTGGACGTGTCCTCCGGCGTCCCGACGTACGAGGTGGCATACGAGGGGACGACGTACCTCGAACCCTCCCCGATCGGGTTCACCTTCGACGGGCAGGCGACGTTCGGGACCGGCATCGGTTCCGCGGGGCCGGACGTGACCGTCACGGGGACCGAACGGACGAGCGCGACGGAGACGTGGACCCCGCAGTGGGGTGCCTACGACACGGTGTCGGAGCCGTACGAGTCGCTGCGGATCGGACTGGAAGAGACGACGAGTCCCGGCCGGTCCGCGAACTTGGAGGTGCGCGTGTTCGACGACGGCCTCGGGTTCCGGGTGGTGTTCGACGACGACTTCGGCTCGTTCACGATCGAGTCGGAGACGACGGAGTTCAACTTCGCGGGAGACTACACGAGTTGGTGGATCGAGAACGAGTGGGTGAACCCGCGGTTCGAACAGGAGTACACGGAGTCGCGGCTGAGTGACATTCCGGCGGGCGGCTCGACCACGCGTCCGAACGACAACTACGTGCGGCGGGGCGCACACACGCCGTTGACGGTCCGTGCCGACGACGGGACGTACCTGAGCGTCCACGAGTCGAACCTGGACGACTACGCGAAGCTGTCGCTGGCGGCCAAGTCCGACACCGGCGGGCACGAGTTGGCCGCCGAACTCGCTCCCTTGCCGGACGGCTCCTCGGTGAAGGCGACCGCGCCACACCAGACGCCGTGGCGGACGATCCAGGTGGGATCGACACCCGGGGAGTTGGTGGAGTCACAGTTGATCCCGCTGTTGGCGGACCCGCTCGACGAGTCGGTGTTCCCGACGACCCCCGACGGCAGCGTCGACACCTCGTGGGTGACCCCGCGGAAGTACGTCGGCGTCTGGTGGCTGATGATCGCCGGGTCCGCGAACTGGGAGTACAAGTCCGACACCGAGGTCGCGAACGCCGGGAACGACCCCGCGAAGTACGTACACGGTGCCCGGACGGAGCGGACGGAGCGGTACATGCGGTTCGCGAGCGAGAACGCCGTCGACAGCGTGCTCGTCGAGGGGTGGAACCGTGGGTGGGCGACGTACCCGGGCGACGGCACCGGCTTCGAGATGGGCGTGACCGACTCGTACCCAGACTTCGACGTCCAGACCGTCACCGACTACGGCGCGAGCCTCCCGAACCCGGTCGAGTTGACGATCCACAACGAGACGGCGGGCAACGTCGTCACCTACGAGGACGAGATCCAGACGGCGGACGTGTTCGCGGGCTACGAGAGCGAGGGGATTCGCTCGATCAAGAACGGCTACGTCAAGGACCCCGGCCTCGGGTTCGACGGCGACGGCGCGGCGGCGAGTCACACCCACCACTGTCAGCGGGCGGTGAACCACCACAGACTGGTGATGCGGGAGGCGGCCGCGAACCGGCAACTGCTGGAGATCCACGAGGGGATCGTCCCGACGGGGGAGATCCGCACGTACCCGAACGTCGCCGCCCGCGAGGTCGTGAAGGCACAGGAGTACGACGGCTTCGGCGAACTCGGCGCGGACGTGGGGCGGGACCACCACGTGACGCTCCCGTTCACGCGGATGCTCGCCGGGCCGACGAGCTACCAGCCGGGGATCTTCGACGTGACGTTCGGCGACGACGACCCCGCACAGATCGAGACGACGGTCGCGAAACAGTTGGCGATGTACCCAGCGTACCTCGCCGGCCTCCAGATGGCGGCCGACCGGATCGAGGCGTACGTCGACGAGACCGTCGGCGTCGGGGAGTTCGTCCAGGCACAGTCGGCGCGTCTCGACGGCCTGATCACGGCCGACCAGTGGCGCGACGCCTACGGCGGTCACTACGTCCCGATCGACCCGAACCGAGAGCCGGACGGCGCGACGGCGACGTTCACGGTGACGGACGTACCCAGCGCCGGCACCTACGACCTCCACCTGCGGTACGCGGCCGACGCCGAGCAGAACCGGCAGGCCGTCTCCGACTTCGGCTCGGGCGAGGCGACACTCGTCGTCGACGGGACCGAGCAGACGATCACCCCGCCGTTCACCGACTACTGGGACGACTGGGACGTGTACACCGTCTCCGTCGACCTCCAGGCGGGCGACAACACGGTCGCGGTGAAGTTGGGTGCCGACGACGTGGGTGGGTTCAACTTCGACGCGCTCGGCGTGAGCGAGGCCGGTGCCGGTTCGCCGGTCGCGCCCGCCTTCGAGAACGTCGACCCGAGCCGCGAGAACTACGACACGGTGCCGGCGTTCGACTTCGTCGAGACCGTCCCGGTCGACTGGGACGAGACGCGGGTGGTCGACGCCGCCATCGGCGACTACCTCGTCGTCGCACGCCGCAGCGGCGACGAGTGGTTCCTCGGCGCGATGACCGACGAGACCGCCCGCGACGTGACTGTCTCGTTCGACTTCCTCTCGGCGCGCGCGAACGGGTGGACGGCCACGGAGTACACGGACGCACCCGGAACGGACGTCGACACCGACCCGGAGGAGGTGGCCATCTCGACGGTCTCCGTCGCGGCCGGCGAGACGCGGACGCTCTCGCTGGCGGCCGGCGGTGGGACGGCGATGCGGATTCGCCCCGCCTGAGACTGGCGTCTCCACACCGGTACCGGGTCCGCCGACTCCACCGGATACTCACACCGACTCGACCCCACCGGACGCTCACACCGCTCGACTCTACCGACTCCCAACACCCCCGACGACGCCGTGTTCGGCGGTGTCGTCCGCCACCGATCACCGGAACACGGTGTCCTTCGCGGACTGGAGGGCGATCCGACTCAGCATCCGTGCCGGACCACGTTTCGGGAGCTGCTTCGCCACTTCGGTCCGACTCGGTGGATCGCTGCCAGTCAACGAGAACGTCCAGTCGGACTCGCGCTCGAACCGGTCGAGCGCACTCTCGACACGGGACTGGACGACGCCCGGGTCGACGGTTCGGTACGTTCCCCGATCGAGCAGGACTCGCCCGTCGACGACGACGGTCTCTACGTCGCCCGGACCCGCGTTGCCGACCAACTGTGCGGAGACGTTCGTCGGCGGAGTGAACTTCGGCACGTCCCACTCGAGGACGACCAAATCTGCCCGCTTCCCGGGTTCGAGACTGCCGATCTCGTCGCCCACACCGAGCGCACGGGCCCCCTCGATCGTGAGCATCCGGAGCAACTCGACGGAGTCGTACTGGTTCGCACTCCGTTTCAGGTTGGCCGCGAGGCGAGCCTGTCTGGCCTCCCCGAACATGTCGTAGGAGTCGTGCCAGTAGTGGTCGTCGATCCCGAGCCCCACGTCGACACCGGCGTCGCGCAGTTCGGGGACTGGCGTCCACTGCACGTCGGAGTCTGGATTCCAGTGACAGAAGACGGACGGACAGTGAACGACCGAGGCACCGGCTTCCGCGGTGCGGTCGACGTCCGCGTCCTCGGCCGTCAGGTAGTGTGCGCCGACGAGTCGATCGTCGAGAAGTCCCACGTCCTCGAGCAGTGCAAGCGAGTCCGCTCCGCCGTTCGAGCGAGCGATCACGTCGCTGTACTCCAACTCCAGCAGGTGAGTGTGAACCGGCAACTCGGGGTACTCCGCGGCGAGGTCACCGCAGCGTTCCCACAACTCGCGGGAGACCGACCAGTCGTCGTGGGGACACAGCGTCGCTCGGATGCGGCCGTCGTACGACTCGTGGTAGTCGGCGACGAACGATCGGAACCGCTCGACCTGTTCCGCGACCGGGTGGTCCCAGAAGAGGTCGGAGAGACCCGGCCCGAAGAACCCACGCAGCCCCGTCTCGGCGTAGGCGTCGACACAGGCTCGCGGTCGCGCGTCCATCGAGTTCACGGTCGTCACGCCGCCACGTAGGAAGTTGACCGCGGCCAACGCCGCGCCGGCCTCGGCGAGGTAGTCCAGTTCTCCGGTCCAGAGTGCGTCGAAGACGGCCGTCATCTGTGTCGCCATCTCGGCGGGTTGCATGTCTCCGAACGCCCCGAAGAACGGCGTCATCTCCAGGTGGGTGTGGGCGTTCACGAGCCCCGGCATCACGAGTCTCCCGTCCCCGTCGATCACGTGACCGGCGTCGGCTCGCCGATCGGCCGGTCGTGTCTCTCGGACGGCGGTGATCGTGTCGTCCGCGACGACGACCGTCCCGTTCCGGAACAGTCTGTTCTGGTCGTCGACCGTCACGACGAGGGCGTCGTGGATCACGATGTCGGCGTGTCCGTTCACACTCCCGGTACGGTGTGTCGACTGGTGGTCGTTCTGCCGGGTATCCTCGGGGGGTTTATGACGGCACCGAGGAACGTCGAGACGAAGAGACAGATGTCGCTGACACGCCTCGAGTTGTCCGCGTCGCTCCCGCGCGAGGCCCTCCCGCAGTTCTACGTCACGGTGGCCGACTCGGCGGCGATCGCGGCGGTGGTGGTCCACGACTGGAACTTCGCGGCCAACGACGCCGCGACGGTGCTCTACGAAGTCGACGGTGACGCGACACAGTTCGCGGCGGCGGCGAGAGCGACGGACGGCGTCAGCGACGTCGCGGTCTCGACGGACGGGGGCGAGCGCCGCTGTGTGCTGGTGACGGCCGCGGCGGACACACTCCCGTTCTTCCGGACGTTCCTCGTCGTCACGGCACGTGCGGGGCTGTTGGTGCGAAAGCCCGCGATCTACCGCGAGTTCGAGACGCGCGGCGTGTTACTCGGGCAGTCGAGCGCACTCCAGTCGGCGGTCGACGCCGCACCGCCGGGAGTGGACGTGACCGTCGAGAGCGTCGGCTCGGCGCCGGTGCCGGAGACGGGGCTGTTGGAGGTGTTGAGCGACCGACAGCGGGAGGCACTCCTCGCCGCAGTCGACGCGGGGTACTACGACCACCCACGAGAGACGACCCACCGAGACCTCGCGACACGACTGGACTGTGCGCCGACCACCGTCGGCGAACACCTCCAGAAGGCGGAGGCGAAACTCGTCGCGGCGGTCGTCGAGCAGAGTCCGTCTGTCGAGGACGGGAACTCGTGATCCGGTGTCACGAGGGTCGAACGTCGACGAGTCGCGTCCCGAACAGGAGCGCGAGCCAGCAGAGACCCGGCACCGCGAGCGCCAACGCGGGCCCGCCGATCCGCGCGAGCGGTTCGATCACCGCTCTGTTCGGCTCGTCGCCCAGCGCACCCAGTGACCCGACGACGAGTGTCGCAGTCGCGATCACCGACCCACCACCGACGCCGACGACACCGACGACGGTCGCGAGACGACGTGGCCGTTCTGGGGTCGTCGCGCGCCACGCCGAGAGTCGTTCGAGCACGTCTGCGCGGTCGACGGCCGCCGGGCCGTCGGCGAGGAACGTCTCGCAGGTGTCGACGAGGAACGCGGCGCGGTCGGCCTCGTACGAGAGCCGCCGGGTGGTGTACTCCGTCCACGAGACGGTGAGGAGTCCGGCGAGTACCACCCCCGCGTACGGCCCCACCGCGCCGAGTCCGAGCGCGGCGAGGACCGCCACGGTTCCGGCGAGTGGCACGGCGAGGTCGAGCCACGAGGCGGCCGGTGATCCGTTCGCGTACCGACGAACGACTCGCCGACCGAACAGTCCGGCGACGATCCCGGTTCCCCCGAGCAGTACCGCGTTGCTGACGACGACACCGCCGGGGAGCGCGTCCGCGAGGAAGGTGAACACGAGCGCGGCGACCGTCACCACCGCCACGCCCGCCAGCGCCGACAGCGTCCCACGAACGACTCGTCCCAGTCCGCCCCAGTCACCGTCGGCCGCGGGCGTGTAGGTGAACACCCCCTCGTCGACGGCAGTCGACAGCGCCTCGTCGATCGCACGGTCCGAGTGTGGGTACTCACCCAGTCGGAGGTCGCCGTCGACGACGCCGGAGGCGAACGACCGATCCTCGAGTTCGTACCGCACCCACGTCGCCGGGAACTCGTACCGGTCCGTCAGCGTCCGGACGACCCGTCCGTCGCCGTCACCGGCCGGCGGCGAGTCGTCGACCGCGTGGCCGACGCGTTCACCCGTTCGGGGAGTCACGTCCAACCGCTCGCGCGGGAACCCCGACGGGTCACTGGTCGTCGTCTCCCGAGGTGTGTAGGTGACCGTCCCCGCGACTGCGGTGACGGTCTGGCCCTCGCCGGAACAGGTGCCGCACGTGGCGGTGCCACTGCCGTGACAGCTCCGACAGCTCTCGGTGCCGTCGTAACACGCCTCACACTCCACGTCGCCGTTACCGGAACACTCCCAGCAGGGACCCTCGTCCCAGTCCATCCCCGTGCCGTCACAGGCGTCACACGACACGCGTCTGGTGCCGTCGCAGGTCCGGCAGTCGACCGTCCCCCGCCCCGAGCAGGTACGACAGGATCGTTCTCCGGCGCCGTCGCAGTCCGGACACGTCTCGACCGGGCGACCCGTCTCGACGAACGGGACCGTCGTCTCGGTGCGGTCTTCCGGCGGGTGGTCGTAGCGGTCGCCACGAGGGACGCGCTCGCGAGTCCACGCCTCGTACTCGGAGCGTGGGACTCGGACTCGTTCGGACGCCTCGTTCGCGACGATCTCCGTTTGGACCGTCTGTGTGACCGTCCGGGAGTCACCACCCGTGACTGTCGCGGCGCGGACGGTCGCCGCGTCGACCGCCTCGTGACCGGCGAGTCTGTCCACCAACTCCGACTGCCCCGTCTCGGTGACTGTCTCGGACATGTGGTTCCTCGTGGAACGTGCACATCCGTCGGGACCGGTCACACTTAGCTACGGGGGTCGATCGTGGTAGCGGACCGACCCGGATTCGAGGCGGAGCGAATCGTGTGTCCCACTCGTCACTCGCCGTCGTCTGTGTTCCGCGGACTGCGCGGGTGGTACTCCGTGTCGTACTCGCCCGGCCGGTCGTCGATGCGGTCGGGGTTGACTCGCCCGTCGAGCAGCGCGAAGTCGAGGATCGTACACCACAACACCGCCTCGACGACCGGCACCGCACGCGGCATCAACACCGGGTCGTGGCGACCGACGACCTGCACGTCTCTCCGCTCGTCCGTCTCCCAGTCCGCGGTGGTCTGTTCTTTCGGGATCGACGTGGGGGCGTGCCACGTCGCCTCGCCGTAGATGGGCTCGCCGGTGGTGATCCCACCTTGGAGTCCGCCGTGGTCGTTCCCCTCCGGCACCGGGTCACCCTCCTCCGCGACGACCGGTCCCTCGCCGTCGTGGAACTCCCAGTCCTCGTTGCGCTCGGAGCCGCGCATCGTCCGGGCGTCGCGGCCGGCTCCGAACTCGAAGCTCGTCGTCGCCGGGATGGCGAACATCATCCGCCCGAGCCGCGCCGGGAACGAGTCGAACCGCGGCGCACCCAACCCGCGGGGGACGCCGCGACACTCGAAGTACACCGAGCCGCCGATGGAGTCACCCTCCTGCTGGTACTGGTCGATGGCCTCGCGCATCTCCGCGGCGGTCTCCGGGTGGGCACACCGGACCTCGTTGTCCTCGGTGTGTTCGAGCATCTCCGCGAAGGTCACCGGCGGACACTCGATGTCGCCGACCTGGTTGACGTGAGCCTTCACCTGTACGTCCAACTCGCTCTGGTCGAGCACCTGTTTCGCGATGGCGCCGGCCGCGACCCAGTTCACCGTCTCGCGAGCCGACGAGCGCCCACCACCACCCCAGTTGCGCGTGCCGAACTTCGCGGAGTAGGTGTAGTCGCCGTGGGAGGGTCGCGGTGCGGTGACGAACGGCTCGTACTTGCCGGAGCGGGCGTCCTTGTTCTCGACGACCATCCCGATGGGTGTGCCGGTGGTGTAGCCGTCCTGGAGCCCGGAGTTGATCGTCACGTCGTCCGGCTCGCCCCGACTCGTCGTGATCATCGACTGGCCCGGCTTCCGGCGGTCCAGTTCGCGCTGGACGTCCTCCGTCGAGAGTTCGACCCCCGCGGGGACGCCAGACACCGTGCACCCCATCGCCGGCCCGTGACTCTCCCCGTAGGTGGTCACCTGGAAGAGCCGCCCGAAGCTGTTACCGTTCACACCTTCCGGGAGGGTCCGCGGGGGCTAAAGTCCCGTGGA
This sequence comes from Halobaculum sp. MBLA0147, assembly GCF_041361345.1. Lineage (NCBI taxonomy): Archaea > Methanobacteriati > Methanobacteriota > Halobacteria > Halobacteriales > Haloferacaceae > Halonovum > Halonovum rutilum. The sequence goes on along the minus strand of NZ_JBGKAD010000001.1, from coordinate 284,857 downwards.
GTGGGCGGGTCTGGACGGGAGTCGTCGTCCACGACGCACCCGTCCGGGTGGGGTCCGATCGCACGGAGTACCGACGACGCGACCCCAGACCCGAGGAGTGAAATCGGTCCCCACAGAAGCCGTGAGCGTGTCCGTGCTCGTCGCCGCCTCGTCTGCCGTCGTCTCGACACCCGGCTCCGCACCGCTCCAGCTCCTCCCCGCGGGGTTCTCCGTCCCGCCGCTCCCGTACACACTCGCCCTGATCGCCGGTGTCCTCGCCGTCGCCGGCGGGCTCTACCGACTCGACCCGCCGTACGGCGAGCGCCACGTGCTCGCGGTGGTCCCGTGGATGGTGACGGGCTCGGCGAGTCACGTGTTGTACGTCGTCGACGCCGTCCCGGCGGCCGTCGCACCCCTGTTCGGGACGCCGTCCGTCTACGTCACGACGGCCGTCGTCGGCGGCGCGGTGTGGCTCGCTGCGGCCGCACTCGACGCCCCCGTCCCGCGGACGCTGGCCGTCGCCGGGACAGCGACGGCGACCGCCGCAGTCGGGGCCACGCTACTCGGGACACCTGCGCCGGACCCGCTGCTCCCCGCACTCGGACTCCTCGTCGGGGGGACACTCGGCCTCGTCACGGCGCGCGTGCTCGACGCCGCCTCGACCGCGGTCGGCGTCGCCGGCCGGGCGGCGACACTCGCCGTCGTCGCGCACGGCGTCGACGGGGTGACGACCGCCGTCGGCGTCGACCTGCTCGGGTTCGGCGAGCGCACGCCGCTGTCGGCGGCGATCCTGGAACTCGCAGCCGGGCTCCCGACCGCGAGCCTGCTCGGCTCCGGGTGGCTGTTCGTCCTCGTGAAACTCGCCGTCGCGTCGCTGGCGGTCGTCGCCGTCGCGCCGACCGTCCACGAGAGCCCCCCTCAGGGGTACGCACTCCTGACACTCGTCGCCGCCGTCGGGCTCGGGCCGGGCGTCCACAACGCGTTACTGTTCACCGTCGCCTGATCGACATACGGTGGCCCGGTCGACCGCGGCGCGTGATCCGGACCCGGACGGTCCGACAGTCGACCTGTCGAACCGTGCCCGTGGTGACGGTGGAGACGGAACAGACGACCGTGATGTTCACACTGACCCGGTCGAGCACGCACGGAGCAGAGACCAGTCGGAACGGCGAGGACGGAACCGACGACACCTCACCGCCGGTGTCACTCGTCGCCGAACGCCCGCGCGTCGGCCGCGACGGGCCGGCGGTTCGCGTCCGTACTGCGCGCCCGGTGGACCGCGAGTGGCTCCCCGAGGTCCACCGCGCAGCCGTCCGAGCGCGTGCCGCGGAGGCGTACGACGACGAGGTACTCGCCGCGTGGGGACGCGAGCGCGACCCCGACGCGTACGACACGGACCCGGACGACGGCGTGTTCGTCGTCGCCGAGCGATCTGGAGCCGACCGGCGCGGGGAGGGAGACGAGGATCACGAGACACCGCCGGTCGTCGGGTTCGGCGAACTGGTCTTCGACGGGGGCGACCACCTCGACGGCGTACCGGAGACGGACGCCGAACTGCGGGCCGTGTACGTCCACCCGGCGGTCGCGGACCGTGGTGTCGGATCCAGACTCCTCTGCCGACTGGAGCGGACCGCGCGCCGTCGGGACGCTCCCGGCGTCGCCCTCCACGCGTCGCTGAACGCCGTCGGGTTCTACCGCCGCCACGGTTACGAACGGGTCCGCGAGACGACCCGCGAGTTCGGAACCGGCGTCGCCGTCGACGTGGTCGAGATGCGACGGACGCTGTGAGGTGGGTGACGGCAGTCCGAGTCTCGCACCCGAGTCGACGCCCGGGGACCGTGACGTTGCGTCGACCGCTCGCTACTCGACGGCGACGCTGGTCTGCATCCCGTCGGAGTTGTACGCCGAGCCGGCGCCGGCCTCGTCCAAGACGATCACGCCCGCCGACGACCCCGTGAGTTCCCCGAACTCCGCGATGGCGCGGTCCGCGGCGGCCTGTGCGTCGAGGCCCGCCTCCAGGTGCCGGACGGCCCGCCGCGAGAGCGTCGCTTTCGCGATGTCCTCGCCCGCACCGGTCGCGGAGGCACCACCCGCTGGCGCGGCGAAGAACCCCGAGCCGATCTGTGGCACGTCACCCACGCGCCCGGCGAGCGCGAACGTCCGCCCGCCCGTGGAGGTCGCCGCCGCGAACGACTCCGTCGTCGGGTCGTGTGCGACCGCGCCGACCGTGTCGTGACCGCCGAAGCGGTCCGCCAGCCAGTCCAGGTGGTCGCGTGGACTCCCCTCCGGTGGGTCCGCGTCCTCGTACTCCGTCCGCGCCTCCTCGGTGAGCAGTTCGGCGTCCGTCTCGACACCGAACTCGGCGGCCAACTCGACGGCGTGTTCGCCCGACACGAGGACGTGTGGCGTCTCCTCCATGACCACCCGCGCGGCCGCCGCGGCGTGTTCGATCCCGGGTGTCGAGGCGACCGCTCCCGCCGCGCGATCGTCGGTCATGATCCCGGCGTCCGTCCGGACGACGCCGTCCGACTGGATCGCACCGCCGTAGCCGGCGTTGAACCGAGGGGACGCCTCCAACACCGCGACCGCCTCGACGACCGCGTCGACGACGTCGTCGGCCGCGACACCCGTCGCGGCCGCCTCGTCCAACACTGCCTGTCTGGGCTCCGGTTCCTCCGGTTCGCCGCCCGCACCGCCGTGACACACGATTCGCACGCCCGACGGTGTGGTGGGCCACCGGTTAACGCGTACGGAATCGGAACCCCGATCCGACCGTCGTGACAGACTCGCCGGGAGTCCCGTCGTCTCCCCGGGTGTCACCGTGCGTCCCCGTCGAACCGGTGTACGGCGACACTGTTCGCGTTCGTTACACCCCTATCACCGTGTCCGAGCCACACAGGTCACATGAGGTTTCGAACACAAGTGTGGAAATATTAGAAAGGCTGTTCACTCGGTGCAGAGTATCGAAGTCGTGTATGGAACTCCGAGAGCAGGAGGGGACCCTCCGAGCCGTCGACGAGTCGGGGACGACAGTGAGCGTGTCGACGGACGGGTGGGAGTCGGCTCGGAGTGGGTCGTCGGTGTCGGCGGCGGTCGCCGAGAGTGTCGTCGGGCCCGACGAACTGGACGCGACGCTGACGGGGGAGACGCGTGGACTCGAGTTCCCCTACGTCCACCTCACTCTGGTCGATCGGACGACCGGCGAGATCACCGACTTGTCCAGTGCCGTCGACTCCGGGGGAGACGGGTACCAGGAACGGACGGGTCGGCTCCCAGAGAGCCGGTACCTCCTGGTGGCGGAGACGAACGTCCGGTCGTACTTCCAGTTCGACGGGGCGGCCAGTGTCTCTCGCGTCCCGGGAGAGTGGAATCGCCTGCGGTTCGAGGAGCCGACCGTCGTCTCGTTCGGTGTGGAGTCGTCGGTCGAGACGGCACCGGACACGGTGACCGTCCCTCGAACCCCGGCGGGGATGGCGACCGCAGTGACACACTTCGCGGCCGGCGCGGACGTCCAGACGGCGGACCGTTCGTGGGTGACGACGAGAGGCCCACCACCGACGGTCCAGTGGGGCTCGGAGACGCACGTTCCGGAGGGCGTCCGCGAGGCGACGCCGACGACGGCGGTCGAACTCACACTCCCGGCGGACCCACAGGCAGTGTGTGTGGCCGGGCCACTCGCGTACTACCTCGGTGCGACCGTCGAGACCGTGTCGGGAGCGACGCCTGCACTCGACCTCCCGACTCGGTCGCTGTCGCTCGGAGCGGACTCTCCGATCGAGACACACGACTCCGTGGAACGAGCGGGAACCGCAGCACTGGCGAGTCGGCTGACGCGGTTGCTTCAGCGGAGCCTCTACGGCGACTGTGTGGTACGTGGGTTCGGCGACTACTCCGACCACGTGTCGTCTGCCGCCCAACGAGAGGCACTGGGGTTGACCCACCCGGGACTGTTCGACGCGCCGCTCGGCGAGCGCCTCGAACGGTACCTCGCGGTCGACTTCACCACCGTGTCGGGACTGTTCCCGGCGTGGCCGTTGTCGCTGTCGGTCGGTAACGACGCGCTGCCGGTCGTCGCTCGGACCGCACACTACCTCCCGGCACTGGCTCCGACCGCGGGTGAGTGGCGGTCCAGCGACGCCGTCGTCGAGGCGACGAGTGACACGGACCACACGCGGCCGAGTGAAGACTGGGGGCGACCTCCGGTGGGAGACGACGAGGACGGAGACGAGACCGACGCGAAACCGGAGAGCCGGCGGACGCCGGGAGACTCCCCCGACCCCTCGTCCGCCGCCGCGCGGCGTCGTGTGACGGCCGAGCGTCCCGGTGGGTCGCCGGGAGGCGAGCCGGCCGAGCGATCCGACGGTCGTGTCCGGTCGGTCGAAGCGGACGCGACGGCCGTCGACGACGACCGCCAGAGACGGATCGAGAGCCGACACGACTGGGGCCGGTACCACGGACGAGTCGGCTCCGGGCCACCCGTGGATGGGTTCCAGGCGAGTCCGGAGGGATTTCGGAACCGAGACCGTTTCGTCGACGAGGAGTCCCCCCTCCGCATCGTGGCGGTCTCGTGTGTCGAAGACGCACCGACGGAACTCGCGGACGCGGTCGAGCGGTACGGGGATCGTGCGGACGAGTTGGCACTCGACGTGGAGGTGGTCGAACGGCCCACGGTCGCACGGCTGGCTCGTGTGTTCGAACAGGAGTCGGACCACCTCCACCTGATGGCACACCGCTCGGAGGATGGGATCGTCTGTGTCGACGGCACGTTCTCGCCGACGACGCTGTCGGAGTCGAACGCACGTACGTTCCTGTTGAACGCCTGCCGGTCCCACGCGGACGGGATCGAGTTGATCGAGCGTGGGAGCGTCGCCGGGGTCGTCACCTGCCGGGACGTACTCGACGAGATGGCCGCCGAGGTCGGGGCGGCGTTCGCACACCTCCTCGCGGAGGGGTTCTGTGTGGTCCGCGCCGCCGGGATCGCACGCGAACGTGCGTCCGTCCCCAGCGACTACGTCGCCGTCGGCGACGGAACACACAGAGTTACCCAGACGAGCGACGTGGTTCCGAAGGTGTTGCTCGTCGGGTCGGCCGATCGGAAGGGTGTGCTCACCGATCGACGCCGCCCCGCCGTTGCAGAGCAGGGTGCCGAGTTCACCACACCCGACGAGGGACCCCGACTCGCGGGGGTCGAGTCGCCGTCTCGCGTCGACCGCGACACACTCGGGCACCGACTGAACTACGCACCCGTCGTGGCGCACGACGGCCAGTACGAACTGCGGGTCGACGATCCGGCCGAGTTGTTCTCGGAAGCCGATCCGGCCGAGTTGTTCTCGGAAGCCGATCCTGCCGAGTCGATCTCGGAAGCCGATCCTGCCGAGTCGATCTCGGACGAAGTCCCGTCTGCGGTGTCTCCGGACGACCGTCTGCCGAACGAGGCAGAGTGAGCGGGCGAGGTGACGAGACCCTCCGACGACTCACTCCTCGCCGGCCCAGTCGGGATCGGTCCGCGGTGGGGCGAACACGTCGACCCCGACGACGCGCTCGTCACCGCGGTTCTCGGCCGCGTGGGGTTCGCCGCCGGGGACGACGTACGAGTCGCCGGCCGACACCGCGATCTCCTCGCCGTCGACGAGGAACGTCAGCGTCCCGCTGGCGACGTAGCCGGCCTGCTCGTGCGGGTGGTCGTGTTCCGGTACCTCCGCGCCCGGTTCGATCTCGAACTGCTGGACGCTCGTCTCCGTTCCGGCGGGGCCCTGCTGGAGGTGGACCTGCGGAACGACCTCGACTCCCTCCGCATCTGCGTGTGATTCGACGTGCACGCGAGACAGTGGCACGGGGAGTTTGATGAACCCGTGGGTAGCGGTCACGGGCGGTGTTCAGACGAGGCCGAGTAGTCGGACGAGACTACCACGCAGGGAGCTCCGAGGGGGCTCCGGGTGGCACCGCCGTCGCCGCGCGGCGGGTCGCGCGGCTGGGAGCGAGAGCGTCGCCCCCGCCCGCCACGACACGTAGCGAGCCCTTCGGTCTCGCCCGGCTCACGGTCGACGCACGGCGAAGCCGCACATCGCTCGCTGCGCTCGCTCCACCTCCGTCGGCGCACGTTCCGACGAGGTCTCACGCACTCGGGTCGCCAGGCTCTCGCGCGTTCCTCGGCCGCCACCTCCAGCGGTCGGTGGATCCGAACACCGCCCGCTCCCCGCCCACACCACTTTCCCGTGCTCGTGTCGTGTCTCGACGCGATGGAGTTCGACACGTTCCGGCTCGCGGCGGCGACGGGCACGCTCGCCGACGAACCGGCCGCACGCGACCACGCCGACCTCGTGGAGTTCCGGCTCGACCTGGCCGAGGAGCCACTGGCCGCACTACGGGCGTACGACGGGCCGACGCCGCTACTCGTCACGAACCGGCCACGGTGGGAGGGTGGCCAGACGGCACCCTACGGCCGACTAGACACACTCGCGGCCGCGGTCGCGTTCGAGTCCGTCGTCGCCGTCGACGTGGAGTTGGCGACCCTGCGCGGCCGCCCGCCCGGGACGAACGACACCGGCGTCGCAGAACTTCGCGAGCGGATCCGCGAGACCGAGACGACGCTGATCGCGTCCGTCCACGACTTCGACGGCACACCGGACCGAGAGGCGCTCGACGGTCTCGTCCGCGCCGCGGCGGCGGCGGGTGACGTGGGGAAGGTGGCCGTCACCGCCGAGACACCGGACGACGCGTTGCGACTGTTGGGTGCGACACGGCGCGCGACGGCACGCGGCGACCGCGTCGCCACGATGGCGATGGGTGAGGCCGGCGCACACACCCGTGCCGTCGCGCCGGTGTACGGCTCTCGGATCGGCTACGCACCCGTCCACGAGGCGGAGGCGACCGCACCCGGACAGTACGACCTGGCGACGCTCCGCGAGTTGGTCGCGCAGTTGTCGTGAGTGCGGTCGCGGGACACCGGCGTGTCACTCGAAGGTGATCGTCCCGGCGTCGGGGTCGAGTCGCGCCGTCGCACCGAGCGGCAGCGGGAACACCGGCGAGGTGTGGCCGAAGTCCACGTCGAAGACGGCCGTCGTCTCGGGCGCGTAGCGGTCGAGCCGTGTCTCGACCGCCTCCCGGATCGCCGTCCGGTACTCGTCGAAGTCTGGGTCGCGGGCCACCTCCGGACTGAACGCCCGTGGACGGCCGACGACGACCCCCGCGAAGCGGTCCAGCCACCCGCGCTCGCCCAACGACCGCAGCAGGTAGCCGACGCGCTCGGCCCGCGGCAGCGTCTCGGAGGTCTCCAGAGCCAACACCGCCCCGTCGAGTCGTTCGGGGTCCGGGAGAAACCGATCCGTCTGGAGGTGCCACTCGACGATGGCGAGTGACCCGCCCCACACCGGGCCGGCGACGGTGCCGCGGTCCCGCCACGACCAGCCGGGCGACGGCTGCCACGAGCGTGGCTCACCCGACTCGAAGTCGTACCACTCGTCGGTCCACTCCGTCGCGGGTTCGACGGTGCCGAGCGTCTCCGCGAACAACGCTCGCGAGAGGTACTCCTCGACGTACGGGTGGAGGTCGGCGTCGACAGTCAGGTCCGGGTGTGCCGTGGTCCCCCACGAGACGATCCCGAGTCGCCACAGGAACAGCCGGAGGTTGTCGTTGTCCGAGTAGCCGAAGAACCGCGTCGGGTGGCGCCGCAGGCGGTCGGCGTCGAGCGAGGAGAGCACTCGCAGTTGGTCGTCCCCGCCGGTCACGGACACCACCGCGCTCACGCCCGGGTCCTCGAAGGCGGTCATCAGCTCCTCGGCGCGTTCCGACGGCGGTGCCGGCCCGTCTGCCGGCGTTCGCTCGGCGGTGGGGTACTGCACCGTCTCGACACCGAACACCGACGACAGGCGGTCGGCCGCACGCTCGACGAGACCGGACGGGACGGGTGCCGACGTGGCCAGCAGCGCGACGGTGTCGCCCGTCGAGACTGCGGGCGGCCGCTGGAAGCTCATACACCACGCCTCAGTGTCATGCTTCAAATCAGTTCTGGGTGGGTGAGAACGGCACCCGACTAGTTGATCGGTCCCGGCGAGAGAACGAACGCCGTGTGCGTGTGAGAGAATTACACGACGGCGAGACGTGACTCGGTGGCGACACCTCGCCGACAACGGCCGGACGACGCCGGTCTCAGGCCTCCTGTGGTTCCTCGGACCGTTCGCGGATCAGATCCCGGACGTGGTCCGGGTCGTCGCTGTCGGCCACCTCGCCGCGGCCGACGATGGCGGTGCCGTCGACGGAGTCGCGCCCGGCGTCGTCGTCGGTGAAGAACACCGCACGGGTCCGGGTCACCCGTCCGATGGAGGCCATCAGTCGGGCGCGCTTCTCGGCGGCCCGTGTGAACGTCGCGTAACTAGACAACAGCGTGAACTCGACGCGGTCGTCGTCCTCGCCGACTGCCTTGAACGGCGCACGCTCCGTCGGGTGGACGACGAAGCCGGCGTCGGACAACACCGCGAACAGTCGTTCCGTCTCCGGGTCCGGGTCCGTCTCCGGCTCGTCGGGAGTCGGCTCCCCGCCGCGGACCTCCTCGGCACCCTCGAGCACCGAGACGGGGTCGGAGAACGGCTCGTCGAACATCTCCTCCAACTGCACCGCGACTTCGACCGAGGCGTTCATCCCGTCCTCGTACTTCGCGACGGTGCGCCGCGAGACACCCAACTCCTCGGCGAGTCGACCGAGACTCCACCCGCGCTCGCGTCGCTCGTCGGCGACGAGGTCGCCGTCGATGTTGACGTACAGTCCGCCGGGGGCGGCGTAGATCAGCGGCGGCACGTCCTCGACGAGCAGGTCGTACAGCGTGTCCGGGTGGATCGCCGGCACGCCGTGGCGGAAGTACACCACGCCGGGTTTGAGGTCCTCGTCGCGCGTCCGCAACCCGACCACGAGCGGCGTCCCCGACAGGTACCGGCCGAGGCGCCGCATCTCCCCGCCCGTCGGGGCGTCGAAGGCGTCGACGTTGCCCAACACCTTGACGAGGAGCAGGTCCTCGCCCGAGCGGGCGGCGAGGTCGAACCCCTTGGGACGCACCGCACACCGCTCGCTGGTCAGGAAGCCCGCGTCGGCGAGCAGTGCGGTCACGTTCTCCAAGAGCGCCTCACGAGACATACAGTGACCTACCAAACTCTTCGCTTATAACGGTTGTGGGGGCGGCAGACGTGTCCACCCCGTCACGTCGTGCGGTCCCACCCGTTCGGGGGCCGAAAGCTACAAACGGACCACTACCCCCGTGTTAATGTGTCACAAACACGTGGGTGACGAGGGTGTCCGTGCCGGTCGAGCCGTGTGAGTCGTCGGGTCGGGGATCCGCTCGCGACCGGCGGTCGGAGGGGTCAAGACGGTCGGTGTCGTACCCGCCGGACATGTCGAACACGAGCCGCGTCTCCGCCACCTGTCCCGCGTGTGGCGAGGAGACGGTCCACGAGATGCTCAAGCCCGGTGGGCAGGCCACCGTGCGGTGTACGGAGTGTGACCACACCCACAAGACGGAGCTGTCGGAACCGAAGACGACGGAGGTCGACGTGATCGTCTCCCAGGACGGCGAGTCGTGGCCGACGACGGTGACGGCCCAGCCGGACGAGGAGTACGAGGTGGGCGACGAGTTCGTCGCCGAGACGGAGCAGGCGATCCAGCAGGTGCGCGTCACGGCCGTCGAGCGCGGCGACGAGCGTATCGAGAGCGCCAGTGCGGCGGCGGCGGACACGCTGTGGACGCGCGTCGTCGACAACGTCGGCGTCGACGTGACGATCCACCCGAACGACGGCCGGAAGGACGAGAACCGCTCGGAGAAGGTGTACCTGCCGGGTGACCACGAGTTCACCGTCGGCGCGGAGGAGACGTTCGGCGACGAGGAGATCGAGGTCGTCGGTATCCACGTCCGCGACGCTTCGACGGGGTACCCGTTCGACAAGGCCGATCAGGAGGGCCAGACGGTGTTCGCGAAGGACGTGAAGCGGCTGTTCGGGCGCGACCAGGTGACGAGTGCGTGGTCTGGCTGGTAGGCGAGCGGTGGAGCCGCGAGCCTGGTCTGGCTGGTAGGCGAGCGGTGGAGCCGCGAGCCTGGTCCGGGTGGTAGGCGAGCGGTGGAGCCGCGAGCCCGGTCTGGCTGGTAGGCGAGCGGTGACGCCGCGAGCCTGGTCCGGGTGGTAGGCGAGCGGTGGAGCCGCGAGCCCGGTCTGGCTGGTAGGCGAGCGGTGACGCCGCGAGATTCGGTCGTGTAGAGAACCAGAGTATCGACCCGATCAGTTCCAGGGACCGAAGTCGGGGTCGACGCGGCGGTCGCGGCGGTCGAGGTCGTCGATCGTCTGGACCTCCTCGTCGGTGAGCGACACGTCGAGACTCGCCGCGTTGTCGCGGATGTGTGCCTCGCTCGTCGCCTTCGGAATCGCAGTCACGCCCTTCTCGCGGAGCCACGCCAGCGACACCTGTGCCTCGCTGACGCCGTGGGCCTCCGCGATCTCCGTCAGTTCCGGCACGTCGAACACCGCACCGCGTGCCAGCGGGGAGTAGGCGACGACCTCGACGCCGTGGTCGGCACACGCCTCGCGCAGCTCCGGCTGGGGGAGCAGCGGGTGGAGTTCGACTTGATTGGCGAACACGTCACCGCCGAGCACGTCCTGTGCGGTCGCCACCTGCTCGGGTTCGAAGTTCGAGATCCCGATGCGGTCGATCAGACCGGCGTCCTGCAGGTCCGCGAACGCCGCCAGCGTCGCCTCTGGGTCGTACGTGCGCGCCGGCCAGTGGACGTACAGCAGGTCGACGCTGTCGACGCCGAGTCTGTCGAGCGACTCCCGGGTCGTCTCCTCCACGTCTGCGGGCGCGAGACTGTCGATCCACACCTTCGTCGCGAGGAACACGTCCTCGCGGGGCACGTCCGCCGCGGCGATCCCCTCGCCGACGGCCGCCTCGTTCTCGTAGATCTGTGCGGTGTCGACGTGTCGGTACCCCGCCTCCAGTGCCGTCCGCACGGACTCGGTGCACTGCGCGGGGTCGTCGTTCTCCCACGTGCCGAGTCCGAGCATCGGCATCCCGTTCGCGTCCGGTGCTTCCAGCGGTGCGGCGGTGGCGTCGGTGTTCGTCACGTCCACACACTCGGCCGTCTCGGGCTTGTGGGTTCCGGAGTCGGCAGGTGCGTGTCGGTGTCGTCGTCGCCCCCACGGACGCGTCGCGCTGGAATCGGCCACGACAGATCGTGTGCGATCGGTCGTGTCAGCACGCCACAGTAGCGATTTAAGCTCTCTGCGGGCGTAGTACCTGGTGTAGATTACACCGGCGTCGACGGAGTGTCGCCACCGGGTCGTGATCCACGGAGCCACACATGTTACGAGACGCCCTCGACTACCCACGACGCGGCGACGACGCGGTGACCACCGTCCTCATCGGCGGCCTCCTCACACTGTTCGGCGTGTTGCTGCTCCCGCTGGTGCCGATCCTCGGGTACGCGATCCGCGTGTTCCGCACGTCGGCCGCCGACGAGGAACAGCCGCCGGTCTTCGACGACTGGGGCGACCTGCTGGTCGACGGTCTGCGAGGACTGGCCGTCACGCTGGCGTACTTCGCGGTGCCGGTCGTGACGAGTCTCCTGGCGGTCCTCGCGGTCGCCGTGTTCGTCCCGGTCGCCGTCGTCGGTGGTGGCAGCGGCCCCGACCCGACGGCGGCCAGCGCCGTCGGGGGGCTGACGCTCCTCGTGTTCGGCCTCTTGGGGTTGGTCTCGATCGTCTGGTCGCTGGCGGCGGGGTTCCTGCTGCCGGCGGCGTTGGCGCGGCTGGCAGCGACCGACGAGATCGGGTCCGCGTTCGCCCTGCGGTCCGTCTGGCGGACCGTCGCGACGAGCGGCTACGTGACGGCCTGGCTGCTGGCGCTGGCAGTCGGCGTCGCGACCAGCGTCGTCTCCGGGCTGCTCGGCTTCCTCCCGGTCGTCGGGGCGGTCGCGGCCGCCTTCGTCGCCTGGTACGCGACGGTGGTCTCGGCACGACTGTACGCGGCCGGCGTCGACGCGGCGACTCCGACACCCCCGGGCGGCGACGAGCCGACGACGGAACAGGCGATCTGACCCCCGGACACCGCATCCGAGTCACGACCAGTTTTCCAACAGTAGAGTCTCTTCACCCCAGCCATCCAGAAACGGAGTACTTCCGGTCCAGAGGCGTGCTCACCCGATGTAGCGCAGTTCGTCCTCGGAGGGCATCCCGCCGCCACCGCCCTGCATCTCCTGGATCTTGCCGACGACCTCCTCCATCTCCTCGGCGCGGTCCTCCAACTCCGTGAAGTCGACCGCGAAGTCCAACACGTCCTCGAGGACCTCCAGGACGGCCTGCGCGCTCTTCGGGTCGACGAGGTAGCCGGAGGTCTCGCCCATCAGACAGGCGGCCTCGAACCCGCGCCGCCCGCCGAGCCCGAGGATCAACCCGGAGACGCCGACGATCCCACCCGCGGGCTCGTCCTCGCGGAACTCGACGCCGGTCTCGCCCAACTCCTCGGCCGTCTCGGCGTCCGACACCGCGCCGAGCACGTCGTACTCGTCGTCCTCGATCAACTCGCCAGTCGGCACCCCACCCAGCGCGAACGCGCGCTCGGCGCCGAACGACTCGGCCACGTCCAGGAAGGCGTCGGTCAGCGCGTAGTGGCCGTCGTTCGAGGCCGCCTGGTGGTCGCCGGTCAACACGAGCAGTTCGGCGTCGCCCGCCTCGACGTAGTGGAACTCCGCGCAGGTGAGCTCCGCCACGCCGTCGTCGCCGACGGTGACCTGCGGCGGGAACTCCGTCGTGTACACCCGCCGGACGAGTTCGCCGTCGAACTCCTCGACGAGGTGTTCCGCCGCCAGCTTCCCGACGTGTCCGACACCCGGCAGCCCCTCCACGAACACCGGCGACTCCGCGTCGACCTCCGCGACGGTCTCGATCTCGATGTGGTCCATACTCTACGAGCGGGGGTCGTCTCACAAAGGTGCGTCGGCTCCGGACGTGTCGCCGCTCTCACAGATCCACCCCGCCCCGACTCGGCACGACTCGTCTTCACTCGTCGTCCGCCGTGGCTCCGTCACCGTCCGCCTCGTCGTCCACCGGCGGATCACGCAGGTCGTCGCGTGCCCGTCTGCGGGCGCGGCGCCGGTACTCCCCGTGCGGATCGTCGGGGGAGAACGGTGCGGGGGCAGCGTCGATCGCGTCGCCGCCACACGAGGGACACGTCTCGCCGAGCGTGTACACCGGACGGTCGTGGTGGCGCTCCCAGTCGGCGCAGACGTGGATGTCGGACTTCACGGGGGCACCCCGGCGTCACTCGTCGTCGGTCCGACGGTCGCGGTGGTACTCGCCCGTCCCACCGATCTCGCCGATCTTCGTCGCCGCGCGGTCCCCGGAGGCCTCCAGCTCGCGTTCGGCCGTCTTGTAGTCGGGGGCCTTCACTTTGATCCGGTACTCCGGCGAGCCGACGTACGAGACGGACAGTTCCACCTCGTCGGGTACCTCGCCGTTACCCTCTGCAGCCTGCAGTGCCTCCTTGATCATGTCGACGCCGTCCGGCGCCGGACACTCCAGGTCGACGTAGCCGGTGACGTTGACGTACGGGACGGAGACGTTCTCGCGGGCCGTCTCGACGATCGCCTCGACCTCCTCCTCGGAGAGGTCGGTGTCCGCCAACGCCTCGGTGCCGTGGATCGCCGCCTGCTCGAACCCGTCGTACATCGAGCCGAACTCGGCGAGCAGTTCCGTCGCGACGCCGCTGTACACGTCGTCGCTCACGTCCTCGCCGAAGGCGATCGTCATCCAGTTGTCCGCCTTCCGCTCGTTCTTCCAGTCTTGAATCTTGTCCGACCGCTGGTGGTCGTTGACGTCCTTCAACGAGAGGTCGATCTGCTGGCTGTCTTCGTCGATGTCCAGCACCTTCGCGACGACCCGTTCGCCCGGACTGACGTGGTCGCGGATGTTCTTGATCCACCCCGAGGCGACCTCGCTGACGTGGACGAGCCCACGCTTGTCCTCGTACTCCTCCAGGTCGACGAACACGCCGAAGTCGGCGATCTCGTCGACTTCGCCGACGACGAGGTCACCCTTCTCCGGCCAGCCACTGAATTTCATGTCCGACGGTTGCGACCGGAGCCTAATACCGTTTCCTTTCGCAGCCTCCTCGCGGTCCGCGACCGGTGGCGTGCAGCCGGCGGCCGACACTGCGTGGCCGGCGACCGGTGGCGTGCAGGCGGCGACCCACTCCGCACGTTCGACGAGCGGACCCCCACGGTCGACGAGCGTACCCGTGCGGTCGACGAACGTCTCCGCCGCCCGTCCGCACCGCCGTCGTCCCAGTCGACTGTCTTGCACCGTCGCGTCACGACCGACTCGGCTTCTTCTCCGTGGACGACCGAGTGAAGTGTGTGACCACCGACGCGTACGTCGAGCGAGTCGAACGGGACCGCGCCGAGAAGGACGAGTTCTTCGGCGAGCACCCACGCTCGCCGGTGCCGACTGCCGTCCAGTCGGGCCAGTCGACGTTCGAGGGGCTGGACTACTACCCGGTCGACCCCGCGTACCGGGTCGAGGTGGCGCTGGACGAACACGACGAGCCGACGGAACTGACCGTCGAGACGACACAGGACGGCACGCAGCGGTACCACGACGTGGGGACGTTCGGGGTGTCGCTCCCGGTCGAGAGCGGGTCCGAGACGGTCGTCCTCCACGCGTTCCGTCCCGTGGACGACCACACGCGGCTGTGGGTACCGTTCCGCGACGCGACCAGCGGGACGGAGACGTACGGTGCCGGGCGGTACCTCGATCTGGAGGACCCGGACGACCGCACCGACGACGGCCGGTGGGTGCTCGACTTCAACCGGGCGTACAATCCGTTCTGTGCGTACTCCGAGGCCTACGAGTGTCCGCTCGTGCCGCGCGACAACTGGCTCGACGTGCCGGTCCGCGCGGGCGAACGCGCGCCGCCGGCGGCGCTGGCCGCGCACGGCGACGAGCACGCGGAGTAGTCGGCGGAGTGGGAGGCGTGAGAGAACGGAGACGGCGGCTCGCGCTCAGGCCTCGGCCGCGAACGCGGCTTCGATCTCGTCGGCGAGTGTCTCCATCTCGGCGGAGACGGTACGGGCGGACTCCTCGAGTGCGTCGAGCGGGTCGACGCCGTCCTCGGTGCTCATCGAGAGGATCGGCTCGGTCTGGCCGCCGGACTGCTCGGGGTTCACGTCGTACGTCGCCGCGGCGACGCCGTCGTTCTCCAACAGCGACCCCTTCAGCACGTTCATGAACGTGTGGTTCTCGCCGGCGATCTCGATCCGCAGTTCGTCGTCGGTCTTGTCCACGACGCGGAGTTCCATACTCGCGCCTTCGCGGGAGTCGGGTTTGTAGCTTGCGTTCCCCGGCGCCGTCGCGGCCTGTACTCGCCGCCGTCACCAGCCCCCGGGCGCTCCCGTCACTGGTCTCCGGACGCCGCAGACTCGACGGTCGGATCGAGTGTCGGTACTGCCGGATCGTCGTCCGCCGTCGGCGGTTCGTCGCGCTCCTCGATCCACGTCTCCTGGAGGTCGCGCCAGCCGACACCCTCGGGTGCCGACGGCTCGCTGGCGAACAGCGCCGTCGACCGGCGCCCGGTCCACGCCCCGTCGCGTCGCTGCCACTCCTCGTAGGTGACCAGACAGTGGTCGCTCGTCGCGTGACGGACGCGGGTGTCTCGGACGCGGATCACGAACGGCGGCTCCCCGTCGGCGTCCTCGCCGTGTCCCGCTCGGACTCCGTCGAGGACCGCCTCGCGGTCCCGTTCGACTCCCTCTGGCGTCACCATCCGGAACGTCGGCTGGAGCGCGGCCGCGACGCGGCCGAACTCCGACGCGGGGACCTCGCCACGGAACCACGCCTGGAACCACTCGTGGAGTCGGACCACCTCGCGGGTCGCGTCAGCCGCGAGGTCCTCGGCGGCGGTCACTCGCGACCACCCCAGACGAGCTTGTCCGACACGAGCGCGACCTCGAGGCCGTCCTCGGCCGGGAGCTGACACGACAGTCGCGGGTAGCCGAACCGCTCGGCGAGCCGGTCGTGCCAGTGGTCCGGCGCCACGTCGTCGAGCACACGGACGCCACAGGTCGCACAGAGCCCGCGCCCGCCGCAGTTGAGTCGCTCGGTGAGGCGGGTGTACGGCGACAGGTTCGCGCGCCGGAGCGCGTCCCGCAGGGGCTCCCCACGCCGCGCCGTCACCGTGGTGGTCTGCTCGTCGTGGTGGACGGTCACCGTCACTGGCTCCGCCCCGTCGGGGTCCGGGGAGACCACACTCGACTCCTCGTCCGCCGCCTCGTCTGTCTCTGGCACGGGCGACTCGACGGTCGCCAGCCCGAAATCGCTCTCGGCTCTCGAGCGGTGGGCGCGACCGCGCCCTCCCTCCTCGCCGGACCTGTCGGAACACGTACCAAAGTCGGCTTCCGGGAACGTTCACCACCCCGTCGGCCGGAGTGGTGGTATGGACACGCCCTCCGAGACGGACGACGAGTCGCGCGAGGAACGGTCACCGGTCTGGCGGACCGGCTCGCCGAGCGACCGGCTGGACGCGGCGCCGGAGCCGCCACGGGAGACGACCGTCGCGGCCGCGCAGTCGGGCGTGAACTTCGTCGCCTTCGAACTCGCGTGGCTCCCGGACGACTGTCGCGTCGACAGTGTGACGCTGCGTCCGGAACGGCCGCCGGGACGACCGGACGGGGTCACCGCCGACGAGATCGATCAGACGCCACACAGCGACGGGAACCCGTGTAGCCTCAGAGTCGTCGTCGACGGAGACGACCGGCGGCTCCGCGTGAAGCAGTTCGCGTACGACTGGGCACCGCCCGCGGCCGGCGTCGCGCCGCTGTGGCGCACCGACACACCGGAGCCGTTCCACTGTGGCGACGCCGTCGGATTCCTCGGGACCGACTACAAGGAGAACCGGGGTGCGGTCACGAACCGTGCCCGCACGCAACTCGAGGTCTCCGTCGTCGACGGCTCGTTCGCGGACGCCGAACTCGAACGACTGCTGTCGGCGGCGACACCCGTCGCTCACCCAGTCGCCGACCGCGTCCGTCGCGTGCCGTTCCACCGGCTCTCGTACTGGCACCGGTACGGCTGTCGACCCCCGGCGGTCCCGCACGGGCTCTGGGACCACGCCCCCTCGCGCCCCTACGACGCGAGCCAGCGCGTCTCGCGGGTCGGACTGGGGACGGTGGGTGACGAGAACGGATCGATGCACGCCGCCGCGACCGAGTCGATGCCGCGACCGCTCGTGCCGACGGCGGAGTTGTACCGGTTCGACTCCGCGGTCGCGTTCCCCGCACACGACGCCGTCGAGTGCGTGTTTCGGCACCGCGCGAACGAGAGCGACCCGCTGTGGCTGATCGCCGCCGCCCCGTCGAGTCCGCTCGCCCCGCCGACCGATCCGGTGCCTGCCGACCAGGCGGCCGAGACACGGGAGACGCTCGCACTCGACGGGCGGACCGTCCACTACGCCGCGCTGTCGGAGCGGTTCGGCGGCTGGGAGGTCACCTGGCGGGAGGCCGGGACCCACTACGGGGTGTACGCCGGGCCGTCGCGAGAGCTCACCGGCACGTCGTTCCGTGAAGTAGTCGCGTCGGTGACACGAGCGTGACGGTCGGAGGACTCGGAGACCACCGAAGGAGAGGAGTCCCCCGATTCGGTCGCTACCTCAGTACTTCGCGAGGTAGCGGTCCAGTTCCCACTGGGACACGTCCGCGCGGTACTCGTCGTACTCGGCGCTCTTCGCCTCGACGAACTTCTCGGCGACGTGGCTGCCCAGCGCAGACTGGATCACCTCGTCGTCCTCTAGCGCGTCGACGGCGGCGCCGAGGTTCGGCGGCAGCGTCTCGATGCCGTACTCCTCGCGGGTCGCCTCGTCGAACTCGTAGATGTTCTCGCGGACCGGGTCCGGCGCCTCCAGGTCGCGCTCGATGCCGTCCAGCCCGGCGTGGATCATCGCCGCCAGCGCGAGGTACGGGTTACACGACGGGTCCGGCGAGCGCAGTTCGATGCGAGAGGCCGCCGGGACGCGGGCGGCCGGCTTCCGGATCAGCGCCGAGCGGTTCACGTCCGACCAGGCGACGTACACCGGCGCCTCGTACCCCGGCACGAGCCGCTTGTAGGAGTTCACCGTCGGGTTACACACGGCGGTCAGGGCGGGGGCGTGCTCCAGGATGCCCGCGAGGAACGACTTCGCCGTGCCCGACAGCCCCAACTCGTCGTCGTCGTCGTGGAAGGCGTTCTCCCCGTCCTCGAACAGCGAGAGGTGCGTGTGCATCCCCGAGCCGTTGATGTGGGGGATCGGCTTCGGCATGAACGTCGCGTGGGCGTCGTTCTGAGCCGTCGTCGCCCGCACGACCGACCGGAACGTGGCGATGTTGTCCGCCGTCGTCAGGGCGTCGTCGTACTTGAAGTCGATCTCGTGTTGCCCCTCGGCGACCTCGTGGTGACTCGCCTCGACCTCGAAGCCCATCGACTCCAGGTTGTAGATGATCTCCCGCCGCAGGTCGCTGGCGAGGTCCTTCGGCGCCAGGTCGAAGTAGCCGCCGGCGTCGTGGGTCTCCGTCGTCGGCGCGCCGTCCTCGTCCGTCTCGAAGACGAAGAACTCCGGCTCCGGCCCGGCGTTGACCTCGTAACCGAGTTCGTCGGCGCGGTCGATGGCCCGCTTGAGCACCCGCCGCGGGTCACCCGAGAACGGCTCGCCCGTCGCCGTGTCGATCACGTCACAGACGAGTCGCGCCGCGCGACCGTCACCGCCGTCGCGCCACGGCAACACCGCGAACGTCTCCGGGTCCGGGTCCAGTCGCATGTCCGACTCCTGGATCCGGACGAACCCCTCGATCGAGGAGCCGTCGAAGTAGATCCCCTCCGTGAACGCCTTCTCCGCCTGCGAGGCGGGCACGGAGACGTTCTTGACCGTCCCCAGGATGTCCGTGAACTGGAGCCGGAGGAAGTCGACGTCCTGCTCCTCGATCTCGTCGAGCACGTCCTGTTCCGCCGCGGCCAGGCCACCGTCTGTCGCAGTGTGTTCGCTCGTCATCTTCGTAGACGTACGGTCCCACAACGACTGGCATAAAACCTCTTTCGGTCGGTGTAAGCTCCCCCGATTCCCGCTGGGATTGGACACGCGTAAAGTTTGAGAGGCTGGAACCCCTAGGTGGGTTCGATGACGTACGAGAATCTCGACGCGAAGTTGATAAACGCCCTCTTGGGCGACGGGCGAGCGAGCCTGCGGAGTCTGGGGGAAGACCTCGACGTGTCGGTGACTACCGTCTCGAACCACCTCCAGGACCTGGAAGACGGCGGGGTGATCGACGGCTACACGCCGCGTGTCAACTACGACGAGTTGGGGTACGACGTGACCGCGGTGATCCAGTTGAAGGTAGAGGGGGAGGCGCTCCCGGAGGTCACCGATCGCCTCCGCGAGGTACGGGGGATGGTGTCGGTGTACGAGGTGACGGGTGACTACGACGTGATCGCCGTCGGGAAGTTCCACGACACCGACGACATGAACGAGCGGATCAAGGACCTCCTCGGGGACGCGGACGTCCGCGAGACGAACACCTCCGTCGTGTTGAACAGCGTCGTGGAGAACGCCCAGTTCGAACTCGACGTGGGCGAGTAGGTCACCGCGCTCGGACCCGAGACGTGTGCGGTGCGCCGCCGAAACGTGGTGTGGTGCGCCGCCGAGACGTGTACGTCGCGACGACTGCGCGTGGGTGACTCGCGACGACTACGCGTGGGTGCGCCGCGTCGCTGGTCGGTGTCGCGTTCGGGAGAACGGGGGCTCGGGAACGACCACCACCGGCTGGGGGTCCGGCGTGGTCAACCCCAGTCGTCCGTCACGTCTTCGAGGTCCGTCTGACAGAACGGACAGCGGTACCGCGTCGCGAAACCGCCCGACTGTGCCGTCGTCTTCGCCTCGAGTTCGTGCATACCGATCCGACGACCACAGTCTGTACAGGTTACCTTCGGCACACCACCCGCTACGATTACGTGGACAAAAACGTTCCGAGCCTCGTGTGGTGTGGTACCACACCGAGATCGGATTCCTCCCGGATTCGGGTACAAGCCGTTCGGTGACGAGTGAAACGTACTCGAACGCCGACAGGACCGGTGCCGAGTCTCTCGCGACCGCCGGTTCGAGATCGAATCGTGGCCGTCTTTGGACCGGTCTGTCCTCGAATCGAGACGGACTGCGCTCGCGCGCGCTCCGGACACGAGCGAGCCGACGGGGTCGACCGAAACCCACACGTCGGTGTCGCGGGAAGACGGACGTATGCTCTCTGTCGCGCTCGCGGGGAAGCCGAACGCGGGCAAGTCGACGTTCTACGAGGCGGCCACGGAGGCGGAAGTCGACGTGGGCAACTACCCGTTCACGACGATCGACCCGAACCGCGGCGTGGCGCACGTCCGGACGGACTGTCCGTGTCTCGCCCGCGACGAGCGGTGTGGGGCCGACGACTGTCGCGACGGGAAACGCTACGTCCCCGTCGAGTTGCTCGACGTGGCCGGGCTGGTGCCGGGCGCTCACGAGGGGCGCGGGCTGGGCAACCAGTTCCTCGACGCCCTGACGGACGCGGACGTGATCCTCCAGGTGGTCGACGCCGCCGGAGAGACGAACGCGGAGGGCGAGCCCGTCGAGGTGGGCGAGTACGACCCCGTCGAGGAGGTGGACTTCGTGGAGTCGGAGATGGACCAGTGGCTCGCCGGCATCGTCGACCGCAACTGGGAGTCCGTCGTCCGCAAGGGGCGCTCGCCGGACTTCGACATCGACGAGGCGCTCGTCGACATGCTCACGGGCTTCGGTGCGACGGTCCACGACGTGACGTACGTGCTCCGCGCGATGGAGTACCCCGCGGACCCCGGCTCGTGGGACGACGACGACCGCGCGGAGTTGGCGCGCCGCGTCCGGGAACGCACCAAGCCCATCGTCGTCGTCGCCAACAAGGCGGACGTCGCACCCGAGGGCAACGTCGAACGCCTCCGCGAGACGGACAAGCCGGTGATCCCGGCGACCGCCGACGGGGAGTTGGCGCTCCAACGTGCCGCCGCGGCGGGCGCGGTCGACTACGACCCGGGCGACGAGGCGTTCGAGATCGTCGGCGACCTCTCGGAGTCACAGCGCGCCGGGTTGGAGCAGATCGGCGACGTGATGGCCGCCCACGGCGGGACGGGTGTCCAGGCGGCGTTGAACACGGCCGTCTACGACCTGCTCGACCACCTGACGGCCTACCCCGTTCAAAACGAGACGCACTGGACGGACGCTCGGGGGAGCACCCTGCCGGACGCACACCTCCTGCCGCGCGGGAGCGGGCCGAAGGACCTCGCGTACGCCGTCCACACGGACATCGGCGACGGCTACCTCCACGCCGTGAACGCCCGCTCGGACCGCCGGATCGGCGAGGACTACGAGCTGGAGGAGGGTGACGTGATCAAGATCGTCAGTACCGCGAACTGAGCGGTGCGTCGGTCTCACAGCCCCGTCTCACGACCGACTGCGGCGCCCCGCCGCGCCCCGATCGCGTCCAGACCGGTCCACTCACCGTAGGTCAGACGGCGCCGTCACCACTCCGCCGACAGCGCCGCGGCCACCCGATCCACCTCGTCGTCCGTGTTGAAACAGTGGACGGACACCCGCACGGCCTCGGGATCGGGCAGGTCACGCACCACGAGCCCGTCCTCCCGCAGGCGTTCTACTGTCGCCTCCGGCTCCGGGACGGCGACGGTCACCAGCCCAGTCTCCGGGTCCAGCGGACTCAGCACACGCTCGGCGGGGAGTTGGTCGACCAAGCGCCGCGTCAGCCGCAGGATCTCGTCGCGTACCGTGTCGAGCCCCAGCGACTCGAACGTCCGGACACTCTCTGCGAGTGCGACGTGTGGACCGATCGCCGTCGTCCCGCGCTCGAACCGCGCCGCGCCCGGTTTCGGCTCGTACGCGCCCGTCGGTTCCGTCACGCTCCGGTAGCCCACCTGCGCCGGGTGGAGTCGGTCGAGCGCCGACTCCGCGACGGTGAGGTACCCCGACCCCCACGCGCCCAACAGCCACTTGTGGCCCGACCCGACGACCGCGTCGGCACCCCACTCGTGGACGTCCACCGGACACTGCCCCGGCTCCTGAACTGCGTCGACGAGTACGAAGGCGTCCGTCTCCCGCGCGGCGGCGACCACCTCCGCCACCGGGAGCCGCGTCCCGTACGTCCACGCGAGCGAGGAGACGACGACCAGATCCGCGTCCGTCTCCCCGACCACCCGCGCGAACGCGTCCGTGTCGAGGCGGCCACTCTCGCAGGCGACACGCTCGATCGCGACGCCGTGCCGCTCGCGGAGTCGCGCCAGCGGCACGTCCGCGGCGGGGTGTTCCAGGTCCGTCGTCACCGCGGTGTCGATCTCGGTCGGGTCGAGTGCCGCCAGTACCGCACTCAACCCGTCGGCGGTGCTCTCCGTGAGGGCGAGTTCCGAGGGCTCGACGCCGAGGAAGGGGGCGACCCGCTCGCGGATCGCCTCGTAGGCGGCGAATCCCACCTCGTAGGCGTCGCCGTCCGCGAGCACGTCGACTTTGTGGTAGCGGTTCCACTCGTCGAGCAGGTCGAGGAGGGACGCCGGCGTCGGTCCCGTCGCGCCGGTGTTGAAGTACGCCGTCCCCTCGCAGGCGGGAATCTGCTCGCGGAGTTCACCGGGCGTCGTCGGCAACTCGACCGAGAGCGGCTCGAACGGCGGGTGATCGGCCAACTCGGGTGGGACCGTCGGGTCGTCGACCATCGCCCGCTCCTCACCGCACCGCCGCGGCGGCGTCCGCGACGATCTCCAGCGCCTCCTTCAGGTCCTCCTCGCCGGTCGCGTACGAGATCCGGGCGTGGCCGGCGCCGTTCGCGCCGAACGCCTCGCCGGGGACGACGACGACGCCGCGCTCGATCACCTCGTCGACGAACCCCTCCGGGACCTCGGGCATCGCGTAGAAGGCTCCCTCCGGCCGTGGACACTCCAAGCCGGCGTCTGCGAGCCCGTCCAACACCAGGTCGCGACGGCGCTCGAACGCGGCGCACATCTCCGCGACCGGCTCCTGGGGTCCGGAGAGTGCGGCTTCGGCGGCGTACTGGGCCGGCGCGGAGGCACAGGCCTGGACGTACTGGTGGACGCGGAGCATCCGCTCGACGCGCTCGCTGGCACCCGTCACCCAGCCGAGTCGCCAGCCCGTCATCGAGTAGGTCTTCGAACAGGCGTTGACGACGACGACGTTGTCCGACTCGGCGAACTCGTACGGGGAGTAGTGGTCCCCGTCGAAGATCATCTGCTCGTACACCTCGTCGGAGACACACAACACGTCGTGTTCGTCCGCGATCCGCGCGAACTCGCGGATGTCGGACTCCGAGGCGACCGTCCCCGTCGGGTTCGCGGGGGAGTTGACCACGAACGCGACGGTGTCGTCGGTGATCCGCTCCTCGACGGCCGCCGGGTCGAGGGTGAGGTCCTCGCGCAGCGGGACGGGTACCGGCTCGCCGCCGGCCAGTTTCGTCAGGGCGTCGTAGGAGACGAACCCCGGGTCCGGGATCAGAACCTCGTCGCCGGGGTCGACGTGGGCCTCCATCACGAGGTGGAGCGCCTCGCTCCCGCCGGCGGTGGCGATCACGTCCTCGGGGTCGACCGCGAACCCCTCGTCGCGCTCGTGTTTGTGAGCGATGGCCTCCCGGAGCGCTCGGGTCCCCTTGTTGGAGGTGTACCCGTCCGCGGCACCGGACTGGATCGCGTCGACGGCCGCCCGTCGGGCGTGTTCGGGTGTCGGGAAGTCCGGCTGTCCGAGTCCGAGGTTGATCGCGTCCTCGCCGGCCGCCTCGAACACCTCGCGGATGCCGCTGATAGAGATCTGCTCGACGCTGTCGGAGAACCCTGCCATACGCCACACCGCGGCTGGCACGCTGGTAAGTCTTGCCACCGGGGCAGTCGCCTCGGGGCCACCGGCCGACCCTCGACACCCAGGCCTGCTCCCAGTCGTCGCCGACGGAACGGCCTCCGGCGGCACGCGAACCACCGAGGGGAACCGCCCCGCGACACGCCCCTCACCGGCACCCGTCCGACTCGGAGGATTTATGAGAATCGTACTCCTACTGGTGTGTTAGCTAATGTCACCGAGCGTACGACGACCGTCCGAACGAGCCTGCGAGCGGTGTGGGCGACACGAGGAGTGGGACGAGACGGCGGCGGCCTGGCGAGTCGCCGACGACTCCGGGGTGGCGTACTGTATCCACGAGTGGGACATCAACGGTTCCTTCCTGCCGTTCGGCGACGCAGAGGCCTGACAGACGGGTCCGGTGCCACGTAGCCCGCCCGATACAGCCCACGAGCGACGGCTCCGTCGGTCGAGTCGCGGCCGTCGCTCACCGCTCCGCGAGACCGGTCCCGACGGCTACCACTCACCGCTCCGCGAAGCCGTTCCCGGTGGCCACCACTCACCGCTCCGCGAGACCGGTCCCGTCGCCGATCGTCGGCTCGTCGACGTGGACGGTCCGGGGGTCGGAGCCGGTGAGCCAGAGGACGAACGCCTGGTCGTCCGGGCTGTCACTGCGGTCGCGGTGGACGAACCCCGCGGGAACGTGGAAACACTCCCCCGACTCGACGAACACGCGCTCGCCCTCGCCGGTCCCCCACTCGACGAAGCCGTCGCCGTCGAGCACGAACCCGAAGACGTGGTTGTCGCCGTGGTGGTGCCACTCCGAGACGAGCGACCCCGTCGAACTCCCGCGGACGGTCTGGACCGCGTCCGCGGGTGCGTCCGGGAACGGGCGGTGACGAGTGACGTTCGCCAACTCGCCGGCGGTCCCCCACGCCTCGCGGCCCGCGACCGCCGTCGCCGCCGCCCGCTCCGCGGCCGGTGTCGGGCGAGTCGACCCACTCCGGGTAGCGGCGTCGCCGGCGTCGGGCGCGACACTAGTGTCGAACGCCACCAGCAGCGTCGCCGGTCCGCCACGGGCGACGACACTGGGCGGTCGCCCCGCCGGGACCGCGAAGAACTCGTCCGTGTCGGTGGTCACCGTCGCCGCCGTCTCGTCCGTCTGGCGCGCGGGCCACCGGAACGCGACGCTCCCACGCGCGACGTAGCCGCGAGCACTCGCGGTGTCGACCGTCGGCCGCCACCTCGCGCCGACCGGCACCGCGACTGCGAGGAGGACCACGCCGTCGGCCTCGTAGAGCCGTTCGCGGCGCACCGCTCCAGTGTCGCGATCACCGCCCGTGTCCCGCTCGGTGTCGGCGGCGGTCGCCTCTCCACCGACCGTGTCGTCCGACTCCACGGCGTTCCGCCACACGTCGGCCCCCACGGTCTCCGTCCACACGTCCGAGGCGACCGTCTCCGGACGCGCACTCTGTAACATACGACTACAGACACGTTCGGTCTACTTCTTTCGACGTTCTAACGACACCGACGAGTGTCGTCGGAAGCGTCTAACAACACAGAGACACCAGCAGGTGTCACCCACCCGCGGCGTCACTCGCTCGCGTCGATCGTCTCCAGTGCGGCGTCGAAGTCCTCGCGGGTGACGGTGATGTCGTCGGCGTGGTCGTTGGCGTCGTCTGCGTACGCGCCGGCGACGCGCTCGACGGCCCGCATGGTCGCGTCGCGAGCGACCGCAGTGAGGTCCGCGCCGGAGTACCCCTCCGTCTCCCCGGCGACCGCCGCGAGGTCTATCTCCTCGGCCAGCGGCGTCTCGGCGGTGTGGACGGCGAGGATCTTCTCGCGAGCCGCCTCGTCCGGCCGCGGCACCTCGACGTGTGACTCCAACCGTCCGGGCCGCAACAGCGCGTCGTCCAACGACTCCTTCCGGTTCGTCGCCGCCACGACTGCCAGGTTCGGGTCGTCCGCGGCCCGGTCGAACTCCGTCAACAACTGCGAGACGACGCGCTCGCCCACGCCCGAAGAGTCACCCGCGAGGTCGCGGTCGCCCGCGATGGCGTCGATCTCGTCGAAGAAGACGATACTCGGCGCAGCCTGTCTGGCCCGCTCGAACACCTCCCGAACTGCCTTCTCGGACTCGCCGACGTACCGGTCCAACAGCTCCGGCCCGGCGACCTGGATGAAGTTCACCTCCGACTCGCCCGCGATGGCACGCGCGAGCAGCGTCTTGCCCGTGCCGGGTGGGCCGTGGAGCAACACCCCCGTCGGCGGGTCCGCGCCCGCCGCCTCGAACAGCGGCCCGTACTCCAACGGCCACGTGACTGCCCGTTCGAGCGCCGACTTCGCGTCTTCGAGTCCACCCACGTCGTCGTACGTCGTCGTCGGCTGTTCGGCGACGTACTCCCGCATCGCGGACGGCTCCACGTCCGCCATCGCGCGGTCGAAGTCCGCCCGCGTCACCGTCACGTCACCCAGATCCACGTCGCTGTCGTCGCGCCGTGCGCGCCGCAGCGCCGTCAACGCCGCCTCCGTGGTCAGCGAGTCCACGTCCGCGCCCACGAACCCGTGGGTCCGCGCCGCGAGTTTGTCCAGATCCACGTCGTCTCCGACCGGCATCCGCCGCGTGTGCACCTCGAAGATCTCGCGGCGACCCGTCTCGCCCGGCACACCGATCTCGATCTCGCGGTCGAACCGCCCGCCACGGCGCAGCGCCGGGTCCAGTGCGTCCGCTCGGTTCGTCGCGCCGATGACGATCACGTCCTCGCTGGCGTCCAACCCGTCCATCAGCGACAGCAGTTGGCCGACCATCCGGTTCTCCATGTCGCCGCCGTCGTCGCGCTGGCCGGCGATGGAGTCGATCTCGTCGAAGAAGATGATACTCGGCGAGTTCTCGTCGGCCTCCGCGAACAGTTCCCGGAGTCGCTCCTCACTCTCGCCTTTGTACTTCGAGGTGATCTCCGGGCCAGAGACGGAGATGAACGACGCGTCCACCTCGTTGGCGACGGCGCGTGCGATCAGCGTCTTCCCGGTTCCGGGCGGGCCGTGCAACAGGACCCCCTTCGGCGGGTCGATCCCGAGGCGAGCGAACACCTCGGGCTCCGACAGTGGGAGTTCGATGGTCTCCCGAACGAGGTCGAGTTCCTCGTCCAACCCGCCGATGTCCTCGTAGGTGACGTGTCTGTGGTCGGCCGTGTCGCCGCTCGCGGGGCGGTCGTCGCCGGTGCCACCGGTGTCGGCCGCGCCGGCGTCGCGGTCGGTCGCCTCGCCGCTACCGCTCGTGTCGGTCTCCGGCTCCGGGTACCTGATCCGTACTTCCGTGTTCTCGGTGACGCGGACCGCGCCGGCGGGGACCGTGTCGTCGACGACGAAGACGTTGCCGCCGAGTTTCTGGAGCCGGACCTGTTCGCCCGCCGTCACGGGTCGCCCCTCCAAGTCGCGCCCGGCGGCGCGGCGCAGCGACTCTCTGTCGAAGTCGCCGCTGGCGAGTGACGCCGGTGCCTCCAGGGCGACCGCCTCGGCGTCGGCGACGGACTGTGGTCTGACCGTCACCGTCTCGCCGATCCGGACGCCGGCGTTGGCGCGTGTCTCCCCGTCGATCCTGACCTCGCCGTCCTCGACGGCGGTTCCACCCGGCCACACCTTCACGACGGTCTCGCGTTTCCCCTCGACGATCGCCGTCTCGCCGGAGAGCACACCGAGTTGTGACATCGTCGCCGGCGGGACGCGCGCGATGCCACGCGATGCGTCCCGCTTCTCGGCGTCGCGGACGGTCATCTCGATCGCGTCGGCAGCCATGTCTCCCGGTAGTCGGACTCGACGCTTTACCTTTTCTCTCGGTCTCTCCCGGCGAGGGGTGCAGTGTTCGGGCCGTCGCCCCGGCGCCGCGTGTGCCGCGGTCTCGACCACCTCCGCGTGTGCCGCGATTTCGACCACCTCCGCGTGTGCCGCGATTTCGACCACCTCCGCGTGTGCCGCGATTTCGACCACCTCCGCGTGTGCCGCGATTTCGACCACCTCCGTGTGTGCCGCGATCACGACCACCTCCGCGTGCGCCGCGGTCCCAACCTTCACACCGAGCGGGTGCGAGACGACAACAGAGATGTCGATGGCAGACTACGACCTGTACGACTGCGCGGAGCCGTCGCTGTCCGGCGTCGAGCGGTCGCTGTACGACGCCGTCTCCCGCGAGGAGCCGTGGGCGCTCGTCGAGCGGTTCGCGGCGTTGGAACGCGTCTCCGGCTCGGCCGACGAGGCGCGCGCGGCCGGGTACGTCTGTGACCGACTGGACGCACTCGGGATCGACTACGACCGTCACGAGCCGTCGTTGTACCTCTCGATCCCGGAGACGGCGACCCTCCGTGTCGCCGACGAGAGTGAACCGGCGGACGAGACGGAGGTGTCGGACTCCGGCGACGCACTCGCTCCTGGCGAGTCGTTCGACGCGGTGAAGACGGTCGCGTTCGGCGGCGGGGAGGCGGCCGGCGAGGTCGTTCCGGTCGACGGCGGGTTCGACGCCGGGTCGGGTGTCGACGACCTGCTCGGAGCGGAGTTGGACGACCTCTCGAACGTCGCCGGCAACGTCGCGCTGTTGTCCGGGGTTTTGCCGATCGAGGCCGTCGAAGAGCTCGCCGCCGCCGGTGCCGCTGGCGTGATCGTCCAACACGCCCACGAGCGGGAGCCACACGAGGGGATCGCCACCCCAGTGTGGGGCGGGGCACCCACGCCACGATCCGACGTTGCCCAGCCGGAGATTCCGATCCTCACCGTCGCGCGCCCCGTCGGCGAGCGTCTGCGCGCGGCGGCAGCGGACGGCGACGGGCCGACAGTCGACGTGCGAGCGGAGACGACGACGGAGTGGCGCTCGTGTCCGCTCGTGGAGGCACGGATCGAGGGGGAGGCGGCGGCGACGGACGACTTCGTGCTGTTGCACGGCCACTACGACTCCTGGCACGTGGGCGTGGCGGACAACGCCACCGGCGACGCGGCACTGCTGGAACTGGCCCGCGTGTTCGCCGACCACGCCGACGACCTCCGGCGGAACCTCCGCGTCTGCTGGTGGCCCGGCCACTCCACCGGCCGGTACGCCGGCAGCACCTGGTACGCCGACCAGCGGGCGCGGACGCTCCGCGAGCGGTGTGTCGCCCACGTCAACGTCGACTCGCCGGGGAGCGTCGACGCGACGGAGTTCGAAGACATGGTCGTCTGGATGCCGGAGGCGGACGGGCTGTGTCGCGGCGCGATCCGCGACACCTGCGGGAAGACGGCGACGGAGAACCGGCCGCCACGAGCCGGCGACTACTCGTTCGACAACCTCGGTGTCACCGGCGCGTTCATGCTGTCCTCGAACATCCCGCGCGAGGTACGGGCAGAACGGGGCTACCACGCGGTCGGGGGCTGTGGCGGCCACAGCGACGCCTGGCACCTCACGACGGACACGCTCGACAAGGCAGACCCCGACGTGTTGGTCCGCGACGTACGGGTGTACGCGACCGCCGTCGCCAGACTGCTCCGCACGCAACCGCTCCCGTTGGACCACCGAGACACGCTGGCCCGCCACGGGGAGACGCTGGCCGAGTACGCCGACGCGACCGACTTCGACCTGGCGCCCGTCCGCTCGGCGCTGGCGGCGACGACCGAGGCCGTCGAGGCGTTCTACGACGCCGTCGACGCGGGCGAGGTGGACGCGGCGACGACCGACGAGACGATCCGTGCGCTCTCGCGTCCGCTCGTCCGCGTGAACTTCACGACGGAGGGACAGTTCGAACACGACCCCGCGTACGACCGGCCGCCGTACCCCGGACTCGCGCCGGCGACGGAGTTGGACGAGCGGGCCGCAGACGAGCGACGACACCACCGCGTCGCACTCCGCCGTCAGCGGACCCGTGCCGTCGCGCTACTCGAGCAGGCACGCGAGATCGCCGAGCGAGCGACGCCGTAGCTGCGCGGCCGTGTGGCGCCGCGTTCGCACGGCTCGGAGTTCGTCGTAGAGACGGACGAGAGAGCACTCACTCGTCGACTGTGGTCGGCAGAAGCGTCCCGGCGGCGATTTGAACGCCGGTCCCTGGCTCCGCAAGCCAAGAGGATAGTCCACTACCCTACCAGGACTCACCTACGAGTATCGCGGGTCCACCTAAACCCCTTACGATCCGTCCCCCGTCGGCCGGACGACAACACGGCACACGAGTGTGACCCGGCGACCGACCGACGACCGGACGGCGACGAGACGGACCGGCTGGAGCGGGACACCGCCGCGGCCGTCGCGGCACACCGCCGCGGCCGTCGCGCCACGAACTCGGAGACGGCGACGGGCAAACGACTGTTTGTCCCACCACGAAGTATATGCCTTCCGCGCGGGAACGAGTGAAACGTGAGACGGAGACGACTCCTCGCCGCGGTCGCCGCCGCCGGCGTCGCCGGCTGTGTCGGCGACGGGACGGGCGGGACCGACGGCGACACGACGGACACGGAGACGGCGACGGACAGCCCGACCGAGACACCGACGGGAGAGCCGACCGACTCGCCCACGGAGACGGCGACGGAGACACCGACCGAGACGCCGACAGACACACCCACCGAGACACCGAGCGAGACGGACGCGCCGACGGTCACGTACACGGCGACCGACCCGGTGGAGCGCGCGGTGCTCACGCGCCTCGGCGACTGCACCGCCGAGGACGGCGGGACGGCGACGGTCGCCCGCGACGGCGACACGGTCCGCGCGACGGGGTGTATCCAGGGGCCCAGCGGCTGCTCGGAGGCGGCGATCCGCGAGACCGCCTACGACGACGGCGCGAACAGACTCGACGTGGTCGTCGAGACCGTCGAGACGGCCGACATCTGCACCCAACAGCTCGTCTACCGCCGCTACCGGGCCGAGATCGAGGTGGCGGGTGCGTCGCTCGACCGCGTCAGAGTGTCGCACGCCGACGGGAGTGGCGGTTCGACTGTCGTCGCCGAGACGGACGTGTGACGGACCGTCGAGATGGACGTGTGACGGACCGCCGAGACGGACTGTGACGGACCGCCGAGACCGGGTCCACCCGCAGTAGCTTCTTGTACGGTGACGGGACCACACCTGGTGTGACGAACACGACACGCCACGTGGCGGACACGGCAGGTAGCTGCGCGCGAGCGACACTCGACGGGGTGACCGACGACCCGGCAGAGACGGCGACGGCGTCGACTTCCAGACGGCCGCGTTGGGGACCGAGACCGGCGTGGAGGGGTGCCCGGACGGTCGAACGGCAACGCTTAACGGAGCAACCCACCTGTGGTACGACGAACAGATGGGCGTGATCGAGGACGTATTCGAGGACGTGGACGCCGACCTCTCGCTGGCGGAGTTCACGGACGCCGTCGAGTCGAAGGTCGAACAGATGGACGGACTCGCCGACGAGGAGACGGCCGCGATGCTGGTCGCCCACGAACTCGACGACCAGGAGGTGAACTCCATCGCCGACGTGGAGACGGGGATGGACGACGTGACCTTCCTCGCGAAGGTGACCTCGGTCGGGGACCTCCGCACGTTCGAACGCGACGAGGAAGACCGCGAGGACGGGAAGGTGCTCAACGTCGAGGTGGCCGACGAGTCCGGGCACGTCACGATCACCATGTGGGACCGGATGGCCGAGGACGCGAAGGAGAACCTCCAGGCCGGCGACGTGATCCACGTGGCCGGACGCCCGAAGGACGGCTACAACGGGCTCGAGATCTCCGTCGACGACGTCGACCCGGACCCGGAGGGTGACGTGGACGTGGAGGTCGTCGAAGAGTACCGCGCCGAGGACCTGACGATGGGCGCCTCGGACGTGACGCTCGTCGGCGAACTGCTGGACACGGACACCGTGCGGACGTTCGATCGGGACGACGGCTCGCAGGGGCAGGTGTCGAACCTCACCGTCGGCGACGAGACGGGACGCGTGCGGGTGACGCTGTGGGACGAGCGCGCACCCCGCGCCGAGGAGTTGACGGCGGGTGAGACCGTCGAGATCGTCGACGGCTACGTCCGCGAGCGGGACGGCGACCTCGAACTCCACGTCGGCTCGCGTGGGGCCGTCGACGTGGTCGACGCCGACGTCCACTACGAGCCGGACACCACCGACATCGGCGCGGTCGAGTTGGACGACACCGTCGACATCGCTGGTGGCGTCGTCGAGACCAGCGAGAAGCGCACGTTCGACCGGGACGACGGCTCCGAGGGGCAGGTGCGCAACGTCCGACTGAAAGACGACACCGGTGAGATCCGCGTCGCACTGTGGGGCGAGAAGGCAGACAGAGACATCGAGTTGGCCGACCGCGTCGCGTGTACGGACGTGGAGATCCAGGAGGGGTGGCAAGACGACCTGGAGGCGTCGGCCGGGTGGCAGTCCAGCGTCACCGTGTTGGACGAGGGCGGCGACACGACCGCCGAGAGCGGCGGGCAGGGTGGTCTCGGCGCCTTCGGCGGTGGAGACGACGGCGACACCGGGTCGACCGGTGGCGGTGTTGGCTCGGACGACGCCACGAGTAGCGACGGGACGGCGACGAGCACGAGCGGCGGCGGGAGTGCCGGAGCGGTCGCGGCCGAGCGCGAGGCGACCGGAACGGTCGAGTTCACCGGCACGGTCGTGCAGGCGGGCGACCCGGTCGTGCTAGACGACGGGACGGAGACACGTCGCGTCGAGACGGACGCGAGTCTCCGGCTCGGCGAGGAGGTGACCGTCCGCGGCCCGGAGTCGGACGGCACCATCGACGCCGAAGACGTGTTCTGACCGGGGTCAGAAGAACTGCAACAGTTCGTCCTCCTTCGCGTCTCTGGCGTGCCCACGTAGCGCCTCCAGCAACGGCTCGATCGAGCCGCGCTTGGCGGAGATCGGCACGATCGTGTCGTCCCACTGCTGCCACGGCGGGTACAGTCCGAGTCGCTCGCAGAGCTCGTTCAGTCGCTCGTCGCGGTCGTCGACCTTGTCCATCTTGTTGACGGTGACGACCGCCGGTACGTCCACGTCGCGGAGGAAGTGGAACAGTTCCACGTCGTGTGGTACCTCGTCGGGCCCGGAGTGGCGGTCGATAATGTCGACGGCGGCCTTCCCGTCGACGACGAGCACCCCCGCGAGGATCTGGTCGGCGTGGTCCTCGACGTACCGTACCACGTCGGTCTTGATCCGCTCGCGGGTGGCCTCGTCGACGCCGCTCATGAACCCGAAGCCGGGGAGGTCGGTGAAGACGAACTCTGGGCCGGTCCAGTCGTAGTGGTTCGGCTCCAGCGTCACACCGGGCTTCTGGCCGGTCGCAACGTCGTGGCCGGTCAACTCGCGCATCAGCGTCGACTTCCCGACGTTCGAGCGCCCGACCAACACGACCTCGTTCGCACGGTCCGGACGCGTGTCGAATGGCATCTCGGCCGAACGTAGCCGTGTGGCGGTGATAACCTCGGCGACTGCTCGCGGCACGGGGAGTGACTGCGGCGGACCCCTCGGCCGTCAGTTCTGCTCTACTGGGCGCTCTCCGTCGTCGCTCGTCTCTCGGTGTCGGGTGGCACTACCTCCCGGCTCGTGGTGGTGTCGTTCGCTGTCGGCCGCGTCGTAGTGGTGCTCCTCCTCGCCACCCGTGGCGGTGTGGTGCTCGCCGTCGGCACCCGTCTCGTGGTGCGCGCCGGGCGTTGCGTCTCCGGTCGTCTCCGAGCGGAGTCGATCCAGTTCCGCCTCCAACTCGTCGGCGCCGTCTGGGTCTCGGCTCTCCGCCACGCAGTCGGCACAGTACGTGTTCGTGCCGGTCTCGTACGTCTTCGCCGGGAGTCCGGCGAGGTAGAGCCGATCGGAGAACCGACGGCGTTCTCCCTCGAGCACGCGGTGGCCGCAGGCGGCACACGACTCCGGTGGCGTCCGGACGTGCTCCGTCTCGACGCTCCGCTCGCGGCCGACCGTCCCCGGCGAGGTGGTGTCGAGGTCGGTGGTGTAGAACGCCGCGGCGACCGTGAGCAGCAGCGTGAACAGCGCGACACCGAACGCGACCGACGGCACCCCCGCCAGCAGGAATCCGACGAAGACGAGACCGTTGAACCCGACGATCAGCCCGGTCAACAGGGGGGCGAGGCGACCGACGAGGTCGCCGTCGTCGACGAGTCGGTCGCCGCCGGCGGCGGTCACCTCTCGCTCGGGAGCGCCGTAGCTCCAACTGTACCACCCGTACAGGAGGTTCCCGACCGGGCTCGTGAGGAAGAACAACAGGAGGTGGACGGGCAACGAGCCGATCCCGCGGTCGACCAGTCGGACGCGGTCGCCGTCGTCACGGGTCACCTCCCACCCGTCCGCCCGGAGGTCCGCGACACGCTGGCGGAGCCACGCCCGGTCGTCGTCCGTCGACGACCGACCGGCCCCCGTGTCGGCGTGGGTCCGTGTGTCGCTCCAGTTCCGGTCACCCGCCGGCTCGTCGCCGACTCGACCGCCGCTGTCTCTCTGCCCACCCGCGCCGGCACCGCCGCGCGCGATCTCCCTGTCACCACCTCGCCCAGTCGACGAGTCGGTAGCGCCGCGTACGGCTTCGCCACAACTGGAACAGTAGTTGTCCCCCGGCGAGAGGCGGTCACCACACGTCGCACAGTACCGCGGGGACTCCGACATCGGTTCGAATCGAGACGGCCGCCCGACAAGTAGCTTGCGCGCCGGTTCACCACGCGAGAGTCGCCGCCGATGTCGCCCGAGACGCGAGAGCCGTCACCAGTGTCCCGTCCGAGACGCGAGAGCCGTCACCGGTGTCCCGCCCGAGAGTACCACCCGAGCGGACGCTACTCGTGTGCACCGCGCTCGTCGAGGACGACCGGGACGGAGCGACTCGCCACGTCGGCGGCGAACGCCTCGCCGTCGGCCGCGAGCAGGTCGAAGGTGTCGTAGTGGACCGGCAAGACGAGATCCGGGTCCATCGCCTCGGCCAGATCGGCGGACTCGTGGCGGTCGCTGACGACGTTGCCGCCGATGTTGGCGAGGAACAGCGACACGTCCAACTCCGCGAACCCGTCGAGGGCGTCGCCGTCACCCGGCCAGAACACCGACACCCCGTCGATCGAGAGCCGGTAGCCGACGCCGAACCCCTCCGGGTGGTACGGCTCCCCGTCTGCGTCGGTGTGCGGCCCGTCGGGCTCGTTGTGCGTCGGGACGCTCCACACGTCGACCGGTGGCGTGGCGCCGCTCGTCGCCGCGTCCGCGTTCGGGGGGACGAGGTGCTCCTCTTCGCCGATCCGGACCGCGTGGCGGTCGATCTCCTCGACGGGCACCACGTCGCGGTCGATCCCGGTTGCGTCTACACCCTCGTACACCACGACGGTTGCGTCCTGGGCGGCGACGCGCTCGATCCCGTCGGAGTCGTAGTGGTGGTCGTGGGTCACACAGACGAGGTCGCCGTCTTTCGGGTACTCCCCGTCGAGGACGCCGTAGCGCCCCGGATCGAGGTAGACGACGTAACCGTCGCGCGTCTCGATCCGCACCGTCGCGTACCCAAGCCACTCCACCGTGAGGCCGTCGTGTCTGACTGTCACGTCTCGACGGTCGCACCGACCGGGCAAAAACGCTCACTCTCTGTCCGCGTACCACTCGCTCGCGGGTCACTCTCTGTCCGCGTACCACTCACCCGCCGGCTCCACCCAGAAGCCGGCGGCGAAGATCACCAACACCGTCGTCAGCGCGGCCGCACGCAGCGTCGTCGCGGTCGACCCCGGCGTCGTCGCCTCCAGCACCGTCCACCCGAGTGCGGCGACGGCACCGAGTGTCAGGACGACCGGCAACGGGTACGTGCCGACGAACTCGCGGAGGTTCACGACCGGTCGTGGCCCGGCGACCGACGAGTGCGTTTCGGTCTCGACGCGAGTGTGAGTCGGAACGAGCATGGGTCGGCGTGGGTGTGGATCGGGCGAGTGTGTGCCGGGGAGAGTGTGGATCGGGCGAGTGTGGGTCGAGACGCGCCGCCGGCAGCGACGGGCAGGGGACGTTCGAGAGGTGGGTTTTTCACCCCGTACCGCCGATTGGAGCGCG
The DNA here is from genome assembly GCF_041361345.1 of Halobaculum sp. MBLA0147. Classification (NCBI taxonomy): domain Archaea; kingdom Methanobacteriati; phylum Methanobacteriota; class Halobacteria; order Halobacteriales; family Haloferacaceae; genus Halonovum; species Halonovum rutilum. The sequence goes on along the minus strand of NZ_JBGKAD010000001.1, from coordinate 248,981 downwards.
ATGAGCGACCGGCGGTCGGCGTTCCTCACGGCCTCGTGGGTCAACGTCGTGTCGAGTCTGTTGAAGATCGTCGTCGAGGGAGCGCTGGGGATCGTGTTCGGGAGCGTCGCGCTCACCGCCGACGCGGTCCACTCCGTCGCGGACCTCCTCGCCTCGGGGGTCGTCCTCGTGTGGGGCCGCGCCTCGTTCGCGGGCGCGGACGAGGACCACCCGCACGGCCACGAGCGGTTCGAGCCGCTGACGGCGTTGTTCGTCGGCGCGGTGTTGATCCTCCTCGGCGTGTTGTTGTTCCGCGACGCCGCGACGACCCTGCTCGCGGGTCCGGAGGCGCGCTACAGTGTGATACTGCTCGCGGGGCTCGTCTTCGCGCTGGTGGACCGTGGCGCCTGTTACTGGTACACCGTCCGGGTGAACCGCGAGGTGAACTCCACGGGGTTGGCGGCGCTGGCGGCCGACAGCCGCAACGACGTGTGGACGACCGGCGCGGCGATGATCGGCGTCCTCGGGATGGCCGCCGGTGTGCCGATCCTCGATCCTCTCGCGGGTGGGGTCGTGAGTCTGCTCGTCGTCCACCAGGGGGTCGAGGTGGCTCGCGAGAACCTGACGTACCTGCTGGACGCCGCTCCCGACGAGGCGACACGCGATCGCCTCCGCGGTGTCGTCAGAGACCACGAGGGTGTGTACGGCGTCCACGACTTCACCGCCTTCTACCGCGGCGACACGATCGAGGTGGAGTTCCACGCGGAGGTGGACGGCGACATGAGTCTCGCCGCCGCCCACGACTTGGAGACCGACCTGCGCGAGCGCGTCCTCGCGGAGACGGACGTGTCCGACGTGCACGTCCACCTCGACCCCGCAGGCCTCGACGAGTGGGAGGAGGCCGACGAAGCGGTCGTCGCGACGTGAACACTCGGACTGCGGTGTGTCCTCGCGACCCGAGTCCGTCAACTGCGGTGTGTCCTCGTGACCCGAGTCTGCGAACTGCGGTGTGTCCTCGCGACCCGAGTCTGCGAACTGCGGTTCGTCGTCAGTCTCGGACGGAGACGGAGCCCCCTCTCACCGCTCGGGTTCCGCCTCCCGGGACGGTCCGCGCAGGCCACGGAGCCAGACGACGAGTGCGGCGACGAGTCCGACGACGGCGGCACCGCCGGTTGAGACGACCACCGGCGTCCCGATCGCGCCGATCCCGACCACGAGCCCGACGACGAAGACGAGTCCGAACGCCGCGATCGCTCGCGCGGCGCGTCGCCGCCCCGGCGCCGGATCACCCACGCCGAGCAACACCGCGAGCGTCGCCACGACACCCGCGACGAGTCCCGCGGGGATTCCGAGGAACACGGAGAACTCCGTGTAGGAGGCGGCCGCGGCCGTCACGGCGACACCCGCGAGGAGGAATCCCGCGACGCCGGCGAGCAGTGCCAGTCCGACGGCTCTGAGTCGCATCGAGTGATCACCACCCGACGCTACGTCCACCAGCGTGGTGTAGCCACCGGCCGCAGCGGTGACCACGCGAGTCGAACCTGTTAGTTCGCCGTCACCTCCCCGACCCGGGGTGTTTTCCCGTTGGCACCCCGACAGTGAGACGAGCGCACAGCCGGCGACCAGTCGGGTGCCTCGCCACAGACTTCAAGAGGCGGCGAGGCCGACCCCGACCCACGACTACACGGACAACGATGAACGAAGTTCAACTCGAAGTGGCGAAGGCGTACCCGAACGACTCGGGGCGCGGTATCGCACGACTCGACCCCGACACGCTGTTGCACCTGAAGCTCTCGCCCGGCGACATCATCGAGATCGAGGGCGCGGAGACGACGGCCGCGAAGGTGTGGCGGGCCGACCGACAGGACTGGAACACGGACACCGTCCGGATCGACGGGTTCACGCGCCAGAACGCCGACGTGGGGATCGGCGAGCGTGTCACCATCCGGAAGGCGGAAGCCGAGAAGGCGGAGACACTGACGCTGGCTCCGCCCGAGGAGGCCAGCGTCCAGTTCGGCTCGGACGCCGCCGGGATGGTGAAACGGCAGATCCTCAAGCGCCCGGTCGTCGAACGCGACATCGTCCCGGTGATGTCCTCGACGAACCACCCGTTCATGCGGTCCCCGGGCCAGGCGATCCCGCTGATCGCCGTCGAGACGGAGCCGGACGGCGTCTGTCTCGTCACCGAGGACACGGACGTGGAGCTCCGCGAGGAGCCGATCTCCGGGTTCGAGAAGACCGGCGGCGGGATCACCTACGAGGACATCGGCGGGCTGCAGAGCGAGATCCAGCGGGTCCGCGAGATGGTGGAACTGCCGATGAAACACCCCCAGATCTTCAAGAAGCTGGGGATCGAGCCGCCCAGCGGTGTCTTGCTGCACGGCCCGCCGGGCACCGGGAAGACCCTGCTCGCGAAGGCGGTCGCCAACGAGACCTCGGCGTCGTTCTTCTCCATCGCCGGCCCCGAGATCATCTCGAAGTACTACGGGGAGTCCGAACAACAGCTCCGGGAGGTGTTCGAGGACGCCCAAGACGAGTCGCCGTCGATCATCTTCATCGACGAGCTGGACTCCATCGCGCCGAAACGCGAGGACGTGACCGGCGAGGTGGAGCGCCGTGTCGTCGCGCAACTGCTGACGATGATGGACGGGCTGGAGTCGCGCGGACAGGTCGTCGTCATCGCGGCGACGAACCGCGTCGACTCCGTCGACCCGGCCTTGCGTCGACCTGGACGGTTCGACCGCGAGATCGAGATCGGCGTCCCGGACGAGGCGGGTCGCAAAGAGATCCTCCAGATCCACACCCGCGGGATGCCGCTGTCGGACGACGTGGATCTGGGTCGGCTCGCGGACGAGACCCACGGGTTCGTCGGGGCCGACATCGAGAGTCTGACGAAGGAGTCGGCGATGAAGGCGCTGCGTCGGTACCTCCCCGAGATCGACTTGGACGAGGAGGACATCCCGCCGAGTCTGATCGACCGGATGATCATCAAGCGGGACGACTTCTCGGGGGCGCTCTCGGAGGTGGAACCCTCCGCGATGCGGGAGGTGTTGGTCGAACTCCCGAAGGTCAACTGGGACGACGTTGGTGGGCTCTCGGACGCCCAACAGCAGATCGAGGAGGCCGTCGAGTGGCCGCTGTCCTCGCCCGAGAAGTTCGAGCGGATGGGCGTGGAGGCGCCGAAGGGTGTGTTGTTGTACGGGCCACCCGGCACCGGGAAGACGCTGATGGCGAAGGCGGTCGCCAACGAGACGAACGCGAACTTCATCAGCGTCCGCGGCCCGCAGTTGCTCTCGAAGTGGGTCGGCGAGTCGGAGAAGGCGATCCGCCAGACGTTCCGGAAGGCGCGACAGGTCGCGCCGACGGTGATCTTCTTCGACGAGCTCGACTCGTTGGCACCCTCCCGCGGCCAGGAGATGGGGAACAACGTCTCCGAGCGGGTCGTCAACCAGCTGTTGACGGAGTTGGACGGCCTCGAGGAGATGGAGAACGTGATGGTGATCGGCGCGACGAACCGGCCGGACATGATCGACCCGGCCTTGATCCGGTCGGGGCGGTTCGACCGACTCGTGATGGTCGGTCAACCGGACGCCGAGGGTCGCGAGCAGATCATGAAGATCCACACGCGGGACACGCCGCTGGCACCGGACGTGAGTCTCCGCGAGATCGCGGAGTTGACCGACGGCTACGTCGGCTCGGATCTGGAGTCCATCTCGCGGGAGGCCGCCATCGAGGCGCTGCGTGACGCCGACGACGCCGAACACGTCGAGATGCGACACTTCGAGCGCGCACTCGACGGTGTCCGCCCGACGGTGACCGAGGAGATCGAGGAGTACTACGAGAACGTCGAAGACGAGTTCCGTTCCGGGAGCCAACAGCAGCTCCGGCGCGACGCCGGCGGTCCGGTCGGGTTCCAGTAGCGCTCTCGTTCTATCTGGAGGCGGCTCGTCGCGACGTGGGCGCTCAGTCCCCTCGCGACGCGGGTTCTATGTTCCCGTTCTATCCGCGGCGATTCACGACGCGAGCGCGACGGGTGGTGTTCAGATAAGCCGATGGTTGCGGGTGGCGCGCGAGAAACGCGCGAGGGAGGAGCGAGCGGAGCGAGCGACGAGGCTGGGGAGGGTGAGGCGCTGTGCGGGGTGGATTCGGCCGGGATTGGAAGGGGCGATCCGCTCGCGTTCAATTCAGTCGTCTCGGCGACCCCTATCGCGCCGAACGGTGCCGAGAGGCGCGATATATCGCCGAGCGACCGCGAGCGGATCGGGGCTTCCTGAGTGGTAGTCTCGTCCGACTACTCACCCTTATCTGAACACTACCGCGCGACGACTTCGAAGACTTAACACGGCCCATCGCCGTAGCCACCGGTATGAGCAACGACGTTGCCGGGGATTCCGGCGGGGACGATTCGCGTCCCGTCGTCTACGATCTCGCTCCGAACTGTACGCTCTCGGACGTGTCGGTCGGCGACCGCTACCACGCGACCGTGAACGGTGTGGTCGACTACGGCGTCTTCGTCGACGTGTCGGACGACGTGTCCGGACTGGTCCACGAGTCGAACATGGACGGCGAGCGGTTCGCCGTCGGCGACCGACTGATCGTCGAGTTGACCGAACTGAAGGAGAACGGCGACGTGGCGTTCGACCTCGTCGACCCGACGGACTACCGCACGGAGGCGGTCGAACACGATCCCGAGTTGACGCCGACGACGGACCTGCGGGTCGGCGAGACGGTCACGATCCGCGGCGAGGTGGTCCAGATCAAACAGACCGGCGGGCCGACCCTGCTACACGTCGCCGACGAGACCGGTATCGCCGCCTGTGCAGCCTTCGCCGGCGCCGGGGTGCGTGCGTACCCCGACGTGGCGGTCGACGACGTGGTGCGGATCCGCGGCGAGGCGGAGTCACACGGCGACACCGTCCAGATCGAGATCGACGATCTGACCATCCTCGACGGCGAGGCCGCCGCTGACGCACGCTCGGAGATCGCCGCGGAGCGTGCCGAGCGCGCGGAGCCGGCCGACGTGTCGCCGCTCGTCGAGTGGGAGGCGTTCGAGGAACTCCACGACGAACTCGTGGAGGTCGCACGTCTGCTCCGCGAGACGGTACTGGAGGGGCGACCGATCCGGATCCGTCACCACGCAGACGGTGACGGGATGTGTGCGGCGATCCCGGTCCAGCAGGCGCTGGAGGCGTTCCTCGCGGAGGTGCACGGGACAGAGGACGCCGCGCGCCACCGGCTCAAGCGCCTCCCGAGCAAGGCGCCGTTCTACGAGATGGAGGACGTGACGCGCGACCTCAACTTCGCGCTGGAGGGCCAGGCGCGCCACGGGCAGAAGCTCCCGTTCCTGTTGATGCTGGACAACGGGTCGACGGAGGAGGACGTGCCCGCGTACAAGAACCTCGCGCACTACGACGTACCCATCGCCGTCGTCGACCACCACCACCCGGACCCCGAGGCGGTCGACCCGCTGCTGGACGCGCACGTCAACCCGTACCTCCACGGGCTCGACTACGCCGTCACGACGGGGATGATGTGTGTCGAACTCGCGCGGCTGATCCACCCGGGGATCACCGACGACCTGCGACACGTCCCGGCGGTCGCCGGGCTGTCGGACCGGTCGGACGCCGCGGCGATGGACGACTACCTCGATCTGGCCGCCGAGGAGGGGTACGACCGCGAGGACTTGACCGCCGTCGGCGAGGCGCTGGACTACGCCGCCCACTGGCTGCGCTACAAGGACGGCGAGGTCGTCGTCAGCGACGCCCTGAACGTCGGCTGTGACGACGAGGCGCGCCACGAGGAACTCGTCGAGTTCCTCTCGACGCGGGCCGAACGCGACGTAGCCGAGCAGTTGGACGCCGTCCGGCCACACGTGGAGTCCGAGCGGCTGGACTCGGGGGTGCGGTTCCACCGCGTCGACCTGGAGCGGTTCGCCCACCGGTTCACCTACCCGGCGCCGGGGAAGACGACGGGCGAACTCCACGACGAGTTGGTCCGCGAACACCAGGAGCCGGTGATCACGGTGGGGTACGGCCCGGACTTCGCCGTGTTGCGGTCGGACGGCGTCCGGTTGGACATCCCGCAGATGGTTTCGGAACTCAACGAGGAACTGCCAGGGGCCGGCGTCTCCGGCGGCGGGCACCTCGTCGTCGGCTCGATCAAGTTCGTGAAGGGCCGCCGCGAGCAGGTGATCGACGCGCTCGTCGAGAAGATGGGCGATGCCGCCCTCGACGAGGACCTCTCGGCGGCCGCCGTCGAGGACTGAGTTCGGCGCTCGGTCGCCGCCGCTCGTCGCCCGCTCACTCTGCTGCGAACCGGAGGCGTCGAGCCACCCCCAGTGCGGTCGCCGCGACGAGGCCGACGGCGGCCACGGCGAACAGCGGTGGAACGCCGGTCTCTCCCTCCCCCCCGAGCACGTCGAAGAGCCCGCGACGCGGCCCACGCCAGTCGGCGGCGAAGACGCGCCGGAAGTAGTCGGCCACGCCGCCACCGCGGACCGCCACGGCCACCTCGCGGTTCTCGCCGACGCTCGTCGGGTTCCAGTTGAGCGAGCCGACGACGACGGTGTCGTCTGCGACCACACCCTTCGCGTGGATCTTCCCGAAGGCGTCGCCGGGCTCCGCGACGCGGGCGACGAGTGACGCGCCGGTCCGCCCCGCCCACTCCGTCAGTCGGTCTACGAGCGCGCGGTTGTCCTCTCGGACGTACCACGCCCCGGAGACGAGAATACGGACGCGAACCCCTCGCTCGGCGGCGCGTTTCGTCGCCCGTAACAGGCGGCCGCGCTCGACTGTCGGCTGGAGTACGTCGATCCGCCGGTCGGCGGTGTCGAGGACGGCGACGACGCCGCGACCGGCGTTCCCCGGTGCGGTCAGGAGCACCGTCTCGTTGGGGGTGACCTCCAGGGGAGCGAACCGACGTGGGTACGCCCCTCTCGCGGGACCCGCACGCTCGAACGTCCTGCCCCGCCGTACCCGTCGCCACGGGCGGGCGTCATCCCCGCGCCAGTCGTGCCGGAACACGGCCGCCAACTCCCCGGCGAGCCCGGGGTCGCGGAGACGGAGACCCCAGCCGCGGCTCCCGTTCCCACCGGTCCCGGCCGGCTTCCAGTTCTCCGTGAGCACGAGCACGCGGTCGTCCACGACGGCGTACTTCGGGTGGTGGAAGCGGTACCGCGCCGCCGCACCACCGACGAGTCGGACGGGCACGTCGGCGTCTCGGAGACGGTCGAGGAGTCGTGCCTGCCGACCCGAGATCCCACCGACGGGATCTGCGTCCAGCAAGACGCGCACGCGGACCCCGCGTTCCCGTGCCGCGGTGAGCACCGCGACGACGCGCTCCGAGCCGAACGTGTACCCCGCAAACAGGAGCCGCCGGTCGGCACCACGCAGTGTCTCCACTGGCACGCCGTCGGCGTCCGGGAGCACGAACACCGTCCCGTTCGTCGGGCCGACGGCTGCCGCCGGGCGTGGGTCGTAGTCGACGTGACGCCACGTTCGGTCGGCCGGGAGCCACCGCGCACCCGCCGGGGCCTCGCGGTACCGCACGCGGTCGACGACTGCAGTGCCGTTCGCACCCCGCCGCACTGCCGTGTCGTTCGCCCCCGGTCGTCCGCGACGTAGGGTCACCCGCTCGCCACCGTTCGCGAGTCCGAAGTCGGCGGCGACGCGACGACCGCGGGTGTCCGACGGCACCGCCTCGGGAGCCGCGGCGAGGACGACACGTCCGGGTCCGGAGACGACCGCGGTCGTCTCGCCGTCCGAGACCGTCCAGTTCCCCGCGCCGACGACGACGGCGACGTACTCGCCGCTGTCGCCCTCCGCCGTCGGGTTCGGGAACACCGCGACGATCCGACTCCCGTTCGAGGCGGCGTCGCTGGCGTTCCTCGCGTGGTCGCTCTCGTTCGAGGCGACGGTCAGTACCGGCGGAGGGTTCGGCGGCCGCACCCCCTCGTCGGTGTCGACCGAGGCGTCGTCCGTGGCGTGGGCGTGGTCGGCCGCCGCGACCGGTCCACACGCGGTGGTGACGACCGCGAGACAGGCGAGCGCCACGACGACGAGTACGAGGCGGACGAGGCGGCGTGGCCGGACGACGGGGCAGTCGGCGACTGTCGGGGACACGGAGTGTCTGGTCCCGGCTCGGTACAAGAGGCTACGGGTCGGGTTCGGTGTCCTTTTCGGGCGACCGACGGACGCTCGGGTATGGTGACACTCGCGGAGACCGTCCGCCTCGTCGGGGCGGCGCTGGGCGCCGTCGGCGGCGCACTGGTCGCACTGGAGTTCTTCCAACAGCCCTCGTACGTCCGCTACGACCCGGAGTACGACAGTTGGGACGTCGACATCGCACCGGCCGAGGTGACCGAACACACCTGGCTCGGTCGTACCGGCGGCCTCCTCGTGTCCGCCGGGTTCTCGCTGCTGTTCGTCGGCGAATTACTGTGAGGAGACGGTCGACGGACGGCCACACCCGAGCGACCCGAACGACTCGACGGCGAACGGTGTGCGAACGGAGGCGCGTGTCAGGCGGTCGCGGCGGGTTCCTCGTCGGTGTCGAGTGCGTCGGCGGCGCGGTCCGCCTCCGCCTGGACGATGTACGCCTCGTCGTCCGTCGCCCCGCTGGCGGCACGCAGGGCGCGTTCCGTCCCGATCTGGCGCAGCGCCCACGCCGCGGCGGCGCGAACCGTGTCGACCTCGTCGTCGGCCAGCGTGTCGCGCAGCGGCTCGACGGCGCGCGTGTCGCCGATCATCCCCAGTGCACGGGCCGCGTACGGCCGCACCTGGTCGTTCTCCATCACCAACTTGTTCGCGAGCGGCTGGACGGCGTCCTCGTGGCCGATCTCCCCCAGCGCCTTGAACGTCACCTCCTGGAGCTGCGGGTTCGAGTCCGCGTCGACGTACTCCAACAGCGTCTCGACGGCGTCGGCGGCGGCCATCTTCCCCAGCGCACGGATTCCGGGCTGGTCCCGCTTTTGCGCGCGCTGGTGCATCGCGTCGAACGCGCCCTGGTCGTTCATCCGGGTGAGACTCTCCAGACACCGTTTCTCCATGAACTCCGACTGGAGACTGTCGAGTGCCAACAGCACCATCTCCACGTTGCCGCGCTGTTCCCACTCCTTGACTGCAGCCCACTCCGGCGGGAAGTCCTTGTAGTGGCCCAGCACGTCGTAGAACCCCTGTGCCTCCAACTGCTCACGGGTCTCCAGGTCGTCCCACTCCTCGGCCGCCTCGACGGCCTCGGCCAACTCGTCCGTGGCAGTCAACAGCGCTGCGATCGTCTCGGCGTCGTCGTCCGCGTCCAGCCCGGCGTCGGTCACGGCCGTCGCGACCGTCTCCAGAGCGTCGGCGAGACTCTCCTCGTCGGCCGACGTGGTGGCGTCGACCTCCGCTCCGAGGGCGTCGCCGACCGCCGCGACTGCCGTGGCGACGGCCTCGGCGAGACTCTCGAGTCCGTCGTCGGTCCAGCGGGTGTCCTCGATCGTCCCGCGCACGTCGTCGAACTCGTCGGCCACGTCCGCGGCGTACGGCCCACGCGCCGCCTCCAACTCGTCGCGGACCGACGAGAGCCGGTCGTCCAGCGCCGCCGCCGGGTCCTCCTCGTCCTCGTCGTCGGCCTCGGGGAGGTCGGCCGCTTCGAGCTTGTCCGCGAGGGCGTCGAGGTCGGCCTCCACGTCGTCGAGGTCGGCCTCCGTCTCGGCGTCCTCGACGGCTGCGGCGAGGTCGTCGAAGCGCTCCTCGAACTCGTCGACGGACAGTTCGACGGCGGTCTCCTCGTCGTCGCCACCGCCCCCGTCGCCGTCCGCGGGTGCGTCGTCGCTCATACCTCCGAGTCGCTCCGTGTCGCACAAGGGTGTTTCCATTCGGCCGCCGGCACAGTCCGCGACGCGTCCGGAACACGCCGCGGTGGAGTCCGAGTGAGCTGGCGACGGTCGCCGAGGGTCGCACGGGCCGGAGTCCTCGACTACCGGAGACACGGGAGTGTCCAGATACGGACGAGCGGTCGGACGAGACTACCACTCGGGAGGTCCCGACCCGTCGCCGGTGGGCTGAGCCGTCGCCGCGCGGCACTGCTGTGCGGCCGTCGACGGGAGCGTCGCCCCCGCCCGACCCGACGGTGATCGTCGGGGACGAGCGGGTCGACCCGTTCACCGAGACGGCACTCGCGGCGGCGGCCGCGGACGCGACCTCGGCGGGGCGGCTGTGAGTTCGCCGCCCGGGTGTACCCCCACGACCGACGTGGCGAAGGGCGGCCGGTCGCGACGCGCTCACCGAGCCAGTGTCTCACGGTGCCAGCGTCCCCCACGCCGTTTATACGATCGCCCGGCCTACGTCGTGGTATGCCCGCCACGAAGGAGATCAAGTGTGTCGACGACGACTGCGAGTTGGACATGTTCGAGAACCACTACACGTACGACGTACCCGACGACCACACCGTCGAGGACCTCTCGTGCCCGTACTGTGGTGAGACGGACACCCTCGAAGAGATCGACCTATGAGCGGCGACGAGAGTCCCGCGGACGGGCTGAAGCAGTTGGGTGAGTCGGCGGTCAACACGGTGCTCGACCGGGTCGGACGCGGCGTGAGCAAAGTCCAGGAGCGACGCCCGCTCGCGTACGACCTGTTGGAGTCCGACGACGAGTACCTCGTCGTGTTCGACGCCCCCGGGGCGACGAACAGCGACGTGCAGGTGCAGTTCCGTGACGGCGCCGTCGAGGTGAAGGTCGACCGCTTCCGCGAGTTCCACGAGGAGTTCGAGATGCGGTTCCCGGGTCGGGGCCTGTCGCTGGACGGGAGCGCGGAGTTACCGGAGGGCGCGTCCGTCGACCCAACCGGCGCCGACGCGACACTGACCGAACACGGCGCGCTCCACGTCCGCGTCCCGAAGACCGAGGACGACGGTGTCGCCGTCGACGACGAACCCGCCGACGAGACGGACGACGGCCCCGCGTCCATCGAACTCGACGAGGCCGACGACGCCGTTCACGAGGCCGAGGAGTCGGCGGCGGGAGTCGACGACGACCACGACGACGCGGCCCACGGTGACGACCACGACGGCGAAGTCGAAGGCGACGAGCACGGGGAGACCCACGAGGGCGCCGCGACCGACGGCGAGGACGACGCGACCGACGGCGAGGACGACGCGTCCGACGGTAACTGACGTCCGCCGAACCACGAGAGCCGACGCCCGTCGGCGACCACCGAGACGACGACGCAGCGCTACTCTTCGCCGAACCGGTCGCGAACGGCACCGCGGTCGATCTTCGACGGCCCCGAGGTCGGCATCTGGTCGACGAACCGCAGCGACCGCGGGTGTTTGAACCGCGCCAGTCTGTCGTCGAGGAACGAACGCAACTCGTCGAGAGCCAGCGTCTCGTCGCCGACCACGACCGCACGGCCCACGGTCCCCCACTGCTCGTCCGGGACGCCGATCACGATCACCTCCTCGACCTTCGGGTGATCTGCGACCGCGTCCTCGACGGCCGGCGGGTAGACGTTCTCCCCACCCGAGACGAACATGTTCTTTTTGCGCCCCTCGACGTGGTAGTAGCCGTCGTCGTCGACTCGCGCGAGGTCACCCGTCGACACCCACCCGGATCGCTCGGTAGCGCCGTCGGAGGTGTCGCCCGCCGCGGGGCCGAAGGTCCCGCGACTCTCCGCCGGGTTGCGCCAGTAGCGGTCTGCCGCGTGGGGACCCGACAGTTCCAGTTCGCCGACCTCGCCGGCCGGCAGTTCCTCGCCAGCCTCGTCGACGACGCGGGCGTCGACGTGCATCGCCGGGACGCCGACGGAGTCGGCCTTCTCGCGGGGCCACCCGTCCGGCATCGCGAAGTTGTTCGGCCCACACTCCGTCAGCCCGTATCCCTGCGAGAGGTCGACGCCACGGTCCCACCACGCCTCCAGCACGGACTGGCGACACGGGCCACCCCCGGACTTCGCGACCCGTAGCGAAGAGAGGTCCGTCTCCGCCCAGCGGTCGTGGCTCGCCATCGTCCGCAACACCGCCGGCACCGCGACGAGGACGCTCCCGTCGCGCTCGTCGATCAGTCGCAACACCTGCCCGGCGTCGAACTCGCGTGCGATCACGACGGTGCCACCGAGGTGGAACAGCGGCACCGTGATCACGTTCCACCCGCCGGTGTGGAACATCGGGAACGTCATCGGCGTCGTGTCCGCCGGCCGGAGGCCCCACGCCGTGATCGTGTTGAAGGAGTTCCACAACACCTGCCGGTGTGGGATCACCGTCTCCTTCGGCACCCCCGTCGAGCCGCCGGTGTGCAAGAAGAGGTGTGGGTCCTCGCGGGACACGGCCGGCCGGTCGACGGGCGTGTCGTCCGCCGGGAGTGTGTCCGTCCACGTGGTGTCCGCCGCCGCGACGACGGCGGACTCCTCGTCTGCTGCCGTGCCGGTAGCGACCGGTCCGTCGCCGACCGCGACGACGGTGAGATCCGTGGCCACGTCGAACGCCTCGTGTGCGAGCACGTCCGCGACCAACTCGGCGAACGGCGCCTCGACGACGAGCACCTCCGGGTCCACGTCCGAGAGCATCGACGCCAACTCCGGCGGCGCGAGGCGGTGTGACAGCGGCGCCAACACCGCGCCCAGTTTCCCGGTCGCGAAGAAGAGGTCGACCAGCTCCGGTCGGTTCCGCGAGATGGCCGCCACACGGTCGCTCTTCTTCACGCCCGCCGCACGACAGAGCCGCGCCGCGCGGTTCGCGCGGTCGTCCAACTCCGCGTACGTGTACTCCGTCTCCGTCGTCGCGTCGACGAGCCCGACGCGGTCCGGCGAGAGCCGACGACGGCGTGCGCTCCAGTCACCCACCCACTCGTCGGCCGGCGGCGCGGCGACGAACTCAGACCCCATCGAGGAACGCCTCCAGCGTGTCGTTCACGCGCTCCGCCTCTTCGAGGAAGAACAGGTGCGACCCGTCGTCGATCCACTCCGTCTCGGCGTGAGAGAGTGCGTCCGCGAGCAGTTCCCCGTTCGCGACCGGGAGCACGCGGTCGGCGGTGCCGTGTGCGATCAGCACCGGCAGGGACAACTCGTCGAGTTCGCCGCTGACGTCGAACGCCTCGACGGCCGCGGCCTGCGCCTGCCGTGCGGCCGGCGGCGCGTCGCTGTCGAGTCGCCAGTCGACGATCCGCTCGATCAGGTCGGGGTTCGCGTCTGCGAACCCGTCCGACAGCGCCGGCTGCATCTTGTACCGGATCGCCTCGCGCTCGTCGGCGTCGTCGGGCACGTCGAACATCCGCGCCAGCGTCGCGTCCGGCGTCGGCACCGCGTCGTCGCCGCCCGGCGAGGTACACAACAGTGCCAGTGACGCCGCCCGGTCGTAGTCGAGGGCGTACCGCTGGGCGATCATCCCACCCATACTCGCGCCGACGACGTGGGCCGTCTCGACGCCCGCGTCGGCCAACACGGCCTCCGTGTCGGCGGCCATCTGCGCGATCGTGTACGGGCCCTCGGGTGCGTCCGACTCGCCGGTCCCCCGGTTGTCCGGGAGCACGAGGTGGTAGTCGTCGGCCAGTACGTCGGCCTGTCGGTGCCACATCCACCGGCCGTACCCGAGTCCTTCGAGGAACACCACCGTCTCGGCGTCTGCCGCCGGCTGCCCCCGCTCCTCGTAGGCGATCTCGACGCCCGCTCGTGTGACTGTCTCCATACGCCCGAGTGGCGTGGCCTGCGACTTCAACCACCCGTTTCACATGTTAACCCGGGTGTTTTCGCCGGACGGTCGTCGACTCGTGGGTATGCCAGTCGCAGCCGTCGGCGACACGGAACGCGCCGAGCGCACCGTCACGACCGAGACGATCAACGAGTACGCCGCCGTCACGGGGGACGACAACCCGCTCCACGTCGACGCCGACTACGCGAGCGAGGGGCTGTTCGGCGGCCGCGTCGCCCACGGGATGTTCACCGCGGGCGTCGTCAGCGCCGCCCTCGCCGCGCTCCCGGGTGACATCGTCTACGTCGCACAGGAGTTCTCCTTCGAGGCGCCGGTCCGTCCCGACGAGACGGTCGTCGCAGACGTCGAGGTCGTCGAGCACCTCGGCGACGACCGCCTGCGGGTCGAGACGACCGCGACGGTCGACGGCGAGACGGTCTTGCGCGGCGAGGCGACGATCCTCTCGGTGCCACACGAACCGTGAGCCGCCGACACCGGTCGTGAGCCGTCGACACCGGTCGTGAGCCGTCGACACCGGTCGTGAGCCGTCGACACCGGTCGTGAGCCGTCGCTCCCGAGAGAGCGATGCGTAGGAACGGCACCGAACGAACGATCCGTCGCGTCGCCCCGGAGCGACTCGTCGGGTCGCCGAATCTACCCCTCCCACTCCTCGAAGGAACGGTAGACACCCTTCGAGAGGTACCGTTCGGAGGAGTCACAGAACACGGTGACGACACTGTCGTGTGGGGCGTCCACCTCGCCGTCGCGGACGTCGCGCGCCACCTGTCGCGCCGCCAGCGAGTTCGCGGCCGCGCTGGAGGCGACGAGTTGCCCCTCCTCGGCGGCGAGTCGCTGCATCTCCGCGTGGGTGTCCTCGTCGGGGACCGTGAGGAGGTCGTCGATCAGTTCGGGGTCGACCAGCCGGTTCGTCTCCGTGTCGTGAGTGCCGATCCCCTCCGTCTTGTACTCGCCCTCCTCGGGGTCCTCGCCGAAGAGGTCGCCGTACGTCGACCCCTCGGGTTGGACGGCGACGATACGCGTGTCCGGGTTCCGTTCCAGCGCGTACTCGGCCAGCCCCATCAGCGTCCCGCCGGTGCCCATCCCGGCGACGAGCGCGCCGACCTCGCCGTCGAGCGCCTCGTAGATCTCCGGCGCGGTCGTCTCGTAGTGGGCCTCCGCGTTCAGCGGGTTCGCGAACTGCTGGGGGACGGCTGCGCCGTCCAATTCCTCGGCGAGTTCGTGTGCGCGGTCGATGGCGCCACCCATCCCCTCGTCGGTGGGGGTGTTGATCACGTCCGCACCGAGGGCGCGCATCAACTGCTGTTTCTCGACGGAGAAGCGCTCGGGGACGACGAAGACGGCGTCGAGGCCGAGCTGCCCGGCGGCGACGGCCAATCCGATCCCGGTGTTGCCCGCGGTGGGTTCCACGACGGTGCCGTCGGGCGGGAGGGTCCCCTCCTCGATCATCCCCTCCAGCATGTACTTCCCGATCCGGTCTTTCACCGACGCGCCGGGGTTGAACGACTCCAGTTTCGCGTAGACGGGCACCGCGTCCGGCGAGGCCGCGACCCGCACCAGCGGCGTCTCGCCCACGGTGTCCATCACGGAGTCGAGCGGTTCGGTGTGAGTCGTCACGGCTGGCAAGAGTTGCCCCGACTATCTGTATCTTGCTGTCGCGAGGTGCGAGTCGTCGCCGGTCGCGGAGTCGTCCGTTCGGGTTCATCACCGGCCGCGGAGTCGGTCCCCGACGCGTGGCCGGACGCCACCGGAGGCGGTGTGTCGATCAGTTCTCGTTCTGACTCTGGCTCTGCCCGTCGCCGCTGTCTGCGGCCGCCTCGGCGTCGCCGGCGTCGGCCGCAGCCTCGGCCTCGGCCTCGCGGTCTGCGACCGTGCGACCCTCCGGTTCGGGGTACTCCAGGTCCGCGAGGACGGCCTCCGTGTCGACCCCTTCCTCGTCGGCCAGCGCCTCGACGATGGCTCGCGTCTCGGCGAGTTCGCGGCGGAGTTCGGCGGTGTCCGTCTCGGCGCTGTCGACGGCGCCCTGCAGCTGCTGGATCTCCTTCCGCATCTGGTTGATCCGCTTGAACAGCTTCTCTGCGATGTCGGCGACCTTCTGGAGCTTCTTGGCCGTGCTTCCGAGTCCCATGTGTCGCGGTTCGGGCCCGCGACTGTGTGTCTTCCGGTGGCGTCGCCTCGGTGGGGAGGGGTGCAGCGCTGGGCCACACCCCGATACATCTCACCACACCGCACCACACCTCACCTCACCACACCGCACCACACCTCACCACACCGCCCAGCCCACACACCTCCCCAGCCGACTCGCTCACTCCGTTCGCGAGCCCCTTGCGCGGCTCACGGGTCACTCCGTTCCCCGTTCGCAGTCGAGGCGCTCGTTTCACTCGCGCCTCGCACGCGCCACCGCAGTCGGGTGTGGGCAGGTGGCGTCCCCAGTGTAGGGTCGTCGGAGTATCCCCGCCGTCGAGAGCCGACAGGTGTACGACGCCGGCCACCCGAGTGCGCGTGTGCTCACGAAGGACCTCCGTCGGATCTCCAGAGCCGGCGGCGGCTACCACCCGCAGTTCGTCGGGGACGACGACGAGGCCCGACGACTCGCGGCGCGCGTGATCGGGGTCTACCAGGGTCACGTCGGGGAGCGACGCCGCGATCTCGAGGAGGCGCTGGAGACCGTCGAGCGCGAGACGGACGACTTCAAGCTCGTCCGCGGGTTCGCGAAGCTGTTGGAGCGGTCGGCGACGTTCGAGACGCGCGCGCCGTTGCCGCCCGATCGCGTCCGCCGGGCGGTCTTCGAGGCGGCCGAGTCGGTCGGCGTCACGGACGAGACGGAGCGCCGCGAGGCACTGGCCGACGCCGCCGACGGGCTCGGGACGGAGCCGGAGACCGTCGAGCGGTCGCTGTACGCAGACCGCGACGCCGAGCAGGTGTTGGCAGACCTCGACGCGGACCCCACGCCGGCGTCGCTGTGCGTCCGGTACGACTTCGCGCTGGCGGCCGCGTCGCTACTCGACGCGACGGAGGTACGACTGCGCTCCTCGGACCCCGCCGCGCTCGTCTCGGCCGTCAAACGGAACGGCCTGTTGTACGAGGTGTACGACACGAGTGAGTCCGCCTCCGAATCCGGCGCGACCGGCGACTCCGCCGACGCGACCCTCTCGACGCGGGAGGTAGTCGTCACCGGGCCAGACGCGCTGTTCCGGCGGACGCGCCGCTACGGGACGGCGTTCGCGGACCTGCTGCGGACCGTCGCGCGCACGGCGACCCGGTGGGAGCTGACGGCGACGGTCGACGACCGCGGCCGCGAGCGCACGCTGGAACTGTCCGACGCCGACGTACCGGTCCCGTCGGGTGATCCGACCGGCGAACCGGCGTTCGACTCGGGCGTCGAGTCCGCCTTCGCCGCGCGGTTCCGCGCGCTGGAGGTGGACTGGACGCTCGTCCGCGAGCCGGAACCGCTGCGCGTCGACGGTCCGGACGGGGAGACGCGGGTCGCCGTCCCCGACTTCGCGTTCGTGTACGACCACGCCGACTTCCGTCTGTTCTTCGAGGTGATGGGGTTCTGGACGCCAGAGTACGTCGAGAAGAAGCTGGCGCAGTTCCGCGGGCTGGAGGACGTGGCGCTGCTCGTCGCCGTCGACGCATCGCTGGGCGTCGGCGAGGCGGTCGCCGCGACCGGCGCGGAGGTGATCGAGTACGACGGAACGGTCCGCCCGAAACCCGTGGTCGACGTGCTGCGACGCTACGAGACGGACCTGCGCGAGACGGCGACCGCGGATCTCCCCGCCGAACTGGTCCCCGACGCCGACGCGGTGGGCGTGGCGACGCTGGCCGCGGAGTACGGCGTCCCCGAGTCCGCGCTCGACGACGTGTCGCTCCCCGACCACGAGCGGGTCGGCGACACGTTCGTCCGCCCGGCGGTGTTGGAGCGTGTTCGGGACCGACTGGAGCCGGGGATGGAGTTCGAGACGGCGAGCGAGTGGCTCGCGGACGCCGGGGTCCCGGACGCGAACGCCGCCCTCACGCGACTCGGCTACCGCGTCGCGTGGGAGGGGCTCGGCGGCGGCACGCTAGAGCGGGTGGCGGACGACGGTGGGGAGTGAGGAGTCGAGACGGGGAAGATCGGGCGATGTGGAGCGCCGAGCCTACCGTTTCCGCGCCTGTCGGATCACGTCACCCTCGTAGACGACGCCACGCTCGGCGTCGACGGTGATCGTGTCCCCGTCCCCGAGCCGGTCCGGCAGCGGCGCGCCCGACACCATCGGAATCTGCCGCTCGCGGGCGACGATCGCCGGATAGCCCGTCATCCCGGCGCGGGCGTCGACGATCCCACCCAGGCGGCCGGTGTCGCCGTGGAACTCCCCCTCGAACGTCGCCGGCAGGTAGGCGACGGCGCCCTCGGGGAACGCGGAGAGGTCTCCGTCGTCGATCCGCCGGAGCGGCCCACAGACGCGACCACCGACGACGTGGCGACCAGTCGCGACCGTCTCGGCGGCGACGTGGACCTTCAGCGTGTTCGTCGTGTTCCCCTCCAACTCCGTCATCATCCCGGAGAGCACGACCAACGTGTCGCCCGACTCGGCGACGCCCGCGTCGAGCGCGGCGTCGACCGCGTCGTCCATGATCGCCTCGACGCTGTCCGAGTACCCCGACGCGACCGGGTGGACGCCCCACGACAGCGCCAACTGGCGACGGACCCTGTCGGCGGGCGTCGTCGCGATCACGGGCACGCCCGGACGGAACTTCGCGGTCTTGCGAGCGGTGTAGCCGGACTCGGAGGCGGCGACGACCGCCGCGGCGTCCGTGTCGCGGGCGAGGAACCGCGCCGAGCGCGCCAGTGCCTCCGTCCGGGAGTCGTCGTCCGCCAGCGGGACACGTTCCTCGCGAACCTCCGCGTACTCGTCGCTGGACTCCACCTGGCGGACGATCCGGTCCATCGTCTCGACCACGTGGACCGGGTCCTCGCCGATGGCCGTCTCCCCGGAGAGCATCACCGCGTCCGTCCCGTCCAAGACGGCGTTGGCCACGTCCGACGCCTCCGCGCGGGTAGGGCGCCGCTCGGAGACCATCGAGTCCAGCATCTCCGTCGCGGTGATCACCGGCGTCCCAGTCTCGACGCAGGTCCGGATGATCCGTTTCTGAATCATCGGCACGTCCTCCAGCGGACACTCGACCCCGAGGTCACCGCGGGCGACCATCACGCCGTACGCCGCGTCGACGATCCCCGCCAGGTTCTCGACCGCGCCGCGGCGTTCGATCTTCGCGACGACCGGTACGTTGCCGGCGCCGCGCGCCTCAAGTGCGTCTTGGACGGCGTGGACGTCCGCGGCGTCGCGGACGAACGACGCGGCGACGAAGTCGACGTCTTCCGCGGCGGCCACGTCGAGTTCCGCCGCGTCGCTGTCCGTCACCGGGTCCAAGTCGAGGTCGACGCCCGGGAGGTTCACCCCCTTCCGCGAGGCCAACTCGCCGCCGGAGTCGACCGTCGCCGTCACCTCGTCGCCGTCGACGGCGGTGACCGTCGTCTCGATCCGGCCGTCGTCGAGAAGAATTCGGTCGCCCGGTTCGGCCGACGCGACAGTGTACGACAGGCCGACTCGCTCGGGCGTCGCGTCCTCACCGCGGTAGAAGGTCACTTCCGAGTCCGTCTCTAACTGGACCGTGCCGTCGATCTCGGCCGTTCGGATCTCCGGGCCCTGGAGGTCGAGCATCGCCGCCAACGGTCGCCGCGCGGCGTCGTCGACCGCCCGGATCGTCCGCACCAGCGCCGCCCGGTCCTCGGTCGTCCCGTGACTGGCGTTGAGCCGTGCCACCGACATCCCCGCGTCCGCGAGCGCCCGAACCGTCGCCTCGTCGTCCGAGGCGGGTCCCAGCGTGCAGACGATCTTCGCGCGTCGCATCCTTGCTCGGCAGTCTCTCCACCGCACGGATAAGTCTTCGAGTTACGACTCGGGGGCGAGTACCCGTCTTGGAGCCGTGTGGACGGCCGCCGACGTCGAGCCACGACACCGGCCTCGCGCGAGACCACCGCAGTTTTTGCCTCCTCGGGTCGCTCTCGGAGGTATGGACGCCGACACGCAGACGACGGTGTGTGTCCTCGGTGCGGGGACGATGGGACGCGGCATCGCGTACGCCTGTGCCGTCGCGGGACTCCCGGTGCGGCTCCGCGACGTGGACGACCAGCAGTTGGCCGAGGCCGAGTCGTACCTCGACGACACGCTGGCGGGCGGGGTCGAGCGGGACCTCCTCACGCAGGCGGAGGCGGACGCGGCCCGCGACCGCGTGACCACGACGACGGATCTCGCGGCGGCCGCCGACGGCGTCGACGTTGCCGTCGAGGCCGTCCCGGAGGACCTCGAACTCAAGCGCTCCGTGCTCTCGGAGGCGGAGGAGCACGTCCCGGCGGACGCAGTGGTCGCGTCGAACACCTCCTCGCTGCCGTTGACGAGCGTCGCGGCCGCGCTGGACGACCCGGAGCGGGCCGTCGGACTCCACTTCTTCAACCCGGTTCACGCGATGGACCTCGTGGAGGTCGTCCTCGCCGAGCAGACGAGCGCCGCCGTCCGGGAGTTGGCGGAGTCGTTCGTCGACACGCTCGGGAAGACGGCGGTGACGGTGACGGACGCGCCGGGGTTCGCCACCTCGCGACTCGGCGCCCTGCAGGGTGTCGAAGCGATCCGGATGCTGGAGACCGGCGTCGCGGACCCCCGCGACGTGGACGCCGGGATGGAACTCGGCTACGGTCACCCGATGGGGCCCATCGAGTTGACGGACGTGGTCGGGCTCGACGTGCGACTCGACATCCTCGAACACCTCCGCGAGGAGTTGGGCGAGCGGTTCAAACCGCCCGCGCTGCTCCGGCGGAAGGTGCGTGCCGGGAAACTCGGGAAGAAGACCGGCGAGGGGTTCTACGTCTGGGAGGACGGGGAGATCGTCGGCGTCGCCGACGGCGTCGGGGTGGAGCGATGAGCGACGACGCGAGCGGACTCCTCGCGGCGACGGCCGGCAACGAGTTCGTCGAGGCGACGGTGGGCGAGCGCGGCGAGGGGGTCGCGACGGTCGTGATCGACCGCCCGGACGCGCGCAACGCTCTGAACGCGACGGTCAGGACGGAGTTGCAGGCGGCCTTCGAGGCCGTCGCCGACGACGACGCGGTGCGCGTGGTCGTACTCACCGGCGCCGACGACGCGGGGGCGTTCGTCGCGGGCGCGGACGTGACGGAACTGCGCGAGCGCTCGGCCGTCGAACAGCGCGCCGCCAGCGAGTTCCCGCGCGTGTACGAGACCGTCGCGGACTGTCCCGTCCCGGTGATCGCACGGATCGGCGGCCACGCGCTCGGCGGGGGCTGTGAACTCGCACAGGCGTGTGACGTACGGATCGCGAGCGAGGACGCCAAACTCGGCCAGCCGGAGATCGGCCTCGGACTGATCCCCGGCGGCGGCGGTACACAACGGCTCCCGCGACTCGTCGGCGAGGGCCAAGCACTACGGATGATCCTCTCGGGGGAGCTGCTCGACGCCACCGAGGCCGCCGAGATCGGGCTCGTCGAGGAGGCGGTCCCGGCGGCGGCGTTGGACGAGACGGTCGACGAGTTGGCGAGCCAGATCGCCGCCCACAGTCCGCTGGCGGTGCGGCGCGCGAAGGAGGCGGTGCGTGCGGCCGCGGAGAAGCCACTCGACGACGGGCTGGCGTACGAGCGCGAACTGTTCGTCGGGCTGTTCGACTCCCACGACACCAACGAGGGGATCGACGCTTTCCTCGAGGATCGTGACCCCGAGTTCCGGGGAGAGTGATCCTCGCCGGCTCGTTCACCCACTCCCCGGTCGCCCCCGCGTCTCAGCAGTTTTCGTCGAGCCAGTCTTTGAACCGTTGGAAGTCACGCATACCGGCTTGTTCTCCGATCTCTCTGAGGGTCCCCTCCGACAGTTCGTCGTGGAGTGGGACCGGAACGGTCCGTGCGTCTGCGTCGTGATCGGCCGGTGGATTCCAGACGAGAATTGCGTGATCGCCGCTGATTCGGTCGAGTTCGTAGATCCCGCTTCCGACCATCACCGACACCACCTCGTCGCCAGAGAAGGGAGAGTGAGACACTGTCGACTCACTCGAACAGGTCCGACTCGTCGAGTGGTGTCGACTCGTTGTCGTCCGGATCGATTCCGAGAGCGGCCAACTCCGCGTCGGTCGGCTCGGAGCCTGCACCGTGGTACGCCGCGATGGCTTCGTCCAAGTTGTCCAACGCCTCCGTTCGTGTCTCTCCCTGCGAGGTCACGCCGGTCTCGGTGTCGCGTGCAACCCACCAGTCTCCCTCGTCGGTGAGTGTGATGGTCGGGTCTAGTTCCGTACTCATCTCGGCCAGAAGTGGGTCGTCTCCACGCCTAAACCTTCGGGAGAGTGGCCCATCTGGGCAACACACGACGGCGCTCCCGTCCGAGTTTTTATTACCTATAACGACTCAGTCCGGGTGTGACCACGAGGCGAGAGATCACGCTCCACGAGGAAGACGACGGATGGTGGTCGGCGGTCGACGAAGAGACTGGAGTCGCCTCACAGGGACCGAATCGACAGGCAGCGCTGTCGAATCTAGACGAGGCACTGTCGGTGACGGCTGCGGCAGAAGCCGACCAGACGAAGCCACCGGAGCCCGACGCTCCCTGGTTCGACGAACACCGGTGAGTGTGTCGACCCACTCACCGACGGCATCGACACCCTCTTGCCTCGACCGCTCGGAGCGTTCGTCATGGGCCTGTTCCGGTCGAGCGAACTCCTCGGAATCGCCGAGGAGACGCTGGAGTTCGTCCTCGAGGCGTCGCGCGACGCCCACCCGAACGAGTACATGGCGTTCTTCCAGGGGACGCCCGCCGCCCAGTTGGACCTCGACCGGAGCGGCACGGTGATCACGGACGTGTGGGTGATCCCCGGGACGTCCTCGAACTCCGTCTCGGCGACGGTCCGCGAGAACCAGATCCCGGCCGGCGGGAAGGCCGTCGGCTCCGTCCACTCGCACCCGAACGGCGTGTTGCGACCGAGCGACGCCGACTTGGGCACCTTCCACGCGGGGAAGGTCCACGTCATCGTCGGCGCGCCGTACGGGCGCGACGACTGGCGGGCGTTCGACCGCGACGGCGAGCCGACGGAGTTGGCCGTGTTGGAGGTGCCGTTGCCGGGCGACGAGGCGTTCTTCGACTTCGACCAGTCCGACATCGACGCGGAGTTGTACGACGAATGACTCGCGAGCACGACGACGGCCAGACCGTGGCCGACGGCGGAGACGGTGTACCGACGACCGACGAGACAGGTGACGATGGAGTGGGGGACGGGACCGGCGGTGGACCGACGGCGACCGGCGACGGGACGACGACCACCGACGACGACACCGCCGCCGACCCCGACGACCGTGTGGTGCTCGCACAGGGGACCTTCGACCTGATCCACCCGGGCCACCTCCACTACCTCTCGGAGGCGGCGCGGCACGGCGACACACTCCACGTCGTCGTCGCCCGCCGCGAGAACGTGACACACAAGCCCACGCCGGTGTGTCCGGACCGACAGCGCCGGGACGTACTCGACGCGCTGTCGGTCGTCGACGAGGCACACGTCGGCCACCCGGACGACTACTTCGTCCCCGTCGAACGGATCGACCCGGACGTGATCGTGTTGGGGTTCGACCAACACCACGACGCCGACGCGATCCGCGAGCAACTCCGCGAGCGCGGTCTCGACTGCGAGGTGACGCGCGCGACGGGTCGGGAACCGGCCTACGACGGCGAGATCCTCTCGACGAACGAGATCGTCGACCGGCTGGTCGAGCGGCGCGAGCGCGACGGCGAGTAACTGCGTCGGGTGGGTGTCGGGCCGGGATCGCGCCGACCGATCACACCCGGTCGTACTGCGAGAGACCGTGCCAGATGGCGTCGACCATCCGCGCCTCCCCCTCGCCCTCGGCGTCGTCCCAGCCGTCCGCGAGGGCGTCCTCGATCACGGGGAGCGGGTGGTTCTCGAAGTTGTTCATCCCGCGGAACGCCTCCAGTGCCTCGCGTTCCGCCTCGCCGAACGTCGTGGTCGGCTCCCCGTCGTAGAACCCCAACTCGGAGAGCGTCTCGGCGACCGCACGCGCCGTCTCGCCGTCGAGTTCGCGCGTCTCGTCTGGTTCCTCGCGTTCCAACAACGTCACGTCGTACAGCTTGAACACCCGCTCCAGTTCCGCGATGGGTGTCTCGTGGTCGTCGACGCGCACGTCCACCCAGCGGTCGTTGTTGCCGTCGTAGCCGCCCTCGGGTTTGGCGACGTACAGCGCCGCGCCCTGCTCGCCACGCGAGTCGCCGCCGGCCTCGTTGCCCGCGTGTAGCGCCGCGAGCAGCGCCTCCGGCAGTCCCTCGCCGTCGTCGCGGCGGGTCTCGAACGTCTCGGCCATCGCGTCCAGGGTCGCCTCGTTCTCGAGGATGTTCCCCTGGACGGTGTACGTCTCCCCCTGCCGGTCGCCGGCGTAGTCGAAACACTCCGCGCCGGTGAACGCCGCGACGGAGCCGTCCTGGCCGACGACCCCCACCTGGCGCTGTGGCGCCTCGGGATCCTCGTCGGTGAGTCGCTCGACCACCTCGGCGGCGGTGTGACCCTCCCGCAGGAGGTCGAGACCGTCGGGGCCGTAGGCGACGTTGGCGAAACTCTGCGTGGCGACCGCGCCGGCGTCGGCGCTCGCGAACGGGACCACGCTGCCCACGCTCACGAACTTCGACTGGACCGCGACGCCGACCGCGTCCGTCTCCGGGTCTCGCGCGACGATAGAGAACGTCATCGTCTCCCGGTGTGTCGCGCCCCGTGAAAAGCGTTCACGCGCCGGGGGTCTCTGCCAGGAGTCTGGTCGCTCCGGCAGTCGACTCGGAGAGCACACTGCTCACGACCGAAGTACACTCACACGGTTGGGAAGAAACGTTCGTAGAGAAACGTTTAGGTTCCACTCTGTCGGCCTGGTACGTGTGACCAGAGTGACCCAGAGAGTCCGCCGCGGATTCGTTCTCGTGATGCTCGGACTCACGGTCGCCATCCTCGCGACCGGCGGTGACCTCGAAGGGTTCGCCAGTTGGGCGATACCGGCGACCATCGTCGTGAGTATCGGCCTGAAGATCGTCGGAGACAGGCTGTACGCAGAGTGACTGCTACCAGAGATATTCGATCCCAAATCTGGGACGACGAACCTCGGATCGTCTCGTCGGAGTCACAGCACCGTTGCACCAGACGGCAAGGATAAACCGCTACCGGCCCAGACGAGAGGTATGGACTACGAGGCGGTGGCCGCACACACGCCGACGCGGGTGGCGTCCGCTCCGCGGCGGGCCGCCGTGCTCGCGCCGATCTTCGAGCGGGACGGCGTCGCGCACGTGCTGTTCACGCGCCGTGCCGACGACCTCGGGGAACACCCGGGGCAGATGAGCTTCCCCGGCGGCGGCGCGGAGCCGGAGGACGCCGACCTCACCGCAACCGCACTCCGCGAGGCGGACGAGGAGATCGGCCTCCGTCCGTCGGAGGTCACGGTCGTCGGGGAACTCGACGGGATCGAGACGGTCTCGGAGTACGCCGTCACCCCGTTCGTGGGGCGGGTGCCGGACCGCGAGTACGTCCCCGACGACCGCGAAGTGGCGGAGGTCGTCCCCCTCGCGGTGCCGGCCCTGTGTGATCGCGCCAACTACGAGTCGGAGCGGCGCGACCACCCGCAGTACGGCTCGATCCGCCTCCACTTCTTCCACGTCGACGGCTACACCGTCTGGGGTGCGACGGGTCGGATGCTCGTCCAACTGCTGGAGCTGGGCACCGACTGGCGCGTCCCCGAGGCCGTCGACCGCGTCGTCGACCACGACGCCGAGTTCCCGACCTGAGTCGGGCGGACACTGTAGCGACGGTCACTCCGTCGTGGTGACGCCACCCACGAATCCGAAGGTCGAAGACCCCGAACGACCTACTGTCTGGTATGGTCGAGGTACCTCCGACGGAGGAAGGGTGGTTCGCACTCCACGACTTCCGCACGATCGACTGGGACGCGTGGCGCGAGGCCCCGGAACGACGGCGTCGACGCGCCGTCGAAGAGGGTGTCGCACACTTCGAACGACACGAACAGGTCGCCGACGCAACCGAGGGCGACTCCGCCGTGTTCACGATCCTCGGCGACGACGCCGACCTGCTGATCCTCCACTTCCGCCCGACGCTGGACGCGTTGAACGCCGCCGAACGCCGGTTCGAGTCGACGGCGTTCGCCGCGTTCACCGAGCGGTCCGACTCGTACGTCTCCGTCTCGGAGGTGTCCGGCTACGTCTCCGACGACTACTTCACGGAAGACGAAGCCGACCTGGACGAGGGGCTGCGCCGCTACATCGAGTCGAAGATGAAGCCGGAGATCCCCGACGACGAGTACGTCTCCTTCTACCCGATGAGCAAGCGCCGCGGGGAGGAAGACAACTGGTACCAGCTCCCCTTCGACGAGCGGTCGGAGCTGATGGCGGACCACGGCGAGGTGGGACGGGAGTACGCCGGCAAGATCGAGCAGGTGATCGCCTCCTCCGTCGGGTTCGACGACCACGAGTGGGGCGTGACGCTGTTCGCCGAGGACCCGACGGACCTCAAGGACATCGTCTACGAGATGCGGTTCGACGAGGTGTCCGCCCGCTACGGGGAGTTCGGCGACTTCTTCGTCGGCCGACGCTTCCCGCCGACGGACCTGCGGGCGTTCCTCGACGGCGAGCCGGTGCCGACGAGCGCTCACGAGGGTGCCGGCGCGGCGGCCGGTGCCGGCGACCACCCGCACGGCAGCGAGTCCGGCGGCGGCGGTGACCACCCGCACGCGGGTGGTGGCCACGGTAGCGGCGACGACGAGAGCGACCACGGACGGGGCGGCGACCACGGTGCACACGACGACGAGGGCGAGCACGGTGGCGACGACGGCGGGAGCGGTGGCGGCCCGCCGAGCGGCGACCGGGTGGACGACGACGCGGATGCCGACGAGATCCGGGCGGCGCTGGACGACCTGGACATCTACGCCGGCACGCCCCACGGCGAGGACGTGTACGCGACGGTGCTGTACTCGGAGGCGGACACCGAGGAGCTGTTCGACGAGGTCGAGGGGCTCCGCGGGAACTTCGACCACTACGGCACCCACGTGAAGACGGCGGTGTACGCCGGCACCGAGACGGACCGCTCGGCGGTCGTCTCCATCTGGGACACCGCCAGCGCGGCCGAGACGGCCGCCGGGTTCCTCTCGGAGCTCCCCGGTATCGTCGAGCGCGCCGGCGAGGAGTCCGGCTTCGGGACGATGGGGATGTTCTACACGGTGAAACCCGATCACCGCGAGGACTTCGTCGACCGGTTCGACGTGGTCGGCGACAAACTCGACGGGATGGACGGCCACTTCGAGACGGACCTGCTCGTGAACCACGAGGACGACAACGACATGTTCATCGCCAGTCAGTGGCGCGCGAAAGACGACGCGATGGCGTTCTTCCGCTCGGACGACTTCCGCGAGACGGTCCAGTGGGGCCGCGAGATCCTCGCCGACCAGCCGCGACACGTCTTCCTCGCCTGACGCGCCCGCGGATCGGGCTCCGACTCCACGAGCCGAAGCGTCGCCGGACGCGACTCGTCGATCTCTCCGTGCTCCGATTCTCACTAACAATCAGAGAGACTTTTGACCGGGGTGACGAAACGGGAGACAGTGTCTGGTCGTGACCCCGGTCGACGACCCGCGAGTCCCGCTCCGGAGCGGCTGCACTCGCTGTACGCGGCCACACGCGAGTTGTTGACGGCTCGCACGCGGTCGGCGTTGTGCGAGGCAGTGCTCGCCACGACGGAGACGGTGCTGTCACTGCCGGTCGCCGCGGTGTACATCCACGAGGAGGAGCGTCTCGTCCCGACGGCGACGACGGACGTGGCGTCCGGAGACGCGGCGTCGGCCGGTAGGACACCGACGGAGACGGACCGGTTCGACGCCTACGAGTCGACACACCCGGTGTGGCGCGGGTTCGTAGACGGCGAGACAGTCTGGGTGTCGGAGGCGGACGGGTGGGAGCCGACCGCGCCGGTGGACGTGGCGGTGCCGGTCGGCGAGCACGGGACGCTCCTCGCCGGTCGCGTCGCCGGCGAGCGGGCCGACGAGACGACGGTGGAGCTGTCGCGACTGCTGTGTGCGAACGCCGCCGCGGCGCTCGACAGACTCGAGCGCGAGCGACGACTCGACCGCCTCCACGAGACCGCCCGGGAGTTGATGACCGCCGGCGACACGGCGACGGTCGCCGCCACGGCGACGGACGCGGCTCACGAGGTGTTGGGACTCACCGCCAACGGGGTGTTCCTGGCGGCCTCCGAGGAGGACCGGCTCGTCCCCGTGGGCGTCACCGCCGAGGCGCGGGAGGCGGTCGGCGCCGAGGTGCCGGAGTTGGACTCCGGCAGCGTCGCGTGGGACGTGTACGTCGACGGTGAGCCGGAGCTCCACGACGACGTGCGCCGCGACGAGCGCGTCACGGACCCGCAGACGCCGATCCGGAGTATGCTCGTCTTGCCGCTGGGCGACCACGGTGTCTTCGTCGCCGCCTCGACGACGGTCGGAGCGTTCGACGAGGCGGACCTCTCGCTGGCGCGGGTGTTCGCGGCCAACGTCGAGGCGGCGCTGGACGCCGCCGACAGACAGGCGCGACTCCGTCGTCGCGAGTCGGAACTCGCCCGGCAGAACGAGCGGCTGGAGGAGTTCGCCTCCGTCGTCTCGCACGACCTCCGGAACCCGTTGAACGTCGCCACCGGGCAGGTGGAGTTGGCCGCTGCCGCCGCCGAGACGGAGTCCGCGACCGACCGACTCGACGCCGCCCTGGAGGCCCACGAGCAGATGGAGACGCTGATCGACGACCTCCTCTCGCTGGCGCGACACGGTCGGTCCGTCGGCGAGACGGAGCCGACGGAGGTGGCCGTCCTCGCACGCCGCGAGTGGCCGGACACCGCCGACGCCGCGTTGACCGTCGCGGACGGGATCGGGACCGTGTCGGCGGACCCCTCGCGGCTCCGAGAGTTGCTCGGGAACCTCCTGCGGAACGCACTGGACCACGCCGGCGACGGAGTCCACGTCGAGGTGGGGCCGCTCCAGTCCGGCGGCTTCTACGTCGCCGACGACGGGCCGGGAATCGACCCGGGAGACAGAGAGCAGGTGTTCGAACGTGGGTTCACCACGGCGGCGGAGGGAACCGGCTACGGCCTCGCCATCGTCGCCGACGTGGCCGCCGCTCACGGCTGGACGGTCGAAGTGACGGACAGCGAGTCCGGTGGCGCCCGCTTCGAGGTGCGGACCGATCCCGAACTGGAGTGATCCGCAGTCACCCGAGGGCTCGGAGAGTGATCGGCCCCCAGCACCGACGGCCGATCAGTCGCCCGCGGCTTCGGCGGGCAACACACCGGCCGCACGCAGGTCCTCGCCGTCGACGGAACTCCGGAACTGCTCGGGGCTCATCCCGTCGTCGCGGTCGACGCCGAAGTTCTCCGCGTACAGCTCGGCCACGCGAGACAGCTCCTCGTCGGACAGCGCCGGCGTCTCCGGCGCGGCGGCCCACTCGTCCACGTCGGCCCGCGACCGGAACGTCGGGGTGACGGAGGCGACCTCCTCGTGACCCAACAGCCACTGGATCGCGGCCTGGCCCATCGTGCGGGCGCCGTCGCGTTCGAGGAAGCGGATCTCATCCAGCTTCTCCCAGCCCGTCTCGAACCACTCGTTCGGGCGGTGTGCCCGGTGGTCGCCCTTCCCGAGGTCCGTCTCCGGCGTCACCTGCTCGTTGAGCAGTCCCGAGGAGTGGGGGACGCGCGCGACGAGACTCGTGTCGGCGCCCTCCTCGCGGATCGTCTCCAGGAAGTGCTGGCCGGGGGTCTGCTCGAACAGGTTGAAGACGGTCTGGACGACATCGAAGTCGAGTTCGACCGCGCGGTCACCCTCGGCGAGCCAGCCGATGGAGGGGCCCAGCGCCCACCCGAGTGCGTCGACGTACCCGTCCTCTCGCAGGTCGTACAGCGTCTCCAGCAGTTCGTCCGTCACCTCGTCGACGTTCGCGTTGTGGAGGTACAACACGTCGACGTACTCCATGTCCAGCCGGTCGAGACTCTTCTCGACGGCCTCGCGGACGTACTCGGAGTCCAACTCCTTCGGGAGTTCCCCGTGGCCGGCCTGCGGGTTGTTGTAGAAGTCGTAGCCGACCTTCGTGGCGACCGTCACCTCGTCGCGGTGTTCGCCCAGCGCCTCGCCGATCAACTCCTCGGAGCGGCCGTGGCCGTACACGTCGCCCGTGTCGAAGAAGGAGACACCCTCGTCGAGGGCGTACTGGACCATCTCGACGGCCTCGTCCTCGGAGCGGTCGCCCCACCAGTCGGTACCGACGACCCACGCGCCGAACGCCACCTCGCTGACCGCGACGCCGGAGTCGCCGAGTTCTCGGTGTTGCATGGGTTCGGGTTGGTGACGCGCGAACTTATCGGCTCCGTCTCGGCGGACCGGGGACCCTCGGGCGAACCCACCCGAGAGCGATCAGTCCCCGACCCCGCACCGGCGCGATCAGTCCCCGAACTCCGCTCGCAGGCGGTCGAGTGCGGCGAGCGTCCCGGCGGCGTACCCCTCCGTCAGCACCTCGTCGGCCGCGGATCGGGCCGTCTCGTCGGCGTTCGCGACGGCGAAACTCCGCCCCGCGGTCGCGAACGTG
Source organism: Halobaculum sp. MBLA0147 (assembly GCF_041361345.1). Classification (NCBI taxonomy): domain Archaea; kingdom Methanobacteriati; phylum Methanobacteriota; class Halobacteria; order Halobacteriales; family Haloferacaceae; genus Halonovum; species Halonovum rutilum. Next base: position 218,619 of record NZ_JBGKAD010000001.1, on the reverse strand, counting down.
GGCGCGTCGTTCTCGCTGTCGCCGACCGCGACCCACTCCGCGGGGTCGGTGTCGAGTGCCGCCGCGACGCGCTCTAATCCGCGACCCTTCGTCGCGTCGGGTGCCTTCAGGTGGTAGGCGTAGCCGGTGTCGAGCAGTTCGAGGTCGAACTCGTCGGCGACGGCTCGCAGCAGCGACTCGTCGGCGGTGAGTCTGGCCGCCACCTCCGTCTCTCGCCAGCGGTTGACGGTGTCGGCCGCGTCCCACCCGAGGTCGCCGCCGCGGTCGCGGAACGCCGCCGTCGCCCGCTCGACGCGGTCGGGGTCGCCCTCGTAGTGGACTGCTCCGTCGACGAGCGTGACGCCGCCGTTCTCGGCGATCACGCGTTCGGGAATCCCGAGGAACTGTGTCAGGGCGACGGGGTACGGGAACGACTTCCCGGTCGCGAGGACGACCGGCGTGGGCCACTCCCGCAGCGGGTCGAAGATCCGCGGGTCGATCCGTCCGTCCTCGTCGGTCAACGTCCCGTCGATGTCCAACGCCAGCGGCGGCAGGGGTGTGTCTGCGGACACGGCTCTCGTCCGACTCTCGGGGAGCCGGCCGTTAGGTCCGTCGGTCGTGGGTGCGTCCCAGGAGTCTCGGCCCGCACGGGTCTCGCTCCCGCGGTCGCGTCGTCCCGCGAGTCACGCCTCGGCGAAACTCTCGACGCGGACCGTCCCGTTCTCGCGGACGACCAGTTCGTACGTGACCGACGACGGGAGGCGTCGGCTCCAGACGACACGCCCTTGGTTGCGGATCTGGACGTGGTAGACCGCCGTAGTCTCGCTCGTCGCGTCGAGGCGCACCTCGCCGGCGTCGGCCGGGACCGTCTGGTTCAACACGGTCCGGTTGTCGCGCCACACCAGCCGGCCGACCACGCGGATCGGCGTCTCCGACAGCGTGTTGATCCGCAGACGGTCGCGCAGCTCGTTCTCCGAGCGGAACTCCCCGGGTGTCGCCGTCGGGCCGTCCGTCTCGTCGTCCGCCAGTGGGCTGGTGCCGCCGAGACAGCCGGCGAGGACGACGAGACCGACGAGCGCGAGCGTCACGTGCCGTCGCACACCATCCCGTGACGAGAGCGTCGTGGAGTGTCTTGTGGGGACGACGGCGGCCGGAAGTGGTCGCACACTTCACCGTTCCGGTGGCGAGTCGCCGGGAGAGCGACAGAGCCAAACCCACCGCCCGAGTCACCCCGGAGCGTGTTCACCTACTACTTCGGCGTCTACCACCTCCGCCGTCGCCTCCGACGGATCGGAATCGGCGTCGGGGTCGCCGCCGTCGGCGCGGCCGTCGGGACCCTCCTCGCGACGGACGTGGGGTACGCCGTCGGCCTCGTCGTCGTGCTCGGCGGTCTCTGGTACGCCCAACCCGCCGCCAAGCGGCTGTTCGTCCCCGCGCCGTGGGTGCCGGACCGCTGGAAGTACGCGCCGCTGGCCCGCGGGATCGACTTCGAGGACGCTGACCGGTGGCTGGATCTGGGTGCCGGCACGGGGCGCTCGCTGGTCGGCCTCGGCGACGTGGTGCCCGAGGAGACGACGGTGACGGCGGTCGACAGCTTCGACGACCGCGTGATCCGCGGGAACTCCCCCGACCGACTCCGCGCGAACGCCGCCACGGCGGGGCTCGACCCACACCCGGTCGTGGGTGACGCCGGTCGGCTGCCCATCGCGGAGGACTCCCAAGACGTGGTGACGGCGTGTCGACTGCTCCACGACCTCTCGCGACCGGCGGCGGTGAGCGCGCTCGCCGAGACGCGGCGGGTGCTCCGGGAGGGTGGGACGCTCGGCGTGCTCGCGCTCCCGTCGATCCACGACGAGGCGGCGGCCGACGAGTACGACGGGCCGCTGGACTACTGGATCGAGACGCTGGAGGACGCGGACTTCCGCGTGACCGAGAGTGGGACCGTCGAGCGACACGACCAGACGTACTACTACCTCGTCTGCGAGTAGTCGGTCGTGACCTCGGCAGTCGGCCGCGACTCCGGTAGTCGGCCGCGACCCCGGTGGTCGGCCGCAACCTCGGTAGTCGACCGCGAACTCAGTCGTCGGCCGGCGTCTCGGCGGCGACGCGCGCGACCGAGATCGTCACGGCGACGCCCTCCACGTCCCACTCCTCGGTGAGGTCGGGGTCGCGGTCCAGCGACTCACCCAGTCGCAGGTCGTCGGCGCGCACCTCCTCGGCGACGTAGTCGGCGTGGTCCGCGACGAAGCCGGCGACGCGCTCGTCGGCCACGTCCACCGCACAGACGATCCGTTCCTCGACGTCGAGGTCGAGTTCCTTCCGCATCTCCTGGACCCGGCGGACGACGTCGCGTGCGTACCCCTCCGACTCCACGTCGTCGGTGAGTTCCGTGTCGACGTACACGTTGCCGTCCACGTCCGCGCCGTCCGGGCCCGCACCCGAGACGGTGAACCGCGTCCCGGAGACGCCCTCGGGGGCCTCCGTGTGGAACGACACCATCTCGTCGGTCAACTCGTACCGCTCGCCGTCGACGGTCACCGCCAGCGTGCCGCCCTCGGCGGTCAACTCGTCGCGACTCGCCCCGTTCACGGCCGCCATCACGTCCTGTGCCGCCCCGCCGAACGCCGGCCCGAGTTCGCTCATCTCCGCCTCTGCCACGTCGACCAACTCGCCGTACGAGGCGGCGACGGTGACGGTCCGTGCGTTGACGCGCTCCCCGAACAGGTCGGCGTGTCGCTCGACCGCCTCCCGGACGGTCGCGTCCGGACTCTCGACGACGACCTCCGTGACCGGCCAGCGCAGCTTCCGCTCGGCCTGCTGGCGGGCGTTCGCGGCCGCCTCCTCGGCGGCGCGCAACACGGCCACGTCCGACTCCAGCGCCGAATCTCGCAGCGTCTCGTCGGCCTCGGGGTACGAGAGTGCGTGGACGGTCGTCGCCTCCCCGTCGAGGTGCTGGTACATCCGTTCGGTGAGGTACGGCGCGAACGGCGCGAGCAGCCGCGTCACCTCGTCGAGCACCGTGGCCATCGTGGCGTACGCGCCTCGCTTGGTCGCGGAGTCGGCGTCCTCCCACATCCGCTCGCGGGTCGCCTTCACGTAGAACCGCGACACGTCCTGCGTGACGAAGTCCAACACCGCGTTCAGGGCGTCGTCGACGTGGTAGTCTGCCCACGCCGTCGCGACCTCGCGCTCGACGGTCTGGAGCCGCGACAACACCCACTCGTCGACGGTCGTCAGCTCCCCGTCGTCGAGTGACGCCGTCGCCGGGTCGTAGCCGTCCAGCTCCATGTACTCCAGCGGGAACCGGAAGACGTTCCAGAGGATGTTCAGCGTGCGCTGGGTCTCCGCCAGCCCGTCCCACTCGAACCGCAGGTCGTCGCCGTGCTGTTCCTGGCTGAGCAGGTAACACCGCAACGGGTCGCGGCCGGCCTCCTCGATGGCCTCGTCGGGGGTGATGACGGTGCCCCGGGACTTCGACATCTCCGTCCCGTCGCCGAGCCGCGCGAACCCGTGCATGACGACCTCCTCGTAGGGCACCTGTCCGAGTGCGGCCGTCCCCATCCCGAGTTGTGACCAGAACCACCCGCGGGTCTGGTCGTGGGCCTCCAAGATCACGTCCGCGGGCCACAGCTCCTCGAAGGCGGCCTCGTCTTCGGGGTAGCCGATGGTGCCCAACGAGGCGACGGAGGAGTCGAACCACACGTCGAACACGTCCGGCACGCGTTCGTAGGTGACGCCGTCCTCGGTGATCGTCAGGTTGTCCACGCTGGGGCGGTGGAGGTCGATCTCGTCGGGGTCGATCTCCTGGTCGACGCGCTCGGCGAGTTCCTCGCGCGTGGCGACGACGAGCGTCTCGTCGGCGGTGTACGACCCCTCGGCGGTGCGGTCCTCGTCCGTCGGCACCCAGATCGGCAGCGGGATCCCCCAGTAGCGCTGGCGGGAGACGTTCCAGTCGGGCGCGTTCTCGACGAAGTTACGGAAGCGGTTGTCGCGTGCCTCCGGCGGGTGCCACTCGCTGTCCTCCAGGTTCGCCAGTAGCTCGTCTTTCACGTCGGTGACGGTGACGAACCACTGGTCGGTGACGATCCGGACGATGTCCGTGTCACACCGCCAACACTGCCCCTCGTCGACCGTGTGGTCGTCCTCGCTGGCGAGCAGCAGGCCGTGGTCGTCCAAGTCCGCGACGATGTCGTCGTTCGCGTCCCGGACGAACTGGCCGGCGTACGCGCCCGCCTCGTCGGTGTACACGCCGTCCGTCCCGACGGGACAGAACGCCGGCAGGCCGAGTTCCTGGCCGCGCTCGAAGTCCTCTTCCCCGTGGCCGGGCGCGGAGTGGACGAGCCCGGTCCGGTCCGCCTCCACGTAGTCGGCCGTGTACACCTGCTGGGTGCCCTCGGCGTCCACGTGGTCGGGGACCTCCTCCGGCAGCGGGTGCTCGTAGGCGGTGCCGGCCAGCTCCTCGCCGGACAGCTCCGCCAGCACCTCGAAGTCCTCGTAGCGGCCCCGCGAGAGCACCTCCTCGACGCAGTCGGCGGCGACGTACAGCACCTCGCTGTCCCCGTCGCGTTCGGCGCGGACCTTCTGGTAGGTGAGGTCGGCGTCGACGGCGACGAACGTGTTGGCGACGATCGTCCACGGCGTCGTCGTCCAGATGACCAGCGACCCCTCTTCGTCCGCGAGGGGGAACTTCACGTAGATGGACGGCTTGCTCACCTGGTGGTACTCCACCTCGTTGTTGGCGATCGCCGTCTCACACCGCGGACACTGACTGATGGAGCGTTTCCCCTGTTCGACGAGTCCGCGGTCGTGGACCTGCGCGAACGCCCACCAGGCGGCCTCCATGTACTCCGGGGTGATCGTCTTGTACGGGTCGTCCCAGTCCATCCACACCCCGAGTGACTGGAAGTCCTCGTCCATCGCCTCGCGGTTCTCCTCCGCGAAGCGACGACACTCCTCGATGAACGCCTCCATGCCGAACGACTCGATGTCCTGTTTGGTCTCGAAGCCGAGTTCCTCCTCGACTTTCGTCTCGATGGGGAGCCCGTGCATGTCGTACCCCGGGCGGTCCGTCACGTCGTGGCCGGTCATCCGCTTGTAGCGGATCACCGAGTCCTTCAGCGACTTGTTCCAGGCCGTCCCGAGGTGCATCTGGCCGGTGGTGTACGGCGGACCGTCGACGAAGAAGAACGACGGGTCGTCTTCGTGTGCCGCCTTCGCGGCCTCGTAGGCGTCCGTCTCCGCCCAGTGTGTCCCGACGGTCTCCTCGACCTCGTGTGGGGCGTACTGGTTCGGGATCTCGCTGTCGTCCATACTCGTACGTCCGGTCGCCCGTACATCAAAACGACGGTCCGACAGTTCGGCTGTCGAACTCGGCTGCACGGGAGTGGGTCGCGCATCACGGAGTGTCCCCACACGCGTCGACGCCCGAAATCCACCCGGAGATCACTCGAACACGTACGTCAGAGTCTCACAACCAGACCACAGAATTAAGTAGATACCCTCCTCTGTGACAACCACGACGCAAGTCGGAACGAGTCACCATGACCCGCCTCACCGCCGCACCGATGCGCGCCCTGCCACGCAGTGGCGCGTATGGCGGTCTGGAGGCGGGCGACACCGTCGGCATGCCGCGGTCCGAGTTCGAGGGCAATCTCGAACTGGGCACGTGGGGTGGCGGCGGGGTCGTGGTGACTCGGCCCGACGCACCGTCCGTCTCCATCGCCGCGTGAACGCGCACACGGCGACCGGGCCCGGCCCGGACGGAGGCGGACACCTTTCTCCGACCCCCGTTCGGTGACCGGTCCGGTCGTCGCCCACTCCCCGGGTGACGGCCCGCAGGCACGTTCGAGTCGTGCCGGGAGCCTATGTCGGTCCACCTGACCACGCTGGCCGACGCCAGCCTGACAGTCGCAGTGTCTCGTGACGGCAGCCAGAGTCTCGCCGAGGGCGTCCGCGAGCGGTTGACCCGCGTCCCGGCCGTCGAGTCCGTCGAGGACGCGTCGCTGGACGGCGTCCAGCCCGGCCTGAACGAGTTGACCGCGGAGGTGACGGCGACGCTCGCCGTCGACCCCGAGTACGCGCCCGACGCGGCGGCGCTCGCGGACCACCTCGCCGAGCCGTTCGCCGTCTCGGACGTGACCGTGACGGCGTTGCGTGAGGACAGCGCCGATCCCCCCGACGAGGTGGCCGACCCCGTGTGACGACCCAGCGCCGTCGCGGCACCAGCGGCCTCGCTCGCGGGGCACCTCCCACGCGCCGCCACCCGCTGCGGCGAACGAAAGAGGTTCCCGCGGTCACCGTCCAGTCGGTGACATGAGCGACACCGACGGAGCCGACGCCGTCCTCGACCGGGCGCGCGCTCTCCTCGCGTCCGGCCCGCTGTGTGACCACTGTCTCGGTCGGCCGTTCGCCGACCGCTCGTTCGGCCTGGGCAACGACGAGCGCGGCCGCGGGCTCCGCACCGCCGTCGCCCTCGCCGACGACACCGACTTCGAGCCCGCCGACCCCGACGACTGCTGGGTGTGTGAGGGCGTGTTCACCCGTCTCGACGAGTTGGTCGAGCGAGCGACGGACGCGGTCGCCAGCTTCGAGTTCGCGACTTACCAGGTCGGGAGCCGCGTCCCGGGGCTGTACGAGGAGAACGACCGCCTGCTCCGCGAGGACGCCGGACTGGACCCGGAGGACGGCGAACCGCTCCGGAAGGAACTCAACCGCGAGGTGGGCAAGCGAGTCGGCCGCGCGACGGAGACGGACGTGGACTTCGACCGCCCGGACGTGCAGTTCCTGATCGACCTCGAGGCCGACACCGTCGAGGCGGACGTGAACTCCGCGTTCGTCTACGGGCGGTACCGCAAGCTGGAACGCGACGTGCCACAGACGGAGTGGCCCTGTTCGGACTGCCGCGGCTCCGGGTACACCGGCGACGGCCCGTGTGAAGTCTGTGACGGGTCGGGGTACCGCTACGAGGAGAGCGTCGAGCAGCTCACGGCGCCGGTCGTCGAGGACGTGATGGACGGCGTCGACACCGCGTTCCACGGGGCGGGCCGTGAGGACGTGGACGCGCTGATGCTCGGCACCGGCCGCCCGTTCGTGATCGAGGTGGAGGAGCCACGCCGCCGCGACGTGGACGCGGAGCGCCTGGAGGGAGACGTGAACGCGTTCGCGGACGGTACCGTCGAGGTCGATGGACTCCGCCTCGCGACGTACGAGACGGTCGAGCGCGTGAAGGAACTCGACGCGAGCAAGCGCTACCGCGCGCAGGTGCAGTTCGGGGAGGCGGTCGCTCCCGACGAGCTCGCCGCGGCCACGGCGGAGCTGTCCGGGACGACGGTCGAGCAGTACACGCCAGAGCGGGTGGACCACCGGCGCGCGTCGCTCACCCGCGAGCGCACCGCCTACGAGGTGACCGGCGAGCGCGACCCGGAGGACCCGACCCGCGCGACCGTGGAGATTCACGGCGAAGGGGGACTGTACGTGAAGGAACTCGTCTCCGGCGACGGGGGACGCACGGAGCCGAGTCTCGCGGGACTGCTCGGCGTCGACGCCGAGGTGACCGCTCTCGACGTCGTGGCGGTGCGTGGGGAGTCGGAGCCGTTCGAGCGGGAGTCGTTCTTCCTCGACGACCGTGACACGACGCCGCCAGCCGAAACCGAGGCGGCAGAGATCGAGGGGGCCCAGAACACGGACGTGGACGCGGACGACACTGCGACGGACGAGGCCGAGTGACGCGCCGTCTCGCTCGACGCAGGACCCCGGAACCCTTATGCGTCGCAGACAGGTACGTGAACACGACACACATCGCTGTGTCACCACACGCACGCGACGGTGGCGACCGGCTGGTTCCCGTCACGGTGTCGGGCCGTGAGACGGTCCGCGGCCCCGGAGTCGCGGCGACTACGGGCGCCCCGCGGGCACTCGGCGTCCGAGACGGTCGGGTGGGACCGACTCGATCGGCGCCGTGACCACCGCGTGATCGGGTGGTTTCGGGTTGTTGGGCCCGTGGCTCTGCCACGGGTCGGGTACCTCGTCGCGACGACTCCTCGGCCACCGAGCAGTTCACGGTATCGGGAGGAGTAGCGTCTCTCTCGCAGAACGGGAGGAGTAGCATCTCTCTCGCAGAACGGGAGCAGTACTGCCTGTCGTATCGGTAGTACCGCCACTCACACGAACGGGAGCAGCACCGTCTCGCCGGCCGGGATCGCGCCGCGTGCGGCGAGGTAGATGCTCGTGAAGATCAGCGCGTTCCAGGTGCCGTGGATGGCGGCCGGGACGACGAGGTTGTCCGTCACCTCGTAGGCGGCACCGAAGACGAAGCTCGGGACCAGCAGGATCACGATGGTGACCGCGCGAGCGCCCAGTCCGCCGGTGAGTGCGGTGACGTGGATCGCGGCGAACAGCGCCGCGGCGAGGGTGATGGCGACCGGTGCCGAGAACGCCTCGCGGATACGGTTCTGGACGACCCCACGGAACAGCGTCTCCTCACACGGGCCGATGACGAGGATGGAGGCGACGATCAACAGCGGCGCGAGTCCGGGGGACTGCTGGGCCAACTCCCCGGCGTTGTTGCTCGCGGGCGTGAGGTTCAGCACCTCGGTGACGAGGAACGCCGTCCCGGAGACGAGCGCGAACAGCGCGATCAGTCCGCCGACGTACACACCCACCTCCATCAGCGAGGGGAGTCGGACGCCGAAGTACGACCGCACCTCGGGCCACGAGAACTCGCGTCCGACGCGGAGGTACAACAGCGGGAGACCCATGAACGGGACGTACTGGCCCAACACGAGTAGTGCGACGAGGCGACCCGCCGCCGGAACCTCCAACCCGGCGAGTCCGAGCACCTGCAACACCAACACGCCGAGGAGACTCAACACCAGTGCCGCCACGGCACCCGAGAGCCCGAGTCCGTACCCGGAGAGGAACGCCCGCGGGCGAGTCGAGAGGGAGACCATACCCGTCGTTGCGCCCGCCCGTAGTTGACTGTTGCCACTGTCACGAGTGTCCCGGTCACCCGCACCGCATCGCGCGGCTTTATCCCGCCTGCCGGACAACACACGCACGTCATGTCCACCATGGACCTCACCTGGCACGGCCACTCGACCTGGCACGTCGCGGTCGGCGACACGGAGCTGCTGATCGACCCGTTCTTCGACAACCCGCACACGTCGCTGGAACCCGCCGACGTGGACACGCCGGACTTCGTGTTGCTGACACACGGGCACGCGGACCACGTCGCCCACGCGGGCGAGTTCGCGGACGCGACGGTCGTCGCGACGCCGGAGATCACGGCGTACGCCGAGGACGAACTCGGGTTCGACGAGTCGATCGGGATGAACCTCGGCGGCACCGTCGAGTGTGGCGACGCCTTCGTGACGATGCACCGCGCGGACCACACGAGTGGGCTGAACACCGACTACGAACACGAGGTCGGGATGCCCGCCGGCTTCGTGCTCTCCGACTCGAAGCCCACCCAGGAGTCCGACGAGGAGGCGACGACGTTCTACCACGCCGGCGACACCGGACTGATGACGGAGATGCGGGACGTGATCGGCGCGTTCCTCGAACCGGACGCCGCCGCCGTCCCCTGTGGCGACCACTTCACGATGGGGCCGACACAGGCGGCGATCGCCGTCGACTGGTTGGACGTCGACACCGCGTTCCCGATGCACTACGACACGTTCCCGCCCGTCGAGATCGACACCGAGCAGTTCGTCAGCGAGGTCGCCGCCACCGGCAGCGACGCCGACGTGCGCGTCCTCGAGGGCGACGAGACGTTCACTCTGGCGTAGTTCGACCGACCGCAGGGTGACGGAGCGTCCGGGCGGCAGGCGGACGCCGCCGCTCGCGTCCCGCACCCGAGTCAGTTCGCTCGGGTCAGTTCGCTCGGGTCAGTTCGCTCGGGTCAGTTCGCTCGGGTCAGTCCTCCCGAGTCAGTTCTCTCGGGTCGGTTCCTCCGCCTCACCGGCTCGATCCGACGGATCGCTCTCGGAGAAGTCGCCGTCTTCGTCGAGCCAGTAGTCCACGTCGTCGTCGCGGCGGTAGTAGCCGTGGACCGTCCGCTCTCCCTCGCCGCCGGGTGCGGCTCCGGCGAACACGCCGACCTTCTCGGAGTCAGGGTAGACCGTCACGTCCGGGTCGCGCATCGTGGAGACGGCGAGGTACCGCAGCGGCTCGTCGCCGTCGTTGAACACGCCGTGTGCGTGGTCCGGTCCCGCGGGCAGCGCCACGTAGTCGCCCTGCTCGACCGAGAGCGTCTCCTCGGGGAGCCGGACGCCACCTTCGCCCGCGAGGACGTACAGCGCCTCCTCGTTGCCGGTGTGGTAGTGGTACGGCCAGGCGCGCTCGCCCGGCGGGAGTTCGTACAGACTACACCCCAGCTCCTCGCCGCCAGCGGCACGGGCGAGCCGCTTGCGGCGGAGGCCGGTGTGTGTCTCGTCGACCGCCTCCCAGTCCAGGTCCGCCTCGTTCGCGCTGGTCACGGCTCCGTGGAGACCGGCGTGGGTGGTAAATCCTCGCGGGGTGTGTCCGACGGGCGGACGAGACCAGTGGTGACACGCTGCGAGTCAGACCGACCAGGTTATTCCCGTTCGCCCGACACCCCCGGACGTGTCTCGAACGCCGCTCACGGTGGTGTTGGCGACCCGCGAGTGGACACCGGCCTGCCGCCAGGTCGCCGAGCAACTCCACGCGGAGGACACCCTCGTGGTGGTCGCGGACCACGAGTCCGATCCGGTCGTCGACGCGGTGCGAGACGGGACGTGGCGGTCCGACGCAGGCGGCGACGCCGAGGCGGAGACACTCGCCGGGACGGTGCGAGTGGTGTGTGCGGGTGATCCGGACCGGTGTTCCGGGAAGGCGAACGCGGTCGCGACGGGGATGGCGGCCGCGGAGACGGAGCGACTCGTCTGGACCGACGACGACTTCCACCACCCGCCGGCGTGGCTCGCGACGCTGCGGCGAGAGTACGAACGGTTCGGCCCGGTGACGGAACTCCCGTTCTTCGTCGGGCGGGACCCGCTCGCCACACTGTTGGAGCCCGCCTACGCGCTCGGTGGCACCCTCGGGACGTACGCCGGGCGGAAGGCGTGGGCCGGCGGCGTGATCTTCGAACGCGGAGACCTCGAGGCACCCGACGCACACCGCGAGCGGTTCGGCGACGAGACGGGGACCGTCTCGGACGCAACGGGGGCTACCTCGGACGCAACGGGGGCTACCTCGGACGCGACGGAGACCACCCCGGACACGACGAGGACCACCCCGGATGCGACGGGAACCATATCGGACGAGACGGTGTTCCGCCGGGCACTCCGGCGGACGGTGACGGACGACGGGCTGCTCTCGATGTACCTCGACACCACGCCACGGCGACGCGTCCGGTCGGTGCCGGCCGGCGGGTCGATCCGGGCGACGCTGGAGCGACACGTCCGGTTCGCGAAGATCGTCGCACGGACGGAGCCGGCCGGATTCTGGGGCGGCACGGTGCTGTCGACGGTCGTCGCCTGCGCCTGTCTGCTCGCCCCGCTGCCAGCCACACTCGTCGTCACGCTCCTCGCGTGGGTGGTGTACGCGTGGCTCGGCGTCGAGCGGCCGAGTTGGCTGCTCGCGGTCCCCGCCACACTCGCCGGGCCGCCGTTGTTCGCGTACGCCGCCGCGCGACGGACGTTCGTCTGGGGCGACCGGCGCTACGCGTGGCCCGACCCGTTCTCCGTCGAGATCCGCGAGTGAGCGGTCACCCGCCGACGAGCCGAGTCACCGACCGGACGCACTGGACTCCGGTGCGGCGACGGGTGCGTCTCCATCGTGCGCGTCGCCGCGAGCGGCTGCCTCGGGGAGGGTGAACGTCTCGAACAGCGCCGACAGTTCCGCCGCGTCGTCCGACAGCCGCCGCGCGTCGTCGGCGACGCGGTCCACGACGGCCGACTGCTGGTCGGTGGTCGCCGCAACCGACTCAGTCTCCGTGGCCGTCTCGTCGGCCAACGACGCCACCTCGGAGACGTGTGCCGACAGTTCCTCCGCGACACGAGCCTGCTGGTCCGTCGCCGTCGACACCTCGGCGACGCTGTCGTCGATCTCGCCGACGACACGCGCGAGGTCGTCGAACCGTCCGAGCACGTCCTCGACGCCGTCGACCGTCGCCAGCACCTCGTCGCGAGTCGCCTGCACCTCTCGGGCGGCGCGGTCGGCGTGTGACTGAATCTCCCGCACCGTCGCCTGGATCTCCGCCGCGCGGGTCTTCCCCTCGTCGGACAACGCCTGCACCTCCTCCGCGACGACGGCGAAGCCGTCCGCGGCGTCGCCGGCGTCACCACCGGCTCGCGCCGCCTCGATGGAGGCGTTCACGGCCAACAGGTTCGTCTCCTCGGCGAGGCTCTCCATCACCGCCGCGACCGCCTCGATCTGGTCGACGGCGGCGACGAGCGTCTCGACGGTCTCCGTCGTCGACTCGATCCGCTCGGCGACCGCCTCCAGGTCGTCGACGGCGTCCGTCGCCGCCGCACGCCCCTCGCCGGCGAGTGTGTCCGCCTCCTCGGTGGTCTGGCGGACTGCAGTGGCGGAGGCGGCGATCTCCTCGACGGTCGCCGAGAGGTCGCTCACGTCGTCGGCGGCCGTCCGCAGCTCGCGGCGCTGTCTGTCCGCGCGCTCGGAGATCCCGTCGACGGTCGTCGCGACGGTCTCGGCCGTCGTCGCCAGTTCGTCGGTGCCGTCGGTCACCTGCTCCGTCGCGACGGCGACCTCGTCCGCGAACGCCGCCGCCTCCGCCAGCGAGGCGACGACCGTGTCCAACAGGTCGTCGAAGGCACGCGCCAGCGCGGCGTAGTCGTCCGGCACCGCCTCGGGGTCGACGCGAGCGGTCAGGTCACCACCGGCCGCCGCGTCGGCGGTCTCCCCGACGCGGTCGATCACCCGTTCCAACTCGCGGGTGTACCGCTCCAGTTCGGCGTGCATTCCCGCGAGTGCGGCGCCGAACTCGCCAGGTACCTCCGCGTCGAGTCGCTCGTCGTCGAACGAGCGCGCCGCGAGTGCGTCCGCCTGGTCCTCGACGGTCGCCAGGACGCTCCGCATCTCCTCGACGGACCGAGCCAACTCGCCGATCTCGTCCGGCTGGTCCGGATCGACCGCCGGGTGGGCCGTCACCGGCTCGCGTGGGACGGTGCCGCCGGCGATCTCGGTCGCCGTCGCGTGGAGCCGCTCTACCGGCCGGATCAGGTTCCGCCGGGCGATGATCCCGGTGTTGACGAACGCGACCGCCGCTCCGAGCAACAACAGGCCCTGAGTCGCGAGCCGGATCGGACCCGTCGGCAACAGGAACGGCGCGACCGCCTGACCGAGCGAGACGGCGAACTGGATCGTCACGGCCGCGAGGATCGTCCGCTGGACGGACTGGTCGGCACCGACCCGCTCGACGGACCAGTAGAGGAGGTTCACGTACCGTTCGCGGAGGTCGGTCACCGGTCGACACCCCCGTCGAGTTCGCGACACTCTGTGATCGGTACGTCGGCCGGCGACGCTGTAGGGCGTCTGTCGCGTGTGTATGCAGTGAGCATGGTGTTGGGGGATGGACTCGTGTTCGGGAGTCGTGGCTCGTGTCGGGGGTGGCTAGTGTTCGGGGGTGGTGACCGGGGGAGCGGCGGCGAGTCGGGTCACTCGTCTCGCGAGCGGCGGAACGGCCGCGAGCCCGCGGCGGAACCTCGTCGGTCGGACGGTGTCTCTGTCTGCGGAGAGCGGACGAGCGGGTTTGAACGCCCCAGCGTGTTCTCGCGAGTCGGGAATTCCCCGCGAGCGAGTCGCTTGCGGCGAGTGATCGGCGGAACGAGACGATGCGAGACGGTGACACACGCCGTGCATCGGCAGGTTTAGGCTGGGAGAGACCCTCGGTGGAGACGAGCCATGACAGACATCGAATCTACCACCGTGAACGAGGCGGGGTTCCAGGCGACGAGTCAGGTCGGCGACTTCAACATCGACACGGACGCGACGGGCGAGTCGGGACCGGACCCGAACGAAGTGCTCGTGGCGGACTACGCGGCGTGTTTCTCGTACGCGTTCCGTGCGGGTGCCCAGCGTAACGACTTCGACGAGTTGGGGAAGATCCAGACGGACGCCGAGGCCGACCTCGACGACGAGGACGACCTCACCGCGATCCGGTTCACACTCCACGTCGAGGCCGACCTCACGAACGAGGAGGCAGACGAGCTGCTCGGGTACGCCGAGGACATCTGCCACGTCCACGCCGCACTGAAGGAGTCGCTGTACGCGGACGTGACGGTCAACGCCGGCGCGTTCTGAGCCGGTCGCGACCGAGTCGTACGGGATCACTTCTTTCGACGCGAGCCACCCAGCGACGGCTCCGCGCGGTCGCCGATCGTCGGTGCGACACAGTCCGCCAGCGACGACGCCACGGCGGTCGCCGTCGCCGCCGCTGCCGAGGGGCTTATCCGCCGAGCAGCCCTACGTTCGGGTGTGACAGAGACTGCGCAGGCCACCCTCGCGGGTGGCTGCTTCTGGTGTGTGGAGGCGGCGTTCAAGGAACTCGACGGCGTCCACGAGGCGGAGTCGGGGTACACCGGCGGCCACGTCGCCGACCCCACCTACGAGGCCGTCTGCCGCGAGGAGACGGGTCACGCCGAGGCGGTCCAGATCACCTACGATCCGGACGTGATCGGCTACCCCGACCTCCTGCGGGTGTTCTTCACGATCCACGACCCGACGACGCTGAACCGACAGGGGCCGGACGTGGGCGAACAGTACCGCTCGGCGATCTACTACCACGACGACGCCCAACGCGAGACTGCGGAGGCGTTCGTCGAGGAACTGGCGGCCGAGGGGGCGTACGACGACGAGATCGTCACGGAGATCGAGCCGTTGGAGGAGTGGTACGTCGCCGAAGAGTACCACCAGGACTACTACGAGAAGAACCCGAACGACCGTTACTGCCAGTTCAACGCCGACCCGAAGATCCAGAAGGTTCGCGAGAAGTTCGCCGACAAGGTGCGGCAACCCGCCGATTGAGCGGCGCTCGTCGGTCGGTCGTCCCGCAGTTCTGACTCGCTCTCGCCGTCGAATCTCCCTGTCTCTCCTCCGTCGTCCGCTCCGACACCTCGACGCGGTGGCCGCTCGCCGCGCCCGTCACCGCAGGCCGACGAGCGACGACAGTCGCCGTCCGAACGCGACGAGCAGGCCCGGTGGCTCCGGTGCGCGGACGCGCTCGAAGTCCCTCAGTCGCTCGCGTGACACGCGGTGGATCTGCCCGGAGTGTACGCGCACGCCGTCGGCGTCACCTACCGCCAACAGTGTCACCGCGTCGTCACTCCGCCCGACCACCCGGTAGACACCCGCCGGTGGGAGCCGTTCTCGGTCGCCGTCGTCGCGGACCCAAGCGTCTCGATTCCCGGCGTCGGCGTCACCGGCACCGTCACCAGCATCGGCGACCGGTCGGAGGTGCGTCCCTGGGTCGATCAGGGTGGGCGAGTCGGTGGGCACGCCCGACAGTCCGACCCCGAGTCACTCGTAGGTGTCGACCATCCCGTCGTCGTGGCGCAGGTCGGTGCCGTTGAGGTGTGCGGCGTGCTCGGAGAAGCCGTAGAGGAACTGGTTGGCGACCTCGACGGGTTCCATCAACTCCGTCGCGCGGGCTTGGCCGAGCATCACGTCCTCGACGACCTCGTCGACCGAGATGCCGCGCTGGCGAGCCGTCTCCGGGATCTGGTCGACGACCAGCGGCGTCTTCACGTACCCCGTCGAGACGGAGAAGGCGCGGAAGTCGCCGTCGCTCTCGGCCGCCAGCGAGTTCGTGAGCCCGCGGACGCCGAACTTGGCGACGTTGTACGCGACCTTGTCGCTCGTGACGTAGTGGCCGTGGACGGACGCCATGTTCGCGATGGCGCCGCAGTGGTCGGCCGCCCGCAGGTCCGGCACGACCGCGCGCGACAACAGGAACGGCGCACGGACCATCACGTCGTGGAGACGGTCGAACTGCTCGGTCGGGAACGACTCGATCGGCGCGACGTGTTGGAGCCCGGCGACGTTGGCGAGGTACGTGATCGTCCCCGCCTCGCGGGCACGCTCGGCCAACCGCTCGACGTCGTCCTGCTCGGCGAGGTCCGCGACGACGCCGTGGAACTGTCCGGGGAAGCCGAGGCCGTCGACGCGCTCGCTCGTCTCCGCGAGGCCCGACTCGTCCACGTCGCCGCCGACGACGGTCAACCCGTTCGCGGCGGCGACCAGCGCCACGGCGCGGCCGATCCCCGACGCCGCCCCGGTGACGAGACAGACGTTCCCCCCGTGAAAGCGGTCGTCGTCCAGGAGGAGCGGGTCGTCCGGCCCCACCTCCGGTGCCGTGACGCGGTCGTCGCCCGCCTCCGCCGAGTCTGTGGGCTCGTCGGTCGCGGTCTCGTCAGTTGCCGTCCCGTCGGTCGCCGTCTCGCGGGTCCCAGTCTCGCCCCCCTCGTCCGTCGAAGCCGTCCCGGTAGCGTCGCTGTCGGTCACACTACCCCGAGGCGGCGGCGCGGAGGAATAACCCGGCGTTAACACGTGAACGCCACGCGGGCGACGACCGAGGTGTCACGACGCCACGTCGCACGACACCGGGACCGACCGCACCTCACTCCGGACGACGGGCGATCACGGCGTCGTAGTCGGTCCCGGGGACGGACTCCGAGCGCACGTCCGTCGCGTCGGTGTCGCCGACCACCCGCTCGACGGTGGACTCGTCGGGTCGCTCGCCGTCGCCACGGGCGAGAGACCGCACGGCGGCCCGAGTCGCCGCCGGCTCCGCGAAGCGGTCGAGCACGACCACCGTTCCACCGGGTGCGACACGCCCGACCGCGGCCGAGAGCGTCTGCTCCGCCTCCGGGACCGACTGCTCGCCGACCACGTCGACGAGCGTCACCAAGCCGAACCGGCGGTCGAGATCGTCCAGCGGCCCCACGAGCGGGGTCACGTCGCGACTCTCCGCCAGTGGTCGCACCTCGTCGAGAATCTCGGGGGCTTCGACGAACGCTGCGTCGAGCCCGCGCGCGGCCAGTTCCGCCGCCGTCGCCCCCGCGCCACCACACACGTCCAGGGCGTCGGTCGCGTCCGGTGCCGCACGGACCGCAGTCGTCACGCGAGCGCGCCGGACCGCCTCGGGTGTCGCCTCGTCGGCACCGACGCGGTTCCGCCGCCACTCTGGCGGGAGTTCTGGCGGCGACCCCGTCTCGATCGTCTCCGGGAGGTCGACGAGCGTGTCGAGCACGTCGAGTCGGTGTGGCAGCGTGCCGATCGAGCGCGGGTCGCGTTTCGTCAGCAACCCCAACGCCGGGTTCGAGGGCTCGTACTCCCCGTCGACGCGTTCGAGCACGCCGACGTCGGCGAGCGCGCGGCCGGCGACCCGCGCTCCCGTCTCGGTCACGTTCGCGATCCGTGCGGCCTCCGCCGGTGTTCCCGCGGACTCGAGGTAGGCCTCGAGGACACCCGTCTCGCGGGCCGCTCGCACGGCCAGCAGCGTCTCGACCGCGTGGTCGTCTCCGGTGGACACGATCGGCCGCACGTGGGCGAGACTCAAGAACTGCGTGGGACGAGCCTGACAGGACGAGAGCCGGGTCACTTCTGGACGGTCGTCGCGTCACTCGCCGCCGCGCATCTCGACGAACCGGACGGCGCCGTGGGTCTCGCGCTCGACGCCGTCCGAGTCGACGTGCAACCGGACCAGTCGTTGCTCGTCGGTTCCGATCGGGCCGACGACCCTGCCGCCGGGACGGACCTGCGAGAGCACCGCCGACGGCACCGACGGGGCCGCACAGGTGAGGTAGGCGGCGTCGTACGGGGCGTGGTCGGGCCACCCGTCCCAGCCGTCCCGGTGCGCGACGGTCACGTCGTAGCCCAGCGTGTCGAGTCGGCGGCGGGCAGTCCGAGCCAGTTCGGCGTCGTACTCGACGGAGTAGACGTGGCCCTCCTCGAGCAGCGTCGCCGTCACCGCCGCGTGGTAGCCACAGCCCGTCCCGACCTCCAACACTCGCGCGTCCGGCGCCGGGTCCAACAACTCGGAGATGGCCGCGACGACGTGTGGTGCCGAGATCGTCTGGCCGCGCCCGATCCGGAGCGGCCGGTCGGCGTACGCTCGCGCCACACTCGCCCGAGGGACGAACCGGTGGCGAGGGACGGACAGCAGCGCGTCGGCCGTCCGCGAGTCCGCGAGTCGGCCACGACGCTGGAGCGACGCGACCAGTCGCTCGCGTGCCGCCGCCGGTGTCCGATCCGTCACACCCGGCAGTAGCGCGGTCGAGACGCAAGAGTCTCACCCCGGTCCGACGCAGCCGGTCGGCGACGGCTACCCGCTCCCGTGGTCGACGACGACACCCACTACCAGTGTCGTGCCGGCAACCACGAGGAGCGACCACTCGCCACCCGGCACGGCGACGACCATCCACTCTACCACGCTCGGTGTGGTGGCGACCACCCACTCTACCACGCTCGGTGTGGTGGCGACCACCCACTCCACCACACTCGGCGGCACGAAGAGCAGCGCCGCCAACACCAACCCGGGTACGTCGCGTCGCGCGAACCGGAGTCGCGGGAGCGTCGGGTTCCAGGCGAGACACCGCACGCGGAGCGCGTCGGCCAGCCTGTCGGCGCGCCGGAACGTGCTCGCGAGCGACGTGGTGACGAGCAGTCGCATCCGCTCGCGCAGGGGGCGCTCGTCGCCGAGTCGCGTCCGCATCGCCTCCCGCGTCCGCACCACCTCCCGCCGTACGAGCGGGAGGAACCGCAAGACGAGGCCGAGCGCGACACCGAGGAGACGGCCGAGTCGCCCCGGGACGAGTCGCTGGATCGCCGCCTCCGACTCGCGGACCGGCGTCGTCCGCACGTAGACGGCCCCGACCAACAACAGGAGGACGGTGCGGTAGCTCGCCAACGCCGGGTCGACGGCCGCCGCGAGGTCGATCCACGGCGGACCCAGCTCCGCGGCCGCGAACGCCGGCCCCAACAGGAGGAACGGCGCGACGAACACGTACGGACGCAACAGCGTCACCGGCGACGTCCCCGTGAGTGCGACACCGACCGCGACGAGGAGCGTGACCGCCGCCAGCCCGCGCGGCGAGGTGTGGCGGAACGCAGCGACCGCGACCGCCGCCTGGAGTGCGAGCTTCGTCCGCGGATCGAGTCGTCCGAGGGCGGTGGTCGGAGTCACGACTCAGGTACCCTGACACCCAACGCCGGCAGTCGCTCGCGAGCAGTCTCCGGCGACGCACGGAGCGCGACTTCCCCGTCGGACAGCACCACCACACGATCCGTGAGCGGCAGGAGTTCCCGGAGGTCGTGTGTCACGATGATCACGGTCGTGTCGGTGGCGGCCAGCGTCCGAACGTGTGACAACACAGAGTCGCGTGCCGGCGCGTCGAGGCCGACGAACGGCTCGTCCAAGACGAGGTGTGACGGCTCCATCGCGAGGACGCCGGCGAGTGCGACGCGGGCCTGCTCGCCGCCCGACAGCGCAGCGACCCGTTCGTCCCGACGGCCGGTCATCCCGACCGTGTCCAACGCCTCGGTGACCCGACGGTCGATCTCGGCGCGGTCGAGTCCGAGGTTCTCGGGACCGAACGCCACGTCGGCGCCGACGGTCGCGGCGACCAACTGGTCGCGGGGCCGCTGGAACACCATCCCGACGGCGGTGCGTGCCGCCACCGGCTCTGTGACCGGGTCGACGCCGTCGACGCGGACCCGACCCGCGTCCGGCTCCGCGAGTCCGACGAAGTGGCGGACGAGCGTGGACTTCCCGGAGCCGTTCGGGCCGGCGAGGAGGAGGACTTCGCCGTCCGGCACCGTCAGCGAGACGCCGTCGAGAACCCTGTCCGCGGTCGGTGGGCGGTCGTCGGACGGCGACGGCTCGTCGACCGTGTGTGTCTGCGACGACGCCTCACCCGTCTGCGCGTCCGACGGGCCTTCACCACGCTCCGCGGCGGGTGCGGCAGCGAGAGCCGGACCGCCGTCGTACGCGAACACGAGGTCCTCGACGACGAGCACGACTCCTCAGGCGGCCGCGATCCGTTCGCTGCGCACGACCCCGACGGCGGCGGCGATCTTCAGCGCCTCGACCGGGAGGAACGACACCACACCGGCAGTGAACGCGCCGGCCAGCCCGTAGTCACCGAACAGCATCAGTCCGAGCACACCGCCGGCGTAGATCAGCGCGGTGCCGGCGACCATCCCACCGACGAGGATCGGCGTGCTGGCGGCTCGGAAGTCCCGCAGCGACGGGCCGCGGTGGACGACCGCACCGACGGCGAGTGCCGCGAGTGGGTACGACAACAGGTAGCCGCCGGTCGGACCCAAGAGCGCACCCACGCCGGCAGACCCCCCGGAGAACACCGGCACGCCGAGCGCGCCGGCCGCGAGGTAGACGACGAGGGCGAAGGCGCCCCACGCCGGACCGAGCATGATCCCCGCGAGGAACACACCCAACACCTGCAAGGTCACCGGAATCCCGGGCGCGAGCGGGTTCGGGAACGAGACGTACGCGAACGCCCCCATCAGGGCGGCGAACAGCGCGGCACGAGCCAGGTTGGCGACCACCTCGTCGCCGACCGGATCGACCGCGTCGTACTGTGTCGACATGGTACCGCGTTCCGGTGAGCCGTGCTTAGACGTTACGGAACGTCATCCGATTCGACAGACGACGTAACTCGACGGCCGGACGGCGACCCGAGGTTTCAAGCCCCCGCCGGAACCGTGTGGAGGCGATGAACGTCGAGGAGGCGTCCCGGGTCGCCGGGGCCGTGTTGGAGGAGGTGGGGACGGCGGTGATCGCCGACGAGGAGTTCCTCGCGACGGTGTTGACGGGCGTCGTCGCCGGGGGGCACGTCCTGCTCGAAGACGTGCCGGGGACGGGGAAGACACTGACGGCGCGGAGTCTGGCGGACGCGCTGGGGCTGTCGTTCAAGCGCATCCAGTTCACCCCGGACCTGTTGCCCGCGGACATCACCGGGTCGAACGTGTACGACGAGGCCGGCGGGGAGTTCACCTTCGCGCCGGGACCGATCTTCGCGAACGTCGTCCTGGCCGACGAGATCAACCGCGCGCCGCCGAAGACGCAGGCCGCGTTGTTGGAGGCGATGGGTGAGGGGCAGGTCTCCGTCGACGGCGAGACGCACGCCCTGCCGGAGCCGTTCTTCGTGATCGCCACGCAGAACCCCGTCGAACAGGAGGGGACGTTCGGGCTCCCGGAGGCACAGCGAGACCGCTTCACGATCAAGTCGGCCATCGGCTACCCGGACCGCGCCGGCGAACGAGAGCTGATCGACCGGCGCGCGGACCGCAGCGGCTCGATCCCGACGGTGTCGACGGTGATCGACGGGGACCGCGTGCGGGCACTCAGGCAGGTGCCGGAGGGTGTCCGCGTCGCACCCGGCGTGCGCGACTACATCGTGGATCTGGGACGGGCGACGCGGGAAGACAGTCGCGTCGACGTGGGTGTCTCGCCACGTGGGATCCAACATCTGTTCGAGGCAGCACGCGCGTACGCGGCGATCTACGGCCGCGAGTACGTCGTCCCGGACGACGTGAAACGGATGTTACAGCCGGTGTTCACACACAGACTCGTGCTCACCGCCGACGCCGAGATCGAGGGGGCGACTCGGCGGGACGTACTGAGCAGCGTCGCCGACGCCGTCCCCGTCCCCTCGATGGACTGACTGCGGGCGCCCGGCGTCGTGTCGTCGTCACGAGTCGGTGGTCCGATGGGGGACTCGTCGCGGAGTCCGGCAACTTTTACGGCCGCCGGGACACCCCCGCGGTATGCACCGGATCGTCGGCGAGCGGGACCTCGAGGAGACGCGGTTCGACGAGGCGGACGCGCGGACGGCGCTACGGGATCTCGTCCGGACGCGCCGGTTCGACGAGCGCGCGCTCGCCCTCCAGCGGCGCGGGTGGATGTCCGGCTACCCACCCTACGAGGGACAGGAGGCCGCACAGGTCGGCGCGGCCCACGCGATGGCGCGCCGGGACGTGTTGTTCCCGACGTACCGCTCGAACGCGCTCCAGATCGCTCGCGGGGTCCCGATGTCGGACATCCTCCTGTTCCGGCGCGGGTTCCCGGAGTACCACTCCGACCACGACGAACGTGTGTTCCCGCAGGCGGTCCCCATCGCCTCCCAGATCCCCCACGCAGCCGGCGCGGGGATGTACGCCGCCCACAACGACGAGCCGTGGGCGGCGCTGTGTTGTCTCGGCGACGGCGCGACGAGCGAGGGCGACTTCCACGAGGGGTTGAACTTCGCCGGCGTGTTCGACGCCCAGTCCGTGTTCTTCTGTGAGAACAACGGGTGGGCGATCTCGTTACCACGACACCGCCAGACGGCCAGTGACACCATCGCGGACAAGGCCGACGCCTACGGCATCGACGGCGTCCGCGTCGACGGCAACGACCCGTTGGCGGTGCGGGCGGTCGTCACCGACGCCCTGGACGACGCGCGGCAGGGGGACCCCGTGTTGGTCGAGGCGCTGACGTACCGGCAGGGCGCCCACACCACCGCCGACGACCCGAGTCAGTACCGCGACGGCGACCCGGACCTCCCCGAGTGGCGACTCGCGGACCCGGTCGACCGCTTCGAGGAGTGGTGTCTCGACCAGGGGATCGTCGACGAGTCGTTCCGCACCGAGGCGCGCGAGGCCGCCGACGAGGAGTTGGCGGAGGCGGTCGCGACGGCCGAGTCCGTCCCGCGCCCGGAGCCCGAGGAGCTGTTCGATCCGGTGTTCGCGGAGGTGCCGCCACACCTCGCGGAGCAGCGTGCCCAGGCCCGTGCGGACGTAGACCGGAACGATCCGTACGAGTTGGACCGGTGAGGGGAGTGGCCCGAGCTCACTGACGCGGGAGCGGGCGTGGTGGTCGAAGTCGTATCAGTCGTACAGTTCGAGGAACGCCTCGATCACGGGTCTCCGGTGCGCGTACTCGCGGATCGCTCGGAACCGCTCACTCCGGTCGTCGGTCGACGCACAGCCGACTGCCGCCTCCAGGTCGTCTTCGAACGTCACCAGCGCGAACGTCGAACTGTCGCCGGTGTTCACGTCCGCGAGCGTCGCCTCACCGACCCAGAGGTCACCCTCCGTAGCCACCTGTTCTCCGTCGTCCCACTCCATCGAGCCGTCGAACTCCTCGGTGAGGCTCTCTCGGACCTCGCCGACGACCGGCTCGAACCCACGTTCGTCGAGGTCCAAGACGAGCGTCGCGTCGAACTGTCCCGTGACAATCTTCTCCGCAGAGTAGGCGAAGACGTCGTACAGCCCGCCGTCGCCGCCCTCGGACTTGAGGAAGTGGTCGTGATCGTCACGGCGGAAGTCCCGGAGTGCTCGCTCCTGTTCTCCTACGGAGATCGTCTGCCTGTGCTCGTCCTCGGCGACGTACTTCGTCACGTCGGGTGACTCGTTACACCGTTCGAGCACCTTCTGCACGAAATACACGTCGTTGCGACCCTCGGTGAACACGACGTGTCCGCTCATAGGCCTCGGAGGTCCAACTGGAGGTCTTCGACGTGTTCTCGTGCTCGCTCGTAGTCGAACTGTTTGGGCGACAGTTCGGTGGTCTGGATCAGTCGGAACTCCTCGCGGAGCCAATCGGTGTGGTCGCCGACGGTGGCGTCGTTGAAGAACTCCGTCAGGAAGTCGACGTTGTGCGTGGTGACGAACAGTTGCACGTCCTCCTCACGGGCGAACTCGATCAGGAACACGACGAGTTCCTTCACGTACCCCGGGTGGAGGTGGTTCTCCGGCTCTTCCAAGAGGATCACGTCCGGAATCTCTTCCTCGGCGAGGAGTTGCCATACGACTTCGACGACCGTCTTCGTCCCCTCACCGAGGAACTCGTAGGGGATGGAGTGGTGGCTCCCGTTCTCGTCGAACACGAGTTCGTCGAAGCCGAACGACTCGAGGTTCGGGAGGATATCGTGCTCGCGGAGGAAGTCGCGGACACGGACGCGGCGGAGTTCGGAGTCCTCTGGCGACCGTACCGGTGTTTGGCCGGCTGGATCGACTAGACGGATCGGCTCTACCGCTGGGGGTTCTCCAGTGAATTCTCCAAATCTTCTAATGTGTACCCCTTCTGTATTGTCCTCGTAGGGTGACTCTGGCCGGTCCCCCATTTCGGATAAAGAGATAGTGACACTGGATCCGAGAGAGACGAAGAAGTCGTCGTAGTCCTCAGTTTGAACCCTGACGGCCATATTGACGGGTTCAGTCTCTGTCTTCTGAAACATATCCTCAATCCATTCTACATGCTCTCCAATATCATTATAATAACTAGACAAAAATACTAATTCAGATGGCTTTTCGATCATAGTGTGGCCAACAGCCGCTTCAGCCATCAAAGAGTGCGTTTCGCTAGCATCTGGGCAATCAAGTTGAAAACGTAGAGAGTCATCCACCGTCGTTAGCTCCACGCTCAAGGATTTTTCTCCGACCGCGATCAGATTCCCGACGGCAGACCTGTACGACTCCAACGCCGTCGGATCGTGCGCCAGTCGAATCGCCTCCAGAATCGAGGTCTTCCCAGTCCCGTTGCGGCCCGTCAGCACGTTGAACTGTCCGCACTCGAGATCTACCTCGGAGAGACACTTGAAGTCAGAGATGTGGACGCGTTCGACGTGACTCATCTACCCCACGTTGCCGCGGCTCCGGTGAAAAGGCTACCCCACTGCACGTGGTGAGCGCGTCGACTCACCCCTCGCGCCGTTCCACGACGAAGTGGTCCGGATCGGTCTCCTGCCGCACCAGTCGCGCCGGCTCTCGCATCTTCACCACGTAGCCGGTCGGCGTCCGTTCCAGTTCGTGGTCGGCACGCACTCGTCCGAGGACGCCGACGGTCTGGCCCGAGGGCGGCTTCTGGGCCGCGCCACAGTCGTAGATCGTCAACAGTTCGTTACCGTCGTCCGTCTCGTAGACGATGAGCCGGGCGTGCTGGGGGAGCGTCCACGCCGCGTCGGCCGGCGAGTCGGCGGCGGTCTCGGCGCGCGGTAGTTTCAGCGTCACTCGGGCGTCGCTTCGCCGGCGAGCCCCGTCTTTCCTTCGATGATCGAGACCGTCTCGGCGATCTCCTGTTCGTCGGCACCGTCGCCGTAGACACGGCGGACGATCGCCGGGAGCCGGTAGCGGTAGCGTCCGCGACCGGCGTGCTCGATCACGCCCGCTCGACGGAGGGTGCCGTTGCGGGCGTAGGCGAACTCGCGCCGTCCCGAGCCACCGGCGGCGACGTGTGCCGCGACCGGCGTCGCGTTCCCACTGTCGCGGTAGTGGGCCAACATCGCACGGGTCACCTCGTCGAACGACTCGATGGCGTCGACGAACCCCTGGACGACGACCTCGCGACTCCGGAGTTCCGTCCCGGCGGCGAAGGCGGCGATCCCGGCGTGCTCGCGGAACCCGGAGCGACTCGCTGCCGCTCGCAGGTCCACATCGCCCACCTCCGGGATCGAACCCGTCGCCTCGCGTGCGGATCGTGCCGTTCCGCTCGTGGTCGTCGACGAGGCGGTCGCGCTGGTCGTCGGTTCCGACCCGAGTCCGGCCGTCGGGATCGACGTGTCCGCCGACGGTCGCCGTGATCCGCCGTCACTCGCCGCGGCCTCGGCTGCGTCCACGTCGTCCACAGTCGCGTCGACGACGGCCTCGCCACGACTGTCTCCGTCGACGGTCACGGACTCGTCACTCCCCTCGACGACAGCGGGCGACTCGCCCTCGTCGCCGCCGTCGTCCGCCTGCCCGCTGGTGGCTTCGTGGTCGGCGTCGTCAGCCTGCTCGGTGTCGTCTACTCGCTCGGCGTCGTCCGTCTGTCCACCGTCGTCCGCCCCGGTGAACTGGTCCAGTTGAGCCTTCGCGGGGTTCGACCCCGAGCCGCCGCGGTAGGAGGCGTCCGCCTTCCGTAACAGCGCCTGCGCGAAGTCGTCGGCCATCGCGGACATGTCGCGGGCCTCCTCCAGTTCCCGTTCGAGTTCCGAGATCCGCTGGCGCTTCTCGTCGAGTTCCTGTCTGAGGTCCGCCAACTCCGACTCGCGACGCTGTTGTTCGTCGGTGATCTCCTGCAGCTCCGACACCAGATCCCCCGAGACACTCTTCAGGTCCGGTCGTTCGAAGTCGTCGAGGCCGGGCGTCGCGCCCGCGTCGAACGTCTGTTTGCGGTGGAACTTGACCCGGCGGATCGACTCCGACCAGTCGGTCATCAGGAACGCCTCGCCGTCGTCGACCTCCTCGATGGCCTCGCCGTACTCGCTGCCCAAGATCCGCTTGACGACCTTCGTGTCGTTGTCCCAGGTGAGGCGGTGCCAACAGAGCCAGTCACACTGGGTGATGAAGTCCTTCTTCACGTCCGCCGGCCGCTGGGAGATCCCGACGATCCCGAGGCCGTGTTTCCGGCCGCGTTTCCCGATCTTGATCAGCGTCCGGCCGGTGTCGTCGAGCCCCGCGCCTTCGGGGATGTACTCGTGACACTCCTCGACGAGCATCAGGAACGGCTTCTTCAGCTTCTTCTCCTTGGCGAAGAGGTGGCGTGCCGTCTCCCGGACGAGGGTGTTGGCGACATCCTCGTCCAAGAAGCCGGACACGTCGAGGATGATCGGGACGTTCTGGTCCAAGGCGAGGTGGGCGAGCTTCTCGGCGTGTTCGTCCGAGACCTGGATGTCACACTCCTCGTCGGCGCCCGCGTGGAGGATCTCGTACTCCTCTTTCAGCCCGTAGTACTCGCCGTCGCTGTCGACGATCAGCACGGGGAAGTTGTTGTCCAGCAGGTTCTCGATGATCACCGACGCGGTGTTGCTCTTGCCCGACCCGGACTTGCCGGTGACGAACCCGCGACCGGTGAGGATCTCGACCACCGGCAGCGAGATCGGCGTCCCCGGCTGTAGGTTCGACGCCCCGCCCGGCCCGTCGCTGATGTCGGCGACGGTGATCGTCTCCGTCTCCTCGCTCATACCCGGAGTCACCCACGCCGCCCGGATAAGTCCTCACGCCGGTGTCTGACGCACGTCACGCGACCGCGGTGACTCCCCCGAAGCGGCCGCCCGTACGCGAACCGGCGACTCCACCGACGACACACCGCACGCGACCGCAACGACTTACTCGCCGCCGACCCGGTCGCCGGTGTGACCGACGCACACGCCGAGTTGGACGAGTACACGATCTGCCACCCGGTCGTCGACGGCGAACTGCTCCTCATCCGGAAGCAGCGCGGCGTCGGCGCCGGCAACCTCGTCGGCCCCGGCGGTGCGGTCGAAGCGGGCGAGACGCCACGCGAGTGTGTGGTCCGCGAGGTGCGCGAGGAGGTCCGCGTCGACCCGCTCGACGTCCGGAAGGTCGGCGAGTTCGCCTTCCACTTCCGCGACCGCGACCCGGACGACGACTCGATGTTCGCCCACGCGTTCCGCGCCGACGGGATCGACGGCGACCCGCAGTCGACGCCCGAGGCAGTCCCGGAGTGGCACCCGGTCGCGGACCCGCCGTACGAGGAGATGTGGGTCGACGACCGGGTGTGGCTCCCGCACCTCCTCGACGACCGGCGGTTCCGTGCGACGTTCGTGTTGACGGACGACGGCGACGCGATGCACGAGTACGAGGTGGAACTGGGTGTCTCGTTCGACGACTGAGACTGGGCTCAGTCACGAGCGACCGTCCCTCGCGGCAGTAACCACCCGGCGACGACGACGGCGACGACGGACGTGGCGACGCTCCCGGCGGCGAGGACCCACGTGGGCTCGTACCGAACCGGCGGGTGGCCGGCGGTCGGGAGCCCGACGAGGAAGCCGTAGTCGAAGAGGTCGTTGCACAGCACCGCCAGGAACGCCCCCGCGAGGAGTCGTCGCGATGTCCGGCCGAGGCGAGCGATCAGCGCCGCCTCCACGAGGAAGGCGACGTGGGTCGCGAGGATCCCCCAGTAGGCCCACAGCGAGTCGTCGTCGAACCCGACGTACAGGTCGAAGGGGAGATCCGGCCGGACGAACGGGACGTTCAGCGCCACCGCAGTCCACAGGCCCGTCTCGACGAGCCACACCACGGCCAGCGTCGTCACCACCGCCAGTGGGCCGGGGACGTGTCGCGCCGTCGCACGCGACCCGCTCGACGGGTCGTTCGTCTCCTCGTCGGTCCCCGCGTGTGTCTCCTCCTCCGACTCCACATCCGTACCCCAGAAGTCCCCAGAAAGCGCCGGGAGCGCGGTCGCCAACACGAGCGTCCCGAGTGCGAGTGCGGTCGGCGAGTCCCCGTACAGCGGCCACAGGAACGTCGGGACGGCACCCATCGTGTCGAGGTAGTAGCGGACCCCGACGAGGAAGGCGAGCCCGTTCCCGACGAGCAACAGCGACAGGGTCCACGGCGTCGACAGGTAGAACGACGCGACGCGCGCCGGCAGCGGGTTCCACCGCGGGTCGTCACGAGACACGTCTCGTCGGTACACGGGCGGCGGTGTGAAT
Organism: Halobaculum sp. MBLA0147; assembly: GCF_041361345.1. NCBI lineage: Archaea > Methanobacteriati > Methanobacteriota > Halobacteria > Halobacteriales > Haloferacaceae > Halonovum > Halonovum rutilum. Next base: position 190,222 of record NZ_JBGKAD010000001.1, on the reverse strand, counting down.
CCTCGGGTCCGGACGGCGGTTTCGGCGGTCGACTACCGGTGGGAGGCGAGGGGGTTCGACAGGGAGTCGCGACGAGATTGGCCCCAGTCTTGATACCCCCACCGCGACCACCTCCACACGTGGACGAGCGCATCCTGGCCCACCTCCGGGGCAACGACCGGCACGCCGACCAGTTCGAGTCGCGGTTCGACGACGTACAGGAGAGTCAGCGACCGGACATGGTGACGGTCGCCTGTTCGGACTCCCGCGTGCTCCAGGATCACGGGTGGGGAAACGAGCGTCCGGGAGCGATCTTCACCGTCGGCAACGTCGGCAACCGCGTCGTCCAGCGCACGGCGTCGGAGACGGTCGTCTCGGGGGACGTGTTGTACCCGCTCCTCCACACCGGAACCGAGACCGTCGCCGTCGTGGGCCACACCGGCTGTGGAGCGGTGACCGCCACCTACGACGCGGTGACCGACGAGCCCTCGGGACCGCCGGGGATCCGTCACTGCGTGGAGCTGTTGACCGAGGCGATCGGTGAGGGTGTCGACCGGCTGCCGGACGGCTTCGACCGCGCCACCGCGGTTAACCACCTCGTGGAGTACAACGTCGACAGACAGGTCGACTACTGTCTCGAGAGTGGCGAGGTACCCGACGAGGTGACGATCCTGGGACTCGTCTACGACTTCCAAGACGTGTACGACGGCCGCCGCGGCGAACTCCACGTCGTGAACGTCGACGGCGAACGCGACCCGGAGCGACTCCGGACGGACCACGAGGCGGTCGCCGACCGCGTCTCGCGGCTCTGGACGTACTGAAGTCCGGGCCCATCTTTTCGCCAGCGTCGACGTACCGCGCCGATTCGGCCGGTCACCGCCGCTCGCGTTGTTCGACCTTGTTCAGTTCGATCAGCAGTCTGAAGATCGCCTTCACGAGGTTCGAGTCCACCTCGAACTGCTCGGCGTTCTCTCCCGCGCGGTCCATCACGGCCTGCTCTTGGCTCTCGTCGGTCGTCGGCAGGTCCTTGGCGGCCTTCACGTCCGCGATGGTGTCGGCGACGTACGTCCGCCGTGCGATCAACTCCACGAGTTCGCGGTCGATCGAGCGGATCTCCTCGCGGAGTTCCGCTAGCGTCATCTCCTCGGGATCGGGGTCGTCGGTCCCCGCCCCGGGTTCGCTCCCCCAGTCTGCCGTCGTCTCGTCTGTGTCGTCTGTCTGATCGGTCATCGTGTATCTCCCGTCGATCCGTCCTCGTCTCGCCGTGTCTGCCGTCGTCGAGGCACCGTCTGTCGTCGGGTGGGCGACTCGCGTCCGCGCCACGGGACCGCCGCCCGCACGCTCACCACCACCCGTTCGGCGGGTCGCCGTCGCCGCGGTCGCGGATCCGTGCGCCCTCGGCGGTCGTCGTCGTCCGCACCACCTCGCCCGGTCGCTCGCGCCAGTCGGCGGCCACGGGGTCCAGCGCGTCCCCCTCGCCGACGGCGACGACGCTGGGGCCGGTCCCGGACAGCGAGACGCCGGCCGCGTGGGGCATCGCCGCCACCGCGGGGTCGGTCGGGTACTCTAGCGCCGCCGAGAAGGCCAGCCCGTTGACCGTCATCGCCTCCGTCGGCGACCCTTCGCGTGCGAGTCGGATCGCCAACTCCGCCATCGGGGCGACCGCCTCGCAGGCCGCCACGTCCGCGTCCGCACTGTAGGCACGAGCTGGCGGCGTCCACACCACAGCGTCGTAGTCGAACGGGGCCGTCGTCAACAACTCGTCGGCCGTGTTGTCGGTGACGACCAGTCCGCCGAGCATACTCGCCGCGGCGTCGTCGAACGCGCCCGTCACCGTCACGCCGGCGTCCCGTGCGGCCGCGACGCCGATCCGGCAGGCGTCCGCGTACGAGACGCTGCCGTCGGGACCGACGGCCACGTCGAGTGCGGCCAACGTCGCCAAGACGGTCGCGTTCGCGGCCGCCGAGGAGGACTTGAGACCGGCCGCCAGCGGCACCTCGCCGTCGGTCCGCACACGACCACCCTCGCCGTCGCCGTACCCGTCGACGACACGCTCGACACAGCGCTCGATCAGCGTGGTGTCTTCCGTCGGCGCGTCGGCGATCTCCCCGTCGACGCCCGTCGTCGTCGGATCGAGTGCGACACGCGCCCGTGTCGACACGTCGAGTGCGAACGCGGCGCCACGACCCGTCGCGAGCGCGTTGACGACCGTCCCCGCACCGCTGGCTACCGCCGTTCCGTACACGTCACCACCGGCGGTCCCCGAGCGAATCAAACTGGCGGTCGGGGCGGTCTAGACACTCTCGGTGACCGTCGAGCCAGACGCCGTGTCGAGAACCCACTCGTCGGCGACACGGAGCACTCACCACTCCCAACACTCACTCGTCGGCGACACGGAGCACTCACCACTCCGAACACTCACTCGTAGACGACACTCCGAACCTGGTGTTGGGCGTCGAACAGGCCGTCCGACTCCGTCCCGTCGAGGTCGTCGTCCAACTCCACCTCCGCCGTGAGCAGTTCTCGCGACCCCGGCGAGAGCCGGTCGAACTCCGAGGTGACGTAGCCGACACCGACCCGGTCGCGGTCGAGTCCGATCGGCTCGTAGAACACGTCGACACGGAGCGTGATCTCCGTGAACGTCACCGAGCCACCGTCCGACCCCGACGACCCGCCGCTGGTGTTCGACACTGCGAGGTCGACCAGCGCGACGCCACCGCCGTCACGCCGCTCGGCACGCGTCGACAGCGTCTCGACGGACAGCGTTCCGGCCGGCGGTACCTGTGCGGCCCGCGGCGTCGGTGTCGGTGTCGCGGTCGGTGTCCCCGTCTCGGTCCGTGTCGCCGTCGGCGAGTCGGTCGCCGTCTGCGTCCGCGTCGGCGACCCCGTCCGGGTCTGCGTCCGCGTCCGTGTCGCCGTCGCCGAGTCGGTCGTCGTCTGCGTCCGCGTCGGCGTGTCCGCCGGTTGCGTCTCCGTGACGGGTGCCGGTGTCACCTCGTTGCCACCACCGAAGCCGAGACAGCCGGTGCTGGCCGCGAGTAACGCCAACAACCCCCGCCGAGTCCGTGCCACAGGAGGTGTAACTCGGCGATCAGAATAAAAGTAGTCCCTCGTGGGGTCGTCACCCGCCGTCCCCGGCGAGCCACGTCCGGCGGTGGGTCTCCCCCCACCCGGTTCGCTCCTCCCAGGCCACCTCCGAACCGCCGGTGACGAGGAGGTGTGGCCCGGCACGGGTGAGGTACGCGTAGAAGGTGTCGCCGCCGACGCGGTAGTATATTCGGTCCCACTGCGAGTCGCCGACGGTGGTCGGGTCGTCCGCGAACTCGTCGATACCGACCCGGCCGAGCGCGACGGCCGCCGCCCGTCTGGCCGCCCCCCGCGACTCGTACCGCTGGACGTACACCGTCCGGTCGCGTCCGACGGACGGGTCGGTGGTCCCGAACGGCTCCTCGCGTGTGGCGCGACCGGGTGTGATCGCGATCAACGTCTCGTCGCGACGGTCACGATCCACCCGCAGCGGGTCGAACGCACGCAACACGGCGTCTCGCTCCCCGTCGGTCAGAGGCGGCCGGTCGAGGTCGTACGGCGCCGGACTCCGTGGGTGTCGCGTCACGAACGCGTACGCGCGGAACCCGCTCGTGAGGTACTCGATCTGGTACAACAGCGGTCGCGCCGGCTGGAACGAGCCGTTCCGGAGGCGGCGGACGAGTCGGTTGTTGATCGGGTCACGCGACAGCGACTCGTCGACGAACACGTCCGACCCGACACCGTCGGCGTACTCTGCCGCGAGTCGGAGTTCCTCCTCGACGCGGTCCTCGTCACCACGTCGGGCAAACCGCTTCACGCGGGCACCGTACGCCGCGAGCCGGTCGTCGATCTCGTTGTGGATCCCGAAGTGAGGCGCGACGGCGTCGGCCACGTCGTCCGCGACCGCCGAGAGGTCCTCGTCGAACGCCTCCGCCTCGGCGAGTGTCACCTCCGCCTGGTCGGCCAACTCGAGTGCAGTCTCCTGGCCACGGTCGAGTGCCTCGCGGTACCGCTCCATCGCGTCGGGGTACTCGCGTGCGAACCACCGCACCTCCGAGACGACCGCGCTGGTCCGGGTCGCGAGCGGTCGGTTCGGCCGCGGAGTCGCGGTCGCCGTCGGCGTGGGTGTCTCCGTCTCGGTGGCGGTGTCGCTGGCGGCGCGGTCGGCGGCGTCGGCGTCGGCCGCCGTAGCCTCACCCGCCGCACGCTCGGCTGGCGTCGGCGTGGCCGTCCGTGTCGGGCGGTCCGACCGTGTCCGGTCGTCGCGGCGCGACGCCTGACTCGCACACCCCCCGAGCAGCGCCGCGACGGCGGCACTGGCCCGCAGCACCCCGCGGCGATCGGCGTCCATACGCACACCGTCCACGACGCTCCCCTGAAAAGCCTCCGCCGTCGCGACCGGTGGTCGTGTCGTCTTCACCACCCGTCGTGCCAGCGCCGCGCGGCGTGTTCCGTCGGTGTCGGTCGCAGTGCCAGCGCCGCGCGGCGTGTTCCGTCGGTGTCGGTCGCAGTGCCAGCGCCGCGCGGCGTCTCGTCGCCACTGGTACTCGAACCCCGTCGGTGCCGCTGCCAGTCTGGAACGGGGGGCTTTTGCGGGCTCCGCGGGAAGCACGTGTATGACCCGCCGTAGCGACGTGGCGCCGAAGACCGTCGGCGTAGAGCTCCGCGAGGAGGGCGTCGCCGTCGAGTACCTCGACGGGCGCGTGACGCTGTACCGCGGCGTCCCCGAGACCGTCTCCGGCAGTCTCACTGCCGGCCCCGGGAAGGAAGTCCACGTGCTCGTCACGGACCCGACCGAGACGGAGGGTGTCCTGTTGTACGTCAACGACCTGAAGACGGACGCCGAGATTCTCGAGGGCTCCGGCGTCGGGCGCGTGATCCTCTCGGCGGGCGAGTCGGAGTCCGTGTTCCCGGGCGTCACCGCCCGTCGACTCTCCGGGGAGCGGACGGAGATCGAGGCCGATCCCGAGGTGGCTCGTGGCCGTGTCTTCGTCTTCCTCGAAGACCAGTGGAGCGAGGAGAGCTACGAGTTCGTCGTCGACGACGAGGAAGACACCGACGAGACGGCGGAGACGGACCCGGACGTGGCCGCGAACGCCGCCGCGACCGGCGACGACGACGGCTGGATCGACGATCCGGTCGTCGACGGCGACGAGTGACCCGGGGGCGAGGTCGGCGAGAGCCGACGGACGACACAGAACCGACTACTGCAGGTATGAGGGGTCGTCTTCGCTGGTACAGTTCTCCTCGTGTTGGGTGGCGTCGGACTCGCTGTCGAACAGGAGCCCACACTCGTCACACTGGTACCAGGTCATGTCGTCGCGTTCCGTCTCCGTGACCATACGTGACTCTGGTGTGGGCGACGGGCAAAGTCGTTCCGGGCGTCCGTCTGGTAGGTCCGTGGCCGTCGGGCGGTCGGGCGGTACTCCGACGGGGTCGCCCGCGAGCACTCACCCGAACTTCCCGGTGATGTAGTCTTCGACGCGTTGGCTCTCCGGGTTCTCGAAGATCTTCTCCGTCTCGTCGTACTCGACCAACTCCCCGCCGGTGAGGAACACCGCCGTCTGGTCGGAGATCCGCGCCGCCTGCTGCATGTTGTGCGTGACGATGACGACCGTGTAGTCCTCGGCCAACTCCTCGATCAGGTCCTCGATCTTCGAGGTGGCGATGGGGTCCAGCGCCGAGGCCGGTTCGTCCATCAGGATCACCTCGGGGTCGACCGCCAGACACCGCGCGATACAGAGCCGCTGTTGTTGCCCACCGGAGATCCCCAGCGCGTTGTCGTCCAACCGGTCTTTCACCTCCTCGTACAGTGCCGCCTGTCGCAGCGAGCGCTCGACGAGCTCCTCCTCCTTCTCGGAGTCGTCGCGACCCAACAGCCGGGCCACGAATCCCGTGTCGATGTCGCCGTGTTTCCGTGGTCCGTAGGAGATGTTCTTCCGGATCGACTTCGGGAACGGGTTCGGGTGTTGGAACACCATCCCGACCCGCTTGCGGAGTTCGACGAGGTTGACGCCGTCCTGGTAGATCTCCTCGCCGTCCACCTCGACGGAGCCCTCCACGCGGGCACTGTTGATCCGATCGTTCATCCGGTTGAGCGATCGGAGGAACGTCGACTTCCCACACCCCGAGGGGCCGACGAGCGCCGTGACACTCTCCCGGGGCACGTCCATCGAGACGCTCTGGATCGCCTGCTCGTCCCCGTAGTACACGTCCAAGTCCGTCGTCGAGATGGCCGCCTCCCCGTCGAACTCGTAGGCCGTCCACTCGGCGCGCGACTCCTCGTGGCTCTCGCCCTGTGTCGTCACGCGGTCGCCCGTCGTCGTGCTCACGCCCGGACTGTCCGTCTCGGTGACGCCGTCCGTCTCCGTGGACCCGGTGTCTGTCGCCGTCTCGGGTCCGTCTGTCGCCGTCTCCGGCGTGTCGGTCGTCGTCCCGCCGTCCGTGGCGGGCTCGCTGTGCGTCGGCGCCGTGTCGTCGGTGGTGTCGTCGGTCATGGTCTATTGGTCTCTGTCGAGTTTCCGCCGGAAGTAGACGCGCGAGGCGATACCGACCGCGTAGAAGCCGAGGACGACCAGCAGCAAGACGAGTGCGGTCCCCCAGCCGAACGCCTGCGTCTCCCCGACGCCGGCGGTGATGATCGCGTACAGCTGGTACGGCAGTGCCGACCCCGCCTCCAACAACTCGGGGTTGGTGACGAACGGCGGCGCGGCCTGGAACCGGAACGAGGACAACACCTGCGGCGCGCTGGAGGGGAACGTCGCCCCGGAGGCGACCAGCAGGATCGGCGCCGTCTCCCCCGCGATCCGCCCGACGCCGAGGATGATCCCCGTGATGATCCCCGGCATCGCGGCGGGCAAGACGACGCTGCGGATCGTCTGCCACTGGTTCACGCCGAGTGCCGCACTCGCGTCCCGGTACTCGTCGGGGACGCTCTTGATCGCCTCCCGACTCGTGATGAGACACAGCGGCAGCAGCATGAACCCGAGCACCAACTGCCCGGCGAGCAGCGACCGCGTGTCGTTGAACCGCGGCACGAGGAAGGCGAGTCCGAACAGCCCGTAGACGACGCTCGGCGTGCTCCAGAGACCGTTCGTCGCCACCTCGACACCGCGGGTGAACGGCCCCTGCTCGGCGTACTCGGTGAGGAACACCGCCGCGCCGACCGCCAGCGGGACGGAGAAACTCACCGCGCCGACCACCAGCCAGACGGTGCCGACGATGGCCGGGAACACGCCGCGTTGGATCCCGAGTCCCTGCGAGGGGTTCGTGACGAACGGCCACTCGAAGGTCGTCAGCCCGATCTCGAACCCCTCCGTCATCGGGGCGAATCCACGGAGGACCACGAACCCGATCAGCGCGGCCAACACGGCGATCATCACCGCCGCGTTCATCGAGATCAACAGGAACGACCCCTGCTGGCGGCCACGAGTGCCGAACCCGGCGTGGGCCTTCGCACCGCTCCAGGCGCCGAGCAGCCCGCCGCCCATCGCGAACAGCGGGACGACCGCCTGCGACGGGAACTGCGCGAGCAGCGTCTCGGGGTCGTACACCCACGACTGGTCGATCACGCCGGCCAACAGGACCAGCCCGACGACCGCGACCAGCGAGCCGACTGGGAGTGTGGACCCGACGTCCTCGCTCGCCCACAGCCCGACGAGGAACGCCGCGACGGCCGTCGCCAGCCCGAACCCGACCCCGCCGAGCGTCCCGAGTCCGAGCAGCGAACTGCCGAGCACACTCCCGGTCGCCAGCCAGAGGCAACTCACTACCGTCATCGGGAGCGGCCCGGTGTACGGGTCCGGCTCCGTGTCCGCCAGCCCGGCACGGGAGACGAAGCCGAGCCCGACGATCCCGGTGCCGGCGGCACCCATCGCGAGCCCGAACAGCTGGTAGAGGCCGAGTCCGAGGATCCGCGTCGAGCCGACCTCGGTCACTCGGAACAGCGTCGTCACACCCAGCGAGAACGTGACGATGCTGAGGCCGACGAGACTCGCCGCGACCCGCTCGTACACCGTCGTGTCGTTCGCGACGAGCGACGAGCGTGTCGACTCGTCGTCGAGGCCGAGCGTCCCGCCGTCGGCGCGGGGGGGCGACGAGGACGATCCGCGCTCTCTCTCGCTCCCGCCGTCTGCCCGCGGGCCGGACGACTCACTCGCCGTGTCGTCCACCGCTCGCTCGCCCGCCGTGTCGGGTCCTCCCCGCTCGCTCGTGTCGTCGGTCATCCGTCACCCTCCAGTGTCCGCTTCATCCGCCACTCGATCAGTTGCGAGGCGACGCTGATGACGGCGACAGTCGCGAAGAGGATCACCCCGGCCCCGTACAGCGCGCTCAACTGCGTCCCGGTAGCGTTACCGTACTGACTCGCGATGACACTCGTCAGCGTCTCGCCGTTGAAGAACACGTCGTACAGCGGCTCCGGGAGGTCTTGGCTGTGTCCCAACATCACCGTCGCAGCCATCGTCTCCCCGATCGCCCGGCCGACGCCCAACAGGACCGCCGCCGCGATCCCCGAGAACGCCGCCGGCAGGGTGACACTCTTCATCGTCTGCCAGTCCGTCGCGCCGACGGCCAACGAGCCGGACTTCATCGAGTCCGGGATGGAGTCGATGGCGTCCTCCGCGACCGTCACCACCGTCGGGAGCGACATCAACCCGATCACGAGTCCGACGGAGAACAGGCTCCCGTAGCTCGTCCCCAACACGTCGAAGGTGTACTGGTTGATGACGACGAAGCCGATGAACCCGTAGACGATCGACGGGATGCCGGCGAGGATCTCGACGCCGGGTTTGACGATCTCGCGGGCCCACCCGGGCGCGATCTCCGCGATGAACAGCGCCCCCGCCACACCCAGCGGCGCGGCGACGGTGACCGCGATGGCGGTCGTCACCACCGTCCCGTAGATCATCGGGATCATCGAGAAGAGGTTCTGTCGCGACGCCCAGTACGGGGGCGACGTGCGGGTCAACATCCCGAGTCCGGGGATGGTCACCCCGAACACCGTGTCGCTCATGATCGTCGCGGCCGGGATCGACTCGACGAACACGAACACGGCGATCAACCCCAACACGAGCACCGTCGAGACGGTCGCCACGAACGTCAGCGCCCGTGCGGTGGTCGCCTGGTGGCGCCCCCACCCGTACACGACCGTCGACAGGGTGACGAGCAGCGGCACCGCCGTCAGCGACGAGTTCGACAGGAACAGTACCAGTGTCGCCAGCAACGACAGGCCGCCGATCACCTGCAACACGACGGCGCGCTCGCCGTCGTCCGCGTCGGCGAGGCGACGCCCGATCTCAGTTCTCGTGGCCATCCGTTTCGTCCGTTCGATTGGGGTTCATTATGTCTTTCCTTCCGGTCGGCGCCGTCGTGGGTCCGCGACTCGCGACGGCCCGAGCGACGACACACGGGACTGTGGGTTACGGAGAGCTCGAGAACCGCTCGCCTCGGCCGAATCGCGAGGACGGTCGCTCGTGGCCCCGCGAACCCGCCGCCACAACCGGGTGTCGTGTACTCGCACGCGCTGTCGTCGCGAGTCTCGGATCGGTACGCCGGGCACACGCCCGGGAGACTGTCACTGTGGGCAGCCGGGAGACGCCCGACGGCCGTCACGACGGCCGACCCGTCGTCAGGACTGGTCCGGCAGCTTCTCGCGTTGCGCCTTCCGGCGGCTCTCCGGCAGCTTGAAGTAGTTGTTCGAGGCGACGAAGTTCTCCTGGCCGAACTCGGTCAGGATCATGTTGATGAACGCGGCCTCCTTCTTCGAGGTGTCCTCCCACGTGTAACAGTGGAGGTCACGCGACAGCGGGTACCCCTTCGCACCGAGGTTCTTGCCGTACTCGTAGGTCGTCCCCTCGAGTTCCAGTGCGATGGGCGGCACTGCGCCACCCTCCTCGACGAACGCCAGCGCGATGTAGGCGATGGCGTTGTCCGTGTTCGACACCAGCGTCTTCACCTGCTGGTTCTGGCCCTTCCGCACGTCCGGCTGGATCGGCGCGTCCGGGTCGCCGTAGAGGTTCGACCGGAACGCGGTGTCCGTCCCGGAGCCCTCGGCACGCCCGATGGCCTGGATCTCCTTGTCCGGGCCACCGACCTCGCTCCAGTTGGTGATCTCCTTCTTGTAGATGGCCTTCAGCTGGTCGCCGGTGAGCTTCGTCACGCCGGCCTCCTTGATCTCACTCGAGACGACGATCGGCTGACCGTCGACGCCGACGACGTGGTCGACGAACTTGTCGAGCTTCGAGTCGCTGGCCTCCGGCAGCTCGTCGGCGACCGGCGCCGAGGAGTCGCCGATGTCGACGCGCCCCTCCTCGACGGCCTTCACGCCCGTCCCGGAGTGCGACAGCGCGACGCTGACCGAGAACGGCGGCGTCGACCGCTCCTCGGTCGCCTCGAAGCCGTACAGTCCCGCGAAGTAGTCGGCGAGGTTCTGGTCCGTGTCGATGTCGTACTGGCCCGGCCCCCAGTACTCCTCGTCGGAGGCGGGCGGGTTCCCGTTCCACAACGAGGCGGCACCGTTCGTGATCGGGTACACCGTCGACGACCCGTCTGCGGTCAGTTTGCTCGTGTCGCTGGACCCGCTCGATCCGGAGCCGGACCCACCGGCACACCCCGCGACGCCGGCCACTCCGGCTGCGGACGCTGCCTGGACGAACCGTCTCCGTGACACCGAGTCGGACGCGTCTTGCGTCATCACCAGATCGAAGGCGCAGCACTCCTAAGTAGTCTGGTATGATGAATATATAGTCGGATGTACGACAACGGGTCGCACACGCAGCCCGCCGCTCCCCGTCGACGCCGGGAGTTCTGAACCGTGTGACCCGAAATTGTCGCCGGTAGAGAGGTTGGAGACGGATTTACGGAGAGTACAGAGTGAACGGTAGACTCCCACGAGTCTGGCGCGCCGAGTCGAAGTCGGGAGCCGCCCGTGTCGCTGGCGCGGGATATATAGACTTTCGGCAGGCTTTTGCCCCCGGTCCGAGAACCGTCGCGTATGGTCGAGACCCGGAAGGTCCAGGTCACGGGTGGTTCCACGTACACCGTGTCGATCCCCAAAGGCTGGGCGACGGACAACGGTGTCAGCGCCGGCACCGAGGTCGAGTTCTACCCCGAGGGGGACTCGCTGTTCCTCACGCCCGTCTCCGAGGAGGAGCGGACGGAGGGGACGCTGGACGTGGCGGATCTGACCGGCGAGGAACTCACGCGTGCGGTGATGACGATGTACGTCTCCGGGTTCGACATCATCGCCCTGGAGTCGTCGCGGATCACGAACGACCAGCGGCGCACGATCCGCGACGCCGTCCAGGGGCTCGTCGGGTTGGAGGTGTTAGAAGAGACGCGCGACCGTGTCGTCATCCGGGACCTGTTGGACTCCTCGGAGCTGTCGATCCACAACGCCGTCACCCGGATGCGACTGATCGCGCTGTCGATGTTGGAGGACGCCGTCGCCGCGCTCGCGGAGGCGGACACGGACATGGCGCGGGACGTGATCCAGCGTGACGACGACGTAGACCGCCTGTACATGGTCGTCTCGCGGATCTTCCGGTCGACGCTCCGGACACCGAAGGCCGCCGACGAACTCGGCTTGGACCGGGAGTCGTGTTTCGACTACCACGCCAGCGCCCGCCAACTGGAGCGGACGGCCGACCACGCGACGAAGATCGCCCACCTCACCCTCGAGATGGCCGACGACGACGGGGAGGTGGTGCCCGGCGACCTCCTCGACGCGGTCGACGAGTTGCGTGTCGACGCCGCCGGTGTCGTCGACGACGCGATGGACGCGCTGTTCGAGGAGGAGCCCAGCGAGGCGACTCGGATCGCCAACGAGGCACGCGGTCGCGTCCGGGAGATCGACCAGCGCGCCCGCGAGATCGACGAACTACTCGGCGAGTTGGACCCCGCACGGGCGCAACTGCTCGGGCTCGTCGTCGACTCCGTGTCGCGTGCGGCCGACTACGGCGGCAACATCGCCGAGACCGCACTCCAGAAGGCCGCGCCGACGCCCTGAGAGCCGGTCGAGCCGCGCCGACTCTCTGAACCCCGGTCGGGCCGCGCCGGCTCTCTGAACGCCGGTCGGGCCACGCCGTCGATCCGACGACGGCGACGCCCGAACTGTGTGAGTGTGTGACAGTTTCGAACCACGCTTAGGTATCCGGCGCCGGTCGGCCCGGACGTGACAGATCCGTTCGGACGAGCGCTGGCGGACCACGCCCGCGAGGAGCGCACCGCGCCGCTGTACCAGGTGGACGGCGAGACGGAACGGGAACACCCGATCCAGGACTTCTACTTCGACCCGCGGACGGCGGACGCGGAGTCGACGCGGTTCCGCGAGCGGTGGCTCGACGGGCCACTGTTGGACGTGGGTGCCGGCGTCGGGCGGGACACGTTGTACTTCCAAGCGCAGTTCGAGACGGTCGCGCTGGAGGTGTCCGAACACCTCGTCGAGACGATGCGCGAGCGCGGTGTCGAGCGGGCCCGCTTGGGTGACATGTTCGCGCTCTCGGAGGCGTTCCCGGCGGACCGGTTCGCGTCGCTGCACGTCTACGGGACGCAGGCGTGTCTCGCGCGCTCGCTCGCCGGGCTGACGGAGCTGTTCGTCGACTTCGCGCGGGTGACGACGCCCGACGCGACTGCGATCGTCGACGGCTACGACCCGACGGTCCCGGCGGCGAGCGAGCTGCTGGGCTACCGCGCGGAGACGCCGCCGGGGCTCGCCTCGCGGACGTTCCACTTCCGGTACGAGGGTGAGCGGAGCGAGACGCTCCTGTTCCGGCTGTACTCGCCGGAGCGGCTCCGAGAGGCGCTGGCACCGACCCCGTGGTCCGTCGAGACGATCCACCGCCGTGGCGACGAGACCGACCCGCACTACCTCACGGTGCTGTCGAAGGAGACTCCGACGACAGAGTGACCGACCGAGTCCGGGTGCGACGCCGAACGGAGTGAGGCCTCGACGCCGAACTGCCGAACCGTGCGGCCGGACGAGCCGTTCACCGGTGATTCTCACGGTGTGGTAAGCCTCCACAAGGTTCTTGTACCGTGTGCGTCATACTGTAGCACGCATGGCGACGGCACCGAGCACGGACGACGACCTGTTCGACGAGTTCCTCTCGACCACCGGCCACGACACCGGTCCGACAGAGTGGGAGGAGTCGTACAACAAGAAACAGTGTCCAGACTGCGGCGGCGTCCACGACACGGCCGCGGCAGAGTGCTCGGTATGCGGTTGGCGACCGGCGGGACGGTAACCGTCGGTCCGGGAGTGGTACCAGCTGTCGACTCCGACCACGCCGCGCGTGGTCGTCCTTCTCCGCGCGTCCGACTCGTCAGTGGTGCGTGCGCGGTCGACGGAGAGAGCCGTCCGTGTCGAAGCGATTCGACTGCAGCCAGCGAGTGAGACGGCGGGCGGCGACCCGCCTCAGGCGGAGGCGCCGGAGCCGTTGAGTCGTTCGACGACGGCACGGAGGTCGGCGGCGTCCTCGATGGCGGCCTTGATCTCCTCGCGTTCGCGGACGGCGTCGGAGTCCGCGTCGTACGCGCGCACGAAGTCGGCACGCGTGTGTTCGTCGAACGCGTGGCGGATCGCGAAGTACCCCTCGGGGACGATGGTGCCACACACCGCACACTCGTGGCGCTCGTGTTCCGTCGTCTGGTGGACGATGGCGTCCTCCGGCGCGTCGAACGCCTCCTCGCAGCCGTCGATGCCGCACTCCCATCCGGGCATACTCCGACCCACTCGGGCGACCGGCAAAAGCCTTCGCTGTCGCCACGTGAGTGCGCCCGCCGAGACCGGCTCCGATCCGACGACACGGCCCTCGGTCACGGAACACCGGCCACGGTGGCGGTCGTCCCGAGACGCCGACCACGGGCAGACGGTACGACCGCGACGCGGTGAAACGGAACCGACAAGTCGGTCCCGGGGTACCCTCGTCCGTGAGCGACGGGGCGACGCGCGTGGACTTCCACGTCAAGATCCTGAACGAGCAGGTTGTCGAGCGGGCCAAGACGGCCGGCATCGACGTGTTGGTGTACGCACCCCACTTCACGCGGCTGCCGACGATCCGCGAGCGGGCGGCCCGGTTCTCCGACGACGACCTGCTGGTCGTCCCGGCCAGGGAGGTGTTCACCGGCGACTGGCGGAGTCGCCGCCACCTGCTCGCGCTCGGCCTCTCCGACCCCGTTCCCGACTTCGTCACCTTCGAGGGGGCGCTGTCGGCGTTCGACGAGCAGGACGCCGCCGTGCTCGTCCCACACCCGGAGCTGTTGAACGTCAGCCTCTCCAGAGCCGAGGTCGGGGCGTACCGAGACAGCATCCACGCCGTGGAGACGCTGAACGGCAAACAGTTCGCGTTCCAGAACGACCGCGCGGACCGCGTCGCGGAGGCGTTCGACGTGCCCGGGTTCGCCTCCTCGTACGCCCACCTCGTCGGGACCGTGGGGTCCGTGTGGACGGAGTTCGACCGCGCCATCGACTCTGCGACGGCGCTCGTCGAGGCCGTCCGCGACGGCGCGGACAGGCGACTCGTCAAACGACGCGATCCGGCGACGAAACTCCGTCGGCTCGCCGAGTTCGCCCACCTCGGCTACGAGAACTCCTGGGGGAAACTCGACCGACTGTTCCTCTCCGGGATGGAGCCGACCCACCCACGCCACATCGCCTACGACGGGCGGTTCGACGACGTGGCGATGTACTGAGTCGCGGACGGTGTCGATCCGCCCGTCCCGAGTCGGTACCAGATCAGGCCAGTCCGGCGGTGCGGAGCAGACCCCGCACCACTTCGGGGAGGAGTGCGAGGAACTCCGGCCTGACCGTCGTCGCCACGAGGTCGATCACGTAGACGTGGATCGCGGCGAGGAGACCCACCTCCAACACCGAGATGACCACGGTGACGACGGTGCTGTACTCGCTGGAGACCGCGACGCCGATCGGGAGGCCGTACTCCTGCGTGTACGGGTAGAACAGCGCGATGCCGCGCTTGCTGCCGACCACGTCCAACAGGTAGTGGGTCGCGATCCCCACCCACACGAAGTGGAGGTTGTCGAAGTACAGCGGGTAGGCCACGAACAGCGCCAACACCGGCAGGTTGTGCAGCGTCTTCCGGTGCTTCCCGAACGCCGTGTCCACGTCCGGGAACAACGCCCCGAGCACGACCGGGGGCAACAGTCGCACCCCCCACTCGACGGTGGTCAGACTCAACTCCGCCCCCAACACCAGCGCCAACCCGAGCGCCAGCAACACCCCGTTCAGTACGTGACCGTACTTGTTCACGGAGGCGTAGTGGCACCCCCGGGTCAAACCGGTTTCCGTTCGTGTGGGTCGGTCTCGTGGTCGCCGCACCACGAGCGGACAGCCCCACCGGCCGTCCGGCACGCGCGTGAGAGTCACTCGCGCAGCGAGGACGGACCGGAAACCACTGGAGTGTCGCCCCCGCCGACGACGGTAGTGAGCTACGAGATCGGACTGGTGGGCAAACCCTCGGTCGGGAAGTCCACGCTGTTCAACGCGGCGACCACGAACGACGTGCCGGAGGGCGCGTACCCGTTCACGACGATCGACCCCAGCGTCGGCGAGGCGTACGTCCGCGTCGACTGTGCCGCCCCGGAGTTCGACGGCGACCACGAGTGTACCCCGAACCACGGCTACTGTGCCGACGGGACGCGGTACGTCCCGGTCGAGTTGGTCGACGTGGCCGGGCTGGTCCCGGGCGCCCACGAGGGTCGCGGGCTGGGCAACCAGTTCCTCACGGACCTCAACGAGACGGACGTGCTCGTCCACGTCGTCGACTTCAGTGGAGAGACCGACGCCGAGGGGGAGCCGACGGAGGGACACGACCCACGCGAGGACGTGGACTTCCTCGAGGAGGAGTTGGACGCGTGGTACCTCGACATCCTCCGGAAGGGACTCGAACGCCACCGGTCGGGCTACCAGGGCCACGACTCCGAGTTGGCCGTCGACCTCGCGGAGCAGCTCTCGTCGTTCGGAATCTCGGACGACGAGATCGACCGGCTGCGCCGCCGGCTGGGACTCTCGACGGACCCGGACGAGTGGGACGACGGCGACGAGGCGGCGCTGGCGACGGCGATCAGACGCGCGACGAAGCCCATCGTGATCGCCGCCAACAAGATGGACACGGCGGCCGCCCGCGAGAACTGGCGCGAGATCACGTCCGACCCCGACTACGACCACCTCACGTTCGTCCCGGTCTCCGCCCACGCCGAGAAGGCACTGAAGAACGCCGCGGCGGCGGGTGTCGTCGCGTACGATCCTGGCGACGCCGACTTCGAGGTGACGGGGGATCTTCCGGAGGAGAAGCGCGCCGGTCTCGACCGGATCCGCGAGTTCCTCGAGACTTTCGGCGGGACGGGTGTCCAGACGGCGATCGAGACGGCGCTGTTCGAGGAACTGGAGACGATCGCCGTCTTCCCCGGCAACGGGTCGCCACGGGCAGACGGCACCTTCCTCCAGGACTGTCTCCTCTTCCCGGAGGGGGTCACCGCCGAGGGGTTCGCGAACGCGATCCACTCCGACGTGGGCGAGGGGTTCCTCTACGCGACGGACGCTCGTACGGGGCGGCAGGTCGGAGCAGACACGGAACTCGACCACCGCGACGTGGTCGAGGTGACGACGACGAACTGACCGGGCGACCGGCTCGCTACCGGCGGGACGCTCCGACAGCGGGAAGTGCGCGACGAGCGTACACCGAGTATGGCCACCGTCGCAGAACTGGTCCTCTTCGGCGTGGTGCTCGTGGTCCAGACCCTCCTGGCGGCCGTGAGCACCCGCTTCTTCAGGATCAGGATGAAGACTCGCTGGGGGTGGGTGATCTACACCGCGATGCTCACTCCGCTGTTGTTGTTCGTCGTGACGCTGATCACGACCGGCGTGTTGGGGATCGGTCCCGACCTCGGGAGTCCGGGGCTCGCCATCGCCGTCACCATCGGCGTCCCGCTGGCACTCGGGTTCACGCTGGACCTGCTGTACGTGCCGCCGCCCGAGGAGTACGACCTCCCCGACACGCAGGGGTGAACACGCGCCGCGCGGACGAGTCGTCCGCGTACTCCTCCGTCTGCGTACTTCTCACTCTGTCTCGTCTCCGTTCAACCGCCTGCCGTCTCGTTCGCCGTCGCCACGGGGGTCTCCGTCGGTGTCACGGTCCCCGAATCGGTCTCCGTCCCCGTCGGTGTCGCCGTCCCCACCGCGGTCTCGTTCGCGAGTCGCCGAGTCACCCACGTCGGGCGCTCGACGACGGCCCCACGCCGCTGGGTCACGCGGAACCGCTCGGTGACGACGACGGCGTCGCCGATCCGGTCGACGACGAACCGAGCACGTGCCGACACGACGAGCCCCTCGAGCGTGACGTTCACCGTCGCGGTGACGTTGCGTCGTGTCAGTCCGGCGCCGTACGGGGCACGGTCCGCCTCTGCGCGGAGTCGGACGACCGTCGCGTTCCCGCTCGTCGTCCGCCCGACGACCGAGAACTGGAGCCCCGAGAGCATCTCGTAGACGTACTGCCCGCCGTCGGCACGCGGGGCGACGCCGTCGGACCGACGACGGACAGAGGTCGTGTTCTCCCGGTGCGAGCGACGCGCGCGGAACGCGGTGACGGTGCGGTCGGCGTACCTGTCGACACGGCCGTGAGACACCGTTCCGTCGGCGTCTCTGTCGCGGTAGGTGAACCGGGAGCGAGCCGAGTCACCGTCGGTCACGGTGCGTGCCGTCTCGTGGCTCACCAGCGACCCGTTCTCGGTCACCACGCGTCGGCTGTGGACGAACGCGGCGTCGCGCGACGCGAAGGCGGTCGCGTGCGCGAGGCGAACCTCGCCGAGCACGGTCCGGTCGCGCTGGAAGCCGGGCGGTCGCGGCGGTGTGGGGGTCGCAGTCGGTGTCGGCGACGGTGTGCCGGCGAGTGCGGGGTTCACCGTCTCCGCTCCGCCGTCGCCGCCGGCACCGCCGCCGACCGCACCACACCCGGCCAGCACGACCAGTGTCACCACCGCGGCGACGTGGCGGGTGTCTCCGAACACGAGTGGACGACTGTCTCCGGACCATCTTCAACGCGGCGGCACGCAGTCGGTCGACCTCCGGACGCGAGCGGTCACGCCCCGTCGTCGATGGCGTCTCGTGGTCCCACCGACTCGCTCTCGTCGCGGTCCGTCGAGTGACCGAACCACTCGACGGCTCGTCCGGTGGTCGCCCACGGTGGTCGCTCGACGGTGACGTTCCCGAGGGCAGTCACGCGGAACCGTTCGACCACCGCGACACGTCGGCCGCGGACGGTCGTCCGGAACCGGACGGTCGCACGGTCGACCAGTCCGGACTCGCGGACACGGATTCGCACCGAGAGGTTCCGCGCGGTACGTCCGCCGATCCACGCCGCGCGCGACCGGGTTGCGGTGTACACGGCGACCGTCCCCGTCGCCGTCTCGCGCGAGCCGGCGAACGCGACTGGCCACCGCGTGAACAGCGCCAGCACCTGCGAGGCACCGCTCGCGGAGCGCAGTTCCGTCGGGGTCAACTCGTCGACGACCACCGGTTGCCGCTCTCCGTCGACGAGTCGTGCGCTGTCGGTCCCGTCTGTCCACGCCGTCCGGTTCTCGCCGGCGGGACGCCACGCGTCGGGTCGCGTCACTCCCGCGCGGCGAACGAACAGTGACCGCGGACCGTCGACCCGACCCGCGAGCCGGACGGTGGCGACTGGCGTGCCGTCCGGCGTCCGCACCGTCCGGACGAACGAGACGGCGCCGCTCCGAGCGCGGAGTACCCCCGCGTGGCGACGCGCGACGGCGCTGGGGTTCGGCCCCGGTGTCGCCGTCTGTACGGGCGTCGGCGAAGCCGTCGGACTCGGCGACGGCGTGGGACTCGGCGAGGGAGTCCCGGCGAGCGCCGGGTTCACCGTGTTCCGGTCCGGGTCACCGTCGCCGACACCACCGACACCGCCGAGGGCACCGCAGCCGGCCAGTGTGACGGCGAGGACGAGGACGACCGTGGCACGTGTGCGGGTGTCGGCCCGTGTGCGGGCCGACGACTGGAGCCGAGCGAGTACCGTAGACACGGCTCCGACGAGTGTCGAGGACCGAAGCAAGGCGAGTCCCGAGGATCGGAGCCAGGCGAGTACTGACGACCGAAGCAAGGCGAGCACCGACGACCGGAGCCACGTCGTCGTCACGGACGCACCTCCGTCCCGGTGTCGTCGACGGGACCGCCGCCGGGCAGCCCGGTGTCCGACCCGTCGTCGTCTGCCGCGCGGTTGCGGGCGACGTCGATCCACCGTGGCGGTTCGACCCCAACGTCGCCGACCGATCGGAGTCGGAACCGTGATCGGACGACGATCGGCCGCCCGTCGACGGTCGTCCGGTACCGGACGCGAATCCGCTCGATCAGTCCGGAAGGCTGCACGACGACGCGGACGGTGGGACCGTCTGCGGCCTCCGCCCCGGTGGAGTCGGTGGCGTCACCGCCGACCGGCTCTGTGGCGACGAGGACCGCCGTCCCGTCACTCCCGTTCGCCGACGCCGCGGCGTCGTAGCGGAGTCGCCACCCGTCCAACAGGCCGTAGACGAGGGCTCGTCCGTCGACAGTGCTGTCGGTCCCGACCGCCGGCGGGTCGTCGTCGTACCGGTACCGCGTCACCTCGTCGCCACGCTCGACACGCTCGGCGACGACGGAGTCCGTCGCCCACCCAGAGAGCCTCACGACACCGTCGTCGGACCGTACCAGGTCACCACGTCGAACCCGTCGGTACCGCGCCCGGTCGCCGGCGACGGCGAGGGTCACTCGCTCGTAACCGAGTCGATCTCCGTCTGGCGTCTCGACGGTCGTCGTCACGCGGACCCGCCCGGTTCGCTCTCGGAGCGTGGCCTGGTGACTCGCCGCGAGCGCGAACGCGTCGACGCCGTCCGGGCCGACGCCGGTCGGGTACCGGGGTGTCGGCGACGGACTCGGCGTCGGCGACGGCGTGGGGCTCGGCGAGGGGGTCCCGGCGAGGGCCGGGTTCACCGTTCTTCGGTCCGCGTCGTCGCCGGCGACGCCACCGCCGATGGTCCCACACCCCGCGAGCAAGAGGAGCGTCGCCACCACGACGGCACGCGAACCGGTCGTGTGTGACCGTGGCTCTGGCACTGATCGGTGACCTGGCGGCTCGTCTCGGCCTGGCGGCTCGTCTCGGCCCGGCGGCTCGTCTCGGCCCGGCGGCTCGTCTCGGCCCGGCGGCTCGTCTCCACCGCGACACGACACCGCCCGCTCGGGCGCCGCGAGCGCGTCCTCACTCCAGCACTTGGTCGGCGATCGTGTTCCGGAGGATCTCGCTGGTCCCCTCGTAGATCTCGTTGAGCTTGGCGTCGCGGTAGTAGCGCTCGACCGGGAAGTCCTTCGTGTAGCCGTACCCGCCGTGGATCTGGATCGCCTCGTTGGCGACCTCGCGGGACACCTCGCTGGCGTACAGCTTCGCCTGTGCGGCCTCCTTCACGAAGTCCTCCCCGCGGATCTTCATGTCGGCAGCCTTGTGCATCAGCATCTTCGCGGCCTGGAGCTTCGTGTCCATGTCCGCGATCTTGTGTTGGATCGACTGGAACTCCGCGACCGGCCGGTCGAACTGCTCGCGGTCCGTCGCGTAGTCGGCCGCCTCCTCCAGTGCGGCGCGGGCGATTCCGACGCCACGGGCCGCGATGGTGATCCGGCCGCCGTTGAGCGTCTTCAGCGCGTGGACGAACCCACGCCCCTCCTCGCCGAGTCGGCGCTCCTCGGGGACGTACATGTCGTCGAACCGCAACTCGGCGGTCGGACACCCCTTGTCGCCCAGCTTGTGTTCGGTGTTCTCGACGACGAAGCCGTCGTCCGTCTCCGGGCGCACGACGAACGAGGAGATCCCCTGGTTCCCGGCTTCGGGGTCCGTCTTCGCGAAGACGATCACGGTGTCGGCGACCGACCCGTTCGAGGTCCACAGTTTCCCGCCGTCGATCACGTAGCCGTCGCCGTCGCGCTCGGCGGTCGTGTCCATCGCCGGCACGTCGGAGCCGGCCTGTGGCTCCGAGAGCGCGAACGCCCCGATCTCCTCGCCCAGCGCGAGCGGTTCGAGGTACTCCTCCTTCTGCCGCTCGTTCCCGAAGGCGTACACCATGTTGCCCGCCAGCGAGATGTGGGCGGCGACGATGGTGCCGAGACCGCCGGAGCCACGAGAGATGTGTTCGAGACCGATGGCGTAGCTGTGGTAGTCGAGGCCCGCACCGCCGTACTCCTCGGGGAACGGCATCCCCATCAGGCCGAGGTCGGCCATCTCGTCGATCAGGTCGGCGGGGAACTCGTCTTCCTCGTCGATCTCCGCCGCGCGTGGGACGACCTCCTCGTCGACGAACTCCGCGACCATGTCGCGGATCTGCCGCTGTTCCGTCGTCAGCTCGAAGTCCATACCACCTCCTTCGCTCGCAGAATCTTCAACCTTCGGCAACACTCGCGGTAGCCGGTGGCGAGGGGGCGACGACGTCCGAGACGGACCGAGACGCCAGCGCCGGGGTCAGTACAACAGTGCGTCGTCGTTCTCGACCATGTACAGCGCGCGGGCGGCGATGTTGACCGCGTGGTCGCCAACCCGTTCGAGGTCGCGGATCGTCAGGAACAGCCGCGAGACCTCCGAGAGCAGCACGTCGGCGTCGCGGTCGTCGTCGGACTGGCTCACCAGTTCGCGGACGATGGACTCGCTGGCCTCGGTACACAGCCGGTCCACCTCGTCGTCGGCGGCCGCCACGTCGTGACACAGTTCCGTGTCCTCGGTCGCGTAGGCGGTGGTCGCCTGGTCGAGGTGGTCCAACGCCAACTCGCCGATCCGTTGCACGTCCACGTCGGGGAACACCGTCTCCTCGGCGTCCATCGCGTACTCCGCGAGGTTCGTCGCCAGGTCGCCGATCCGTTCGAGATCGGTGATGATCTTGAACGAGGAGGCGATGAACCGGAGGTCGCCCGCGACGGGCTGCTGGAGTGCGAGCAGGTCCACACAGTCGGACTCCAACTCCAGGTACAACTGGTTGAGCTCCTCGTCGCCGTCGATCACCTGCCGTGCCAACTCGGCGTCCGTCCGCGCCAGCGCGTCGAGCGCGTCGCGAACCTGCCCGGCGGCCAACTCGCTCATGTAGAGGACGTCGTCGCGGAGCGCGTCCAGACGCTCCTGGTAGCTCTCTCGTGGCATTTGCTCGGTGTTCTCGAAGGGGACCGAAGTATCTTGGCCTCGCGAGTGCGTCCACCGAGAGGCTTTCACCCTGGGAGGGTCGTCGAGTGGTATGGACGTGTACGGTCTCCTCGGGAGCCCCGTGGACCACTCGCTGTCGCCGCCGATGCACGAGGCCGCCTACGACGACCTCGGATTGAACGCGCGGTACGTCACCTTCGAGCCGGACGACGCCGCGGCCGCCGTCGCGGGTGCCGCCGACCTCGGCGTGGCGGGGCTGAACGTCACGGTGCCGTTCAAACGCGACGTGCTCGCCGCGGTCGAGCCGACGCCGCGCGCCCGCCGCGTCGGCGCGGTGAACACGGTCGACTTCGCGACGGACCCGCCGACTGGCGACAACACGGACGTGGCGGGCGTCCGGCGCGCGTTCGCCCACCACGACGTGTCACTCGACGGAACGGATGCCGTCGTGATCGGTGCGGGCGGTGCGGGACGGGCCGCGACGGCCGCACTCGCGGAGTCGGCGGCGTCGGTCCACGTCGCCAACCGCACCGTCGAGCGCGCAGAGACGCTGGTCGCGGACCTCCGTGGGTCGTTCGCCGACGGCGGCGAGGGGGGTCGTGGGGGTGAGGAAGGACGAGATACGAGCACGAACGGCGACACGAGCGACCCGGGGACGCCGAGCGACGGTGGGCTCGACGCCACGCTGACCGCCGGTGGACTCGACGGGCTGACCGAGCGCGTACCGTCGGCGGACGTGCTGGTGAACGCGACCAGCGTCGGGATGGAGGCGCCGGAGGCGACGCCGGTTCCGGCGGAGCTGTTACACGAGGAGCTGGCCGTGTTGGACGCCGTCTACACCCCGCTGGATACGCGTCTGTTGCGCGAGGGGGCGGCCGCGGGGGCCGAGACCGTCGACGGCGCGTGGATGTTGTTGTTCCAGGGTGCCGTCGCCTTCGAGCGGTGGACCGGCCACGACGCCCCCGTGGCGGCGATGAACGAGGCGCTCCGGGCGGAGTTGTAGACGGGCGGTGGGCGGCCCGTAGGTGGGTTCCGAGCGGGTGACAGACACCTCGCGAGCGGGTCGGCGTCGCCGGGTGGCGAGTGCGGTCGCTTCCCCGTCGCTTTTTTGCGGTCGGTGACGGAACGTCTCGGTATGTCGATCATCGAGACGGTGAAGCGGCTCCTCGGCCTGGGTGGCCGGGACCGCACGAAGAGTGGTGGGAACGGTGGGAGCGTCACCATCGAGCGAGACGGCGAGAGCGCGGCGCCGGCGACGGAGTCCGAGGCCGCGGTGAAGGGCACGGACGCCGGTGCCGCCGTCGACGACACGGACGTCGAGGGAGACGACGGCGACTCTGAGGGGACGACAGAGCACGACGACACCGCGACGGCGGACACCGACGCGACGGCCACGGAGACGGACGACGTGACCGACAGCACCGGCGAGACGGAGGCGGACGAGGCGACCGACAGTGCCAGCGAGACGGAGGTGGACGAGGCTGGAGCGGTCGACGAGACGGCTGCAGACGAGGAGGAGACCGAGGAGACTGCCGCAGAGCCCGGCGAACTCGACGACTCGGAGGAGGAAGCGGCGGAAGAAACCGACGCGGACGAGGCGGCCGACACCGAGGAGGCGGACGACACAGAGGCCGACACCGAGGAGGCGGACGACACCGAGGAAGTGGACGACACCGAGGAAGTGGACGACACAGAGGCCGACACCGAGGAGGCGGACGACACAGAGGCCGACACCGAGGAGGCGGACGACACAGAGGCCGACACCGAGGAGGCGGACGACACAGAGGCCGACACCGAGGAGACGGACGACACGGCGACGGACACAGAGGTCGACACCGAGGAGGCGGACGACACGGAGCCGACGGCAGCCGACTCGGCGGCTGCGACGGAGCCGGCGGACACCGCGGAGGTGGAGTCCGACGCCGTAGACGACGGGACGCCGGTCGACGAGATCAAGGGGATCGGCCCGGCGTACGCCGACAAACTCGCCGCGGCGGGGATCGAGAGCGTCGCCGAGTTGGCCGCCGTCGATCCAGACGCGCTGGCCGACCGGACGGAGCTGTCGGCCAAACGCGTCGCCCGGTGGGTCGACCGCGCGAAGACCCACGAGTGAGACGACCGGCGGGCCGACCGGAACTGACTTTCTCTCGACACACGGACGGGGTGTATGCAGCGAACGACGGACCGCGAGACATACCGTCGGCTCGCCGAGACGGCGGCGCCCGAGGACCGAGTCCCGGTGGAACTCCGGGTGTCCGTCTCGGACCCGTTCCAGGCGTACCGTCGCGCCCGCGGCGACGACTGGAGCGTCTGTCTGGAGACGACCGGCGGCCAGTCTGGCTGGGGCTACGTCGCCGTCGACCCCGTGGAGACGCTCACGGTCGGCGCCGACGCCGTCGTGCGAGACCGCGACCACGGCGGTCACGGCGACTACGCCGCCCCCTCGCCGACTCTCGCCGCACTGGAGGGGTTCCTGGAGACGGGCACACTCGTCCGCGGCCCGTGTGACGTGCCGTACCCCGGCGGCACGATCGGGTGGCTCTCGTACGACGTGGCTCGCGAACTGGAACGACTCCCCGACGAGACGACCGACGAGCGCGGGCTCCCGCGGCTCCAGGTGGCCCGGTACGACACCGTCGCGGCCTGGGAGATGCCCGGTGACGGGGAGAGTGACGACGGGACCGGCGAGACGAGTGGTGGCGAGCAGAGCGTCGAGACTGGCGAGGCGAGTGGTGGCGAGACGACGCTCCGGATCGTCGCGAGTCCGCCGGTCGGGACGGACCCGGACACGGGGTACGACCGCGCGCTCGCGGCGGCACGCGACCTCGCAGAGCGCGTCCGCGACGGCGACCCGACGGTCGGGGCGCCGCCGGCAGACGCAGACGCCGTCACCTTCGACGCCGACGTGGGGCGGGACGCGTTCGCCGAGCGGGTCGAGCGGGTCCGCGAGTTCGTCCGCGCGGGCGACACCTTCCAGGCGAACGTCAGCCACCGGTTGACGGCACCCGCCGCCGTCCACCCGGTGGAGGCGTACGCGGCACTGCGCGCCGGGAACCCGGCACCGTACTCCGGACTGGTCGAGTTCCGGGGGGTCGACCTCGCCAGCGCGAGTCCGGAACTCCTCTTGCGCCGGGAGCCGCGCGGGAGTGACCCCCGAGGTGGCGGTGACTTCGGAGAGGGAGGCCCTGCCGGCGACGACCTCCTCGCCGAGTACCCGGACGCGACGGCACGGCTGGTCACGGAGCCGATCGCCGGGACGCGTCCACGCGGGGCGACGACGGCGGCGGACGAGCAGTTGGAGGCGGAACTGACCGGCGACGAGAAGGAGCGTGCGGAACACGCGATGTTGGTCGACTTGGAGCGAAACGACCTCGGGAAGGTGTCCGTCCCGGGCTCGGTGTCCGTGCCGGAGTACCGGCGGGTCGACCGCTACGCGGCGGTGATGCACCTCGTCTCGCTCGTGACCGGCGCGGAGCGGCCGGATCGGTCGCTCGCGGACGACGTGGCGGCCGTGTTCCCCGGCGGGACGATCACCGGCGCGCCGAAGCCGCGGACGATGGAGATCGTCGAGACGCTGGAGACCACCCGTCGCGGGCCGTACACTGGGTCGTTGGCGATCGTCGGGTTCGACGGCCGCGCGACGCTGAACATCCTCATCAGGACGCTGGTCCGGACCGGCGACAGCTACGGCCTCCGTGTCGGCGGGGGCGTGGTCCACGACTCCGTGCCGGACCGCGAGTACGAGGAGACACTCGACAAGGCGCGCGGACTCGTCGCGGCGCTGGACGACCACCTCGACGGGGCGTCACTGGCGGTCGCCGGGCGCGACGAGTCCGAACGGTCGGACCCGGAGTCGTCGCGACGGCAGGACTCCGACAGTCCCGTCGCCGGCCACGAGCACGAGGAGACTGGGGGTGAGCGGCCGTGAGTGGGTCGGAGCCGACGACGACCGGGTCCCAGCCGGAGGTGCTGGTGATCGACAACTACGACTCGTTCGCGTACAACCTCGTGCAGTACCTCGGCGAGTTCGCGGCCGTCACCGTCCGGCGGAACGACCGGATCGACACGGACGGGATCCGTGCACTCGATCCAGACGGGATCGTCGTCTCGCCCGGTCCCGGGACGCCCGCAGACGCCGGAGTTTCGATTCCCGTCTTCGCGGAGCTGTCGTACCCCACACTCGGGGTGTGTCTCGGCCACCAGGCGCTGTGTGCGGCGGCCGGCGGCACCGTCGGGCAGGCACCCGACGTGGTCCACGGCAAGCCCTCCGTCGTCACCCACGACGGACGGGGGATGTTCGCCGGGCTCCCGGAGCGGATCGAGGTGGGGCGGTACCACTCGCTGTGCGTCGCGCCCCACGACCTCCCGGAGAGTCTCGAGGTGAGTGCTCGCACCGACGACGACCGCGGGGTCGTGATGGCGGTTCGGCACCGCGAGCGGCCGCACGTCGGCGTCCAGTTCCACCCGGAGAGCATCCTCACCGACGCCGGGAAACCGCTCGTCGAGAACTTCGTCGACTGGTGTGACGCCGACCGGGAGTGAGACCCGGCGGTCCCGCGTCTGCGACCGAGTCCGCGTTCCGAGTCAGCGGGTGAGGGCGGGTTCCGAGTCTACTGGCTGGGCCGTGTCCCGCCACCCGCCACCGGCCGGTAGCTTCTCACAGGAGCGCCCCGACGGCGGAGTCGTGCCACGCACGACGCTGAACGGTGCCGAGATATACTACGAGACACGCGGCGACCCGAGCGACCCGTCGATCCTCGCACTCCACGGGGGTCCGGGGATCGGCGACGGGCGCAAGCCGCTGGGTGCGTTCGAGACGCTCGCCGACGACTACCACCTCGTCGTCCCGGATCACCGGGGGTGTGGTCGCTCCGAGTTGGCGCCACCGTACACCAACGAGCAGTTCGCCGCCGACGTGGCGGCGCTGCGCGAGGCGTTGTCGCTGGGCGAGGTCGTCCTGATCGGCGGCTCGTACGGCGGGTTCGTCACCCAACAGTACGCGATCGACCACCCGGAGCACCTCCGAGCGGTGGTGTTCCGCGACACCGCGGCGACGCCGGAGTACGACCGCGCTGCCCGCGAGACCGCACGCGACCGGCTCCCCGAGGTACGCGAGCGGGACCTGGACGTGCCCCACATCACCGCGGCGGAACTCGACCGGGTGATGGACGGGGAGGTACCGTCCGACGAGGAGTTCGAACGCCTCTACCACGGGATGGCGCCGCTGTACGCCGCGTCGCTCGACGAGTTCGACGCCACGGCCACCGCCGAGCAGATCGAGTCGCTCCACTTCCACCACGAGACGCACAACCACGTGTTCTCGGAGGTGTTCCCGGAGATGGACTACACGGACGCGCTTCCGGACGTGGAGGTGCCCGCGCTCGTCACCGTCGGCCGCCACGACTGGATCACACCCGTCGCCGCCAGCGAGGAACTCGCGGAACTGCTGCCGAACGCACGGCTCCGGATCTTCGAGGAAAGCGGCCACAACCCGCACCTGGACCAGGCCGACGCCTGGCTCGCCGAGACGAGAGCGTTCCTGAACGCCGTCGGTCACCGGTGAGCGGGACCCCGCGAGGTCCGGCCCACCCGGTCGGTCGGAGCCGTCTCACTCCTCGTCCGCGGAGCCGTCTCACTCCTCGTCCGCGGAGCCGTCTCACTCCTCGTCCGCGAGGTGGAGTTCGACCTCGTCGGTCTCGTACTCCTCGAGGAACGAGCCGGGACCGCCGACGGTGACGGTGCCGTCGGCGGTCTCGACGACCAGCGAGTGTTCGATGGGGTAGGAGTTCGTCTCGGGGCGGACGAGTCCCTGCCGGGTGTCGACGACGGTGCCCGAGATCGTCTCGGGATCGTCTTCCGCGACCACCGGCCTGACGGGCGCCGTCATCCGCACCGGTCGATCCTCGCGGAGGTGCAGCGTCGCCTGGTGGACGGCCTGTCGGAAGTTCGTGAACGTCTCCGGGAGCGGGAGTGGATCGGCGGCGGCGAGTTCCTGAGCCATCTGCCAGTAGTTGCCGAGGAACGAGCCGACGATCACCGGGACGAGTCGTGGCTGGACGAAGCCGATCGCCTGCTGGTCGCTGTCGGCCCGCGAGACCACGTCCAGCGGCGAGACGAGCCCGAACGACTGGTCGACGGTGAGCATGATCGGCGTCGGCTGCGTGGTGGTCCGCGCGACGGAGGCGGTACCCGCGACCGTGTCCGGGTCGATCCCCTCTGCGGGTGTGTCCGTCACGACGAGCAACACGAGCACCCCGCGGTCGACGGCGGCCTCCAACTCCGGGCGGACCTCCTCCAGGTAGCGCTCGGGGAGCGTGAGCGTGATCTCGTTGCTCGCCTGCGCGACCGTCTCCGAGAGGCGACTCAACACGGTGGCACGGGACTTGATCACGTCGAAAGTGGTCTCCTCGCGGTCCCGTTCGTCGTACCGCGCCTCCAGCGCCGCCTCCATCTCGTCGAGGCGTGCCGCCAGCGACTCGATCACCTCCTCCGGTGGGCGGGGACGGACCCGTGTCGGGACGGTGTGGTCCTCGACGGTGACGAGGCCCCGATCCGCCAGTTGCTCGGCGAGACTGTACACGTACCGCTTCGAGACACCCGTGTCGGCGGCGATCTCGCTGGCCTTCGACCCACCGCTCTCCAGCACCGACAGGTAGGTCGCGACCTCCTTCTCCGAGAGTCCGAGCGCGGTGAGTCGCTCTCGCAACGTCTCGTCGTCCATCGTGCAACGCGTCGCCTGCCGGTCGCATAGACCTTGCGACGGCACTGCCGTCTCGGGGGACGATCCCCCAGAGACGCCGCCGCCGTCCAGCGATTCGTTGCAGGCTCGTTCGAAGCGAGAAGTGAAACTACACCACATTTATCCCGGCCGGGGTCTTCGGGAGTGGCAATGAGTCTCCGTCACGCTCTCGACGACGTCAAGCGCACGCGGGGTGACGACAGGGTGTTCCCGGGGGAGTTCCGGACACCCACGGGGCGGTTCTCCGGCACGGGGGATCGACTGGTCCACGTCGCCCCGGACGGCCGGACGCGCGACTACAGCTACCCCCTCTCCGGACTCGCCGGCGTCGAACGCTCTCGGTTCGGGATCGTCTTCCACGACGACGGGGAGATCGACGGTGGGTCGGACGCGGACGACGACGGACCACACACGGACGACGACGAGTCGGACGCGGACGCCGAGACAGAACCCGTCCCGCTGGCGGACGCGACGGTCCACTGGTTCGCGGACGGCGACCAGCGGTACGTGCTCCCCGACGCCGACGTGGACGGAGACGGCAGTACGGACAGAGACGACGGTGCAGACGCCGCGGGTGACACGTTCGGCGCGGGACCGGAGGACACGGGGGCGGCGCCGGGGAGCACGGTGATCGAGACGACGTACCACGTGGCGGGGCACACCGTCCGACGACGCGACTACACCGACGGGCGCTGTCACCGGACGCGCTTCGAGACTGACGTGCCGGCGACGGTGTACGGCTACGTCGAGTTCACGCCCGACCGCGTGGAGAGTCGCCGCTCGCTGCTCCACCACGGGGACGCCGTCGAGGCGTACCACCGGACGGAACACGACTACCTCGCGGTCGCCGCCGACGCGACGCGACTGACGGGCGAGATCCCACCGACGCTCGGGGACGCGCTGTCGCCGGAGCCGACGGAGTACCCCACGGACCGCCCGGGTGGTGCGTACGAGGACCGCTCGCTGACCGGCGGGATCGTCCTCGTCGCCCGAGCGGACGACGGCACCGCGGGCGTCGTCACGCTCCCGACGGAGGCAGCCGAGACCCCGCGCGAGGCGGCGCTGTCACGCGTCCGCGACGCCGCCGAGACCACTCGCGAGACGGGTGTCGCGACGGCGGTCACGGGAGCGGTGGTGCCGCCGGGCGGACACACCCCGACGACGGACGACGACGGGCTCGCACGGGTGCTCGCACAGGACCGGCGCGTGCTCCGGCTGTTGACGGCGCCGGGTGGCGGTCGGATCGCGGGACCGGACTTCGACCCGTTCTACGCGAGCTCCGGCGGCTACGGCTACACGTGGTTCCGCGACGACGCCGAGATCGCCCGGTTCCTGCTCGCGACCGACGACCGCGTCGCCGACGACCTCGACGAGTGGCACGAGCGCGCGGCGGCGTTCTACGCCGGCACGCAGGCCGCCGACGGGAGTTGGCCCCACCGCGTGTGGCCCGACGACGGGGCGTTGGCCCCCGGGTGGGCGAACGCACGCCTGGAGGCCGGCGACGACGGCGACTACCAGGCGGACCAGACCGCCAGCGTCGTCGCGTTCCTCGCGACGTACCTCCGGACCGGCGACCCCGCCGACCCCGAGCGCGTCCGCGACACACTGGCCGACGCGGTTCCGGCGTTGGAGGACACGCTCGCGGCCGACGGACTGCCGGTGCGGTGTCAGAACGCCTGGGAGAACATGCAGGGCCGCTTCTCGCACACGGCGTTCACGTTCCTCCACGCCTTCGCCGCGCTCTCGCGCGTGACGGACGACCCGGGACTGGCGGCGCGTGTCGACGACCTCGAGGCGCGCGTCGACCGCAGTCTGTCGGCGCTGACGACCGGCGTCGAACGACTCTGGCTCCCCGAGGCGGAGCGGTACGCGCTCCGACTGGAGGGGCCCGCACCGACCGGCGGTGACGCCGGGAGTGGTGCCGACGCCGCCGAGGCCGCCACGGATCACGCGGCGGACGGCGGTGCGGTGACGGCAGCGGCGGACGCGGACCCGGCGGCACTCGTGAGTGAGCGCGCCGCGGACGCGGACCCGCGTGCGGACGCGGCGTCGCTCGCCGCCGCGGGCGCCTACGCGGAACTGCACGCGGCCGGGTACGATCTCTCCGAGGCCCGTCTCGACCGGCTGGTCGCACACGTCGACAACACGTTGGCGGCGCTGTACCGCGAGACGGACGCCGTCCGCGGGCTCGCGCGGTTCGACGGCGACCCGTGGCGCCGCAAGACCCAGGCGGAGCCGAAGGTGTGGACCGTCTCGACCGCCTGGGGTGCCCACGCGAGCGCCACGCTCGGCAGTCTGCTGGGAGACCTCGGGGACGACCGCGCAGACGCACGCGACGCCCAGGCACGGACGCTGCTGGGGGAGCTGTTGCCCGGTGGGAGTCTCCTCGACGACGGCGGCTACCTCCCAGAACAGGTGTTCGACGACGGGTGCGCGGACTGTGCGCGGCCGCTCGGGTGGCCCCACGCGCTCCGGACCGCGACGGCGACGGAGTTGGCAGAACGCGACGCACTCCGTGGGCCCGGCGAGCTGGTCGGCGGGGAGTGAGTCGGCCGCCTACTGCGCGGCGACCTGCGGTTCGACCACGTCGATCGCCTCCCCGGTGGTCTCGTCGAAGAGGTGGACGTCCGCCTCGGGGAACCGCACGGAGACGACCGCACCCAGTTCGGGCTGGACGGTCGACTCGACGCGGGCGACGAACTCCGGCTGGTCGTCGGCCGCGAGCGTGCTCTCGCTCTCGCCGAGATCGAGGTAGAGGTAGTTGTCGGAGCCGATCGGTTCGATCACCTCGACGGTCGCGGGCACACCGTCGCCGTCGGCGCTCACCTCGACGTTCTCCGGACGGATCCCGAGTGTGTAGCCGTCGGCACTACCACGGATCGCGTCGGCGCGACCGGCGGTGAGGCGGTACTCGAACCCGTCGCCGTCGCGACCGGTCAACACCACGTCGTCGCCGTCCGTCCGTGCGTCTACGGGGACGAAGTTCATCGACGGCGAGCCGACGAACCCGCCGACGAACTGGTTGGCCGGGTTCTCGTACACCTCCGACGGCTCGCCGACCTGCTGGCGCTTGCCGTCGTTCAGGATGACGATGCGGTCCCCCATCGTCATCGCCTCCTCCTGGTCGTGGGTGACGTACACCGCCGTGATGCCGAACTCCTCCTGGAGGCGCTGGATCTCCGTCCGCATCGTCGTCCGGAGCTTGGCGTCGAGGTTCGACAGCGGCTCGTCGAAGAGGAACACGTCCGGTTCGCGCACGATGGCGCGTCCGAGAGCGACCCGCTGTTTCTGTCCCCCCGAGAGTTCGTCCGGCACGTCCTCGAGCAGCTCGGAGATGCCCATCATCTCCGCGGCGTCCTCCACGCGCTCGTTCCGTTCGGCCTCCGAGAGGTCCGTGCTCATCCGGAGCCCGAACGCCATGTTCTCCCGGATCGTCTTGTGTGGGTACAGCGCGTAGTTCTGGAACACCATCGCCACGTCCCGCTCCTGGGCGGTCTGGTCGGTCACGTCCTCGTCGCCGAAGTGGATCTCGCCGGCCGTCGGCTCCTCCAGCCCGGCGATCATCCGCAGCGTCGTCGTCTTCCCACACCCCGAGGGCCCGACGACGGTGACGAACTCCCCGTCCGGCACCGTCAGGTCGAGGTCCTCCACCGCCACGATGTCGCCACCGTCGTACTCCTTCCGGAGTCCACGCAGCTCGACTCGTGCCATTACCGAGATGTACCGACCACCTCTCATAACTCTTGCGCGGCCGTTCGAACTGCGAAGTGAAATTTCGTCGTCGAACCGCGAGACGACCCCCGCGAACAGCCCAGAAGTGTTCGGCCACTACTGGTCGAGATGAGCATCTAGAACGCCTGGAGAGCAAAATTCTGCACCCGGCCCGAGCTACACCGTGTCGCAACGGGGTGAGCGTAGCCCGAAGAATTAAATGCCCGAAGCAATATTTCGCAACAGGTTACATCATGAACGGTGACAGACGTTCGCTGCTGAAGGCGGTCGGTGGATCGGCGACGCTGGCGGCACTCGCGGGTTGTGTGTCGTTCAGTGGCGGGGAGTCGAGCGGCGACTCCGGCGGTTCCGGTGACTCCGGCGGCGACTCGACGGAGGCGGGCGACTCCGAGGGGTCGGACGCGACGGAGACGGTGACGCCGGGGACGGCGACGCTGTGGACCAACCGGCAGGGTGACGAGGTGGAGTCGATCAAGTCCCAGATCGAGGCGTTCGAGTCGGAGAGTCCACACACGGTCGAACACGAGAACATCACGAAGGACCTCAAGAAGAAGACGAAGACGGCGCTGGCGGCCGGCAACGGGCCGACGACCTTCGGGTGGGCCCACGACTGGACCGGGGAGTTCTACAAGAACGAACTGCTGTCGGACCAGAGCGACGACGTGGAGGTGTCGTTGGACACCTTCACCAGCACGGCACAGGACGCCGCCCAGTACAAGGGTGAACTGATCGGGCTGCCGTTCTCCTCGGAGACCGTCGGGCTGATCGTCAACACGGACATCGTCGACAGCGTCCCGAGCACACTCTCGGAGATGCAGTCGGCGATGGAGGAGTACCACGACCCCGAGAACGGCCAGTACGGTCTCTCGTACCCGCTGAACGGCTACTTCTACAGCGCGTGGGCACACGCCTTCGGCGGCTACTACTTCGACGAGGCCGACGGCTCGCTCGGACTCACGAACGAGGAGACGCTGCAGGGCTTCCGGACGGTCATCGAGGACCTGTACCCGTACATGCCGGACGACCCGGCGTACGGTGCCCAGACCTCCCCGTTCAAGAACGGGAAGGCCGCGTTCGCGATCAACGGCCCGTGGTTCACTGGGAGTCTGGAGGTGCCCTACGAGGTCGCGAAGCTCCCGAGCGTGGACGGCAACGAGCCGAGCCCGTACACGGGGATCTCGCTGTGGTACTTCACCGCCCGCGCGGAGGGGTCGGCCGGCGAGGCCGCCCGCTCCTTCGCGGAGTGGTACACCACGAACGAGGACCTCCACGAGCAGCTCGCCAACGACTTCGGGTTCATCCCGGTCCTGCAGAGTCTGGAGGGGAGCGACGCCCTGCCGGCCGAGGTGCAGGGCTTCGCCGCCAACGTGAGTGCCGGGCGGCCGATCCCGACGAACCCCAAGATGAACGCCGTGTGGGGGCCGACGGAGACGGCGTTCACCCAGGCACTGAACGGGAAGAAGGACCTGGAGACGGCGATGTCGGACGCGGAGTCGAAGATCAAAGAGAACTGGGGCTGACGGGATGAGTCTGCTCTCGACCGCACGGGGCGTCGACGCGACGGGGCTCGGGAGTCGACTCCGTCGATCCGTCGACCGCAACGCCGGGTTCCTCCTGGTCGCGCCCGGACTGTTCCTGTTCGCGGGGTTCATGTTCTTCCCGCTGTCGTTCCTGCTGTACCTCTCGCTGTTCGAGGGAGGCGTGGTCGCTGCGATCACGGGCGGGACGGTGTGGGTCGGCCTCGCGAACTACGTGGGGACGGTCACCAGCCCCGGGTTCTGGGGCTCGATGGTGTACACGATGGGGTTCGTCACCTCCAGCGTCGTGTTGAAGGTGGCGTTGGCACTCGTCGTGGCGCTCGCACTGAACCACCAGCGCGTCCGAGGGAAACGGCTGCTCCGTTCCGTCGTGATCCTGCCGATGGGGCTGCCGGTGATCTTCTCGGTGTCCATCTGGAACAAGATCTTCAGTCCGGCACGGTTCGGGCTGGCGAACAAACTCTGGCTCGCGGCCGGCGGCGAGCAGGCCATCTCGTGGTTCACGAACAGCACGCTCCTGTTCGTCACCTACAACGTGACGGAGGTGTGGCTGGCGTACCCGTTCCTGGTCATCATCGTCGTCTCCGCGCTCCAAGACGTGTCGACGGAACTCCACGACGCCGCGCGCGTCGACGGTGCGGGGTTCCTCCAGCGATTCTGGCACGTCACGCTCCCGTCGATCAAGCGCCCGGTGATGTTCGGCTCGATCCTGACGGCCGCGGCGTCGTTCCAGCAGTTCCTCATCCCGTTCGTGTTCACCAACGGTCGGTCTGGCCGGACGGGCGAGACGATCCTGCTGTACGGCTACCGCGAGGCGTTGAACGCCAACCAGTACGGCGAGGGGGCCTCGATCATGATCCTCGCGATCCTCGTGATCGGGCTGTTCATGTGGCTCGCCGTGCGCAAGGGTGACCTCACCGAGGGGGTGGCCGAGGCGTGAGCGTCCTCGCCGCCGCCGCGACGCGACTGACGAGTCCGGTTCGCTCGGCCACGGGTGCGGTTCGCGACGTGGCCAACGGGGACCGCGACCTCCGCGACGTGCTCGTGACCGCCCTCTACACCGGCGGCGCGATGGGCCTGACGGGCCTGTTGTTGTTCCCGGTGTACTGGGCGTTCGTCGTGTCGATCTCGCCGCCGAACTCGACGGTGTTGAGTCCCGGTGCGATCAAACTCTGGCCCGAACAACCCACGCTGTTGGCGTACAAGTGGGTGTTCGGGAGCTTCACGAAGCCCCACGAGTTGCCCATCGAGTTGCCGATCGGGACGCTGACGTTCCAGATCCCCGGGTTGCCGGTGCCGGTGAACTGCGGGGCGCTCCCGAGCGGCTGTTCGAACTTCGCGGGGTTCTTCTACAACTCCGTCGTCGTGGCGACGTTCACGACCGTGTTGGCGTTGCTAGTCGTGATCCCGGCCGCCTACGCGCTCTCGCGGCGCTCGTTCAAAGGCCGCTCGAAGATCCTCTACGGCTACGTCCTGTTCACGCAGGTCGGTGGCGGGTTGGGGATCGCGACGCTGTTGGCGCTGTACATCCTGTTCCAGCAGGCCGGGTTGTACAACTCGAAGGTCGCGCTGGCGGTGTACTACGCCGCGACCGCGGTGCCGTTCAACACCTGGCTGTTGAAGACGTACATGGACGGCATCCCGGTCTCCTACGAGGAGGCCGCGGTCGTCGACGGCGCGGGGCCGTTGCGCGTCTTCTGGGAGGTCGTCATCCCGCTGTCGAAGGCGGGGCTGGCGACGGTGCTCATCTTCACCTTCCTCACCGGGTGGATGGAGTTCGTCGTCGCGAACCTCCTGTTGGAGCCGAGCAACGCGACCCTCCCGGTCGGGCTGTTCGGTGTCGCCGGCCAGCGGTTCACCCCGTGGCCACGCTTCACGGCGTTCGCGCTGTCGTTCGCGGCGCCGATCATGGGCGTGTACTTCTTCGCCCAGGGCTACCTCGAGGGCGGGCTGTCGTTCGGCGGGATGGAAGGCTGATCCCGGCGGCGACACCGCTTTCGCCAGTAGAGTTATCCCACCGTCGTCCGTGGGTCTGCCCGGACGATGGTCTTCAAGAAGATCACCCTGATCGGCCGGAGCACCGAGAGTTTCGACGACGCCGCGGACGACGCCATCGACCGCGCCGAGGAGACACTCCAGAACGTCCACTGGGTCGAGGTCGACGAGATGGGCGTCGAGGTCGCCTCGGCCGAAAATCGCGAGTACCAGGCCGAGGTCACCGTCGCCTTCGAGCTCGAGGAGTAGGCGCCGTTCCCGTGGCACGGGAACACACTTTCGGAACGCGGTGCAACTCGGACGTGGATAAACTGTTTTACCGGGGGAGACCCGAGAGGCGAGTATGACGGACGAACTGCGGACGACGATGGAGCGTGTCGGGGAGCGGTTCAACCTCGGCGAGTACGAGATCGACGCCTACCTCGCGGTACTCGAACACGGGGAGTTGACCGCCAGCGAGATCGCCGCCGAGACGGACATCCCGCAACCGCGGGTGTACGACACCGTCCGGAGTCTCTCGGACCGCGGCCTGGTGGAACTGCGCGAGTCGCGCCCGATGAAGATCGTCGCCGTCGACCCCGGCGACGCGTTCGGCGACATCCGCTCGTCGCTGGCGGAGATGGTCGACGAACTGGAGGCGCGCTACACCGCACCGGCACGCGACACCGAGGCCGTCTCGCTCGTGAAGTCGCGGTCGACGATCCTCCGGTACCTCGAAGAGATCGTCGAGGACGCCGACTACGAACTCGCGCTGTCGCTGACGCCCGACCTGCTGCGACGCTTCCGCGACACCCTCGCGGAGCGCGTGGACGCGGGCGTCAGCGTGGAACTGCTCGTCACGCCCGCCAGCCGCGCGCCCTCGCCAGAGGAGTTCGACTACGAGGCCGTCTCGACGGAGGCGCGAGCCCGTCGCGGGATCACGACCCCCGTCATCGCCGTCGCGGACGGGGAGTACTCCATCTACGCGACGCAAGACGCCTTGCGCGACGACCGCGACCGCTACGGTGTGATCTTCAACCGCTCTGCGCTGGGGTTCCTGGTGTCCGGTTTCTACGGGACCGTGTTGTGGACCACCGCGGAGACGCTGTCGGCGGACGGGGAGGGGCGGCCGTTCCCGCGGACGTACGCCTCCATCCGCCGCGCGGTGAAGGACGTGAACGACCTCGGCGGGGAGTTCCACGCCGAGGTACGCGGCCGGGACGTGGCGACGGGTAACGACATCGAACTGACCGGGCGAGTCGTCGCCCACGAGTTCGACGCCTCCGAACAGGTCGCCTCCTTCAGCGTCGCGGGAGAGGACGGCGAACCGATCTCCGTCGGCGGGCTGGTCGCCGCGCTGGAGGACGTCGAGGCACAAGAGATCGTGCTCGACCGCCCCTGACGCAGACACGAGGTACTGGAGTCGATCGTCTCGATCACCGCGTCGCCCGCATCACCACCGCGCGACGATCTGGTCGACGATCCCCTCGGTCTCCTTGTAGTAGTTCCTGTGGCAGTCGATCTCGGCGGTCACGTCCACGTCCGTGTAGTTGTCCGGTGCCTCGTACTGGATGCCCACCTCGCCGACAGCCTCCTCGGTCTCGCGAGTTCGGAACACGTCGTTCAGTATCCCGTCGTCGTACGAGTGGAAGTTGTCGAGCCGTTCGGTCGCGTACTCGACGTGGTCGCCGAACTCCTCGTCCCAGAAGCCGGCGTCCATCGACGGCGAGTCCTTCTCGACGGCCGCGCCGACGAGCGAGACGGACGCGAGCAGGTCGCGTTCCTCGTAGGCCTCCTCCAGCGTCTGCAGCGCGTACATCACCACCCGCGCCCCCAGCGAGTGGGCGATCAGCCGTACGTCGACCTCGTACTCGTTCGCGTACCACTGGCAGACGTTGGCGAGTTTCTTCCCGTTCCGCTTCGCGATGTCCTTCGCGGAGGCCCACCCGAGGTCGATGCTGTCACCCTTGTCGGAGTCCCACGAGTACACCGCCACGGAGCCGTCGTACCCCTCCGCGCGGAGCGCGTTCTCACACTCCTGCCCGGCGTCGATGGGTTCGTCCTCCTCGTCGGAACTCCGCCACCCGTGGACGAACAGCGTCAGCTCCCGCTCGCCGAACGCCGGCCACGACCCCGCCACGTCGTAGCTCCACTCCGTCTCGCCGTTTATCAGGTTCGCGTCGGCGTCGAAGTGGTCCCGCGTACTCACCCGCGGGAAGTCGTCCGGTGCCGAGACGTTCTCCGCCCCGCAGCCCTTGTTCCCCGCCGCGACACGCCCCGTCGTCGCTCCGACTCCCACCCCGCCGACGACGGCCGCCGCCGCGGCCCGCAACACCCCTCGCCGGCTCGCAGTTCGCCTCTCTGCCCGGTCCCCGGATCGTCCCGTGGTGTCGTCCACCATACCACGCCGGAACGGACGTTACTATATAAGATTTACTTACTTCTCGGTGTCGTCGTGTGTCGTCGGTCTCGGTGTGGTACGCGAGTCGGACGTGTTGGTCTCGGGGTAGAGCGGGACGAAGCGGGGCGGCGCGAGGCGGAGCGAAGCGGGGCGGTTCGGTGTGGACCGCGGTGGGTGGTGTGCCGGTGAGAGACGCCTCTCCAGTACCGGAGGAGCGCCGACTAGACGCCCCGGGCTTGTGGTGGGCACCGAACACGTGGTAGTTCGACCGAAGAACGGGTGGAGACGTAGGTCGCTGGCGGCGCGGATCGCCGGTCGTCTACGGCGGAGCGGTGTCGCAGTCGTCGGCGAGTCGTTGGCGCCAGCCGTCTGGGAGCGTGGGCGTCTCGACGAGCGTGAACTGGAGTGTGGCGAGCCCGTCGAGCACGACCTCGCGTTCGTCGGGTGTCATCGCGTACTCGTCGCGTGGCGTGCCGACTGGGTGGCGTGGGGCTTCGGGGAGCCTGTCGGGTTCGCCCGTCGCGGCGGCACGTACGTCGTCGACCGCCTCCGCGACGACACACAGCAGGTGTTGGAGGTGGCTCGGCGGGACGAACCCGCTGGTTGCGAGTCTGTCACGGACCTTCTCGGTCGCAGCGTGGAGTTCTCTGGTGCGGTACTGCGGTAGCGGGAGCAGGCGCAGTGTCTCCAGGTGGGCGTCGTAGCTGTCGAGCAGTGGCTGTACGTCGATCGTCCCGTCATCCTTTTCAGACGGAGAATCGTTCGAACACATTGTCGTGGCTCTCCACGACACTGCGGAGGTGAGGTGTCCCAAGCACCTCGCCACTTTGCTGCAGTGACGACCCCGCAGTGTCGTGTCTCGGCGTTGTGCTCGCTGGTTGTTAATATCTGTGGTTGTGTTGGGATTAGCTGTCGGTGTGTAGTGTCTCTGATACGGTGGCCGGTTCGATTGTGTCGTCTTCTCCATTGGCAGAGCTAGCCTTCATATGGTGGGAGAAGCATTAAGCGGTATCCGACAAGATTCAGAGTCGAAAGATGAGTCGGCGCTCGCGGCGGTCTCGGAACAGGGTGTCCGAGACAGACGGCGAACAGTCGAGTGGCGCAGAGGGAGACGACGACAAGCGGTGGGTATCACGGTCGTCGGTAGGCCCTAATACCGGTGGGAAAGTCACCAAAGAACAAGCGGAGGCGTACTACGGCCGTTCGATTGCGGACGGGTCGGAGTACGAGGATCTCCTCGGATTGGAGAAACAGTACGGTCGCCGCCTCCACCGGTGGATCGACGAGGGAATGCCCATCGACGCGATG
This sequence comes from Halobaculum sp. MBLA0147, assembly GCF_041361345.1. Lineage (NCBI taxonomy): Archaea > Methanobacteriati > Methanobacteriota > Halobacteria > Halobacteriales > Haloferacaceae > Halonovum > Halonovum rutilum. The sequence goes on along the minus strand of NZ_JBGKAD010000001.1, from coordinate 150,349 downwards.
GGCACCCCTTCGAAGATGCAGCGGTTCCGTGACCGGAAAGACTCCGAGATACCCTGGAACATCGAGGAGTTCAACGAGGATTCGCTGGACGAGAACACCGATCCGGTGTTTCGGAAACGCCGCCGCTCGCCAGCAGGTCGAACGAGTGTCCCCGATTCGGTACGTGAGGTAATCTCCTCGCCCGGCCGACCGTTGGACACCTCGATACAACGCGCTGTAGAGGAGCGGATGGGCGACTCACTCGGTGACGTACGGATTCACACGGGACCGAAGGCGGCCGAAGCTGCCGATCAGATCAACGCTCGGGCGTTCACCGTCGGGAATCACGTCGCGTTCGGTGCCGGCGAGTACGACCCCGAGTCCGCAGAGGGCCAGCACGTCCTGGCCCACGAGTTGGCACACGTCCGCCAGCAGACCGGTGGCGACCTCTCGATGCTTCCGCAGGAGGGTGTGCAACTGGAGATCGATCCCGATCCCAAGTTGGAACGCGAAGCCGAGGAGACCGCACGGCGCGTGATGAGTGGCGGGAAGCTCGGCATCCAGAAGCTCTCCGACACTGAGGTACACGTTCAGCGGGTGGTTGGAGTGGCGTCGACGTTAGGGAACGTGGCTGGAACAGCCGCCGAGATGGCGAAGACGTACCGTGATCGGCGTCGTCTCGAGGGTCAGGAGCAGTTCGAGGAGGCAGCCGACCGAGGCAACGCCGACGGACACATCGGAGACAGTGTCCCCGCGGATCCGGAACTACTCGCCGAAGAAGTCGCCAAACTGAAACGACAACACGCTCAGGTGTTGGAAGTAATAACTACGGCGGCGCCGGGGGCCGCAGGTGGGCAGAACCCAGTCAAGACGGGGACGAAGGGTGTTCTCGGATCACTCGCCGGTATGGGAACCGGCGCCGCAGTCGGAGGCATCATCGGATCGGTCGTCCCCGGTGCTGGCACGGCTCTCGGAGCCGCCGCCGGAACAGCCATCGGCGGTGCTGTCAGTGACCTCACGAAGAGAGGAGTCGAGTACGCTGACACCTACCGTCCTAGCAACGAGTCACTCGAACTCGAACAGATGTATCACGAGATGAGACAGATGTATGCCGAGATGAAAGAAGGGAGCGCATCTGTCCGTGATTCAGAAGGGTTTGGAAGAAAAAGAGGTAGTTAAGCATGGACGGGATAGTTACTGGACAAGGCGAGGAGAGGATCGGGCTGAGTGTTATTGATAACAATGATGTTGAACACGTCATTGAAATGAGATTCAATGGAGAAATAAAGCACCATGTTGCCGATGGGTATGCCGATCTTCCTCAGAACCGAACACGCTCAGAGAACCAGCACAACGAACAAGCCCGGCGGTTCGCGAAGTACTACGTGTTCCGTGAACGGGGCTACGAGACGGTCGAACGGGCGAAGACACCAGAGTTCGTCGACGCCGTCCGCCGGAGTATCGCGTCCCTCTCCGAGGAGTCGTTCGAGGAGTACTTCGGCGCGCTCTACCGCCAACTGCGGAGCCACGACGACGCGTCGGTCGACCGCCCACTCGAACTGCCGCCTGCCGTTCCGGGCGAGGACAACGTCGTCTACTCGCTGGACGTGTTCCTCGGCGTCGACCTCGCCGAGACCGACGGGGCAGACAAACTCGCGGCGACACACGGGTTGGACGTGACCGACGCCGAGGCCCTCGACGACCCGAGTGCGGTGTCACGAGGCGCACTCGATGCATGGCAGGAGTTCGGCGAGGAGCTCGTCGAGACGACACCGGCGGAGGAGTTGACCTTCGAGATGAGTGCGGTCTCCGGCATCCACGTCGGGTACCCGAACGCTCGCGGGGAACACGTCGTCGAGAAGTCCGACGTACCGAGCGAGCGCGACCCCGACGCGACACTCGAACTGTTCGCGTACGCACCCGACACGCTCGTCGACTTCCGGGACTTCCTCGACTACCACCTCCGGTGTCAAGTGCGCGACTGCTACGTCCGGATGGGACTCCTCCCACCCGAACAGTTCCGTGTCCGCGGGTTCGGGAAGTTCCGTGCCACACGCCGGTACGACGACTACGACCTCTATCCCAACTTCCACGAACAGTCCACGCTCGAAGCCTCTCCGCTGTGAGAGCGTGGCCGCGAAACGAACACAGTCGACAGATCCCCCTGACACCGAGGTGCACGTCCAGCGATACCACCACTTCGACGTGTACCCGCCGTACCACGACATCGCCGCCGACATCGACGGCTACACACGCGTTCGCGTCAGAAGTTCCCCTCTCGACGGCAGAACTCGCCGAGCTCTTCGGGTCCGACACGGACGGATCGCTGTACGACCGACTCGTGTCCACTCTGGTCGGCCGGTGACGCAGAACGCGTAGCCTCCCCAGGCGCATCCCTCCACACTCTGGACTCTTGAGACCGACCGACGGATCTCGACGACTCAGACCGACGCGGTGAACGGTGCCGCCGCGTCGGCGTCGGCGACGGCCGCGGCCAACAACTCCGCGGCGGCAGTCAGGTCCGCCGTGTCGATCACCTCGACCGGCGTGTGCATGTAGCGGTTCGGGAGGCCGACGTTGAGCGCCGGGGTCCCGCCACGCGCGGTGAAGAACGCGTCGGCGTCCGTCCCGGTCCGACTGCCGGTCGCCTGGAGTTGGTAGTCGATTCCCGCCTCGTCGCCGGCCCCACGGACCAACTCGACGAGCGCCGGGTGGTTGGCGCTGCCGCGCGCGACGACCGGGCCGGCACCCAACTCGACGGGGCCGCGTGCGTCCTCGGGCACGTCGGGGTTGTCCGTCGCGTGGGTCACGTCGACGGCGACGAAGGCGTCCGGGTCGAGATCGAACCCGACCATCTTCGCCCCCTGGAGGCCGAGTTCCTCTTGGACGGTCGAGACGGCGTACACCGTCGCGTCCACGTCGGCCTCGACCGCACGGCGGAGTGTCTCGGCCGCGACCCAGGTTCCGGCGCGGTTGTCGACCCCGCGTGCGGACAGCCGCGAGCCGGCCAACTCCGCCGTCGTCGAGGAGAACGTCACCGGATCGCCGATCTCGACCAGTTCGCGGGCCGCGTCGCCGTCGTCGACGCCGACGTCGACGAACTGCTCGGCCACGTCCTCGTACTCCTCGTCGCCGTCCCGGAGGTGGATCGCCGTCTGGCCGATCACGCCCGCCACCGGCTCGTCGGCGTGGACCGTGACGTGTTGCCCCTTCGAGACGGTCCGGTCCGACCCGCCGACACGTGTCAGCCGGAGGAACCCGTCCTCGGTCACGTCGCGGACGGCGAAGCCGATCTCGTCGGCGTGCCCCGCGATCGCCACCTCGACATCTACGTCGGGGTCACCCTCGTGGACGGCCACCGCGTTGCCGTACGCGTCCGTGGACACCTCGTCGGCGAACTCCGCGACGTACTCCGTCCACACCGCCTGTCCCGGTGTCTCGTAGCCCGACGGCGACGGTGTCTCCAACAGCGACTCGAGAAACTCGCGGCGTGGTGTCTCCATGTACACACGCCCCACGGCGGTGGGTTTCAACTGCACGGTTCCCGACGGCGAGACGCTGTTGCTGCCCCGTAAGCCGTCTCACAGGCGCGGTGTGTGGCCGGCCGCGCCTAGACAACCGAGCTACCACGACTCACGGAACAGTTAATATACGATAACGCGTAAATTGAGTATGGTACAACTGACCATTCTGGAGCTTCACGTGCACGACGGTCTGGACTTCGCCCCGCTGGGGATCGTGGGTGGGAGCGACGAGAGGGCCGTGGAGACGGGAGAGACGATCGATGGTGGCGAGGACGCGGGCGAGCGAGTCGCGGAGATCCTCGACGACGCGACGGACGCAGACGTGGCGGTCGACGACGTGATGGCAGAGCGAGTCGGCGAGACGCCCGACGACGCGGATCTCGACGACGCCGCGACCGAGGAGGGGCGCTCCGTCGGCCGCCGACTGGTCCGCGGTGTCGTCGGACTGACGCTGCTCGGCACCGCCGCGTACCTCGTCGACCGCCGTCGTTCCGCCAGTACGGACGAGGACGAGTCGGACCTGGACGACTCGGACGTGACCGTCTCCGTGGACGAGGACTCCGTGGAGATCGAGGAGCCGGCCGAGTCGAGCGACTGAGTGACGGAACCCGCCGTCGGAACACGGTGGCCGAGGGACGGTAACGTCGGGGTCTGCGACCTCGCGATGGGTCCGACTCCGGGAGCTTCGGGCGCGGTGGCCACACTGTGGGTCCAGTGGACGACTTCGCTGGGAGTCTACGACAGCGATCCGAGCCGTTCGGCGGCGTAGCCGAACACGTCGTCGTAGCCGTAGGCGGACATCAACACCGGGTAGAACTCCTCGTCGGCCGTGAACTCCTCGCCGTCCGCGACGGCGAAGGTCTCGCCCGGCCCCACGTGCTCGAAGTTGTGTGCGAGCACCTCGTAGCTCTCGGCGGGTGGTTTACCGATCCGTTCCACCAGCCGGAACACGGACACCTCGTCGGTGCCGCGCGAGTGGATACGGTCGTCCGTCGTCGGCTCCGGGAGCGCGTTCGTCGCCGCGAGGAACGCCCGGATCAGCCAGTAGGCGTTCTCGGCAGCCTCCTCCGTCTTCTGGAGTCCACACTCCACCTCGAGTGTGTGTGGCTGTTCGATGAATCGCCCCGTCGAGAACGGCCCCGACTCGACCAGCAGGTCCACCGGGAGCCGTGGGACGACCGCCTGGGCGATCTCGTCGACCGTCTCCGTGATCGCGAACGGCTCGGCGTACGACTGGGTGGAGTGGAGCGACAGCGTGGTACAGCCCGCCAACTCCCGTCGGAGTGCGGCGGCGAGACGACCCTCGTGGGTGTCGGCGTCCGGATCACCCGGGTACGCGCGGTTGAGGTCCTCGTCGAGGTAGCGTGTGTCTTCCGCGCGAGCCTCCTCGTTGGCGACGACGAACTTCACCGGTCGCTCCACGTCGGGGTCGTCCGCGAGGAGCCGGTCGATCCCACGTGGCCCACACGGCTCGTCCCCGTGGATCGCACCCACGACCGCGACCGACGGCGTCCCCTCGCCCAGTTGGTACACCTGCACGAACCCCCGTCCGTGTGGCAACTATTTCAGCGACACGGTCGCCGAGCGCCGCGGTCTCAGACGGTACGACGGGACCGAACGTCGAGTGGTCCCGCCCGCCCGCGAACGGCCCGGTCGCGTGCGAGCAAACACGACGAGACGGGTCACCCCCCGACCGCGTACCGCGGCAACACACGTCGCGCACCGAGGAGCGCGAGCAGTCCGACGACGAGCACGCCGCCGACCGCGAGGTGCTGGGCGAGCCCCGCGGTGCCGATGGCGAGTCGCGCCGCGACGTTCACCGGGTTCACCGGTCCCACCGCGGTCACTCCGAACACGCCCAACACACCCAGCGAGTAGATCGTCTGGGCGGCACGGCGATCCGGGGCGGTCAGCGCGATCGTCGCACCCAACACGACGACGACAGTCGCCGCACCGGCGACGAGCCCGATCAACGACGGCAGGTTCGCGACGGGTGTGCCGTTCGCCGACAACAACAGCATCCACAACACCGCTTGTAACGGCGCGAGCCCGGCGGCCGCGAGCAGTTTCCCCTCGACGATGTCCGTCGTCGTCACCGGCGCGACGCGCAACAGCTCCATCGTCCCGCGGTCCAACTCCTCGGTGAGCGAGTCGACCGTGATCGATCCGGCGATGAACACCGGGAGGAACAACAACAGCGGCACCAACACCGTGTAGGTGAACCCGAAGTACGGCGACGCCGACATCCGTGGCGGCAACTCCAGCGTCCGCGCCTCCAGGTACGCCTCGTTGTCCGCCCGTTCCGCGCGCTCGTAGGTCCGCAGCGCCTGTCTCGCTTGGACGACGACGACGGTGGTCTGGATGTTCGAGTCGGGGACCAGCACCCTGACTCGTGTACCGCCGGCGCCGTCGCTGTTCGCCACCATCGCGGCGTCGACCGCCTCCGGGGCCGCCTCGAACGCCTGGATCGCGAGTTCGCGGGACTCGAACTCTCTGGCGCGGAGGCCGTCCGTCTGCTCGACGGCCGCGACGAGGTCGTCGGCGTCGTCGCCCGCGACCGCCACGTCGATCGTCACGCCGCCGACGCCACCCGGGTCGTACAGCGACACCAGCCCGACGACGAGGAACGACGAGAACGCCGCCACGAACAGCTGGATCACCAGCGCCAGCAGGATCGTCTTCTCGTTCAACAGCGACCGCACCTCGCGGCCGGCGATCGTCAGGCGGGCGTCCGCACCGCTCGTGTCGATCTCAACCAAGGAAGATCACCACCACGAGGTAGTCGTACGCGAAGTGGATCGCCATCGCGAGCCCGAGTCCGACACCGAACCCGGTCCGCCCGCGCGAGGCGCCGACCGCCGCGACCGCCCCGGTCACGACGTGTAAGACGAGCGGCGCGGCGAGGAGCCCGAGCGCACCCGCGACGCCGATCCCGCCGGTTGCGAACGCCGCTTCGCCCGCCGGGAGCCTGTCGAGGCCGACGAACTGGACGATGGCGGTGAACTTCTCGGCGACGAAGAAGCCGACCCCGGAGACGACACCCAACGTCACCGCTACGGGGAGCCGGCGCTCGAAGCGCGCCTTCTCGAAGCCAGCGTACACGTGGACGCTCTTGGCGAGTTCCTCGACGACGGCGACGATCACGAGGATCGCCGGGAGCGCCAGCGAGCGCGGGACGGCGACGAACAGCGCCACGCCCAACAGCTCCGCGACGAAGACGAACGGGAGGAACAACGCCGTCAACAGCCCGACGGAGGCGACCCCGGTGAGTCGGGCGTCCAGGGCGTCGAGGAACTTCTTCGGGATCGACCGCTGGGTGAACATGTCCTCCTCGCGGTAGACGCCGGTGCCCAACAGGAACAACACACCCGCGACGAGGTAGAACGGCCCCGTCGAGAAGACGTACTCGAAGAGTGTCGTCGCCGCGCCGCTCGGCTGGAGGTCACGCACCACGAGCGTGAGCGGCGAGATCAGCGCGACCGGGGTGATCGTCGTGAAGATCGCCGGGACGAACACGTACGTCGTCAGGAACACGGAGACGGTGACCGTGACGAAGGTCAACTCCTTGAACGAACGGGCGAACATCGCGCCGAGGAACGTCGCGCCGAGGAAGACGAGCGCCACCGGCGCGACCGCGGCGACGGTGATCGGTCCACCGCCGACCGCGAGGGCGATCGCGGCGATCGCGGCCAGCGACGCCGCGAGGTACGGCAGCGTCTTCCCGGCGACGATGTCGAGTCGCGAGATCGGTGCGACCAAGAGGAGTTCCCCACGGCGGTTCACCCGCTCGTCGAGGACACTAGAACCGAACGCCTGGATGACGAAGTTCATCGGGACGAGGAAGAGGAAGGCGAGCAGCAGCGACGAGAACGGGAACGGCGGCGAGATCTCCGCCGGCGAACCGGTCGACTGGCCGCCGAACAACCCACCACCGCCGACCGACGGCACCGACAGCGGGCCACCGTCGTCGCGTCCGGGCGCACCGGTCCCCGAGCCGTCGGACGCGCCGGACCCGGCCGACGTACCGGTGCCTCCAGTCCCGTCGCCCCCACCGGTGCCCGAATCGCCCGTCCCGGCGTCGTCCGAGTCGCCACCTCCACTCCCGGTTCCGTCGCCACCGGTCCCACCGCCGCCGGCACCCGCACCGGTGTCGCGCACGCTCGCCGGGAGCCCGTCGTCGCGGACCACGTACGACAGCGTCACGTTGACCGGGAAGGCGGCCGATCGGTTCGGTTCCGCGTCCATCAGTCGCGTGTTGTGTCGCCGCACCACGTCGCGCAGCGTCGACAGCGCCGCCGTCGCCTTCCCGCCGGCACGGCGGTCGATCGCGAACGTGGCGCGCACGTCACTCGTGTCCGCGTCGCGGACGAACACGACCGCGCGGTCGCTGTCGGCCGGGACCGGGCGCAACGCCGTCGCGTCGGCCACGGGTTCGTGGAACGGACTGTCGTCGTCGACCGCGACGGGGTAGATCCCCGCGTTCGGCGTCGACGCTTGCCCGGTCGCTGCCAGTCCGGCCGCACCGCCGGCCAACAGCAGTGCCGCGACGCCGACCGCGAGGGTACGCCTGTCGACGGTACCGGCCGTGTGTGACACCTCCCACCGGGCGATCCGCAAGACGACCCTCGTGTGGTCCGGCAGTCTGCGGAGACTCGCGACGAGTCGCCGACGGAGGCCGGCGAGCCACCCGACGAAGCCGAGGACGGACGCGAGCGCCACGAGCGGACGGGAGCGACCGCTCACTCTCCGTCCTCCCGCGCGCCGTCCGTCCTGACGCGCTCGTCGGCCACCGATCCCTCCTCCGTCTGGTCCGCCTCGGCGCTCGTCTCCGCGGTGTCGTCGGTCCTCGCAGAGCCGAGATCCCCGTCGTCGCCGTCCGCTTCCCCACCGCTCTCGTCGCCACCACCCTCGTCGCCGCCGCGACTCGCCCGCTCCGTCACCGACTCGTCCGGCCCCACCCGTCGACTCCCGGGCATCGGCTGGCCGGCCACGTCGAGGAAGATCTCCTCCAGCGTCGACTCGTCCGTGCGGATGTCGACGACGGTGCCACCGGCGTCGGCGGCCGCCTCGCGGATCGCCTCCACCTCGGCCATCGTGTCGACGACGGCGACGTGGCCGTCGTCGGTCGGCTCCGTCTCCGGCAGCGCGACCGTCGTGTACACGCGGTACGTGGTCTCGCCGTACGCCGCGCGGATCTCCTCGACGGTACCACGGGCGACGATCTCCCCCTCGTTCATGATGACGATCCGGTCACAGATCGACTCGACGTGGTAGAGGTTGTGCGCCGAGAAGAGCACCGTCTTCCCGCGGTCCGCCAACTCGCGGGTGAACTCCAACACGTAGTTGGTCGTGAGCGGGTCCAGCCCCGACGCGGGCTCGTCGTACACCAACACCTCCGGGTCGTTCACCAGCGAGCGGGCGATGGCGACCTTCCGTTTCATGCCCTTCGACACGTCGCCGAGCCGCCGGTCGCGGTGTTCCAACTCCAGTTCGTCCAGCGCCTCGTCGATGCGTTCGTTCGCCACGTCGCGGGGCACGTCGTACAGGTCCGCGAAGAACCGGAGGTACGACAGCGCCGTCATGTCCTCGTACAGTGGCGACTCCTCGGGGAGGAAGCCGAGCTGCGACCGCGTGGCGGGGTCGCTCGCGGGCTCGCCGGCCAACTCGACCTCGCCGGCGGTCGGTTCCAACAGGCCGGCGACGCTCTTCAGCGTCGTCGTCTTCCCGGCCCCGTTCGGGCCGACCACGCCGAAGATCTCGCCGGGAGCCACCTCGAAGCTGCTGTCGGCGACGGCGACGAAGTCGTCGTACACCTTCCGCAACCCGTCGACGCGGATCATACCCGTACGCCGTCCCCCAGCGGATAAAGACCCTCGCCTCGGCTATCGAAGGTGAAAACCACCACGCGTCGGCCGTTCGTCGCACCCCGTACTGGGAGTCTCGACACTTCACGAGTCGGGCGGTGTGTCGCCAGGAGGGGTCGAGAGGGGGGTCAGGTGGGGACACGGATCACGGGGTCCGGGGCGATCCGTGGGGTGCCGTCGGTGACGGCACCTCACGATAGATCGTGAAGGTTTGTCAAAGTATCGTTATCGTAGATAGAAAACGAAGTTGAAAAGTGCCGTCTCGGCGGCTCGTAGGGTCGCGCCCTCACGCGGTCGGCGGACGACCCGCGGCGGGTGCGGAGTGTTTAGGTCGCCGGCGGTCGCGAGTGACTACCGTGCAAGACGCAGGTATCCGAGAGCGACTCCGCGAGGGTGCGGCGACGGGCGTGTGGCTCTCCATCCCGTCACCGACGGTCGCGGAGGTGGTCGCCGGCACGGACGCGGACTTCGTGGTCGCGGACACCGAACACACGTCGAGTAGCGTCGAGACGGTCGAGGCGATCGTCCGCGCCGTCGAGGCCGCCTCGGGCGAGACGGCACCGCTCGTCCGCGCGGCGTGGAACGACCACGTCCGGATCAAGCGACTGCTCGACACCGGCGCGGCGGGCGTGATCGCACCGCAGGTGGAGTCGGCCGCCGAGGCGCGGTCGTTCGTCGACGCGACGCGGTACCCGCCGGAGGGTGACCGCGGGCTCGCCGCGGGTCGTGCGTCGGCGTACGGCACGGAGTTGGACGACTACTACGAGACGGCGGGCGACCGGCTCGCGCGGATCGTCCAGATCGAGTCGCCGACCGCGGTCGACGCCGTCGGGGAGATCGCCGCCGTCGACGGGGTGGACTCCGTCTTCGTCGGCCCCGCGGATCTCTCGGCGTCGTTGGGCATGTTCGGCGAGTACGACGTGCCGGCGTTCCGCGAGGCGGTCGAGCGGGTGCTCGCGGACAGCGAGGTGCCGGTGGGGACGCTCGCGGTGACGCCGGACCAGGTCGACCACTGGAGGGAAGTTGGGTTCGACTACCAGGTGGTCGCGACGGACGTGGACGCACTCCAGCGTGGTGTCGCGGCGTCGCTCGACAGAGTCGACGAGGCGTAGCGGCCGAGGCCCATCCGTACGGTGCCGGTACGACGAACTCAGACGGCGCGTCCAGACTCGCTGGTGCCGACCTTGTACGTTCCGTACGTCAGGAGGACGGCAGCTGGGAGGAGCATGTACGACCACAGTGTGGACGCGCCGGCCTGGAGTCCCGGGACGAACAGCACGATCCCGACGATCATCATCACGCTGCCGAGCAGTACGTCGCGGTTCATGCCTACCGGTAGGTCGGTGGGAACCAAAGAGGGTTTCTCTCCCGCCGTGTCGTGTCACCGCCTCGCAGACCCGGCTCGCTCCACGCGGTCCGGTTCGGGGGCCACACGCCGAGCGGGGGACCGCTCACTCGTCGAGGTCGGGGTCGCGTTCCCCGACGGGGACCGTCGTCGACAGCCAGTTCTCCTCGGGTGGGAGCGGACAGGCGAAGGCGTCGTCGAAGGCACAGAACGGCGTGTACGCGAGGTTGAAGTCGACCGTCACCTCGTCGCCGTCGGTCAACTCCCCCTCGGGGTGGAGGTCCATGTACCGGCCCCCGCGGTAGGTCGCCTGTCCGGTCGTCTTGTCTCGGAACGGGACGAACAGGCCACCGTCGTCACCCTCGCGACGGTACGCGGCGAGCGTCTCCGAGACCGTGTCGGACGACTCGGCGGAGTCGCCCACGCCCTCACTCTCGGCCTCCTCCTCGTCTCCCACCTCGTCGTCCACCGCTTCGCCGTCGTCCTCGCCCTCGTCGTCCACCGCTTCGCCGCCGTCCACTCCTTCGTCGGCGCCGCTGCCGCTCGGCAACTCGAACGCGAACGTCACGACGTGGAGGAACCGCTCGGGTGGCCCGTCGGTGACGGTCATCTCGACCGGGTCCGGCTCGTCGTGGACCGTCGCGGTCGCGGTGACGCGGTACGCGGGGTCCGGATCGAAGTAGTCCAGCCCGTCGAACGACTCCCGTGCCGACTCCGGGAGCGGGGACCGCGGGTCCGCTGTGAGGAACTCGTCTTTCTCGTCTCGCGACTGTTCCAACCGGTCGCGCCACGCCGCCACGTCGAAGCTGTCTGTCACGACGGCGGCTTGGCCGTCGGGAGGTTTCAGTCTCGCGGCTCTGACTCTCTGTCGACGGTGCGGGCTCCCCCCTCGTCACTGACTCACAGCCGTTCGATCTCGTCGCGACGGTCGTCGAGCACGCCGAACCGCTCGTCGCGGTCGCGTTCCAGCCGTTCGAGGAGTCGTTCCGCCCACCACAGTTTCCGTGCCTTCGACTCGGAGAGCGTCTCGTCGTCGAAGTCCCACCCGCAGAACCGCAACTCGGCCGCGCCGAGCGCGTCCGCGAGGTATGCGGCACGGTCGCCGTCGGTGAACCCCCCGTAGTTCACGACCGGGCCGCTGGGGGCCGCCTGTGTCGTCGGGAGGACGTGTGCGGTGTCCACGTCCGGGAGCACCTCGGCCAACAGGTCGCGGTTGTCCCCGTGGGCGTGGACCGCGACCGGCTCGCCCGCACGCGTCCGGTCGACGACCGTCTCGGGGTTCTTGTCGAGGTCCGTCACCATCAGGTCCACCGCGACGCCCGTCGCCGTCAGTCGATCCGTCGCGGTGGAGGCGGCGACGACCGTGTCTGCCTCGCGGGCCACTTCGGCGGTCGCCTCCAGCGACGGGCCGGCGCCGGCGACCGCGACCGTGTCGCCGTGCCAGTCCAGGCGGTCGGTGTCGAACGGTTCGGCCTCGGCCGCCAGTTCGTCGCGTGCCCGCTCGTCACCGCCGCGTCCGTACCCGAAGTCGGCGAGGATCGACTCGTAGATCGGCTCCCAGTCGACGAACTCCATCGGACTCCGGTCGGGGCGTCGCGGGCAAGACCGCTTCGCTCCGTCCGCGCCGCGGGCGAGGTCGCCGCGCGCGTCGCCGCCGACACACCCGACACCACCTGCTCGTCGTCGCCGCCCACCACACGCACCGCAGGAGAGCGTCGCCACTCGTCGGTTCTGTCTCGGTACGGTTGCCGGAGTGGCACCCAAGTACCCCTACCCGTGGTGCCGTTCCGGCTTCGTCGGAGTAGTGGACCGCGTTCGGTATAAGTTTTCCCTACTTCCAGTCGTCCGCCAACGCCCGCACGGCGTCTCCCAGCGGCGCCTCGTCGTCGATCCCACGCACGAGTGCGTCGAGTGCCGCCGGGGAGCCGAACACGAGCGCGCCGTGGCCGTCCCCCGAGGGTGCGACAGTCGCCGCCGTCCCGACGGCCGCGGCCCGCAGCGCACCCAGTCCGGCCGGGTCCAGCCCGGAGAGTTCGTACACCCGCGTCGCCGCGCCCGCCGCGACGGCCTCGTCACCCTCGATCCGGTCGAGGTGACGCCGTGCCTCCCCCGGCGTGGTGACGTTCAACTCCTCGACGCGCACCTCGCCCGGCTCGCAGGCGCCGCCGGCTCGCGGGTCGTCGTCCATCACGCCGGCTCGTCCGCGGGCGAACTCCGCGCCGATCAGCGCCGCGTCGCGGGTCTCGGCCACGTCGTGGGTCCGGATCACGTGTGCGCCGCGCTCGACCGCCATCGAGGTGGCGGCCAACGACACCGGCAGTGCGCCCTCCGTGTCGCGTCCGGCGATCCCCTTGAGGAAGCTCTTGCGGTTGATCGAGACGAGCATCGGTCGGCCGTAGCCGCGGAACTCCCGGAGGCGACGGAACGTCTCGCGGTCGTCGGCGTGTGTCTTCGCCTCGCTCCAGCCGCCGAAGGCTGGGTCGACGATGGTCTTGTCCGTGAACCCGTTCTGGGTCAACGCCTCGTAGATCTCGTCGACGTCCTCGATCGCGCCGGGCCGTTCCAGATCCGGCGGCGAGGCCATCTTGCTCACTGCCGCGTCGTGGTCCCGGCAGACACGGGGCATCTCCGGGTCCGCGAACCCACAGATGTCGTTGACCATATCGAACCCACGCGAGAGGGCCTCGTCGGCGACCTCGTGGTAGCGCGTCTCGATGGAGAAGACGGCGTCGCCGGAGACGGACTCGATCGTCTCGACGGCGGTGTCGAGCCGTTCGAGTTCCTGCTCCGGCGAGAGCACGTCGAGGTCCTTGTTCGCGGACTCCAGTCCCACGTCGACGATGTCCGCGCCCTCGTCGATCAACTCCTCGTCGACGTACCGGGCCGCCTCGCCCGGGTCGTCGTACACGCTCGGGTCGTACGGCGACTCCGAGGAGACGTTGAGTACGCCCATGATCCGCGGTGGGTGGTCGTCGCCGATCGCCAGTCCGGCGGCGTCGATCGTTCGCATCACTACCCGTCACGGGCCGGGCGGGCATAGGCGGTACGATTTACCACCCGTCGCTCGAACGGGGGCCATGGAGATCGTCGACTACGAACTGTTCCAGGTGCCGCCGCGGTGGCTGTTCCTGAAGGTAGAGACGGACACCGGGCTCGTCGGGTGGGGCGAGCCGGTCGTGGAGGGGCGTGCTCGCACCGTCGAGACGGCGGTCGAAGAGCTGTTCGACACGTACCTGCTCGGCGAGGACCCGACGCGGATCGAGGATCACTGGCAGACGATGTACCGCGGCGGCTTCTACCGCGGGGGCCCCGTGTTGATGTCCGCCATCGCGGGTGTCGACCAGGCGCTGTGGGACATCAAGGGGAAGCAGTTCGGCGCGCCGGTGTACGACCTCCTCGGCGGCCCGGTGCGAGACGCGGTGCGCGTCTACCAGTGGGTCGGCGGCGACCGTCCCGAGGGCGTCGCGGCGGCGGCCGCGGAGAAGGTCGACGCGGGGTTCGACGCGCTGAAGATGAACGCCACGGCGGAGTTGGACAGACTCAACTCGCCGGCGGCCGTCGACGCCGCCGCGGAGCGGCTCGCCGCGGTCCGGGAGGCGGTCGGTCCCGAGGTGGACGTGGCCGTCGACTTCCACGGGCGCGCCTCGAAGACGATGGCGAAGCGACTGATCGCGGCACTGGAGCCGTACGACCCGTACTTCGTCGAGGAACCCGTGTTGCCCGAGCACGACGACGAACTCCCCGCGCTGGCGGCGCGGACGACGGTGCCCATCGCGACGGGCGAACGGCGCTACTCGCGGTGGGACGTCCGGGACCTGCTGGAACGGGGTGGTGTGGACGTGCTCCAGCCGGACCTCTCGCACGCCGGCGGGATCACGGAGGTGCGGAAGATCGCCGCGAGCGCGGCGGCTCACGACGTGAGTCTCGCGCCACACTGTCCGCTCGGCCCGATCGCACTGGCGGCCTGTCTCCAGGTGGACGCCTGTACCCACAACGCCGTGATCCAAGAGCAGAGTCTCGACATCCACTACAACGAGACGAGCGACGTGTTGGACTACCTCGCCGATCCGGACGTGTTCGCCTACGACGACGGGACGGTGCCGTTACCGACGGGACCGGGACTGGGAATCGAGATCGACGAGTCGGTCGTCCGCGAGCGAGCCGGCGACGTGGACTGGCACAACCCAGTGTGGCGACACGACGACGGGCGCGTCGCGGAGTGGTGAGACTCGACGGGGGTCTCGCGGAGTGGTGAGACTCGACGGGGGTCTCGCGGAGTGGTGAGACTCGACGGACACGCCGGACCCACGTCGGGCGGGTGAGGGTGAGAGAACCCCACACGGTGACCGGCGGCGGCACCTATTCGTACCCCCCGTTCCAACGACCGGTATGGAACACGAGGCCGAGATCGCCGGGATCGGCGTGGGAGTGGGGCCGGACGGCGACGAAGTGCCCGCGGTGATCCTCCGTGCGCGGTCGGAACTCCTCCCCATCTTCGTCACGCGCGACCAGGCGAACGCGATCCGACTCGGCCTCACCGATCGGGTGTTCGAGCGTCCCCTCACCCACGACCTCCTCGTCGAGATGGTGACGGAGTTCGGCGGGGCGGTCGACGGCGTCCGTATCGACGACTTGACCGACGGCACCTTCTACGCCAAGGTCGACGCGGAAGTGTACGAGAGCGGGCAGCCTCGCGAGTTCGTCTTCGACGCGCGGCCCAGCGACGCCATCGCCGTCGCGATCCGCTTCGAGTGTCCGATCCAGATCGCCGACGAGGTGCTCGACACTGCGGGACAACCGCCGGAGTCCATCGAGATGGACGAACCCGACGCCGACGCCTTCCCACACAGTCCCGGCGACGACGACCGCGACGAGTCGGACTTCCGGTACAGCTGATCCACGGTCGGACCACCGCTTCGCCCGCTCGACTGTTCGGGTCGCGACCGACACGGACTTTCGCTCGCGGCCCGAACCCACTGGTGTGCAGACACTCGTCGACGACGACGGGCGCCGCTACGTGTTGGTGAAGCGATCCGACGAGTCCAGTCTGGTCCGCGACCCCGAGACGGGCGAGGAGACGTACCGCCCCAACGACGCGTTGACGCCCGTCGACGACACGTCGGCGTTGGAGGCTGCGGCGGCCGGACTCGACGACGCGACCCGGCGTGCCGTCCTCGCGTGTCCCGACGACCGAGCGCTGGGGCTGCTCGTCGAAGTTGTGGACCGCGGGCCGACGGCCGCCGAGACGCTCACCGACGCCTACGATCTCTGTGAGTCGGACCTCCACGGGATTCTCGGGGAGTTCCGCGCCGCGGGACTGGTGACCGAGACGACAGTCGCCGGCGTGCCGGGGTACGAGCCGACCGCCGACGCGCGCCGTGTCGTCGATCGCCTGCGGTGATCGTCGGCCCCGTCGTCGTCCGAACGCCGCGTTCCGTCCTCGTCGGGGTCCGCCCGAACTCCGTGCCCTCTCCCGGAGACGCCCGTCGTCAGTCGTCCGACGGCGTCGCCTCGCGCACCTCGGCCAGCGAGGCGTCCGCGACCCGCTCGGCCGTCGAGCGGTTCGTGGTCGGGTTCTTCTCGACGCGCAGCAGGTCGTCGGCCGCGCCGACGAGTTCGTCGTCGTGGGAGACGATGACGATCTGTGCCACCCCGAACCCGCGCATCTGTTCGACGAGGTCGACTAGTCGCGAGACGTGGCCGTCGTCCAAGAACACCGTCGGCTCGTCGAGGATCAACGGCGGCGTCGGCGCCGCGCCCTCGACACCCTCCGCGAGGAGCCGGTAGATCCCACAGCGGAGCGAGAGGTTGAACAGCGCCCGCTCGCCGCCGGACAGTTGATCGGGGGCCAGCGGCTCGCCGTCCTTCTGGTACACCGTGAGTTCGTACTGGCCGTCGAGTTCGATGTGCGAGTAGGCGTCGTTGCCGTACACCAACTCGAACGTCTCGTTGAGTCGCGCCTCCAGACTCTCCACGTTCTGCTGGCGGAGGTCCGCCCTGAGGTCGCCGTAGGTGGTCTCCAACTCTGCGGTCTCCTCGCGGAGGCGTTCGAGGGCGTCGACCCGCTCGGCGACGTGGTCGCGGCGATCGCGGAGATCCTCGAGTTCGTCGAGTTCGTTCTGGATGCGTCCGATCTCGGTCGTGATCTCGTCGCGTCGCGTGTCGAGTTCGTCGAGTTTCTCGGTCACGCGTTCGACGTAGTCGTCGGCCCGCGAGAAGTCGTCGCGTGCCTGCTCGACTCGTGACTCGTCGACACCCGCGGCGAGTTCGTCGCGTCGCTCCCGCTTGTCCGCCAGCGTGTCGCGCCGCTCGTCGTTCAACTGCTCGAGACTGTCGCGTCTCTCGGAGAGCCGTTCGATCTCCGACTGGACGTTCGCCCGTTCCTCGCGGAGGTCGTCGACACGGTCCAGCCGCTCTCGGGCCTCCGTGATCTCCTGTATCTCCGCGTTGATCGAGGCGATCCGCTCGCGGGCGTCCTCGGCGTCGGTGTCGGCCGCTGCGGCGCTCTCGCGCTTCTCGGTCGCCTCCGTTGCCAACTCGTCTGCCTCCTCTCGGAGGCGTTCGATCCGGTCCTCGGTATCTTCGATGTCGGCCTCGGTGCTCTCGATCTCGCTGTCGAGGAGGTCAAGCGTGTTCGACACGTTGTCTAGGTCACTCTCCACCTCGCGGAGAGTCTCGGCCCGATCGAGTCTCGTCTCGAGCGCCTCGCGCTCGTCGCGCAGGTCGGCGAGGTCGGCTTCCAACGTCGTGACCCGCTCGCGTTCCTCCGCGAGCGAGTCGACGTGTGGTGACCCCTCGACGGACTGGCCACACTCCGGACACTTCCCCGCCTCTCGGAGGTCCTCACCGCGCTCGACTGCCTCGCGTGTCGTGTTCAGCTCCGTCCGCACGTCCTCGATCTCTCCGCGGACCGTCGAGAGGTCCGACTGCACCTCCTCGCGGTACGCGCTCGCCCCGCCGACGCTCACCGGCGCGTCCTCGAACTCCGCGCGGAGTCGCTCGCGCTCGTCGCGCTTCGCCTCGCGTCGCTCACGGAGTTCCTCGAGTTCCGAACGGGCCTCCGCGAGGTCGCTCTCCGTCTCGTCGGCACGCTCTCGCTTCCGTTCGGCACGCTCTTCGAGGTCTACGGCCGTCTCGCGGAGGGTCTCGGCACGGTTCTCCGCGCTCGTCACGTCGTCGCGAGCCTCCAGAAGGTCCTCCCGGAAGTCGGACTCCCGTTCCTCCAGTTCCGCGCGCCGTGCAGCCACCGCCTCCTCGTCGGCGTCGTCCACCTCCGTCTCGGCGAGCGCGTCGTCGAGGTCGTCGGCGAGAGAGGTCTTCCGGTCGCGGAGTGACGCGACCTCCTCGGTCACCTCCTCGCGTTCGGACTCCGTCGTCCGGATCTTCGTCTCGAGGTCGTCGATCTCGGTCTCGAGATCGGCGAGCTCTGCGCGCTTCTCCTCGTACTCGTCGAGGATCGACTGGGCCTGCTCGCGTGTCTCTTCGGCCTTCTCCTTCTCCGTCTCGTACTGGTCGATCTGGTCGTCGACCTCGGTCAGCTTCGACTCGGCGGCGTTCAGCTGCTCGTGGAGGTCCTTCGCCTCCTTCGCCCCGACCTGGTCGTCGAGTCCCTCGAGGTTCCCACGCTGCTCGCCGAGGACGTCCTCGACGCCGAGCCGCGCCTCCCCCGCTCGGTCGCGGTACTCCTCCAACTTGCCGAGTTGGAGGAGGTCGTCGATCATGTCCTGGCGCGTGCTCGGCGTCGCCTCGATGAGTTTGTTCACCTCGCCCTGCTTGACGTACGCGCAGTTGACGAACGCCTCGGCGTCCATCCGTAGCAACTCGGCGACGAACGTCTCCACGTCGGTCGCGCCGTCGCGGATGATCTCGCCGTCGTCGGCCGTCGCGAGCGTACAGGTCGCGGTCTGCGCCTGGTCGCCGTACGTCCGGAGCTCGCGGGTGAGGTGGTACGACTCACCCGCGTGCGTGAACCACAGTTCCACGTCCGTCTCCGTGCCGCCGTTGGTGATCACGTCCTCGAGCGTCCCGTCGAGGGCGGCGGAGCCGTACAGCGCGAAGAAACACGCCTCCAACAGCGAGGACTTCCCGCTGCCGTTGAGCCCGTGGATGACGGTCACTCCCTCGGAGAGGCGAACGTCTGCGTCCCCGTACGGCTTGAAGTTCCGGAGTCTGATACGGTCGAACTTCACGTCAGGTCCTCCATCGTGATCTGTTGGGTGTCGTCCGTGTCGTCGTCCGAGTCGGTCGTGTCGTCGGTGCTCGTCTCACTCGTGTCGTCGGCGGTGGTGTCACTCGTCTCGTCTGTGTCGTCCGTGTCTGCGCCGCCCGTATCACTCTCCTCCGAGTCGTCCCGTTCGTCGGTGTCGGTCTCCTCGCCGCTCGCCCCGTCGTCCTCACCCGTCTCCCCACCCGGTTCGTCGGTCTCGTCTCCCGATTCGAACGACGCGGTGCGGTCGACGGCGTCGAGCAGGTTCTCGTCGCCGTCCGCGTCGAGTCGCTCCCGGACGCGACGTGTCACCCGCTCGCGGACGTTGCTGTCGGTGACACCGTCGTCGCGGACCAGGTCGTCCACCTCGCGTGCGGGCTCCGAGAGCCCCATCTCCGAGAGTCGCTCGCGGACAGCCTCGTCCGGGTCGGCGAACTCGACGGACACCTCCGCCGTCGACTCCACCTCGCGGCGGTCTCTCACCCGCGCGATCAGTGCCCCCTCGTCGACGGCGAACGACTCCACTTCGGCGGGGGTCACCGGCTCGCCCTCGCCGGTGATCTCGACGATCACGACCGCGTCCGTCAGGTCGTACTCCCGGAGTCGGTCGCGGACGCGCTCGGTCCCCTCGCCCGCGCCCAACTCCGCCTCCACGAAGACGAACTCGCGTGTCTCCAGTGTTCGGCGGCGTACGTCGACCGTCTCGTCGAAGGTCACGAGGTTGTAGCCGCGTGGGTCCCGCTCCGTGGCGCTTGCACGCTCCGTCGACCCGCAGTAGGTGACCCAGGTGTCGCGCACCTGCGCCTGGTCGGGTTCGTGATTGTCTCCGAGCAGGACGGCGTCGAAGTCGACGGTCGCCTCCTCGAGCACCGTCTCCGTGTCCCACTCGCCGTGTGCGAACGGGGTGAACAGGCCGTGTGCGACGAGCGCCGCGCTGTCGGCGTCGTGTGGCGCGAACTCGTAGGTCAGGTCGTCGCGTCGTGACTCGGGGACGTGGTCGAGTCCGTAGAAGGCCGTGTCCCCGACGACGATCGGTTCGTCCCCCAGTCGCGTCGCCAGGCCGAGCGACTCGAAGAGGTCGAGCCACTGGCCGCCACGTGTCGACTCGTGGTTGCCGACGACGGCGAGGAACGGGACGCCGGCGGCGTCGAGTTCGCGCAGTGCGGACAGTACACCAAGCAGGTCCGGTAGCTCCGGCCGCCGGTCGTGGAAGAGGTCGCCGGCGTGGACCACCGCGTCCACCTCCGCCTCGACGGCGTCCGTCACCACCCGTTCGAACGCCTCGCGGAAGTCCTCGCGGCGCTCCGGCGAGTGGTACTGCCGGTACCCCACGTGTGTGTCCCCGGTGTGGACGACTCGTGTCACGTCTGTGGTCCCTTCGCGCGCCTCCCCCCTGAGTCGTTCGGTGCCGTCGTGTCGCCGACCGCTCGCCGGAGGCGCTCGAAGACGACGAGTGCGGCAGCCGCCCGAACCGGTGGCGGTCGGGAGTCGTCTCGCAGCAGTGTCGTCGCGGACACCTCGTCGAGCGGCGGGGACCCTGCCGACGCCCCGGCGATCTGCCGGAGTCGGTCGAGGCCACCGCGGCGACGGAACTGCGCGGCACGGTCGAGTCGGTCGACGGCCGCCGTCGCGCTCGCGAGTGTCGTATCGGGGTCCGGTGGGGTGTCTCTCCCCGTCGCCAACACGTCCAACACGCGGCGTGTGGTCGTCCGAGGGGAACTGCTCGTCGTCTGCTCCGCGTCCGACTCTCCGCTCTGCGGAGTCGTCTCTCCCGTCTCTCTCGTCTCTCTCGTCCGTGTCTGGTCGAGCACGGAGAGAGTGGTCGCGGGTTCGTACTTGAACCTTCGCCGCCCCGGGCTCCCGCCAGTCCCCCGGGCCAGCGAACTCGGGGGAGACCCAGACGCCTGCCGGTCGAGGACGAGTCACGACCCTGTCGAGAGCCCCAGTCGGGGACGACGAACTCACTCGACTACGACGACGGCGAGAACGGGAGGCGACTTCGACTACGACGACGGCGAGAACGGGAGGCGACTTCGACTACGACGACGACAGTTCGGCTACGGTGGAGTCGGCGATGCGGTTACAGCGACAGCGTGTACAGTCGCTTGCGAGCGTCGGCGAAGGAGAACCGCGACTCCACGGCGTCGGCGTCCTCCAGCCGCGAGAGGGCGTACCGGACTGTCCGTGGCGGCAACAGCGTCTCCTCGGCGATCTGGCTCTGCGAGAGCGTGTCTTCGTACTCCAGTACCTTCGCGACGAGCTTCGCGCTCGGCGGCAACTCCGCGACCGCGTCCCAACCGGTCTCGCTCGTCTCCTCGGCCACTGCAGACTCTGAGGCACTCATCGTACACCGAGTCAGGGTATGCCAGAACATAATACTTACCATCCCTCTCGATTACTCTCGGGCATCGAAGAGGGCAGCGAGGGTGACGGTGTCCCCGGCACCCGAAGCCTCTTGTCCGTCAGTCGCCTATCGCTGGCAATGACCGACACGGTGGAGGGAGTCGACCTCCCGTACGACGAGGAGGCTTCCCGGCAGGAGAAGATCGAGGCGTTGCGCGAGCGGTTGGACGCACTGGAGTCACAGAACGAGGAGATGCGCGACCGGCTGCTCGACGCCAACGCGGAGAACAACAAGTACCAGCAGAAGCTGGAGCGGCTCACCCACGAGAACAAGAAGCTCAAACAGTCGCCGCTGTTCGTCGCGACCGTCCAGGAGCTCACCGACGAGGGGGTCGTCATCAAACAGCACGGCAACAACCAGGAGGCGCTCACCGAGGTCACCGACGAGATGCGCGAGGACCTGGAGCCGGACGACCGCGTCGCGGTGAACAACTCGCTGTCGGTGGTCAAGCGGCTGGAGAACGAGACGGACGTGCGGGCACGCGTGATGCAGGTCGACCACTCGCCGGAGGTGAACTACGAGGACATCGGCGGGCTCGACGAGCAGATGACGGAGGTACGCGAGACCGTCGAGATGCCGCTGAAGAACCCGGAGATGTTCGACGACGTGGGCATCCAGCCCCCGAGCGGCGTCTTACTCCACGGCCCGCCGGGGACGGGGAAGACGATGCTGGCGAAGGCCGTCGCGAACCAGACGGACGCGACGTTCATCAAGATGGCCGGCTCGGAGCTGGTCCACAAGTTCATCGGCGAGGGGGCCAAGTTGGTGCGTGACCTCTTCGAGGTGGCCCGCGAGAACGAGCCCGCCGTCCTGTTCGTCGACGAGATCGACGCCATCGCCTCCAAGCGGACGGACTCGAAGACCTCCGGGGACGCGGAGGTCCAGCGGACGATGATGCAGCTACTCTCGGAGATGGACGGGTTCGACGAGCGGGGCGACATCCGGATCATCGCCGCGACGAACCGGTTCGACATGCTCGACTCGGCGATCCTCCGCCCGGGCCGGTTCGACCGCCTCATCGAAGTGCCGAAGCCGGACGAGGAGGGCCGGGAGTTGATCTTCCAGATCCACACGCGGGACATGCAGACCGCCGAGGACGTGGACTACGCGGAACTCGCGGAGATGGCGACGGACGCCTCCGGGGCCGACATCAAGGCCATCTGTACGGAGGCGGGGATGTTCGCCATCCGCGACGACCGGACGGAGATCCGCATGGGTGACTTCCGCGAGGCGTGGGAGAAGATCCAAGACACCGACACGGACGCGGAAGCCGGCGACGCCGTCGCGTTCGCCTGAGCGGGCGACCGCGCGACGCTGTTCTCCGAGGAGAGGACTTCGACGACGGGGCCCGACGCGGAGTGTCGACTCCCGTGTGAGGTCAACGCGACCGAACCGGTCACAGCGCCGAGAACACGAGGTACGGCAGGCCGAAGAGGAGGACTGTCATCACGAGCAGGATCAGGCCGTAGCCGCCGAACGTCGCGAGTGCGGCGCGCAGCGACTCGTGGTCGTACTCCGAGAGCACACTGTCCCGTGGTGGCTCCGTCGTCTAAGCCGTGTCGGTGTGCTCGTCGCCGCCGGACTCCTCGCGGTCGTTGGCGGCGAACATCCCCGTCGACATGTACCGCTCGCCGGAGTCCCAGTAGACTGTGAGGACGAGCGGGTCCTCGCCGGCCGTGCCGGCGTCCGCGCGCGGCTCCCAGCCGTCGAGTGCGATCGGGTCGTACTCCGGCGACTCACCGGCCGCGAACCGCTCGGCGACCCGGCGAGCCGCGAGGTTCGACGCACCCGACGACTGCCCGACGAGGATCCCCTCCTCGCGAGCGAGACGGCGGCACTCCGCCTCCGCAGCCTCCAGGTCCACTCGGAGCACGCCGTCGAGCAGGTCCGTGTCGAGGTTCCCGCTGACGAACCCCGGGCCCATCCCCTGGTAGGCGTCGTCGCCGGGTGCATCGCCGGAGAGGACCGCGTTCTCGGCGGGCTCGACGGCGACCACGTCCACCTCGGGGAACGACCCGCGGAGCCGTCGTCCGATCCCGGTGATCGTCCCGCCGGTGCCGACGCCACACACCAGCGCGTCCGGACGACGGCCGTCCAGCTGCTCGAGGATCTCGGGGCCGGTCGTCTCGTAGTGCGCCTGCGGGTTCGCGCCGTTCTCGAACTGGTGGAGCTGCACCATCCCCTGTCGTTCCAGTTCGTCGGCGCGCTCGCGGGCGTCGGAGATGTCCCCGTCGACGAGTTCCACGTCCGCGCCGTAGGCACGGATCAGTCGTCGCCGCTCGGCGCTCTTCGAGTCCGGCATCACGACGGTGGCGTCGTACCCCTTCGCGGCCGCGACGACGGCGATGCCGACGCCGGTGTTGCCGGAGGTGGGTTCGACGATGGCGTCGCCCGGCGTCAGTTCGCCGGCAGCCTCGGCCGCCTCGATCATCGCCCGCGCCGGGCGGTCCTTCGCGGAGCCACCCGGGTTCCGACTCTCCAACTTCGCGGCGACCGTGGCACCCGGCGGGCCGTCGACGCGCACCAACGGCGAGCCGATGGTGTCCAGCACGGAGTCGTCCATACCCGAGATACTACGGGAGTACTTAATTCCTCGTCGCCGTCGGCAACGTGTCTGGCGACCGCGACGCACTGCCGTCGCCGGTGGACGACCGCGGTCCTCGTGAGCGAGCGCACAACAGAGCGTCGGCCCCACTGGAGGCGTCTCGGCACCGAGCGTGAGCGCCCGCCAGTGAGAGACCGCGAGTCGCCGCGGTCAGCCGAACAGTCGCTCGCGTAACGACCGCCCGGTCGGGCGTTCGGCGAGGACGACCGAACAGTCGAGGTTCTCGGCCACGTCGATCACGGCGGAGCCGTCGACGATCCGCGAGAGGAGCCCGCGCTCCGTCGCGCCGAGCAACACCATCGTCGCGTCGCGGGCAGCCCGCTCGATTGCCGCCTCCGTGTCGCCGGTCTCGACGCGGATGTTCACGTCCGAGAGGCCGTGGTCGCGGGCCCAGTCGTCCATGAACGCCACGCCGCGGTCCTCGTCGTCCGCGACGTGCAACAGGGTCACCTCCGAGTCGTACTCGCGCCGGAGGATCGACGCCAACTCCGCCGAGAGGTCCGACTCCGGCCCACCGGCGGTGGGCAACAGGACGTGTTCGGGGTCGAACCCGCGATCGCGCAGCGCCAGGAAGTCACACGGCAGGTCCGCACCCAACTCGGAGGTGCGCGACTCCAGCCGCCCGCTCCCGCCGTGTGCCTCTGGATCCCACCCCATCACGACCAGATCCGAGTCGTGGGTGCGAGCGGCGTCGAAGATCTCCTCGTAACCGCGGTGGGAGACGATCGTGTGTGTCTCCACCTCGACGCCGAACGTCTCCGCGTCCGTGCGAGCGTCGTCCAAGACGGCGTGGTACTCCTCCTCGAACTCCTCCAGGTGGTCGCTGGCGTACTCCAGGGAGGTCTGGTCCGGCACCGTGATCACGTGGACGGCGTCGACGACGCCGCCACGCTGTTTCGCGACGGCGCTGGCGAGGGTGATGAGGTCGCGTTCCGTCTCCGGGTTCGCCAGCGGGACCAGCACGCGGTACTGGCCGCCGTCGGGTTGGACGGACTTCGCCGCCGAGACGGCTGGGTCCGGCACCTCGTCGGCGTTCGAGAGGATGTACTGACTCAGGATGCCCGTCTTGTCCGCCTTCCCGCGGGCGTAGAGGAAGTACCACACGACACCGCCGCCGACGAACACCAACGAGAGGGCGATCTCGATCGGCTTCATGAACGCGATCAGTCCGAAGGAGGTGATCGCGCCGAGGATCGGGACGATTGGGTACAGCGGGACGGTCCAGTCGGGATCGTACTCCTCGGCCTCGGACTCTCGCATCACGATCAACGCGAGGTTCAACATCCCGTAGACGATCAGGTGGAGGACGCTCCCGGCCTTCGCGAGCGTCTTCACGTCGCCGACGACGATGAACCCGAGGATCAGCCCGCCGGTGACGGCGATGCTGCGGTACGGCGTCGCGAACCGTGGGTGGACCTCGCTGAGTTTCGACGTGATCAGTCGGTCACGCCCCATCGCGAAGTTGATCCGCGAGGACGCGAGGATCGACGCGTTCGCCGAAGACGCGGTCGCGAGCAGCCCCGCGAACGTCAACAGCGCCACCCCGAACGCGGCCAGCCCGACCGTTCCGAAGGCGATCTCGGCCACGTCCAACACCGGCGTGGTCGTGAAGTCGGGCCCCAACTGTCGCCAGTTGACGACGCCCATCAACACGACCATGATCACGGCGTACATCGCGGTGACGATCAGGACGCTCCCGATCACCGCCAACGGGAGGTTCCGACCGGGGTTCTTCAACTCCTCCGCGACGGTGGTGATCTTGGCGAACCCGAGGAAGGAGACGAACACCAGCCCGGTCGCCGGGAGTACCGCCGTCGCCCCGCCGGTCTCGCTCGGGAAGAACGGCATCAGCGTCGACACGTCCGCCTGCAGGAACCCGAGCACCGAGAACGCGGTGAGGATCGCGACGAGGACCGTGACGATGACGATCTGGATACTCCCCGTCTCCTTGGCGCCGACGTAGTTGACCGTGATGAAGACGGTGCCGGCCAACAGCGCGCCGACCTGGAACTCGCTCAGCCCGAACGGCCCCAGCGAGAGGCCGGCGATCGCGAGCGTCCCGAGCGAGGGAGCGGGCATCGGGAGGAACGTCGCGAGGTACTCCCCGAACCCGAGCGTGTAGAAGGCGCTCGCGAAGGCGAGTCCCATCCAGTTCCCCCAGCCGGCTATGGAGCCGAACAGCGGTCCGAGCGCGTGGTTCACGTAGTAGTAGCTCCCGCCGGCCTTCGGCATCGCGGTCCCCAACTCGGAGGCGGACATCGCCGTGAGCAGCGAGATCCCGCCGCCGATCACGAACGAGAGCGCGACCGCCGGACCGGCCGCCGCGGCCGCCTGTCCGGGCAGGACGAAGATTCCCGCGCCGATCATCGTCCCGACACCGATGGTGAGCGCCGACAGCAACCCGAGGTCCTTCGCGAGTTCCTCGTCGTCGCTCACGCGGTCTCACCTCCCGGCTCCGCCGAGTCGTCGTCGGACGCCTCGGTAGCGCTGGCCGTGTCTGTCGAACTCGCCTCCGTCGCGGCGGTCGCCGGCAACGCGATCACGGGGAGTGGCGCCTCGGTCGCCAGCTGGAGCGTCCGGTCGCCGGAGAGGAACTGGACGAGTCGGCTCCCGCCACGCGACTGGAAGGCGATCGCGGTCGCGTCGACCGCGTCGGCCGTCTCGAAGATCGTCTCGACCACGTCGGCGCCGTACGCGGTGTGGTCGTCGGCCTCGGGGAACACTCGTCGAACTGCCGCGTAGGCGTCCTCTGCCACCCGTTCGGACTGTTCGACCGGGGTCTTGTCGGGGACGCCGCCGCCCTTCTCGACGACGTGGGTCGCCGTCACGTGCTCGGGGTCGTACGGTGCCAACGCACGTGCGGTGGCGTCGGCGTCCGCCTCGTCGGCCACCGGGACGAGGACGTGCCTCAGTAGTGACTCGTGGGTCTCGCCCGAGGATGTCATGTGCGGGTACACTCACGTCGCCGGTATAAGCGCCGCGACTCGCCGGACGGACCGACACGGTCGTGGACGGTGGACCGGAGAGCTACCCTGCGTGGTCGTAGACTGCAGTTCACCGGACGCCCCGACCGGTCGTAGACTGCAGTTCGCCGGACCCCCCGACTCGGTCGCGGACGGGGAACCGCGCCGCGACCCTCAGAAGGTGTACTCGTCGCCGGTCCCCTCGTCTTGGAGCGCCGGGTCCTGCTGTTCGTCCGTCATCTGGTCGAACATGCTCTCGTCCATCTCCGTCGTCGGCTCGTCTTCGGTCGTCTGGTACGCCGACAGGCCACGCGAGAGGAGGTCCTCGACCGCCTGGTCGCGGTTGATGAACTCTCCCTGCTCGACGAGCCGCCGGATCTCGCCGTCGGTCTGGTCCGACAGCGACACTTCGATCTGAGTCACGAGTCGAGGGTTCCAACTTCACACGGATAAAGCCTCGTTCGGTCGCCGAGCGTGGGACACGACGGCGGTCGTGAAGCTGCCCGGTCTGTCGCTGGCCGTCCCGCACCCACCGGCCGGAACCACCGGAGGTGGTGTGTTCAAACCGGCCGAGCACCCACGTGTCGGTGTGGCGACCGAACGTACGCGACTCGGCGAGACGCCGAGTCGGACGACACTGGCCGAGACCGACCTGGAGACGCTCCGTCCCGCGCCCGACTGGGACGCCGCCGCGCACGCCGACGCGGTAGAGACACTGGGGACGGCGGAACTCACCTACCACGTCTGGACCGCCGACTGGTGTCCGGACTGTCGCGAGCAGGTGCCCGCGTTCGCGGCGGCCCTCGACGCGGCCGGTGTGGACCCGAGTGCCGTCCACGTCTACCCGGTCGAACGGGACGACGACGGTAAGTACGGCCCCGGGATGGAGACGTTCGACGTGTCACTGATCCCGACGGTGGTCGTCGAGCGCGACGGCGAGGAACTGGCGCGGTTCGAGGAGTCCGCGCCACGCCCGCTCGTGGTCGCCCTCGCGGCGGCGCTGGCCGACGCGACCGAGTGACTGCTCCGGGCGAGTCGTGGGCGACGGCTGCCCGACCGATCGGGCTCGACTTCAGAAGGTGGACACGTCGCCCTCGACGGCGCGACGGGTCACGTCGGTGACGTTCGCGAGCTTCTCGTCGACGATCTCCGTCACCTCCGCCTCCACGTCGGCGACCGTGACGCCGTCCTCGGTGACGACACGGGTGTCCGCGACGTGTGGCCGGTCGATGGGCCGGCCGATCTGGCTGAGAATCCGGATCTGGAGGTCGCGAATCCCGTCGGCCTCGTCGACGACCGCGTGGGCGACCTCCGTCGACAGCAGGTTGTAGATCTTCCCGATGTGGTTGACCGGGTTCTTGCCGGAGGTCGCCTCCATACTCATCGGCCGGTTCGGCGTGATGAGCCCGTTCGCGCGGTTCCCGCGTCCCACGGAGCCGTCGTCACCCTGTTCGGCCGACAGCCCGGTGGTGGTGAGGTAGATCGACCCCGCCTCCAGGTCGTCGGCCGTGTTGACCTCCACGGAGACCGTCCGGTCAGTGTGCGACTCCGCGAGATCGGCGACGAACGCCTCGATCTCCTCGACGGCCGCGACGTAGTCGTCTACGTCGTCGACGTACCGGTCGACGATGGCCGCCGCGACGGTGATGTCGACGTGGTCGCCCTCGCGTTTCCCCATGATCTTCACGTCCGGGCCGAGTTCCGGGTGGTCGGCCGCGTACGAGCCGTTGAGTTCCCGTTCGGCGGTGAGGACGATCTCCTCCGTCTCCGTGAGCGGTGCGTGCCCGACGCCGTAGGAGGTGTCGTTGGCCATCGGCACCTCGACGCCGTCCTCGCCGAAGACGCTCTGGAGGTCACCCGACCCCTCGCCGAGTTTCACGTCGATCACCACGTCCGTCTCCAAGTCCAACTCCGGCGCGACGCTCGCGAGGTACTCGCGGGCCGCCGACAGGGCCGTCGACTCGACGGGGAACTGCTCGCCCTCGTACTCCTTCGTCGCCCGGCCGACGATCAGGATGTAGATCGGCTCCAAGACTTCGCCGCCCTCGAACGCCGGGGCGGCACGCCCGGCGACGAGTTGCGTCTCGTCGGTGTTGTAGTGGAGCACCTTCCCGACGCGGTCGAGGTACAACTGCGAGAGCGACCGCGAGACGGCCTCGGCGATCCCGTCACAGATCGAGTCCGGGTGGCCGATCCCCTTGCGCTCCACGATCTCGACGTCCTGGTCTTCCACCGCGTTACGGTCCAACTGGGAGACGCGTACGTTCCTCATTACCTCGACTGTCGGACGCTGGGGTTGCTATAACTTGCGAAAAGTACGCGGGTACTCTGGATAACCCGTGGGTATACCGTACTGGGTGTCCACCCGGACTCCGCCTCCCGGCCGGTAGGTTCAGGTCGTCCGGCTCCGACGGGCACCGCGTGACCAGACGACGCGTCTCCAGCGGGACGGAGTGGGAGGAGCGAGTCGGTTACTCGCGGGCGGTCCGGACGGGCGACACCGTCCGCGTCGCCGGGACGACTGCGGTCGACGAGGACGGTGAACCGATGACCGAGGCCGGGCCGGCCGCACAGACCGAGCGCGCCCTGGAGATCGTGGGCGAGGCACTCGCCGAGGCCGACGCAGCGCTCTCCGACGTGGTCCGGACGCGACTGTACGTGACGGACGCCGACGACTGGGAGGCGGTGGGTCGCGCCCACGGGCGGATGTTCGAGGACGTGCGCCCGGCAACGACGCTCGTCGAGGTGGCCGCGTTGATCGAGCCGGGACTCGTCGTCGAGGTGGAGGCGACCGCGGTCGTGGAGTGACTGGGTCGGCACGCCCTCCGAGTGATGATGATGCGTCGTGTGGCTACGTCCCGTCGAGCAACAGTCCGAGGTAGGAGGTGCGGATCTGCTCGTCCGGATCCAGCCCGAGTCGGTCGAGCAGCTCGCGAGCACCGTCTCGCACCGCCGTGACGCGGTCGCGGGTGGTCTCGCGTTCCACCTCGACGAACGTCCCCAGGTCCGTCACCGTGTCGAGGGTGACGACGTAGTCGTCGAGAGCGAACCGCTCGCGGTGTTTCTCGACGGTCGCCGCCGGCTCGTAGCCTAGCCCGTCGAGGACACCCGCCAACGCCTCGCCGTCCGCGACGGCCGTCTCGTACTCCTCGCGCGTCTTCGACTCGGTCTCCACCAGCGGCCCCTTGTACGTCACCTTCGTCGTCTCCGTCTCGGCCGTGGGTTCGGGCTCGCCGGGGTCCGTCTCGCCGCCGTACTCGTCTGGCTCCGGCGCGACGACCGTCTCGCGTCTGATCCGGAGCGCCTCGTCCGTCTCCGCGAAGTCGCGGTCCGGCGCGTCGTAGTAGGTGTCGACCTGCTCGACGGCACCCAGTGGCTCCGCGTCCGACTCCGCGAGTTCGGCGCGGACCGCCTCGTGGTCCGCGCGCACCTTCACCTCCACCTCGTAGGCGCCACCGTTTGTCTCGTCACCCCCACCGTCGGTCTCGTCGACCCCGCCGTCGGTCTCGTCGACCCCACTGGCACCCTCGCCGCTACCGTCGTCCGCTCCTGTCTCGGTCACGCTCGGACAGGCGAGGGCCGACGAGAAGAGCGTTGTCGTGTCCGCGCGAGCACCTCGCCGCTCGGGTCGCCTCCGGTCGCGCGCCAGCACCCTGTCGCTCGGGTCGGGTCCGGTGGTGGTCCGACCGCGGGACTACTCGGACCCGTCGAGCGACGCCGCGCGCCGCTCGGCCTCCGCGACCACGTCCGGCCGGCCGGCGAACTCGACGGTCACGCCGTCTCCCTCGTACGTCGTCTCCGTCTCCCCGCGGTCGTGGAGCCACGAGACGAGCGCCTGCGCCTCGCCCGTGTTCGGCAACTCCAGCGTCGTCTCTCCGCTCGGGAGCCGTTGGACCAGCACCGTGGTGAGTCGGTCGACACCGTCCCCGTGCAGCGCGGAGATCGCCACCGGATCGGCCGCGTCGGGCGCCAACTCCGCGACCGTCTCGCGACGCTGCGCCAGCGTCGCCTCGTCGACGGCGTCGACCTTGTTCAACACCGGGATCACACACTCGGGATCGGCCTCGCCGGCCAACACGTCCAGGGTCGTCTCGGCGCGCCGGCGGAAGGGTTCCTCGTCCATCGCGGCGTCGATCACCGCGGCCACCGCGTCACTGTCGGCGATCTCCGAGAGCGTGGTCGAGAACGACTCCACCAGATCGTGTGGGAGGTCGTCGATCAGCCCGACCGTGTCCGTCACGAGCAGTCGCCGCCCGTCGACGGTCGCCCGACGGGTCGTCGTCTCCAGCGTCTCGAACAGCCGGTCTTCGGCGTTGGCGGCGACGGACTCGTCGTCGTGGGCGGCGTCGTGGTCCGCCAACGACAACTCGTCGGCCAACCGGTGGGTCAGCGTCGACTTCCCGGCGTTCGTGTACCCCGCCACGGCGACGAGGTCGAATCCCTGTTCGCGTCGCTCGGCGCGACGGTCACGCGCCGCCGCCTCCAACTCTCGGAGCTCCGTCCGCAGGCGGTCGATCCGGTCGTCGACGTCGTACACCGGCGCCCCCTTCTCGGTGTAGGAACTCATCGACTGCATCTCAGTGATCTGTCGGAGTCGCGGAAACTCGTACTCGAGCGTCGCGAGTTCGACTTGGGTCTTCGCACGGGCGTCGCCCGCCCCGGCGGCGAAGATCTCCAACACCAGTCGGTAGCGGTCGACGACGCGCGTCTCCGCGGGGAGCAACCCGAGCAGGTCGCCGTACTGCCCCGGCGTGAGTTCCCCGTCGAACACCACCGCGTCGGCGTCCGTCTCGGCGACGCGACGGCCGAGTTCCTCCGCCTTCCCGCGCCCGAGGTTGTAGGTGCGGTCCTCGCGGCGGCGTTGGGTGAGGGTGTCGACCACCTCGAACCCGGCCGACTCGGCCAACCGTTCGATCTCCTCGGTGTCTGGCTGTGCGTCTGCGCGGCGGGCGGCCACTACGGCCCGCCCACCGTCGAGTCGTGATCCTGCTTGCATACGTGTCGTGCCGTCCCGCCGCGGCGCGTGGTGGTCGCGGGTCCCACCACACGCCCGGTGGACGGCGCCTCGCTCGTCGTGTCGTACGCCGTCTGGCGACGCCGTCCCGCCTCCGCGGCAGGACGGCGTGTCGCCGTTCCGACGAGCGCGTCCCCGCCGACGCGCTCACCGGCGCGTCGAGAATGAGGTCTTCATCTACACAAACCTGCTTCGGGACTCGACAAAAAGCTTCGCCCCGGTCGTGACCGACTCACACGGAGTCGGTTCCCTCCGACTCGGAGTCGTCACTCTGCGATTCCACTTCCACCGCGCGGGAGCCGAACCTTCACCACCACCGGCCGCCAACCGGAGATCGATGGAGGAGACGCTCCCCGGGGTGGGCGACGACGGGCCGGGCGAGCGGGTGGTGTGTCACGTCGACATGGACTGTTTCTACGCCTCGTGTGAGCGCCTGAAGGAGCCCGAGTTGGCCGGCGAGCCGGTCGTCGTCGGGATGGGGTACGAGTCCGGGGAGAGCCACGGCGCGGTGGCGACGGCGAGCTACGAGGCTCGGGAGTACGGCGTCGACTCCGCCCAGCCGATCTCGGACGCGCTCGACCGGCTCCCACGAGCCGCCGACGCCGACGCGTCCGATCCGGACGCCCCCGACCCCGCGGAGGCCGGCCACTACCGCCCGGTCGACATGGAGTTCTACGAGTCCGTCGCGAGCGACGTGAAGGCGGTGCTCCACGACCTCGCTGACACCGTCCGTGAGGTGTCTATCGACGAGGCGTACCTCGACGTGACAGACCGCACGCGGTGGGATCGGGTGGGTGAGGACGCCGACGACACCACGGCCGACACCGCGGCCGGCGGGGGCGGACCGGGCGACGGAACAGGCGGCGAGGGAGACGACAGCGGCGGTCGCACGCTCGCGGAGGGGTTCGCACGGCACGTCCGCGAGGAGATCCAGCGGCGCGTCGGTGTCCCGGCCAGCGTCGGCGTCGCGCCGAACATGGCCGTCGCCAAGGTGGCGTCGGACTACGACAAGCCGGACGGGCTGACAGTCGTCCCGCCGGACCGCGTGCGGGAGTTCCTCGCGCCGCTCCCGGTGGAGGACATCCACGGCGTCGGGCCGGTGCGGGCTCGCGAGTTCGCGGAGATGGGGATCGAGACCGCCGGGGACCTCGCGGCCGCGGACCCGACGACGCTCGTCGAACGGTTCGGCGACCGCGGCCGGGAGTTGTACGATCGGGCACGTGGCCGCGACGACCGCGAGGTGACCCCGCGCGGGCGACCGAAGTCGCTGTCGCGCGAGTCGGCGTTCACCGAGGCGACGAGCGACGAGACGGCGAAACGCGAGAAGGTCCGCGCGCTGGCGGCCGACGTGGCCGAGCGCGCCCGCTCGCGGGACGCGACCTACCAGACCATCGGGATCAAGGCCGTCCGGCCGCCGTTCGACGTGAACACCCGTGCGGAGTCGCTGTCTGGACCGGTCGACGATCCCGAGTTGGTCCGAGAGGTGGCACTGGAGTTGCTGACGGAGTTCGCGGACGAGGAGGTGCGGAAACTCGGCGTCCGGGTGTCGAAGCTCTCGTTCAGCGGCGGCGATCAGACGACACTCGGCGGCTACGACGCGGCGGACGCCGACCGGTCGGGCGAGAACGAGACGGCCGGCTGTGCGGCGACCGCGGCTGCGGGCGACGGTTCGGGGCCCGCCGCGGAGCCCGTCGCGTCTGCGACACTCGACGAGTGGGAGACGGAGAGCCGAGACCGTACTCCCCCGGAGACGCTCGCCGAGTGGGCCGCAGACGCCGGGACGACGGGCGGCCGGAGAGACGGGGAGACGGACGGCGACGGCGGCGTGGACGGGAACGGGCGACGGCGGCGACAGCCGTCGCTTCGCTCGTTCGACACTACCGACCGCGAAGGTGGCGGCGCCACCGAGACCGGCGAGACCGTGGACGAGGAGAGCGACGACGAGTGAGCCGAGCACTGGTAGGGACACCGCCGGGAGCGGGTCGTTCAAGTACGTCGGTCGCTAACCTCGCGTGTATGGAGTCCGCGGAGCTACTCGACCTGCTGGGCAACGAGAACCGGAGGCGGATCCTCCAGTTGCTCTCGCGGAAACCCTGTTACGTGACGGAGATCGGCGAGTACCTCGACGTGTCGCCGAAGGCCGTGATCGACCACCTGGAGAAACTCGAGGACGCGGGCCTCGTCGAGTCGCGAACCGACGGCAGCCGTCGGAAGTACTTCCACATCGCACGCGACGTGCGTCTGGAGGTGACCGTCTCCAGGCACGAGTACGGCACCAAGAGCGCGTACGCCGCCAACCCGAGCATGGACATCCTCGGGCGGTGTGCGCACGTCCGACTCGACCTCGACGGACTGCTCGAAGAGGCAGCGGACGGAGGTGGCGGAGACCGAGACGGTGGCGTTGATCGAACCGTCGACGAGAACCGGGACGAGGCCGGGAATCGAAGCGGGACCGGGGACCGAGCCGGGGACGACCACCCCGACGGGCGGACACACCCGGAGAGGGGGAAGTCACCGGGTCGGGACGGACGGCTGCGGGAAGATGCACCGACCTCCACGGGGCCGAGTGACCCCGCGGAGTCGGCCGCCGAGGGGAGTCAGACGACGGCGGACCGGTCGACGGACGGCACCACCGACCACGCCGAGCGCGTCGACGGCGGTCGAACGGCAGTCGGGGGTGCGGGCGACGGTGGTCGACACGCACGGGACGACCCGACGGAGACCGGTTCCGAGGGCGCCGACGGTGGACTCGCGGCGTTGGCCGGCGAGTACCGTCGCCTCCGCGAGATGGAGAACGAACTGTCGCTCGCACAGCGGTGGGTGCGTGGGCGTGTCGCCGACGTGCTCGATCGCGTCCAAGCGGCCACCGGGACAGACAGCGACGCACAGTTCCACGCCGAAGTGTTGGCCGCGGTCGTCGGGACAGACGGTAGCGAACGCGCGGTCGTCGGGGAGGTCGACGGCCCGCCCGGAGAGACGCGGCGGTGTCTCAGACGACTCGCCGAGGGTGGTCTCCTCGAGCACGACGACGGCGTCTGGCGCGTCGTCGACGACGGCGCGCGCTGAGCGGTCGAGTGTGCCGGTGGGGGCCGGTCGGTCGAGTGCGTCGGTGTCGCCGCGACGGCTCAGACGTCGCGGGTGACACCGGCACGGAGGTCGCGTCCGAAGTAGTGACCCACGAGCGAGACGAGGAGCCCGAGGCCGACCCCGACGGCGGTCAGCGTGATCCCGTACCGGCCGAGCACGTCCGTGCCGACGACGAAGCCGCCG
Source organism: Halobaculum sp. MBLA0147 (assembly GCF_041361345.1). NCBI lineage: Archaea > Methanobacteriati > Methanobacteriota > Halobacteria > Halobacteriales > Haloferacaceae > Halonovum > Halonovum rutilum. Next base: position 115,175 of record NZ_JBGKAD010000001.1, on the reverse strand, counting down.
GCAGACAGCGTGTTCAACACCAGTGCGACTGCCGCCGCGACGGCACCGGCGACGCTGGTCTCGACGTACGCCGAGTCACTCGCGACGAGCCCGTAGCCGAACGCGGCCGCGAACAGCCCGACGTACTGCGTGACGGCTCCGACGAACGGGACCGCACCGCCCGCGACCAACCCACCGACTGCGAGGCCGAGCGCCAGGAGGAACCGCTTCGGGCCGAACAACCCGGAGAGCCCCAGTGACGGGCGACCCGGCAGGCGACTCCGGAGCCCACCACTCGACTCGTCGGTCTCGGCACCGGCACCGTCGGCGGTCGCACCGGACGCGGCGGCGTCGCGAGTGGGCGCACCGGTCGTGGCGGTGTCCGCCGAGGCTCCTCCCGCCTCCACCTCGGCGTCGGGGTCGTCCGGCGGTTCTCCCACGTCGGACTCCGCCAACTCTCTGAGTTCGTCGAGACGCTCGCTCATACCGTCGTCTGCGCGCGGGCCACGTATGGGTCTTTCCCAGCGGTTCCCACCCGGAGAACCGGTCGTATCGCCCCTCCCGACGAGAGATTCCGACAGTCGGACGTGCGTGTCGGGGTCGGCCCGACCGACGTGTCGGCTTCGGTCCGACCGACGTGGCGGCTTCGGTCCGACGACCCGTACCGTCTTCCACCGCGACGGCGGACGTGAAAACACTAAGACGGCGGGCGTCGAAGCGGGGGACGATGTTGGAACTGGAGCACGGCTTCCGCGTCGTCGACGTACACGCACGGCTCGACCCGGACGCGGAGTCGGTCGCGACCGTCGGTCGCGACGTGTCGCCGGAGTCGCTCCAGCGGGAGCTCCACCAGGCGGGTGTCGTCCGGGCGGTCGTCGCACCGGGACCGCGTCCCGCCGGCGAGGGGTACGTCACGGCGAACAACGCCGTCGCGCGGCTCGCCGTCGACCGCCCGTTTCTCGCGTTCGCGCGGCTCAGCGGGCCACGCGACCCCGGCGAGAGTGCCACCGCCCGACTCCGGAACTTGGCGTCCTCGCCGGAGCCACACCACACCGACGCCGAGGACGCCGAACAGTACGCCTACGACGACCGGTTCCACGGGTTCACGCTCGACCCAGTTCGAGACGGCCTCCCCACGGAGGCGGTGTTGGAGGTCATCAGCGACGCCGGCCCGCCCGTTCGCGTCGCGGCCGGCGAGCAGTTCCCGCCCGAGACCGTCGCGGACACGCTGTGTGGGTACGACTTCCCGGTGATCCTCTCGTCGTTCGGTGGGTTCCCGCTGAACCGGGGGCTGATGCACGACGGGATCGACCTGCTGGAGGAGTACGACGACGTGTACCTCGACACCGCGTTCGTCCGCTACCGCGAACTACTCGAGCGCGGGCTGCTGGAACACCCCGACCGCGTGCTGTTCGGCTCCGGCGCACCGAGCACCCACCCGGACGTGAGCGTGATGGAGGTGCTCACGCTGGACGTCTCCGAGGACCTGATGCGACGTACGTTCTCGAAGAACGCGGCTCGCGTCGTCCCCGAACTCGGCCCGGGCGAGTCCTGATCGACTCGTCGTCGCGGCGTCGAGCGCGCGACCACTCGATCGCCGGACGCAGGACGCCGGACGGTACTCAGTCGTCGGACGCCTGACGGTACTCAGTCGTCGGACGCCTGACGGTACTCAGTCGTCGGACACCTGACGGTACTCAGTCGTCGGACGCCGACTCCTCGACACCCTCGTCGGCGCCCCCTTCGTCGGCTCCCACCTCGTCGGCGCCCCCTTCGTCGGCTCCCACCTCGTCGGCGCCCCCTTCGTCGGCTCCCACCTCGTCGGCGCCCCCTTCGTCGGCTCCCACCTCGCCCGCCTCTGCCTCCTCACCTCCGCCGTCGTCGTCGGCGTCGTAGACGGCGACGGCCCTGTCGTCGCGGTCGCTGAGTCCGTTGGGATTCCGTGTCGGTGTCCGGTCGCGGGCTCGTGCCGCGAGCCCGTCGGCAGCGCCGCGGACGGCACCCGCGAACACGTCGCGTCCGTTCCCGGCCCACCGGGAGGGCCGACTCTCGCCACGGACGACACCGCCGGCCGCCGTGAGAGCGTCCCCGACCGCGTGGCGTGTCGTCCGCCAGACCGTCCCGGGGCGGAGTCCGTAGTTCTTCACCAATCGGTACGCCAGCGCGCGGTACTTCCAGCGCCAGTCGAGGCGCTCGCGGCCACCGTCGGCCGCCTCGACGGTCGTCAGCGTCGCCGCCGCCGGCTCCCAGGTCACCGACACGTCGAGCGCGGCCAAGCGATGTGCGGCGTCGCGCGCGCCGCCGGTCTCCAGGTACTCGTCGAAGCCGTCCAGGCGTCGGACGGTCCCGGCGTCGAACGCGACGTTGTCGCCGTGGAAGTACGTCACCTCCCGTTCGCGGATCGTGCGTCGCTCGGGTGACTCGCTGGTCGTCCCGCCGTGGACCTCGCGGCGACAGGGGCCGGTGACGACGTTCGCGCCACCGGACAGTGCCTCCCGAACCGCGTCCGCCCACCCGTCGGTGACGTGGTGGTCGTCGCCGACGAGTGCCACGGCGTCGCCGCTCGCGGCCGCCAAGCCGGCGTTGCGAGCCACGTTGAGGTTCCGCTCGGACACCTCGACCAGTCGGTCCACCACCGGCGACGCTCTGACCATCCCGGTCGTCCCGTCTGCCGACGGCCCGTTGACGACGACGACCTCCACGTCGGGTGCCGCCGCTCCCAACGCCTCGAGCGTGCCCGCCAACTGGTCCCGGCCGTTCAGCGTCGGGACGACCACCGAGAGTCGCACGGACGAACTTGTCGGGAGGTGGGTGAAAAAACCTTGTCGGACGCACCCGCCGATCACGCGGACTCGTGGGGGGCGACTCGACGGCCGCCGTCGACGCGACACTCGGCCAGAGCCGGTGCTCGTCGCGTCCGGGTTCTACGAGTACCTGTCGAAAACTGTCGTACCGCTCCGTGATGTCGTCAGACGTTGAGGTAGTACACTTGCTTGCGCGCGTCCTCGAAGGAGTACCGCGAGCCGACGATCCCGGACTCGTCGAGGCGGTTGAGCGCGTACCGGACGGTCCGGTCCGGCAGGAGCGTCTCCTCGGCCAACTGCCCCTGCGACATCGGCGTCGCGTCCTCCAACACCTTCGCGACCAACTTCGCACTCGGCGGCAGCTCGCGCAGTCGGTCGCGGTACTCGGCGTCACTCAGCCTGTCTTCCGGGGTCGTCTCCGCGCGACTCGCACTCATACTCCGGTCGACTCGACGCCCGGTGGTAAAGGTTGGCTCATTACAGTCAAGACGCGTCGGTACTGTTGGAGGCCGTACAAGGCCCCTAAGTTTCTCTTGATTCGACCTCTTGTAACGCTGTGGGTTCTGGCGACACTTCGCAGTGTGGCCGTCGCCAGACGAGGGAGTAGTCCGTGTGCTCTGACCGACGCCCCCGTACGCACCGAGAACACTGTCGTGGTCGACGCACTCCGTGTGAGCCACTAGCTACCACACCGGGAGACGGCAGCCGGCGTCTGCCGCGTCCGGGACGGCAGTCACCGCGCCGGGGACCCCGGTCACCGTCGCGTCGTCGCGACACCCTCGACGACGACGACAGTCCCGTCACCGCCTCGGTCCCCGCTCTGGTCCTCGCCAGCGTCGCTCTCGCCGTCCGCGCCGTCGGGGACGCCGGACGACTGCGACGCGGCGCTCGGCGTGTCGGGACTGGTCCGGTAGACGTACGGCGAGTCGCGTTCCATCTCGCTCGGGAGTCACTCACTCTCACACTTGAGAGTTGTGACGGAGTGACACGGCGGTGGGCGGCGGCGAGCGGTGTCGGAGCCGTCCCGTTCCTTCAGCGGTCGTCCGGGCGACGCTCGTCGGTCCCGACTGCGTCGGCCGACCCCGGGGCGAGGGGTGACGCGTCCGTCGGCGGTGGGTCGACATCCTCGGCGTCGAGTACGCGAGACACGTCCGCCAGTGAGTCGAGGACGTAGTCGGGTGCGACGGACGCGTCCGCTACGTCCCCCGCGTCCGCGACGCCGGTCGTCACCAGCGCCGTCGTCGCGCCCGCACGGGCACCCAACGCCACGTCGGTCTCCAGGCGGTCGCCGACGACCAGCAGGTCCGCTGCGGGGACGCCGAGTCGCTCGCCGACGAGCTCGCGAGCCGTCGCCGACGGCTTTCCGGGGACGGCGTCGGGCTCGCGCTCCAACACGCCGGCGAGTGCGTTGGTGATCGCCCCCGACCCCGGCGCGGGACCGTCGGCGGTCGGGATGACGGGGTCCGGGTCCGTCCCGACGAACGCCGTCTCCTCGTCGACCGTCCGAATCGCACGGCGCATGTCCTCGTAGTCGAACGACTCGTCGACGGTCGAGACGACCACGTCCGCGAGCGTGGGGTCGGCCACGAATCGGAGATCCGTCGCCTCGGCCAACAGCTCGCGGACGCTGTCGGCGCCGAACACCGTCGCCACGTCGCCGGCGTGGTGTTCGCGGAGGTACCGGGCGGTCGCCGTCGCCGCCGTGACGACGGCCGCTGGCGTCACGGGAATCCCCGCACCGCCCAGTCGGTCGACGTACGCCGCCGGCCCCGCGGTCGGGTTGTTCGAACAGAACACCACCGGGAGCCCCGCCGCTCGGAGGTCGGCGACCGCCGCCGGCGCCCCGGCCAGTGGCTCGTCTCCCCGCACGACCGTGCCGTCGACGTCGAGGACGACCCCTCGGATCACGACCACTCGTAGGGGCGGTCGCACAATCAATCGCTCGGCGTCACGGCCCGCTTCGTAGCCGTCGGTCGAGCGCGCGTCACACATTCGTGAACGGTAACACCCTTGTGTCGGAGACCCCTGTACTGGGACAACAGTGACGAAGACGCAGTTGACCCACGTTCAGATCGACAACTACGGTCCGTGGACTGTGACGCCGGAACCCCGTCGAGAGATGGACCTCCAGACGCTGCAGTCGCGGTTGTACGCCGACGTGGCACAGTTCGTCGGCTCGCGCGACGGCTACGCCTTCTACGCGCGCGGCGACAACCTCGTCGCGGTGACCAACGGTCTCGACCGCGAGGCACACGAACTGCTCCAAGAGACCGTCTCGAACCGCTACCCGGTGAGCGTGAGTGTCGGTGTCGGCGTCGCCGAGCGACCGGCCGACGCGCTCGCCGACGCCTCCGAACTGCTCCAGACGGCCGGGAGTGCCCAGTCGGCCGACCGCACCGAGGTACTCGGCGGGACGTTCCACGACGACCCGGCCGTCGACGACCTCCAGGTGGCCCACTTCGACGTGGACGACGCGACCGGGAAGTACACCGACCGACTCAACGAGTTCGACACGTTCGTCAACATCGAGGGGGGCTACGCGAGTCTGATGAGTCACCTCCGAGCGGAACACGGCGCGCTCGCCTTCTTCGTGGGTGGCGACAACGTCATCGCCGTCTGTCCGGACCTCTCGGAGGAGGACTACCACGGCGCGATCCGACACGTCCGCGACGAGGCGGACGTGCAGTTGAAGGTCGGTGTCGGCGTCGGCCCGACGGCTCACGACGCCGGGATGGACGCGAAACACGCCCTGGAGGACTGTCGGTACGAGGGCACCGCCGTCGAAGTGGTCGACTGAGTCTCCTCTCTGGCGGCGCCGACGGCCTCTCGTTCTCGTCGTTCTCGTCGTTCGCCCGGTCACACCCCGACGAGACGGCGAGAGACGGACTGGGGTGCGAGACCGAGTCGACGCCCGCCTCGGGGCGTCAGGTCTCGATCGGCTGCCCGGTGTAGACGTTGACGACGCGCTCGTCTCTGACGACCTCCTCGGCGGGGCCGTCGGCGAGGACGGCACCCTCGTTGAGGACGATCAGCCTGTCGACCAACTCGACGAGCGACTCCAGCCCGTGTTCGATCACGACGAAGGTGGTCCCCTCGTCGTTGAGTTCGCGGATGTACGCCGACACTTCCGCGACCGTCTCGCCGGAGATCCCGGCGTACGGCTCGTCGAGCATCAACAGCTCCGGGTCGAGCATCAGCGACCGGGCGATCTCCAGCAGCTTCCGCTCGCCGCCGGAGAGCCGGCCGGCGTAGGCGTCGGCCAGACCGTCGAGGTCGAACCGTTCGAGCAGGCGGTCGGCCCGCTCGCGCACGACGCGTTCCCGGTCGCGGACGCTCTCTCCTTGCGCGAGCGCCCCGACGGCGCTCTCACCGGGGTGGCCGCGTGCGGCGGCCATCACGTTCTCGCGGACGGTCAACGTACCGAGCGGACGAGAGTGTTGGAACGTCCGCACCAACCCCTCTCTGGCGACGGCCTCGGGAGCGTCGCCGGTCACGTCGACACCGTCGAAGACGACTTCCCCGGCGGTCGGCTCCAGGAACCCGGTGACGCAGTCGAAGAGAGTCGTCTTCCCGGCGCCGTTCGGACCGACGAGCCCGACGAGCTCGCCGGACTCCACGCGCACGGACGCCTCGTCGACCGCGGTCAGTCCTCCGAACCGTTTCGTCAACTCGCGGGTCTCGAACAGTGTCACTTGAACACCTCCAGTTTCTCCGGGTCGCCGAACAGTCCCTCCGGTCGGTACCTGATCACGAGGATCAACAGGAGTCCGATCAGCCCGCCACGCAAGGCGTTGAACTGTGTCGCGTCGATCAGTCCGAGTTGCTGTGTGACGAGACTGTTCGTCAGGCGGACGAACAGTTCGAACGACATCACGATGGCCAGCCCCGTGATCGCGCCGCGGTGGTTCCCCGCGCCGCCGATCATCATCCCGATCCAGATGATCACCGTCACGTCGATGGAGATCAACGCCGGGTCGGCGGAACCGAAGAACATCCCCATCAGTCCGCCGGCCAGCCCCGCGACGACGGCGCCGAACGCGAACACCTGGAGTTTGTAGGAGTACGTCGACTTCCCCATGCCGCGGGTGGCGTCCTCGTCGGCCTGGATCGAGCGGAGTACCCGACCGTACGGCGAGGCGGACAGCCGGCGGAACCCCTCGTAGGCGACGAGCAGCAGCCCCGTGAACAGGGTCAGTGTCGCCAGGTCCTGGAGTGCCGCCGTCTCGGCCAGTGGCAACACACCCCCGGTCCCCGTCTCGACGACGAGTTGCGGGATGCCGACGAGCCCGCGGTTGCCGCCGAACGGGTCCCGGAACACCCGGACGATCTCGAAGAGGATCTCCGCGGCCGCGAGCGTCGTGATCGCGAGGTAGTCCTCGCGGAGTCGGAGCGACGACGCGCCCAACACGAGACCACCCCCGACGGCGGCGACGATCCCCACCGCCAGTCCCAACCCCCAGAACAGGTCGAGACCGGTGCCGCTGGCGAAGCCGGGCACGTCGGCGGAGATCAGCGCCGTCGCGTACAACCCGAGTCCGAGGAACAACACGGGGCCGAAGTTGATGATCCCCGTGTCGCCGAACTGGAGGTTCAGTCCGAGCAACACCATCGCGTACAACACGAACAGCGTCGCCTCCTCCATCACGACGAAGGCGAACCCCGGGAGGTCGAACCCGACCGGCAGCGCGAGGACCCCCAGCGTGGCGACGACCACGGCGACACCGACGGTCGCCGCACCACCCGGGAGGCTCGCGAAGACACCGTCCCCGTCGACGGCCAGGGTGGCCGTCTCGGCGGGACCGACCCGTGCGGCGTCGCCGCCGTCCGTCGCGGGTGTCTGTGCCGTCGTCGGGTCGCCGTCCCCGTGGTCGCCGCCGCCGTCCGACGCAGTGTCGGCGGGACCGTCTCCGCCCTGCTCGGGGCCGTCGCCGGCCCGTTCGCGGTCGGCGTCTCCGTGGGCTTCGCGGTCGTCTCCGCCCCGCTCGTGGTCGTCTCCGCCCCGCTCACGGTCGGCGGTCACGACGACACCTCCTCGCCCGCGATCCCCTCGGGGCGAACCAGCAGGATGACGACCAACACGAGGAACGCGACCGAGACCGGCACGTCAGAGAGCACCGGGACGCCCAGGCCCGCGACGATCTCCCGCGAGAGCCCGATCACGACCGCGCCGACGACGGCGCCGTAGATCGACCCGGCACCGCCGAGGATCGCGGCCGCGAGGACGAACAGGATCTGGTCGAACCCGACGACCGGCGAGGCCGACTCCCGGGTGAGCAGCAACACGCCGCCGACACCCGCCAGCGCCGAGGCGATCACCCAGGTGTACTGCCGGACGGTGTAGGCGGGCACGCCCGACAGCTCCGCCAGCGACTCGTTGCTGGCGGTGGCACGCATCGCGATCCCGAGATCCGTCCGCGTGAGCAACCCGTGGAGCCCGCCGAGCAACACCACCGCCAGCGCCATCGTCACGAGCATGTTCGTCGTGACGAAGAAGTCGCCCAGCAGGTCGACGCCGGCGACCGTCACCGCGGGGAGGTCGAACCGGAACGTCGTCGCCGGGACGGCGCCGTACGCCGCGCCCACGTCGACGAACCGCCGGTCCACGTCGAAGAAGAACGCGAACGCGTTCCGCAGGAGGAACCCGAGTCCGATGGACGTGAGCAACAACGGGATCGGTCCCTGCTCGTGGAGCGGGACGAAGAACACTCGCGAGACGACCCACCCGAGGACCGCCGTCGCCACCGTCGCCACGAGGAGACTACTCCAGATCCCCAACCCGCCGACCGCGACGGACGCCCACGCGACGTAGGCGCCGATGGTCACGTACTCGCCGTAGGCGAAGTTGATCATGTTGACGATCCCGTAGATCAGCGTGAACCCCATCGCCGCGACGGCGATCAGGGCACCCGTCTCCAGACCGAAGACGACGAACTGGAACAGCCCCATCGTGGACTCAGTTCGAACTCCGCTGGGCGTCCAGGTTCGTCCGGATGCGCTCGGCGGAGACGCTGTCGTTCTCGGTGAACCCGTCGCTCGTCACCTCGAAGATCCGAGCCTGGTTGAACACGTCGCCGAACTCGTTGAAGTCGACGGTCGTCTGGGCACCGACGTAGTCGATCTCCTCGCCCGCGTCCAACGCCTCCTTGCCGTCGGCGAACGTCTGGACCTTCGTCCCACCGGGGCGTGCGATCCGGCCGATCTGGCTCTGGATCTCGGTGTGGTCCGTGCTGTCGGCGGCGTGGATCGCCAGCGCCGACAGCGTGATCGAGTCGTACGACGACGCCGACCAGTTGTTGGGAGCCAGATCCGACGCGTAGTCGTTGTCGTCACGTCCGACGAAGCTCGACAGCTCCGAGCGGTAGTCGCTCGCGTACGGACCGGAGATGGCCGGCACGGACACCCGCATCCACCCGTCCATCTCCGCGGCGACCTGCCCGACGTTCGACACGGTGTCCGGATTCCGCAGGGGGTTCGACAGCATCAGGTTCCCGCCGTAGCCGCCGTCGCTCCAGTTGCGGATCAGCGTCGTGGCGCTGGGGACACCCATCGCGGTGCCGAGCACGTCGGCGTCCGACTCGTAGAAGCTGTCCAACTCCGAGCGGTACGCCGACTGTCCGGAGTCGACGGGAACCCGCTCGCCGGCCTCCACGCCGTCCAAGACGCCGATGGCAGACAGGAACGTCTCGGCCCACGTCGTCGACCCGGAGGTCTTGTTGTGGATCGCGCCGACGACCGCGCCGTCGGCTGTGGCACGGTTCGTGTGGATCGCGGCCGCGGTCGCGTGTTGGCTGTCCGCACCGGTCGTCCGCCAGAACCAGCCGTCGTCGCTCGTGTCGCCGGGCGTCCCGCCGTCGCCGCCACGCGTGTCGAGGAACCGCGTCCCGGCGTACATCGAGACGATGGGGACCTGCTGGTTCAGGATGAACTCCCAGTTGGGCTGGACGACTGTGGAGGTGAAGCCGTTGATCGTGGCCACGTCGTCCTGTTCGATGAAGGCGTTGAACACCTCGCGGGCCGTCTGCGGGCTCCGCTCGGTGTCGCGTCGCACGATCTCGATCTCCCGTCCCAGGGGGCCGTCCGCCTGGTTGATCTTCCGGACGGCCATGTCGGCCGACGCCGACACCGGCGGTTGGATCGCCTGCAGGTTACCGGACAGAAGCGCCGGCTGCCCCAGCGTGATCGTCCCACCGCCGCCACCGCCACCGGAACACCCAGCCAGTCCGGTGAGGCCGGCGACGCCGGCGGCTCCCGTGGCCCGCAGGAACCGCCTGCGTGTCGTCGCTCCGCTCGATCCGTCCGCTCGCGGTACACCCGTCGACTGTCTCTGTCGTGTCATGGTACCACGTACCACTACTCACCGGCAACTGCCAGACACATGAAATTACCGACCGTTCGGATCGTCGGTGTCCGGGGAACGGGACCGAGACGGTCGGTGATGTCCGATCACGTCGGACCCGTTCGTGACGGCAAACGAACACACCGGCGGAGACGGTCGAGACGGCGGTCGATCGGTCTCGGGCCCCGAGGAACACTCTAGACGGCGAGGACCCGTCTCAGGCCCCCAGGAACCGCTCCAGACGGCGAGGACCCGTCTCAGGCCCCCAGGAACTGCTCGCGGAACTGCTCGTCGTCCAGCAACTCCTCGGCGGGTCGCCCCTCGCCGAGCGTCCCCTGTGTGAGAACGTACCCCCGATCGGCGCGTCGGAGGATCTCCTCTGCGTTCTGTTCGACGACGAGCACCGCCGTCCCGTGTTCGTTGATCGTGTCGATCTCGTCGAAGAGGTCCTGTACGAGATCGGGAGCGAGGCCGGCTGACGGTTCGTCGAGCACCAGCAGGTCCGGTTCCGTCACGAGCGCACGACCGATGGCGAGCATCTGGCGTTGGCCACCGGAGAGCTCCCCGGCCTTCTGTGCCGTGCGGTCCGCCAAGATCGGAAACCGGTCGTAGATCCGGTCGACGACGTCCGACGGGACACCGTCGCGGGTGTACGCACCCATCACGAGGTTCTCGCGGACGGTGAGGTCGGGGAAGACGTTCTCGCCTTGTGGGGTCAACCCCATCCCGGCCTCGACCAACTCCACCGTGTCGTAGTCCGTCACGTCCGTCCCGTCGAAGGAGACCGTCCCACCGAGGCGGTCGGCCTGTCCGAACAACCCGTTCAACAACGTGCTCTTACCCGCGCCGTTGGGGCCGACGACCGTGACGTACTCCCCGTCCGCGACCGTCAGGTCGGCGTCGGTCACGATCTCCAACTCGCCGTACCCCACGTCGAACCCGCTGACGCGCAACAGTGACATCTCGACGGTGGTTCCGCGTGTGGGGTGTTCACTCTTGTGGCGGAGCCCGTGACACCGAGGTTCCGGCGCCCGTCCGGCGGAGCGGTCGCGAGCGGTGCAGACACGGCGTCGAGGGCGCCGGCGTGTCCCACTCAGTTCACGTCCTCGAGTCGCGTCCGTGCGACGATACTCGACTCGCCGTCCGCCCGTTCCGCGACGACGACGAGCGTCCGCTCCGGTGCGGCAGTTATCCTGACGACACCGTCGACCTCCTCGATCACTCGTTCCCGCGTGCCGACGACGACCCTGAGACGCTCCGCGTCCCCCTCGTTCGTCCACGTGACGACGGCGTCGCCGCCGGTGTAGGCCAACGACACCTGTGCCGACACCTGTCCCTCGACCGGCGAGTCACCGAACAACATCCACGTCCCCAACACCGCCGCCAGCGTCGCCGAGACGGCGACCATCGCGACCACCGCGATCACCGGAGTGATCCCGCGGTCGTCACCGGCTCGGCGGAGGCGACGAGCCGACGCCGCGAGCGAGCGGAGCCGACGCTCGTCTCGGTCCCGAGAGCAGACGCTGGTCGCTCCCGGCTCCGGCCGCGGCGCGTCGTCGTCTCTCATGTGGGTTCTCACTCGGTGGCGGGTCCCCCAGCCACCACGTCTCTGTCCGGTTTCTCTCCCACGGCGACCCGTCCGTCGTTCGTCCGAGCCGACGGCCGTCGGGCGGATAAACGTTCTCGCTCCGCTTCTCACGAGTGATAACGTACCGGGAGCGTCGGGTGGGGCCGTGAGCGGCTGATGCGTGGGTCGGGATCGACCGACCGCCGAGCCGTGACCGGGTCATCGGTGAGTCTCCGATCGGAGCCGACGGACTGAGTCGAGCGGGGGAGACAGTTCCGTCTCGGGAAACTATCATGTGGGTGGGCTTCCGTGTGGTGAGTCATGGTGGGACGACAGGGGATACTGGCAGTCGCACTGGTCGCGTGTGTGGTACTCTCGGGGTGTGCCGCGACACAACAGGAGTTCCGGTTCGAGGCGTCGCCGGCGAGTTTCGAGGACGCCTCTGTGTCGGAGGCCGGCTACGAGCAGACGGTGTCTCGCGAGGTGGTGCGGAACCGGAGCGTCGAGGCGGGCGGGTCGACGCGAGACGTGACGGTCGTGAACCACCTGCGGGTGTACGAGCGGCGGGCGACGATCGAGCCGTTGGGTGAACAGCAGATCGCGGCGGCGGCGGTGTTCACCTCGCCGTCGATCTCCATCGTCGGCCAGGAGTTCAACCCGCTGGCGGACGCCGAGCCGCGACGACTGGTCCGGCAGGCGACGAGCGTCGCGGGCGAGGATCTCCCCGGTGGGGGCCTCCAGAACGTCCAGTTCGAGGAGACGCGGACGACGACGGTGCTCGGGACGCAGACGAACCTGAGCGTGTTCACGGCGACGACGAGTATCCAGGGCGTCTCCGTCGACGTGTTCGTGCACGTCGCACGGGTGAAACACGAGGGCGACTACGTGATCGTCGCCGGCGTGTTCCCTGTCCGGTTCGCCGAGGAGGAGCGCCCGCGACTCCAGACGCTGTTCGACGCGACGACACACGAGTCCGAGTGAGCGGCACGGAGTAGTCGAGAGGGACCGAGTCGGGCGACGCGGGCCGGAATCCGGCGGCGAGGATCGAGTCGGGCGACGTAGGCCGGAATCCGGCGGCGAGGATCGAGTCGGGCGACGTAGGCCGGAATCCGGCGGCGAGGATCGAGTCAGGCGACGCTGGCGAGTTCTTCCCGGACCTCGTCGCCGTCGAACGGCTTCGTCACGTAGGCGTCCGCGCCGGCGGCGACGGCCTTCTTCATCATCTCGCGTTGTTCGACGCTGGTGATCATCACGACGGTCGTGTCCGGACTCTGGCCTTTGATCTCTTCGACCGCCTCGACGCCGTTCATCGCCGGCATCATGATGTCCATCGTCACGATGTCCGGCGACAGTTGTTCGAACTTGTCGACGGCCTCCACCCCGTTCTCCGCCTCCCCCACCACGTCGTACTCGTCGCTGACGGCGTCGCGGACCAACGTCCGCTGGAACCCCGAGTCGTCGACGATCAAGACTCGCTGCATCTCTGCCCCCGATTCGGTCCCTCCCGTTATCAACTCCGGGGTTCGCGTGGCGGTAGTGTTCAGATAAGGTTGAATTGTGGTGTGGGACTATCACTCAGGAAGCCCCGAGGCGATCGCGGTCGCTCGGTGACATATCGCGCCTCTTGCGCCCGGCTCCGCCGGTTGCAATCGAGGCGCGGCGCAGCCGCGCCTCGCAGGCACCGCCCGGCGCGATAGGGGCCGCCGAGACGACTGAAGTGAACGCGATCCCCTCGCCCCTTCCAGTCCCGCCCGAGACCGCCCCGCACGGCGCCTCACCCTCCCCAGCCTCGTCGCTCGCTCCGCTCGCTCCTCCCTCGCGCGTTCCTCGCGCGCCAACCGCAACAGTCGTCTTATCTGAACACCTCTCGCGTGACCGTCCCGGGCCGAGGGTCGTGGTCACTGAGAGTCCCCGTCGTCCTCCAGGAACCCCCGGATCGCGGCGACGGCGTCCTCGAAGGCGGCCACGTCGACACTGTCGACTGTGAGCAGCACACCGGCGGTCGCGGTCAGGACTCTGACGACGAACCCGTCGGCGTGGAACCTGACGGTGAACTCGTAGGGACCGACAGTCGGACTGGCGCCGCGTGCCGACAGCGCGGATCGCTCGCGTCGCTCCGCGAATCCGGCCCGTTCGAACTCGACCAACCCCGCCTTCGCCGGGCGAGCGGCAGCAGGACCCTCGTAGAGGTCCGATCGGACGTACAACACGTCGAAAGCCGCGGGCGTGAAGTACACCACACTGCGGAGGTCGTCGCCCACACTGGTCCGAGCGGCGGCGACGACGGACTCGGCGAACGACTCGTCGATCCGCGTCTCGTAGCGTGTCTGTTCCATGCTACCGAGACGCGTCCGACGAGCATGAACTAGCTGTACGGTCCCCCGACAGGTTCCGCCTCACTCGGGTGCGACGAGGGCTGCCGCCTCACTCGGGTGCGACGAGGGCTGCCGCCTCACTCGGGTGCGATCAGGTCCGGCGGGTCGCCGTCGAGGTGGCGGTCGACGTACGCCGCCTCTTCGGGCGCGAGGTCGTCGCGGTCGCGGAACACCGCCAGTCCGCGGCGGTAGGTCTCGGGGTCCGGCGGGGTGGCGTCGGTGGTCGACCGCTCCAAGACGAGTTCGGCGAGCCCCGTCGTCCGACCGGTAGACGCGAAGCCGGCTTTGCTCGCGGCGCCGTACGAGAACGGGTTGTTGACGGCGATCCGTGCGGTCTCGTAGCCGGCCGTCGCGGCGCGGTCGGCGGTGAACCGGAGGAGTCGCGCACCGAGCCCCTCGCCACGGCGGTCGCTGCGAACCGTCACGTACCGACACCACAGCGTCGTTTCGTCGGTCCGGTCGGCGTTGTGTGCGACCGCCGCGACCACCGGGTCCGCCGGCGGGTCGATCCACCCGTCGCCGGTCGCCGACGCGGGGAGTGGTTCGGGGTCGGGACCCTCGAGCTCCAGCGTCTCCGTCGGCGCCGCGTCCGGATCGGTCGCGACACTCACACCCGTCGCCGGTGTGGTGATCTTCCCGGCGTAGGCGAACGCCCGGTAGTCGAGTCGGAGTCGCGGCCCGTCGGGCGCCCACCCGAGCACGCGGTACTGCACACCGGGAGTTCCCTCGGCGGGGTACAAAAGGTCGCGGCCGATCCGGTCACGACCGGGTGCGTCGTCACCACCACCTGTGTCTGCGTCGTCTCCTCGTCGACGTGCTCTCAGTCGTCGAGGTCGTCCTCCACCGGAGACAGTACGTCTATCTCTCTGGCGGACGGAGTCGGGGTGTGAGTCACAGTGTCGGGCGCCACGGGCCGGGTGACGTGCGCTTCTTCGACCGGATCGCGCCGCTGTACGACGTGGCGATGCCGCCAGTCCGGCCCGCCGACCTCCGAGCCGGCTTCCGGCTGGCCGACCGCTCGATCAGGCGAGTCCTCGACGCCGCCGGCGGCACCGGCCGAGCGGCGCGGGCGGTCCGCGTCGCCACGGACGGGACGTGGGCGGACGGACACACGAGGGCGGGTCCCTCGCGGACGGATGCCGAGACAGACAGCGGCTCTTCGTCCGGCACTGCGGACGTGACGGTACTCGACGTCTCGGCGGGGATGCTCGGGCGTGCGGCGGCGGACGGACTCGCCGCGGTGCGCGGTGACGCCCGCCGGCCACCGATCCGACCCGGTGCTGTGGACGCCGTCGTAATCGCGGACGCGCTCCACCACGTCCCGGACTGGCCGGCGGCACTGACGGCACTGAGCGAGACCGTCGCCCCCGGCGGGGTGGTGGTGGTTCGGGAGTTCGACCCGACGACACTACGCGGGTGGGCGCTGGCCCGGCTGGAACACCTCGCGGGGATGGACTCCGTCTTCGCGACACCCGAGGACATCCGCGAGCAGCTCCGAGCGGCGGGGCTGCGAGCCTACACCCTCCAGCCGGGGTTCGGGTACACCGTCGTCGGGGTCGTTCCGCGTGGGCGGGGTGACGAACGGCACGAGCCGACCCACGGTGGCGCGTCCACAGAGACGTGACGCACAGTGATCCCTGGAGGAGTGCGTGACGCAGGGCCACACCGGCGGGGAAACCCGGACGGTTAAGCCGAGCGGGGGCCAGCCACCGGTATGGCGACAGCATCGGAGTTCTTGGATCGCAGGGTCGACCGCGGGACGCTCCCGCTGGCGGCCGGCGACGTGTTCGTCGTCCTGGCGTTCCTGTACGCCGGGACGCTCCGCCACGAGACGGTCGGGTTCCCGCCGACGGCCGACGGACTCGTCCACCTCGCCGGGGTCGCGGCACCGTTCTTGATCGGCTGGGTGCTCGTCGCGGTCCCCGTGGGTGCGTACTCGCCGGGTGCGGGCGAGTCCGCGAAGGCGTCCGTCCCGCTGGTCGTCCGCTCGTGGATCGGCGCGGCCGTCGTCGGACTCCTGTTGCGTGCGACGCCGCTGTTCTCGGGTGGCGTCGAACCGACGTTCGCCGTGGTGATGCTCGTCGTCGGCGCGGTCTCGCTCGGTCTGTTCCGCGCCGTCGCACTGCGGCTCTCCTCCTGAAGGGTCCCAGCGGCCCAGTCTCCCGGTCCGATTCCCCCGTCGATCCGTCCGTGTCGGTCGACCGCCGCCCGCCGTCGTCTCCGGTGCCGTTCGGCGGGAGCGACCGCGGGCGTCCGGTCGTCTCCGGCGGGGAGAACGAAACGGCTAACCGGAGACCGGGACAACCGCGGTCCATGAGCGAGCACGACTGGCCACACGACCCGGACGGCGAGCAGGGGAGTGAGGGCCGCCGGAAGTACGGCCACGCCGTCCTGGCGAAGAAGGTCGACGAGGGAGAGGACTTCCCGATGCGAGCCGGCGACTACGCCGAGGAGTTCGGTGACCACCCAGTCCGTCTCGACGAGGACACGGTCGTCGCCGTCGCCGACATCTTCGCGGGGATCGACGACGACGAGGAGTTCGAAGACTTCGTCGAGTTCCACCGAGTCGTCGGTCGCGCGATGCGAGACGGCGGCTTCTGGACCTACGAGGGCGCACAGGCGTTCACTCGGACGCGAGGCTGATCGCTCTCACACGCGAGGCTGATCACTCTCACACGCGAGGCTGATCACTCTCGGGCGAACGGTGGGAGACTCCCGGCCACGTGGGCTCCGCGACAGAGTTTTCCCACGGCGAGGCGACCTACGAGCAACGGCATGACGGACGAGGGAGACGACGCGGCGACGCAGATGCGGCAGGTGCCGTCCGGGAGCGAGGTGCTCGACCAGCTTCTCGGTGGCGGCCTCCCGGCAGAACGGACCGTCCTCGTGACCGGGGGTCCGGGGACCGGGAAGTCCACCTTCGGGATGCAGTTCCTGGACGAGGGACTCGACCGGGCTGAAGACTGCCTGTTCGTGAGCACGGAACAGACCACCGACGAACTCCGCGACACGTTCGCCGGGTACGACTTCGAGTTGGACCACGACGACCTGGAGATCGCCACACTGCACGCCACGACGGGCCAGACGCTGGAGGACGACGACACCGACGTGACACTCCAGACGCTGGAGGGCGAGGAGTCGCTCGGCGAGGGGTACTCCGCGCCGTTCGAACCGGAGTACATCGTCAAACACCTCCGACAGTTCGCGCCGGTCGACCGGGTCGTCCTCGACAGCGTCTCCGGGCTGTCGGTGATGGGCGACGACTACGACCAGTTCCGTCGGGCGGTGTTGGACCTGATCCGTCTGTTCGGCGACGAGTTCGGCGCGACGACGCTGTTCACCGCCGAGGAGAGCGAGCCCGGCAACGCGGACGGCCGCGCGAGCGTCGCCGTCTCCGACGCCATCCAGTACAACACCCACGGTGTCATCCGACTGTGGCGCGAGAACGTCGAGGGTGACTACCACCGCTTCCTCGAGATCATGAAGATGCGCGGCGTCGACCACGACACCCGCGTCTTCGAGACGGAGTTCGACGACCGCGGGGTCCGACTCATCCCACGGATGCGGACCCACCCGGGCGAGTTCGTCCCGGAGGACTTCATGGAGGTCGGCATCCCCGGCTTCGACGAACTGCTCGGCGGGGGACTCGTCGAAGGAGGGACGATGCTGATCGAACACGACGGGCAGGCGAG
The DNA here is from genome assembly GCF_041361345.1 of Halobaculum sp. MBLA0147. Classification (NCBI taxonomy): domain Archaea; kingdom Methanobacteriati; phylum Methanobacteriota; class Halobacteria; order Halobacteriales; family Haloferacaceae; genus Halonovum; species Halonovum rutilum. The sequence goes on along the minus strand of NZ_JBGKAD010000001.1, from coordinate 97,422 downwards.
TCCACACTCGATCATCACGAACGGGATGCGAGCCGCCGCCGAACAGGACATGGCGATCCTCTTCGTTCCGCCGGTGGAACTGCCGCCGAAACGCGTCGAGGCGATCATCGACCGCGACGTGGGGAACATGACGGAGATGCTGAACGACGACCGGATGTTCCTGATCGACTACCCGAACATCTGGGAGAACACGCGCAAGAACGTCTTCAAACCTCGCGAGTACGAGGACCAGGGCGCCTCGGAGCTGTTCCGCACGATCGACGACCGGCGGGGTGACCAGCCGATGTTCTCGGCGATCAACGTCGAGGCGCAGATTCCGGTGATGGGAACCGACGAGATGCGACAGGTGCGGTTCTGGGAGGAGGAGAACCTCCACCAGGCCGACGACACGACGGTGTACTTCTTCAACCCCGAGACGATGCCCGACGAGTTGGCGGCCTTCTACAAGAACGGCGCGTGGCAGGTCGTGCGGACGTGGCTCAACGACAAGGGGCTCCAGTACCTGAAGCTGAAGAAGTCGCCGGCGGGGTACCTCGGCTCGACACGGCTCGTCGAGTACACGGAGGGGAAGCCGTTCATGCGACTGCAGAACCCGCCGCGCGGGACGGAGGGGTGGCAGTGAGCTCCCAGACGACCCGCTCGCGCAACGTGTTCGTCCTCGCGCCCGTGATGAGCGACGCGAAGACGGACGCCTGCTTCGAGTTGTGTACGGAACAGCCACCGGAGGAGATCGACCTCATCAAGGTGGTGTACCGGGACACCGCAGTCAGCGTGATCGACGAGTGGCTCGAACACACCGGGACGACGCCCGCGACGACGGTGATCGTCGGCGTCGACGACCGCGCACAGTCGTCGGCGTTGGACGAGGTGGACGCCGACGAGTTGGACGGACAGGTGGAGTTGCTGACGGCGAACCCGAACGACCTCACCGGGTTGAGCATGACGCTGAACAACGCCCTCGCGGAGTTGGGGAAGACGGACAACGACCTGTACGTCTGTTTCGACTCGTTGACCGCGCTGTTGCAGTTCGTGGACACGGACAGCGCCTACCGCTTCCTCCACATGTTCACCGGGCAACTGCGGAAGGCCGGCGCCGTGGCGCACTTCCACGCCTCGCCGAACGCTCACGACCCCCAGACGCTGAGTCAGATGAAGACCACCTTCGACGAGTTGATCGAAGCCGGAGAGTAGAGCGGGTCGGCCGTCGGCGACGGCTGTGGAGTTACAGCGGTAGCAAGGCGAAAGCCCACCCCTTCAGGGGTGGGATGAAGCCGACAACTGGAAATCTCTCCACGCTCGTAGCCACGGCTGGGGTTGAATGTCCACGTAACATCTTTAGGTGGGAGGGTTCTATATATTGACGATGCCTCGTGGGTTCGACAGGGAGCGTACCAACGTCCACAAACTCCAGTACCACTTCATCTGGTGCCCGAAGTACCGCAAATCGGTGCTTGACGGCGAGGTACGCCACCGTCTCAAAGAACTCATTGAGGAGAAAGCCGAGGAACTTGGGGTGGAGATACTAGAGTTAGCGATTCGTCCCGACCACGTACACCTGTTCATCACGGGCGACCCGACACTCGCCCCGAACAAGATCATGCAACAGGTCAAGGGCTACTCTTCCCGTCACCTCCGCGACGAGTTCGACTTCGGCCTCCCGTCGCTGTGGACACGCTCGTACTTCGTCTCCAGTGCGGGCGACGTATCCAGCGAAGTCATCGAGGAGTACATCGACGCCCAAGCGGGTGAGTAGTATGCAACGGAGCGTCACGACCACGGTGCGGGTCAAACTCCACTCGCTGACCAACAGGAAGGCTGACCTGCTCGCCCGTGAGTACGAGGCGTTCCAGACCGAGGTTCACGGCGGTGATGCCAACCTCTACTCTGCGACCGACCAGCAGGCGTCGAAAGTCCAGCGACAGAAAGACCCGAACCCCGGCACCGAACAACCTGTCGTTCTCCGTAACGACGTGTTCGACGTAGCTCACGACGAGGATACTGTTCTCTCGTCGTGGTGGGTCAAAGTCCCCGTCTACGACCCAGAACGGGGGCGGGGGAACTCCATCTGGTGCCCCGCCCACGTCCCGCGAAAGGACGAACAACTCGTCTGTGAGGGCGACATTCGGGACAGCGAACTGGTGCGCCGTGACGGTGAGTGGTACGTCCACCTCGTCGTGAAACGGTCTGTGACCATCCAAGACGAGTACGACGACGTGCTGGCGATCGACATGGGTGCACGCTGGGTCGCTACCTGCGTGTCCCTCTCTGACCGCAAAACCACGTTCTACGGCGAGGAAGTCCGTCGCATCCGCGAACACTACAAGCAACTGCGGAAGTCCATCGGGAAGGCGAAACCCCGACAGGGACAGCAGGTGGTCGAACGTATCGGTGACGCGGAAGCGCGGAAGGTGGACGACCGCCTCCACAAGATTGCTCGCCAAATCGTGGCAGACGCCGAGAAGCGGAACGCGGTCATCGTCGTGGGCGACTTCGGCGGGATTCGCAAAGACAACGACAAAGGACGGTACGTCAACGACAAGACCCACAAGATGCCGTTCGCCCGCCTGCTGAACTACATCGAGTACAAGGCCCACGACGCGGGTATCGACGTGCAGTTGGTCGAAGAGTACGACACGTCGCAGACGTGCAACCGCTGTGCTTGCGAGGGCGTCCGTGAGACGCAAGGACGGTTTGAGTGTCCCGAATGTGGCCTTGACGACAACGCCGACAAGAATGGTGCGCTGAATATTGGCAAACGAGCCTTGGGCAAGTTCTCGAAACCGCTGTCCGAGGCGGGGGCTGTACTGACACAGCCCGAAACGCAGGTCATCGTCCAGCGTGACGACGAACCTGCGAACCTCCCGCTACTCGTGGATTCAACCCCCAGTGAGGGAACCCCGCGGCTTTAGCCGTGGGAGGATGTCAGACTTCTTCGCCGATGTACTCGATCGCGTCCAGAATTCGTTCGTCTGGGACCCGGTGACCTCGACCGCGGGGACCCGCGTCTACGAATTCGACATCGGTCAGGTACTTCCTCACACTGTGCTCGGACACCCCGACTCGATTCGACAACTCCTCGACTTCGACCGCAGCGTCGTCGGCGAGACCCAACTCCGACGCGACCCAACGAGCCAGAACGACGACGACGATCTTCTCTCTGCTGTTCAGAGACGCAAATCCGGAGTCTTTCAGAAAGTTGCCCTCGTCGTCGACGTTCACCACGCCGTCTAACGCCTCGGCGACTCGCCGTTTGTTCACCCGTTTGCGGTCGACCACGAGTTCCTCCAGAGGGTCCTCTTCGTCCGTGCTCATATCGGCCTGTACCGCTGTTTCACAGATAAAGGCTCGCTCACCGAAGGTTCACCGGAACGATCTCCGACTCGTCCCCGACACGGTGACTCTCCGACAACAGGATGTCTTCGATCGTCCCCGCCTCACTCGGATCCACTCGACACGAGAAGACCCTTCGTGTATCCGACCGACGCCGGATGTAGTCGTACTCCACTACGACCACCAACTCTATCGGTGCGTCTTCGCTGTTCAACCAGGGGGAGACGACCTGTTCGATGGTCATATCCCCACTACCGACAGTTCCCTCTGCATCTGTCGCCTCGAAGAAGCCGCTCGTCTCTACAGCGCCGTCTTCTCGCGGACGCAGCACTCGTGCGGACGACGACTCTCTCGACAGCGCCGCAGCGAAGGTAGCCCTCGAGATACCAGTCTCGTCCGTCGTCTCCAGTTCGATTCGCAGCTGGAGGTTCTGTGCGACACCCGTCCCCAGGTTCGACAGTTCGAGGTCGACTCGATTCCGTGTCACCTCCCACCGGTGAACGGACACGTCGGGAACGTGTTCTGCCTCCATCCACTGCTCTTGGCGTTCCTGAATCCGTGTCTGTTCTCGGTACAGCAGTACGAGCGCGGCGGTGAGGACGACGGACCCGTACACCCCGGAGAGATCGGCGTACGTGGCGAGCGCCAGTGGGAGACTCCCGGCGACGAGATCGGGGCCGAGAAGGTCGACGACGACCACCGCCAACGGCAGAACGACCGCCCCCAGCAGGATCGTCGAGGGCGCAGGGAGCCAGTCTCTGTACAATCGGGGCACACCACGACTTCCCCTCGTTACAGGTTATAAGGGTCCGGACCAGTCGGGTCAGTCCGCGGACGCCGCACCCTCGACCAACTCGGCGGGCGGCTCCCCCGGCAACGCGTCGCGGTCGTGTGGCTCTTCGAAGTCGATGTCCGGACCGGTCGGCACCAGCCGCTTCGGGTTCAGCGACGTGTGACTCCCGTAGTAGTGGCGCGTGATGTGGTCCATATTCACCGTCTCGGCGATGCCGGGCGTCTGGTAGAGGTCCTTCGTGTACCCCCAGAGGTTGTCGTACTCGTGGATCGCGCGGCGGTTACACCGGAAGTGCGTGTGGTAGACGTGGTCGAAACGGACGAGCGTCGCGAACAGCGCCAGGTCCGCCTCCGTCAACTGGTCGCCGACGAGGTAGCGCCGCTCCGCGAGGTGGTCGTCGTACCGGTCCAGGGCGTCGAACAGCTCGTCGACGGCCTCGTCGTAGGCGTCCTGCGTGGTGGCGAAGCCGGCGCGGTAGACGCCGTTGTTGATCGACGGGTACACGTCCGCGATGGTGTCGTCGATCTCCTGGCGGTGTTCCGCCGGGTAGAGGTCGACGCCGTTGCCCAACTCCGAGAAGGCGGTGTCGAAGCTCCGCATGATCTCCTCGCTCTCGTTGTTGACGATCGTCTCCGTCTCCGTGTCCCACAACACCGGCACGGTCACGCGCCCGGTGTAGTCCTCGGCGGCGCGCAGGTACACCTCCCGCAGGAACTCCGCCCCGTACAGCGGGTCCGGGTACGCCTCGGAGAACTCCCAGCCGTCGTCGTACCGTTCCGGCTGCGTCAGCGAGATGGAGACGTGGTCGGCGAGTCCGTTCAGCTGTCGCGACATCGCCGCCCGGTGCGCCCACGGACAGGCTCGACAGATGTAGAGGTGGTACCGCCCGGACTCCGGCTCGAACTCGGGGTTCGAGACCGGCTCGGCGCCCGCCTCCGGCACCGCGCCATCGATCCAGTCGCGGAAGCTCGTCTCCGACCGCTGGAACTCCCCGTCCTCGTCCGTCTGCTTGAAGTCGACCCGCCACTCGCCGTCCACGAGCATGTTGCGCCCTTCACTCATCGACTCGTCGTTGGTGCGCTGACGGGTTAAGCCGTCCGTCCGGTTGTGTGCGTGTTACCGCCCCAGCAGAGCAGTCGTGTCTCCCTCGCCCGTCGCCACCGAGACCGAACGTCTCTTTACTACCGAGTCGTACCACCAGATGGTATGAGCGCAGACCAGCAGTTCGACGGCTTCGCGGACGTGAGCGAGGCGGACGTGACCCAAGAGATCACGAAGCGCTGGAGCGAGGAGTTCCTCGACTTCTCGGACACGGAGGTGATCGTCGTCGGCGGCGGTCCCTCGGGGTTGACGGCGGCGAAGGAACTCGCGGAGCGTGGCGTGGACGTGATGGTCGTCGAGAAGAACAACTACCTCGGCGGCGGGTTCTGGCTCGGCGGGTTCCTGATGAACAAGGTGACCGTCCGGGACCCCGCGCAGTCGATCCTCGAGGAGTTGGGTGTCCCGTTCGAAGAGACGGACACGGAGGGGCTGTTCCTCGCGGACGGGCCGCAGGCGTGTTCCGGGCTGATCAACGCGGCGTGTGACGCCGGCGCGAAGATGCAGAACATGACGGAGTTCACGGACGTGGTCGTCCGGGAGGACCACCGCGTCGGCGGGATCGTGATGAACTGGACGCCGGTCCACGCGCTCCCGCGGGAGATCACCTGCGTCGACCCCGTCGCGGTGGAGGCGGACCTCGTGATCGACGCGACGGGCCACGACGCGGTCGTCGTCTCGAAGCTGGACGAGCGCGACGTGCTCGACGCGCCGGGCGTCCAGCACGCGAAGGAACACAACACCGGGATGGACGAGACTGGCGACGACAGCTACGGCGCGCCGGGCCACGACTCCCCGGGCCACGACTCGATGTGGGTCGGCGAGAGCGAGGACCAGGTCGTCGAGAACACGGGGAAAGTCCACGACGGGCTGATCGCCTCGGGGATGGCGACGGCGACGACGTACGGCCTCCCGCGGATGGGCCCGACGTTCGGTGCGATGCTCGTCTCCGGGAAGCGCGCCGCGCAGGCCGCCATCGACGAGTTGGGCGTCGACGCGTCCGCCGTGGACGTGACGCCCGCGACGCCCGCCGACGACTGAATCGGGCGGGGCGATCACGTGGAGTCGGGGCTGGGAGCCAGCGACGCGAGTGGACCCGACCACCACCCGACGGGACGCCTTTTTGCCCACGGGCTGGCAATCCGGCGCTATGACCGACGACGCAGACGACGGCCAGCAGCGACTCGGCGAAGACGCGAACGCAGAGAGTGAGACGACGGACGGGTCGGTTCCCGGCCCCGACGTGGGCGCGGACGCGGAGACGACCGCCGGCACCGAATCCGCCGGCGGCACAGCCGACGTGCCGGAGGACGTGGCGCGGTACGACCGGTTCAAGAAGATGGACCGCGCGGAGTACGACCGGGTCAACGACTTCCTGCGCGACCGGACGTACGTCACCGCCCGCGAGTGGGCCATCGCCCGACTGTGTGCGGACTTCCGGACGGAGACGGGCGTCGAGATGACGAAGATCGGCGAGAACCTCCCGCAACTCGTCCCGTTCATGACGGACACTTACACGCCACAGGCGGTCAACCAGGCGCGCCACTCCTTCGAGGAGAAGGTGCGGAAGGCGGGCGCGACGTTCCTCTACGGGGCGATGTCCGGGTTCTTCACCGCCGAGGACCTCGACGAGATGATGTACGACGTGACGGAGATCGCGAAGTTCCTCCTCGAAGTCGAGGGTGTCGACCTCGCCGTCGAGGAGGAGCTGGAGGCGGAAGACCGAATCTCCTCGGTGATGCGCGAGGTCCAGGAGGCCAGCGCCGAGGTGCGCGGCGAGGAAGTGAAGTGTCCGGAGTGCGGGCACGTCCACGACCCCTGATCCGGACACGCGCCGTGCTGGGCGACCGAGAGCAGATCGCGAGTCGACTTCGCGGACGACGATTCCGCCGGGAGTGACGATTCCGACGGAACCGAGACGTGAATCCTCCGCGCCCTGATACGTCGGCGTCTCGCCGTCTCGCCGTGTGATCGCGACGGACGACGCGGATCGACGAGACAGCGACGACGAGCGAACGAGAGTCCGCAGTGACGGGCGAACTCGACCGACGGCTCCGGGCAGACGGCGATCCACAACGGCGGAGGTGGCGGCGTGACGGCCGGACTCCGGGCAGTCACGCTGGCGTGGCTGCTCGTCGGCGGCACAGTCGCCGGCGTCGCACTCGGTAGTGGCGTCGTGACGCCGAGTGCGGCGGACGGTGGGACGACGCCGACTACCGTCGGGAACGACACCCCGACGCCGACTGCCGCGGGGAACACACCCACTGCGGTGGTCTCGGTGCGTCCGGTTCGACCGTTCGACGGTCGACGACTCGGACTGCACGCGAGTGACTCGACGGCCGGGAGCGACGCCGAGATCGAGACGGCGACGTGGACACTGACGACACCCGACGGCCGACGACTCACCCGAACGGGTACTCGAACCAGCGTCGTGCCGCGGCGCGCTGGAACCGTCGAGGTCCGACTCACCGTCACCGACACTGCGGGGCGGACGGCGACGGCGACCCGGCGGGTCGAGTTCGTGCGAACGGCGATCTCCGTGACGAGCGCCGCCGGGAACACACCGGCGAACACGAGCGTCGTGCTCGTCCCGGGCGACCGAGTCGGTGCCGGCGTCTACCCCACCGGCTCCGACGGGACGGTCCGACTGCTGCTCCCGGCAGGGCGGGCGTACGGTGTCGTCACACTCCAAGACGACCACCGGGCGACGCCGCTCGTGCCGGAGGCCGGTCCACCCGACGGCGTCCCGGACATCTACCCGGTCGGGAACCTGACGGCGCGTGCCGGGCGCCACCGGCACGTCACACTCCCCAGCGGCGATCCCGTGGCGGTTCACGCACGCGACGAGGACGGCAGACGGCTCGCGATTCGACAACCGGACGACGACGAGACCGGAGCGACGGATGCGACCGACGTCGCGACCACGGACAGGGGAGACACCACGGACGAGGACGCTCCGGTCCGGCTCTCCGTCCGCGTCGGCGGTGCGAGGGTATTCGCGGGCGCCGACGGCGACGACGGAGGCGGCTGGAGCGGTGCCGAGACGGCCGACGGTCCCCGACCGGTCGTCGGTGGGCCGGTGGGACTCGGGCACCTCCACACGACCGACGACGGGCGGCTCTCGGCCGACGGAACACAGCCGCTGGAGTTCGCCGGCGCGGTCACGCTCGGGGTGACACCCACGAGCGAGCGGTTCCGAGATCCCGGTGTCGTCCGACGCCTGACCGTCGGAGTCACGAACCGAACGACGGCGACTGTGCGACTCGCGACCGTCGCGACGAGCGAGACGCCGGACGAGTCCAGTGAGACGGCGACGCCGGCATCAACGCAGTCGCCGACACCAGTGTCCACGACGACGGCGACAGCGACGTCGGAACCGACGGCGACAGCGTCGCGAACCTTCACGCCCACGACGACGGCGACGCCGACACCAGAACACACGGTGACACCGGCGACCGCAGAGCCCACCGACCGTCCAGCGACTCCGGACGAGACTGTGGCGGCGACCCCGACGTCGACACCCGATCCCGACGAGACTGGAGGCACCGAACCCGACGCCGAGACGGACACACCCGAACCCGACGCCGAGACGGACACACCGACGCCGCGAGATCGAACACCCACACTGGACGAGCACACGGGTACCGCGTCCGAGCCGACCACACGGACTCCGGGGCTGTCCGACGGGAGTCGAGTGGTTTCCACGAGCCCTCGGTCACAGACATCGGTCGACGAGGTCACCACGCCGACTGGCGAGGCCGTTACGCCGACCCCGCGAGTAACCGACCCCACGACCGCCGTCGAACTGCCACCGACGGCCGACGACCCACGGTCGACTCCGACGGCGTCGAGAGACACCGACGACGGCGGTCCGTGGAGCGAGCGCGACGACGAGACGGGACTCGACGGCACCGACGGAGGACTCCCGCTGCTCGGACTACTGGTACTCGTGCTCCTCCTCGTCTTCCCCGGGCTCGCGCGCCTCGCTGGCGAAGACTGAGCACGGCCCGCAGAGTTACCACGGAGCCGAGCGAGTGGTACCACGTGACAGAGCCACACTACGGGACGAGCGCGGTCGAGCACGGCGACTACACGGTCGATCACCACCTCTCGGACGCGGACCAGAACGTCCACAGCGCGTGGGACAACTCGCTGGACCCGGTGTTGACCGTCGAACCGGGCGAGGTGGTCCGGTTCGAGTGTCGCGACGCCGTCGACGGACAGATCGACGTGGAGACGACCGCCGACGACGTACTGGACGTGAGTTTCGACCCGGTCCACCCACTCACCGGGCCGGTCGCCGTGGAGGGTGCACAGCCGGGTGACGTGCTCGAAGTGCAACTGCTCGACCTCCAACACAAAGGCTGGGGGTTCACGAACTTCTTCCCGGGCGAGATGGAGTTGGGACTGCTCCCGGAGGAGTTCGACGAGCCGGGCATCCACGTCTGGGATCTCCAGGGTGACGTTGGCCGGTTCGTCGAGGGCATCGAGGTGCCGCTGGACCCGTTCCCGGGGGTGATCGGCGTCGCACCCGCCGCAGACGGGGAACACGACACGCTCCCACCGCGGTCCGTCGGCGGCAACCTCGACGTGAAACACGCGACCGCCGGCTCGACGGTCTACCTCCCGGTCGAGGTGGCCGGCGGGCTGTTCTCGACGGGCGACTGTCACGCTGCGCAGGGTGACGGCGAAGTGTGTGTCACGGGCGTCGAGGCACCGATGTTCGTCACCGCACGCTTCGACGTGCGGTCGGACCTGGAGATCGAACAGCCCGAACTGGCGACGACGGGGCCGTTCACCGTGACGGGCCACGACGAGCCGGCGTACGCGACCACCGGCGTCGTGGACGACCTGATGGAGGCGACGCGGACCGCGACACGGCACATGATCGACCACCTCCACGAACACCGCGGCCTCTCGCGCGGCGAGGCGTACGTGCTCTGTTCGGCCGCCGTCGACCTCAAGATCAGTCAGGTCGTCGACGCCCCGAACTGGACGGTCACCGCCTACCTCCCGGAGAGTATCTTCCCCGACGGCGAGGCAGCGACTGGGGAGAACTGAGAGACGAGGACGGCTTCGGTGCCCGATCAGTCGCCGTCCTCGTCCGCCTCCTGTCGGAGTCGAGCGGCGATCCCCTCGCCGACTGTCCGCGGGTCCGCCTCGACGACGCGGAGTTCGTCGCCGACTGCGACGCTCCCGGCCGCCACCACGTCGGCACAGATCCCGCCGCGGCCGTCGCCGAGTGCCCGTGCGACGCCAGCCTCGTCGGCCAACTCCTCGACGTACGCACACGGCGGGCGTCGTCGCGTCCCGCGGAGCGTCGCCTCCCCGAGTCGGAACGTCGTCTCCAGCAGGTCCGTCGGGGCAACGTCTCGGACGACGACGTTCCGGCGGTGGCGGCCGTCGGTGAGGTCGATCCCGGTCGTCTCCTGGATCTCGACGAGATCTTCCCAGGCGACGAGTGTCACCTGGCAGGTGTCGTACGGCGCGTAGTGACCGCTGCCGTCGTAGTAGCGGTCACCGACGATGCCGCCAGGTTCACACGTGATCTGCTCGTGGGCGACCGTCGGCTCGCCCCCCTCGGGCGCGGTGAACAACTGCTCGACGGTCCCGGTCGGTGGGTCGTCGGCCGTCGCCGCGGTGGGGTCGCCGGTGGTCGCCGCGGTGGGGTCGCCGGTGGTCGACGAGGTGGCGTGGTCGCCGTCGTGCAACTCGCTGTGGTGGTCTCGCCCGTTCTCGCCGGTCGCTCCGTCGTCCATACGAGACCGTTCGCGTCGAACGACAAACCACTTGTCGCCGTCTGCAAGGCGTCGAGGAGACGACGGCTCGGTCGCCGAACCGACCGGGCTTTTACACTGGACGGTCGTACCGGGTCGTATGACGAGATTCGACGCGAGCGAGCCGACGGAGCGACGGACGCTGTTCGCCGACGCCGTCACCGCCCACCGCGAGCGGGCGAGTCCGTTCCTCACCGCCGAGGTCACCGCCGACGACGACGACGGTGCCGAGTTCGGTGCCGGCGGAACCGAGGCGGCAACTGGCACGGACGACAGCGAGAGTGACGACGGCGAGGGAGGCGACGAGGCGGACGAGCCGGACCGCGCGCCACCGTGGATCCAGTTCGGCGACACGGAGTTCAACCTCGACTGTACCGACGCGGAACTGGAGCGGTTGGAGTCGTTGTTGGACGAGTTCCCGGAGTTCCGTATCGACCAACTGGAGACGCCCGACGAGGCAGAGGCGACCAACGTCCGGATCACGGCGCGGTCGGACGCGAACCGACTCGCCGCCTTCGCGGACCGCGCGTTCACCGAGGTGTACGACCAGCCCGACGACTACCGGCTCTGGATCGCGGCGGTGTGAGGACCGGGGCGAGGGGTCACCCGGGTGTCAATCAGTCCTCACCGAGGACGGCTGGATCGGTCAGGTCGGCCCGCATCGCGAAGTCGGGCTCGTCGGAGACGCCACACCGCACCGCGGCGGCGTCGCTGACCCACCGCACACCCTCGGGGATCAGGACGCGCACCACGTCTGCACCCTCACCGGCCGCGTCGCGTGCGACGGCGTCGAACAGCGCGTCCGCGGCCGCCGTCGAGTCCCAGGCGCCGACCGCGTACACCGCCTGCGTCGTCGTCTCGCCGTCCTCGTCGTCGCGGTCGCTCACCTCCGAGCGGACCGTGAACGCCCGCGTCCCCTCGGACTGGACCACCAGCAGCCGGTCGTCGTCGGCTGCCCGCCGCAGGTCCTCGCGGCGGAGTTCCGACATCGACCACGACTCCTCGAAGTCCAGCGCGAGCCCGCCGAGGTGGTCGCGAGCGGCCCCGTCCGACCAGAACGACCACGCCGCGGCCGGGTCCGCCGTCACCTGGAGTGCGGGCTCGGCGTCGGCGTCCGGCTCCGGCATCGCCCACCGGAACTCCGTCGCCGGCTCGAAGCCGACCGAGCGCGACTGTCCGAGGCCGGCGACGTTCCACGAGAACACCATGTTCCGGACCACCGTCGCTCCCTGCTCGCGGGCCCACCGGAACACCGCCCGCGAGAGTCGCGGCGAGAGTCCCTCGCCGCGGTAGTCCGGATTGACACGCATCCCCTGTGCCCACGCCTCCGTCTCCGAGAGCAGCACGCCCTGCAACACCCCGGCCACGTCCGCGCCGTCGTCCACGTCGGCGACGAACGTCCGCTGCGTGGGGCCGTCCGTCTCGACCCACCGCGGGAACGTCTCCGGCATGTAGTCGCTGGCTCCCTCGCGGTCGCTCCACGTCTCGCGGGTGAACGCGACGACCGCCTCCGTGTCCTCGGGGCGGGCCTGTCGGATCTCGATCTCCGGGCCCGAGGCGTCCTCGTGGTCACTCACCGCCACGGCTGACTCTCCTCCGTCAACTCGCCCTCGAGATCGGTCTGCATCGTCTCTTCTACGGCGGCCGCGTCGTCGCGGTTCGCGAGCGCCCACATCAGTTTCACCAGGGTGGTGCCCGGCAGCGTGTCCCCGGCCTCGACGACCCCGGCCGACAGCAGGTCGCGACCCGTGTCGTACACGCGGTCACAGACGCGGCCCGCCAGACACTGACTCGTCATCACGACCGTCGTCCCGTCGTCGACCAACTCGGCGACCCGCGGGATCAGGTCCGTGTGGACGTGGCCGAGCCCCGTCCCCTCGATCACGACGCCCGCCTTCTCCTCGAGGTAGTCCAACGCGGCGGGGTCCATCCCCGGCGTGAACTTCAGCAGTTCCACCTCGGACTCCAGGTCGGGTGCGGCGGGGACCGTCTCCGGCCGTTCCTCGGGTCGGGTCTCGTAGTCGGCGTCGTCTCGGAGGTCGACGCTCACGCCGTCGGGGTCGTAGGCGACGTGCCCGAGCGGCTCGCCGCCGACCGTCTCGAAGGCGTCGCGCCGCGAGGTGTGGTTCTTCCGGACGCGCGTGCCGCGGTGGAGCGCACAGCCGTCGTCCGTCTCGTCGGCGTGCATACAGACGAGCACCTCCGCACAGTCGCTCTTGGCCGCCTCGACGGCACAGACGGCGTTGACGACGTTGTCCGAGGAGGGGCGGTCCGCCGAGCGCTGGCTCCCGGTGAACACCACCGGGACGGGCGTGTCGAGGACGAACGACAGCGCCGCCGCGGAGTACTGCATCGTGTCGGTGCCGTGCATGACGACGACGCCGTCCGCGCCGGCCTCGATCTCCTCGCGGACCGCCGCCGCCAGGTCCTGCCAGATCGGCGGCTCCATGTTCTCCGAGAGGATGTTGGCGACGACGCGACCGGTGTAGTTCGCCCGCCCGGCCAGGTCCGGCACCGCTCGGAGTACGTCCTCGGCGTCGAACTGGGCCGTCACCGCGCCGGTGCGGTAGTCGACGGTGGAGGCGATGGTTCCACCCGTGGAGATCAGCGCGATCTCCGGGAGGTCCTCGTCGAAGTCGATCTCCGAGCGGGCACCGGTGTCGGTGTCGTCGCCGCCCACGTCGTAGACGCCGCGATCCAGCACCTCTACCTCGGCGTCGGCACGGTCCACGCCGACGTTGTACCCGCCCTCGAGTTTGAGTACGAACCGCTCGTCGTCGCTGGAGGGCATCACCACGCCCTCGTCGGTCACGCCCGCCCGCTCGACGCGGACGCGGTCGCCGGCTTCGGGAGTCATGTGTGTCGGTTCGCCGGCACCGGACTTGAAACTCACCTTCCGGAGTCGGTACACCGCCGCTCACCTTCCGGAGTCGGTACACCGCCGCTCACCCTCCAGTGCCGAGGGGGGACCCGTCACCGCTGTGACTGCGAGCCTGCCGCCGGCCCGTCGTTTATCACTCCGTGGACTGTCACGAGGTGCATGGACGAGTTCGCTGCCGCACTCGGGCGGGCGTGGACGGACGACGAGCCGGCGGAGTTTCTCACCGCGTTGACCGGACTGCCGGATCGGATGGGTGGGTCGCCGGGCGAACGGGAGGCGGCCGGGATCGTCGCGGACGCGTTCCGAGACGCCGGCCTCGCGGACGTGGAGACGAGGCCGTTCGACGCCGCCGCGTGGAAGCGCGGCGAGACGACGCTGGCGATCGAGGAGGCGGGTCGCTCGCCGCCCGCGATCGCGTTGCCGTACTCCCCGGCAGGGACCGTGACTGGCCCCGTGGTCGACGTGGGGTACGGGACGCCCGACGAGATCGCGGCCGCGGACGTCGACGGTGCGGTCGTCGTCGCGAGCACGACGACCCCCGCCGGCTCTCGGTTCCTCCACCGGATGGAGAAGTACGGGACGGCGGTCGAGGCCGGCGCGGCCGGGTTCCTGTTCGCGAACCACGTCCGTGGGCAACTGCCGCCGACCGGGTCGCTGCGGTTCGGCGAGGAGGCACCGGTTCCCGCCGCGGGCGTCAGCTACGAGACTGGGGAACGGCTCCGCGCGCTGGCCGACTCCGACCGATCCGTGTCGAGCGGGGACGAGCGCCCACACGTCGGCCACCGGGGCGGAGCGGCGGTGGGGGACGGAACCGGAGCCGGAACCGGAACCGAAGCCGGAACCGGAACCGAACGAGCCGGGAGTGACGGCGACGACGCACCCACGCGGGTCACGCTCGACGTGGACGCGACGACGACGCCGGGAGAGAGCCAGAACGTGCTCGGACGGCTCGGCCCGGAGAGCGACCGCGCGGTGCTGGCCGTCGCACACTACGACGCCCACGACGTGGCGGAGGGTGCACTCGACAACGGCTGTGGGATCGCGACGTTAGTGACGGCCGCGCGGGTGCTGGCGGCGGCGGACGCGGAGTTGGACCGCGAAGTGCGGTTCGCCGCCGTCGGCTGCGAGGAGGTCGGGCTGTTGGGCGCGGAGGCGCTGGCGGACCGCCTCGACCTCGAGGGTGTCGCGGCGGTGTGTAACGTCGACGGGGCGGGACGGTTCCGGAACCTCGTCGCGATGACCCACACCTCCGAGGCGACGGCAGACGTGGCACGCGAGGTGGCGACGACGACCTGCCACCCGGTCGACGTGGTGTCGGAGCCGCACCCGTTCTCCGACCAGTGGCCGTTCGTCCGGCGTGGCGTCCCGGCGCTGCAACTCCACTCGCGGGCCGACGACCCGGCCGCGGCGACGAGCGAGGGCGCGGACGGCGGCGTCGGCGGCGGTCGCGGCTGGGGCCACACGGAGGCGGACACCCTGGACAAGGTGGACACGCGCAACGTCCGCGAACACGGGATGTTGACCGCCGTCGCGATCCGCGAACTCGCCGCCGGTGAGCGGTCGTTCCCGCGGGTGGAGACCGAGGCGCTCCGGACGGCGTTCGTGGAGAACGACTACGAGCCGGGGATGCGCGCCGCCGGAATGTGGCCCGAGGCGTGGGACACGACGGACGGCGAGTGACTTCGGGGCTCGTGTGCCACCAGAGTGGAACGGCGTCTGCCGCCGGTATCGCTGCAGAACGGGCCGGTACCGCCTCGTCCGTCACCGCCGCGAGTCGCGGTCGGTGTCGGTGTCGGCGTCGCGCCGCTCCGTCTCGGGGTCGCCGTAGCGGTCGAGCACCTCGCGCTGGTAGGCGGCGGCGAACGTCTCGCTGGAGGCGGCGTCCGGCGTCACCGCCTCTACGTCACACAACACCGCCTCCAACTCGTCGCGCGGCTGGTGACACAACTCGCCGTGACAGTCGACACAGAGGAACTCGAACTCCTTGCCGTGTCTGTTCCACCGGTCACCCTCCTTGTCGTACTCGCGTGCGTCGCCCCGGGGGACGCGCTCGCCACAAGCGATACAGAACACGTCGTCGTCCGCCTGGTCCCGGCCGGAGCCGAACATACGACCTCCTCCGCTCCCCGTCGACTTATGGCTTACCGGCTCCGGCCGAGGTCGCCGGTGATCGGCGTGGACGACCGAACGCGACGGGAGGAGGACAAAAACAGCACACCGCGGTGGCGACACACAGCGCGAGAGCGGGCGATTTATGCGCGGACCGGTCCGACAGATCGGTATGGACGTGAAGTCGCGTCACCACCTCCGGTCGGACGAGATCGACGAGATCCGCGAGCGACTCGCCGACCGGCTCGGGGTGACACTCGACGCCGACAGCTTCGAACTGGTGGAGTTGACCGACTCGCCGTTCGACCTGGTGCTCGTCGACGACGAGCCGGCCGTGTTGTACGTCGACGAGGACCCGTTCCTCACCGTCCGCGGGGCCAACGAGTACCCCCCGGAGACGGGGACCGTCACCGTCGACGCGGGCGCGGTGTCGTTCGTCTCCGACGGCGCCGACGTGATGCGCCCGGGGATCACCGAGGCCGACGACGGGATCGCCGAGGGGGATCTGGTCGTGATCGCCGAGGAGAGCCACGGGAAGGTGCTCGCCGTCGGCCGCGCGCTCGTCGACGGCGACGAGATGGCCGGCGACGAAGGGAAGGTCGTCGAGTCCGTCCACCACGTCGGCGACGAGCTGTACGAGTTCGCGGTCTGAGACCGCTCGTCCGTCGGCGGGGGTCGTGCGTGCGGGCGCCCGGCGACGCCCGCGATCCCGACGACACTCGCGGCGGGCACAAGATACGTCAACCCGAGAGCACACGACCCGACCGATGGACGAGATACTGGACGTGGTCGACCTGCTCGCGGACAGTGGGCTGGAAGGAATCGTCACCACCGTCCTCCGGCTGCTGGGACTCGTCGCGCTACTCGGGGGACTGGGGCTGTGGCTGTTGACCGACGCCGGGTTGCTCTTCCTCCCGGCCGGACTGATGCTCGTCGGTGTGGTCCTCCTCGTCGTCCCGAGCGTCCTGCTCGCGCTCGCGGAGTTGGCCTGAGACGCCACCGCGGCACTGCGGTGACGCCCCCGCTGCGTTGCGGAGACGCTACCGCTACGCCGCGAGTCCTCTCCGGCAGGCGAGAGAGGCTACGACGAGTCGCCGTCGATTCGGAGGTCGACGACCACCGGCCGGTGGTCGGAGGGGCGCTCGGCCGGCGGGCGGGCGCTCTGGACGGTCCGATGGGCGCGGACGGAGACGCCACGACAGAACGCGTAGTCGAGTCGCTTCGCCCGTGGCGCCCCGTCCTCGTCGACCGCCCTGCCGCCGAAGCCGACGTACGTCTCCGCCGGTCCGGCGACCGAGGCGGCTACCGCACGCGAGTCCGCGAGGCCGTACTCCTCTGTGAACACGCGGTACGGCGGGGAGTCCGGGAGACAGTTGCAGTCGCCGGCGACGACCGCCGGCCCGTCGGCGAGTCGCTCGCAGACCACCCGTGCCCCCTCGCGGCGCGCCTCGGCACCCTCGTGGTCTAAGTGGACCGAGTGGAGGTCGAGTGTCGGAGTCGTCTCCTCCCCCTCCGTCTCGGCGGCGGGCTCACGGACTCGGAGGGTGGCCCGCGTCACGACTCGCGGGTAGCTGGCGTCCCACGCGACGACTCCGAGTTCGCCGTCCGGTGCGACCCCGTAGACGCCGCCGTCCACGACGCCGAGACGCCCCGCCTGCACCAGGATCGGCGTGTGTGCGCCGTTCTCGTCGGGGAAGGCGACGGCCTCGTAGCCGTCGAGGCGGTCGAGTAGGTCCTCCAGTTGTCCGTACCAACACTCCTGGAGCGCGACGGCGTCGGGGGCGAGCGCCCGCAGTTGTGCGGCGACGCGTTCGCGGCGGTCGTCCCACGCGGCCGCTCCCTCGTCCAACTGCGCGTACCGGACGTTGTACGTCACGATCCGGACGGCGGCGTCCGGCACCGGCGGCACGTCGGCGGCGAGCACTGGCCCGTCGGCGTCGTCGTGGGCGTCGTCGAGTGGTGGCTCTGTGGGGTCGTCGGCCGACCGCGACGTGTCTGTCACGAGTCACCCACCCCGGCTGGGCCGCCGGCCGCGCCGTCGCCACTCCGGTTCGCCGCCGCCTCGATCTCGCGTGCGGTCGCACGGCCCGTCTCCACGTCGACGCGCGACAACAGGACCGCACCACCGACGAAGAAGACGACCAAGGCGACGATGCTGAAGCGACTCGACCCCGTGAGCTGGCCGACGAAGGCGAACAGCGCCGGACCGGCGATACCCGCGAACTTCGAGGAGATGGAGAAGAAGCTGAAGAACTCCGAAGACTGTGTGTCGGGTACCAACGTCGCGTACAGCGACCGCGACAAGGCCTGTGTCCCACCCTGCACCGTCGCGACCGCGGCCGCCAACACCCAGAAGTGCCACGTCTCCGTCATGAAGAACCCACCGACGGAGATTCCGGTGTACACCGCCAACCCGACGTACAACGCTCGTTTGGTCGACATCTCGATCCCACCGAGGACGGGGAGTCGCCGCCGTGGGAGCGATCCGAAGGCGAACGCGAACGGGACCCCGAGGAACTGTACCAACACGAGGGCACCGACGATGCCAGTCTGTCCGATCCCGATCTCGGAGCCGTAGACGCTCGCCATCCGGATGATCGTCCCGATGCCGTCGGCGTACAACAGGAACGCCCCGAGGAACAGCAGGAGGTCGCGGTTCTCCCGTACGTCGCCGAGTGTCGTCCGGAGTCGCGCGAAGCCGGTTACCACCGGGGTCCCCCGTGTCGTCGTCCGCGAACCGTCGCCGGGATCCGGTTCGGACACGCGGAGGAACAGCGGGACGGAGAACACCGTCCACCAGACGGCGACGGAGAGGAGGGCCGCTCTCGTGGCCGCCCGTGTCCCCGGAAATCCGAACGTAGCCGGTCGCAACACCCACGCGAGGTTCACCACGAGGAGGAGGCCACCACCGACGTACCCGAGCGCGTACCCTGCCGTCGACAGTGCGTCGATGTCACCCGTGTCGACGTGTGACAGCAGCGAGTCGTAGAACACGTTCGCGCCGGCGAAGCCGACGTTGGCGACGACGAACAGCCCGGACGCGAGGAGCACGTCGCCGGGACCGGTCGTGTAGAGGCCGGCGGTCGCGACCACACCCAACGCCACGAACGCACCGAGGAACCGCTTCTTCGCTCGGTAGTGATCCGCGACGGCGCCCAACACCGGCGAGGCGAGCGCGACCAACGCGAGTCCGATCGCGGTCGTGTACCCGTAGTACACCGACGCGAGGTTCCCCGGGAGCCCGCCGCCGATCACCGACTCGTAGTAGATGGGGAACACGGCCGCCAGGACGGTGGTCGCGAACGCGGAGTTCGCCCAGTCGTACAGTGCCCACGAGAGCGCCTCGTCCGATCCGAGTCCGAACCGCGTCCGCAGTGACTCCATCGTGTCTCTCTCCGCAGGGAGCGACAAAAATCCCACTCGTGACGGCTACGGAGGGCTCCGTAGTCGACTCGTCGCCCCGCTCCTCCACCCACTCGCCTCCTCTCGCGCCGTCGGCCGCTCCACCCTGGGGTCGGTCGGTCACTCCACCCTGGGGTCGGTCGGTCACTCCACCCTGGGGTGGATCGACGCTCGTGTCGTGGGGTGTGACGGCTCCGATCCGACTGCGCGACGCCTCCGTCCCGGAACGCAGAAACCACCCACGGGCGTACAGACCCGTATGGACCAGAAGCGCGAGATGACCAGCGTCGACATCGCGGCCGTCGTCGGGGAACTCTCCCGCTACGAGGGCGCGAAGGTCGACAAGGCGTACCTCTACGGCGACGACCTGGTGCGGCTGAAACTGCGCCACTACGACCACGGGCGCGTCGAGTTGCTGCTGGAGGTGGGCGACCGCAAGCGGGTGCACGTCTCCGATCCGGACCGTGTCCCCGCCGCGCCGGACCGCCCGCCGGAGTTCGCCAAGACCCTCCGGTCGCGGATGGCCGGCGGCGAGTTGGCCGGCGTCTCCCAGTTCGAGTTCGACCGGATCGTCCGGTTGGAGTTCACCCGCCCCGACGGAGACACCACGCTCGTCACCGAGCTGTTCGGCGACGGCAACGTCGCGGTGTTGGACGAACACGGCGAGGTGTTGCGGAGTCTCGAGACCGTCCGGCTGAAGTCCCGGACGGTGGCGCCGGGGGCGACCTACGAGTACCCCGCCTCGCGCATCCACCCGCTGGAGGTGTCCTTCGAGCGGTTCCGTGCCGAGATGGCCGACTCCGACACCGACGTGGTGCGGACGCTCGCCACCCAACTCAACTTCGGTGGGCTGTACGGCGAAGAGATCTGTACACGGGCGGGGGTCGAGAAGACGCTGGACATCGCCGACGCGACCGACGAGCAGTTCCGGGCGCTGTACGACGCCGTCGACCGGCTGGGCGAGCGGCTGCGGGCCGGCGAGTTGGAGCCGCGACTGTACGAGGACGACGGCACCGTCGTCGACGTGACGCCGCTCCCGCTGGAGGAACACGCCGCCCTCGACGCGACGGCGTTCGACGACTTCGACGCCGCCCTCGACGAGTACTACCACCGACTCGACGCGGACGACGAGAGCGGCGACGACGACACGAAACCCCAGCGGCCGGACTTCGAGTCGGAGATCGCCAAACAGGAGCGGATCGTCGAGCAACAACGGGGTGCCATCGAGGACTTCGAGGCGCAAGCGGAGGCGGAACGCGAGCGGGCGGAGGCGCTGTACGCCAACTACGACCTCGCGGACGAGGTGTTGACGACGGTCCGCGAGGCGCGCGAGGCCGGCGAGTCGTGGGACGACATCGAGGAGACGCTCGCGGCGGGCGCCGAACGCGGCATCGCGGCCGCCGAGGCGGTCACGGGCGTGGACGGCTCCGAGGGGACCGTGACGGTCGCGTTGGGCGACACGACGGCGACACTGCGCGTGGCCGACGGCGTCGAGAAGAACGCCGACCGGCTCTACCGCGAGGCGAAACGCGTCGAGGAGAAGAAGGAGGGCGCACAGGCGGCCATCGAGGACACCCTCGAGGAACTGGAGGCGGTGAAGGAACGCAAGCGGCGCTGGGAGGAGGCCGACGGCGTGCCGGACGACGAGGTCGCGGAGTCGAGCGACGAGGACGACGACGCCGAGGAGGGGGAGACGGACTGGCTCTCGGAGCCGTCGATCCCGCTGCGGACGACCGACGAGTGGTACGAGGAGTTCCGGTGGTTCCACACCTCCGACGACTTCCTCGTGATCGGCGGCCGCAACGCCGACCAGAACGAGGCGATCGTGAAGAAGTACCTCTCCAGCAACGACCTGTTCTTCCACTCGCAGGCCCACGGCGGGCCGGTGACGGTGTTGAAGGCCACCGGCCCGAGCGAGCCGTCGCGCGACGTGGAGATTCCCGAACAGAGTCGCCGCGAGGCGGCGCAGTTCGCGGTGTCGTACTCCTCGGTGTGGAAGGACGGTCGTGGTGCCGGCGACGCCTACGTCGTCACGCCGGACCAGGTGTCGAAGACCCCCGAGAGCGGGGAGTACCTGGAGAAGGGTGGGTTCGCGATCCGCGGGGACCGGACGTACTTCCGCGACGTGCCCGCGCGGGTGGCGATCGGCGTGCAGGCGGAGGACGTGACCCGCGTGATCGGTGGACCGCCGAGCGCCGTCGAGGAGCGCGCAGCGACGACGATCGAACTGGAGCCGGGGCGGTTCGCGCAGAACGACGCCGCGGTGAAGTGTTACCGCGAGCTCAAGTCCCGGTTCGCCGACCAGTCGTTCGTCCGGAAGGTCGCCTCCGCCGACCGCATCCAGGAGTTCCTCCCGCCGGGTGGCAGCGACCTGCTCGGGGTGTAGGGAACGAAGTTGGCACAGTCAGTCGAAGAACCGGGCGGATCGGTCGAGATACTCGGGCGAGTCAGTCGAGTACCCCGAGATCACGCGCGTGGTCGGCGAGTCGCGTCGTGTCCCGGATCTCGGCCTCCGAGAGGCGCGTCTTGACGACGGTGTACTCGTTGGTCGTGTTGTCGTACTGGAGGTAACCGAGGTTCACTAGTTCGCGGCGGACCGTCGCGTCGTCGAAGGCGTCGTCGAGGCGGTCGTTCAGCGCGGCCTTCTGGTACGTCTCGCCGACGGTCACGTCGGCGTCGTCGAGCAGTCGTTCGAGGACGATCAACTCCAAGGCGTCGTTGCGCGGGAGCCGCCCCCGGTCTCGGCAGTCGGCGAAGACCGCCGCCGGGTCCCGGTCGTACGTGAGTGCGTGTGTCACGTTCCGTCGGTTTGTGAAGGCAGTCGTAAGTCTCGTGGGGACGTGGGAGACGCTCTCGTGGTGGACGTGAGACTGTGTCGTGGTGTCGAGAGTGGTCTAGGCGATGTACGAGACCACGTCGGTCCGCGGCGAGACTCGTCGACGGGAGGCGTCGTCGTGACCCCGAGATTGATACGCACACCCTGACAGGTTCGACCGTGGAGAAGACAGTGTTCAGGCGAGCGGACAGAGGTGACGACGCGGTCGCCGCGACGGCCGTGCGGACACGCCACGCGGACCACGACCGCGTGCAACTGGACGGGTTCGTGCCACCCGGCGACGACCCGCGAGCGCAGGCCGACCGCGGGCTGTCGTTCGCCGAGGAGTTCCTGTCGCGGTACTGTGACGGCGACCTACGCGACGTGACGGCGATTCGGCACTACGTCCGCGAGGACCTGCTCCCGGAGGCGGAGTTCGAAATCGGCGCGGCGTGTCGCGAGCACTTCGACCCGCCGGAACTGCCGGCGACCGTGATGGTCGGCGTGAGTGACGTGGTCGGCGGCGACCACGCGCTGAAGATGGAGTTGCGCGCGACGGTGCCCCACGACCGCGAGACGACGGACGTAGAGGTCGTCGAACTCCCACCGCCGCCGGGGTACACGTCGAGTGCCGAGCGGACGGAGTGAGGCGGCGGTCGATTCCGAGGCCGTTCGAGCGACATCGGCCGACGAGGCGATCCGTTCGAACACGTCGCTCGTCGACGTGGTCGATCTGAGCGCAGACCGAGTGACGCACGAACCACGACACCCTTGTAGTCGCCCCTCGGAGTCGAGCGTATGAGAACGGAGCCGCGCGGCTACGGCGAGGACGGCCGCGAGCGACGACTGGTCGTCCCCGAGACGACCGACGACCTGTGGCACCTCTCGCACGTGTTGGAGCCGGGCGATCTGGTGGAGGGTGACACGACCCGCCGCATCCAGCGGCAGGACGACGACCTCCGCGACACCGGCGGCGAGCGCGAACACATACACGTCACCATCGCCGTCTCGGACGTGGAGTTCGCCCGGTTCGCCAACCGTCTGCGTGTCGGCGGCGAGATCGTCGACGCCTCCCGCGAGGACCAGATCGGTCACCACCACACGCTCAACGTCGAGGCGAACACGGAGATCACCGTCGAGAAGGAGTTCAAAGCCGACCAGACGGAGCGCCTCGCGGAGGCGGCGGCGGCGACGGACGCCCCCGAGGTCGCCGTCGCGACCGTCGAGGAGGGCGCCGCCGCAGTCCACCTCGTGAAGGAGTACGGCACGGAGGAGTACGTCTCCCTGACGAAACCCACCGGCAAGGGTGAGTTCGCTCGCCCACGTGAGGAGCTGTTCGCGGAGTTGGGCGACGCGCTGGCGCGGTTGGACGTGGAGGCGGTGATCCTCGCCGGGCCGGGGTTCACGAAGCGGGACGCACTGGACTACTTCGAGGAGGAGTACACGGATCTCGCCGACGGGATCAGTACCGTCGACACCTCGGGGATCGGCGACCGGGGTGTCCACGAGGTGCTGAAACGCGGTGCGGTCGACGAGGTGCGCGAGGAGACGCGGATCGCCCGCGAGGCGGAGTTGATCGACGCGTTGACCGAGCGGATCGCCGAGGGGGCGAAGGCGACGTACGGCCCCGAGGCGACGATGGAGGCCGCGGAGTTCGGCGCGGTCGAGACGCTGTTGTTGCTCGACGAGCGGCTCCGCTCGGAGCGGCGCGACGAGGGGGACTGGGAGATCGACGCCAACGAGCTGATCCAGACGGTCGAACAGCAGGGCGGCGACGTGACGGTGTTCTCCGCGGAGTTCCAGCCCGGCCAGCAGTTGTCGAACCTCGGTGGGGTGGCGGCGCTGTTGCGGTACCGGTTGGAGTGACCGGCCGACAGATACTAATTATCACGGTCGTACATCATGGATATGTCGGAGACGCGTATCGAAGGGCGGTACGTGTGTGCCGTCCTCGACAGTGTCGCAGAGGTGTCACCGGTGTTCGAGAGTCGCGCGGAGGAGATTCTGGCCGACGCCGGGATCGAGTCCCCAGAGCCGAGCGAGACGTACGACACCGGCGCGTTCGCGAGCGCACTGTCGTCGATGGTCGAGGCCGCCGGCGAGACGACGGTCACGCGGGCTGGCGAGGAGATGGTCGACCGCAACGAGGAGATCACGAGTCGGACCGACTTCGAGAGTGGGTTCGCGACACTGCGCGAGCAACACGCGGCGGTTCACCGGTCGTTCGATCCAGACCGGGCGGGCCAGTACCGCCGCGAGCGGGTGGGCGAGCGTCGCCACCGCGTCGCGGCGTTCGGCGAGCACACCTACCCCGAGCCACTCGTCAGAGGCGCCGTCGAGGGTGTCGTCGAGGTCACCGAGTCACCACCGGTCGTAGAGTTCGAGTCGACACGGCCGGCAGACGACGAGGCGTTCGCGTTCGTCGTCACGTGGTAGCGGACGGTCGACTTCGCGGACAGGGCCGCTCGTGAGGCGAGTACGCCCGTCCGTCAGTCCCCGTCGATCCGCTCGCGGACGGCGTCGGCGGTCGCACGCGTCAACTCCTCGCGGACGCGGTGACTCGCCTCGGCGTCCGTCTGGACCTCGATCACGTGACTCCCGTCGCTCGTCGTCGCCTCCTCGTACAGTTCGCGGAACTCGTCGCGGTCCTCGCCGTCGACGCGGGCGAACGAGAGGTCGTACAGTTCCGCCGTCGCAGCGAAGTCGAGGCCGTGTGGCGTGACGAACTGCTCGGTGAACGGCGGGTCGAACGCCTCGATGGGGAGCATGTGGAAGATCCCACCGCCGTCGTTGTTGATCACCACCACCGTCGCATCCACGTCACACCGGCCGAGCGCGAGCAGCCCGTTCGTGTCGTGGTAGTACGCCAAGTCGCCCGTCACGAGCGTGAGGTCGTCCGTCGTCGCCGACCCCGCCCCGAGCGCGGTGGAGGTGATCCCGTCGATCCCCGAGACGCCGCGGTTCCCCAGGACGGTGAGCGAGCGCGCCGCGGGTTCGGCGAAGCGGTCGAGATCACGCACCGGCATCGAGTTCGAGACGAACAGCGTCGTCGGCTCCGGCGCCAACTCGGCCACGTCCGCGAGCACGCGCCCCTCGAACGGGCGCTCCTCGTCCGCGACGGTCTCCCAGTGGGCCGCCTCGGCCGTCTCCCAGCGGGTCCGCCACGCCGTCGAGTCGGGGCCGCTCACGCGACGCGCCGCGGCGACGGCGAGCCGCGAGGGGTCCGCGACGATCAGATCCGTGGCGGTGAACTCCGCCTCGCGCCACCCACCGGCGGGGTCGACGACCAACTGGTCGGCGTCGGCCGCTGCCAGGTAGCGCCGCAGCGGCTTCGAGGTGGGCGAGGCTCCGAAGCGGAAGACGACCTCGGGATCGGGCCAGTCGGCGGTCGCGTCGCCGGCGAGGTAGCCGTCGTAGCCCCCACAGATCGGCGCGACGCGGGTCGCGGAGCCGAACCGGAGTCCCGAGAGCGGGTCCGCGAGCACCGGGAACCCGGTCCGGTGGGCGAGTGTGGTGATCGCCTCCGGATCGGGACCCGGCGGGTCCGCTGGCCCGGCGACGATCAACCCGCGTTCGACGGACAGCGCCTCCGCGACCGCGGCCACGTCGCGGTCGTCGAGTGTGACGTGCCCCTCCGTGGTCGCGACGTACGGGCTGCGCTCGCGCCCCTCGACACGACCGTGTGCGGCCACCTCCTCGAGGTCCGCGGGCACGTCGTCGGGGACCCGCGTCGGTTCGAGCGGCTTCCGGAACGGGACGTTGAGGTGGACTGGACCTGCGGGGGTGCCGGTGGACTCGCGGACGGCACGCGCCACGTCCGTCCGGAGACGGCGGAGTTTCCGCTCGGTGGCCTCCGGTTCCGGGAGGTCGCGGTACCAGCGGACGGCGTCGCCGAACAGTTTCTCCTGGTCGGCAGTCTGGTTCGCGCCGGAGTCGCGCAACTCGGGTGGGCGGTCGGCCGTCAGTGCGAGCAGTGGGACGCGGGCTCGGTCGGCTTCCATCACGGCCGGGTAGTAGTTGGCGGCGGCGGTGCCGGAGGTACAGATCAGCGGCGTCGGCTCGCCGGTGCGACGGGCTCGACCCAGCGCGAAGTACGCCGCCGAGCGCTCGTCGAGGTGTGAGAAGACGTGGAGGTCCTCGTGGCGCGCGACGGCGACCGTCAACGGTGTCGAGCGCGAGCCGGGCGTGACACAGACGGCCGAGACGCCCCCCGCGACGAGTTCCTCCGCGACGGCGCGGCCCCACAGCGTGTTCCGGTTCGGATCCGTGCCGGTCATCGCCGTCGCTTGGGTCCGGGTCGTGATATGGGCACGGACTCGACGCGCGGCCGAACGGACACGGCCCCCGAGTCAGACGGGACACGAGACGTGCGACTGTGATGCGCTAGCAGAAGTGCGGCGGTACGGTTGTGTGGTGGCGGCGCAGTGGTGCGGTGGTGGTGGCGCGGCGGTACGGTTGTGTGGTGGCGGCGCAGTGGTGCGGTGGTGTGGTGGCGGCGCGGCGGTAGTGCGGCAGTCAGACCTTGTCTTCGGCGTCCTCGGCGAGTTCCTCCATCCGCTTGCCGACGCGGCCGGCGTTCGAGAACTCGTCTTCGGACATCGCCGTCGCGAGGGCGTTCCCGAGGACGAAGACGGCGTGTTTGTGTTCGCTCTTGGACTTGTGGACGTGCGAGGGGTCGACCTCCAACTCGTCGTACGGGTCGAACAGCGACCCGTCGACGTCGTCGTGGTCGCGGAACTGCTCCATGATCGTCACCATCTGTTCGTGGAGCTCCAGCAGTTCGTCCTTGTGCATAGCCGAACCCACGAGAGTTTCCGATTTAAGCGTTGTCCGGGAACCGGTCACAGAGGCTCGCGTGTGGGGTGTGTGGCGGGGGTGTCGTGTCCACGCGGGGACGGTGTCCCCACCGGCGGCGTCGCGACTCACCGCGGTGGCGACGGCGCGCGAGGACAGTGGGTGTCAGAAGACGTACTCGTCGTCGTGGCCCATCATCCCGTCGTCTTCGAACCCGCTCGGCTCGCCGGGTTCCTCGTCTTGGGGACCGCTCGTCTTGAACGCCTTCAGCCCCGTGGAGAGCAGTTCCTCGATCGCCTCTTCGCGATCCACGAACTCCCCCTCCTCCACCATCTGCGCGATCTGCATCTCCAAGTGCTCCGGAACGTTCAGCTCGACTCTCGGCATCTACTCGGTCTTGACGAGGGGGTTATTTAAAACCTGTGGGGCGGTGTCGCCCCGTGTGACGGCGAGAACCGGCCGAACGCGCCGGGTTCTGGCACCGTCGGCGGCTCTCGTCGTCTCACGGCCGTCTCGGCAGGTTGAACGTGTGAATCGTTCGACACAACGGAGGGTTCGAGGTCACCTCGTGGCGTCTCGGCCGTCGTCGTGTCGCGTCTCGGCCGTCGTCGTGTCGCGTCTCGGGGGCCGCGGTGTAGTGGCGGGGTCGCAGTGGGCACAAGTGCCAAGCACGGTGCGCTCGGAGGCGGTCGTGTGACACGCGCAGCAGTGGAGTCCGGGTTCGAGCGGTTCGTCGACGACGCCATCGAGGCGACGGCCTCGGCGTTCGCCGTCGGGAACGCCCTCCGTGGGAGCGGCGGTCCGCCGGGGGCGGTCGATCGCCTGCTGTCGAACAGTCGCGCGGTCGAACGCGACGTGGTCCGTCCGGAGTTGCGTGCCTACCGGACGGACATCCTCGCGCAGTTCGAGGCGGTGCTCGACGCCGTCGAGAGCGACGAGCCGTTCGACGCCTACGCCGACCGGGTGCTCGCACGGGACCGTTACGTCGCTGCGTTGCGCGAGGACCTCTCGCCGGGGCGGCGCGACGAGATCGAGGCTGCGTTGTTGGAGCGCCAGCGCGGGCTGGGGGACGCCGTCGCGCCGCTGGTCGCCGCCGACGAGTCGGCGTTCTGGCCGGCCGTCGAGGCGACGTTCGACCGCGAGACGGCCGAGGAGTTCGTCGACGAGCACTTCGAGTTCACCGCGCCGTTGGAGCGGTTCCCCGACGCTTTCGCCTTCGGCACGGAGGTCGACCCCGGCGACGTACTCCCGGGTGTCGGCGGGTTGCTCGGCTCGACGCTGCCGGCGTTCCACGTCGACTTCACCGAGGAGGCTCGGCGCGCGATGTTGCGCGCCGAACGCGAGGTGAGTCGGGAGGCGCGCCGCGAGATCGACCGTCACTTCGAGTGAGAGGTGGGTGGTGGCGGCTCCTCGGGACGCTCGGCGCGGGAGGTCCGGGTCGCCGTGGGTACCGTCTCAGTCGGGGTCGGAGAACTCGCTCTCGGTGACGCGGACGACGACGGTGTCGTCGACGTCGTGGAGGTCGTAGCTCGGGTGGGTGTCGTGCGTCCGTGCGAGGTACATCGGGTCGAGCAGGCGATCCTCGCGGCGGCCGTACACCCGCAGGTGCCGCCCGGTGTCGGCGGGTGCGACGCGTTCGTTGCGGATCGCCTCCGCCAGCTCCCGCGAGAGCCACTCCGCGTCGTCGACACTGGGCTCCCGGATCAACACGTCGTCGACGAACCGCACGAGGTACCAGTCGAGGTCGTTACACAGCGCCACCGCCGCGCCGAGACTCACGGTGTCTAACGCCACCGTGTTCGCGAAGGGACTGTAGAGATCGTACGGGAGCAACGCCTCGCGTGCCGTCTCCCGCGAGAGGAGTTCGCGCCGCAGGTCCGTGTCGGCGTCGCCGACGAGACACACTGTCGTCACACCGTAGCCGTCGTGTCTCGCGGGATTCAAACGTTGCGTCAGACGGCGTCCGCGTCTGCGTCGGGTGGTGTTGCGGTGTCGTGGAGTGTCGGTTCCCCCTAGACTGAAGTGGTGTCGGGGTGTGTCGTCGGGTGAGCGAGGGTACTGCGTGGAGCCTGTGTGACCGTGGCCCGTGAGCCGCGAGGCGCAAGCCGACCGGCGTCGACGACGGCCGTGGGCGCAGGACGTGTACCAGTTTCTGTGGTAAGTGCGACATTGCGAGAGAGTACGTCGTACACCTCGAGACACGGCGAGAGTCTCGCTCTCCGAGCCCGCAGGTCACCGTTCAGCCGAGAGTCTCCGCTCCGCCAGTCGTCGTGCCTCGTCTCTGGAGTCGACCGCCGAGACTGCGATCCGTCCCCCACGCCGTTCGCGACCACAGCCGTCGGGCAGACGACAGACGTAGTGGACCTTCCAACACGACGGCTCGGGTGACAGCCCGACGTAGAGTCGCTCGCCGCAGTCGCGACAGTCGACCTCGGGGTGACGAGAGAGGATCACGGAGCGTCTGGTCCCGTTCTCGTAGAAAACTCGTGTGGTGATATCGTCCAATTCGGGAGATATAAACCGGGTGGCAGAGTGGTCACTGTGAATGACCGACGACGGCTCTCGGATCTTCCTCGCTCCCTACGCCAACGAGGCGGCGTACTCGAACTTCGAGAAGACGGTGATCGAGGGGGAAGCCGCGACGGACCTCGCCGAGTTGACAGACAAGACGTTCCACAGCGACACCGTCCGACTCTGGGGGACGACCGTCTCTTCGTGGGACGACATCACGCCTGGAGACTTCCTGCTGTTCTACAGGGAGGGGGAGTACAGACACGCGGCGCGTGTCAACGACAAGGAGATCAACGAGGAGATCGGGCGTCGCGTCTGGCCGAACCACGACGAAGACGACCCGTGGACGAAGCTGTTGTACCTCGACGATCCGGTGGAGATCAACGCCGACTCGCGTGCGGTCCACGACATGGCAGGCTACGAGAACAGCTACGTCATCGGGTTCCAGCCGCTGAACGACCAGGGTGTCGAGACGATCCGGGATCGGTTCGGCTCCGTCGAACAGTTCGTCTACTGGTCTCCCGACGGCTCGCCGGAGGTGTTCGACAGAGAGACGGACAGCGCAGAGACGGACGACCGCGAACAACGACAGTTGGACGACGCGCTCGAGCGCACCCGGTCGATCGACGTGACCGAGACACCATCACTCTCCGTGTCGGACGCGGTCCTCGACGGGTTGTACTTCCCCGAGGAGATGGCCGAGCGGATCGTCGGCGAGATCAACGACGCGCTCCGTGCCGGCAAGCACGTCATCTTCGTCGGGCCGCCGGGGACCGGGAAGACCGAGATCGCGCGGGCCGTCGCGTCGGAACTGGCGGCGGCACACCCAGAGTACTACACCGGGTCACAGACGACGACCGCCACCGCCGACTGGTCCACGTTCGAGACAGTCGGCGGGTACATGCCCGAGGAGGGCACCGGCGAGGAGCTGTCGTTCTCTCCCGGACAGGTGCTGTCGTGTTTCCGCGCCGACGGGCGACAGCGTAACGACATCCTCGTCATCGACGAGATCAACCGCGCGGACATCGACAAGTCGTTCGGCCAACTGTTCACGCTGCTCTCGGGGCAGGACGTGCAGTTGCCGTTCACCGTCGAGGGAACGCAGGTCGCGGTGCGACCGGGAGACGACTGGGACGGACCGCTGGAACCACACGAGTTCGTGATGCCGGCATCGTGGCGACTGTTCGGGACGATGAACTCCTACGACAAGACCTCGCTGTACGAGATGTCGTACGCCTTCATGCGGCGGTTCGCGTTCGTCCAAGTCGGGATTCCGGAAGCCGAGACGACGGATGAGTGGCGCCAGTTGGTCGCGGCGTACGCAGAGACGTGGTCGATGAAGCCAAGCGAGTCGGTCGTCGCCGACGTTGCCGACGTGTGGCGTGTCGCGAACGAGACGACGGAACGGCAGATCGGCCCGGCGCTCATCCGCGACGTACTCGCACACGTCGGGGAGGATGGCGGTCGCGAGGCACTGACGAGTGCCGTCGCAGCGTACGTCTTCCCGCAGTTCGAGGGACTTAGAGACAGAGACGAAGTCGTCAGGGAGTTGGCAGCACTGGACGGCGTCGACCGCGACCGACTCCTGGCCCGTGCTCGCGAGTTCCTGCAGGTGAGCCCCGATGGATAGGGCGGCGCTGCTGGAGACGCTGACGGAGGACGTGTTGAGTTACGTGATGGCCGGTGGGTTCCCGGAGTCGGCCTTCGCAGAGCGGCTCCACCCGGAGGGCCTCGACGACCGGTTCGACGACTACGAGATGCTCCTGCGACTCCACTTCGTGCTCGACGAAGACGTGGTGGCGTTCGTGCGCGACCTCCCGGCGGGGATCAGACGGATCGAGACGGAGACGGAACGGCGAACCACTACCACGCGCGGGAGTGTCGAGGGGCGAATCGACTGGAGCGAGACGTTGACGACGCGCGCCTCCCGTGCACCGCGAGACTCGGCACTGTTCGTCTGTGACGACCGCTCGGAGACGTACGACACGGCCGAGAACGTCGTGTTGAAGCGACTGCTCTCGCTGATCTACGACACGCTGACCGAGTGTGCGTCGTACCTCGAGAACGACTACGAGTGGGTCCGCGAGACGTGGCGTGGCAACGAGGACCTGATCGACGATCTGACCGAGATCGTCGAGCGCAACGTCCACGTCGCGCGGATTCGAGACCCGGAGACGTACGAACCGACGCCACGGATGCTCGAACGCGCCAAGCAGTCGCGGACGGGAATCTACAGGCGGACGGCCGCGTTGGTCGAGCGGTACCAGCAGACGCTGGCGGGTGACCCGGACGCCGTGCGGCGGTTGTTGAACCGCACCGCGATCACACCCGACGACGACCACGCGCTGTTCGAGTTGTACGTCCTCTTCCGGTTCGTCGGCACCGTCGAGCGACTGAGCGACGGTCGGTTCACGCTCCGGACCATCGAGCGCGGCCGCGACGAGGTGGCGGCGTTGGAGGACGGCGACCGCGAGTTCGTGTTGTACCACGACAACTCCGCCCGTGACCGGGGAATCGACTTCGTCTCGGACGTGATCGGGACGGATCGCGACGACCTGTCGCGGACGGAGGCAGTCCAGCGGGAGGCACAGGCCGTCGCGGACGACTACTTCGGCGACGGGACGACGTACCGCGCGACCGGCCGGCCCGACGTGATCGTCTTGGAGGTGACGGCGGGGGACACCTCGGAGTACCTGATCGCGGAGGTGAAGTACTCCAGTCGACGCGAGACGATCAGACGCGGGATCAAAGAGACGCTGGAGTACGTCGCCTTCCTGCGTGACGACCGGGAGTACGTCCACGACGACGAGGCTCCGTTCGGGAGCGGGTGGAACGGGGTCCTCGTGACGGACGACCTCGACACCGAGGAGACGCCGTCGGTGGAGGAACAGGAGTCGATCCGAATTCTACAGGCCTCGGAGTTGGAGTCGGAGTTGGCGGTCGTCCTCGAGCGCGTAATGGGCGTGTCTCGGGAGTGAGTGTCGTGCTTGTGGTTCGGGCTCTCACGGGGGCACTTCTGATCACCCGAACCGCACGACGGCGAGCAGCGCCAGCGCGACGCCGCCGACGACCAGCAGCGTGAGGAAGGCCCCGGTGGCGAGGCGGCTCATCTCCTCGTCTGGGATGCGCTCGGGTTCGATCACGCCGGTGAGGATGCCACCCGCGAACGCAGCGAGTGCGACTGCCACGACGCCCACCGCCGCCGCGACCACGGCCGGCTCGCCGAGGGCCGTCTGCCCGACCCAGAGACTCGCGAGGAGCATCGACAGCCCGAATCCCGTGCGTCTGTTCACGGCGGATCGTCTCGGCACTGGCGTCTAAAGGCGTCGGTGGATCGGCCGTGTGTCGGGGACCTGCGGGGACGGCACCACCCGAGAGCCCCGCCGCGCTCCGCTCGCTACTCTCACTCTCTGCGGTGGTACGTGGAGACGAGCGTGGCGGTACCAACAGGTGAGAGCCCCGCCGCGCTCCGCTCGCGGGCCTCGCTGCGCGTCTCGCGGGTCGTTTCACTCCCCGCTCGACTGTCGAGGCTCTCACTTCGTTCGAGCCTCGCACTCCTCGCTCCCTACGGTCGCTGCGGTGCTTGCGTCGGCCGGCGTCGCGGACCGCGTCGCCCCTCTCTGTCCCACCCGGAACAGCACCGCACCGCCTCACCCCTCCCCAGCCTCCTGCGCGTCTCGCGGGTCGCTCCGCTCCCCGCTCGATGCTCGTCCCTCGCACGCGTGGCGCTCGCTCCGCTCGCGCCTCGCGCGCGCCGCCAGCCGCCGAAGTATCAAATTCCTGTGATTTCTTCGGCGAATCCACCGAACCTCCTGCGACCCACTGCGAGACCTCTCACGTGCTTGAGAAGTTCCCGAACGAAGCAGTGTCCAGACACCCCGCGTACGTGGTGGATCGAATCGGCAGTCGCGCGTGGGCGCACACGCACGCGCGACGGGTTTCGCGTCTTTCCAGGGAAGACCCACCTCAGACGCATTTATACACCCATCAGTCGAAACACCTAATTACCCCCATCACCAAGCAAGTAGCACACGGCACCCCGGACTCGCCACTCGGGAGCAGTACCGAACGGCAGGGCGAAGGGACGCCCTACCGGGGTGCTGTGTGGGAACAGCATGACAGACTCCGAGTCCGACGCTGAAAGGAGTACCGACGCGGAACCACGACCGATTCCGGACGACGCCGGGCCGCGGCCGGAGCCGGAGACGGCGCGGGCGGTGGTCGAGGGCGACGAGCCGACGGTGGTCTCCCCGCACGGGGGGCGAGAGGCCGAGCGGACGGTCGCGCTCGCGCCCACCGAGGACCGGCCGTTGTCCGACGACGATCTGGCGACGGCGCTGCGCGGCCACGTCACGGGCGTGCAGGTGACGGTCGCGGGCCTCGCGGACGCCTTCACTGGGGGGCGTGATCCCCGCGACTCCGAGCTCGCCGCCGCCGTCGTCGAGGCCGAAGAACTCCTGAGCCTGCTCCGGTCCGTGCAGGCCTGACGCGACGCGCTCCCGAAGTCGAGCACGTCGCCTCCGACCCCGACCCTCGTTTTCCTCTATTTAGCATACACGAAGTTCTAAGTGGCCGTACGCTAGATCGGCCGGAGCGGATGGGCCGGAGACACAGACGGGACGGACGAAGTGGACGGCGACGCGACGCATCCGACGGAGAGCAGTCGAAGTCGGACGCAGAGACACGAGATGATACGGAACGACGCAGAGTGGCGTATTCGTCACGCAACGACATAGAACCCGAACAACTCTCGAAGAAAACACGTCGGCTAGCAGAGGAGATGTACGGTGAACTGGACGATCTAGATGTCGTTCGCCTGTTACGGATGGAGGCGAACGCCCCAGATGCGGTACACGACAGGATCAAAGAGGGAATGCCACTAGCCGTCGCGAACGATTTCAAGAAACGACGACGCTGGCGTGCTAGAGAGGACACACCAATTCCGTGGGATGTCGAACGGCGTAATCGTCGGTCGAAACGGCGGAGTGTGGCCGCCACGAGTGAGATGGAACCCGCAGGAACAACGGCTCTCCCAGAGTGTGTCAGGCGAGTTCTCTCCTCACCGGGAGAGGCGTTGGACGGTGAGATTCGACAAGTGGTGGAAGATCGACTCGGTGAAAAGGTGCCCGAGGTACGTATTCACACTGGACACCGTGCAACAGCGGCGGCTGCAGAACTAGATGCCAGAGCATTCACCATCGGAAATCACATCGTGTTCGGTCGTGGCGCGTACGACCCAGATTCGTTACACGGTCAACACATCCTCGTCCACGAACTAGCTCATGTTCGCCAGCAGACGGACACAAATTACGACGCTTCTGTTCTACCGTTTCTCGGTCCGAACAGTGTCGTGACTTCGGCGACCGGGGGAGCCGTTGACGACACTCGTCAGATAACGACCCTCTCGCGGTGGAGCAGACCCGACGATCGTAGTCCCCTGGATTTACACATCCAGCGACTTCCAGACTGGGAGCTCGGACAGCCACCAGACGAACTGTACGACTCCCCTGATAGCCTCGGTAACCACCCTATTGCAGGTGAACCCGCGTGTTTCGGTGAGTCAGACTCGTCTGATTATCGACGGAACTTCTTTCGAGAGTTTCCCCAACTTCGGGACAGGGAGAACTTCGTAGTCCACCACGCTGTGGAACAGCAAGTACTAGACCGGTATCCAGGGGTCGTCTCAGAGAGTGAGATTCATTCTGTTGAGAACCTACGCGGTATACCATCGAAGGTGAACGCCGATCTACATCTCAGTAAGATTCGGATGAAGTGGAACCAATTCTACCGGAAGCACGATCAAGGAGACGGAACTCCTTCCGCGGAGTTACGGGACAAGCTGTTGGAGAAAGCTACAGAAATCGACGACAAGTACGGGCACTACTTTTTACCTCCCGTGAGGAGTGACAACCGATGACCGAGTACTACAGCGTCGAACCCGAAGTCGCGGGACGAGCGACCGTCGAGCGGCGCGCCGGGTCCCGCCCGACGCTGACGTACGTCTTCGACGGGTGGCGCGGCGACGCGCTGCTAGAGTCGTACCCGCACTTCGTCGTCACCGAGCAGTTGGCGACGGAACTGGACCGCGCCCGACTCGACGGCTACGAGTTCGGCCCGGCGACGACGGAAGCCTCGGAGACGTTCCGGCGACTCTACCCGGACCAGACGCCGCCGTCGTGTCGGTGGCTACGAGTCGACGGGGAGCCGGGCCGCGACGACGTCGGCACAGACGCGGACGGCGTGCTCGTCGTCTCCGAAGACGCACTGGACCGGATCGAGCGCGTCGGATTCGACAACTACGGCTCGTGTACGCGCTACGACCCAGACGGGGAGTGACGCGACCGCTCGCCGTCGCGAGCGCCACCACCGAACTCGGGGTCACCGAATCCGACACCGACCGTCACGACCGAACTGACCCCGACTCACAGTGGGACCGACTCCTCGCCGTCGAGTGACTCGGGCACCACGAACCGGATAACCGTCGTCGTCCCGGCCTCCGTGGTCAGTTCGATCGTCACCTCGTCGCCCGGTTCGAGAGCGTTCGGCTGTGCGGGCGCGTCGCCGGAGCCACCCGCGCCCGCCGCGTCGTCGCCCCCGGTCGAGCGAGCGTCACCCTCGCCGAGCGTGTCGAGAGCGAAGACGAACGCGAACCGGTCGCCGGGGTCGTCGAGGCGAGTCGTGGTCGGGACGGAGCCGTCCGCGTCTCGGATCGGGCGAATCTCGAACCTGCCGAACTCGCCGTCCGTGTCGTCTGTGACCAGCGTGTAGGAGTCGTTCCCGGTGACCCACGTCACGCTCGTGTTCGCGAGCGAGATGTAGCCGTCGCCCGGGGCCGACTGGGTGACGGTCACGTTCACGACGTCGACGGTGCCGTTCGCGGTGACGTGCCCGGTCGTGGCGACCTCCCGGGGGCGGTCGGGGATCTGGTCCGGCGGCGCGTCGACCTGTGCCAGTTCGCCGTCTGGCGTCGGCTCCGGCTGGAGGACGCCGCTCACGTTCACCAGCGCACCGACGGCGACCGACGCCGCCACGGTCAGCACTACGACCGCCGCGAGCGTCCACGGTCCGATCGGTCCGGACTCCACTCTCGTATTCCGAGACACGTTCGACCTCCGAACCCGCCGAGACGACACCCGCTACCGACGGACGGGTCAAAAGACCGGCGGTGGAAACCTCGGATCCGTTCCGACGACGCTACCCGGCACAGACGCTGCCGTCGCGTCGGTGGGTACGAGTCGACTGGGAGCCAGGAGTCGACGTCGTCGGCAGCGACGTGGAGGGCGTCCCCGTCGCCTCCGAGAACGCACCGGACCGCATCGGGCGCGTCGGGTTCGACGACGACCGCCTGTGGACGCCTCCGAGTCGAGCGAAGAGCGAGCACACGCCGGCGCCGGAGGGACGACGCCGTGCGGCGGCGAGTCGAGTGAGGTGTCGTCGAGACGACGGTTCCGGGAGGAAGAGAGAGTCGCTCTCGAGTCCCGCGAGTTACAGCAGGACGGAGTTCTTGCCTTCGAGCGACTCGGGGACGGAGAACCGGATCGTCGTCGTCGCACCAGCCTGCGTGTTCAGCTTGAGCGTCACCGTGTCGCCGCCCTTGAGGTCGTTCGGCTGAGACGGGGACGTGTCGGATCCACCCTCCGCGGTGTTGTCGTCACCCGTCAGCTTCGGGTCGTTCTTACCGGGCGTGTCCAGGTAGAAGACGAGGTTGAACCGGTCGTCCGGGTCGTTGAGTACCGTCGCACCGGTACTCGTGTCGCCCTCGTTCCGGACGGTCTGGACGTTGAACTCTCCCAACCCGGACTTGACGTCGTCTTCGACGAGAGTGTACGAGTCTTCCTCGGTCACCCACGTCACCGTGACGTTCTCGAGGTCGACCTCGCCGGCGCCCGGTGCCTGCGTGACGGTCACGTTCACACCGTTGACGACGTCCGTCTCACCCGAGGTGACGTGACCGGTGGTGACGACCTCTTGGAGACGATCCGAGACTTGTTTCGACGACTGTTCACCCGTCGTCTGTGCCTGCGACTGGAGGAAGCCAGCGGTGTTGATCAGGACGCCGGCAGCGATCGCCGCCACCAGCACCATCGCGATGAACACGATGAGCGTCCCGATGCCTACCTGACCCCGCTCGGTCTCTGTATCATCGAACATTGTCGTAGTTCCCGGCTCTCGGGTGAACGGAGGTATCGGAAGCCGACGGAAAAACCCGCCGGGGTAGTTATCAGACACGATAGCCCTCCACGGTTCGTACACGACCACGGTGGTCGGGGTCGCGAGTCGGCGTGGCCGTCCGGTCTCGTCTCACTCCCCCGGCGTCCACGTCAAGGCGTCGAACAGCTCCGTCCGTGGCGGCGAACAGGCCCGCCCCCGACAGACGTAGGCGGTCGGCGCCCCGTCGCGCGCCTCGCGGTTCGCCCACACCGGCGGCGCCTCCGACAGTCCGAGCGTGTCGAGCCACGCGGAGAGACCGCTCTCCGTCGCGGGCCGCGGGGCGAGCACGGCGTCCGCGAGGTACTGATTCGCGAGCGTCTCGCGCCACTCGGC
The DNA here is from genome assembly GCF_041361345.1 of Halobaculum sp. MBLA0147. Taxonomy (NCBI): domain Archaea; kingdom Methanobacteriati; phylum Methanobacteriota; class Halobacteria; order Halobacteriales; family Haloferacaceae; genus Halonovum; species Halonovum rutilum. Next base: position 59,368 of record NZ_JBGKAD010000001.1, on the reverse strand, counting down.
GGGCCACTCGTCGGCGGCCAGCGTCACCTCCAGCGAGCCGCGAGCGTCGGCGGCCGCCCCCAACGCGAGGGTGACGTGCTCCAGCGGCCGGCCGGCGATCCGATCGCGGTGGGTCGCGAGTGCGGCACGCGCCGCCTCGGCGTACCCCGCGTCCGGCCGGAACCCGTCGAGTGCGAGCAGCGTCGAGACGGCGACGCCGAGACTCGAGGGCGTCGACCGGTCCGTCGGCTCCTGTGGCCGCGCGATCAACGACTCCCCGTCCGCCGGCGTCGCGTAGATCGTCCCCGCCTCGGCGTCGTAGAACGCCTCGTGGATCACGTCCGCCAACTCCAGCGCGAACGAGAGGTGCTCCACCTCGCCGGTCACGCCGTACAACTCCAACGCCCCCCGCGCGAGGAACGCGTAGTCGTCGAGGTAGCCCGTCCCCTTCGCACCGCCGACCGCTCCCGACGCGCCGCCGACCGGCGTCGACGGGTCGTCGCCGCCGTCACCACCGTCGCCCTCGTCGCCGCCGTCTCCTCCGTGGCTCTCCACTCCACCCGCCGCGTCCGGCAGATCGTCGGGGTCGACGTAGCGACGTGCCAGTCGCTCCCCGTCCCAGAGGTGCTCGCGGACGAACGACAGCGCCGCGGCACCGCGGTCGGCCAATCCCGCGTCCAGCGTCCGCGCGCCGGCGGCGAACGCCGACACCGCCAACCCGTTCCAGGCGCCGATCACCTTGTCGTCGCGCGGCGGCCGCTCGCGCTCCTCGCGGGCGTCGTACAGTGCCGCCCGGCCGTGTCGGAGCAGTTGCCGCACCGTCGCCCGCTCCAGGTCGTGGGACTCTGCCAACTCGGATGCGGTCGCGGCGACCGTCGCCACCGTCTGCCCGCGCTCGAAGTTCGGCTCGTCGACGCCGAAGCGGTCCCGGAGCACGTCGCCGGCCGTCTCCCGGTCGACGCCGAGTTCCGCGAGCGTCTCCTCGGCCAGCTCTGCGTCCAGTGCCGCCCGGAGACTCGCCTCGTCCCAGACGTAGAAGGCACCCTCCTCGCCGCCGGAGTCGGCGTCCAGCGTGGCGTAGAAGCCGCCCTCGGGGTGTCCCAACTCGCGGTCGAGGAACGCCAGCGTCTCGCTCGCGACGACGGCGTACCGTGGGCGTCCGGTGAGGCGGTAGGCGTCGAGGTACACCCGCGCCAGCGAGCCGTTGTCGTACAGCATCTTCTCGAAGTGCGGGACGACCCACTCCCGGTCGGTACAGTAGCGGTGGAACCCGCCGCCGATCTGGTCGTACAACCCGCCGTTCGCCATCGCGTCCAGCGTCTCCGTCGCCACCCGCAGCGGCGTCTCGTCGTCGCTGCGCTCGGCGGCACGCAACAACAGGTCGATCCGGCCGGGCTGTGGGAACTTCGGCCCGCCGCGTCCGAACCCGCCGTGCTCGCGGTCCGCACTCCTGATGGCCGTCGTCACGGCGTCGTCGAGCGTCCCCGAGATGGCGTCGTCCTCCTCCTCGTCGCCGCCTCCCGCACCGTCCGACGGGTCTGCACCGACCGCGGTCGCGTCGGCCGCCGAGTCACTGCCGGTGGTCGCCGCACCACCCGTCGTCTCCAGTTCGTCGCGGGCGGTCGCGGCCCACTGCTCGCCGCGCTGGCGCATCTCCTCGCGCTGTTCGGGGTCGGCCCAGGAGTTCGCGACGTTCTCGCAGACATCGAGGAAGCCGGGCTGGTTCCGCTGTGCTCGCTTGGGGAAGTACGTCCCGACGTAGAACGGGTTCCCCTCGGGGGTGAGCCACACGGACAGCGGCCACCCGCCGCCGCCGGACACCTTGTGACAGACGGTCTGGTAGATCCGGTCGAGGTCCGGGCGCTCCTCGCGGTCCACCTTGATCGGGACGAACGACTCGTTGAGCAGGTCTGCGACCGCCTCGTCCTCGAACGACTCCTCCTCCATCACGTGACACCAGTGACAGGCGCTGTAGCCGATCGAGAGGAAGATGGGTACGTCTCGCTCGCGGGCGGCCGCGAGTGCGGTCTCGTCCCAGGGCTGCCAGTTCACGGGGTTGTCTGCGTGTTCGCGGAGGTACGGACTCGCCTCGTCGCCGAGCCGGTTCCGCGCCGTGGGATCGCTCATCGCTCCCCCTTCGGACGGGACACTCATGAATCGCGCGTCATCTGGACGGACGACGAGGAGTGGGAAGTGGGGGATCGTCGGGCCCGCTGGCTCACGCCGCGATCGACTCGAACTGCCCGACTACCCGCTGGCTCACGCCGCGATCAGTTCGAACGACGTGTCGACGGGTTCGTCGTCGACACTGGCGTAGCCGGCGGCGAACAGCGTCACCAGCCCGTCGTCGTAACCGGCGTCGACGCGGAACTGGCCGACCAGTTCCCCCCCGTCGGCGGTGACGACCTCGACGGCGTCGTCGACGACCATCGCGCCGACGGTGTCCGACTCACCGAACGAGACGGGGTCGAACGCCGGGTCCTCTCCGGACAGGGTCACGTTCACGGCCGGCGCGTCGGGCGACGCGTGGACCAACCGCACCCAGATCGTGTCGTCGCTGCCGTAGTCGCCGCCGTCGTCCAACACCAGCGGACCGAACGGCTCGTCTCCCTCTTCGCTCACCTCGCCGGTCGCCGCGAGGGTGTACGGGGTGTCCGACTCGACGCTCACGCTCCCCGAGTACACCGGGGTGTCGCCGCCGGCCGGCGTGATCGTCACCGACCGCTCGCCGGGAGGCACGTCGAGGTACGCCGAGACGGCGCCGAACGGCACGTCCGAGCGGACCTGTGTCCCGTCGACGGCCACGTCGACGGTCGGCGCGTCCGGCGAGAGGTGCGCTACCCTGAGTCGTGCCGGCTTGTCGACGAGACCGCCCGCCGTCCCCTCGTTGTCGTTCGACAGCGCGATCGTGAACGGTGTGTCGCCGGGCTCGTCCTCGGGTGTGAGGTAGCCCCCCGCGAAGGCGGTGTACACCTGCCCGCCGCTCAACTGCACCTCGGAGGTGGCCACCACGTCCCCGTCGTTCGACTCGGTGGCGCCGCGTACCTGTAGCGTGTCCCCGCCGGACGGCACCTCGACCGTCGCCGTCTCCCCGAACGCCACCCCGTCGAAGACGGCCTCGCCGGTCGACGCGAGTGTCACGTCCACCGCCGGTGCGTCCGGCGACGCGTGGAGGAGTCTGATCCGCGCCGTCTCCTCGCCGGGGTCCCCGTCGTCGTCGCGCAACACGACCGGGGCGAACGACTCGTCGGCCTCCTCGCCCACCTCACCGGTCGCGACCAGCGTGTAGTCGACGCCGCTCGTCAGCGGGACGCGGTCGGCGAACAGGTCCGTGCTCGGGTCGTCGGCGGGGCGGATCTGGATCGGCCGACCGCCGGGCGTGAGTTCGCGGTACGCCGTCACTTGCCCGTACGCGAGGTCGTTCACGGCGAGCATCTGGTCGGTGAGCACGTCCACGCTCGGCGCGTTCGGCGCGAAGTGCGCGACACGCACCCGCGCCGGTGCGGGCGCCGCGGTCACCTCCCTCTCGCCCGTGTCGTCGATCAGTTCCACGTCGAACGGCGGATCGTCCGGTTCGTCGTCGGCCGTCAGGTAGCCGGTCGCGAACGCCGAGTAGACCCGGCCACCCGCCAGTTCCACGTCGAAGGCCGCCACCACGTCGCCGTCGTTCGACTCGGTGGTGCCGCGGACCTCTAGCCGGTACTCGCCGGCCGGCACCTCGACGGTCGCCGTCTCCCCGAACGCCACCCCGTCGAAGACGGCGTCGCCGGACGACGCCAGTGTCACGTCAACCGCCGGCGCGTCCGGTGACGCGTGGAGGAGTCCGACGCGCGCGGTGTCCGATCCGGGGTCATCGAGGTCGTCGGTCGTCACGACCGGGGCGAACGACTCGTCGGCCTCCTCGCCCACCTCGCCGGTCGCGGCCACCGTGTACGCCGAGTCCGCCGCGACGCTCACGGAGCCGGAGAACACCGCCGCGTCGCCCCCGACCGGCCGGATCTCGACCTCCCGGTCGCCGGCCGGCACCGCGAGGTACCCCGAGACGGTGCCGTACGGCACGTCCTCCAGGACCGCCGAGCCGTCGACGAACACGTCTACGTTCGGGGCGTTCGGCGAGAGGTGCGCTACCCGGATCGACCCGGTCGGGCCACTCGTCTCCGTCGCCGCCGTCGCGTCGGTCGCGGTCGAGTCGCTCGTCGGGGTCGCCTCGTCCGTGGGGGTTCCGGTCGCCGTCTCGCCGCCGTTGCTCCCGCAGCCGGCGAGCCCGGCGGTCACACTCGCGCCGATGCCGCCGAGCAGTCGCCGTCGCGTCGTGTCTCGGGCCATGCGCTCGAGGCGTCACCCGGGCGGCTCATAGGTCATTTCGGAGATCCGACGAGAGTCTCTCTCAATTTCGACTCGATTCCGTCGTGAGTCTCTCTCGCGTCCGTCTGCGGGCGTTCGGCGAAAGTGCTTTACCCTCGGTCCGGCGAGACGTGTACAGTGAGAGCGGACGGCTCTGGGGGGGTCTCGGCGGGAGGAGACGCCACCACGAGCGACGACGGGACGCGCCACCACGAGCGACGGCGAGACGCGTCCCCACGCGACGACGAGACGCGTCCCCACGCGACGACGGGACGCGCCACCGCGAGCGACGCCCGTCCGCGACGCGGAGCGCGTCCTGCCGGGGGACGGAGACGTTCGGTGGCGGTTCGGTCGCCCGCCCGGCGGTGGTCGTATGTCAGCGTGTCGGTGGATTCTTGTCTCGTCGCGCGGAACGAGGCGGCGAATGGACACGGTCCTCTGGCAGACGCTGGCGGGGACGCGCGGAGGACCGAACCGCGCCCGGCTGCTGGCGGCGCTCGACGAACGCCCACGCAACGCGAACCAACTCGCCGAGGAGTTGGATCTCGCGTACAACACGGTCCGGTACCACCTCGACGTGTTGGAGGACAACGGCGTCGTCACGAGCGGGGACACGGACTACGGCGCGGTGTACCTCCCCAGCGACCGGACGGAGGCGAACTGGGACACCGTCGAGCAGATCCTCTCACAGGTGGACGACTGACATGACCACACGCTACACCACGGAGTACCACGCCAAGACCGCCGACCGACGCCCACGGGGGGAGACCGCGTGAGTCTCCTCTTGGACGCCGCCCGCGTCGCGGCGGGTGTCAACGTCACCCTCCTGCTCGTCCTGTTGGGCATCTGGGCGCGCACCTACCGCGAGGTGCGCGCACCGCTCACGCTCGGCTCGATGGTGTTCGCGGCGTTCCTCCTCGCGGAGAACCTCGTCGCGCTGTGGTTCTACCTCACCGCCCCCGCGCTCCCGACCGTCGCCGTCCGCGTGATGATGGTCCTGCAGGTGTTGGAGACGGTCGGTATCGCCGCGTTGACGTACGTCACCTGGAAGTGAGGCGGTCCGTGCGGTGTCGTCCGAGCGAGTGGCCTGGCTCCGAAGGGTCGTGACCGGTCCCGAACGACTCCGCCAGATCGCACGAACTGTCGCCGACTACGACAGGTCGCGCCGGGCGCCCCAGAACCGTTGGAGTGCGGTCAAGTGGCCGACGACCGCGAACACGGCGAGCAGCAGCGTCACCGGCCCGAGGACACCGAGCAGCGGGACGCCGACGGCGACGCCGGGCACGACTGCGGCGACGACGCCGACGAGGCCGACGAGTGCGAGCCGGTCCGCGCGCCCGAGCAGCCCGCCGTAGTCGCGGCCGATCCCGACCGCCTGGATCTGCGTGCCGAGGTAGGAGGTCATCAACACGCCCGTGACGGCGGCGAAACCGACGCCGAAGCGACCGACGCCGGCCGTCAACCCGACGAGCACGGCGATGTCCGCGTAGCGGTCGAGTACGTGGTCGAGCAGGTCCCCACCGGCGGAGGCGACGTCCTGCTCGCGGGCGAGGGCGCCGTCCACCAGGTCGAGCCACCCGTTGAGGAACACGAGGAGACTGCCGGCGACGTACGCGAGTGGCGTCGCGACGGCGAAGACGACACCCGCGGCCACGGCACAGCCGAACGCGACGACGCTGATCCCGTCCGGCGACAGCCCGAGGCGGTCGGCGGCGACGACGAACGGGTCGAGCCCGCGCTCTGCCACGGGGCGGAGGCGATCCAGCGTCATACGTACTCGACGAAGTCGACGGTGCCCGCCGACGGCTCGCGGTCGCCGTCGATCACGGCTCGGATCACCGCCGCCGTCTCGCTCGGGTCGTGATCCGTCGCGTCCACCTCGTAGACGGCGTCGGCGCCGTGCCGCTCGACCGCCTCGCCGAGCACCACGTCCAGCGCCTCGCTCTCGCGGTTCTCGCGAGCGCTCGCCTCGCTCTCTCCGCGGTCCTGGAGCCGCTCCTCCAGCAGATCCGGGCGACACCGGAGTACGACCACCCGGTCGACAGCGAGTCTGTGTGCGAGGTGCGACTCGACGACGAGCGTGTCCCCGTCCGTCCCGTCGAGCAGGTCGCACTCGCGGTCCGCGACGAACTCGGCGGCGGCGTCCAGGTCGACGACGCGCGAGTCCCGCTCCTCGTCGTGGCCCGTCGTCAGGTCGTGCTCGCGGACGGCGTCGTTGAGGTGGACGACCGGCACGTCGAGTCGCTCGGTCGCGGTCGTCTTCCCGACGCCCGGCGTCCCGGTGACGGCGACTCTCACAGTTCCGCCTCCGGTTCGGTCGAGGACTCCTCCGCGGACGCTCCCGACCCCGTCTCCGCCGGGTCGAGTGCGTCCGCACGCGCCGCCTCGTCGATCGGCCCCGCGGCGGCGGGATCGTAGGCCGTCGCGTCCAGCGCGGCGAACACCTCGTCGAGGACGGCGACCGCCGTCCGCGTCTCCGCACGCGTGCCACAGGAGATCCGGACGTACTCCGGGAGACCGAACGACCCCGTGTCCCGGACGATCACGCCGCGGCGCTTGGCGGCCTCCGCGACCGCCTCGCCGGGTGCGGCGTCGGCCTCCACGCCGGCCACGCCGCTCGGGTCCACGTCACCGACGTGTGCCAACAGGAAGTTCCCGGCGCCGTCGACCGTCGGGACGCCCAGCCGCTCGTGCATGTACTCGCGGGCCCACGTCGCCGACTCGACGGACGTGGTGACGTGCTCGTCGTCGTCCAGGGCCGCGCGTGCCGCCGCGAGCGCGACGGCGTTGGCCGCGAACGGGGTGTTGATCCGTGCGTAGGCGTCGGCCCACGACTCCGGGACGACCGCGTAGCCGATCCGGAGTCCGGCGAGTCCGTACGCCTTCGAGAACGTCCGCGTCACGGCGACGTTGTCGTACTCGTCGAGCAACTCGATGGCGGACGGGCGGTCCGTGTACTCCCCGTACGCCTCGTCGACCGCCACCAGGGTGTGGTCGTCGACCGCCTCGACGATCTCGACCAGCTCCTCGCGTGGGAGTTCCGTCCCAGTCGGGTTGTGTGGCGAGGTGACGTAGACGACCCGCTCCCCGTCGTAGGCGTCCAACACCGTCGCGGCGTCCTGCGCGAAGTCGTCGTCGGCCGACAGCGGGTACGTCGTCGTCTCCCCGTGGTGGTAGCGCGTGCTCATCGGGTAGTAGGCGAACCCCGGCTCCGGCACGAGCACGCGGTCGCCGGGCTCCAGCGTCGCTCGCGAGAGGTAGTCGAGCGCGCCGTCGGCACCCGGCGAGACCCACACCTGCTCGTCGGTCACGTCCCAGCGGTCCGCCAGCGCGGCCGTGAGGTCCGTGTGGGCCGCCTTCGGGTACACGTGCGCGTGGCCCACGGCCTCGCGGGCGGCCTCCATCGCGGCCGGCGAGGGGCCGTGTGGGTTCTCGTTCGACGACAGTTTCACCAGCGCGTCCGGCTCGACACCCAGCTCGCGGGCGACTTCCTCGACACCCCGCCCGGGAACGTACGGCGAGTGGGCGGAGAGATCCCGTGTGTCCATATCTACGGGTTGGTGCGCGGGGGTATAATTCCTCTCGACTCCCGTGGCTCCGACGCGCGACCCTCCTCGTTCGGGACGTGGCACTGCGGCAGTCGCCAGTTGTCGAGCCGCCGGGAGTCGACCCGCTGGAAGGGGGGTGTTCGGATGTGCTCGATTTGCAAACACTCTTAGCGAGAGCCACTGTACGGCGGACGTATGAGTGACGAGTCAGGGTCCGAGTTCGAACACCACGTGGAGGACGGCGTGGTCGTGCAGGATCTGACGCGGTGGAACGGGGCCGACGGGTTGCCGGCGGCAGTCGTGTCCGACTGGAACACGTACGCGTCCGAGGCGGCGGTGACGGGCGCCGCGACCCTGCTGGGGGCGGGGACGGACGCGGCGACGGTGCGCGCGGTGGTCGACGCGCTGGTGGCCGCCGAGGGTGTCGACAGCGTGCGACGGCTGGCAATCTCGGTGCCCGGCGGCCCGACGGAGCCCGTCGCGGTCGAGACGGAGACGGTCGCCGTGCGCCGCTTCGGCGACGAGGAGGGTGCGATCGCCTGGGCGCGAGGGTAGGTGGGCGGCGGTTCTGGGGGTCGTTGGTGTGTGGTGGGAGTCGTGGGTGCGGCTCACCGCGTCGCGCGACGGCCGAGCACGAACACCAGGACGGCGAACAGAGTGACGCCCAGTGCCGACTCCACCGTGGCGAGCACGCGCCCGAACCCGACGGGGCTGAAGTCGCCGAAGCCGAGTGTGGTGAACGTCACTGTCGAGAAGTAGAGGCTGTCCGCGAGGGTGCCCGTGAGGCTTCCGAGGTACGACGGCACCGCGGCGATGTCGGTCGGGGGCGCAGGGTAGCGGACGGCGGCGTCCACAGCCACGTCGCCGGAGGCGTTGCTCCCCAGTCCGCGCTGTGCCGCCTCGACACTGCCAGGATTCGGTGCGACCCAGTCTCCCAACGGGTAGAGCAGCGCACAGCCGACGACACACGCGGCAGATGTCCCGATCACTCGTGAGGGCCGTTCGCCGTAGCCCATCGTCACCTCGAACGTCCGGAGTTGGAGCCAACGAACGTACGCCTGCCAGTCGCGGAGTCCGCGAACCCACTGTGCGACCTCGCGGACGGGGTTCCCTCGTAGGTGTCTTCCGAGACGCTTGAGTCGGCCACCTGTGTTCTGGAGTCGGTCACGGATTCTCTCTCTGGTGAGTGTATCGCGGATGTCACCGGCGTGGCTCGTTATTGCGTCTCGGGTGAGCCTGTCGCGTAGTGTGCCGATCTGGGTCTGGAGTGTGTCGCTGTCGAGACTGTGGTCCGGAATTCGCTCGCGCCAGCTTCCGACGTTCGCTTCCGCGGCGTAGTGGCGCTTGCGGGCGCGTTGCTTCCGGATGTGGAACTCCCGGGCGACGGAACTGAGGGCGTTCTCCTCGTGGAGGCGTTCGAGCCGGCGGTGGACCCAGACGGACGGCGGCGCGGCGTCGTCTGCGTCGTCTCGCTGGTCGCTCGTCACGCTGTCGTCGCGTTCGTAGATCGTCTCGGCGTCGAACGTGGTCTCGGCGTCGATGCGGGCGCCCGTGACATCGGTCTGGTCGAGTCTGGCATCGGTGAAGTCCGCGCCGCGGAAGTCGGTGTCTCTGAAGACGGCGTTTTCGAGATTCGTCGGTGAGTGGTCAGTGTCTGGGTCGCCGAAGAGGGCGTATCGGAAGTTGGTGTTCTTCGCGGTGGTGCTTGAGAGATTGGATCCGGAGAGATTGGCATGTTTAATATTCGCCTCCGAGAGGTCGGCGTCGAAGAGATCCGCCCCCGAGAGGTCGGCACCTGCGAGGTCCGCCTCCGAGACGTCGGCGTTTCTGAGGCTCGCCTTCGAGAGGTCGGCACCTCCGAGGTCCCCCTTCGAGAGGTCGGCATCTGCGAGGCTCGCCTCCGAGAGGTCGGTGTAAAAGAAGTTCGCCCCCGAGAGGTCGGCGTGTAAGAGGTTCGCCCCCGAGAGGTCGGCATCTGCGAGGATCGCCTCTGAAAGGTCGGCGTAGAAGAGGTTCGCCTCCGAGAGGTCGGCGTCGAAGAGGTTCGCCCCCGAGAGGTTAGCATACCGACACACAATTCCCTCTAGCGACGATGTTGGACGTGGTTCGTCTACATTCGCACCATCAAGGACAATCCCAGAACCGCTTCCCGGAGTTTCGTCGTCTCCGGCAACCCCTTCTGCGTGCCAGTCACACAGATCTCGTCCGTCGGTAGTACGACGCCAGCAAACGGAATTACGATACGCCTCAACTGCCTCTGATAGCGTATCAGGTGGTGATGGCACCAATCGAACATCAGCAGCCAACATCTCGAACCCACACCGCTCCTCCGGAACCGCATCCTGATCCTGAACTACGCCTTTACACTCAACCACACTCACTAACTACCAACGCACCACAAAAATCCACCCCACAACCACACACCCAACATCCCACCCACGCCACACCCACACACGCCACCTTCACACCGATCCGGCCCCTCCACCACTCGTGAGCCAGACACCACCGGAACGCTCCCCGAACCCGACGCGGATCGAAGACGACCCGCAGGAACGCCGCGACGCGGCGATCCGCGCGCTGATCGACCGCGAACCCAACCGCGCTGGCGACCTCTACACCCTCGCCGCGCGCGGCACCCTCGCGGGACTCGAAGGCCGCGGACGTGGATACGACACCCTCGGCGCGGACGCCTCGCGCGCCGGCTGGGGACTCGGGAACGTGATCCTCGCGACGTTCTGCTACCGCGCCGCGGGGCGGAAACCACGCGCCACCACCCGCGCGACGGAGGGGATCGCCATCGCCACCGACTACCGCGACAGCGTGCTCCAGACCGACGCCGAACGCGCCTGCGCCGAGGAGTACCGCGGCGTCTTCGGCGTCGCGGGCGGGATCGACACCGGCGGGTTCGACCGCGCCGAGGAACGGTACGAGAGCGTCGAGACGGACGACCCCGTCTCCGTGGCGACCGGCGCGTTCTTCGAGGGCCTCCGGACTGCCGTGGTCCAGACGAGTCGTCACACCCCGGCGCAGTTCGAGTGGGACGACATGCACGGCGGGGACACGAGCGACGCCTCGTACCTCGCCGCGCGACCGCGGTTCCTGCGGCGACGCCTCCCGAAAGTACTCGAACACGTCGAGAGCGCGGGCCGCGTCGCACCGCCGCGGGCGACGACCGAGCACAACAACGACAAGTGGCGGTGCCCCGACTGCGGGCAGTCCGAGGCCCACTGGGTCGCCAGCGAGGTGATCTGTCTCGACTGTGACGTGCGGATGGTCGAGAAGTAGGGCCTTCGCGTCCGTTAGACAGCCCGTCGTCGCGGTCCCCCGTCGTCCCGACACCCGGCCGACGAGATCCCGCGTCGCCGCGGCACCCCGTCGTTGCGACTCGCTGGCTGCGGGGGAAACGTGACTGTTAAGAAGCGGACGGGCGACGTTCGGCGTATGAGCGAAGAAGAGCAGGCAGACGCGGCGGAGGCCGCCGACGCCGGTGCATCCGACGAGACAGAGCAGGACACCGACGCAGACACCGAGGCGGCCGGCGACGGGATCGCCGAGGGTGACTTCGTCGAACTGGAGTACACCGTCCGGACGATCACCGAGGACGACGAGGAGGGACGCGTCGTCGACACGACGAGCCAGGAGGTCGCCGAGGAGGCCGGCATCGACGACGACGAGCACGACTTCTCCCCGCGGACGGTGACCGTCGGCGAGGGCCACGTCTTCGAGTCCGTCGACGACGACCTGGTCGGCCGCGAGGTCGGCGACGGCAACGAGGTGACGGTCCCGGCAGCCGAGGCGTTCGGCGAGTTCGACCCGGACCAGGTGAAGACGGTCACCGCGAACAAGATCCCCGAGGACGACCGCTACCCCGGCGCGCAGGTCACCGTCGACGGCGACCAGGGCTACCTGGAGACGATCGTCGGCGGACGCGCACGTGTCGACTTCAACCACCCGCTGGCCGGCGACGACCTGACGTACGACTACGAGATCGTCGGGCGCGTCGACGACGAGGAGGAGCAGGCCGCCGCGATGATCGGGATGTACCTCCAGGAGGAGCCGGACGTCCGCATCGAGGAGGACGTCGTCGAGGAGGAGGTCACCGTCGACGGCGAGGAGGACGACGAGGAGCCGGAGACGGAGACGGTCGAGCGCGACCGCCGCTCGCTGGTGATCGAGGCGACGCCGATGATGCAGATGAACCAGCAGTGGATGTTCTCGAAACAGCAGATCGCTCAACAGCTCATCGACGAGCTGAACCTCGACCGCGTCGTCGTCGAGGAGGTCATCGACGGCGGTGCCGGCGGGATGCCCGGCATGATGGGCGGCATGGGCGGCGGCGGTGCCGGTCTCGAAGAGGCCGTCGAGGAGGCCGCCGAGGACGAGGACATCGACGTGGACGCCGACGAACTCGTCGAAGAGCTCGACGAGGAGTGACGACGCCACGCGAGGCGTCGGGCGTAGGGCGGCCGAGCGACGCGCACTCGGTGAGTGACGCGCCGGGGTGTACGCTCACCACCCAGTGGCGTACACGCACCACCACGACACGGACGACGAGTCACACACATGAGTTTGGACATCGAGTCGGCGAAACGGGACCTGGTCGTTGCCGCCGCCGCGGCCGCGACGGCAGTGCTCGTGACGGTCGTGACGGAGGTGGTGCTCGGACTGGGTGTGAGTATCCTGTTGCGAGCCGTGCCGTTGTACGTCTACTTCCTGTACCGGTTCACCCGGAAGGGTGGCCCGTACGCCTCCATCGACACCCACCGGACGTGGGCGGTGCTCGCCGCCGTGTCCGGACTCGCGATCGTCGCGTACGGACTGCTCTGAGCAGCGTCCGACTGCAGCGGCGTCGTCGGAGTCACGGGCGACACGTCCGGTTCGACTGCCACGACACCGAGTCGCCGACGAGACGCGTCCGTTAAATCCCTCGCGGCCCGCGTGTGTGACATGAGTGTCGACTCCGACGCAGACGAGAGGACGGTGGCGGACGCGGGCGAAGACGGGACCGCCGGAGCCGCCGCAGACGCGGACGACGTGGAGGGACTCGCGACGGCACTCGGCGAAGAGATCGCCGCCCTGCCGGAGTACCGTGCCTTCGAGGAGGCGAAGGCAGCCGTCGAGGCGGACGACGAGGTGCAGTCGAAGATCGACGAGTTCGAGCGCATCCGCCAGGAGTTCGCGCTGGCGCGCCAGTCCGGCCGCGCCGACGAGGACGCCGTCGAGCGTGTCCGCGAGGCACAGCAGGAACTCCACTCGATGCCGACGATGGCACGGTACCTGGAAGCCCAAGAAGAGCTCGAAGAGCGACTGGAGACGCTGAACCGGCTGATATCCGACCCGCTCGCCGTGGACTTCGGTGGGGAAGCCGGCGGCTGTTGTCGCGACGAGTAGGACCGCGGTCGCCCGAGTGATCGCTGCGAGTCGGCGTGTTCCACCGCGTGGGTCGGTGTGTTCTACCGTGGGTCGGCGTGTCCCGCAGATCGGCGTGTCCCGCAGGTCGGCGTGTCCCGCGGCGACTCGACGTGTTCGCCGCAGCCGGGAGTGTTCCACTACGGGTCGGCGTGTCCGCTGGTGTCGTGGAGTGTCCGCTGCGGTCGAACACGAGTCGGCGAGCAGCGGTAGCGACGCGTCACTGCGGTCGGTCGCGCTCGCGGAGTGCGGTCGCGCCCCGCACGACTTTTGACCCACCCCGGCTTACGTCCCACCGTTCGATGTCAGAGGATGTTGCTCGGCCGGCCGCAGACGATCCCGACGCCGATCTGGACTGGTGTCACGACGCGGTCCAGGGGGTCTCGCGGACGTTCGCGTTGACCGTGGACGTACTCGACGAACCGATGTCGTCGTACATCTGTCTCGGCTACCTCGTCTGTCGTGTCGCGGACACGGTCGAGGACGCGGACCACCTCCCGCCGGCCGACCAGGCGGCGTTGCTGGAGACGTACGACGCCGTCTTGGACCCGACCGACGAGACGACGGCCGACGAGTTCCGCGCCGCGGTCGACGAGTACGTCCCCGCCGCGACCGAGCGGTCCGACGACTGGGAGACCGTCGCGGAGGTCGAGCGTGTGATCGCGACCTTCGAGTCGCTGCCCGAGGACGTTCGCGAGGCGATCACCCCACCGGCACGGGAGTTGGTCGGCGGGATGGCGGAGTTCGTCCGCCGGTACGCCGACGACGGCGGGTTGCGGATCGACGACGAGGCGGAGTTGGAGGAGTACTGTTACTACGCCGCCGGCACCGTCGGCAACCTCATCACCAACTTGGTCACGCGTGGGGACCACCTCCCCGAGGAGCGCGTCGAGACGCTGTACGACACGGCCGAGGAGTTCGGGCTCCTCTTGCAGTTGGTCAACGTCGCCAAAGACGTCCACGACGACTTCACGGAGGAGAACAACGTCTACCTCCCCGCGAGTTGGCTCGCGGAGGAGGGGGTCACTCAGGAGGCGGTCACCGCACCGGAGAACCAGACTGCCGTCGGGCGGGTCGTCGGGCGGACGGCGACGTTCGCGCGGACGTTCCTGGACGACGCGCAGACGTACCTCGAACACGTCCCGTTGGTGGACGGGAACACGCTGGAGGCGTGGGCGATCCCCTTCCTGCTGGCGGTGGGGACGCTCCGGGAACTGTCGGCGGCACCGGAACGCGCCGTCGACGGCCGCGGTGTGAAGGTGAGTCGCGAGGAGGTGTTCGCGGTCGTCGCCGCCACCTCCGAACACGGGCGGGAGTCGCTCCCCGAGTTCCGCGAGCGGATCGCCGAGCGCCCGTTCCACCGCACCGCGCCGACGGCCGACTGACGCCGTCGGACGGGCGTCGCGCCGCAGCGACTCTCGGTCGGTGTCTCACGTCCGGTAGTCCGGTCACCGGTGGTCTCGTGTCGGAGCAACACGCGCAGTCGCCGACTACGACGCTCGTTCGCGCTCGCGCTCGCGTCCGGTGTCGGAGGCCGTGTGGTCCGTCTCCACCCGTTCCGCACCCGTCGTCGTCGACTCGTCACCGACGACGCGGTCCAGCGCGTCACGGAGCCGGTCGCGCTCGTCGTCGTCGAGGTCCGCACAGTCGAACGACAGGTTCGGGTGCATCCCGCCGCGTTCGATCCGGAGTTCCTCGTCCGTGAGTTCGTAGTCGGCGAGTGTCTCCGCCGGGCGGAGCCAGTCGTCGGTGACGATCCCTTCGTCGGTGACCGTCAACTCCGTCTCGTCGTCGGCGAGTGCGGTCACCAGCGTCCCGAGTCCACCGATAGCGGTGAACACACCCGTCGGGAAGTCGAACTCGACCGCCTCGAGAGCGAACACACCGACGATCACCGTCGCGAACATGGCGACGCCGGCGAGGATCGGTGCCCACGACGGGACGCTCAGGCTCGTGCCGTCCTCGGCATCACCCACGGTAACCGAGAGGAGGTCCGTCGCGTCCGCGCGTCGCCGTCGGTTCCGTACCGCGAGACCCAGTGTGGCGACGACGACTCCGAGCCCGGACCCGGCCAACCCGAGCACGCCGAGGAGACCGAGCGGCGGACCGGGGTCCGCCGCCAGCAGGTACGCCAGGTACCCCAGTGGCGCGACCGTGAGTAGGCCACCCCACTCGGCCGTCCCGACGACCTCGTGCAGGTCGGAGACGCCGGTCGCCGCGAGGCCACCCACGAGCGCGACGGCGACCCAGGCGGTCGCGAGGACGGCGAGGCTCGGCACCGCGCCGCCACTGGCGACGCTCGCGACCACCGCCGCCGGGACGAGGACGGTCGCGAGGTACGACCCCGCCGCTGGCGAGAGGAGTGACTCTGCGTAGCTCACACGGTGAGTTCGAACGGTCGACGACAAGAGTGTTCGGGGAGCGTCACACGCCCAGAGAGCCCGAACGACTCTTGACTCCGCCCGCCGGAACACGACCGTGACTGACCGGAGCGACGAGACGGATCGATCCGCGGCCGGCGACGAGACGGAGGCGATGTCGGACGGTGACGGGACGGAGACGCCGTCGGCCGGCGACGAGACGGAGACGCCGTCGGTCGCGTCGACGGCGACGACGGTCGGCGACCTCGTCGCGCGGGACCGGCGACGACCCGCCCCGGCACTCCACGCGACGACCCGCGACCGGACGTACAGCTACTTCGACCTGTGTAACACCGCGGCGAAGGCCGGCAACGTGCTCCGCCACGTCGGCGTCCGGCCGGGCGACACCGTCGCCGTCGACCCCACGGCGCACCCGGAGTCCGTGTTGACGGCACTCGGTGCCGGACTGATCGGCGCGACCGTGACCTTCGACCCGGCAGTCGGCGAGCACGGCGACGCACGAGCACTCGTGGTCCACACCGACCGCGAGGAGGCCGTGACCGCTCCGCCGGGAACGAGTCTCGTCGTGTTCGGTGCCCAGCCGACCACCGAGGGTGCCACACACTGGGAGACGGAGGTGTGGAGCGAGAACCCGATGGCACCACCCGCGCCGACGGGGACCGACGATCCGGCGGTGGCCGTCGCCGACGAGACGGTCTCACACCGGACGCTGCTGGCGACGGCCGGCGAGCCGGCGCCGGACCCGGACACGGCCGTGGTGCTCGCGACGGGTCGACTGGACGCGACGACGTACGGCGCCGGCGTGATCGCACCGCTCGCCGCGGGTGGTGTCGCAGTCGTGACACCCGCCGGTGATGGCGAGGAAGACGGAGGTAGAGACACGAACGACGCGACGAGGGATTCTGCAGGAGACACCGACGACCCGGCAGGGAGTCTCACAGCGGACGGCGACGACTCGACGGGGAGTCTCACGGACGACGGCTCCCCGTCCGTCGCGGACGCGGTCGCCGCGGCAGCCGGCCTGGCGGGTGTCGAACGGGTCCACGTCGTCGGCGGGACCGAGACGGGTGTCGGAGACGGGGCGGACGGCTTCGGAGTGCCGGTCGAGCGTGTGACCGTCGACGAGTGAGGGAGTCCACCGTCCCGACGGGAGCCCCCGCTCCCCGACCCGTTCGTCACTCGTCGAGAACCAACTCGCCGTCGCGGACGCGGAGCCCGTGGTCGTCGACGAACAGCGCGGTGTCGGCGGGGGCGACCCGCTCGGCGCGGACGCGTGCCCGGACGAGCGAGACGACGGCCCGGAGACCCGCCGGGTCGTCGACCGTCGGCTGCACGTCCAGGAAGTCCACGTCGAGGTCCGCGTCGCGGGCGCGCGCCGTCAGTGTCTCCGTCGCCGGGTCGGTGAGGGCGTCCGCGAACTCGACGGGCTCGGTGAAGCCGGCGTGGTACACGTCGCCAGTCGCCGTCGGCCCGAGCACGACCGAACTCGACCGGAGCTTCATCGCCCCGCCGTCCACGTCCGCGCGCTGGACCAGCGGCGCAGTCGGCCGGAGGATCGCGACGGAGTCCGCCGCCTCCTCGCGCAGCAGGTGCGTGACGGTGTTCCCGACGCGCGCCGCGGTCGTCGACCCGACCTGGCGCTCGAAGCGAGCGGCGGTCACGTCCGAGAGTGCCTCACTCGCGAGCGTCCGGACCTCCGCCTCCGGCGTGGTGTCCGTGTGGTACTGCTCGGGCAGTTCCGCCTCCGGGAGGTAGTTGACGAGGAGGTCTCCACCGGCTCGCTCGGCGGTCCGCAGCGTGTCGCGCAGCGACGCAGCGTACAGCTTCGCGGCCTGCGCGGCCGACAGCGGTGTCGCGTCGACGAGTCGGTCACAGACGAACCCCTCGCGCGGCGGCGACGCCAAGACGACGACGGTGCTCATACGACGCACTCGTGTCGGCGACGGTTTCAGTCTTCCAGTTCCGTCCGCTCCCCACTGCGGAGCGAACGACTTACGTCCCGCGTCGCCGAGGCACGCACGTGAACGCCGACCGTCCGCTCGCGTTGTTCGCCACCGGTGGTGTCGTGACGCTCGTCGTCGGCGCGGTCCTCGCCCGCCTGCTCGGGTGGCCGGCCGGGGTCGGCCAGCCGCCGTCCGCGACCGGGATCGTCGCGCTCGCCGGGCTCCTCGTCGTCGCACTCGTCGCCGCCGTCGCGTGGGGCGTCCGTGGCACCGCCTCGCCGGAGCGTCGGTACTGGTGACGGAGAGTGTCGACACCACGTCGGTGTGATCCGATCGGGTTCGCCTGGTCGTCGAACCCGTCTCACCGCGTCCCCGACCCGGTGGTCACCGCTCGCGGCGTCCCTTCGTCTGTCGATAGTCGCGGGCGAGGACGTTCTCCAGCAGGTGCTCTCGGAGCGCGTCCGTCTCCGCCTCCGTCTGCTCGGCGAACGGCTTCGCCGGGACGAGTTCGAACCCACGGCCGCGGATCGTCGTCGCGTGTTCGGTCGCTACGTCGAAGCTCTCCGGACTGCGCGTGGTGTACGCGACTGCCAACGCCTCCAGCGCCCGCTGGCCGACGGGGAGGATGATCTCGGGGTTGATCATCCGCACCTCCGCGTTGAGGAACGGCTCACACGCCCGTACCTCCTCGTCCGTCGCCGCCCGCTCCGGGTGACGGCACCGCGTCAGGTACGTACAGAAGACGTTCTGGAGCTCCGGTTCGTCCGCGTCCGGCGGCGACCGCGACAGTCCCAGCTCTCCCAACAGCGACTGGAGTCGTCGCCCGGCAGCGTCACCCGTGAACGGGACCCCGGTCGCCTCGGCCCCCGCCGAGGGTGACTCGCCGAGTACCAGGAACTCCCCGCCCACGTCGCCGTAGCCGTGGACCACCCGCTCTCGACACTCCGCCAGAGCGGGGCAGTTGCGACAGTCCGTGTCCATCCCGAACGGGTTCGCGAGGTCGCGCTGGTCGGCGTCCACGGTCGCCGTCGGGACTCCGTGGGCATAGGTCCCTCGGAGCGGGTGGCGGGGCCCCCGGAGTGGGTCGAGACCTCGACCGGAACGACTGTCGGTTCGGGGACGCGAACCGTTTTGTCCGTCGGCGGCGACCGGGGGAGTGTGATCCCCGAGTCACACGTCGACATCCTCGAGAAGGAGTCGTACGCACAGATCGCCACGGTGATGCCGAACGGCACGCCGCAGGTCACGCCGGTGTGGGTCGACCACGAGGACCGCGAGTACGTGCTCGTCAACACCGCCCGCGGCCGACAGAAGGAGCGGAACCTCCGCGAGAACCCGAAAGTCGGCGTGTCGATCTACGACCCGGACGACCCGTACCGCTACGTCTCCGTCCGCGGGGAGGCGGAACTCACCGAGGAGGGCGCGGTCGAACACATCGACGAACTCGCACGCCAGTACATGGGCGTCGACGAGTACCCGCACCACGGCGAGGAGTCCGGACCGCGCGTGATCGTCCGCATCCCGGCCGAGAACGTCGTCACCAGCGGCTGATCGAAACGGCATCACCGAGGGGGGTCGGCACGTGGCGCGCCGGCGGTCGGTCGGCACGTGGCGCGCCGGCGGCGTCGGCGCGGACTCCGAGGTGGTACGTCGCGACCACTCGTCGCTCGACCCCCGTCGGGAGCCTCGGTGGCGCCTCGCTGGCCGGCACGTATCGGTGCGGTTTTCATTCTCGCCCGTGGAGACGCGCACAGCGTGAAGGGACAGGAGTGGTACCAGGACGACTCGGTCGCCCAGGAGTACGAGGACAAGCGGTTCTCCGGGGGCGGCCGGCTGATCGACCGCCGGGAGAAGGAGGCGGTGTTAGACGCCGTCGGCCCGGTCGACGGCGAGCGCGTCCTCGAGATCGCCTGTGGCACCGGCCGGTTCACGGTGATGCTCGCAGAGCGTGGCGCGGACGTCGTCGGCCTCGACATCTCCGACGCCATGCTGACGCAGGGCCGCGAGAAGGCCCGCCGTGCCGGTGTGGCCGACAGTATCGAGTTCATGCGCGGAGACGCCGGTCGCCTCCCGTTCCCGGACGACCACTTCGACGCGGTGATGGCGATGCGGTTCTTCCACCTCGCAGACACCCCCGAGGCGTACTTGACGGAGTTGGCTCGGGTCGCCCGCGAGGTCGTCTTCTTCGACACGTTCAACGACGCGTCGCTACGCGTGGTGTACAACTGGGCCTTGCCGATGGGGTCGCGGCTGTACGGCGGCGACGAGGTGCGCTCGCTCGTCGCCGACGCCGGGCTGACGCTCACCCGCGCGGACCACGACTTCGTGTTCCCGTACGGGTTCTACCGGAAGCTGCCGAACGCCGTCGCGGCCCCGTTCCGGGCCGTCGACACCGCGCTCGGCGGGACCGGCGTCGGCCGGCGACTCGCCTCCGTCTCCTACTGGACGACCGCAGTCGACACGGCCGGTGAGACCGCCGGAGAGGCAGGGACGAGCGACACCGGCGAGGCGACGGACGGCGACGGCGAGACGGAGGAGCCCGAGACGACGGCGGACGCGGACGAGACGGCGGCTACGGCGCGGCCCACGAGCGCCGACGGCGGTAAGTCGGAGTAGGTGGCGACCGGTCGGAGTAGGTGGCGACCGGTCGAAGTTCCGGCGAGGAGGCGGGGCGGAGTCTGGACACGTGGACGACACCTCGGTACGGACGGGTGCGTTCGACCGGTGAGACGACACGAGTGACTCGGCGGCGTTCGGAGTCGAGCGTCGGACTCGGTCGGCGGGGGCGGTCCGGGCGGACCCCCCACGTCGGCTCAGAGATCCTCTTCGATGATCTCGCCGACCGCGAAGTTGGACTTCACTTCGGTGACCTCGATCTTCACGCGCTCCCCGACCTCCGCGCCAGGGACGATGATGACGTAGCCGCGCTCGACGCGGGCGATGCCGTCACCCTGCTTGCCGAGGTCCTCGACCTCGACGTAGCGGATCTCGCCCTGGTCGACGGGCGGCTGGGGGCCGTCGCCGGTCGGTTCGCTCTCGGACTCGGACGACTCCGAGGCGGAGCGGTCGATCAGTGCCACACGGTGGATGTCGCCGGGCGTCACGCTCCCGGTGTCCACCTCGCGGCGGGGCACTTCGACGACGTAGCGGTCGCCGTCCTCTTCGATCTCGGCGCTGAACAGACAGACGAGTTCCTCTGAGATTTCCACGCGAGAGACCTCCGTCAGTCCGGTAGCGACGGCTCCGTCAAATACTTACCGCCCTCCACAGGTGTAGCCAGCCGCACGACGACTCGTCGAGGAGCCCCAGATCGAGATACGACCACGCCGAGAGACGAACCCAGTGAGAGACGAACCCAGTGAGAGGTGAGTCACAACACGAACAACGGCATCATCCCGAGGGCGCCGACGGCGATCCCGGCCGCCAGCTCCGGGACGCCACCTCGTGGGAGGTCACGGCCGGTCGCGAGCGCCTCCGGGAGGAACTCCGTGACCACGAGATACACCATCGCTCCGGCGGCGAACCCGAACCCGGCGGGGAGGAACGCCCGAGCGGAACGGACGGAGGCGAACGCCAGCGCGGCCCCGATCGGCTGCGGGAGCGAGGAGAACACCGCCCACCACACCATCTTCGGCTCGGAGACACCCATCGACCGGAGCGGGATCGAGATCGCCACCCCTTCGGGCACGTTGTGGATCGAGATGGCGACCGTCATGAACACCCCCAACACCGGGACGGAGAACCCGAGGACCGACACCCCACCGTCGAGTCCCAGTTCCGCGAACGAGACGCCGACGGCGACACCCTCGGGGAACGAGTGGACGGTCAACACCCCCAGGATCAACACCAACTTCCGAACGTCCGCCTCTGCGTACTCCCGCGGGTCGATCTCCGTGTCCACCAGCACGTCGTGGGCGACGACGACCAAGACGACCCCGGCGAGCACGCCCGCCCCGACCACGAGGGGGCTGCCACCGGCCTCCCGGAGCGCCTCGACGAGGAGTCCGAACACCGACGCGGACAACATGATTCCCGACGCCACACCCCAGAGTACGACGTTCCACCGATCCGACACCTCCTCGACGAGGAAGAACGGCACCGCTCCCAGCCCCGTCGCGAGTGCCGTCACGAGCCCCGCGATCCCGACGAAGACGAGGTTCTCGACGGTGACCACGTCGACGGCTTCGTCTCCACCGGCGGTAAACGTATCGGGTATCTTATGTTTTAGGTGGACCCAAACCGTCGCTGTGTACGGTGTGGCGACTACTCACCGAACGGCAACGTTTTTTGATCCACTAGCAGTTTAGGTAGGACAGCATGGTCGGTGGGACCGGGCCGGAAGACGACGCCGTCGACGAGCACCGGCGGAGTGGTGAGGACAGTGCCGGTGTCGAGACACGGTGGTCGCGTCACCCGGCTGCCGGCGCGGGAGCCGACGACGGGACGACCGGAGCCACGTCGCGAGTCGGACGGGCCTCCGGAGACTCGGACGGCGGCGAGCGGCTGGCCGTCGCGGTCGTCGGTGGTGATCGGGGCGTCACGTGGCTCGCCAGCGCCGAGTCGCTGCGAGTCGAGCGTCTCGACGTTGACGGTGGAGCGGACGCGGGCGCAGTAGACGACGGATCGAACCTGGATACGGGCGGCGACAGAGCGAACCCAGGTGGCGGTGACGACCCCGCGGATCTGGACGCCGGCGACGACTCCGACGACCCACTCGTCGTGGGACCCGAGTGGGACTGTGTCGTCGCGGACGCCGCCGGTGTCGACCCGACGGACGTGTGCGCCGCTGCCTCGTCGTCGCCGCCCGTCGTCGCGGTCGTCGAGGTCGACACGGACGTGGCGCCGCTGTTGGAGGCGGGTGTCACCGAGTGTGTCCGGGCGAGTGATCCTGCGGCGGAGCGACTCCTCCGTGAGCGCACTCGCCGGGTCGCCGAGGAACACCGCGCTCGTGCGAGACGGGTCCGACAGCGCGAGTGGTTCGACACGGTGCTCGAGTACTCGACGGACTCGATGAGCGTCGTCGACGAGGACGCGGTCGCACTGTACAACACCCCGGCGGTCGAAGACCAACTCGGCTACTCGCCCGCGGAACTCAGAGGCGAGAACGTCTTGGAACACGTCCACCCGGACGACAGGGCGGCCGTCAGAGAACAGTTCGAGGAACTCGTCGAACAGCCGGACGGGAGCATCGCACACGCGACGTACCGACGCCGGCACGCGGACGGCTCCTGGCGGTGGATCGAGGCCGTCGGGAACGTCCAGTTCGACAACCCCGCCGTCGGGGGGCTGATCGTCAACCGACGCGACGTGACGGAACGCGAGCGCCAGCGGGAACGGCTCCGCGAACAGGAGGCGTACGTCGCGAGCGTGCTCGACGCCCAGCCGGACGTGTTCTACGTCCTCGACGACGCCGGGAACTTCGTGGAGTGGAACGCCCGCCTCCCCGACGTGGTGGGGTACGACGACGGCGACTTGGAGGGGATGCACGCGACGGAGTTGGTCCCGACGGACGACCACGAGGAGATCCTCACGGCGATGCAACGGGTCTACCTGAACGAGGAGTCACAGACGGTCGAGTCCACGTTGGTCACGGCCGACGGCGAGGAGATTCCCTACCAACTCAACGGTGCGCCGCTCACCGACGGCGACGGGGAGGTGACCGGACTGGTCGGAACCGGGCGCGACATCTCCGACCGCGTCCGCCGCGAGGAGCGCCTCTCCGTGCTCAACCGCATCCTCAGGCACAACCTCCGCAACCGGACGAACGTGATCGTCGGCCACGCGGCGGCGCTGGTGGAGACGCTCGAGAATCCGACGGCGACCGACCACGCGAGCGAGATCCGCCGCGTCGGGATGGAGCTCGACCGGTTGGGGGTCCTCGCCCGGAAGGTCGACCGAGTCCTCGGCGAGAGTCACGAACCCGTGGCGCTCGACGTGGAGGAGGCGATCCGGCGTGCGGTGTCGGATCTGGACGCCTCGCCCGCCGGCGAGGCCGAGACGGAGTGCGAGCCGACCGTCGACCTGACGGTCGCGGAACCGCCGGACACCGCCGTGACGGCCGTCGACGCGTTGGCCGACGCGATCAACGAACTCCTCGACAACGCGGTGCGTCACAGCGACGCCGAGACGCCGCGCGTGCGGATCGAGTTCGAGGTGACACACGATCCGCCGGAACGGCCGGTGACCGCCGGCGACGGCGGGACGAAGGCGTCCGAGTCGGGCGATCGACCGACGGCAGTCGTGATCCACGTCGACGACGACTGCGAGCAGATCCCACCGGGCGAGGTGGAGGCGCTGGGTGGCGCGGAGAGTCGGCTGGAACACGCCGGTGGGTTGGGACTGTGGTTCGTCAACTGGATCGTCACCGTCTCCGGCGGCGACCTCTCGTTCGCGGAGAGCCCACTCGGCGGGAACCGGGTGTCCGTCCGGTTGCCGACCGCCGACTGAACGATCGGGTGAAACAGCTGCTACGAAATAAAATAAAACCTTATATGTAGCAGTCAACAAGTCGTGGTATGCACACAGTCGTCGGTGGCCCTCCGAACTCTGGGAAGAGTACTATTACCGCAGCACTCGTCAAGTTGTGTCGAGAACGGAAGCGTAGACGAGGGTACAATCCAACGTTCAGTTGGTCGACCCTCGACATCACCGACACGTCACTCCCGGCGATGCTACAGAGTTCGGACGAGTACGATCGAGATGTGGACTGGACGATGGAGCGTGCCCAAGAGCGGAGGGCGATGTTCGCAGCACGAGACGAGCAGTTAGTTCTCGCCGATACCCCCGGTCTCATCGACGACAAGACGGAGGTCCTCGTCGAACCGGCAGACGCGATGATTCTCGTCGTCAGCGACGAGCGGCTAGACGACGCTGCCGAGTGGCGGGCGTTCGCGGCGGAGAACGACCTGGAGCTGTGCTTCGAGTTGACGACTGTGTTGGACGAAGACGAGACGGTCGAGTGGACCGACCGCGATGCGGGAGAGGCGGTCGTTCGGAGCGTTCACAACGCCGACTTCGAGAGCGACGAGACGGCCGCGTACGACGACAAGACACGTCGAATCCTGAAGACGGTAGCCAAGGACCTACTGTCGATGTCGGAGCGTAGGTAGAGTGGTCTGTCACTCGTCGAATCTCGGGTACTCGTCGTCGAGACGTTTCGCGACACGTCCGATAGTCTCCAGACTCGTGTGGAGTGACGAACAGCTGTAGACGAGGCTCGCGGTGACCACCTCCGCAGCCTCGCTCAACTGATCGAACGTCTCTGGGTCCGGTCCTGCATCACCCGAGTTCCCGGGACGACTACGGAGTCGCTCCCACACTCCACCACTGTCTGTCAGGTCGACCGTCGCGCCGACTCGCTGTGCCGCTGCACACATGTTCGCGTACCGGGAGTAGTCGTGTGTGACGTCGACTGGATCGCCACGGATCGTCACGTTGTTGACGACGTTGTTGTCGATGTGTGACTCGGAGTCAACCTCGACTGCGACCGATCCGCTGTCGGTGCGGTAAGTGAGGAACCACTCGTTACGATTCTCGTCGACGTACTCGTCCGTCTTCGTCCATCCGTGATCGGCAGCGAATCCCACCAACTGCTCGTAGTCGAACCCGGCTGGAATATCACTGATCTCGAACGACACGTCGCCGTCGGTCTCGACGACGGTGACCTCGACCTCCGTCTCTGGGTCGAGATTGTAGGCCGTAGCGAACGACGACCCGAACTCTAACGACACCCCGCTGCCCCGATCTCGAAGCCTCTTTTTCACTGTTCGGACCGACTCTGTTCGGTCGTCGTCGAACCGTGGCATGAGTGCGTCTTGACTGTCTCATGTTATAAAAGTTGGCTCTGGAGTGGCACTGGAATTCCTTCTTTTATAAACAGCCACGGTCCGTCTCGTTGAGCCGCTCGGCCCCGTCCTCTGTGACGATCACCAAGTCCTCGATCCGGACGCCGAACTCCCCCTCCAGGTACACGCCCGGTTCGACGCTGAACACCATCCCGGGTTCGAGTTCGCGCTCGCTGCCGGCGACGAGGTACGGCTCCTCGTGGACCTCCAGGCCGACCCCGTGCCCGGTGCGGTGGAGGAACGCGTCGCCGTAGCCGGCGTCTGCGATCACCTCGCGGGCCGCCGCGTCGACGGCACCGGCCGTGACCCCCGGTTCGACGGCGTCGACACCCGCCTGCTGTGCGCGCCGGACCACGTCGTGGGCCTCGCGGACGCGCTCGCTCGGCTCGCCGTCGAAGACGAGCGTCCGCGTCTGGTCGGAGGGGTAGCCGTCCACCCACGTCCCGAAGTCGAGAACCACCGGCTCGCCAGCCTGGATCTCGCGGTCGCCGTGTGTGTGGTGTGGCATCGCCCCGTTCGGTCCGGAGCCGGCGATCACCTCGAAGGAGACACCCGTGCCGCCGTGGGCCGCGAGGCGGTCCGCGACCTCCGTCGCGAGTTCGCGTTCCGTCCACCCGACCACCTCGGGGCCGAGCGCTCGCAGGTCGTCGACGACGGCGTCCGCGACCGCGGCGGCACGCCGCAGCGCGTCCCGTTCCGTCTCGTCTTTCCGGACGCGCAGCGGTGCCAGGATCTCGCTCGCGAGCCCGAACGTCGCGTCCGGCGCAGCCGCACGGAGGTCCTGCGTGAATCGCGCGTGCATCGTGTCGTCGACCAACAGGTGGCCACCGTCTAGATCCAGTTCCGTCACGATCCCGGCGACGCGAGCGGTCGGATCGTCGGCGTCGGCCCACGTCCGCACGTCCTCGATCCACGACTCGCGGCGCACCTGTTCGTCGTACAGCTCCGGGACGAGCAACGTCGGGTCTCCCTCTGCGGGGAGGAACGCAAGCAGGTGTCGTTCGCTCGGCTCCTCGTCGAACCCGGTCGTGTACCGCAGGTTCGGACTCGGGAACAGGACCAGCGCGTCCGCACCTCGCTCGCGGAGCCGCCGCTGTGCGTCTCGCGTCCGTCGCCGCTCCGGTGTGGTACCCACGTCGTCTCCGTTCGCGCCGTCGGATCCCTCTCCGTCGGCTCCGTCTGTGCCGTCGTCTCCGTCGTCTCCGTTCGCGCCGTCGACTGTCACGACTCGCGGTTCACGCGCGGCGAGAAAGAAGGTTCGCGTCGAGGCGTCCCCCGGTGATGCCCAGTCCCGAGGGCTCACACCCGCCGTCGACGCGACCCACTGTCGAGGGGCGCTGCCGACCGCCCGCGGTCGGCTGGGTGACACCCCCGTGGCCACCTGCGCCCACGGGAGTGTCTGGATGTCGAGTGTGTGTGCGACGCGGCGGCGCGCCCGAGACCGCCCCGTCGCGGTGCCGCTCGCCTAGCCTTCGACGATCACCGTGCCGACCATGCCCGCCATCTCGTGGGGCACGCAGTAGTACTCGTGTTCACCCGGCGTCTCGAAGGTCCGGACGTACGCCTGCCCGGAGACGACACCACCCTTCTTCTCCGCGTTCCACGCCTCGACGGCCGCCGCCTCGGAGTCGGCGCCAGCGGAGTTCCACTGCGGCGCGTCCGAGGGGATCTTATCGGCGTACGCGACGACGTTGTGCGCCTCGCCGCCCTCGTGGACGAACGCGACGGTGTCGCCCGCCGAGACCGTGACCTCCTTCGGCTCGAAGGCGACGGCCTTCATGTCGACGACCGTCGCGTCGTCGGACACCTCGTCGGCCGAGACGACGTTGGGTCCACCGTTCACCTCGGTGCTCTCGGACTCGCCGCCGGCGTCCGTCGAGCCGCCAGAGACGGACGGCGCCTTCCCGAGGCCGCCGACGACCGCGAACTGTGCGCGGGTCGCGTAGTCGGCGAACGTCGTCAGCGCCGGGCCCGTCTCGCCGCCGTCCTGCACCGCGCCGACGAAGTCACCGAGCGCGCCCTCGAAGGACTCGTAGGTGCCGCCGTCGGCCTCTTCCAGCGTCTCGTGGACGCGTGCGTTCTCGAACGCCTCGAAGGTGTCCTGTGCGGCGGCACCGGGCAGTTCGCCCAGCGACCCGCCGCCGGCACCGACGACCGCGTAGGCGGCGGCGACCGCCTGGTCGTGGAAGGCGAGAGAGTTGTCCCCGACCTGCTCGGTCTTCCCGTCTTCGATGGCCGAGCGCACGGCGGCCAGTTTCGACTCGTACGTCTCGTACGTCTCCGCGTTCGCCTCTTCGAGCGCCTCGTGGAAGCCGCCGGCACCACCCTCGAAGTACTCGAAGGCCGAACCGACGAGCGTCGTGCCACGCTCGGCGTCCCCGAGGTAGTACGCCGTCGCGCCGTCGAAGACGCGAGCGGTCGTGTAGACCGCGCCGGCCGCGGAGACGGCCGTCGTGCCGGCGAACTGCGTCTGGAACTCGAACAGCGCCGACTGGGTGCCCTCGTAGTGAGTGGCGACCGCCTCGTCGTCGCCGTTCCGGAACGCCTCGATCAGTGCGGAGAGGTGCTCCTCCTCGAAGGAGGTGTACAGCTCTTCGCTGGTGTCCTCGAGCGCCTCGTGGAGGTTCGCCTCGTTCTGCTCGAACCGCTGGAACAGGCCCTCCGCCAGCGTCGCGGCGGCCTCGCCGTTCCCGAGTGCGTACGCCTGCCGCGCGTCGGAGAGCCGTGCGCGGAAGAACGCCGCCTCCAGCGTCGTCGCCTGCTCGCCGGCCAGCGCCGTCACGCCGGCGAGCAGACTCTCGTCGACGGTCGCCAGCGGCTCGCTCGTGTCCTCGCCGTTCTCGATGGCCGAGCGCAGCGCCGAGAGCGCGCTCTCGAAGGACTCGTACGAGTCGCCGTCGGCCTCCTCGAACGGGTCGTGAGCCGTCGCACCCTCGAAGTCCGCGAACACCTCGCGGATCACCTTGCTCGCGACGCCGGGCTGACCGCCGTCGGCCATCCGGACCGCGTCGTACACCTGCGCGCGGTAGTTCGTGAGCGTCGTCGCGTGTGCGAGTCCACGACCGGGCCCGCCGAGGTTCGACACCGCGGTGGCGTCGAACGCGCGAGCCTGCGCGACGGCCAACTCGCCGGCGCCGGCGGTCTCCGCACCGGCCAACGCGTAGGAGCCGTCGATCGCCGCCGACAGCGACGCCTCGCTGGCCTCGCGGGCCCCCTGGCCGTCACCCGCGTTCGCCGACTCGATCACGCTCTCCAGTTGCCCCTCGAACGTCTCGTACGTCTCCGGGGCGGCCCCCTCGATCGCGTCGTGGACGGCCGCCTGCTCGAACGTCGCCAGCGTCGCCTGCCCGACCGCGGCGGCACCCTCTGCGTGGCCGGCGGCCGCGAGCAGCCCGGCGTTGCGGACGCGTGTCCCGAGCAACTGCAGTTCGAAGGCGTGAGCCGTCTGTTGATCCGTCCGGCCGACGATGGCCGCGCGGAGGTTGTCGCTCGCGGCGACGGCGTCCTCGCGTGCCTCCGCGACCTCACCAGCCGAGAGCGACTCGCGGAGCCCCGAGAGGTTCTCCTCGAACGTCTCGTAGTTGTCCGCGTTCGTCTTCTCGAGCTGTTCGTGTGCGCCCCACTCGCCGGAGGCGTTCTCGAAGCGCGCGAACACGTCCCGTGCCACCGAGCTCCCGGCACCGGGCCGCCCGGCCGCGCCGAGCGCGACCGCGTCGAACAGTCGTGCCCGCATCGCGTTCCACTCGGCCGCGACGGCCGTCGCGGGGCCGACGGACGCCGGCGTGGCGGTCTCGTCGCCCGCCGTCGCCGTCGGGGTGTCCTCCTCGCCCGAGGCGGTCTCCTCGGGCGTCGACTCACCACTCTGCGTGTTACAGCCCGCGAGGGCCGCGGTCAGTCCGACTCCGGCACCGTACAGGAACCGTCGTCTGTCGCGTTCCATACCTGTTTTAGGGCGGCCTAAAGTTCAAGAGGCTTTCGAAGTTTAGGCACACCGAAAACGCGTGTCACGGGTGGTGGATACTGTCGAGTAAGAGGGTGTCGTCTCGGGGTCAGTGTGAGGGTCGTGGTCAGGGGCCGAACGAGCTACTCACACGGGAACGGGTCGGTCACTCGCGTGGTGACGGAGCGGTCACTCCCGTGAGGACGGGGCGGTCACTCCCGCAGGAGACGTTCGACGGTGTCTCGGTCGGGGAGCGCAGCCATCGCGCCGCGGGCGGTCGTCGAGTGTGCCGCGACCGCGTTCGCGAACCGGACGGCCGCAGCCAGCGCTGTGTCGCCGTCTCTCGGTCCGGCGTCCGTCGTGGGAGTCGTGGTGGCCTCGCCCGAGAGCGCCGCGATCAGGCCGGCGGTGAAGGCGTCGCCGGCACCCGTGGTGTCGACGGCGTCGACCGCGACCCCCTCGTGACTCGTG
The DNA here is from genome assembly GCF_041361345.1 of Halobaculum sp. MBLA0147. Taxonomy (NCBI): domain Archaea; kingdom Methanobacteriati; phylum Methanobacteriota; class Halobacteria; order Halobacteriales; family Haloferacaceae; genus Halonovum; species Halonovum rutilum. The sequence continues at coordinate 29,509 of NZ_JBGKAD010000001.1, read as the reverse complement.
GTCGCCGGCCCCCACGGCGCACTCTCCGTCGCGTGTGCGACCGCACCGGCGTCCCCGCGGGTGACCGCCACCGTGTGCGGCCCCGAGCCGTCGAGGGCACTCTCGACCGCGGCGGTCTCCGTGTCCGGCGTCGTCGTCCCCCACGTCGCGTCCGTCAGGATCCGTGCGAGGTCGCGCGGCGCCCCCTCGTAGCCGGCGGGTGCGAGATCTTCCGTCGAGGCGACGAGCACGTCGACTGCCGGGAGCACGGCCGCGAGCGTCTTCGCGTAGTCGAAGTCGGTCCACAACTGCGGCCGTGCGTTCGGGTCGAAGGAGACGGTCGTGTCCGGGGGCGCTCGCGCGAGGAGATCCAGGACGGCCGAGCGGGCGGGTTCGTGTGCCAACTCCACGCCGCCGACGTGGAGCCAGTCGACCGTCGCGAGTCGCTCGTCGGCGACACGCCCGGGCTGGAGTCGTGTGCTCGCGGTGCCGTCGAGGTAGAGGACGAACTCGCGGTCCGCGTCGGCGTCCAACGACACCACCGCCAGCCCGGTCGGAGCCGACGGGTCGCGTTCGACCAACGTCGTCGGGGTCCCCTCCGCGGCCAGCGTCTCGACGAGGAAGTCTCCGAACCCGTCGTCGCCGACACGCGTCCAGAACGCCGGGGGCGCGCCGAGCCGCGCGAGGCCGACGGCGACGTTCGCGGGTGCCCCACCCGCCCGTCGGTGGTAGGTGTCGCGCTCGGCCAGCCCGCCGGGACCGTCCGGGTGAGCGTCGACGATCATCTCGCCGACGACGAGCGTCGTGGGTGCGTGCTCGGGGGCGTCGTCGCCGGTCGCCGCGTCCTCACCCGCCGCGTCGCCGATCACTGCGTCTCCGCGCGTCGCGTCCCCGCCCGTCGCGTCGCCGGTCGCCGCGTCTCCGCCCGTCGCGTCCCCACCCGCTGCGTCTCCGCTCGCCGCGTCTCCACCGGTCCTGGGCGTGTCGTGGTCCGCGCCTGCGTCGCGTCCGTTCACACGAGCACTCGACCGCGCGGCCACTTCACGCCGACGACGCTGCGTCTCGACCCCGCCCGAACGTTCAAGTGGAGTGGTCGGAAACCTCGTGCGAGTCGGTGTCCCCCTCGTGCCGGAGGGGAACGTTCAAGTGACGCAGCAAACGACCATTCGGACATGAGTAAATATGGACTCACGGCGGCAGACGACGTGACGGATCCGGTGCGGGTCGGCCTCAACGGGTTCGGACGGATCGGGCGGAACGCGTTGCGAGCGGTGCTCACCGAGCCCAGAGTGGAGTTGGTCGGTGTCAACGACGTGATGGACCCCGAGGACATGCGGTACCTCGGACGGTACGACACGGTCATGGGCCGGCTGGAGTTGGAACTCGACGACGACGAACTCGTCGTCGGCGACACCTCCGTGCCGATCCACGACGAACAGGACCCCGCGGCGCTGCCGTGGGGAGACCGCGACGTGGACGTGGCTCTGGAGGCGACGGGCGTCTTCCGGACGCGCGAGGACGCCGCCCGCCACCTCGACGCCGGGGCGGAGAAGGTGCTGATCTCCGCGCCGCCGAAGGGCGAGGAGTACGTCCAACAGATCGTCTACGGGGTGAACCACGACGAGTACGACGGAGACCGGATCGTCTCGAACGCCTCCTGTACGACGAACTCCGTCACGCCCATCGCGAAGGTGTTGGACGCCGAGTTCGGCATCGAGTCGGGGACGCTCACGACAGTCCACGCGTACACGGGGAGTCAGAACCTCGTCGACGGACCGAAGGGGAAGACTCGCCGCGGGCGCGCGGCCGCCGAGAACATCGTCCCCACCTCCACCGGCGCGGCACAGGCCGCCACGCAGATCCTCCCGCAGTTGGAGGGGAAACTCGACGGGATGGCGATGCGCGTGCCGGTGCCGAACGGCTCGATCACGGAGCTCGTCGTCGACCTGTCGGCGAACCCGACGGCGACGGAGATCAACGACGCGTTCCGCGACGCCGCCGACAGCGGGCCGCTGGCGGGTGTGCTCGGCTACACCGACGACGAGGTCGTCTCCTCGGACATCGTCGGCCTCCCGTTCTCCTCGTACGTCGACTGCAACTCGACGAACGTCGTCGGCGACGACGGACTGGTGAAGGTGTTGACGTGGTACGACAACGAGTTCGGCTTCTCGAACCGGATGCTCGACGTGGCGCAGTTCGTCACCGACTACTGAGCGGCACCACCGGTCACTCGCCGCGCTCGTCTCGCGACGCCTGCCTGCCGGGTCGAGGAGCGTGCCCGACACGTCCTGCGGTCGTCCCGACACCTTCTCGACGCGTCCGTGTCGAACCAGTCTCGTGACACGCGAGTACGACAAGCTCGTCAGAGACGAGATCCCGGCAGTGATTCGTGCGGACGGCGAGACACCCGTCACGCACACGGTCGACGGCGAGGCGTACGCAGAGCGACTCGCGGCCAAACTCCGCGAGGAGACCGAGGAGTACCTCGCGGAGCGGGAGCCAGCCGAACTCGCCGACGTGGCCGCGGTCGTCGACGCACTGGTCGACGCCGTCGGGCGCGAGGAAGTGACCCGACTCCGCGAGCAGAAGGCCGCAGAACGCGGCGAGTTCGACGACGGTGTCGTCCTCGAACGGGTCCACGAACACCCGCCCGAGGAGGACTGACCCGTCTCGGCGACCACGACCCGTCGTCCGAGACCAGTCCGATTACCACGGCTCCCGCCGTCCGTCTATCCGAAACTCGTAATCCGGTGGGCCCGTTCCAGTGTGACGAACGAATGGACCCACGAGTACGCGAACACGCCGAGACGGTCGTCGACCACTCGCTGGGACTCGAGTCGGGCGACGACCTCGTGATCCAGGTACCGGCCGTCGCCGAGGACTTCGCCGTCGCGCTCCACGAACTCGCCGGCGACCGAGGTGCGAACCCGATCTACCTCAACAACTCCGAGCGCGCCGAACGCGCCTTCCTCCGGGCCCGTGGGGAGGACTTCGAGACGCCAGAGCACCAACTCGCACTCCACGAGGCCGCCGACGCGTTCGTCATCTCTCGCGGCGGCCCCAACGCCACGGAGCGGTCCGACGTGCCCCCGGAGACGACGGCCGACTACAACCGCGCGATGCGGCCGGTCCAAGACGAACGACTCGCCTCGGACTGGTGTCTCACCCAGTTCCCGACGCCCGGACGCGCGCAACTCGCCGGGATGTCGACGGAGGCGTACGAGAACTTCGTCTACGACGCCGTCTCACTCGACTGGGAGGCCCAACGCGAGTTCCAGTCACAGATGGTGGAGATCTTGGACGACGCCGACGAAGTCCGTATCCGGTCGGGCGAGGAGACGGACGTGACGATGTCCGTCGCCGGCAACTCGACGCTCAACGACTTCGGCCGCGCGAACCTCCCCGGCGGCGAGGTGTTCACCGCACCGGTCAGAGACAGCGTCGAGGGGACGGTCCACTTCGACCTCCCGTTGTACCGACAGGGGCGCGAGATCGAGGGGGCCCGCGTCCGCTTCGAGGCGGGTCGCGTCGAGTCGTTCTCGGCGGATCGCAACGAGGACGTCCTCGCGGGCGTGTTCGACACCGACGAGTCCGCCCGCTACCTCGGCGAACTCGGCATCGGGATGAACCGCGCCATCGACCGGTTCACCTACAACATGTTGTTCGACGAGAAGATGGGCGACACGGTCCACATGGCCGTCGGCGCGGCCTACCCGGAGACCGTCGGCGAGGAGAACGAACGCAACGAGTCCGCCGAACACGTCGACATGATCGTCGACATGAGCGAGGACTCCGTCATCGAGGTCGACGGCGAGGTCGTCCAACGCGACGGAACCTTCGTCTTCGAGGAGTAGTCACACGAGAGCCACTCGTGAGAGCGGGGTCGCGACGGACGCCGTCCAGTGTCGGCGGCAGTGAGACGGCGTCGAGTCGACGGGACCGCCGTCGGCTCAGGCGTACTTCGCGACGACGTTCAACACGTCGTCGAGTTCGTCGCCGGACATCGCGTACCGCTCGTTGGCGAACACCGAGCGGAGTTCCGTCCGGTCGCCCGGGAGGATGTCTGCGATCTTGATCGCGGTGCCGATCTCGATCTTCTCCAACTCCGAGAGCTCCTCGACCAGTTCGCGCGACTCCTCGGCCTCGAGGAACGCGAACGTGTTGACGTGCTCGACGGCGCGTGCCAGCTCGTAGCGGAGTTCGCGGTCCTCGTCGGCCGCACGCTCCGCCTCGACCGTCTCGAGGATCTCCTTGGCCTCCGAGACCGTGAGGTACTCCTCGTCGAGCGTCTCTTTGAAGATCGTCATCTGCGGTCAGTCCTGCTGTGCCTTGAGGTGGGCGGGCTTCGCGAGGATCGTCTTCGTGACGCTGTCGTCCGTGATCTCGACCTTGTAGGCGTCGCCCTGCGTCCCGGCGACCGTCCCGGTGCGGCCGTTGAAGCGAGCGTGGAACTGACCGTCCGAGACGGACGGGTCCAGTGCGAGGTGGACGGTCTCGCCCTCCTCGAACTCGGCGATGGCGCGCTGTGGCGGCGAGGTCCCGGCGTCGCGCGGGTCGTTCTTCAGCTTCCCCTTCGTCTTCGACAGTGGCCCGTTGGAGTTCGGCATAGTCGTGCAGTGGGATTCTGCGGGTTCACGTATAAATCGTGCGTTCTGGTGGGGCCGTAGAGAGTGTGCTCGCCCTGGCGTGTTTCCGCAGAGGTTGTGTTCACGTCTCCACGGGTCGGCCGAGAGGCGCGTCACCCCGCGGACTCGTCGACACCCGCGACGACGATCAAGGCGGTGGGGTCCGTCAACACCGTCACCGGTTTGACGCGGAGGTCCGCGGTCGTGTCGGTCCCGGGGAGGCCGACGGTCTCGACCACACGCGACCCGGTCGTTCCGCCGTCCGCCGGGCGCGACGGGCCGTCGTGGCCCCGGACCCCGCCGTCCCCCCGTGCTCGCCCGACGACGGTCTGGACCGCCGACGCCACCCGGTCGGCGTCCGGTTCCGCGACGACGGCACCGACCCCCGGACCGGAGCCGTCTCCCGGGTCCGCCGTGACGCCGAGTCGTCGCGTCGCCGCCTCGTTGGCGAAGACGACCTCCCCGTCGCCGTCGGCGATCAGTGCCGGTGTCCCGACGCCGTCGGCGACGGCCGCCAGACAGTCGCGGCGTTTCAGCGTCGTCTCGTCGTCCGGCCGGTGGACGTAACAGATCACGCCACCGTCCTCGTCCGGGAACACGCGAACACGGGACGGGACCCCCTCCGGTCCCTCGGTAGTCACGGTCTCCGGTTCGCGCGTCTCCCCGACTCGGCGACAGGCCGACTCCACGACAGTCTCCGCCATCGACGGCACGACGCGCCACAGTCGTTCGCCCGCGATCCGGTCGCGGTCCACGTCGTAGTAGTCGCCGAACCGGTCGTTCGCGAACACGACCCTGTCCTCCGGGTCCAGTGCCACGACACCCTCCGCCGTCCGCTGGTAGGCGCGTCGCAGCTCCGTCGCGGTCGCCTCCGCGCGGCGTTTGGCTCGGTACCCCTGTGTCACCGACCAGATTCGCTGGGCGAGCAACTCGAAGTTGTTCTCGCCGGCTCTGACGGGGACGTACGCGCTGACTCCCGCGGCGATGGCGTCGGCCGCGACGGACTCGCTGCCCGCCCCGGTGAACAACACGAACGGGAGATCCGGAAACTCGACGCGGAACGACTCCAGGAACGACACCGCGTCCCGCCGAGCGAGCGTGTACGCCGACACGACACAGTCGAACGCGGGGTCGTCGCTGTCCCCGATGGCGTCGAACGCCGCGTCTGCCGACTCGACGTGACGAACCGACACGGTCGGGTCGAGCCGCGTCAGCGACCGTTCCACCAACTGCGCGAAGTCCGCGTCGCTGTCGACGTACAGCACGCTCGTCGGAGCGACCGGTGACTCCGCGCGCTCCCGCATGTCAGACTCTCTCGGGGTCACGGTGTTTCTATCTACCGCTCGGAAGAAGGGTTGTAAGTGTTGTAACAACTGTTTGTCCTCCTGTACGTACCTCCGGATACCCGGTCGCCCATTCGTACCGACAACTGTCTAGTAACATTTCCAAAAAAGGTTGCGGACCAGTCGCGTCGCCGCGAGACACGACGCTCGGTCGCTCCGTCCTCGCAGCGATCGACCCTCGTCGTGTCGTGGCGACGCCGTCGCGTCACCAAGCGGCCTCGAGGACGCGTCGGGCCGTCGCCGCGTCGAGATCCAGCGCGGGTGGCGCGTTGGCGGCCAGCGAGTCGGCGGCCGTCGCCGCGGCGGCCTCGTCGAGCGCGGCGGCGACCCGCTCGTCGTCCGCGGGGGCGTCGAACGCCGTCACCGTCCGGATCTCCGTCGGGAGGTCGAGCGCCGCGCGGATCGTCTCGACGCGCTCGACGACGGCGGTCACGTCCGCCACGCCGAAGGCGTCGACCAGTGGGTCGAGGTCGACACCCGCGTCGGTCATCGCACGCAACGCCGCCGGTGCGATCACGGCGTGGCCGACACCCTGCTGGACCCCGAAGGTGTCCCGCAGCGCGTGACCGAACGCGTGGAGGACGTTCAACGTCGTGCCGTCCGGGCGCGAGATTCCGTACTGTGCGAGGACGACCCCCGCGACGGCGCGGTCGACGGCGTCGGAGTCGTACCGGTCCGCGTCGTCGTCCCGGTCCGTCCGGTCGCTCGACGCCGACGGCTCGTCGCCGTCTCCGAACAGCCGCGACAGCCCGTCGTCGAGGTAGGCGACGGCACGCCGTGCGGTCGCGTCCGTGAGCGGTGTCCCGTTGGCCGCGTACGTCGACTCCAGCGCCTTGTCGAAGCCGTTCATCGCCGAGCCGGCGAGCACGCGCCGTGGTGTCGTCTCGAACAGCGCGGGATCGTACAGCACCGCCGCCGGCATCAGTGCCGGGTCGCCGACGCCGGTGGCGACGACCCGGTCGTCGAGTTCGACGGTGATCCCCGCCAGTGTCGAGAGGTCCGCACCGGCCAGCGTCGTCGGCACCGGCACGAGCGGCGTGAGTCGGTCCGTGTCGTCGGGCAGCGGAATTCCGCCCGTCTCGGCGACCGTCTCGCGTACCTCGGCGAGCGCCCGGTCGCCCGCCCGGAGCACGCTCGCGACCGTCGCCACGTCGAGACTCGACCCACCACCGACGGGGACGAACACGTCGGCGTCCGTCTCCTCGGCGCGCGCCGCCACCGCGGCGGCCGTCTCGAGGCGTTTGTCCGGCGTCGTCCCGACGTAGCTGTCGACGTGTGTCTGGCCGAGCCCCTCGTCGATCGGCGTCATCAACGCGTCGTTGGCGCCCGTGTTGTGGCCGCAGACGACGAGCGCGCGGTCGCCGCCGTGTCGCCGGACCACGTCGCCGAGGTCCGCCGCCCGCCCGCGGCCGTACTCGATCGCCGCCGGCGTGTACTCGAAGCTGAAGGCGTCTGTGTCCATCCGACTCGACGGTGGTGGGCCGGCGTCGTAAGGCTCGCGCCCGACGAGGGTGTCGCCGGCCAGGGTCGAGCGGTCCACCTCCGTCGGAGAACTGTCACCCAGAGCGACGCGTCAGCCGGTCCACTCCAGCACGGTCGCGCTCCAGGTGTACCCCGTGCCGGCGGCGAGGAACAACACCACGTCCCCCGCCGAGAGCGTCCCCTCGTCGAGCCCCGCCTCGACGGCGAGTGCCTGGTCGACGCTCTGGACGTGCCCGTACTCGTCGAGGTAGTGGTGGCCCTCGCCCACGCCGAGTTCGTCGGTGAGGTAGTCGTGGAACGACCGCTTCATGTGGGTCAGGGCGACGAAGTCCAGGTCCGCGCGGTCGTACCCCGACGCCGCCAGCGCGTCGTCGGCGACGGCGCAGAACGCCGGCGCGCTCACGTCCGCGAGTCGCTCCTTCATCCCGTCGGGGTCCGGCACGTCGAGTGTGTGTCGCCCCTCGCGGACGGTCTCCTCGCTGGGCGGCTCGACGGAGCCACCCGCCGGCATCACCACGTCGTGTGCGAAGCTCCCGTCCGTCTCCGCCGCGGACGCGCGTACCGTCGCCCGCGCCCGCTCCGCGACGGGTGGCGAGTCGGAGTCCTCGGGAGCCGTCGTCCCGTCGGCCTCCAACACGACGGCGGCACCGCCCGACCCGAAGTTGAACATGAACGAACTGTCCTCGTTCTCGTAGTCGACTAGATCCTCCTCGCGGGAGGCAGTCACCAGCAGCGCGCGGTCCACGTCGCCGATCCGCAGCTGCGCGGCCGTGTGTCGCATCGCGATCGGCGCACCGGCACACAGTGTGTACGACTCGTGTGCGTAGGCGTTCTCCGCGCCGAGGCGTTCGCACACGTCGGCGGCGGCCGACCAGACGACGTGGTCCTTGTACTCGCTGCCGTGGAACAACACCAGGTCCAGCGCCGAGGCGTCGAGGTCGGCGTCCGCCAGCGCCCGCTCGCCCGCCGTCACGCACATGTCCGTGACGTGGTCGTCGTCCGGCGGGCAGACGCGCTTCTCCCGGACGCCCATCTTCTCGACCACTACGTCTTCGGGGATGCCGCTCTGGGCGGCGATCTCAGCGCCGGTGATCGTCTCGTCGGGGACGTACGTCGCCAACCCGGTCAGGTGGACCGACCGGCCAGTGCGCTGCTCGGCGGCGTCGGCCGTGTCGGTCGCGTCTGTCGCGTCGCTCCCGCCGGTCGCGTCGGACGTGTCGGTTGCGTCGGTCGTGTCGCTCACCGGAACCACCTCCGGAGCGCGGGGATGCCGGCCGTCGCCAGCGTCCCGCCGGCGCGGTCACGCAGCGTGCCGAGCAGACCGTTCGGGACGTACAACACGAACAGGACGAACATGATCCCGACGTACAACTCTGCGTGGCCGTTGAGGAACGTGTCGATTGCCTCGGCGACGGTGACACCGCCGACGAGGTCCATCTGCAGAACCCCCTCCGGGACGGTGGCACGTAGCCACGGGAGCAGCCCGCCGCCGGAGCCGGACTTCGAGAGGAACTCGCGGACGGTCTCGTCGAACAGGCGGCCGTACAGCGGCCCGACCAGCGTGCCGAAGCCGCCGATGATCGACGCCAACAGCGCGTCCCCGGCGACGAGGAAGTAGAAGCCGTTCTCCGGCGTCACCGACCGGCGGAACGCCGCGAACAGCGCGCCGGCGACCCCGCCGAAGAACCCGGAGATCGCGAACGCACCCAGCTTGTAGCGGTACGTGTCGTAGCCGATGGCACGGGCGCGCTCCTCGTTCTCGCGGATGGCGATCATCACACGGCCGAACGGGGAGTGGACGAGTCGCTGCATGACGAAGTACGAGACGAGCACGACGACGCCGATCATGTAGTAGGACACGTCCGTCGTCGAGAACGTGATCGCCTCGCCCAACAGCGCCACCTCGTCGCCGGCCAACACGCCGACCGCGAGGTTGAGTTGGTCGACGAACGGGACGCCGATCTGGAACCCGCTCGTGCGACCGGTGACGGCGACGCCGTCCCGCGGCGCAGAACTCACGAAGTCCCAGTCGCGGACGAACACGTACAGCACCTGCGAGAACCCGAGGGTGATCATCGCGAAGTACACCCCCGAGAGCCGGAAGGAGACACTCCCGATGACGAGTGCCAACAGCGCCGCGAACAACCCCGCGAGCAGCAACAACACCATGAACGATGTCTGTGAGCCGAGGACGGTCCCGACCACCGGGAGGGTAACCGCGAGTTTCCCGTTCGCGACGAGGACGGTGAGGTACGCACCCGTCCCGTAGAAGGCCGCGTGGCCGAACGAGAGGTAGCCGGTGTACCCGGAGATGAAGTCGAACGACATCGCGAACAGCCCGAAGTACAACACCGCGATCATCGCCTCCACCTCCGGCAACACGGCGACGAACTCACCCGAGAGCGGCGAGTTCACCAGCAGCTTGTACAGCGGTGGGTACGCCGCCAGCGCCAGGATCGTCAGCAGGTGCACCCGGTGCTCGCGGGCGTACTGTCTGTACCACGGCTCCGTCCCGTCGTCGAGGATCGCCGCCGCGCCCGACTCGCTGGCGACGGCCTCGCCCGCGTCCGAGGTCGCCGTCCCGCCGTCCGTGGCGGCTCGATCGGCCTCGTCCGGCGCAGTCGCCGCTCCGTCCTCACCCGGCGCAGTCGCCGCTCCGTCCTCACCCGGCGCAGCCGTCGCGTCGTCGCCGGGTCGATCGGGGTCGCTAATGGCCCCCCACCTCCGAGACGCCGAACAGCCCCTGTGGACGCACGATCAACATCACGACCAACACGAGGAAGACGGTGATCTCCGGCAGCCCGGTGAACGCGACGTGGTTCTGGAACCACCACGTCATCGTCGCGTCGGTCAGCCCGACCAGCAGCGCCGCGACGACCGTCCCGCGGAACGTGCCGAGACCGCCGACGATGACGACGACGAACGCCGGCAACAGCGTCTCCGCCGCCAGCGGCACCGACGCCGCCCAGTTGGCGTCCCACGCCAACAACACGCCCGCGACGCCGGCGAGTCCGGTCCCGAGCGCGAAGACGACGGTGAACACGCGTCGGACGTTCACGCCCAGCGCCGACAGCATCTCGCCGTCCTCGCTGCCCGCACGGACGTACAGCCCGTACCGCGTCCGTGTCAGGAACGCCCAGACACCGGCGACGGTGAGCACGCCGAACAGGATCTCGAACAGCGCGAGTCCGTCGACGGAGACGCTCCCCAGCGCGAGGCTCTCGCCCAACACCGCCGGGCGCGTGCTCAGTGCCTCCTGCCAGTCCGAGATCGGCTGGATCCCGTAGAACAGCAGGACGATCCGCGCGAGTTCCTCCAGGATCAGCGTCACCCCGAAGGTGAGCAGGATCTGGTACAGCGGCGGGCGGTCGTAGATCGGCCGGATCAACGACACCTCCATCGCGCCGCCGAGCGCGGCGAGCGCACCGAAGGTGACCAACACCGCGAGGAAGAACGCCGCGAACCGCAGCGGGTCGCCCGCCCCGGTGCCGACGAGCAACACCGTCACCAGCCCGCCGAGGTACGCGCCGATCATCGTCAGGGCACCGTGGGCGAAGTTCAACACGCCCATGAGCCCGAAGATCAGCGTCAGCCCGGCGGTGATCATCACGTACAACGCCGCCAGCGACAACCCCTCCAGCGCGATACCGGCCAGCGTCGACGGGCGCAGGAACTCGCCGACGGCGTCCAACAACAGCGGCGCGAGTGTGAGTGGTGTCATGCAGAGAGGTACCTCCTGAGTCGGTCGGAGTCGGCCGACACCGCGTCGGCGTCGCCGCTGTCGACGACGGTGCCGTGATCGACCACGTAGAAGCGGTCCGCCAGGTCGAGTGCCAGCGGCAGGTTCTGTTCGACGAGCAACACGGTCGCCTCCTCGGCGGCGTCGGTCAGCGCCTCCGCGACCGCCTCGACGATCATCGGGGCGAGTCCCTCGGATGGTTCGTCCACCAACAGCAGGTCGTTGTCGCCGACCAGCCCGCGGGCGACGGCGAGCATCTGCTGTTGGCCGCCGGAGAGGTCACCCGCGTTCGCGTTCTGGCGGTCGCCCAGATCCGGGAACCGCTCGTACACCCGGTCGAGTGCCTCCTCTACGTCGCCGCCGTCCGGCACGGCCGCCCGGACGTTCTCGGCGACGGTCAACTGCGAGAAGACGCGCCGGTCCTCGGGGACCCACCCGACACCGCGTTCTGCGACCTCGTGGGTCTCCAGCCCGACGAGTTCCTCCCCGCGGTAGGTGATCGACCCCTCGCGTGGCGGCGTGAGCTGGAGGATCGACCGCAGCGTCGTCGTCTTCCCGACGCCGTTGCGCCCGATCAACGCGACCACCTCGCCCTCGTGGACCTCCAGGTCGACCCCTTCGAGGACGTGGCTGTCGCCGTAGTAGCTGTGGACGCCGTCGACGGACAACAGCGGGTCGCCGTCCGGCGTCGTGTCTTCCACAGTGTCGTCGCTCACGGCGACGCACCTCCGGCGTCGTCTTCGCCGTAGCCGCCGAGGTACGCGCGTTGGACCGCCTCGTCGCCACGCACCGCCTCGGGTGGTCCGTCGGCGATCACCGACCCCTGGTTGAGGACGACGACGCGATCGGAGACGTTCATCACGATGTCCATGTTGTGTTCGACCAGCAGAACGGCGTGATCCGTCGCCACGTCCTCGATCAAGGCGACGATCTCGTCGACGCTCTCCGAGGAGACGCCCGCGTTCGGCTCGTCCAACAGGAGCACGTCCGGGTCGCCCGCCAGCGCGATGGCGACTTCGAGTTTCCGCTTGGCGCCGTGTGACAGCGCCGACGCGGGTTCGTGTGCCCGCGCGGCGAGCCCGACCCGGTCGAGGATCTCGGCCGCCTCCTCGCGGTAGCGGTCCAGTTGCCCGGCGTTGCGCCAGACGTTGGCCGCGTCCGGCCCCGCCGCCTGCGCCGCGACGCGGACGTTCTCCAACACCGTACTCGTCGGGAACACGTTGGTGATCTGGTACGACCGGTGGACGCCCATCGCCGCCGTCTCGTGTGGCGCCGCGTCCGTCACGTCCGTCCACTCGGCTCCCGGGGGCGCCGCTTCCACGCCGCCGTCGGTCGCGCGCCCGTCGGTCGCGTCGCTCTCGGCAGTCGCGCCGCCGTTCCCCTCGGCGACGGTGCCGCCGTCGGCGTACGCGGCCGACCCCGCGGACTCCGTGGCGACCTCGACGACACCCGCGGACGGGGCGAGCGTCCCCGTCAGGAGGTCGAAGAAGGTCGTCTTCCCGGCGCCGTTCGGACCGATGAGCGAACACAGCTCGTCGGCGCCGAGCTCGAAGTCCACGTCGTCGACCGCGGTCAGGCCACCGAACCGCTTGGTGAGACCGCGTGTCCTGAGCATCCTACAGCGAACAGTCCACGTCGCTCTCTGGGATCGTCGCCTGGTCGCCGGCGACGGTCGACAGCGGTGCCGTCGGCTGGATCGCGGCCGCCCAGTTGTCGGCCCACTCGTCGGCCGTCGGCTCGACGCCGGCGACCGTCATCGACGAGCGCGCCTGGTTGTTGAACTCCTGGAACGTGTAGCCGTCCGCACCCTTCGGCGTCTCCGCGACCGTCATCCCGGTCAACTGGTCGACGATGTCGTCCGGCGCCGTCGAGCCGCTCTCCTCGACCGCCTGCACGAGCGCGGAGGCCGCGGTGAACGTCCCGGACGTGAACAGGTCCGGCACGGTGCCGTACGTCGAGGTGTAGGTGTCGACGAACGACTCGTTGATCTCGTTGTCGTACTGGTTCCAGTGGTACCGCGTCGTGAACGGCCCCGCCTTCACGCCGTCGAGTTTCTCCTGCGTGAGCGGCTTGCCCAACACCTTCTGGAGGATCTGCCCGACGACCGCGTTGGTGATCCGCGTCGCCAACCCACCGAACAGCCGGTAGGAGTAGTCGCCCTGCAGGAACGCGGTGAACAGGTTCGGCAGCGTCGCGACGGTGAACCCGCCGACGATCCCCTCCGCGCCCGCCTCCTCGGCGTTCGAGAGCAGGCCGTCCCACTTACTGTATCCACGCGGGACGAACTTGCGCCCGACGATCTCCACGCCGTTGTTCTCCAGTACGGTCTGGTAGTTGTTCACGACCGCACGGCCGAACGAGTAGTCCGCGCCGAAGAGGTACACCTTCGACACGTCCGTCTCGTTGGCGACGTAGGTGCCGCCGGATCGGGCGTCCATCGCCGTGTTCTCGGAGGCGCGGAACACACGCTGGTCACACGTCTCGCTGGAGCGTGTGATCGACGCCGACGCCGCCGGACCGACGAGGTACGGCGTGTCCGTCTGTTTGACCACCTGTTTGATGACGCGGTCGGCGGCCCCCGAGGAGGCACACCCGAACAGGATGTCTACCTCGTCGTCCGTGACGAGGTTCGTCGCCACCGTCTGTGCCGTGTCGGCGGAGAACTTCGAGTCTCGGACGACGAGGTCGTACGTCACGTCGCCCATCTCGACGGTCTTCTCGCCCGTCGAGGCGTCGCCGATCGGGTCGTCGCCGGACTTGTGTGCCAGTCCGGAGTAGAACCCGTACAGCGACTGTGCGCCGTAGTACTTCAGGTCTCCCGACACCGGTTGGAGGATGCCGACCGTCACCGTCCCCGAGGCGTCGTCGCTCGATCCCGTACTACTCCCGCCCGTACACCCGGCCAGTCCGGTGACGCCCGCTGCGCCCATCGCTGTCAGTGCCTGTCGTCGTGTCACGCGGTCGCTCATGTACGACTGTGTCCATCGGGTCGCCCGGCAAATACTGCGGGGTTCACATGTGAACCAGCCGCGTGTCGCTGTCGTGGTACGTCCTCGAACTGCGTTCGGTCGCCGTGGTGACCGTGCCCGTTCGCGTGACTTCGAACCGCGGTCAGTGGCCGTGGTGCCCGTGCCCGTCCGCGTGACTTCGAACCGCGGTCAGTGGCCGTGGTGCCCGTGCCCGTCCGCGTGACCCCGAACCGCGGTCAGTGGCCGTGGTGACCGTGCCCGTCGGTGTGATCGTGGCCACCCGCCGCGTGGTCGTGGCCGCCGCCGGCGTGGGGATCGCCGGCACCCGGCTCGCCACCCAGGTTCCCGTCGGGCGTGATCGCGCCGTTCGTGCTCACCTCGCGGCGGTTCACGAGTCCGGCGTTGTTGGCGACGTTCTCCGTCACGACGCGGAAGGCGTCGGCCGTCTCCGAGTGCTCCTCGAGGACCACCGGTGCGCCGTCGTCGCCCCCCGTCCGCACCGCCGGGTCCAGCGGGACGCCGCCGAGGAACGGGAGGTCGTTGGCCGCCGCGAACGCCTCGCCGCCGCCGCTGTCGAACACGTCGTGGCGCGAGCCGCAGTCCGGACACTGGAACCCCGACATGTTCTCGACGATCCCCAACACGTTCGTCTCGTGTTTCCCGAACATCCGTAACCCCTTGCGTGCGTCGTCGACGGCGACCTCCTGTGGGGTGGTGACGATCACCGCGCCCGTCAGCGGGAGCGTCTGGAGGATCGTCAGCTGCGTGTCGCCCGTCCCGGGCGGGAGGTCCAAGACGAGGTAGTCCAACTCCCCCCAGCGCACGTCCTCGACGAGTTGGGTGAGCAGCTTGTGGACCATCGGCCCACGCCAGATCACCGGGTCGTCCTCGCCGACGAGGAACGCCATCGAGATCAGCCGGACGCCGTGCTGTTCCGGGGGGATGATCGTCTCGTCTTCCGTCGCGCGCGGCCGCTCGTCGGCGTCGATCATCCGCGGGACGTTCGGCCCGTACACGTCCGCGTCGAACAGCCCGACGCGGGCACCCAACTGCGAGAGTCCCGCCGCGAGGTTCACCGCCACCGTCGACTTCCCGACGCCGCCTTTCCCAGAGGCGACGGCGATCACGTTCTGGACGCCCGGCAACACCTGTTCGTCGGCCGACAGCGTCGTCGGCACGCTCGCCGAGAGATCCACCTCGTACGAGAGGTCGTCGAGGGCCGCGCGCACGTCGCCGGCGATCTCCGTCTCCGTCGGTGCGTACGGTGCCCCGAGCGCCAACGAGACCCGCACGACGCCCGCCTCGTCGTCCACCTCGACCGCGTTCACGAGCCCCAGCGAGACGAGGTCGTCACCCAGATCCGGGTCCGTCACCTCGCCGAGCCGCTCGCGCACCGCGGTCTCCGTCACGTTCATACCCACAGTCGGTCCCTGGCGCGAATAAGGATTTCTCACCACGCCCCGCGACCGGCCGCGTGTGGAACCCTCGAACCGCTCGCTGCCCGACTCGGCGTAACCGGCGGTCGTTACACACCACCGCACTGGACCCACGAGTTGAAGTGTGCCGCTCGGGTACGTCGGGACGTGTCTGCGCCGCTGTCGGACGACTTCGGTCGCGAGGTGACGGGGGTGCGCGTGTCGCTCACCGACCGGTGTAACTTCGACTGTGTCTACTGCCACAACGAGGGACTGGGCGACACGCGCGGTCCGATGGCGGCCCGCGACGACGAGATGGACACCGACGACGTGGTGCGGTTCCTCGAAGTCGCCGCCGAGTTCGGCGTCGACTCCGTGAAGTTCACCGGCGGGGAGCCGATGTTGCGCGAGGATCTAGAAGAGATCGTCCGGCGGACACCCGACGGGATGGAGACCTCGCTGACGACGAACGGGACGTTCCTCCCCGGTCGTGCGCCCGATCTGGTGGACGCCGGTCTCGACAGGGTGAACGTCTCACAGGACGCGCTGGACCCGGAGACGTTCGCCGCGGTGACCCAGTCCGGCGCCTACGAGGAGGTGTTGGAGGGGGTACGGTGTGCGGTCGAAGCCGGTCTCGACCCGGTGAAGTTGAACATGGTCGTCTTCGAACACACGGCCGGGTACGTCGAGGGGATGGTCGAACACGTCGCCGAGACGGACGGGCTCCAACTCCAGTTGATCGAGTACATGCCGGAGTTGACCGGGCGGCCGGAGTGGAACGTCGACATCGACCGGGTTCACGACTGGCTCGCTGAGATCGCGGACCGCGTGGAGCGCCGCTCGATGCACGACCGGCGGCGCTACTGGGTCGACGGTGGGATGGTCGAGATCGTCGACCCGGTCGAGAACGAGACGTTCTGTGCGAACTGCGGCCGAGTGCGCGTCACCCACGAGGGGTACCTGAAGGGGTGTCTCAACCGCAACGACGACCTCCGCTCGATGGGCGAGATGACGAAGCCGGAGATCCGCGAGACGTTCCGCGAGACGGTCGCCGAGCGGGTGCCGTACTACGGGGAGTACCTCGTGGAAGACGACGACGGCGCCTACGTGCTCGACGAGGAGTACGTCGGGTGAGGTCGGCCGGGTCGGCTGCTCGCTCCCCGCTCCCCGGTCCCGGTCGCGTTCGCCGCCGCGGGTACGGTTAAGCCGCCGCCACGACAGTGTGTCACATGGCCTGTCCACACCTGTCGTATCGCGAGAGCGACGCGGACCACGACTTCGACACGGAACGGGCGTACTGTACCGTCGTCGGGCGGTTCGTCCAGCCGATGCGCGCGGACGTGTGCAACGAGCGGTACGGCCTCTCGCCCGCGGCCGACTGCGAGTTCTACCGCGACCACCACGGACTCGCGTGGGACGAGTCCGGCGCGGAGGCGCCGGGTGGCGGAGACGACTCGAAGAGGTCGGGAACGGAGAATTCGGGCGCGGAGGAGTCGTGACGTACGACGACTACCTCGCCGGCGAGCCGGTGATCGTCACGGCGGCGCTCACCGGCGGCATCCAGGGGAAGGAGGCACACCCGGAGCTGCCGGAGACGCCGGCGGAGATCGGTGCCGCCGCGGCCGCCTGCGAGGCGGCCGGCGCGAGCGTCGTCCACCTCCACGCGCGCCGCGAGAGCGGGGAACGAGCCTTCGCGACGGAGCGGTTCCAGGCGGTGACGGACGCCGTCCGCGAGGCGACGGACGACGTGATCGTCCAGCACTCGACCGGCGGCACCGGCGCGCCGCCGGCGGTACGCGCCGAGCCGCTGCGGACGGACCCAGCGCCGGAGATGGCGAGTCTGGACCTGGGCCCGCTGAACCGCTACGACCGGCTCACGGCCGAGAACACCCGCGACACGGTGGCTGGGCTCCACGCCGAGATGCGCGAACGGGGGATCAAACCGGAGTTGGAGGTGTTCAACGACGGCCACCTGAACGAGGCGCTGTCGGTGCTCGACGAGTTCCAGTCGCCGCCGTCGCTGACGCTGGTGTTCGGCCCCGGGACGACCGCGCCGCCGACGCCTCGCTCCGTCCTCGGAAGCGTCTCGCACCTCCCCGAGGGGGTCGAGTTCCACGTGCTCGGCTTCGGACGCCACCAACTCCCACTGACGACACTGTCGGTCCTGCTCGGCGGCCACGTCCGCGTGGGGCTCGAAGACAACCTCTACTACCGCGAGGGGGAGTACGCGAGCAACGAGCAGTTGGTGGCGCGGGCGGTGCGGATCGCCGAGGAACTCGGCCGCCCGGTCGCGTCGACCGCCGAGGCGCGGGAGATCCTGGGGTTGTCGTGACCGACCACGGAGGTGGCTCCGGCGACGGAGGCGGCGACGGAAAGGGTCGTGTGGACGGCGACGGAGAGGGTCGTGTCGACGAGTCGGATAGCGACGAGGGGGACGTGTCCGGGCTCGTCGCCGCGCTCGCCGAACGTGCGGCGTCGCTGAGAGACGACGGAGGAGACGGATCGGCTGCCCCGAGCGCCGCGACCACCCGGTTCCCGTCGGTCACACCGGTCTCGGACGAGACCCACGCGAGCGGATCTCGGGACTGGACCGACGAGTACGGGGTGTACGCGACGCGAATCGCGGACGCGCCGGCGGCGGAGACCGGGCCACTCGCCGGGCTCGCGGTGGCCGTGAAGGACAACGTCGCCGTCGCGGGTGTGACCCACCAGTTGGGACTCGACGGCCTCGACTGGGCCCCGACGCGAGACGCGACCGTCGTCCGCCGGCTCCGTGCCGCGGGGGCGACCCTGCGCGGGACCACGCGGATGGACGCCGCCGCGATGGGCGCCACGGGCGAGTCGTCCGCACGCGGGCGAACGGAGAACCCCGAAGCGCCGGGACACGTCCCCGGTGGCTCCTCCAGCGGGTCGGCAGCGGCGGTCGCAGCCGGCGCGGTCGACGCCGCGGTCGGGACGGACACCGGCGGCAGCGTCCGCGTCCCGGCGGCGTTCTGCGGGGTGGTCGGGATCAAACCCACCGTCGACCGCGTCCCGCGGACCGGCGTCGCGGACCTCGCGCCGACGCTGGACCACGTCGGGGTGCTCGCGTCGGACGTGGCGACCACCGCGCGGGTGCTCCGGGAGGTCTCCGGCGCAGATCCGCGACGACCGACGACAGCCGGCGCGACACCGCTCGGCCCGCTCCCGGACCTCGATCCGGCCGACCTGGCGGTCGTCGTGCCGGAGTCGGTCCTCGCGGTCGCCGAGCCGGGTGTGACCGACCGGTTCGAGGCGACGCTGTCGCGACTCGGCGAGCACGGGGTGACCGTCGACCGCGAGCCGTTCCCGGAGCACGCCGACGCCGAGTTCGCGAACCAACTCCACACGCTGCCGGAGTTCGCGGCCGTCGTGGACGGACGAGTGCCGGGCGGGACGGCCGCACAGACACCATCGCTGCGAGCCGCACTCGCGGCGTTCCCCGAACGGCGGTTCCCCGAGCGCGTCCGACGACTGTTGGCCATCGGCCGGGGACTCCGCGCGGAGGCTCCCGAGTCGTACGCCGCGGCCTGGCGGTTCCGCGAGCGGCTGACCGAGCGGACGCGACGGCTCCTCGCGGACGCCGACGCGCTCGTCACACCGACCGCCCCGACACCCCCGCTGCGGTTCGGCGCCGTGGGAGACGGCGACGACACGCCGTACACCGTCTCGGACCTGTTGGCGAACACCGCACCGTTCGACTGCACCGGGCAGCCGGCGGTGACGGTGCCCGCCGGCCGCGTCGACGGCCAGCCGGTCGGCGTGCAGGTGGTCACGGAGGCTGGCACCGACGAGCGTGCACTCGCCGTCGCTCGTGTTCTCGAGTCTGTGGTATCGTGAGGCGACAGCCCGTCGTGTCGTGAGGAGACGTGTCGTCGGGGCGTGGGGCGCGAGTGCCGGGAGTGGGCCACGAGTTCCGGTCGTCACTCCCTCACTCGTACCGTTCTCGCTCGCGCCGTGCGGTCTCACCGCCGAGAGCGTCCACGACGGCGACGTACGCCTCGCCGAGGGCGCGCATACACTCGCCGGTCGAGACGTACTCCAACGCCGCGGCCACGTCGTCCCAGGGCCGCGCCTGGAGCACCTTCCGCACGAGGAGGCGCTCTTCGCGCGCCGAGAGCGGGCTCGCCGTCTCTCCAGTGTCGTCGCTTCCGTCGGCGGCTCCCCGTCTCCGGGGGCCACCCAGCAGCGCCGCGACCGCGAGCCGGCGGAACGGTCGCGGGTCCGTCCCGTACAGCCCCGGTCCCGTAGCGGCCCCGACGACGATCCGCCACTCGTAGTCCGTCAACTCCGCCAGCGGCGCCGGGTCGGCGTCACAGGCCCGCAGCGTCGCGCGTACCACGTCCGGGTCGACGTTCGAGAGGCCGTCCGCCAACACGGAGCCGATCCGGTCGCGGAACCCGTCCGCGTGGCGACGGGTCAGTGCTCGACCCGCCTCTGACACCGGACGCAGCAACACCGCCGAGTGTTCGCCGCTCGTGTCGTTGCGGGTCGTCGAGAGGTGGACGGTCCGGTAGCCGTTCGTCCGCCAGAAGTCGACGACACCCGGCGTCGCGCCGAACCCGGTCCCGAGGTAGTCCGCCGGCGGGAACCCCGGGCGGTCGTCGAGGCCGTCCGCGAGGTCGGCGCGCAGCTCCGCGAGCAACCGCGAGCCGAACCCGGACCGGCGAGCCGCCTCGTGGGTGGCGATCCGCATCACCCGGTAGCCGACCGGCGCCCCCGCGTCCGGATCGCGGAGCTGTCCGGTGAGCAGGTCCGGGAGCATGTTCCCCCTGATCCGCTCCCCGCGGAAGATCGCGTCGCGGCGGGCGGCCGAGAGGCCACCCTCGCGGGCGACGAGCGCCACCGAGACGACGTGGCCGCGATCGTGTCGCTCGCCACCCTCCGAGCCGCCGGTGACGCCGCCGGGGTGGCGGCGCTGGCCGCCCACCGAGCCACCGTCGCCGCCGCTGCCGCCGACGGTCAGGGCGTGGACGGAGAGGTTCGGCGCGTCGAGCAGGCGCGCGAGATCCGTCGGCTCCGTGCGGTAGTGGGCTCGCACGAGGAGGCCGAACACCTCCCGGAGCAGGTGCTCGTCGCGCCGCAGCGCGGCCGTGTCGAGTCGGTGGTACGTCGCGGTCTCCGGGTTCGCGTCGGCGACCAGCGAGTCGGCCGCCGGGCGGGCGTCCAACACCAGCGTGCGGAACGCCCACGACTCAAGCGGATCGTCCGGCGCGTACCGGATCGGCTCGCGGAGGTGTGTCTCCGTCACGTCGTGGTCGGCGTCGGCGAGGCGGTCGCGGAACCGCACCGCGAACCCCCGACCCGCCCCCTCGTAGCCGTGGACCGTGGTGACGAACGCGACGGCGGGGGCGGCGAGCGTCTCCACGAGCCGTGCCACCGGCAACGCCGCCGCCTCGTCGACGATCACGGCGTCCGGCCCCGTCTCCGAGATCGTCTCGGCCAGCGCCGGCGGCGCGACGTACCGGACCGACCCACCCGCGTCGCTCTCGATCCCCTCGATCGGGTCCGGTGTGGTACTCTCCACTCCCGCTCGTCCGTCTGCACTGGCCCCCGCACGTTCTCGTCCGAGCGTGTCGAGCAGTTCGGCCGCCCGCTCGAACAGTGGCCCGGCGTTCGCGACGCTCGGGGCGGTGACGACCACGTCCGCGCCCGCGGCGGCCAACGAGCCCGCCGCCAGCCCGGCGACGCTCGACTTCCCACGGCCGCGGTCCGCCTCGACGACGACGACTTCGCCCGACTCGCGGAGTCGTTCGAGTCGGCGGAGCGTGCTCCCCTGGTCGGCGGTCAGGCACGCCTCGTAGGCGGCCGTCGGGAACGCCGCCGTCTGCGGGAGGGTCCCGGAACTCCGCGGCGGTTCGGTGGTCTCCCCCGTCAGCCCGTCGCGCAGGAGTCTGTCTCCGTCGGCGTCGTACACCGCCACGCCGGGGTGATCGTCGACCGTCGCCAGCAGTCGTTCGCGGAACGCGCCGCCCACGTCCGTCTCCGCGAACGGCGGGACGGTCAACCGCTCGCGGAGGTCGTCGACGGCGTCGACCCACTCCTCTGGCGGGGGAAGGACCACCACGTACAGCCCGCCGCCGGCCACCGCGCCGACCGTCTGCCCGATAGTGTTCGGCTCGACGCCGGAGAACCCGTCGACCACGATCACGTCGCGTGTCGTCCCGAGGAGGTCGTCGGCCGCGTGTGGTTCGTAGCGCGCGACTCCGTGCGGACCCCCGTCGGCGTCGGTGATCGCCGCGATGTCGACCGTGTCCGGCTCTCCCACATCGTCGTGCGCGCCTGTGTCGTCGTGACTGCCCGTCCCCCTCGCGTCGTCGTGCGTGGTAGACTCTCGGGCGGTTCTCGTGATCGTCGCGACCGCGTCACGACACGCCGACTCGTTGCCGTGACAGACGAGGAGTCGCCGCTGGTCGGTCGCCCGCGCCTCGGCGAGGAGTGCCGCGACCGCGGCATCGAGATCCATACCTCGGCTACCGCGGCGGTCCTGTTACCCCTTCCGCTCGTCCGCTCCCGTTCCGCCGCGTCCTCGCGCGTCGGTCACTCGATCTCCTGCGCGTCAGTGCAACACGTTCTGTGCGAGAACCGCCAACTGGTCGGCGTCCGCGTCCCGGTGGCGGTCGTCGGCCAGCGTGAGTCGCTGCCGCGGCCGGCCCACGTCCGTCGGCGACTTCTCCGTCTCGACGACGTCCATCTCTTCGAGGTCGTTCTTCCGGCGAGAGAACGTCGCCTTCGAGGCGACCCCGAGATCCTCGCCCCACTTCGAGACGTCGTACAACAGCAGTTCGTTCTTCGCGGCGACCAACAACGAGACGATCACCTCGTCGAGCTCGCGCGAACTCCGATCACCCTCGATGGCGTCGACGACCGTCTCGAAGTCCTCGCGAGCGGTGGCACCGAACTCGTCGGTCATCGTCTCGCGGATCGTGGTCCGACCGGGCGTCCGGAGGTCGAACGACTCCGCGTCGGCCCACTGGCCGTCCAGCGTCTCGTAGACACCGCCGACGAACGACTCCGCCGTCTCCCGCAACGCCCCAGTGTGCTCGCCGACGGCCACCGGACCGAACAACCGGTCGCCGTCGGTGAACAGCGTGCTCTCCGACACGTCGTCGGCCGCCCGGAGCGACACGTCACCCGCCTCGACCAAGTCCGCCAGCTTCGACCCGACGGTGAAGTCCTTGCGTGCGGCGCGGAGCGTCTCCGCTCGCGCCAACACGCGGACCACCGGGAGGTCGGCGTCGTGTTCCCGCCCCGCCGCCGCGAGTGCCTCGAGGAACCCGACCCACGGGTCGATCACGTACGTCACGCCCGAACACTCCCCGAGAGCGGTCGCCAGTGTCTCCCCCAGTCCCGCTCCGTGGACGTTCGTTTCTCTCTCCATGCGACAATGTACGTGATGTAGAAAGTTAAGACCATTGGGGGACGAGACGGTCTAACGGATCGAGAGTGACACGTACGCGATACGGACGAGCGTGTCTGCGGTGGCGTGATCCGAGGCGTCCGACCGACCGTCACCGTCCACCGTCGACGCACGGGAGGACACGTACACGTACCGACCGGGTCCACAACACGTCCCCGGACGACCGGCTCGATCCGCCGGACGACGGCCGTGTCGACGGTTCACAGGGGTCTCTGGAGACGAACAGTCTTTTAACCCGACCCGGCCAACCGGTGTAGTACAACCCGGGCGGGGCCGTGACCCTCTCCGTCGGTAGGGACCGACGAGCGGCGGGGAAGTCGAGCCACCCCCGGGAGTCAGCAACCATGTCAGTCTACGTCGACTACGAGACCCCGGCAGACCTCGCGGACCGAAGCCTCGACGCGCTCGAGGTGGCCCGCGACACTGGTACAGTCAAGAAGGGAACCAACGAGACCACGAAGGCGGTCGAACGCGGCAACGCGGACCTCGTGTACGTCGCCGAGGACGTCGAGCCGGAGGAGATCGTCATGCACCTCCCCGAACTCTGCGACGAGAAGGGGATCCCCTACGTGTTCGTCGAGACGCAAGACGACGTCGGCCACGCCGCCGGCCTCGAGGTCGGCTCGGCCGCGGCCGCCATCGTCCACGCGGGCGACGCGTCCGACGACGTGGAGGACATCGGAACGAAAGTCGAGGAACTCCAGTAACGAACGATGTCCGCCGAAGACGGAGGAGACGACGGCTCGCAGTCCGCCGAAGTGATCGAGATCGTCGGCAAGACCGGCATGCACGGTGAGGCCATGCAGGTCAAGTGTCGGATCCAGGAGGGCGGCAACCAGGGTCGCATCATCACCCGCAACGTCTTGGGTCCGGTCAAGCAGGGCGACGTGCTCCAGCTGCGCGAGACCCAACGCGACGCGGACTCCATCGGAGGTCAGTGACGATGCCACAGGAACGACACTGTGACTACTGCGGTGACGACATCGAGCCCGGCACCGGGACGATGTTCGTCGCCACCGACGGAGGGATCACGCACTACTGTTCCGCCAAGTGCGAGAAGAACGCCGACCTGGGTCGCGAGTCCCGCGACCTGGAGTGGACGGACGAGGAGTGATCACACGTGAGTGACACACAGCAGACGTTCGTGATGGTCAAGCCCGACGGCGTCCAGCGCGGGCTGATCGGCGAGATTATCGGCCGTCTCGAGGAGCGCGGGCTGAAGCTCGTCGCCGCGAAGTTCACCCAGCTCGACCGCGAGTTGGCCGAGGACCACTACGGCGAACACGCGGACAAGCCCTTCTTCGAGGACCTCGTCGACTTCATCACCAGCGGTCCGGTGATGGCGATGGTCTGGGAGGGTCAGGACGCTGTCCGGCAGGTGCGCAAGATGATGGGCGAGACGGACCCGGCAGAGTCCGCGCCCGGCACGATCCGTGGCGACTACGGGCTCGACCTGGGTCGCAACGTGATCCACGGCTCCGACCACGAGGACGAGGGCTCGTGGGAACGGGAGATCGACCTGTTCTTCGACGACGAGGAACTGGTCGACTACGAGCGGATCGACGAAGCCTGGCTCTACGAGTAGGGCGCTCCGTGTCCACTCACTCTCCGACACGCGACACCGCCAGCGACGGCGCCGTCGCATCTGTCCCCCCGTCGGCGTCCTCGCGCACGTCCGTCCGTCGGCGTCCGACGGCGAGACCGTTCGGCCAGTGAAGAAGTACTCGGGCCGCCCGCCGTCGGTCAGTTCGGGAGGGTGTCGGGAGCCTCGTGGGTCGCCTCCTCGGGGTCGTCGACGACCTCCAGGCCGCGATTGTTCACCGCGTACGGGTCCAACCCGAGTTCCTCCATGTGCTCTTTGTAGAGCCGTTCGGCCGTCTCGGCGTCCTTCTGGCGGTCGGAGGCGCGGTCACACAGCGCGACGAGGTCCTCGGGCACCTCGTTGGTGTGGACGATCCAGTGGTTGATCAGGTCCGAGAGCCGGCGGATGGGGGAGGTGAAGTGGCCGTAGATGTCGAAGTTCAGGGCGTGGTGGCCGCCGAAGGGGTCGTTCATGTACTTCGCGCGCGGCATCACCTTCAACACGGCCCGCTGGATCTTGTTCAGCGCGCGGCCGGGCGCCTCCTCCATCGCGGCGTTGACGGCCTTCCGCGGGTCGTCCCAGGAGTCGCCGGGGATGGAGACGCCGTTCAACTCCTGGATCTCGCGGAGGGCGTCGTTCCACTGGTCCGGCGTCGGCTGCGGGTGGACGCGGTACATCGCCTCGACGCCGCGTTCCCACATGAGCTCGTGCGTGACCGCCTTGTTCGCCTTCAGCATACACTCCTCGATGATGGTGTGAGCGCGGTCTCGCGAGGGGTTCAAGACGAGACTGCCGTCGGCCTTCCGCTGTTCGTGGAGCTGTTCGGCGATCTCGAACGCCAGCGTGTTCTCCTCGTGGAGCGGAGCCTCGGGGTCCTCCAAGCGGTTCTCACAGTCCGTGTACGTCAGCCGCTCGTCCGAGCGAATGACGGACTTGTAGATGTCCAACTCCTCGAAGGAGAGCGTCTCCTTGTCGAGTCGCATCTCGACGGTGTGTGCGAGCCGGTCCTCCTGAGGGACCAACGAGCAGACGGTCTCGGCGAGCACCGGCGGGAGCATGTGGATGGTGTACCCCGGGAGGTACACCGTGTTGCCGCGCTCGACGGCCTCCTGCCACATCGCGGAGTCCGGGTGGACGTAGTGGCTCACGTCGGCGATGTGGACCCAGAGGTGGTACTCCTCGCCCTCGTCGCGGACGCTGATGGCGTCGTCGAAGTCCTGTGCGTCCGCGGGGTCGGTCGTCCACGTCGTCAACTCCCGGAGATCCTGCCGGTCGTCGAGTTCGGCTTCGATCTCCGCCTCGACGCCCTCGGTGCGTTCTTCGGCCTCCGCGAGTACCTCTGGCGGGAACCCGTCCGCGATGCCGAACTCCTCGAAGAGGTCCTCGCGCTTCTCGGCCAGTGCCTCGTCGAGACGTGGCGTGATCTGCACCGGCCCCTGTGCCTCGGCGGTGCCGGCCGCCGCGTTCGCCTCGTCGGCGTCCGTCTCGGCACCCGCCGTGTCGGCGTCGGCCGCATCGGCGTCGGTCTCCGTCTCCGCGTCGGCCGCTGAGTCGGTCATGACACCACGTACGGCGGAACCACTTGAAGACGTTTCGGGGTGTGTCTCCGGGTGGTGTTCGGAGAAGTTGGCCGTTCGGGGTGGCGTGCGCCGTGGGCCACCCGAGGAGTGAAGACGGTCGGTGCTCAGGCTGCGAGGCCGCTCTCTGCTTCCAGCAGTTCGTGGTAGCGATTGCGGATCGTGACCTCGGAGATGTCGGCCACCTCGCTGACGGCGGCTTGCGTCGTCTTCTCGTTGGTCAACAGCGCGGCGGCGTACACCGCGGCGGCCGCCAGTCCGACGGGCGACTTCCCGGAGTGGATCCCCTTCTCCTTGGCGTTCTCCAGCAGTTCCTTCGCGCGCAGTTCCGTCTCGTCGGACAGCTCCAGGTCGGAGGCGAACCGCGGGACGTAGCTCTCGGGATCGGCGGGCTTGACCTCGAGCTTCAGCTCGCGGACGACGTAGCGGTACGTCCGCGCGACCTCGTCTTTGCCGACGCGGGACACCTCGCTGATCTCGTCGAGCGAGCGCGGCACGTCGGCCATCCGGGCGGCGGCGTAGGTACACGCCGTCGAGACGCCCTCGATCGACCGGCCCGGCAGCAAGTCCTCGTCGAGTGCACGACGGTAGATCACGCTCGCGGTCTCGCGGACGTTCTCCGGCAGGCCCAACGCGGACGCCATGCGGTCGATCTCGCCGAGTGCCTGCTTGAGGTTCCGTTCCTTGGAGTCACGGGTCCGGAACCGCTCGTTCCACTTGCGGAGGCGGCGCATCTTCTGGCGCTGGCGAGAGTCGAGCGACCGCCCGTAGGCGTCCTGGTCGCGCCAGTCGATGTTGGTCGACAGACCCTTGTCGTGCATCGTGTTCGTCGTCGGCGCACCCACACGCGACTTCTCGTCTTTCTCCTTCGCGTCGAACGCGCGCCACTCCGGCCCACGGTCGATGTCGTCCTCCTCGACGACGAGCCCACAGTCGGCACAGACGCTCTCGCCGTGTGCCTCGTCGTTGATGACCTGCCCACCGCACTCCGGGCAGTTCAGGCCCTCGTCCTGTTCCGTCTCTTCGGTCGTCGTCTCCTCGTCCCGACGCCGGGAACGAAGCGAACGTCTCTCAGTCATGGTTGATCACCGGTGCCCGGGTGACGACACGCTCTCGACCCCCCCAGGCTCTTCCGTACTGAATCACCTTCTGGAGACGGACAGTTAAATCGGTCGGAGTGGCCGTGCCGAGTCGTCGGTGATACTACCGAGAGGCCACCCAGAGAGGCCGTTAGTATTATTATTCCGTTCTCTCGGCGGCCACACGCAACCGCCGCCGGTCGGAACGTGTGGTTCCGCGGTCGTCAGACTCTCGCCGGTGGCCGTCGGAGTCGGGTGTATGCACGTCGGAGTCGGGTCGGGGAACCCGGTGAAACGCGCTGCGACGGAGCGAGCACTGACGAGCGACCACGACGCGTTCGGCGTCGAGGCGACCGTCGAGACGGAGCCGGTCCCGTCGGGTGTCTCCGAGCAGCCGCGTGGCCACGAGGAGACGCGCCGTGGGGCGGTGACGCGAGCCGCTGCGGTACTCGCGGCCGGCGAGTACGACCTCGGCGTCGGCATCGAGGGTGGCGTCGTCGACGCCGACGAGGCGGTGGCGCCGGTCGCGGACGCCGTCACCGCGGCCGCCGAGGCGGGCGAGACGGGGGGTGTGGCAGCCGCGGGAGGCGACAGTGGCGACGCCGCCCCGCCGGGTGGTGACGACCTGAGGCTCGTGATGTGGGCGGCCGTCACGGACGGCGAGCGGACCGAAGTCGCCGCCGGGCCGTCACTCCCGCTGCCGCCGGTGGTCGCCACGCGGGTCCGCGACGGGGAGGAGCTCGGTCCGGTGATGGACGACGAACTCGACGAGACCGGCGTCGCACGCGACCGCGGGGCTGCGGGTGTCGTCACCGGCGGGCGTGTGGACCGCGAGGCCGCGTTGGCCGCCGCCGTCGCGGGTGCGCTCGGTCCGTTCGCCGCGACCGAAGTCTGGTGAGCCGGGCCGTCGTCGGGCGGCCGGCGGGTCCGTCGGGCGCCTACCGTCTTCGTCGGGCGCACACTGGCTCTGTCGAGCGCCCACCGCCTTCGTCGGGCGCACACTGGCTCTGTCGACCGCCCACCGCCTTCGTCGGGCGCACACTGGCCCTGTCGACCGTCTCTCGGCGTCGTCACTCTCGGATCGACGCGAAGAAGTGATCGCGGGTCGCGACGCCACGGCGCGTCACCGCACCGCCGTGGTGTCGTCGGTCGTCGAGTGTCGCCGCGCGTTGGCTGTCGCCGACTCGTCACTCGGCGACGTCCGCCGAGGCCTCCTCCTCGGCGGCGATCTCCTCGGGGCGCGCCTCCAGCGTCAGCTTCTGGACTTCGGCGCGACGCAGCGGGTAGACCTCCTTCCCCTCGCCGTAGACGGCCGAAGAGAGCCGTCCCTCGACGACGGAGTCGACGAACTCCTCGAAGTCGCGCTCCTCGGCGGCCTCCTCGACGAGGTCGATCATGATCCGGCGGATGGCCTGCTCTTGGGAGCGGTCGGCCTTCTTCGTCGTGAACGCCACCGGCTGGACGCGGATGCGGTAGTCGTCCGTCGTCCGGACGGTGACGACCGCCTTGATCTTCGAGGCGCCGCGGCGGACCAGCGAGCGCAGGTAGTCGCGGGTCAGCTCGTGCTCGACGAACTCCGTGTACGCCGAGTCACTGCCCACGTCCGTGATCTTGAACGTGAGCTTCGTGTTGTTCTGCCCCTGATCGCCGTCGATGTCGCCCAACGTCGTCTCGACGGTGCGGCCGACGACGTCTTCGGGTTCCGCGGCGAGTGTTTCGCCCAACTCCGCTCGGTCGAACTGTTCCGGTGCCAGGATCGTGTACCACCGCTTGCCCTGGCGCTGTGGTGAGACTGATCGTTCGCTCATGTGTCTGTGTCGTGTGTGTCTGTCTGCGTGTCGGTCGTCCGCGCTGTACCACTCGTCGCCGTCTCCGCGTCCGTCCTCGTGTCTGTCTCCGTCCCCGTGTCGTCCGAGTGCGCCTCATCCGTCTCGCGTGTCTCGGCGTCGACCGCCGCGACGACGGCCCGCGCCGTCTCGAGGTTCACGACGTAGTCGTCGACCGACGACTGGAGCCCGCCGGTCGTCTCGCGGCGTAAGACGGTCCGTACCGTCCCGCCGTCGACCGTCGTCTCCACGTCGGCGGTGTTGTCCGGTGCCACCGCCGCGGCGACGACGCCGGCCGTCGCCGCGTCGCCGTGGTCCGTCTCCACGGTCGCGGTTCGCCTCGGCGGCGTCACACCGGACGCCACGTCGGCGTCGGCGGGCCCCGCGTCGGTGTCGTCGGACACCGCACCGTCGTCGGCACGTCCGTCGACGACGCCGTCGTCCGTCCCCGTCAC